>NZ_JASJOF010000009.1 GCF_030163795.1 Roseicyclus marinus | reverse complement strand
CCCCCGATCAGCCGCGCCGCCTGCCGCAGGTGCCGCCCGCCACCGGGGTGGCGCCCGCAGCACCCGCCCTGCCGCAGGCAAGCGCTGCGCCCGTGACGCCCCCGCCCGCACCGCCTGCCGACCTTGCGCCGCAGCCCGGGCCGGAGCCCGAAACCACGGCACCCAACGCGCTCCGCGACAATGCCGAAGCCTTCTCCGCACCCCCCGGCACACCGCTCATGGCCGTCGTGCTGATCGACGATCCCGCAACCCCGCTCGACCCCGTGGCCCTTGCCGATGTCAGCTTTCCGATCACCTTCGCCATCGACCCGACGCGCCCCGATGCGGCCGAACGTGCGGCGGCTTTCCGCGCCTCCGGATTCGAGGTGGTGATCCTCGCAGCCCCCGCCATCGCGCCGGGCGCAACCCCCGCCGATGTCGAGGTGGCCCTTGCCGACGCAACCGCGCAGATGCCGCAGGCCGTCGCGATGATGGATGACCCCTCGGGCCGCATCCAGTCCGACCGCCCGGTGCTTGACGCCACCATGGGCGCGCTCGGCGCCACAGGGCATGGCTTCATCGCCTTTCCGCAGGGGCTGAATGCCGCCGAACAGACTGCACGGCGGCTGGGCGTGCCCGGCACGACCTTCTTCCGCCTGCTTGACGACGAGGATCAGCGCGCCACGGTCATCACGCGCTTTCTTGGCCGCGCGGCCTTCGACGCCGTGCAGACCGGCAGCGTGATCGTCGCGGGCCGGACGCGGCCCGACACGGTGACGGCGCTCTTTTCATGGGCACTCGCCAGCCGTGCCGAGGGCGTGGCGCTGGCGCCCGTCTCGGCGGTCTTGACGAACCTTCCCGAATAGGGCGCGATCCCGCCGCCTGTCAGCGGTTCCCACGCCCCGAGAACAGGCCCGCATCCTCCGCCGCCCGGCGGATCGCGCGCGACTTGTTCACGGTTTCCTCGAATTCCGCCTCGGGGTCGCTGTCATAGACCACGCCGCCGCCCGCCTGGATGTAGAGCTTGCCATCCTTCAGCACGGCGGTGCGCAGGGCGATGCACATGTCCATGTCGCCGCCCGCGCTGAAATAGCCCACGCCCCCGCCATAGACGCCGCGCTTTTCGGGCTCCAACTCGTCGATGATCTCCATCGCCCGCACCTTGGGCGCGCCCGAAACCGTGCCCGCAGGCAACCCCGCCAGAAGCGCGGACAGCGCATCTTGATCCTCGCGCAACTCGCCCACCACGTTCGACACGATGTGCATGACGTGGGAATAGCGCTCGACGATGAATTCCTCGGTCGGCCGCACCGTCCCGATCTTGGCAACCCGGCCCACGTCGTTCCGGCCAAGATCCAGCAGCATCAGATGCTCGGCCAGTTCCTTCTGGTCCGCCAAGAGATCGGCCTCGAGCGCCCGATCCTCCTCGGGCGTGGCCCCGCGCTTGCGCGTGCCCGCGATGGGCCGGATCGTGACCTCGCCTTTGAACACCCGCACCAGGATCTCGGGGCTTGCGCCAACCACCTGGAAAGGTCCGAAGTTGAAAAAGAACATGAAGGGCGACGGGTTCGTGCGCCGGAGCGCGCGGTACAGCGCAAAGGGGGGCTCGGGAAACTCCTGCGTCCAGCGCTGAGAGGGCACGACCTGAAAAATGTCGCCCGCGCGGATGTAATCCTTGGCCGTCTCGACCGCTGCCAGATAATCGGCCTTGGCGAAATTCGACACGGGCTCGGCCACTGTGCGCGCCTCGCCCATCTCGCGGCTGGCCATGGCAGGCGCGCGTTCCAGATCGCGCAGCGCATCCGCCACCCGCTCGGCGGCCTGCGCATAGGCGGCGCGCGCCGACAGGCCCGAAGAAACCCAAGCGGGGGCCACCACCGCCACCTCGCCCTTCACCCCGTCCAGAACCGCGATGACCGAGGGGCGCATCAGCACCGCATCGGGCAATCCAAGCGGATCGGGGTTCACGTTCGGCAGGTGCTCGACCAGCCGGATCATGTCATAGCCCAGATATCCGAACAGCCCCGCGGCAGCCGCGGGCAGGTCCTCGGGCATGTCGATGGCGCTTTCGGCCAGCAGCGCGCGCAAGGCCTCCAGCGGGGGCGCGTCGCAAGGCTCGAAACTCTCGCGATCATAACGCGCCGCCCGGTTCAGGCGGCTTGTTTCGCCATGGCATTCCCAGATCAGGTCCGGCTTGCAGCCGATGATCGAATAGCGCCCGCGCACCTCGCCGCCGGTCACCGATTCAAGGATGAAACTGTCTCGCCCCGCATCGGTCAGCTTCATCATCACCGATACGGCCGTATCCAGATCGGCCGCCAGCCGCGCATAGACCAGCTGGTTCTTTCCGGCAGTCCAACCCGCCTCGAAGGCGGCGAAATCCGAGATCTGCGCCATCAGGGGAACTGCGTGTGAACGGCGTTGATCATCGACTGGTCCAGTCGGATGCCGACTTCGGCTTGCATCGCCTGCCCATAGGCCTCGAAAATATCCTGCGCCATGGATTGCGCCACGGTCTGCCCGATGATCTGTGTCAGGATCTGGGTCGTCGGATCATCCCGCGCGCCGGGGTTGATCGCATCGAGGCGCGCGATCAGAGCACGGTCCGCTCCCGGCACCAGAACCACGTCACCGGGCTGCGACAGGCGGAACACCTGCGCGACCAGCGTGGGGGGCGCATCGGGGATGAAATCCTGCCGCCGCACCGCGACCTCCGCCGTGACCGCGCCCAAACTGTCCAGCGTCGCGCCCGTCGCCATCTCGGCCACCATGGCCTCGCCCCGCGCGGCCAACTGGTCGCGCAGCACGCCCGCCCGCCAGCTTTCGACCACCAGCGCCCGCACCTCGTCGAAGGGCGGCAGGGTGGGGGGCACGACCTCGTCCAGCCGCAGGGCGAACAACCCGCCGTCGCTCAGTTCCAGCAGTTCGGGGAAATCTCCCTCCTCCGCCGCGCGCGCGGCCTCGCGGAAGGCGTCATAGCCCGCGATCCCCTCTTCCGAGGCAGGCGTCAGGTCGATGGTGCCCAGCCGCATCTCGGTGTCGGCAGCCAGTTCCTCCAGCGTCGCACCCTCGGCCAACAGGTCATCGACCGGATCGCGCAGGTCGTCGATCACGCGCCGCGCCGCCTCTGCGGCCAGTTCCGCGCGCAATTCCTCTTCCGCCTCTTCGAACGGCACTTCGGAGGCATCCAGAACCGCGTTGACCCGGAACAGCGCGGGCCCCAGCGCCGATTGAACCGGCCCGATGATCTCGCTCTCGGTGTCGCTGAAAATCGCCTGGGCCGCCTCCGCCGACAGATCGCCACGCGCGACCTCGCCCAAATCCACATCTTCCAGCGACAGGCCGCGTTCGGCCACCAGCGCGTCGAAATCCGTCTCCCCCGCCGCGATCGCGTCGAAGGCCGCCTGCGCCGCCGCCTCGTCGATGAACACCAGCCGCTCCAGCAACCGCCGCTCGGGTTGGCGGTAAAGATCGGCCCGCGCCTCGTAAAGATCGCGCAGTGCGCCCGCGTCGATCTCCACATCGTCCATCAGCATCGAGGGCGTCACCCAGGAATAGGTGATCCGCCGCGCCTCGGGCCGGGTGAAGCGGTCCGGGTTCGCCTCGTAATGGGCTTGCAGATCGGCCTCGCTCGGCGCGGGCAGACCACCGGGCAGATCCGCCTCGGTGATCGTCAGGATGCTGAAATCGCGTGTCTCGCCCTGGTAGGCGACCAGCGCCTCTGCAATGGCCGGGTCGGGCTGCAACCCGCCCAGAACCGCCACCTGCAACAGGCTGCGCGCGGTATCCTCGCGCATGTCCTCTTCGAAATCCGCGGGCGTCAGGCCGTTTTGGCGCAGCACCTGCTCATAGGCCTCGCGGTCAAAGGTGCCGTCGATCCCCTGAAAGGATTCGATCCGCGTGATCTCGCGCGCGACCGCCTCGTCGCCCACCGACAGGCCCATCCGCGCCGCCTCGTTGGCCAGCGCCGCTTGCGCCACCAGCGATTGCAACACCGCCTGGTCGATCCCCTGAGCCTGCAGGTCCGACAGTGTCACGGGCTGACGCGTCTGGGCGATGCGGGCGCGGATTTCCTGATCGAGCGCACGGGCGTAATCCTCGGCCGTGATCTCGATGTCGCCGACGCTGCCGATCCGGCTGCCGCCGCCACTGAACGACCCGATGCCGAACCCCGCAAGGGCCACGAACAAGAGCCCGAGGATGATCCAGACGAAAAGGTTCGAGGCCTTTTTCGCAACCGATTTCGCCATGGTGCGCGGGTCCTTCCAGTGGTTTGGTCCGTCAGGGCCGCGTCCGGCCCCCTTGGTGTCGCGGTTGATTACGCTCTCGCGTCCGGCGCGGCAAGGGTGGCGGCGCCTCCCCGCTTCGTCACAGGTCCAGCGCCGCGAGCCTGTCGACCACTTCGGCCAGCCCACCCGCATCGGCATTGGCAAAGGCAATCCGGAGCGTTGCCTCCGCCTGCCCGGTGCCGCCCTCCGCCTTGCGCGGCCCGAACATCGTGCCGGGCAGGACCAGCAGGGCAGCCGCATCCACCATATCCCGCGCCACGACGTCGGAATCCTTGGCAAAGGGATGGCGCACATAGGCGAAATACGCCCCGCAGCCCATCAATTCCCAACCCGACAGCCGCTGGAACCCCGCGACAAGCGCATCGCGCCGCGCCAATATCTCGGCCCGCTCGCCCGCCAGCCAATCCTTGAGGTTCCGCATCCCCCACAGCGCCCCGATCTGCCCCACCTGCGGCGGACAGATCGCGACGGTATCAAGGAATTTCTCCACCTCCGCCAGCCGCGCAGGCGACGCCATGATCGCCCCCACCCGATGCCCTGTCAGCCTGTAGGCCTTTGAAAAGGAATACAGATGGATCAGCGTGTCATCCCAATCGGGATCAGCGAACAGACCATGGGGCGCACCGGGCTGCGAATGGAAATCGCGGTAGGTCTCGTCGAGGATCAGCGCCACCCCCCGCTTGCGCGCCAGATCGAAGAAGGCGCGCAAGACCTCGGGCGGATATTCCCGTCCCGTGGGATTGTTGGGGCTGACCAGCACGATGGCCCGCGTCCGGCCCGTCACCAGCGCCGCCGCCCGCTCGGGGTCGGGCATCAGGTCATCGCCGGTGGGCAGGGGCACGCAAGCAACCCCTTCCATGTCCAGCCACATCTTGTGATTGAAATAGAAGGGCAGGGGCACGATCACCTCGTCGCCCGCGCCCGCCAGCGTCGACATGACGGCCGTGAAGGCCTGGTTGCAGCCGGCCGTCACCGCCACTTGCGCCGGCGTAATCGCGCCGCCATAGGCCTGCGACCATTGCGCCGCCAGTTCCGCGCGCAATTCCGGCATCCCCAGAACCGGGCCGTAGAAATGCGACGCCGGGTTCTCGATGAGCGCATCCGCCATCGCCCGCGCAAGGGCTGTGGGCGGCGGATCGACCGGCGCCGCCTGGCTGAGCAAGATCAGCGGCCGCTCGGGCGAAAATGTCTTGCCCTCGATCCAGCGCCGCGCCTCCATCACCGGGGGCGCAAAGGTGCGCGTGTAGGTCGGATTGATCGGTGTCATCTGCCCAAGGCCCATGTCCAAAGGCCGCCCCCGTGATCCGGGGCTGCCCGTCTTTGCTTCCAAAATACGCCCGCCGGAGGCGTCCCGCGCCTGCCGCGAAAGCAACGTTCAGGGTGTCTCGCGGTCCTCAGAACGGGATCTCGTCGTCGACATCGCTGCCGCCGCCACCGCCATAGCCGCCGCCCGACGACGGGCCGCCCCGGTCATCGGGATAGCCGCCGCCGCGATCATCGCCATAGCCGCCCGAGGCCCCGCCGCCATAACCGCCGCCACCGCCACCGCTGCCGCTGCCGCCGCCGTCACGCCCGTCCAACAGCGTCAACTCGCCCCGATAGGGCCGCAGCACCACTTCCGTCGAATAGCGGTCGGCCCCCGACTGGTCTTGCCATTTGCGGGTTTCCAGCTGGCCTTCGATATAAACCTTAGACCCTTTGCGCAGGTATTGCTCCGCGATCCGCGCCAAAGGTTCCGAAAAGATCGCGACCGAATGCCATTCGGTCTTCTCGCGGCGCTCGCCGGTGTTGCGGTCCTTCCAGTTTTCCGAGGTGGCGATGCGCAGGTTGCAGACCTTGCCGCCATTGGGAAAGCTGCGCACCTCGGGGTCGCGGCCCAGATTGCCGATCAGGATCACCTTGTTGACGGATCCGGCCATGTCTCTTTCTCCCCGTTCTGGCATGTGCTGGCCACCGCTGCGAGTCGGCGGCGCGTCCCGCTTAGATCATCCTGCCATGGTCAAGAAAAGGTTAAAGGCATCTTTCGGCCCGCGCAGCCTGCACGGGGACGCGCGGCATGGCGCTGGAATTTCCCCCCGGAATGCCCTATTTCTGCGCACCATGACGCCGTCCCGATCGCCGATGTCCCCTGTGCTGTCCCTTCGCCTGCTTGTGGTTGCGCTTGCGCTCGTGCTCACGGGTGTCGCGGCCCGGTCGCTTCATGCCGACCCGATGGAACGGATCAACCGCGCGCTCGGCGTTCTCGACAGCCGGGCATCCACGCAATACGCGGCCTCGGTCCGGCTACGCCCCGATTTCGACCCGGACGCAACCGCCATCCCCCGCTTCGAAGGCCGCTACGACGGCCCCTGGCTCGAAGTGGCCCGCGCCGCCGCCCGCCGCCACGGCATCCCCGAGGATCTGTTCCTGCGCCTCGTCCAGCAGGAATCGGGCTGGAACACCGAGGCCGTCAGCCACGCCGGCGCCATAGGCCTCGCCCAACTCATGCCCGACACGGCCGCGCTTCTGGGGGTCGATCCGCATGACCCTACCGCCAATCTCGACGGCGGCGCACGCTATCTCGCCATGCAATTCCGCGATTTCCGCCGCTGGGATCACGCGCTTGCCGCCTACAACGCCGGGCCCGAGGCGGTGCGCGAGCATGACGGCATCCCGCCCTTCGCCGAAACGCAGGATTACGTCCGGGTCATCCTCGGCTCATCGTGATTGCGCCTGCCGCCTCTGTGCGGCCCCCGCGGCCAGATCCTCCATGACAGCCGCCTCCGCGCCCAGCCCCAACTCCCGGCGCAGCGCGCGCCGTCCCCGCGACAGCCGCGAGGTCACCGTGCCAAGCGGCAGGCCCGTCTCCGCGGCGATCTCGGCATAGCTCAACCCCTCCACAGCCCGCAGCCGCAGGAGCGCGCGCTGATCCTCTGGCAACCGGTCAAGGGCAGCCAACGCCCGCCGTGCGGCCAGATCCGCCTCGGGATCCGCGCCCGCGTCCGCAGTCTCGTCGGGATCGGGTGCGGTTCCGGCATGATCGCCCGGCGGCACACCCCTTCCCCTTGTGCGGGCGCAATTCCTCAGCGTGGCAAAGGCATAGGCGCGCAGATCGGTGACAGGGGGCGCATCGCTCGCCCCCGTTTGCGCCATCGCCAACCGCGACCAGACCCGAAGCAGGGTTTCCTGCACCAGATCGTCGGCATCCTCCGCCGATCGGCTCAGGCGGCGCGCGCTGCGCCTCAAGTCTGGCAAAAGCGCGATAAAGGCGCGGGCCGTGGCGGGCGGACGCCCGGCGGGGCAGGGGGCTGTCATCGGGCGATCTCCTATCAAGGCCGATGGCCTCAGCACCGCCGATCCCGCGCCCCGGCACAAGCCCGCGCGCCCGCCAAGGCCCCCCTGCGCCATGCCCCGCCCATCCTCGGCGACCTTCCGCAGATCGCGCGCAGGCGCCGCCGCCCTCGGCAAGACGTCGCCCGCTGCCCGCGCTCTTTCCGGCAAGCCGCCGCCGCATGTGCCGCGCGGCGAGGGGGCGCGGGATCAAATCGCCGCTTTCCCGGTCTTCCTTCCCGAGGGCGGACAAACCGCCTTCGCTTCGCAACAAGGTCAAGGAGACCCGACACATGACGACACGCACCATGTTCCGCCGCGCCCAGCCGATCGCCTATGCCGCGCTCATCCTCGGGCTGGTGGGGGCAGGCCATGCCATGGGGCAGGCCCTCGTGCTCGATGCCGATGGAGACGGGATGGTCAGCTATGACGAGGCGCAGACAGCGCTGCCCGACCTGACCGAGGCCGAGTTTGCGGCCCTCGACGCCAATGGCGACGGGATGCTCAACGCCGAGGAAATCGCCGCCGCCGCAGACGCGGGCCTGATCCCGGCCGGCTGATCGCCCCGAGACGGTCAACAAAAGGGGGCGCGGGGTATCATCCCCGCGCCCCGATCATGTCTGGGGATGCGGCGGCCCTAGACCCCGCGCGCGATGGCCGCGACGCCGGTGCGCGCCAGCCGCACCTCGCCCAAGGGCCGCATCAACTCGCAAAAGGCATCGACCTTTTCCGGCGTGCCGGTGATTTCGAAGACGAAACTCTGCAGCGTGGAGTCCACCACGTTGGCGCGAAAGATCTCTGCGATGCGCAACGCCTCGACCCGGTGCTCGCCCTTGGCGATGACCTTGATCAGCGCCAGTTCCCGGCTGACGAAGGGGCCCTCGACCGTCAGGTCATGGACCTCGTGCACCGGCACCATGCGCTCCAGCTGCATCTTGATCTGGTTGATCACCTGCGGCGTGCCGCTCGTCACGATCGTGATGCGCGACCGGTGGCCCGCGCGGTCCACCTCGGCCACGGTCAGGCTCTCGATGTTGTAACCCCGCCCGGAAAACAGGCCGATCACGCGCGCCAGCACGCCCGCCTCGTTTTGCACCAGTACCGCCAGCGTGTGGGTTTCCACCGTGTCGGACATATGGCTGCGAAGATCGTAGGCGGAATGGCTCGACGAGCCTTTCTCGATGTTGAGCGGTGACATGGGCGGCCCCTGGCATGAAAACGGCCCGCCCGGTTTAGCCGGGCGGGCCGCGATGGGAAAGGGTGCAATTGGGCTTATTCGGCAGGCGCCGCCGCCTTCAGTACCCCGTGTTCGCTGCGCAGGCCCAGGTAGATGCACAGGCACAGCGCCAAAAGCACCAGCGTGAAGGGCAGGCCGGTCGAGATGACCATCGCCTGAAGCGAGGCAAGGCCGCCCCCGATCAGAAGCGCGATAGCCACCAATCCCTCAAACGTGCACCAGAATATCCGCTGCGGCACCGGCGCGTCGATCTTGCCGCCCGCCGTGATCGTGTCGATCACAAGGCTGCCACTGTCCGACGAGGTGACGAAGAACACGATCACCAAAACGATGGCGAGCGTCGAGGTGATCGCGGCCAGCGGCAGGCTTTCGAGCATGGCAAACAGCGACAATTCCGGGCTGTAGCTCTCGATCACATTGGCCATGACCGCCGACCCGTCGGGATCGGCCACCATGTCGTTGATCGCCGCCCCGCCAAAGACCGCCATCCACAACACGCAGACCAGCGAGGGGATGATCAGCACGCAGGTCAGGAATTCGCGCACCGTCCGGCCCCGGCTCACCCGGGCGATGAACATGCCGACAAAGGGCGACCAGCTGATCCACCAGGCCCAGTAAAAGGCCGTCCAACCCTCGCGGTAGCCGTCATCCTCGCGCCCGAAGGGGTTGGACAGCGGCACGATCTCTTGGGCATAGGCGACAAGTCCCCGGCCGAATTCGGTCAGGATCGTCGCCGCCCCCGCCGCGAAGAGCACGAACAGCAGCAACAGCACCGCCAGCACCATGTTGATCTCGGACAGGACCTTCACGCCCCCGTCCAGTCCCCGCAGCACCGACACCAGCGCAATCGCCGTGATGCCGATGATCAGGATCACCTGCACCGTCGTGCTGTTCTCGATGCCATAGACATGCTCAAGCCCCGCATTGGCCTGCTGCGCGCCGAGCCCGAGCGATGTCGCAAGCCCGAAGAGCGTGGCGAAAACGGCAAGGATGTCGATGACATGGCCCCACCAGCCCCAGACACGCTCCCCCAGAAGCGGGTAGAAGGCCGAGCGGATCGAAAGCGGCAGCCCCTTGTTGTAGGTAAAGAGCGCCAGCGCCAGCGCCACCACCGCATAGATCGCCCAAGGATGCAGCGCCCAATGGTAGGATGTGGCGGCCAGCGCCATCCGGCGTGCCTCCTCCACATTGCCGGCGATCAAGGCGCCATTCTCGTCAAAGGGCCTGATCGCACCCAGCGGCGCATCGCCCCAAGGCGTGCCGAAATAATAGGCCGGCTCCAAAACGCCGAAAAACATCAGCCCGATGCCCATGCCCGCCGCGAAGAGCATCGCGAACCAGCCCGCATAGGAATAATCGGGCGTCGCCTCCGCGCCGCCCAGCCGGACCTTGCCCACCGGCAAAACGATCAGCGCAAGGCAGAAGAGGACAAAGACATTGGCCGACAGCATGAAGAACCAGTCGAAACTCGACGTCAGCGCAGGCCTGAGCCAGCCAAAGAACTCCGCCGCCTGTCCGGGGGCCAACAGCGCATAGGCGACGAACGCCACCACCGACAGGCCCGAAATCGCAAAGACCGGGTTGTGGATGTCAAAGTCGAAGCGGCCGACGCTGCCTTCGATATTGTCCTGCCCGATATCGTATTCCGTCTCGATCGGGTCATGATGCCCGTCAGGCTCGGGAATGCCCTGAACGTTCAGGTCATCCGGGTCTGATTGTGCCATGTTCTGTCCCTTTCCTTGGGGCGCGCGGCGGGCGGCACGAGGCCCGCGCCGATGGTCGCCACCGCCCCGGTCAATGTTCAAAAACGACATGTGTAAGGTCGCTTTGTTACTATTGCCGCGCCCCGATAGACAACCCCATGCGCCCAATTCTTCCGAAAAACCAAAGAAAAACGGGCCCCGAAGGGCCCGCTTGTCCGTCTTGCGATAGGGTAGGGATCAGACCAGAACGCCGCCTTCGGCCCCGATCACACCCTTGGTTTCCGCCTCGCCCAAGAGCATCTCGTTATGCGCCTTGCCCGACGGGATCATGGGGAAGCAATTCTCGTGCTTCTCGACCAGACAGTCGAAGATCACCGGCCCCTCGTACGCCAGCATCTCCATGATCGCATCGTCCAGATCCTTGGGATCCTTGCACAAGATGCCCTTGCAGCCAAAGGCCTCGGCCAGCTTCACGAAATCGGGCAGCGCCTCTGACCAGCTGTGGGAATAGCGCTCACCATGCAGCAATTCCTGCCACTGGCGCACCATGCCCAGACGCTCGTTGTTCAGGATGAACTGCTTGACCGGCAGGCGGTACTGCACCGCCGTGCCCATCTCCTGCATGTTCATCAGCCACGATGCCTCGCCCGCAACGTTGATGACCAGCGCATCGGGATGCGCGATCTGCACCCCGATCGAGGCCGGCGTGCCATAACCCATCGTGCCGAGGCCGCCGCTCGTCATCCAGCGGTTGGGATCCTCGAAGCCAAGGAATTGCGCCGCCCACATCTGGTGCTGGCCCACTTCGGTCGTGATGTAGCGGTCGCGCCCCTTGGTCAGGGCCTCCAGACGCTCCAGCGCGTATTGCGGTTTGATCGTCGTCTCGGAATTCTTGTAGGTCAGGCATTTCACCGCCCGCCACTCGGTGATCCGACCCCACCATGTCTTCAGCGCGGCCTTGTTCGTCTTCGATCCGCGCGCCTTCCAGACGCGCAGGACCTCTTCCAGAACCTGCGTCACATCCCCGATGATCGGGAAATCGGCATGGATCACCTTGTTGATCGACGAGGGGTCGATATCGACATGCGCCTTTTTCGAGCCCGGGCTGAAATCCGCGATCCGGCCCGTGATCCGGTCATCGAACCGCGCCCCGATGTTGATCATCAGGTCGCAGCCGTGCATCGCCAGATTGGCCTCGTAAAGCCCGTGCATCCCCAGCATGCCCAACCAGTTCTTGCCCGATGCCGGATAGCTGCCCAGACCCATCAGGGTCGAGGTGATGGGGAAATCGGTCGCGGCCACCAATTCGCGCAGCAGCGCGCTCGCGCGCGGGCCCGAATTGATCACGCCGCCGCCGGTATAGAATACCGGGCGCTCGGCCTGTTCCATCGCTTCGACCAGCGCCTCGATCATCGCGGGATCGCCCTTGGTCCGGGGCTGGTAATGCGCGACCTTGGCCTGCGGCTTTTCCACATAGATGCCGGTGGCGAATTGCACGTCCTTGGGGATGTCGACCAGAACCGGGCCGGGGCGGCCCTGCGTCGCGATATGGAAAGCTTGGTGGATCGTGTCCGACAATTGGTCGGTATCCTTCACCAGCCAGTTCATCTTGGTGCAGGGGCGCGTGATGCCGACCGTGTCGGCCTCCTGGAACGCGTCCGAGCCGATCATGAAGGTCGGAACCTGCCCCGTCAGGACCACGATCGGGATCGAATCCATCAGCGCATCGACCAGGCCCGTCACCGCATTGGTCGCGCCCGGCCCAGAGGTCACCAGAACGACGCCCGGCTTGCCGGTCGAACGGGCATAGCCTTCGGCGGCATGGACCGCGCCCTGTTCATGCCGCACAAGGATGTGGCGGATGTTGTTTTGCTGAAAAATCTCGTCGTAGATCGGCAGCACGGCACCGCCGGGATAGCCGAATACGACCTCGACACCCTGATCCTTCAGAGCCTCGACCACCATTTTCGCGCCGGTCATCTGCCGTGTCATCGCGTTTGTCCTTTCCCATCGACATCATCGTCCGCGGTGCTTGTCGCGTGGCGCCCGCATGGCCACTGGCATAAAAAAAACCCCCGGCTTCGATCCGAGGGCGCATGGGAGAACGGTATGGCTGCCGTCATCGACCCATGCGCACGGTCCCTACAAGTACGAGAATGGAGATCATCGGTCCGAGCCTTTCGCCAAGTGAGCGGAAACTAGGCGTGGCCTCTTCGGGCGTCAACCGCAAAAGGCACCTTTCCTTTCGTGTGGCAGGGCCTTCGCGCAACGAACGGAAAGCACAAAGCTTGCGCGCCACAAGATTCGTGCTTGCCTGCGGCTGCGGCCCGATGCGGCGCGTGGTGCTGCCATCCGTCGCAAGTTTTGCCGCCATTTTCGCCGGGGCGGCTCAACTTCTAGGTGAAAAAGCCGGCAAAAGGGCGATTTTGGTAAGATCATTTTACAAAAAGTGTCGGTTCAAGGTCGAAAACCTGTTTCCGGACCGGAATCGCCGCGCTAGGGTGCGCCTACTTCGTGGGGCCAACCCACGACTGCGGCCCGAGGGGGGCCGTGGGAATTCCATCATCCGGGGAGGATACCATATGGATCGTCGTTCGTTCCTCAGAACGTCCGCACTTGGTGGCGCGGCCGCCGCCACCACCACCTTGGCTGCACCCGCCATCGCGCAGGGCAACCGCACGCTCACCCTCGTCACCTCCGTGCCTGATGGCTTCGCGGTGTTCGACGACGCGGCACAGCTCGCCATCGACTACATCACCGCGATGACCGACGGCCAGCTGTCGTTCAACAAGATGCCCGCGGGCAGCCTCGTGGGCGCGTTCGAAGTGTTCGATGCCGTGTCCGCTGGTCAGGCCGACGTGTATCACTCGGCGGAATACTACTTCCTCAACCAGCACCCGGCCTTCGCCTTCTTCACCGCCGTGCCCTTCGGCATGACGGCGCAGGAAATGGCCAACTGGTACTACCGTCGCGGCGGTCAGGAACTGCACGACAACCTGTCCTCGCTGTTCAACCTCAAGCCGCTGATGTGCGGTCAGACCGCGATGCAGCCCGGCGGCTGGTTCAACATCGAGATCAACTCGGTCGAAGACCTGCAGGGCCTGCGCTTCCGTATGCCCGGGCAGGGTGGCCAGGTGCTGGGCCGTCTGGGCGCCTCCGTCCAGAACATCCCCGGCGGTGAAATCTACCAGGCGCTCGCGTCGCGGCAGATCGACGGCGCGGAATGGATCGGCCCCTACGCGGACGAGCGGATGGGCTTCCAGGAAGTCACCAACATCTACTACGCCGCAGGCTTCCACGAGCCGGGCTCGACCCTGTCGCTGGTGTTCAACCTCGAGATCTGGGAATCGCTGACCCCCCAGCAGCAGACGATCTGCAAGGTCGCCTGCGAGGCAGCCCACGCGCAGAACACCGCCCTCTCGCTGGCCGAAAACGGCGCCGCACTGGCCCGTCTGCAGGCCGCAGGCGTGCAGGTTCGCCAGTTCCCCGAAGACGTCTGGGATGCCTTCGGCACCGCAGCCGCCGAAGTCCGGATGGAGAACATGGGCGACCCGATCTACGCCGAGATCGCCAACAGCGTCTTCGCCTCGATCGAGGAATCCTCGGGCTGGTACGAAATCGCCGACGGCGAATTCATGCGCCAGCGCAACCGCGTGAACAACGCGGGCTGATCCGGGCCGATGCCTACCACCGTCCGGCCCCCTCGCGGGCCGGACGGACCCATTCTTGCCATGACCAAGACATGTGACGCGCCCCGTGCCGGGGCCGCGCGCCAGGGGGCCACCGCATGATCGACTTCATTCTTTGGGTGCTTCAGAATATTGCGCTCGCGCCGTATTACCTGTTCACCGCGATCACCAATCCGGGGGCATGGCTCGACTGGTCCAACCCCGAAGCGGTGATGCGCTTCATCTATTACGGGGCCTCGGTCGAACTCTTCTTCGTGGTCTTCACCACCGCGCTCGTCATCACGCTTCTGGGGATGTTCTGGAACCGCGAAATCCTCTGGGTCGCGGTCCGCATCCTCGAAACCTTCGCCAATGCCGTCGGGCGCACCGCCGCGTGGGCGGGCCTCGTGATGGTGCTGGTGCAGGTGATGATCGTCTTCCTGCAGCGGATCTTCCGGGTTGCGGAAATCCAGCTCGGGCCGCTCGGCACCGCCTTCGCGCAAGATCTCAGCTGGTGGGCCGAGGGTTTGAAATTCTACAACGCCCTCGTGGTCTGCCTGTGCGTCGCCTACACCTTCGTGCAGGGCGGGCATGTGCGCGTCGACCTCGTCTATTCGGCGGTGAAGTTCCGCACGAAAAAGGTGATCGACATGGTCGGCTGCCTGATCTTCATGCTGCCCGCGATCACGCTCACCTATCTCTATTCGTGGTTCTTCATGTGGCGCCACTTGATGACGCCCTCGGTGACCTCGACCTCCGATCTCGACCGGATGGTGGCGCAGTCCCGCATCTTCCGCTGGAACGTCGAAACCATCGGCTTCAGCCCGAACGGCTTCAACGCCTATTTCCTCTTCAAGATCCTGATCGTGCTCTTCTGTGCCATGGTCTTCATCCATGCCATCGCCTTCTTCTGGCGCTCCTACCTCGAATGGGTCGAGGGCGAAGGCAGCGAGAACAAGTATCTCGACCGCGACAAGACGGGCGACGAGGCCGAAGATCTCGAGCACGCCATTCACTCAGGGTCCACCTGATCCAAACGACACGCCGCCGCGATAAACCGCGCTCGAGCAAAGGGACGTAACAGCATGCTTTTCGGATTGGATGGGGTCGAGATCGGTCTTGTGATCGTCTTCCTGACTCTCTTCGCCGCGATCCTGACCGGCTTCCCGGTCGCTTTCGCCATCGCCGGCGCCGGCGTGATCTCCTTCGCGATCATCGCGGCGCTCGATAGCGCGGGCCTCCTGATCCATCAGGCCATCGACACCGGCTCCGCCGAATACCGCGCCCTTGTGGCCGAAGGTGTGGTGCGCGACGCCATATCCGTCTTCCGATACCCCGAATTGCCACGGATCGAGGAATCGGTGTTCCCGGGTGGCTGGGAACAGGCGCTGGAACGCAACATCTCCTTCATCGTCAACCGCATGAACGAGCGTGTGATCGCGGGCCAGTCGATCGAAACCCTTCTCGCCGTCCTCATGTTCGTGATGATGGGTATCGTCCTCGAACGCTCCAAGATCGCCGAGGATCTCCTGACCACCATGGCGCGCGTCTTCGGGCCGCTGCCGGGCGGTCTGGCCGTCTCCATCGTGATCGTGGGGGCCTTCCTCGCCGCCTCGACCGGGATCGTGGGCGCGACCGTGGTGACCATGGGCCTCTTGGCCTTGCCGACCATGCTGCGCAACAACTACTCGCCCGAACTTGCCACCGGCGTCATCGCGGCGTCGGGCACGCTCGGCCAGATCATCCCGCCTTCGATCGTCATCGTTCTTCTGGGCACGCTGGTGGGTGATCTCTACGCCACCGGTCAGGAAACCCGCGCCGTTCTCGCGGGTTGCACGGATGCGCTGACCTTCCTCGGTCAGCCTGCCGTTCTGTCCGTCGGCACGCTCTTCCAGGCGGCGCTCTTGCCGGGTCTCTTCCTCGCACTCCTCTACGGTCTCTATGCCTTCGGCTTCGCCCTCCTGCGCCCCGCCTCCGCACCGCCGGTCGTGGTCGAGGGTGGCGGCGGCGAACCCATCACCCGCAAGGAAGCGCTCACTTGGTATCTCTTCGCGCCCGTCGGCCTGATTTTCGCCGTGGTTCTCGCGGCCTCCGGCGGCATCATCGGCGGTCAGTCGATCACCGTCTCCGACTATGCTGAACAGGACAATAGCGGCATCCTGCGCACCGCTGTTTCCGAACAATGCCAGGCCTCGATGATCGACCTGCACGGCCAGGAACGGTGGGACGAATCCGTGGCGGCACGCTCCGCCATGGCGGATGCCGGCCAGACCGGCGAAGCCGTTCTCCTGACCGAAGAGGAACTGGTCGAAGCCCGCGCCGCGGCCCTCGAGAACGCACCGCCCATCGGGTCGGGCGTGGCCGTGGTCTTCACGCTGCTCTCGCTCGCCCTGATCCTCGCGCGCGGCGTCTCGCCCTCCTCCAACCCCGCACCGCTGATCGCGGGCGGCGTGGGCGTGGTTCTGGCTCTGATCGCGGACATCCTCTTCATCGGTCCGCTCTCCTCCAGCGGCGCGACCTTCACGATCCTCGCCATCCCCTTCCTCGTGACGCTCTACGGCGCAAGGGTGGCCATGATCCGCCTCTCGCAGAACGAGCTGTTGCGCGTGGTCTTCCCGCCGCTCATCTTGATCGTGGCCGTTCTGGGCTCGATCCTCGGCGGCATCACCAACCCCACGCCCGCCGCGGCACTGGGCGCGGCCGGCGCGATCATGCTCGCCGCCTACCGCAAGCTGAAGGAAGAGAATGGCAAGTCCAAGATCGTGATCTGGGCCTCTTTCGCCCTCGTCATCATGATCCTCTTCGGGGTGAACTTCGACCTGCGGATCACGCGCTCGGATGTGCCGCTGCAAGATTGGGTCGCCTATGTCATCGCGCAGGGTGCCTATCACTTCGCCTTCTTCGGCCTGCTCTACAGCTGCTGGGTGCTGTTCCGCTCGAACATCCTCAGCCCGGTGGTGCGCGAAACGGCCAAGGTCACCTCGATGGTCTTCACCATCTTGATCGGCTCGCAGCTTCTGAACCTCGTGCTCATCTCCTTTGGGGGCGAGCATCACATTCAGCAGTACCTGCGCAGCTTCGACAACGAGATGGTCGTCTTCCTCGTCGTGATGCTGATCCTCTTCATCCTCGGCTTCGTGCTCGACTTTCTCGAGATCATCTACATCGTGGTCCCCATCGTGGGTCCGGTGATCTACGGCGGGACGCTCGACCCGGCTTGGGTGACGATCATGATCGCGGTGAACCTGCAGACCTCCTTCCTGACCCCGCCCTTCGGCTTCGCGCTCTTCTACCTCCGAGGGGTGGCGCCGAAATCGGTGACCACGGGTCACATCTACCGGGGTGTCATCCCCTTCGTGGGTATCCAGGTGATCGGTCTGGGCCTCCTGTGGCTCTTCCCGGGCATCGTGACGATCCTGCCGAGGCTCCTCGGCTAGGGCAGGGCACCGCCCCCTGCACCACGACACGCGAAAAGGCCGCCCCGAACCGGGCGGCCTTCTTGCTTTGCAAAACGTTAATCCTGAAACCGGTCCGTTAACTTACGTAAAGGCCCCGCGCGGTCGACAAGGGTGCCTTAACCCCGATCATGGTTACAATTTGCCTGCTCAGGCTGTCGCTCGTTCACCTTCCGTCAGGAAATGTCCCGCGGCGGTAACCCTTTCGAAAGGATCGGCCTGTGCCGTTAACCAATTGTCAGGGACTTTGCGGCCCCTCACTCCTCAGAACGGAGGTCGGGCAGCGTAATCTGCGCCACCTGCTGCGCGATCGGATCGACCGACAGGGGATGGGTCTGGTTCGAATAGCCGCCCGGGTCTCCGATGGGCTGCCACTGCCCGTCGACATAGACTTCCAGCGCCGGGAAACGGGCCTTGTAGCCCATCTTGGACGAACCGGGCACCCAATAGCCAAGGTAGACAAAAGGCAAGCCCGCCTCGCGCGCAAGCGCGACGTGGTCCAAGATTACATGGGTTCCCAAGCTGTCGCCCATCCGGTCCGGATCGAAAAATGAATAGACGAGGCTCAACCCGTCATCGAGGATATCGGTCAGGCAGACCGCCACCAGCGGCGCGTCCTCACCATGGCTCGGCGCGCTTTCGTCGCGGTATTCGATCACGCGTGTCCTGACCGGCGTTTCCTCGATCATCGCGGCGAATTCGAACACATCCATATCCGCCATCCCGCCATCGGCATGACGCGCATCCAGATATCGCCGGAACAGCGCATATTGCGCCTCCGTCGCCCAGGCGGACCGCGCCCCGCGCCGCAACCCTGCGTTGCGCTTCAGCACCCGGCGATGCGCCTTTTTCGGTACGAAATCCGCCACCCGGATCCGCGCCGAAAGACAGGCCGCGCAATCGGTGCAGGACGGGCGGTAAAGGACGTTCTGAGACCGTCGAAACCCCTGCTTGCTCAAGGCGTTGTTGAGCTTTTCCGCCTGTTCGCCCTGCAGGGCCGTGAACAGTTTCCGCTCCCGCCGCCCGTCGAGGTAGGGGCAGGTTTGCGGAGCCGTCACGTAGAATTGCGGCGCGATGGGAAGGGTGTGACGCATGGACAAGTTCCGGCCGGGGCCGATGGATCAATTCAGCCAGAGGGTGCACCAGCCCAACGGGCGGCCGCAACAGTTTTTTAGGCAAGGATCGACGCGTGCGATCGTCACATCCGTCACCGCAGCGGGCGGTTTATGGCAACCGATCCGATCAACAGGTCATGCAAGCCTTGGTGGCGCGCGCCAAAGGCCATCATCACGATGGAGATCACCTGCAAGATCACGAAGCCCGTGGCCACCATATAGCCCAGAGTATGCAGCAGCGCCTCGCCCCCGGTCAGCCGCGCGCCGGTCGGGCCGCGCAATTCAAGGTTCATCACCCGCATGCCCCATGTCGCCGAACCGGACGCGACAGTGCCCGCACGGTAGAGAAAATTGACCGCGATGAAGGTCACGGGCCAGATCCACCACAGGGCCGACAGCGTCAAAAGCCCCAGAACAAAACTGATCGCGGTCACGACGATCACGTCGATCACCCAAGCAAACAGGCGCTTTGCAGGCACGCCATCGTAAAAGGCGCGGTCATAATCGGGGTCAGGCAGGGCGGTGTTCATGGGCAGGGACATGGCGCGGCTCTTGCGAAAAGAAAAGGGGAAAGGGCGCAAAAAAGCCCCGCCGCTACGGCGGCGGGGCGGGGCAGGGCTTCAGGCTTCAGCCGTATCGCCCGTCTGGCGGCCGCTCTTGGCACGGTCATCCATGAACTGGTCGAACTCCGCCTTGTCCTTGGCCTCGCGCAGCCGCTGGAGAAAGGCCTCGAAAGCTTCCTGCTCCTGTTCCAGACGACGCAGGGTGTCAGCCTTGTAGGCGTCAAAGGCGCTGTTGCCCGAGGACCGCGTGACCCCATGGCCCTTGATTGCGGTGCGGTAGCGGGACGAGCAGGAGGAATTGAACATGCGTTTGCTCCAGATCATGTAGGCAAGAAGGGCAAGGCCGAGCGGCCAGAACAGGATGAAGCCCAAAACCATCGCGGCGATCCACGCGCCTTTGCCGCGCGCATCCAGCCAATCCTCGGCTTTGGAAAACCAGCCGCGTGCATCGGGCACGGGGCCGGTGTTGGTCAGGGTGTCGGTCATCTGGGGCTCCTCTGCGGAATGTTAATGTGAAAGACATTTACACAGATGGGAGCCCACCTTCCGCCATCAAGGGGTGCGGATGAAAAAAGTTAAAACGCTTCACATAAGCGGAAACCGACGCTTCGCTCTTGCCTTCGCGCCCATGCCTGCGCTATCCCGCCGCGAACGGACAGTTGGCCGAGTGGTCGAAGGCGCACGCCTGGAAAGTGTGTAGGCGGGGAACCGTCTCGAGGGTTCGAATCCCTCACTGTCCGCCACTACCCTTTCGTTAACGATTTGATTTCCCGTTTAATTTCCCCACCGCATCCTCAGCAGGGTATCGCGCGGGGTATCAATTGGCGCTGGAACAACGATTCCGATACGCCAGACGTTTCCGTCACAACCGATTTTAAGCCACCCGGCGGTTCAAGGCGAGTCATCGGGCCCCAAGCCCAGGTTTGGTCGCGAAAGGCCCTTCGAGAACCTCCTCGATCTGCTTCCCGTGCCGAATGCTGTCTCCCAAAAGTCGATCGGCCAAGGCGATGAGCCATTCCTTATGAAGGTAGAGCCAGGCGTGGGCTGCTGCTTCGGCCAGGCGCAGGTGCTCGTCGGTGCGCTCGCGCGCAGCCGTCGCGCAGACAACTGCCCAGCGACGCGAATGTTCCTTCGATGAATGCGGCTGTCGTTGCCCCTAAGGGTGCAGGCAGATCTCCGCTCAGCGGGAGGGGGCGGAGCACTCCGGGGTCATCGGGCGATCACGGCAAAGGGAACGGACATCGCCAGCGGGCGTTGTCCTTGATGTTGGGCGAGCAAGCGGTCGGCAATCGATCCGCACTTCGCCCAAGGAGGATTTCGCATGAAAATGCTGCTTTCCACGACCGCTCTCGTCATGGCGCTGTCGGTGCCAACTCTGACATCAGCGCAAACCCAAGCGCCGACCCAAAACCCCAATAACGAGCAGCAAGACACCATGATGCAGGGGTTTCTGGACCAGCGCCGCGCTACTGACCTTTTTGCCTCGGAGATGATGGGCCACGACGTCTACGCGCGCCGAACCACGGAGGGCACAATGCGTTCCGCAGACGGTTCGATGCGGACTGGAGGCGATAGGCACTCCATGGCGATGATGGATCGTGTCGAACTGGATGATATGGATAACATCGGTCAGATCAACGAGATCGTGTTGTCGAACACCGGAGAGGTGCGCGCCCTTGTGATTGGCGTTGGTGGCTTCCTCGGCATGGGCGAGCATGATGTTGCGGTGGCAATGGAACAGATCAGCTTTGCCACTGACGCCGATGATCGCTCCGAGATGTATATTGTGGTCAATACCGGCGCCGAGGTGATGCGCGATTACCCCTCGTACAATCGTTCCACCCTCGCGATGTCGGATGGCCAACAGGAGGGCGACGACGTCCGCGCGGACGAGACCGGCTTCACGGCACCTCAAATGACGCGTGAGGGCTACGACCGTGTCGAAGCTACCGAGCTTTCGACCGACGTGCTGATGGGAAAAACGGTCTATGACGTGAACGACGAAGATGTCGGTGAGGTCACGGACATGATCATCAACGACGCCGGAGAGATCACCAACGTTGTCATCGATTTCGGCGGATTTCTGGGGATCGGTAGCAGTCAGGCATCGCTGACCTTCGACGAGTTGACCATCCTGTCGACCGAAGGATATGGCGACGTTCGCATCTACGTCGATGCCACTCGCGAGCAGATCCAGGCCCTGCCGCAATATCAAGCATCCAACTGACCGGTTCGCCTGTCTGACCCTTGCGGACCTTTCCGCAAGGGTCAGGCGGTGTGACTTTGATGCCAGCTGACGAAAGAGGCCGCACAATTCGTTTGTGCGGCCTCATTTCAATCAAAGGTAGACTGAGTTGCCGATATCACATTTTGTGATGCGGCATCGCCTTCAGCTTTTCCTTGGTCGTATCGAGATTGACCCGCAGATCCGAGCCATCTGTTTCCCGCAGGATTGTCAGGTCGCCAAACGGGATCAACACGGAATGCGCGCCCATGCCCAGAAATCCGCCGACATCGATTACGGCATGGTTGATCTTCCCATCCGTTCCGACCTTCAGCGCACTGATTGATCCGATGGTTTCTTCGTCGCGGCCATAAACGTGCGCGCTTTTGACATCGGCGGTCGTAAGGTCATGGTTGTTTGCCTGGGCGTAGCCATCACGGACAAAACCGTAGGCGCCGCCCGTACCCATTCCGTGCTTGGTGTTTGCATGATCTGTCATGGCGTTCTCCTTGGATCCCGAAGCTTGGGATAGCTGGAAACAGGTGCCCCCTGCCGGGTTGCGAATTGTCCCCTGTCCGTTGCGTGCCAATTTTTGCCCTCGGGCACGTCAAGTTCGCAGCGGACCGGATACATCAAGCAAACGCGCGGTCTGGCAGGAGCGTTCCGACAGTCAGAGAAATAGCCGTGCAGGATCGCGATGGGATCAGTTGCCCACCACATCTGCCAACAAGGCCAGCCGCACCAGTTCCGGCAGCGATGCCGCTCCGGTTTTGCGCATCACCGCGGCGCGGTGGTTTTCGACCGTGCGCTGATTAATTCCGAGGTCGGCAGCGATGATCTTGTTCGGGACGCCTTCCAGGACCTCTGCCATGACCTGACGTTCGCGTTTGGTCAGATCCTCGAACCTCAGACGCGCTGCCTTGCGCGCCTCACCCGGTTGGTTGCCGTCCTTGCCGTCTTTGCCATCCTTCGCCGTCGCAAGTGCATGCTGCACGCTGGCCAGCAGGTCGGCGGCACTTGCCGGCTTTTCGATCAGGTCCGACGCGCCGGCCTTCATGGCGGCCACGGCTAGGGCTGCGTCTCCGTGTCCGGTCAGCATCACGGTGGGAAGTCGCGCCTTTTCCGATCTCAACCGGTCGATCAAGGCGACACCTTTCATACCGGGCAGCAGGTTGTCGATCAGCAGACAAGCGCCGTTCCCGGGTCGTGGGGCCGCGAGAAAATCCTCGGCTGAGGCGTAGGTCATGACCATGTAACCTTCTGCCTCAAACAGACGACGCATGACTTCGCGGACAAACGGATCGTCGTCGATGACATGAATGCTCGTTCTGGACGAGCGTGGGACAGGGTCGGACGTCCCCCGTTCGGCACGCGCCGTCCTGATAAGGTTTGAAATTTTCGCCAGCAGGACATCGGGCATCACAGGTTTGGTGACCTGATGGCAGGACGAGGCCGCGATCCTCGTCAGCGTGTCGGAGGTGATGTCGCCGGTCAAGATCACTGTGGGCACCGCTGTGCCGAGAATTTCTGGCAGATCCTGCGCCAGCTTCAGGCCGGTTGCACTGCCGTGCAGGTCGTAGTCCGTCAGCACCAGATCCGGTACCGTGCCTGCGCTGCTTGCCCATTCTGCCGCCGACTTCGAATTCGACAATGCAATCACCTGATGTCCCCCTTTTTCGAGGATCTCCGCCAGCAGACCACGCAAAGGCTCTTCATCTTCGACCAACAGGATCGTTCCCGTTTGCACGATGGCATCCTGCAGGGTGGCCGCATTCTGGATTTCATCCGTACCCGTGGGCCCGGGTTCAACCATCGGGGCCCTGATCATGAAGGATGACCCTTTGCCGGGGGTCGACAGGACCGAGATCGGCTGATCCATCAATTCTGAAAGGCGCTTGACGATCGACAACCCAAGGCCAAGACCGTTCCCCGCAAGCTCGGTGGTGTTTTCGCCCTGATGGTAGGGATCAAAGATCTTTCCGGTTTCCGACGCGACAACGCCGACGCCGGTGTCGCAGACCACAATCATCAAGTCCGCTCCACGACGTCGGCATCCGAGCAATATGCCGCCCTGAGGCGTATATTTCAGCGCGTTGGATAGAAGGTTGCGGAGCATCTGCACCAAAAGCTGTGGATCGGTCCTGACCCAAGCCGTGCAGGGCGCGACCTTTAATTTCAGCCCCTTGATCTCGCAGGCCGTGCGGAATTCTTCCGCGAGCCTCTCCAACAGCGGGCCGATAGCGACCGGCCGCATGTCAGGGCGAACAACACCCGTTTCGATGCGGTTAACATCCAGCATTGAATCCAGCATCGCCGTCATTGAGGTCAGCGTCAGATCCATCAATGCGGCCAATCGGGCCCCTTCGGTCGACCGCTTGTTGCCTGACAAAAGGTTGTGCAGCAGCGCCATGGATTGCAGCGGCTGTCGCAGATCATGGCTGGCAGCGGCAAGAAAGCGCGACTTGGCCTTTGTGGCCCTGTCGGCTTCGGTCATGGCGGCTACCAGGTCGGCATTGATGTGCTTGCGCTCAGTGATGTCGACATACGTGATGACAATCCCCTCAACTCGGCCGCCCTCGGTGCGATAAGGCTGCGCCCGGCGCAGGAGCCATCGCTCTCCCGCGCTCTCGATCTCCCGCTCGATAGGTTCGGATGAGGTGAGCAGACGGCGACAATCCGCATCCAGATCATCATCTCTGGAGACCGAGGCGAGGTCCGACAGCGGTCTGCCCACATCTGTCGAGATCACCCGGAAGATCTGACGCGCGGCGGGCGTGAAGAAGCGTATCTTCAAGTTCAGATCGAGAAACAGCGTGGCCACATCGGTGCTGTAGAGGACATTTTGCAGGTCGTTGGCGGTGGTGCGGTGCCGTTCAAGGGTTTCTTGCAATTGGCTGTTGAGCGCGGTCAGTTCCTCATTGAGTGATTGAAGCTCCTCCTTTGAAGCCAGAAGTTCCTCGTTGGTGGATTGGAATTCCTCGTTGACGGACAAGGCTTCCGCAGCGTCGGCACCATGGGCCTCAACCTCTTTCTCCAGATCGCGCAGCGCATCGGACAGGTCGCTCCGCGCGGCTTCCAGATCGGCCTCGAGGTCGCCCGTGTGCCGGGCCTCGTCGGCGGCTGCCTCTGCGTCACTGGTTCTTGGTGCTGGGTTGGGGGTGTCGATAAAGCACGCGAGCAGCATCGTTTCCGCACCTGCTTTGACGGTGTGCAGGGCAATGTCGAACCCATTTTTTCCCAAAATGCGCCCGCCCGAAACGGTTACCGGGGAGGTGTCGACGGTGCAGGCCGCTGCCGCTGCCCTAACACGCGCTCGAAGTACCTTGGGAAGCATGCCAATAAAGCCGGGATCGGGATGGCCCTGTGTGATCGTGAGGTATTTTTCTGTCGGACCCAGAAGATACAGGACCTCGAGCCTTGCGTTCATCAGGACTGCGGCTGGGGCGTATTGTTCGATTACGATGCGGCGGCATAGATCAGCCAATGCCCCGCGACGCACAGGGGCAATTTCGTTCGGCACTGTAAGGTCCGTTCGTATGCCGTTGGTGAAGTTGAGATCGGCATGTGAGCTTTTTCCGACCCGACGCCAGAGCCTTGCCGACTTGTCTTCGACCGCAAAGCAGCCGTCACTCGCCCCTGGCATCTCAGCGGCGCCCAGCAACAGAAGGCCGCCGGGTTTCAAGGCAAAGCAGCAGCGCGCGATGACGCGCTTTTGGGCCTCGGGGCCAAGATAGATCAGCACGTTGCGGCATGACACGAGGTCAATCTTGGAAAATGGCGGGTCCGACAGGAGGTCGGCGACGGTGAAAACCACGACATTCCGCAATTCTGTGCTTACGCGCCACCCGCCTTCTTCTTCGACAAAGAACCGTGCCAGCCGTTCCGGGGAAACCGCCGCCGCAATTTCTTTGGGATAAAATCCGGCCCGCGCCATTGCGATCGCTTCAGGATCGATATCAGAGGCCAGGATCTGAAGTTGGCCGTTGAACCCCAGATCCTGCATCACCTCAAGGCAAAGCATTGCGATGCTGTAAGACTCTTCGCCGGTGCTGCAGCCTGCGACCCACACGCGCAGTGCGCGACCAGCGGGAAGCCCCTTGAGGAGTTCTGGTATCGCCTTGGACGATAGATGGTCGAAAACGGCTGGATCGCGGAAAAAGCTTGTGACGTGGATCAGCAGGTCCGCCGAAAGGCGAACGCGTTCCGCAGCATCCGCTTTCAGCATCGTGAGATAGCCCCCTATCTCGTCGGCCCCCAGCCCGACGAGAGCCATCCTCCGAACGATGCGGCGCTCAAGCGTTCCTCTTTTGTAGAGCAAAAGATCCTGTTCGGCATGATTTCCGATGAAGGCGATCAGGTCATTGTATCCGGGCTTCGCGCCTTTGGGGGGTGCGGGATCGACCTTCTGGCCTTTCGCGGGCATGGCGCCACCAATGATCCTGTCGGCAAAGCGCGTGATGGCATTAGCCATCTGGTCTGTTCCCAGCACCTCGGACACCTTGCCGGTGGCAAGTGCGCTATCGGGCATCCCCGGATAGCCCGCCTCTTTGGGGTCCTGCACGATGACAAGGCCCCCTGCGTCATGAATGTCTGCGATCCCGGATGTTCCATCCGAACCGGTGCCCGACAAGACGATACAGGCAGCAGAGGGCCCGAGGTCCTCGGCAAGGGATTTCAGCAGAGCGTCGAAGGGTAGGCGCACGGCCTTGCCGCCTGCGGGTGCGGTCAGGTGGATGGTCCGCTTGGCGACCGTCAGGAAGACCCCGGGTGGAATGACGTAAAGGCAACCGGGCTTAAGCTCTTGCCCCTCGGAGGCCTGAATGACGTCAAGGTGGGTGTGGTCGGCCAGAAGATCGACCATCATGCTGTCATGGGTCGGGTCAAGGTGAAGGATCAAGATCAGCGCGGCGTGCAGATCACCGGGCAATTCGCCCAGCATGGCCCGACAGGCCTCCAGCCCCCCGGCCGAGGCCCCGATGGCGACGACGGGAAAATCTTCTTGCGGTCTTTCCTTAAGCACTGGCTGTTCCTTTTGGGTTCACCGCCAGGGACGCGTCTGGATCGGGACAATACTGTCCTACACAGATCTGGCAGCCTAAGTGCTAATCCGGGGATAGCACATCCCTGCGCGACTGCACATCAGTGATTGCGCTGCCAAGGCCCGGCAAGAACCGAGCCGTCAGCGGTTACTGCGTGGCATTGACCACGCCGCCGCACCTGACCTCATCAATGTCCCAAGGTGTGTCTGAGAGGATCCACAAAGGGGATCGTGATGTTTGAGATTGCGCCAGGTCGCGACCTGGCGTGGATCCAGACCTTCGACCATCACACGGCCGTGCGGCTAGGATATGACGCTAACACACGCCGGACCGATCAGGCAGGCGCCGATGCGCCAGAAACACTGCTGCACAAGCTCTTTTGCGCATGGGGCGGAGCCAGATTTTGCGTTAACGGTGCGCGGCATTCATGTCAGCAATCCGAAACCTTGGCCCTCAAATGGTCAGACAATCACTGCGGTTTTCAGGTGCTTGGTCTTTTTGGTTCGGTCAACGTCCTCACCCCAACGCTCAGTCGTTGCATGAAGGCGACGGCCACGATCAGTGCGGGGGTTGCAACCAATGCGCCGGCCGCGCCCCATAGCCAGGCTCCGAAAAAGATCGTGGCAAAGACGGCAATCGGGGCGATCTGGATGCGCGCGCCCACCACCATAGGGGTTACGATGTGACCCTCGATGACATTAAGGACGACCACGGCGACAAAGGGTGCGAATGCGAGAAGGGGAGGTGCGTCGGATGCAATCCCGACACCCAGCGTAACCAAAGCAAACAAAGCGATGCCGATGAACGGCATGAAGTTCAAAAGCCCTCCTGCCGCACCCCAAAGCCCTGCATTCGAAACGCCCAGAACCTGAAACGCCACGGCGATGCAAACGCCGAGACCAAAGTTCACCATCAAAATGGCCAGCAGATAGCGGGCGACGTTTGTCTGGACATCGCGCATCGCCCTTGCAACGGAGCGCCGTGTCGAGGCATCGGCGAACACCGCCATGCATGCCCTGCTCAGCATGGCGCGGTCGCGCAGCATGTAGAACGTCAGCATGGCCCAAAACACCGCGCCCGCGACAACACCCGGCACGCCAATGGCCCATCCTGCCATCAGGTTCTGGCTCCCTTCGACCAACCTGCTGACGGCGTCGCTGTCCGCCTCTGGCGCAGGTGCGCCATCCGGGTTGCCTGTGGGTGCCTCCGGCCGGGCCATAGCGGAAACATCGTCAGCCGGTGCGACCATGGGAGGAGACAGTTCGGCAAAGATCCTACGCAATCGCGTCTCGATCTCCCGCAGGATCTCCGGCGCGCGCTCGTTCATGGCCTCAGCCGAAGGCATAAGGAGATATGTACAGCTTGCCACGGCTCCGAGAATCCCGCCCACAACAAGTGCCGCGCACAGCGAGGGTGGGGCGCCGGTTCGACCCAGCCATTTCACGGCGGGAGTAAGTGCTATCGCAGACAATAGGGCAAGGACCGCAGGAACCGCGATGAAGCTCGCAGCATCGAGTGCGGCTATCGTCAATATGCCGGCGATGATGACGAGCAAGGCAGTTGGAAGCCTGTCACGGCCACGCCCGGGAACCTTGTGGTCGGCCTCCCGTGTTTGTCCGGTGGTGGATGGACGACTTTGCGTCGGGTCCGTCATTGACACTGAATACCTTTTACGGGTCACGGCAAACGGGCTGTCCAGATTGTGCTGGTACAGCAGGGTCCTCCTTTTTGGCGTAGCAACCCGTGCTTCTGGTGGGTGGAGCGCTTCGCCCAAGCGGTCTAGCCACAGAGTTTTTTACAAGTGTGGCGTAGGCTCAGCGCATGGTGGCGCGGCAGCTTACGAGTGCGTCGGGGCCGCGCCACGCGAAGCTGGATGCCGCTCCGGCGATGGTCTCACTCTTGACGATAGGCATGGCGGTCGACTTGCCGAATGCCCTTACCTCGTATGGACCTGGCCGGTGTCCGTGCGCACGATTGCACGCTCCGATGTGGTTCCTAGGGCAGAGTTGACAGCCCTTTCTGAAGAACGGAACCCCGCTGCGACAATCAGAAACATCAGACCGAAGATCCCGATCGCGATGAAAAGCCCAAACATGGTGGTGTCTCCCAAGGTTTTGCCCGGCACCCGCCCGTTTGTGGGGTGCTTGGCGGGGTGCGCCCGGCGCGCGGCACGTTGCCGGGGAATGTTAAGCCTCATCAAACTCAGCAAAGCGCGTGGGCGTCATCTTGCTGTTAAGGGCCGGCCGAGAACGGCAAAGCTTGCCCGGGGCGCGGCAGCAGACCTACCAATCAACAGACTGGTCAACGACTGTTCCGGTCGAGGGGCGACGTGAAAGTCCCGGCCTTGGAGGAATTCAAAATTCATCCAGATCTGGCCTGCCGGGTGCCAGCGGGCATCTCGTCATGGGCCAATATCACGCTCAACGCGGCCCTGCTCCTACTTACACGGCTTTTGATCGTGCCGATGGTGCAGCCGCAGGCATCGGCGGCTTCCAGTTGTGAGAACCCGTAAGCCCCCATCAACACCAGCGGCTGTCGTTGGGCACAAGGCAATCGTCCTATGGCTGCGATGAGTTCCTTGAGCGCGATCACATCGACCTGGCACGGCGCCTCTGCGAGGGCTTGGGCGTAGAGACCATCCACATCCTCAACCTCGTGGCGCAGTTTGCGTAGATCCGAGAAGAACGTGTTGCGCATGATGGTGAAGAGCCATGCGCTCAGATTGGTTCCCGGTTGATAGCTGGTGCGATTTGTCCAGGCCTTCAGGAGGGTCGCTTGAACCAGATCCTGCGCCCGATGCTCGTTTGATGTAAGCCTAAGTGCATGCCGCCGCAGCGGTTCGATCTCAGGCGGCAGAAGGCCATGAAATGCATGCTCGTCATCGATCATCGGACTATGCGCCTTTGGTTGAGCGCCAACAGACAGGTCTTCCACACAAAAGGTGGCTAGACGCCTGACAGGGCGGAAATGGGCCCACGTTTCGAGCGGGGTCATCGCGACATGCGCCAAAGCCCATAAAGCCCTCGTGGTCGCTTTGGATGATTTCCTCCACATGGCCTCAGAACCATGTGGGGGCTGTCTGGTCCCGTCGCCGGTCAGGCGGCAGCTTCCGCGTTGAGATGCGTCTCGGCCAACTTGGACAGCGCCTTGTCGGCACCGTATTCCTGATCAAGCGTCTCTTTCAGGAGGGCCGCTGCGTTGGCATGGTCAAGCTGCTTGGCCCAAGCCACGAGAGTTCCATATCGGGCGATCTCGTAGTGTTCCACCGCTTGCGCGAGCGAGATGAGGGCCGCGTCCATCGCCTCTTTATCGTCGATCTCGGCCATCAGGTTCTCGGTTTCCTCGACGAGGCCGATCATTGCATCGCATTTCGCGCCACGAGCCGGTTTGCCAAGAATGTCGAAGACCTGCTCAAGACGCGCGACGTGGTCTTCAGTCTCTTCTTGGTGCGACGACAGGATGGCTTTCAGGGTGGGATCGGTCGCCTTTCGCTCCATTTTCGGCAGAGCCTTCAGGATTTGGCGTTCAGCATAAAGCACGTCCTTCAATGTATGAAGGAAAAGGTCACCAAGATTTTTGATTGTCATGGGGGCAGCTCCTGTGAAGGTTCGATCTACCATCCCGATGTTTGCTACACCGAAAGGATAGAATGGATTTTCGAAAATAGACGGTGGATGTTCGAGATCGTCTCTCTTGGTTATTGATCGTCGCGCCATTTTTTTCCGGTCAACATCAACTCAAAGCAATCAAGCGGCTCCGGAGATTCCGCTGATTTCACTCTTTCTACCTTGGGAAGCTTTGCATGATGCTTCGCAAATACATTCACGACCTGAGGGGAACCAGGCTCCCCATTTGTCCGATAGGCTTCGACTTCTTCCGCCAGCATGCTGATAAAGAGATCAACCTGAATGTTCTTGTTCATCTGGGTTTCCTTAGTCACAGGACTCATGTCTTATGACCTGCATTGATCATAGAAGCAGAGCGAATATTATCACGACGAGGAGTGGCGCTCCGATCAGCCAGGCGATAAGGGCGGGCATGGATTTATCCTTCAAGAGATTGTATTTTATGGCACGTCAATTCCGTGCGACTAGCACGTCCAGCCCAAGGCCTTCGTCCCGATGCCCGCCACCGGCGGTCGCGGAATAGAAGGCCGCGATCGCGCCGCTCAGTAGCGTCGCAGCCGCGATGAAGCCGAACACGACCCCCGCGACCCGGGCATCTTCGACCGCGTCGAGGGCGGCCGTTCGTGCATCCGCTATTTCGCTCTCGATCTCGCCGACACGGGCAAGCGCTGCATTTGGATCAAGGTCTGTATTGGCCGCGAAGAGCTGCGCGAGATAGGCGCGGTCGCGGTCGGCAAGGGGTGCTGCACTTGAGAGGGACGTCGTATGGTTTCGCGGCGGGTTTTCAAAAGTCATTGGACTATTTCCTAGGATGCGGCCAAGTTTTCAACGCAGGCTGACAAAACCAAGCAAGGCCACGACGATGATAATGACGCCAACGATATAGACGATCTGATACATAAGCGGCTTTTTCACTTGAGTATGGTTTCGGCATGTTCCGAGATGCGCTTTGGTCAAGCCTGCTGAATTTATGACATGCCGAAAGCAGCGCGCGTTTTGTGCTGACACCAAATCGTGTTTGGAATTGGCTGGATGGCCCGAACTGGTATTTGCCAGCATAGACCTTTGTGTGGGCCGTGTGACTTTCTATCAGCCGTGGCGTGGACCACCCAGCCTGTTACGAGGTACGTCGTTATCAAGAACCAACCATTTACATCACAGGCAGAAGCAAACGAGGTTACTTCTTCGTCCACATTACGGAGCTCGTCAGGATGCCGGTAGAACCGGAATCTACTCATTTCCGTTGCAAGGGACTTTGCCGTATATTGCGCATCTAAAGTTCACGATGTGCAGCCGAGCCCAGACCTGTCACGGTCTCACAAACGCGTTGGGGTGGCCTCCGCAGTCTCTGACTCCTTTAGCCCTGACAGGAGCATTGGTCCGGATGTGGCTTCCGGATAAGACATCATTGGATAAGGGGAACGTGGGAACCGGACATAAGTAGGGCGGACAAATCTGCCCGCCCACATGTCCATCAAGCTTCGCTGCAGCTCACATGTCTCGTTTATCGGCAGTGCCGGTGGCGCTGTTCCAGACGCGCCCGGCTGCATCAGACGCGTGATCGGCGATGACATCACCGGCCGTTTTGTCTTCGGGCAGCAGATCCCCAATGGCCTCACTGAAGTCATCAAGGTCGTCGCGCACCTCGGAGGCTACGGTCTTGCCGACCTCCCGGGCGGCGGCCATTGCCTTGTCGCGTTCTTCGCGGAATACGGCTTCGGCTTCGTCGAACAACCGATCGCGGCTCTCGCCCATGGTGTTATCCTCGACCCTCGTGTGGGGCAGCATCGCGCCAACGGCAGCGCCTGCGGCCACGGCCAAGGCACCCACCACCAGCGGCTGATCCTCGAAGAGGGTGGAGGCCCGGCGCATCCCCTTGTGCATCATGGCCTCAGACGAGACGCGCACCTCATGCGCAGCGCGACGGGCGGCGACCACGCGCGACTTTGCTTCCCCGGACAGATCTTCGAGGCCATGCGACAATCGTGCCGTCAGGTCCAAAGTCTTGTCGCGCCAATTGCCTGCCGCATCCGACATCCCATCACCGGCCGTTTCGGCCGCGTCGCGAACCCGTCCCAGAATGCCATCTGATGTGTCGCCGCGGTCCGCGGAGCGACCAACACGCCCCCTAGCGAGGCTTTGCGCGTCTGAGTCGGGCAAGGCATCGGTCTTGCCATACCATGACGGATCACTCTCGGTGGCATGGCCACCGTTCGACCAGTCGTGATCGGCCTTCCGGCGCGATGATTGGGGCGAACGGTGCTGTTCGTCCCGTTGGCCTTCGGATCGGTCCTTCCCCAGAAAAAGCCAAGCAAGGCCCATACCGATGACGGCAATAGCAGCGGGGTTGCGGCCCACCGTCTGGCTGACCCTCCGGCCAAGCTCACCGCCCTGGTCACGGGCCATGTCCGTGATGTCGTTTAGGATGGTCTCAACCGAGAACTTCTTTTGCAGATCGCGGAACGTGTCGCGCATCTCTGCGCGTTCGGTGACGATATCGCGCTCGATGTCGTCGGGAGTGCGGGTGTCATTTGGCATGGATACTCTCCTTGATGGCCGCCGCGTCGCGTTGGACGTTGCGGGCGGTGCGGGTCGGCGCAAAGCCGATCTGGTGGAGGGTGGATCTGGCGGATCGGAAGATGAGCAGCGCGACCAAGATCAGGGCCGCGCCGACGACAAGGGTGGCCCAATGGGGCGGCAGACCGGCCCAGATCACCAGGGCCACAAGCGACATGGCCAAAAGGTTGAGGCCTGCAATGCCCAAGGCAACGGCCAGCGCCATGGCGCCAAGCGATGCGCCGACTTTGTCGAGGTTCTGCGCGACTTCGGCACGGGCCAGATCGACCTCGTTGCGCACAAGGTTGCCGATATGTCCTATCAGGTCGGACATCATGGAACCTGCGGATTTGGGTGTATCCGTGGGGTTCATGGTGCGGTCTGAACGGCTTGGGTGTTGGGGTTGCCTTCACTGACGAACGCTTGGACCTGCTTCTTGTGATCCTTTGCCTTCTGCCTTCCCTCGGGCCCGCTATGGGCAGAAGCCTTTCCGTAGCGGCTGGCGACGAAGCCAAGGAATGCGGCACCGCCGAGAAACAGGCCCGGGTTGCGGCGGCCGAGATCGCTGACCATCTCGACGATCTCTCCAAAATCCTTGTCGCGGATCGCGTCCGACGCATCGGCAATGCCTCCGGCGATCTGTCCCAACGTGCGTTCCTGTGCGGACCCATCCCGCAGTTCTTCGGCGGCATGGCGAAGCGCGTTGGCCACATCCATGACCTCGGTCGCCACATCTGCCTTGGCATCATCGGCCCGTGCGCGCGCTTCGGTCATGGTCTGATCATAGGTATGAGAGACTGCGTCCCGGAGGCTGGAGGTGACGCTTGTGCCTGTCGATGCAGCGGCTTTGCCGGCTTGCTTGGTGTCATCGGTCATGAGATCGGCCTTTCTGGCGATTGGAGATGCGCGCGTGTGACCGGACGGGAGAAGCCCGGAGGCCCGAGGCAGTCAGTGCAGTCTTTTCGAACCTTTCCGAAGCAACGCGACCGCAGGCCGCTGCGTTCCGAAGTTCTTTGTCGGTGCAGCCATCAGTTCATGACGAAGGCCGGTTTGCCGTGCTTTGACATGTGGCGTTCGAGATGCTGACTGCACCACCCGGTTGCCTCGGCATGATCGCGGCATGAGTAGATTCCGGCGCTTCAATCGCCTTCGGCGGCGCGTAAGGTAGAACAGAGGTATGGTGCCCGATACGTCAGTACCGAACGAGTTTCCGTCCCTGATATGGCTTGCTCCACATCGTCATGTCGACGGCTAGGGCCGGTCGACACCTTAACCGCACATGCAGGTGGACCTAGAATTGGGCCAAGACAAAATCAATCACGGTGATCCGTTCCCGGCCTACTCGGATTTGATGAAAGCCGCCCGGCACCATGTCCTGCGCACGAGTACGGCAAAAGATCTCCGCGCCCTGATCCGTCGTCTTGAGGAGGCCTGCGAAAAGGCGAGGGTAGCCGCGATCAGCGCGTTGCATTCGCCTGCTTCCCTATCCGAAGGTGGCAAAAGCACCCGCCATAATTTTGGGTTCGCAGATCTTTACTCTGCGCTCCGACGGGCAAAAGCCGAGCTGGCCGCGCAAGGTCCGGGCCACTCCAAAGGCGCACCGCCGAAACCGTCGAGGCGCCCGCAATCGGTCGAGCCACCAGCGTCATCTCTCGGCGCGGCAATTCTGGCGCAACAAAAGGCGCGGGGATGAGTTGGGTGCCTTTAAGGTTCTTCGGTTCATCGATTGCGCGGAGCATCGGGTTTGTCATGCGGGCCTCGTGAGATGAGACAGTGCCGCCTTCTCGTCCACGCGGGGCAAGCTTGCTGCCAATCCCGCGCAGATTGAAGGAGGCGCCTCGGATTCTTGTATGTTTGCGCGCCAACCCGAGCGTGCAACCAGAGCAAGTAAGGGGATAGAGTCCCCGCCCGCGCGTCCATCCACGGGAAAAGAGAAACCTCGGCCATCAGCTGATTTCGCAGACCAAGACAGGGTCTGAGTAGTTTCCGGGCCTAAACGCGAGATGTTTCGCTTGGTAAAAAAGCCTTCAACGCGCCATTCCGCGTTTTCGACACGTTATTTGTTCTTAGCGGTAAGTTTGTATCATGTCCCAAAAGCCTTGTATTTTTAATGAGTTGCAGATCGATGGATGACCGTCAGATCCCAACTTTGATAATTTGTGAAAGAAATCGCTTTCTGGCCGATAGCCTGCGCAGTGCTTTCAATCGTTGCGGGGTCTTCAAAAGTTTAGTCCACTCAGAAAATGGTGGTTCATTGATGGACCTCGTGGCGCAGGTCCGGACCTGCGCTGTCCTTATCGATCCTGATTTTCTCCCAGCCAGCCCAGCGGACTTCGTGCAATCCCTCGCGCAGGCCAATCATGAGTGTCGCGGGATCGCGTATTTTTCGCCAAGCGCTCGGTCGTCGGCTGCCGCCTGTGTACAGGCGGGCTTTGGGGGCGCGGTGTCGCAGCTGTTGCCGATCGAGGATCTCGTGGAAGCGTTGCGGACGGTTTTTCTGGGCGGCATTTACGTGGACAGCGGCCTTGTGAGCGCCCTTGGAAATGATGATCACGTTGGGTGCCTAGACAGCCTGAGTGGGCGCGAGCAATTTGTTCTTGAGCATGTCGCGCGTGGGCACAGCCACAAGGAAATCGCGCGCCTCCTCGCACTCAGCATCAAAACCGTCGAAACGTACAAGCTCCGCGGGACGCGAAAGCTGGGCCTCTCGCGCAAGTCATCTATCGTGGAATATGCACTGCGAAACGATTGGCTGTCGTGAGCCGACACGATCAACGGCCGGTGCCGTTGATTGTCGTTGTCATAGACGAAAGTCCGATCTTGGCCGAAGCGCTATCGCGGGAGATCCGGGACGCCCCGGTTGCCGCGACGTCGCAAGTCGTGGCGCTGAACTGGACAAGGCTCGATGACCTTTTTGCCCTGAAGCCCGACATCGTCGTGCTGGACCTTGATCGCGCCATTGGAGGACCGGAACGGTTCATCCTGCATTTGCGGCGCCACTGCCCAGATACCGTGTTGCTGTCTTACGGATCGACCCTGTCGCTCAAGGTGTCCCGCCGGTGTATCCAGCTGGGTGTGCGCGCCATGCTGCCCCGCAGCGCAGGGTCCCTTCAACTCAGGCAGGCCTTAACGGTGGTTGTGGGCAACGGCCTGTATATCGACCCGGTCTACAAGGACCTCGTCATGGAGCCCGCGTTCGAGGTTGGCCGCGATGCCAAGCCGTTGAGCGACCGCGAAAGCGTGGTCCTTCGAAGGCTTTCGCAAGGCATGAGCCAAAAGCAGGCGGCGGCAGAGCTCGGGTTAAGCCAAAAGACCGTAGAAACCTACAAGGCCCGGGGTATGGGAAAGCTGGGATTGCGCACCAGATGCGATCTGGTACGCCACGCGATCGCCGAAGGTTGGCTAGACTAAGCTCTAAAGTTAATTGAAGAAAACTCATTTGAAACAAGCGTTTGGGTACGGCTCCGGCGCGAATGCCTGTGCGGTGTTCTGCACCGTGCGATTGCACGGCGCCGTCGCCACCTGTCTATCAACCGGCACGTCGACTGATTGGTTTTTGTGAGGTTATCCCTACAGGCGCTGACGGTCTTCCCGACTCTCCGTTCACCCTACCGATCTCTAGTCTGGTTCTCGAGCAAGGACCTGCCGAGACGGTGGTTAGGGTCCGCAACGCGATGGTGAAAGAGGGACCGATGGCAAGGATTAGCGTTTTTGGAATAGGGTATGTGGGCGTCGTTGCGGCAGCGTGTCTTGCGCGCGACGGGCACGAGGTCGTTGCCGTCGACCTTGACCCTGCGAAGGTGGCGACGGTGAATTCCGGGCGCTCCCCCATTGTCGAAAAGGGTCTCGATGACCTCATCGCGGCCGGGGTGGCATCAGGTCGGTTGCGCGCCACGACAGACGCCGCCGATGCCATCGAAAACACGGAAACCTCTTTCGTCTGCGTCGGCACCCCGTCAGAGCCGGACGGCTCGGTGGGTTTGGGATATGTCAGATCTGTCTGTGCCGACATCGGTCAGGCGATAGGCATCAAGAGCCGTCCGCACCGGGTGGTGATGCGATCGACCATCGTGCCCGGCACAATGCAGGGCGTTTGCATACCGACGCTCGAACAAAGTTCTGGAAAACGTGCCGGCCAGGATTTTGGCGTCGGTTATTTCCCGGAGTTTCTCCGCGAAAGCACCGCGATCGAAGACTACGATGATCCGGGGCTCGTTGTCTTCGGCGCATTGGACGAGGCAACCGGCGACTTCCTGACCGAATTGAACGCCGCGCTGCCTTGCGCCAGCCACAGGGTCGATCTGCCCACGGCCGAGATGGTCAAATACACATCGAATGCTTGGCGCGCGGTCAAGATCAGCTTCGCCAACGAAATCGGCAATGTCGCCAAAGCGGCGGGCCTCGACGGGCAGCTGGTGATGCGGCTTTTGACCAGTGATGCCAAGGTGGCGGTTTCGGCGGCCTTCCTGCGTCCCGGCTTTGCCTTCGGCGGCTCCTGCCTGCCCAAGGATGTGCGTGCGCTGGCCCGGCTTGCCGAATCCAAAGGCGTGGAGACCCCGCTGTTGCGCGCGGTTCTTGTCGCAAATGACGCGCAGATCGGCCGTGCCGAGGACATGCTCAAGGCGTCAGGGGCGAAGTCCGTTGGTTTTGTCGGAGTGAGCTTCAAGGCCGGGACGGATGATCTGCGCGAAAGCCCGCTTGCCGATCTCGCTGCGCGTTTGATTGAGGCGGGGCAGAACGTGCGTATCTATGACCCGTATGTCTCGACCGCGTTTGAGACCGATCCCGAGGCTGCGGGACGTGGCAATGCCGTGGTCCCAGATCTCAGTTCCCGCATGGAGCCGTCTATCGCGGCACTCATTGCTCACTCGGACATCTTGCTGGTCGGCAATACCTACGAAGAAGTCCAGCCTGACCTGATGGCCGCCATGGCGCATCAGAAGATCATCGACTTGACCAGGATTGACCGCACGGCGGTGTCGAACGGTCGGTATCAGGGCATCTGTTGGTGATGCCGGGATGATTGGCCATCTTGCATATTTGGCGGCCCTGGTCGCCCTGACCACCGCGGTCACAAGCCAAGCGACAAGCAATCTTTCGCCAGCGCTGTTCGTGATTGGGGCGATTGGCCTTTGGCGTTATTCTTGGGCTGCGGTGAATTTCGGCCGAGCGGCAGTCTACATTCTCTGGGCTTATCCAAGACAACGTGCTGGCGCTGAACGGGCCTATGCCGCCCGATCCGGTCCTGCGCACGCCTATTTCATGGTCACGACCTACAAGATCGAAGCGTCGATCACGACACGGGTCTACCGTTCGATTTTTCTTGCCGCAGCGCGCTCGGAGGGAGGCGCGACCATCGTCGCCTCGGTCGTGGATGAGGCTGATTCACGTATCATCCAAGACTTGTTCGAACGGCTTCAGGGCGGGTCTGGCAGTGTAAAGCTTATCGTGGATCGCATTCCCGGCACGGGCAAACGCGATGCCATCGCCCGGTCACTTCGGCTGATCGGACGCGAGGCGCCCAGTCGCCGGGACGTATTGATCTTCGTTGACGGAGACAGTTGCGTTCCCGTCGACATCGTGGCGCGCGCAGCCCCGTTCTTTACCAATCCTCGGGTCGGCGCGCTTACCACCGATGAGGGCGTCGAGATCCCCGACGACCCCTTGTTCCGCAACTGGTTCAATCTGCGCTTCATGCAGCGGCAGGCGATGATGTCCTCGATGGCGCTTGGTGGCCGGGTCTTGACGTTGACGGGGCGGATGTCGGTCGTGCGTGCCGACCTCGCCACTGACCCCTCCTTTATCCAGCAGGTTCAATACGACCGCATAGATCACTGGCGTCTTGGCGAGATCCGATTCCTGACCGGCGACGACAAGTCGACTTGGTTCTGGCTGCTCTCGCGGGGGTACCACATGACCTACCTGCCGGATGTATCCTCAATCTCGATGGAGACTCAGCCGCTTGACGGGTTCTGCGAAAGCGCTTTTGTCCTGATGCGCCGGTGGTTCGGAAACATGATGCGGACAAATGCGCGCGCCCTGTCGCTCGGGCCGGGTCGCATCGGTGCGTTCACCTGGTGGTCGATCCTCGATCAGCGCCTGTCGATTTGGACCACGTTGGCCGGTCCGATCGCAGTTCTGGCAACCGCGTTCTTCATCGATCCGCTGGTCATACCCGCCTATTGCGCCTGGGTTATGTTCACCCGCTACGTCTTCTGCGCGGTGCTGTCGCTGTTTCGCGGCGGCGGCTTTCCGATCATCTACCCCCCGCTTTTGTATTTCAGCCAGATCAGCGCAGCCGCGATCAAAAGCGGTGTGATCTTTCGTCTCGACCGCCAGAAATGGACCCGTCAGGCCACCAAGCAAACTGCCCCTGTCAGTGCGGCCATCTGGCTGCGCCACGCCACGTCGACCGGCATGCAGGCGCTCGCCCTCGGATGGCTGGCCCTCGGTGTCTTCGTGATGACCGATATTCTTTGAAATCCAGGAGAACGGGAGAGTGCCAAAATGACCGACAGACCGTTTTCCGCCAGCAGCGTGCCACTGATGGATGATGCGCAGCCCAACGGCGTTTCCAAAACGGATACCTTGGCGTCGCTTGACGGCGCGGTCCCAAGGTCGGGTGGCCCTGAGCATCCGCTCATCTCCATGCCCTTTACGGCCTACATCGATGGCCGCCAGTTCGCAGGTAAGGCGCTGTCGCTTGTAGAGGCTCAGGTAAGCGGTCTTGCGGAACAGGGCCTGGAAGGCGGCAACCGGTTGGTCAGGTTGGCGTTTGAGTTTCACGGTTTTTCTGTGTCTCTCGCACCACTTATGCGGATCGAACGCGTCTCGTCCGGCTCCCTGATCCTGCATTTCACAGAGCCGACAGGCCCCCACTTGCCGCAGTTGCGCTACATTCTGAACGAATACATCTCCGGCAATCTCACGACCGTTGGTTCTGTCATTTCCGCGGGCACGATGAGCGAGCCAAGCGGCGAAGGCGTGCGACCACCGCGCGAAAGCTTCGTGAAATGGATCATATCCTCGGCTGGGACGGTGTTTGCTCTAGTCGCCACCGCCGCGCTTCTCGTCACCGCGTGGCTCTTGGTCGATCATCGTCTTTTTATCACCGAATTTCAGACCCCTGGACACGTAATAGTGGAAGGGGAGACGCTGCGAGCGGTTGCCGACGGGCAGATCGCCTTCCTCGATCTCGAGGCGATGGAGGGCGGCGTGGTTGTCGCCATCGCGGCAACCTCGGGTGAGACCCTGTCACTCGCCATGCCGTGCGATTGCGAGGTACTCGCCATCGGCATTCGCGAGGGCAGCACGGTTCTGTCCGGCGAGGATCTCGTCCGGCTGATCGAACCATCCGCGCCTGTGGTGATCGAAGCCGAACTGCCTGCCATGGATGCCGTGGCTCTTCTTGCAGAGGGACGTGCCGAGTTTCGTTTTGCGGGTAGCGCTTGGCGTGACGCCACGCTTCTGGACCGAGATTTGGCAACAGTCGACGGCAGGGGCACCGTCTCAGTCCGTTTTGCACCTTCAGAGCCGCTCGAGGCTGGCCGCATCGGCGGCTTCGTCGAGATGCGTTTGGTTCACGACCGCTCTGCCTTCTTTCTCCAGCTCACTGAACGGGGTCTGGACTTCACCCGATAAGGCACCCGCAAGCCCAACGATGACGGACAACGCATGTACATTCTGACATTTGCAGAAAGGAACGAGGGTCGTGTTTAAAATACATCCAGTGATTTTGTCCGGTGGTATGGGGTCTCGTCTCTGGCCCATTTCGCGGGTCAGCAGCCCAAAGCAGTTTCAGACCATAGACGGCAATGGTGGGCCAAGTTTCCTGCAGACCACGGTGCTGCGTCATTGCAATGATGCCTTCCATGCCCCTCTGATCGTCGCCAACAGCGATCAATCGGCCATGATCGATAGCCAGATGTCGGCGATCGGCCTTAAGCCCCAGATCATCGGCGAACCCGTCGGGCGCAACACAGGCCCGGCCGTCCTGGCCGCGGCGCTTCACCTGCGGCGTCGCGATCCGGATGCGATGCTCCTTGTTCTTCCTTCCGATCACGTGATCGACGGCGATCTGAACGGGACCATCTTGGAGGCGTCGCGCGGCGCCGACGCGGGGCGGATCGTCGTGCTGGGTATCGCCCCCACTTACGCGGAAACAGGTTTCGGCTACATGACCTCGGGGGGCGTGGTCGAGGGTTATCCCGCACTTCATCACGTGAGCGCCTTTGTTGAGAAGCCCGACCTTCAACTTGCCCAGGCCTTGATCCGCGAGGGCCGCTCTTTCTGGGCAACCGGCATTTCGATCATGCGAGCGGATTTGATCATTGCGGAATTTGCGCGGCTTGAACCCGAGACGTTGGCCGCTGTCGAATTGGCCCTTGCGAATGGCAAGGAGGTCGGGACGACCCTTCACCTGGACCGCGGACATTTCACACGCGCCCGCTCCGAGCCGACCGAACGCATGATCTTCGAGCATTCTCCGATGGTCGCTATGGCGCCCGTGTCGGTTGGTTGGAACGATGTTGGCGCATGGTCGGCGGTGCATACCATCGGCACCAAGGACGCCGACGGGAATGTATTGTCCCCCGAGGTGCTCACCGTCGATACCCACAATTCCCTTGTGCGGGGATGCGGACGATTGATTGCCGTCGTGGGACTGGATGATGTGATCATTGTGGACACGCCCGACGCGCTTCTGGTGACAAATCACCAGAACGCCCAAAAGGTGAAGGATGCTGTAGCGGCACTGAAGACGACCGCGCGGCCTGAAGTCGAATGCCACCTCCTGATCGCTGAGGTGGGCATCTTGTCCGGCATGGACCGCCTGACCGTTCCCTTGGGCGATGCCGCTACCCCGACAGGGTCAAGTACGGCTGGGACGGTCATCATCGTGGCCGCCGGCCATGCGATGATCAAGGTTCATGGAGAGACCTTGACCGTTGGCGCCGGAGAGCCGTTGATCGTGCGCCCCGGCGAAAAGGTCCGCATCGTGAATGCGGGCGACGATGTGTTGACCCTCGTAGCAGTCGAGCTTGGTGAGGCGCGGGCCGTACAAAAGTATGACGGCCTTCTGGCGCTCGATTGCATCGATGGTTGGCGCGATGAGCGGGTTCCACTGGATCGCCATTTTGCTTAAGCGCATCAGCATAGGCGCCCTGTTGGTAGCCATGGCCATCCCGACAGCGCCACCCGCCACAGCTCAGACCGATCAGCCAATTTCGGCCTCCGAGGCGCTGGAGGCCGGTCTGGCGCGGCGTGATCGCGCTTTCGCGTCCTATGGTATCGCGCCCCCGATACACCCGCCGCTCCATGATACGTCGGGCATGACCAGCGCGGCCATCAGGCAGGCGACCGATCTTTTGCCCAAGATCGCGATATCGGATGTTCGGCTCGGCCTGATGCAGATGGCGCTTGCCGTCGGTCCGGAAGGTCAGGCCGAAATCTATGCCGCTTTGCCATCCGCCAATGCCCCCGCGCTTTACCTGCGAGAGGGCCGGGCGACGTTGGCTGATCTGGTCATTCTTGCCGCTGAAGCCGGGCATCCGAACGCACTCCGCAGTGAGGCCGGGACATATACGGCAAGCGTGCCCATCATCGTTCTGGCCGGCGCTGCGCTGGCCGTGGTTGACAGAGAAACGCTTGTTTTCTCCGGGGAGCACGGCGGCTTTCTCCTGTCGTTTGGCAGCCTCTCGATTGTGGGAGCGACCATAACCGCCGACATCTCGCAACATGCAATCGGCCCTGATGCGTTTCGTCCCTTTGTCGCCAGCTTGGGAAGCGGGGGCCTTAGCGTACGAGACAGCCGATTCAACGGGCTTGGCTTCGGCCCGTCCCCGGCCCTGTCGGGCCTGTCTGTAGCAACCGCGGGGCTTTACGGCGCACACACACCTTCGGTCATCTCGCGCAGCATCTTCACGGATCTGGGTGGGGTCAGCGTGGTAGACAGCGACAGTGTCATGATCGAGGGAAACTGGGTCGCCGATGCCCGTCAGACCGCAATCCGGGTCGAAGGCTCTCAGGGCGCCAGTTTGCTTCATAATGTCGTCACCGGGACACAAGGCTCTCATGCCGTTCGTCTGAGCGGGCCGGGCCGGATGGTCGAGGTGCGAGAAAACATCCTTTCTGGCGGGGACTATGGCGGCCTGCGGCTCGATACAGGGGTCGCCGGGGTCGAGGTCAGCGGCAACCTGATCGAGGATTTTCGCGGCGAAGGCGTTGCCGTCGTGCAAGGTGCGCGATGTGTCTGGTTGCAGAGCAACGTGATCCTCGAGAACGGCGGCAATGCGGTGCGCGCAGAGGCAACGGGCGATCTGGTGGTGACGGGCAATCTGTTGCTCGCCAATGGCGGCGCCGGGCTGGCCCTGAGAGAGGGTATCGAGGGCTCGAGCACCCTGATTGTAGGGAATGTCATCGCAGACAACACGGCCGGTCTTTACAGCGCGACCGAAGGTCATCTGCGGTTGTCGGGCAATGATCTTTCGCAGCAACTGCCGCGCCTGCTTACCGGTGATCTGGCCCAACACACGCCGCTGCTGCTACGTGCGATGCGAGCGGGCAGCATGGCCGATCTGGATATCCGGCATGTGACCGCCAGCCTGTCGGTCACGCCTGCGGCCGCTGATGCCTCTGTGCGCGCCTTCGCTGCCTGTCAGGGCGGGGAGGCAGGCTGATGGTCTTTTCCTCTGAAATCTTCCTATTCTTGTTTCTGCCGAATTTTCTGCTGATCTACTACCTCGCGCCGATGCGCTGGAGGTCTGGCGTACTGCTGGCCGGATCCTACCTGTTCTATGCTTGGTGGCGGATCGACTTCCTCGGATTGTTGGTACTGACCACTGTCTGGACATGGGCGCTGGGCCGCGCAACTCGCGCGAGTTTGCGGACCGGCAACCTACGCCGCGCCAAGACCATGACCGCGATCGGGGTGACCGGCTGTCTCAGTGTTCTGGGGGTCTTCAAGTATTTCAATTTCTTCGTAGACAGTTTCGCTGGCCTCCTTGGGACCACGCCCGAGGCCATGGGGGTGCATTGGCAGATCCTGCTGCCTATCGGCATATCTTTCTATGTCTTCCAATCGATCAGTTATCTTGTGGACACGTATCGTGGCGATGCCGACGAAGACCCGAGTTTCATCGACTTCGCAGCTTTCATAGCGCTGTTCCCACAACTGATCGCTGGCCCCATCCTGCGCTACAAGGATCTGGCCGACCAGTTCCGGCACCGGGAACACTCGTTGGATCTGTTCACTGCGGGGATGCAGCGGTTCTTCATCGGCCTCGCCAAGAAGGTGTTGCTGGCGGATGCGGTCGCGCCTCTGGCTGATCTCGCGTTCCAAAACCCTGATCCGACCGCGCCGATCGCATGGGTTGGGGCCTTGGCCTACATGCTGCAGCTTTACTTCGATTTCTCGGGCTATTCCGACATGGCAATCGGGCTTGGCATGATGATGGGTTTTCGCTTCATCGAGAATTTCGACACGCCCTATGCCTCGCGCTCGATCACCGAGTTCTGGAAGCGCTGGCATATCAGCCTCTCGGTCTGGCTGAGGGATTACCTCTACATCCCGATCGGTGGCAACCGGAAGGGCGCTGCACGAACCTACGTCAACCTTATGGTCGTCATGGTGTTGGGCGGGCTTTGGCACGGTTCGGCCTGGACGTATGTCCTGTGGGGTGCGTGGCACGGCGGCTGGCTTGCGGCCGAGCGGTGGACGGGTCTGGCCCGCGCCACAGGCACTTGGGCGCTGGGCCGGACGTTGCTGATCGTTCTTTTGGGCTGGGTCGCCTTTCGGGCGGCAACCTTGGGTGACGCTGTCGACATGTATGCCGGAATGATCGGGTTAAACGGCTTCGACATTGCACAGGACATTCGCTTTTCCATCACGCGAGAGATGTCGGCGGCGCTGGGCCTCAGCATTCTCGTGGCCGTGCTCGAGCCGAAACTGAAAAAACTGTCGTTCACGCATTTTCAGCCGCAGTCCGGCGGAACGATGACGGTCGTCAACACGTTGGTACCAACGCTGGTGGTGACGGCGATAGCCATGCTCGCGATCCTGCGGCTGGCCGAGCAGAGCGTTTCTCCCTTCCTTTATTTTCAGTTTTGAGGAGCGATTGATGCAAAAAATCTTGTCCTTCGCTCGCACGCTCCCGGCAGTGGTATTCCTGACTTACGCCCTCGTGGCCAATCTCGCAGTGCTGGAGCGCGATTGGTTCCGTCCTCCTCCCGAGAATGGCGGCTGGCTGAACGGCGATGTCACGGTTGCCTTCGGCGACCAATATGAACAATCGCTTCCGCATCGACCGCTTGCGCAGGGCTGGCTTGGAGCGGCGCGCTATCTTCTTGCCGGCGAGGGGCGCGAGGGGGTGCTGGTCGGGCGCGATGGCTGGCTGTTCACCAGTGAAGAGACACGCCTTGCAGACCCGCAGCAGATTTTGAGGGCGGTTGATCACGTCAGCATGATCGATCGTCAGTTGAGCGCGGCCGGCAGCCATCTTGTTGTCGTGGTGCTCCCCGCCAAGCTCGACATCGCGCGCGCTGCGGTTGTCGGGGCGCTTCCGGTCGAGGATATGGCAACGCAATACGCGACTTTCGTCGCCGCGCTGAGCGAACGCGGTATCAGCGTGGTCGACACCCGCCCGGCACTGGTCGCCGCGAATGACGAAAACGAGCCGGTTTTCCTGCGCACCGATACGCATTGGAGCCCACACGGCGCCGCATCAGTTGCCGAGGCAGTTGCGGCCTCGGGGTTTATACCATTGGGTGCATCAACCTTCCGGCGTGTCGCTGCGACACCGGTGGTTTTCGCCGGCGATCTCGTGTCCTTCGTCACGACCGATCCAATCGCCTCGCGCCTTGGACTGGTCCCGGAAACGGTCGTGCCTTGGGTGGCAGAAGATACAAGCCCAGCCGCCGCTGGGATCTTCGCAACTGACGCCCCGGACCCCGACCTTGTCTTGATCGGCACAAGCTACAGCGCGAATGCAAGCTGGAGCTTCGGACCAGCTCTAACTCTCGTGCTGCGTCGTCCGCTGATCAACCTCGCCGAGCAGGGACTGGGCCCGATCCGGACCATGGCGGCATTCGTTGCTGCGGACAGTTTCACTCAAGCCGCTCCTGCGACCGTGATCTGGGAATTCCCGGTTCGCTACCTCGCCGACCCCGGCATCTGGCCTGACGTCACACCCATCATGGCGCTCGCAAGTTCAGGAGCACCCTCCCATGACTGACCGTCTGGGTACCGTGTCCCTGGTAATCGCCTCGGTCGTCTTTTTCGGGCTCGCCGCTGCGGCCTCAGCCGCGCCACCCCTGCAAGCCGGGCCACGACTGGATCCAGTGTCGAACCCAGGTGTGGTGCTGGTCTGGGACGACAGGATCACCCAGACGCTTGACCTGCCAACCTTGTCCCTGCAACAGGCCCGCCGCCGGATGCTGGCGGGGCAGAGCATTAGTTTCGAGGACATGCGCGCGCTTGCCGATCATGGCGACGGGCTTGCCGCGTTCCGCTATGCCAACCGGTTGATGGACTTGGACCGGCCCGATCTGCTGTCCGCCGCGGCCCTTTATTACGCGGCGGCGGCCCTCACCAACCGGGATTATGCGGTCGGGCCGTTGATCCGGCTGCTGCGGCGGGAGGACGTGGCGTTTTCGCAGGCACGCCTCCGCCATCTCGAAAACGTCTTGCGGACCCTTGCCGACAGCGGGAACGAACCCGCGGCAACCGCGTTGATGGCTTTCTATAGTTCCGGCCACCCGTTCGGGCCGCATCGCGCCGACGCTGCCGCGATGCAGAGCAACCGGGCAAGGTCCGGCGATGCGGAGGCCGCCCTGGATCTGGTGATGCAGTTGATGTCGGGCCAGGGCGTGGCCGGGGCCAGCCCGCATGACATCGAGGCCTGGTTCGCTACGCTGGAAACCAGCGGCGATCCCGGCCAGCGCGCGACGGCGCTGAACATGCGCCGCCTCTATGACGCTGATCCGGCTCGATACATCGCCACTACACCCACCGCTTTGCAGGAGGATCTGCCGTGACCAAGCGCGCTCGCATGGGCCCTATCTTCGCGTCCGCATTGCTGGCGACACTCCCGAGCCACGCGGTCGCTCAGGAGGTGCCATCAGGGTCCGCCTTCGGCTGTTCGATGCTTGACTCGCTGGAACCCGTCCCGGTCATCGAGGGTCTTGATGGAATGTTCTTCCGCCTCACTGACCTACGGATGAACCATCCTCTGTCCGACAGGTCCATCGACTTGATGGTGGCGTTTTCCAACGCCTTGGCCGAGCGGGGTACGACACTCATCTATGTGCCTGTTCCGACCAAGGGCTTGGTCATGCCCGACCTGTTGCCGCCCGAAGCTGCAGCCTACGGCTTCGACTTCGAGATCGCGACGATGATGTATCTGCATTTCGTAGATCGTTTGCGGTCAGCCGGTATCGAAACGGTCGATATTCAGACCCCGCTGCTGGAAGTGGGCGAGCCTGATTACCCGTTCCTCAGGACGGATTTTCACTGGTCGCCGTCTGGCGCGCGGGCCGCCGCAGTTGCCGTGGCCGAGGTCATTAGGGCTCGCCCCGGCTATAACGATCTTACGCCGGTGCCTCACGTGACCGCATCCATAGGGCCAAGGGAAATCGCCTCGGCGTTCCGCCGGTCCGTCCAAGCCCGTTGTCGCGATCACATACCACGCGCCGTCACGGAGGCCTTCGAAACGCAGCCAGTCGATGGTGGCTTGTCGATTGGAGCAGGCATCTTCGCTGCCGAGGCCAGACGGCCAGGGATCATGCTGGTCGGCACCTCCATGTCGCAGACTTCCGAATTCAACTTCGACGGGTTTTTGGCCGAGGCGGCGCAGCTTGATCTGACAAACTACGCCGTGACGGGCGGCAATCAGTTCGGCGCGATGCTTGGCTACATGATGTCGGGTGATTTCGCCTCCAACCCTCCACATTTCCTCGTGTGGGAGAACCCGATCTACAACAACCTGGGAGAATTTGGCGGTCTTGCCGTTCGAGAAATCATCGTGGCGGCGGTCAATGACTGTGTGCCCTTGACGACAGTCACCACCGAGGCGGGTGTGCTCGTTGCTGAAGGGCCATCCATATCTCTGTCCGAAGGGCACTTCTTGCGCGCCGATGTCGGAGCATCGGGGGCTTATTCCGCAGAATTCAGTATCGTAACCGCGAATGGCATCGCCCAAAACGCCATCGATCGCACGCGGCGCGGCGATCCCACGCCACTCTTCTATCTGGACGCCGGTCATTTCGGCCAAGTGGATCGCATCGAGGTTCGGTTCGGCCGACCGATCGGTGCGTCGGCGTCCGTTTCACTTTGCTCCGATGGAGGGACTTCCGCATCATGAAACGCATCTTCTGTATCGCTCTGGCGGCCGGACTGTCCGCAGCCCCCGTATTCGCGCAAGATGAGGGGTTATACCCAGAGCCAAGCGCCCCGGACGCATCGTTCGTTCGGGTTTATGCCGGACCCACCGAAAATGTCTCTGTTCAAAGGGGCCAATCACTTGATCAAACAGCCAACGGGCTGACCGAATATACCGAGATCCGGCCAGGTCTCGTCGTCATCCGGATCGGTCCCAACGAATACACCATCGAAGCCGGAGCAAGCGAGCATTACACTTTTGTACCGGCGTCCACGGTGGAGGAAAGCGTTCTCCTGACCGACGCGGTGACCAACGCGCCCGGTGAGGCGGATTTGATCTTCTACAATTTCACCGATCTGGACGCGGTGGATCTTTTCGTGCCAGAGGCCGGGGTGGTCGCCGTCTCGCCTGTGGGGCCGGGGCAGGGCGCAGGTGTGGCTCTTCGCGCTCCCCTGACGCTGGGGTTTGTCGCGCGCTTCGAGGGGCAGGACATTGCCCAAGCGCCCTCGGTTGCGATGCGCCCACGCACGGGAACAAGCCTCGTCATCACGGGAAACGCAGGGGCGTACGTGATGAGGGATGCGCCCAATGTCTATGATGACTGACCCCCGAGCGCAGCATCCTAGGCGATCCCTAGCGTGCCTCATCTTGGCCGCCACCTTTACCTTTCACGCCACCTTGTCGGCAGGTGCGGAGCCTCTCGACATCCGTTTCTTGCCGCCAGACATTTCACGCGATCCGATCTGCGAGCCGCGTCCAACCGACGATGTGGTAACGGCGCGTTGGATGGATTGGGACGGCTCCCGGATGCCTGACCTCTCTACGTCGCAGATCCGACGCGATCTCCGGTTGCTGCGCGGGATCGACGCGGATCGCTGGTTCGATACGATCATCGCGGCGACCCTGCTCTTGCACGACCTCGACACCGGGTATTCCGAAACCGACATGCTCATGGACCATGTCGATCTGCATATCGCGGCTGGCCGGATCTCCGATATGCAGAATGCTGGACTGACCGAGCGACTGTTGGCGATCGACGTCTCGACCTCGCTCCGGGCGCAACTTCTTTTGTCAGAAATGCTGATGTCCGGCACCGGCGTTCCCCGTGATCGGGAGTTGGCGATGAGCCACCTCGTGTCCGCGGGCTATGGCGGCAATTCCGAGGCGCTGATCGTTCTGGCGGAAATGACGATCGACGGTGTACAGGTTCCGGGTTGGGACATCTCACCCGAGGTGGCGGTGACGCTGGCCTTCGGCAGTCTTGTGGGGGGGCTGGATGCAGCGATCTGCGATCGCATGAACCGTATTGCCAACGAGTTCCGCACAGGGACACTCGTTAGGCAAGATATGCCGCTTGCCGAGGATTGGTACCGCCTGTCTGCCGACCTCGGCGACTTCAATGCAGCGTGGTCTGTCGCGCAAATGCATATGGAGTCGAATGGCATCGTTAAAGACAACGAGACCTTGCTGGCCTACCTGGAACAGGCAGCAGCAGGGGGCCTGACCTTCGCGCAGGCCGAGCTTGGCAGCATTTATGAAATGGGCGCGCTGGCAGAACAGGATCTGGACCTTGCCCGCCATCTCTACACGCAAGCTGCCGAGACCGGCTATCCTTTCGCACAGGTCCGGCTTGCCCAGCTGCTGGGAGATTTGGACGACCCCACGCCGGAAGACCATGCAGCATGGCTCCAAAGCTTGCGTGCCCTTACCGAACTGGACGATCCACCGGATTGGGCCTTCATACAATTGGGGGACGAGCTGCTCAGGGCCGAGGGGCGTTGGGCGGGCGAGGCTGTGGCGCTTGCGCTTTATGAGCGCGCCCATGAGATCGACCCGACCCAACCGCTAACGATTTCTCGGCTGGTCAACCTGCGCATGAACGGCCTGAGCGATTACCAATCCTATCTCGACGTGATCGGACCACTCGAGCGCAGCGTGCGGATAAACGGATCGAATGGACCGATTGTTCAGTTACGCAACGCCTATATGTGCCAAAGTCCGCGTGCGCCGGAAGTCCAGCGTGCCCGCTTTTGGGCTGCAGCAGAGGACATGTCGGCCAATCTGACCCCGGTATTGTCTGACACGGATCTGCAGGCGGCCATGCTCGATCCCGACCCGGATCTGCTCGCCACGGTTCAAAGCCAAACACTGAGCGGTCGCGGCACCGCCTTTGCAATTTTCGTCCTCATGCAGGAGGGGTCGAACAGCATCGCAGGTGATCGAGACCTCTTGGCTCGCCTCGCGCGATCCGCCGATAGCTCACCCATGTCAGAGATCGGCAAGCTGCAAATCCGTTTATCCGGAGAGGATGGGCCATCGGCCGCTACCCTCGATTTGCTTCGAACGGCGGTCGAGGCCGGCGAGCCACGCGCACGGACGCAGCTTCTTCGGGCGCTCATCGCTCATCCGCACCAGACAGCCGACCAGCTTTCCGAGATACGCCACGTCGCGGAAACACTTGCCGCGGATGGCAACGGTGCTGCGATGCGCACCCTTGTGGATCTTGATGGCCGCGATGCTGCGGCAACCAACGCGATCCGCCTCGAGTATCAGAATACGATCGCGGCACGGGGCGATTTCGACGCGCTTGTTTTTGCAATGGAAGGCATGTCTGCAGGACCCGAAGCCGACGTTTACGTGCAGCGCGCCCGCGCCGCCATGGATTGCGATCTGCTGTCATCACTGGAGATGGCGCGCGCAACACACCGTCTGGCGCGGCAATCAGATGCCGAGACTTGGCTCAACATCGCGGCCATCTTGGTCGACGACGTCGGCTGGCAGCTCATTGCCCTTGGCGATGCCGTTCTGCAGATCAGCGGCGAGCCAGACGGCGCGCGCCGCGCTCTCGCCCTCTTCGAGCGTGCAGTGGCGGCGGGCGACCGCGTCGGGATTTTGCGCCTCTTGGCGTTAAGGGATGATGATCGGTTTGATCTCGATCTGGATGATGCTGGCACCGCCGATCTGTTCGTAGAGCTTGTGGCGTTGACAGAGGTAAGCGGTATTCCCGATGTGCTGGAACGCTTGCGATTTGAGTCCTCCGCCGTGCAGGCGATGGTGACGAATGTGGTCGATCCTCGCATGATCTACGCTGATGCCGCACTTGCGGGGTCTGCCGTCGCGCAACTCGAACTTGCCCGCATCGTGCGGCGCGAGGGTCAAGGGCCAGACACGCTTGTCCGCTACGCAACACTTCTGACCAGCGCAGCGGAACAAGGCGAGGCCGATGCGATGGTTTTGCTTTCCGAGGCCTATTCATACGGGCTTGGCGTGTCGCCTTCGCTGGAGGCATCGCGCACGTGGCTGCTTCGGGCCGCCGAAGCCGGAAACGCCGGGGCCATCGCGACAGTCCGGCTCCTGACGCTGGAGGAAACGACAAGATGACGATCAGACCACTTGCGATCCCGGTTGGCTTCTTGCTCGGTCTCATGCTCGCCCAAGACGCAGGGGCTGCAGAAGATTGTTTTGCAGTGCTGGAGCCGGTGACCTCGCTCTCGTACGGTAGCCGCTATACCGAAGAAAGTCAGAACCGGTCGGACATCGATCTTGAGGCGAACACGCAAGTGAATGCAGCCCTCGGGCCGATCGACGATTTCATTGTCGATCTCACGCAGGCGTCCAATCTTGCGCTGGAAGGGGGGGCAAACGCCGCCAGATCGGCCAATTGCGTTGTCGCTGCTATTGCGGCCTGGGCAGAGGCAGATGCATTGAGTGACCTTCGCACCATGAATGCGCAAATTTCCAGCCCATCACGGATTGCTGGTATGGCTTTTGCCTGGCGTCAGGCGTCGACTGTGGCAACCGAGATTGACGCCGACACGCGCAGCATGGTCGAGGCGTGGTTTAACCGCCGTGGTCATGCCATGGCCGCCTACTTTGACGATCAAGCTCCGCCGAACGCCAGCCGTAACAATCTCCGAGCCTGGGCCGGACTGGCCGCTGCCTCCGTGGCTGAAGCCACGGGTGACACGGCTCTCGCGGCTTGGGCGGCCAATACGGTCGAGCTTGTAGCCTGCCAAGCGAACGCCGATGGTGCCCTGCCGCTTGAGATGGCGCGTGGCGCCCGCGCTCTGCACTACCAGGTGCATTCCGTTGGCCCGCTGGTGGTCACCGCCGCGATGCTGTTTGACGATTGGCCAGACTTGTTCAGCCTTTGCGACGGGGCCATCCATAGGATCGTAGGCTTCGTGCCTATGGCCTTCGCAGACCTCTCGATTGCCGAGCGCATCGCAGGAGAACGTCAAACTTACCAAACTGGCGAGGACGATCTTGCCAGTTTTGAACTTGCTTGGGCTGAGGCCTATCTGTCGCTTTTCGTAGATGCCGAAATAACCGCCTTCGTGGAGGAGTACCGCCCGCTCAGCAATTCGAAACTCGGCGGCGATCAGTCTCTACTGTGGTAGGCAAGGACACCGTTCTCCTTGCTCCACCTAGAATAGGTGAACATCGCGACGCCGATTGTCCGTGCCGGCCGGAGCGTGGGCTTCTTCGTCACGATCCGGCACGGCGCCGCGCATTTCGAGGGGCAATGACGCCGGGCGGGGGGCTTCCTCGAGGCTGAAATGCCGAAAGATCAAGACCCTAAGACATCGAACCCACGCTCAGAGTGAGGGGGTCAAGGGTGAGCGGCCGGTCGCGCCAAGGTCGCGTCGAAAACGATCGGGCAGGCCACGAAAAAGGCAGCAAGCGAGATGAAGGCCCTGCTCCAGGCAGTTCGCGGCAAACTCTTAGAGCCTCGCCGAGCCCTTTGCAACGACAGGGTCCCGATCAGCCGGAACGCAGCACAAAATGAGGAAGGGTAGAATGTGATGACGACAGAAGACACGCTTTGGGCGACTGAGGAACAGTTCTGGACGCAAGGCGCGGACAGCGCGCGGACGATGACGGCCAAGGGCGCGGTCTTCGTCTTTCCCTATCCAATAGGCATCTTGCAGGGCGACCGGATCTGGCGCGAAGATTTGGTGGCGCAGCGGTGGCGCTCGGTCGAATTTTCCGAACGGTGCTTCAGCCGGGAAAAGGATATCGTCGTTCTGGCCTACCGCGCATCGGCAGAACGGCAAGGACAACCGGTCTACGAAACCTATTGCACGTCATCTTATCTGAACGATGGCGAGGCATGGTTGCGCATCTTGCACCAACAGACCCCCGTGTCCGCATCTGACCTGTCCTGACCTGTCCGGGGCGACGTGGATTATCGCCCCGGACGTTCCATAAAAGAAGACAGTCAGGCGCCGGCGTTTACTCGGGCCGGCGCAACCTTGGGCGTGAGGCCCCAGAATGCCGCGATGTGTCGGGTTGAGGATATGCCGACATCCAGCATGTATTTACCCTCCTTTCCCAGACCATGCGCCGATCTCGGGTTGATCGGCATGCCGTGGCCCATCGCTGCGACGATGTATTCCTCGATCACCGCCCGTCCCTTTGGTTCGCACCAGACCCGTCGGACCGCGCCGTCGATCTTTTCGATCCGTGTTGGCGGACCTTCGACCTTGTGAAGCTTTTGCCATTGACCGACGATGGCTCCGGCATTGGCTTGGTCGACCGTTGTGTCGCTGTCGCCATGCCAAACCGAGATCGTCGGCCAGGGACCTGTGAATTTCGACGCGCCGCGCACCAATGCGCTGAGCCTGCGGTCGGATGGTATGCCGTAGCCGTTCATGCGAAAGAGCGCAGCGGTCAGGTTGTCGGCGCTGCGGTAGGGCAGGCCCGCGACGATGGCGCCGCCCGCGAAGACCTCGGGATAAGTCGCAAGCATCACCGATGTCATGGCCCCGCCCGAGGACAGCCCCGTCACAAAGACGCGCTTGGGGTCGACCTTGTGGTCCTTTACGACGCGCCGGATCATCTGGCGGATGGACAGCGCCTCACCTTTCCCGCGGCGGCTGTCGCTGGTCATGAACCAGTTGAAACTTCCGATGGAATTGTTTGCCAGTCGCTGTCGAGGGAAGAGGAGGGTCACCCCAAGTTCCTCGGCAAGGACGGACCAACCCGACCCGATGTCATAGCTTCTCGCCGACTGGCTGCTGCCATGCAGCACGACGACGAGTGGGCCGTTCTCGGTAAAGGATTTCGGCACGAAGGTGCTTGCGCGCAACCCTCCCGGATCCGTCCCGAAGGTCTCGAGAGGGCTGAGGTGCGGGCGCCTTGCCTGTAAGGGAAGCGTCGGATGTTTCTTCATGACGTCTGGTGCCAGGTGGTCTGGCCGCAGCGGGTCATTCGCTTATTCCGACGTCGAAGGCTGCGTCTGCGGTGTAGATCGGCATGGTAGATTGACCTCTATACTGGGGTGGTCGGCGTCCAAAAGTGTCCCCCTGACAATTCTGATCAGAAGCGTCCTCAGAGGCATCAGGGAGCAATCAGGGGATGTTGGTTGTGGAGACGATCGCGAAGATCAGGCGTGCGCATTCTGTTAAAGGCGAGCCGATCAAGGAGATTTGCCGCGAGCGGCGGTTTTCAAGGGGCCTGTGCGCGTGTCATTCCACGCCTCTTTTACGGTCTTCATCTTGTCGGCAGTCCCGGATTTGGACGCTTTTTTTGTTCATTGTGGTCGTTCGTTCCCGATCTGATTGAATAGACGCAGCATCCCCGCGTGACTGACGGGCACGCCCGTTCGCCCTGCCGGGATACTGCGCCGGAACTCGGAACAATCGATCGACGACTGAAACTGCTGCCGTCCGATGAACCATGCAGCAGGATTGGCTTTTGTAGGCTGATGCAGGTTGGTTGTTCATCGGCATTTTCCGCATGTCGAAAGGCCGGAAATGTTGCAGCGGAAGTCCTGCGCTCGGACACGTGATCTGTGTCCTGTCCATCGGCACACTGCCGTGTCTGATTGGCGGGCGGGGATCTCGACACGGTTCTCTGCACGGCCGCAAAATCATGGCGCACCGTCTTTGTTTGGCCACGCCACTGCCCGGCCGATCGGAGCTTTGGGCGGCTTCCCGCCGGCAGGCCAAGGTTCCTTTTGCCTCCATCCGAATTGATCGCTAGCGTATGACGCCGTTGGCAAGGCCTCGAGCCTATCGGTTCAGGTGGCCCTCCCAACGGCAACGTGCTTGCCCACTGCAGTTGACGATTTTTGATGTTTCGTCCCGGTGTTCCCGATCCCGTTTCCCCGTGAACCAAAAGAAAGATCACAATGAACACTCAGATTGGCTTTGGACTTGTCGTCTTCGCCGTGCTGGTTTCGGCCTGCCAAGACACGCAGTCCGGTTTTTCGGTGCCGCAAAACGTGCAACGGCAATATTCCTCGTCGGGGACAGGGACACTGGTATCAACCGGCCCTGCGGCGCGAACGCCGCGCTGGACGTGCACTGTCTCCGGGGCCGGCATGGCAGGCAGTTGCTGGGGCACCTGACACTCCGTACGGGGCTACCCTGCATTCGCGACAGACAAACACCCGATCACGGCGCAGGTTTCGACACTTCCATCTGTATGGGGGCCGCCAAAGGCCTCGACTGTCCGTTCAGCGCAGTCGCCGGCGTGTAAACGCTCAAGTCCATCGGTGGCATATGCACAGCCACGGCCGTTTGGGGCGCTTCGACCCAGTTGGCCTTGCTGCCGATGGCATCATAAAGGCGAAATCCCGCAGTCGTTGCGCTGGCCGGAGAGAATATGTTGCGCAGGTCGACCATGTGGGGTTGGCACATGTCCTTTGCCAGTCGCTTCAGGTCCAACGTGTCGAAGTCCTGCCACTCCGTCATCACGACCAAAACGTCCGCTCCTTTTGCGGCTTCGTAGGCCGAGGAGTGCCATGTGACGCCGGGCAGAAGCTGTTCGCCCATACGATGTCCCTTGGGGTCGACGACCCGAACGCGCGCGCCATTTCCGATCAGCGCGGGAAGGATGGTCAGCGAAGGCGCATCACGCACGTCGTCGGTATTGGCCTTGAACGTCACGCCGAGGACAGCGACGGTTTTTCCGGTGACCCTGCCGCCGCAGGCCCGCACAATCTTTTGGATCATGCGCGCCTTGACCAGTTCGTTGGCATGCATGACGGCCTCGGTGACGTGTAAGGTTAATCCGTTCTCCTGCCCCATTCGCGCAAGCGCATGTGTGTCTTTCGGAAAGCACGAGCCGCCATATCCCGGTCCGGCCTTCAGGAATGCGGGTCCGATGCGTCCATCCAGGCCCATGCCCAGCGACACGTCGCGCATGTCCGCTCCGACACGTTCGCACAGCCCGGCCAGTTCGTTCACAAAGCTGATCTTGGTGGCCAGAAACCCGTTCGAGGCGTATTTTATCAGCTCGGAGCTTTCCAGTCCGGTCTGAAGGATGGGAATGTTTCGTCGCTTCAGCGGCGCATACATCTCGCTCAACAGCAGGGCCGCTCGGTCTGATGTCGTCCCAAGGACCACCCGGTCAGGCCGCATGAAATCAATGATCGCGCTACCCTCGCGCAGGAATTCGGGGTTCGAAGCAATATCGAAATCCAAGTCGGGCCGGAGCATCCTGATGCGCTCACCGATTTTGCGGCAGGTGCCTACGGGCACCGTGGACTTGGTCACGATGACGGCGTGATGCGTCAGCGCGTTCGCCACCTCGTCCACTGCGGCAAAAACCTGTGTCAGATCTGCCTGACCGTCGCTCTCCCGCATGGGCGTGCCCACGGCCAGGATAATCACCTCTGCGTTGCGCAGGGCTCGCTGCATCTGCGTTTCGAAACCAAGCCGACCTGCTGCGATGTTGCGGCCCATCATCTCCTCAAGGCCCGGTTCGAAGATCGGGATTTCACCTGATCGCAGCCGTTCGATCTTGTGCAGCGAGGAATCGAGGCAGGTGACCTGATGGCCGAATTCCGCCAGACAAACGCCGGAGACCAGCCCGACATATCCTGTTCCGACAATCGTGATCTTCATGGTTTTTCCCTTCATGCCACCGCAGGAGGTGGTTGCCGGAGCGATGCCTGAATCGCTGCGGCTCTGCTTTGGCTCAATTGAGCGGTTGGGCGCTGTCGCGCCAATCGGGAAGGCCGAAGTTGTTCGGCCACGGCCAGACTTCCTCGCGATTGAAATAGATGACTGCTTCCAATGCCGGGAAACGAGCGTCGATGCGGCGGACGGAATTGTACCAATCGTTCAGAAAGGCTTGGTCCCCGACAAATCCCAGTTCGGCCACCATGATGGGTTTGCCAAAACGGACTGCCCGGTCGTAGCGCGGCCCCAGGACTTCCGCAAAGGACAGGTCGGATCCCTGAAACCTTTGTTGGAAGTCTTGGGCTGCAAAGACAGATATCCCGATGACATCGACCACATCATCGCCGGGGTAGTATGCCTCCATCCCCTCGTCCCCCGCAGGCGACCACATATAGCGCAGCCCCGGCGCTGCCGATCGGCAGACACCCACCATGCGTCGATACGCTTCGATATGTTGGTCGGGCCGCCACTGGGACCATGGGAAATGACCGTTTCGGTTGTCCATTTCCTGTGCCCATCGCACGGTCACAGGGCTGTCGAGCGTGCCAAGAACGCGGCATACGCCGCGCATCGTTGCATCGTGGCGCCCCGCCAAAACGTTGTTCCGCAGTTCGGCTGCCGTGCCACGCTCCCCCCATATCCAAGGCTCGATCGTGACGAGCATCGACCGGTTTCGTTGGCGGGCATAGGCATCAGCGATGTGCAGCGTCTCAAGGTCGACGCCCTCCCAAGGCAGGAAGACATGCTCGATACTCACCTCGGGATCGTTGGAAAAGCGGCCCTCCGGATCATACACGCCGAAGGGCAGGGGCCCCGGCGGTGCTGCAAAGGCAATGCCGCTGAAGACCGTCAATCCCGCGACAAGCAACGGAACGATCCGGCGGATGGCCACAGGCGGCTGGGCGCGGCGCCGAGGAAGATCGCGATTGAACATGTTCATCAAACACTCCTCTTTTGCAGATGCAGAAACATCTGATGGGATCATTCCCACCAGACCTCGAAGTGAATGCGCCCGGGCGTGTCACCCGGCTGACCAGCCCCAGACACCGGGTACAGGATCCTCGTGACATGCAGCGGCTCGAGCCCCATGGACAGAACGTGAAGACCTTCGACGCCGCGCAGCGACATTGCTTGGACACCAAGCGTTGCCAAAACCGCGATGCCCACGAACTGAAGGGACGCGGATGCAAGATCACGCGGCAGTGTGACCGTGTTCTCGCGGATGTGCCGGATCACAATGACCGCAAAGATCGTTCCATAGAGAAACAGGTTGAACGCCGCCAGAATGTAGAAGCCGCGCGCGTTCTCAAGATCCGCAGCCCAAAGTATTGGCAGCCCGGACGACAACGCCAGCACGAAATACGGCACCAGAACCTTGATCGGCAGCACGTCGTCCGCCGCTTCTCCCTTCGGGGTAACGCGAAAGACGGCCTGTGTTCCGCGCAAGTGATCGAGGATTGCAGTTCCGGTCCCCCACAAGACCCATGGCCACTGGATAGGCATGAACAGAGCTTTTTCCCAGCTCAGAACCCGCCCGTCGCATGGACGAAAGAAACCGTCGCGGCGCACGGCATATGCGATCCACAACAGCACCAGCGTCGACGGCAGCATGTGACCGACGAAGGCAGGAAAGGTCACATCGACGAAACGGATATCGAGCAACAAGGCGATGATCGGCAGGGCGAACATAACTGCCATGAATGTCGCTTGCAGCGGATACCACATCTGCATGAAGACGAATTGCGCCTTCATCCGTACCGGTAGAGCTGAGTAATAGCGCGGCGTATGCGCCAGCATGATCGTCATCAGACTGCGCGACCATTGGAATTCCTGGGTTATCAGATCCGTGATCGTGACCGGACCCGCACCCACGGCGACCGCGTCGATTGCGTGAACACCACGCCAGCCATTGGCGTTGAAAATCATGGTCGTCGAATGATCCTCGGCCAATTCCGGCCCGAGACCGCCGACCTGCCGCAATGCAACGGTCCGCACAGCATAATGCGAACCGATACAGACAGGTGCGAGACCGTTCGTATACCCAGATTGCAGCACGCCGTGAAACATGCCCTCGGCAAACAGACGCGTGCGCGCGGCCCAGTTTCTGGTGGCATTGGATCCGCAAATGCTTGGAGCCGTGACGTAGCCCACGCGGTCATCGGCGAAAGGGGCCAAAATCTGTCTCAGATAACCGGGCTGGGCGACATGATCGGCGTCCAGCTGAACGACGAAATCGTAATCGCGGTATCCATATTGATCGTAAAAATAGGCGAGGTTTCCCTCTTTGCACTTGGCGCGACGGGGCCAGTCGCCGGAATGGTAGCCTTGCACACCCTTGCGCGATGAAACCTTCACGCCATGAATATCGCACCAGGTCTGTGTTTCGTGGTTTGGGTCTTCATCGGCCAACCACGTATCATGTGGATGATCTTGCGCCAGCATCGCCTCAAGCGTGTCACGAACCACAGCGAAAGGTTCTGCGGGCGTCTTGGTCGTAATCATGGCGACGCGAGCCTTCCCAAGGCTTTCAATCTGCCCACGCGACACTTTTGCGCGTAAAAATATAGCGAGAAAATAGACCTGAACAAAGAAGAGCCAGCCAATCCCGATGGTCAAAACCAGAAAGCTGAACAGGTTGGTGTTGTGTGGGGGTAGAAACCACCAGACCCAGAAATAGGCGGATGTTGCGAGCCATAGGGTCGCCGCAATCCGGTATTTGACATTTTGAGCAGGTGACAGCAAAGGAACGAGAAAATTCCCGTCTGACGCGGCGGCCTTGGGGACCATGTCAATTGTTGTTTGCATGGACCGCATCGATCTGAAACCGCCGCGCTGCATCGGCGACAATGCTTGAAATGTCGGATCGTTGCGTGACGAAGCCGAGCGTGCGGGCCGCAACGCGCGCGTCTGCCACAAGGGCAGGTGGGTCGCCCAAGCGACGCGGCGCCTCGCTCATCGGGATAGGACGGTCCGTCAGCTGTTGAATTTCCGTGACGATCTCAAGGATCGAATATCCGTGGCCCGATCCCAGATTGACCGCGAGGTTCGGCCCATTCCTGAGGAGATGGGCCACGGCATAAACATGTGCGCGCGCAAGATCACAGACGTGGATATAATCCCGGATGCAGGTGCCATCCGGCGTATCGTAATCGGTGCCGAAGACCGTCAATGCCCGCATCTGTCCGTAGGCGGCCATGAGAGCCAGCGGGATCAAGTGCGTCTCGGGATCATGTCGCTCTGCCAAATCTCCCGAGGGGTCTGCCCCGGCGGCATTGAAATAGCGCAAAATGACAAACTGCAGACCATAGGCGGCACCATGATCGTGGATCATCTGCTCGCACATCAGCTTTGTGCGTCCATAGGGGCTGAGGGGGTTCTGAGCTGCAGCTTCGGAGATCGGCAAGTGTTCGGGAATGCCGTAGGTCGCACAGCTTGACGAAAAGACGATCCTTGCGACCTTCGCGTCGTTACAGGCCTGCAAAAGGGAGATCGTGCCGCCGACATTTGCGGCGTAGTAACTTGCAGGCTCGACCATGGACTCGCCGACATAGGCCTTCGCGGCCAGATGAACGACCGCAACAATGTTGTTTTGCGTCAGAATCCTTTGGACGAGATCGGTATTGCGAACATCCCCTTTGACGATGGGGCCCCATTTCACCGCGTCTTCATGCCCGGTGCTCAAATCGTCCAGCGTGATCGGGTTATAGCCCGCATCTGCAAGGGCTTTGCAGGTGTGGCTCCCGATGAAGCCTGCGCCCCCCGTAACCAAGATATTGGGTTTGCAGGTCACGCCAGCACCTCGATCGCCCGGGCTTCCATCAGCGCTGCGCGTCGGAACCAGGGAATGGTCAAGTCAAGACCTTGGTCGAGGCTCACCTTGGGCTGCCAATTCAAAACCTTTCGTGCGAGCGATAGGTCCGGGCAACGTTGTCTTGGGTCGTCAATGGGCAGCGGAAGCTGGATGATCTCGGAGACAGAACCCGTCTTGCGGATGATCATATCCGCAAGTTCGGCGATCGTGAATTCGCCGTCATTGCCAAGGTTTATCGGGAAACTCACATCGGGTGGCATAGACATCAGCCGGATCAATCCATCGAGCAGATCGTTCACGAAGCAAAAGGACCGCGTCTGCAGTCCATTGCCATAAAGTGTGATCGGCCGATCTTGCAGCGCCTGCATTATGAAATTCGACACCACACGTCCGTCATTGGCCGTCATTCCGGGGCCGTAGGTATTGAAGATCCGGGCAATCTTGGTCGTGACGCCATGCTGGACACCATAGTCACGGAACAATGTCTCGGCCGCACGCTTGCCTTCATCATAGCAAGATCGCGGGCCGACAGGATTGACGTTGCCATGATAGCTTTCGGCCTGCGGGCTGAATTGTGGATCCCCGTAGACTTCGGATGTCGAGGCTTGAAGAATCCGTGCGCCCTTGTTTCGTGCGAGCCTCAGCAGATTGAGCGCACCCAGAACACTGGTCTTCAATGTGTGTACGGGGTCGATCTGGTACATGGACGGAGATGCTGGGCAAGCAAGATTGTAAATCTCGTCAATCGGCTGACTCATGATCAATGGATGGATGACGTCATGCTTGATGAAAGAGAACCCTGTTTTTCCCATCATATCTGCCAAATTTGCGGCGCGGCCTGTTTGCAGGTTGTCAATGCAGATCACATTGGCGCCGTTGGATAGGAGCCTGGAACAAAGCTGCGCTCCAATAAATCCTGCACCGCCAGCAACGAGTATTGTTTTTTTCAACTGTATGCGACTGGTCATGATATAAACTCGGTGAGGGTCGGTTTTTTCGTGGATTTGGTGGAATGGAGTTACAAAGAAATTTTTTTGCGCCTAAAGTTCATGTAGGCAGATGTCTGCCATGACTATCTTGCAGAATGGGGTACTTGGGATTGGGTTCGACTTTAATTCCGATGTGTCAGCGCTGGACAGGTATCCACATTAGTCAAGAGTTTGACTGGAGGAGATTTTCAATGGGTGACGCGACGGCCGGTGCATAGTGCTAGGCCCCACAGGGGTCGACGAATACGTGACCAAGAAAAGGCGTGCGATGGCGGCCTTTGCTGAAGCTTCCTTTCGCCCTAGGGATTACAGAATATGCTTTCTCTTGTGTGATCTGTGGATTTTCAGGCCACAGCAGACAATAAAGGCATACGGTGTCTTACCCGTCCTGTAATCCATCGGAATCTACCTAGGGCGCGGCTGCCGACACCGAGGCGGCCACGACGGGTGTTGCACGATTAATTATGAGTGGGACGCTGTTGAGCAGTGATTGGCACAAGCAGGGAGGTTGCTGACCGATTTTTGTCGCGGTGAAAAGGCTTAGAAACGAGCACCGGTATTTGCAGCAGGTGATCCCAATCCCGATGCTGTTCCTGTCGCGTCATTCCATACTCTTAGCTCGTCAACCCGCGCGTCACACTTCCAGCCACGCCATCAACGGATGGAAATTTTGCCACACATTTTACTACACAAATCTCTTTCCGAAGAATTGCAATTAACTGATTTGAAGCATGGAAAAAAATAGTACGCTATTTATTTAGACTCACTGTCCGCCACCCCACCCTTGACCGAGAAACTTGCCTCACGTGCGACCACAAGCGTGACACTGGCCCGGCCGCACATAGACGGGGCCGGGCTTGGCCAAGATATACCGCACGGATTGGTGCCGACACCGAGCGCGGCCCCTTGCGCGCCCAGCTGTGCGCAACATCGGCACCGACCATCCCTTGGGGTCTTAGCTCGATCCGCGCTTTGCCACCTTGCGCTTGCGCGGTGTGAGCATGATCAGAAGAAAGATCATGAGCAACGGCGTCAGCAGCAGCGAGAACAGGAAGGTTCCGAAAAATCCGAGCCGTGACCCGGTGCCAACGATGGCCACCGGGATGCACAAGGCGATGTAGACTGCGCCCAGTATGTAGATCATGGGTTCGCCTGTCGCGTTCGCATCTGGTGTCAGGCGGTCGCTGCCGCGGCCTCGGCCGAGGCGGCTGCCGTGTCATCGGACGCTTTCTTGCGCGAGGTCAGAATATCGGTCGCCATGGCGCGCCCCTTGGCATAGGCGCTGCGGGCCTGCGGGACGTTCGACCGGGGATCGAAATCGAACAGGGTTCCGCCCATCTCGAAATGGCCGATGAACATCTTGCCGATCATGTAGGCGGTGGCCGCGTTGGCGATCGGCAGGGTCACAGTGCCCGCCGCGGTGCCGATGCCCGGTACGAACTTCGCAAGGCTGAACCCCACGGTGACAGCCGCCCCGATGGAGCCTACGGTTCCCATGATCGTCAGAATTGCGGTACGGGCGATCGATGCCTTGAACGGCTGGTCGTAAAGCGCGCAAAGGCGGCTCACCAGCGTGACATTCGAGGCGACGCCGGTCGCGATGTCGACCAGCGGAAAGGGGATAAGCCCCAGCCCGAGCGACGCGATCATGTGTTCTTTGACGATCATCTCGGCGCGGAACTGACGGTCATGCACGGCCTGTTCCTCGGTCGTGTCACGCGCCGTTTCGGTCACGGCGGTTTCCTTGGCTGCGCTTTTGGTTTCCGCGGCCGTCGTGTCGGATGTCTTCGAGTTCGTGGGCATGGCGATCTCTTTCAATCTTGCGCCGGTCGACAGGGCGAACCTTCCCAGCGCGAATGGGGCCTCTAGGGCAAGAAAAGGGGCAAGCAAGAGCCTGCGCCTCATGACGATTCTCTCCTCGGAACAGAACGCTGCTTACTCGTTTGTCTCCTTTTAGCATGAATGGCGGGATCTTGGGACATGCGTTTGTTTCCCTACGTCAATTCCGTTGAACGTCCGTCGTGGCGGGAAGGCGCTCTTCATTGGGCACCATCGGCCAGGGCAGCTGCATGTCCCCCGCGCCCGACGGCGCGACGGATCCTACGCCCGGCGTAGGCGGCACCGGGGCGGGCTGACTGCCCGGCGTGGTTGGGAAACCCGGGCGTTCGATCGGCGGGATGGAGAGCGATGTGTCGGGGAAGAGCGGCGGCAGGCTGTCGAACCGCAGCACCCCGGTCTCCGACGTCGCGGGCTCCACGGCCGCGGGCGGGCCGGGTGGCAATGATCCGATCTCACCGCCCAGAATGATCGGCAATTGTCCCTCGCCCGAGCCGATGACGACCACCTTGGCATTCTCGGAATTGGCCAGTTGAACAGTCGCGTCGATCCCCTGCCATGTCAGAACCTCCTCGCTCAGCGACGAAGCGACGATGGAATAGAAATTCTGCAAGCCGATGGCCTCGATCCGTCGGCGTTCGGCCTCGGCCCGCTGGCTGTCGAGGATGAAGGTATAGGATTCCGCGATCTGTTCCTGTTCCAGCTTTCGCTCGATGGCCAGCCGCACGATCTCGGGCAATTCCAACCGCATGATCAGGACAGAGGTGAATTCCACCAGATCGCGCACCGCTGTTGATTGCAATTGGTCCGCGATCTGTTCCTGGAAGGTGGCGAAATCGGTCGAATAAACCGCGTGCGACGTGTAGCGGCCGAAGATTTCGCGTACTGTGGAAACCACGATCGGTTCGATCACGCGCTCGCGGTAATTGGGCCCCAGTTCCTGGTGCAATTCCCCCAACGCTTGCGCGCGCGGGCGATACAGCACGGAAATCTCGATGTCGAACCCCATCCCCTCCGAGGAGAGCGCGCGCATCGTGTGCCGGCTGTTCTGCAGGCGGGTTTCATAGGTGTAAAACCTGTCCCACGGGAACTTGATCACTAGCCCCTCGGTATAGACCTCCGTCTGGGTGCCGCCAAAGAACGGGTCGTAGCGCACACCGATCTCACCCGGCAGGACATAGACGAAGATCGACCGCGACAGCGCCATCATGATGAAGCCGGCCAGCACGATGGCCGCCACCGGGTAGACGAAAAAGCTTCGCCTGACCAAGGGGATGACGATCTCGGTGTCGGGCTCGTTCGGGTCGAGGTCGGTGTCGTTCGATCTTCTCATGTTGACCGCAGCGAAAGCTGCCCCTCTTCCATGAAGTAAAGCCTGTCGGCACAGTGAAAATACCGCTCGTCATGCGAGATAACGAGCACCGCTTTGCCGCTGGCGCGCAGGTCCGGCAGGATCTCTTCGTAAATGCGGCGGCGGAATTCGGGGTCCTGTTCGGCGGCGATCTCGTCGAACACCATGATGTCGCGATCCTCCAGCATCGCGATGGCGAGCGCCAGCCGCTTGCGCTGCCCCGTCGACAGGCGAAGCGTCGTGAACCGGCCGTCATGATAGGCGGTCTTGCCCTTCAGGCCCACCTTATCCAACGCCGCGTCCACGGCCTCCTCGGGGATGTCGCGCTGCCCGTAAAGACGGTCGAACAGGTGAAAGCTCGCAAAAATCGCCGAGATGCGCTTGCGGTAGCTGATCGCGTTGGCCGCCGTGATCGGGATGCCGTTCCAGCACACCGCGCCCGAGGTCGGCTCGTAAAGCCGGCACAGGTTGCGCAACAACGTGGTCTTGCCCGATCCGTTGCCGCCGATGACAAAGACGATCTCGCCGCGCGAAAGGGTGAAATCGCAAGGTCCGATGCCGAATGTCTTTTCCGCGCTGTCTTCGCGGGGGGGGTAGGCGTAGCACAGCTTGTCCAGTGTCAGCACCTCGAAGTCCGGCAGATCGAGGCTCGGCACCGTCTCGCGGTGCTGGATGGCGCGCAGCTGGCGTTCCAGCTTGCGCAACTCGGTAAAGGCCGCATCCCCGCGCAGGATCGTGGGCATGATCCGCAACAGCCCCTCGATCAGCAGCCAGATGACGGACGACACATAGACGATCTTCATCGCGGTGGCGGCGCTGTCGACATATTGGGGCGTGATGAAGGTGACGGTGCCGAGCAGAAGGTAGAAACTGGCAAAGACCAGAACCCCGAAGGCGATCATGGAATCCAGCGCCGAAAGCCGCGCGGTTCGCGCCGAAACGGCACGTTTGATCAGGAAATTCTCGAACAGGTCTTCGGTCCGGTCGCGGTCCATCCGCGCCTCTGCCAAACCCTCCAGCAGATGGTCGAAACTGTCGAAGAACTGCCGCTCCGCGCCTTGACCCAACGCCATGGCATCCCGCGCGCGCTGCGTGCGCAGACGGCTGGCCAGAACCACCACGATGGTCAGCGCGACCACAAGGATCGCAGCCATCATCGACAGGGTCGCGACATAGATCGTGGCCAGAACGAAAGTCACCGCCGAGGCCACGCCTTGCGTCAGAACCGCCGGGCTTTCGGCCAGGATCTGCGCATTGCGCGCCAGCGTGGACTTGATCTTTTCCTGCCCGATCATCTCGACCTGCACGAGGTCGGCTTCCTTGAGCAGGCGGGCGTATTGCACCCGCATGTGATGGGCGATGCCTTCGCCGACCGCGTTCATGATCCGCGTCGTCTCGCCCCGGGACATGACGGTCACGGCGCAGACAAGGATGAAGGCGGCGAACAATTCGTAATCGGGGCCCGCGGCGGGGTCGTAATCGGTGACCGTATTCACGAGGATCGCCACACCCAGCGTCCCGAGGCTGGACAGCGCGACATAGACATAGACCCAGCGTCCGCTGGACAGGATCGCGCGATGAACGACGGAGACGAATTCCATTTCCTGTCCCGGTCCTCAGCCCTTGCCTGTTTCGTTGCTGTGCTCCGGGGCAGCGGCCAACCGCGCCTCGTGTTCGCTCAATGCCGCTTCCAGTCGGTCGACCAATTCGATCGTCCCGTGCAGCAGCGTGGTCAGCCCGATCAGGATCACGGCATGGTGCAATTCGAAAAAGCCCTCGTAGTCGGGCAAGGCTTGTTCAAGGAACTCGTTGATCCCGATGAACAGCAGGCCGAACCCGACAAGAACGTTCAGCACTGGGTGGCGCGACACCTTGGACAGCGGTCCATAGATCACCCGCGCGATCCGAAGCGTCAGGGGCGTGTGCGGGTTTGGTGGGGCTTGGTTGCTCATTGGCGTGCGTCCTACATGGCCACGATCTTGGGATCGGCCGCGTCGCGGTTCGCATCGACGAAGGCGGCCAGCTCCCCGATGCTCAGATCCGGGCGCGGTTTGCCGTCTGGCAGCAACAGCGGCTCGTACATGATCTTCTTGCCCACCGACTGCGTGATCAGCGCCAGCACGTTCAACAGGTCGATCGAGCTCAGGCCGAGGTCTGCGCGCAGCTGCGTGTCGCCATCGAGCCAGTCCGGATCGAGGTCCGGGCGGACCTTGGCGATACTATGGGCGATGGTGTGAATGGTCGACATGGGCCGTTCCCCGTTTGGCAAGTGGTTGGGCAGAGATGGTCAGATGCGCCGCAATCTCTGCGGCTTGGCTCTGCGGGATATGGCACAGCGCGACGTGGTGGCTTTCGGACCTCGAAAACGTAACGGGTATCTCCACCGACGCAACAGATACGTGAAGCGCGTCCCCGCGCAGATGCGCCTTGAACCGGGTTGGCGCGCCCATCAGGCCGGTGCCTATGGCCTTGGCCGCAGCCTCTTTCGCGCACCACACGGCCTTGGGCCCGAACCGGTCGAGGGCCGCACGTTCGGAGGGATCGAAGGCCAGCACATTGCGCCCGATCGGATCATCCAGCCCGCTGATCGGCTCGATGTCCAGCCCGATGGCCCAGCCCGGGGCCGCCACAGCGCCCGCAGCCGTGCCGTTGCTGTGGGAAATCGAACAGGGCACCCGCGCGCCGTCCGGCAGCACAAGTGTCGGCCTCCCGCCCTCGTCTTGCGCCACGTTCAGCTCGACGAGGTCGGCAGCATCGGGATCGGGCAGGGCGCAAAGCCCGGCTTCCTTGACCGCGATCCGCCCCAAAAGCCATTCCTCCTGCCGCGGGCCGCGCGGCGGCAGCGCGTGGAACGCGGCGCGTTCCTCCGCCGACAGGCAGGCCCAGGCCAACGACCGCAGCCAGATCCGGTTGCTCGTCGTCAGGAAACTCCCTTCGAAGCCGCGCAGGATGCGGAGAGTGACGCCCTCGGGTGCCTCCAGCGGTTCGGCCAGCGACCCGCCCGCGCGACCGCGAAAGAAACTCGCCTCGAACCGGCGTGGCCAATGGATGAACACCATCTTCATGCCTTCCACCCGCATCACCACGCGCTGCGACGCGTCGCGGTAATCCAAATCGCCGGTGACCGTATTCTCCCCCGCAACCTGCCGCGTGACCACGCTCAAGGGCGCGCCCGCCTCCGGCCGCGGCCCGAAAAACCTGATGCGCTCCACCAGAACCGGGAACAGGCCGAAACTGCGGATCGTCGCATGTTTTTGCTGCAGCGCGAGGATCTGCCCCGCATTGTCCAGAAGCGGTCCGTTGATCACGCGCGGCCCCGACAGATCGGGCGTGACGAAACCCGTCTCCGACGGCGCGGTCACCGCAACCTCGATGCCGGTGTCGGACCAGCCACCGACCGCGCCGATACTGGTGAAACAAGGGCCGTGGAACAGGCGCTCGGCAAAGCCTTCGCCGGTGATCATCCGCGTGCCGTCGGGATAGGTGGCAGGGGGCGGCGGCAGCGTGGCGGGCAAGGGGGCAGGGCTTGGCGCAGGACGCCGGTTCACGATGACCTCGCAGGTGGCCGCGACACCGCCGCCGCTGTCGTCTTGCGCATTGCGATGGGAGAGCGTCACACCGTAGCGCCGCGATCCGGTCTCCGTCGTGGGCAGCGCGCGCAAGTCCAACTGCAGGTCGATCCCCCCCGTATCCCCCGCGATCCAGCGATGCCCGCGCAGCCCTTCCAGCGCGACCACATGCCAGCCGGGTCCTGCCCGCTGCACCGCAGCCGCGGCGGCGATCTCGGCCGAGACCATCAAAGGCAGAACCGTCAAACCGGTCGCGCCCGGATCGACCGAGCGTGCCTTGCAAAAGGCATGATCGCGCAAGAACATCTGGCGCTCGGGCGTCATCCGCAAATCAACGGTCATGCCCTCGTCCGTCAGCTCGATCCGGTGCGCACCGAACGGGCGCAGCAGGTCCGGTTCAGGCGCTTCTGCGTGCCGCCGCGCTGCGCCGCTCGCAGTCCCTGCCAGACGGTCGCGCAAACCGGCAAAGATCCGCGCCTCCTGTGCGAGGTGATCTCGCATCAGGCCGAAATGCGCCTGCGCAAGCGCCGCCCTCCGTCCCGCAGCGTTGAGGGCACCCGCGCCGGCTGGCGGCGGGACCGTGGAAATTGCCATCTTGGCCGGAATGGCCGCTCCGGCGACAGTCTGCGCGATGGTGGGCTCTGGCCGCGCCGTCCGGGCTTCCGCGTCGGGGCGCTGCGCCTCTTGCGGCCTCGCCGCCCGCCTATCGCTCGACACCGCGTCCAGAATACCGAGGCAGAATCCCTGCACCAGCATCCGTGGCAGGGCGCTGCCATCCTTGCGGCTTTCTTCGTCGACCGAAAGCGCGGCATGGGGCCGATCCGCCAGCGTATCGCGCACGAACCCGGCCAGCCGCCCGCCCGGACCCACGTCGACAAATACCCGGATCCCGTCCGCATGCATCCGTTCGATCGCCCGGCCAAAGCGCACCGGTTCGCTCCACTGCCGCGTCGCGGTCTCGATGATCTCCGCCCGGTTCTCGGGAAACGGCGCGCCGGTATGCCCGCTGTAGAGCGGGATCTGCCCCGGCCCGAGGTCGAGCAGCATGTAATCGGCCAAGAAGCGGTCCACGACCGGGCGGAAATGCCGGGTGTGGTAGGGCGCTGTCAGCGGCAGGCGGATCGCCAGCAATCCCTCGGCCCGCAGCGGCGCAATCCGTGCCTCCAGCAGCTTGGCGGGGCCCCAGACGACCTTCTGGCTGGGGCAATTGTCCATCATCAAGACGATCTCGCCGTCCAGCACCCGGTCCAGAACGTCGGGCTCCATCGTGGCGGGCAGCGCCAGTGCCACGCAGATCGACGTGTCCTCTCCCGCACCGGCCTCTTCCCCGCCGAAACTGGCATCGGCATTGGAAAACAGCCCGCACATATGCGACAGGACCGCGAACTTGCCCTTGCGGGTCGTCGTGCGGATCACCCCGGCGGCGAGCAGCGCCGCATTCTCCCCGTTGGAATGGCCGAGGATGGCATCGGGCCGCAGCCCCAGATCGACCAGCAGTTCGTGATGGGCCAGCGCCGCGGTCAGGCTTGCGTAACCGCCGCCCGCCAACCCGTGAAAGGCGCGCGCAGACGGGCTGTCATCGTCCCAATCCTCCAGCAACAGGCGGCTGGGCAGGGGCGACAGATCGGCCGGGTAATGCCGGTCCAGCGCGTCGAACCAATCGCGCAGCGTGGGTTGCGCATCCAGCGCCGCCCGCAACATGCCCCGGTATTGCGCGCCCTGTCCCGGAAACAGGAAGGCCACGGGTTCCCGTTCCGCCTCGGGGTTGAAACACAATCCCGACGGATGGGTGACGCGCCCCTTCGCCGTCTCGATCACCTTGCGGCCAAGGGCACGGGTCTTTTCGGCATCCATGCCCACGCTATGAACAAAGCCCAACCGCATGCGCTGCCGGGGCGTCGCGGGCGGGCAGGGGGCACCGGGCCGCCATAGGTCCAGCGCAGCCAGAAGCCCCGCCCGGTCCTCGGCGGCCAGCGTGACGATCTCGACCCCGGGCCCGATCAGCCGCGGCGGGTCGACGGCCATCGCGTCCCACAACACGATCCAGCGTCCATCGGGCAGGGCCAGCGCCGCCTCCCGGGCGGGCAGGCCGCTGATCCACGGGCGGGACGCGCCCGGTCCGTCGCCATCCCCGGGCCCGATGCGGCGCTCGTGCAGCATCAGGCTCAACTCCCACAGGGCCTGCCCGGCATCGGCGGTGGCCGGCCGGTGTTCGACCCGGAGCGGCGGGTGGCGGGGCAGGGGCGGCGGCATGGGCGATGCGCCCAGCGCCATCGCCACGTCGGGCAGGTGATCGGGCGCGGTCTCCAGCACCGCGATCCTCTGCGCGCCCGGCACCGGCTCGCCCATAAGGCGCAGCGCCCCACCGTCGCAGTGCAACAACTCTCCGACAGCGCCGGAGACGATCCATTCGACCAGCGCGGGCGCGGTCATGCCGCACACCGCCCCGGCCACACCGGAGCTGTCATCTGGAATGGGGAGAATCCAGCCCGTCACGATGCCGCCCGCATGACCACTTCGAAGCCCAACGCCGCGATCCCCTCGTTGCCCGAATGCAGGACCGTCCGATCCGACAGCCCCGCCTCCTCCAGAAGGGTCTGCATCTCGGCGGGGGTCAGTTTCTCGTCCAGCGTCGTCGGCAGATAACCCACCTTGGCGCGCATCGCGTTGAACCGCTGCATCAATTCGGCGGGCATGTCGCGGCGCGCATCGTGGATCAGCCCGATGCCGCCGGGTCGCAACACCCGGTCCATCTCGCGCAGCGCCGCCACCTTGTCGGGCAAGTGATGGATCGTGGCGCGGCTCACCACCATGTCGACGCTGGCATCCTCCAGTGGCAGGGCCTGCGCATCGCCTTGCCGCATTTCGGCGGCGACACCTTGCGCCGCGAAGCGCGCATTGCCCGCCTCCACCATGTCGTCGAACAATTCCAGCCCGATCAGCGTCCAGTCGGCAAAGACCGGGCGCTGCGACAGCCGGTAAAGAACCACCCCCGTGCCCGCCCCGACATCGACAAAGGTGCCCGCCTCCGACGGGCGCAGCGCCGCGCAGCGATCAAGGAACAATTCATCCCACGGGCCCAGAACGGCCTCGGAAAACCGGTCGTAATCCGTGGCATCTTGGCGGTTTCGCAGTCCTTTTTCGGTCCAGCCCTGCGCCATCACAACCATCCTTCCGGAAAGGCCTCTAGGTGATCGCGCGCCGCCTGCCGCCGGATGCCGAAGGCGGGGCGCGCGCGCCGCTCCAGCACATGCGCGGTGATGCCGATCCCGCGCGCCATCATCGCCAGCCCCGCCGCTGCCGCAGGGTCGCGGACGCCCGCGGCGATCATCGCCGCGCCGCAGGAGAAATCGACATTCGGCTCCAGCCCCGTGGTGGCGGCCATATGGGCGCAGGCCGCATCGTAGACGGCCCAGACCGGGTGGGAGGATCCGAGATCGCGCGCCCGCGTTCGCAGATGCGGGGGGCGTGGATCGCGGTTCAGAAGCGGATGGCCGAACCCGCCGATCTTCTGCCCCGCCGCCAGCATCCGGTCGAGCAGCGCCTCGACCGGCCCCTCCGCCTTCGCGTCCAGCGCCCGGTTCAGGATCGCCACGGCCTGCATCGTCGCCCCGATATGAAGCGGCCCCGCCGCGGCAAAGGCCGCGGCGACGGCCTGCTGGATCGACACGCCCGTCCCGATGGCGATGCGCGGGATCATCACCGAGGGCGGCAGCGGGCCGAAGCCGCCGATCCAGCCCACCAGAACATCCTCGACCAGCGCCAGATCGGCCGGGGCGCACTCCGCCCCCTCGGCGCAAAGACCATGGGCCAGCGAGACAAAACCCGCCCCCTGCGCCCGACCCGCAGGCCGCCCCTGCGCCGCAGCCCAGGCCGCGATCAGCGCGGGCACCGCCGCGCAGACCGACAGCCCTTCCGCCGCGCCCTCGGGCAGGGATGGGACAGCCTCGCGGATCGCCCCAGCCTCCGCTTCGCCCAAGGCGCAAAGCCCCGCCATCACCGCCCGCGGCAGATCTGCCCCGGCCCCTGCGGCCAGTGCCGCGATCCGCGGCCCCGGATGCTCCGGCCCGCAGGCGGCGATCACCCGCGCTAAGCCCGCGTCCAGCGCCGCCGCCGCGTCCGTTTCTGCGCCCAGCGTGAACAGCGCCGCCTCGCATAGCGACAGCGCGCCGATGATATCGGTGATCGACCGCCCCCGGATCTCCAGCCGGTCGGGGTCGATCGACACCCCGTCGATATCGGTTCCCCGATAGACAAAGCTCCGCCGCGGTTCGGTCATCTCCGTCACACCGGGCGCTCCTCGTAGGTATCGACGAAGGTGAAGCCGACATTGTGGAACATGCGCAGCCCGTAATCGAGCGTGATCTCGGGGTAATGATCGGGGAACAGCTTGCGCAGCTTGCCCTGCTCGGACTCCGGTGCGGCGGGATGCGGCGCGATCGCCTCCACCTCGGCGAAAATCCGATGTGCGAACTCGGTTCGCGCAATCCAGAGCCCCCCGTTCAGATGCTTGTAATCCGACCCCTTCGCCCCGGGCAGATCCAGTTCGAATTCCGTCAGATCCTCGGCATTGGGCCAGCTCAACTGGCAGGCACCGAACACCATCTGCGCCCCCGGAAAATGCAAATCCATGTCATCGACCAGCCGGTCGGGATCGCCCGCAAGGATGGCGTCGCGGCTGTCGGCATACATGACCCAAGGCGTGCGGATACCCTCCAGCGCGTTCAGGATGGCGCGCGGCTTGTGGACCGCGTTGATCCAGTCGGGGAATTCGCGCCCCCCCACCACGACCGGCACGCCCAACTGGGCGCAGCTGGTCTCGAACAGGCCCATCGCCCCATGCCCGTTGTTGCAGGTCAGGACGGTGATCCGGTCGCTCGGGCCAATGGACCGGGGGGCCGCGTCAAAGACATGCGCCCGGATGCGCGGCCAGACCGGCTTGTATTCGTGGTAGCCCTGCGCGTGAAAGGCCAGCGGCTCGGTGCCCGTCAGGGCATTGTGAAACCGCGTCCGGCCCTCGTGTGTGGTCTCGGTCTGCACGGTCAGGCGGCTTTCGGCAGGGGAAAGGCCGGGCCGCCCAGACGCACGAGGATGGAGCGCTTGCCGCCATCGGTCTCGGCGCGGCCGTGCAAGATACGGTGGTTGTCGATCAGCACGATATCGCCCTGTTCCCACGGAATCTTGCGGGTCATCCGGTCCGAGGTCTGGCGCACATCCTCCATCACGGCGCGGGGGATCTCGCCGCCATCGCCGGCGCGCACCACCATCGGGCAGTCCGCGCTGCGCAATCCGGGCAGGTTCTTGCTCGCCCAACCCGACCGGAACGCCATCTCGCCCAGGTAGATGAAAAGGACGTTGTTGATGAACAGCGTCTCGCCGCCGTGTTGGCGCAGGGCCGAACACCGGAACTCCGCCCCGACAGTGCCGGTCTGGGGATCATGCGTCATGGTCAGGTCGTTCTGCGCCGCAAAGGCGCGCGCCTCCTCCAGATCGTCGGTCATGAACGTCGCCTGCCAATCGCCCTCGACGAGGTTGCGCACATATTTGATGTCGTTCTCGCGGAACCATGCCTGCGTCTCGGGCTTGAGCGCCCGGAACAGGGCTGCGCCATCGCCCAGCGTTGTCTGCCCGCCCGCGACGGGCGGCACCTCGGCGTAGAACCACAGCAATTGCGGCGGATGCTTCATGTAATACATCTCGCCATGCAGCGGGATGCCGAAGCTCTGCGTATGCCCCGTCGTGGTCAGAACCGTGCTGTGCCCGCCCACCGCCTCGCGGTCGAGCATCGCAAACCGCAAGCCACCGCCCCGGTAATTCGAGAAATCCTCGGTCAGCCGATCCGAAAAGGCGACGAACCCTTCGGTGTCCTTGGTGAACCCCCGAAAAAGCAGAACCCCGTGACGGCGCAACAACGTGCCGACATGCTCGGGCGCCAGATCGTCAAGGCCGCGTCCCCGCGCTTCGATGATGGCGCCTATACCCTCGTCGATCGGTGCCGTGTCGAAATCAGCCTCTGTCATCTGTGCTTGGCTCATCTGTCACTCTCCCATCCAGTCATGCTTGTGCCGGCGGCGCTTCCGCCCCGAGGTTTTCCATCCAGTCGCCCCGCCCCGCGATCAACTCGACCGGGGCCGCGCCGTTGCCCAGCGCCCGGTTGGCCAACGCCGCACCCGCCACTAGGTCGATGGGGTGGATGCCGCGCGCCACGAATTGCGCGTTGACCGCGTCCGAGGCCATGCCCGCACCGCCCCATGGTCCCCAGTTGATCGACGCCACGCGCACATCGGGCCGGGTGGCCGCGAACCAAAGGGCCGCGCGGTTCAGGATCTCGTTGGCCGCGCCGTAATCGGCCTGTCCCCGGTTGCCGAGCCGCCCGGCGATCGAGCTGAAGAACAGCACATGGCGATAGCCCGCCGCGGCCTCGTGGGTCAGCAACAGGTCCAGCGCCCGGGTCTTGGTTCCAAGCACCCGGTCAAAGGAGGCTTGCGTCTTGTCCGCAACCAGCTTGTCCTCGACAACGCCCGCGCCATGGACCAGCGCGTCGATCCGGCCGTGCCGGGCCAGCGCCGCGTCCAGAAGGGCGCTGGTCGCCGCTCGGTCGCACAGATCGACGGCGTGAACCTCGACGTCAAAGCCATGAGCGCGCAAATCCTCCAACCCCCGGCGCGCCGCGCGGTCGCGCAGGATCTGCTCGATCCGCGCCTCGATCTCCTGCGGTCGGGGGATGGCGCCTGCGGCGCGCCCCTGTGCGATCAGCACCCGGCGCAGCGCCTGCGCATCGCCCGCTTCGGCGAGTCCGGGGGCCTCCGCTTCCGGTTCGGCGCGGCGGGCCAGCGCGATGATCCGCGCGCCCGGGGCCGCGATGGCCTTGAGCGTCGCGGCCGTCACCCCCCGCACCCCCCCGGTGGCAAGGATCACGGAACCCGGGCCGAGCGTCGGCGCGTGGACCGTCCCGCCGATCTCGAGGGGCGCGACATCCAGAACCACCCGCCCCTCTGCCGTATGGCCCACCTCGACCCGTCCGTCCGCGAACCGCATTTCCCCGATCAGGATCGCCGCCGCCGCCGCGTCCGTGATCTCGGGCGCAAGGTCGATGCCCCGCGTCACGATCCCCGGATGTTCCAGCGTCAGGCTGTTGAACAGGCCCTGCACGCCGCCTGCCGCGCAAGACGCCAGATCCGCGGGCGCATGACCGCCTGCCTCCGCCCGTCCGCCAAGGCCGCCCAGCCGCGTCAGCGCGACGATGCGCGCCCGCTCCGGCCCGTCCTTCGTGGCGCTGGCAGCCAACTCCGGCAGGCAGTCCGATATGGCGCAAAACAGCGCCTTCGTGGCGATGTCGGTTGCCTCGGGCCATGCCCCGGGCGGTGCGCACCCCGACAGATGCACGATGCCCCCGATCCGTCCCAACGTCTTGCGTGCGGCAGCGATGGCTTCGGGCAGCCTTGCCGGATCGGGGTCGACCGTCGCATGGGGCAGTCCAGCATCTTCCAGCGCGCGGGTCACCGCCCGGGTCAGATCCTCAGGGCCGCGCAGCACGAGGACCGGCCCGCAGCGCAGCGGCGCATCGCCCTCGGGCAGGGGCGACAGGCGCGGCACCATCCGGTAGGCCGGGCAGATATCGGAACGGGGCGCCGGGGCAGGGGCCGTCGCGGCCTCCGTCCCCGACGCCCCTAGATCAAAAGGGCGCGCGCCCTCCGTCCGGGCGATGGCCGCCATTGCGGCCTCGACCCAGACATCCAGGACCCGCTCCCGCGCCACGCGCTCGGCGTCGGCCCGGAACGCCTCGACCGCCGTGGCGGGCAGGCCTGCGATAAACCTCTCGAGGATTTCCAGTCGCTTGATCGAGTCGATCCCGAATTCCGCCTCGATATCGACGTCGAAGGCGATCATGTCGTCGGGATATCCCGTGCGGTCGGCCACCGTATCGCGCAGCATGGCGGCGATGGCGGGCCGGTCGGCGGCTGCGTCGGCCTTGGCCGGGGCGGCCGCCACAGGCTCGGCAACTGGCGCGGGGGCAGGGGCTGGCGCCGGGGCCGTCACGGCGACCGGGGCGACCGCTGGCGTCGACGGCGCGGCCAAGGCCTGCGCTGCGGTGGCTGCAGGCATCGCCGCGCCGGGTGTCCCCGACAAAAGCAGGTTCATCACCTGCTCCTGCGTGTGCAGGAACTGGCGCATCGTGGCCTGGTATTCGCCATAGGCTTTGAGCAGGCCGTCTTCGGCTCCGGGGTGCATCGGCTCTCCTTGGGCAATGGGGGGGGCGTGGGCCGCTTGCGGCGCGGCGCGTGGCGTAGGCGGGGCGTCGATCCCCCGCAGGTCATAACCATCCGTCGCGGCCGCGGCCGCGACGGGCTGAGGCGCATGGGCGGGGCGAATGTGCATCCCGTCGACCAGCCAGGCCGATTTCGGCACGGCGCGCGCTGCGGCCTCCGCCAGCCCCGACAGGCTTTGTCCGGTGCGGGGCGCAAGCTCCGGCATCTCGACCGGATAACCCCGCACCCACAGCCGCGCCAACGTGCCCAGCGTTCCGCGCAGGCCGCGCCCATCGTCGAGCGTCAGGAATTCCACCGCGGCCCCGCCGGTCTCAGCCGCGCTGTCCGGCGCCCGCCCAAGCACGCTCGTCGCCAGCTGGGTCAGGACACCCGTGGGCCCGACCTCCAGGAACACGCGCGCGCCTTTCTCGTAGAGCGTCTCGACCTGCGCGACCCAATCCACCTTTTCCGTCATCTGCGCCGCCAACTGGTCCGCGATGCCCACGGGCGTCTCGGGATAGGCCGCACCGCCCCGGGCCGAGATCACCGGGCAAGACGGCGCGCGGAACATGTCCGCGTCGAGGGCCTTGGCGAATTGTGCCGCAGCCTCTGTCATCAGGGGCGAATGAAAGGCACCGCCCACCGGCAACATGCGCACCGACTGGCCCCCGGCCTCCAGCGCGTCGGCCGCCGCGCGCACCGCATCGCTCGGCCCCGAGATCACGGTCTGCTGCGGCGTGTTGCGGTTGGCGATCACCACCTCGGGATGGTCCGCGATCACCTCGGCGACCAGATCGGTCGCGGCGGTCACGGCGCACATGGCCCCCGGCGCGGCCCCTGCCATGGCGCTGCCACGGGCCACCGACAGCTGCATCAGCTCTGCACGCCCCATCGCCCCCGCCGCATAAAGTGCGACCAGCTCCCCATAGCTGTGGCCCGCCACCAGATCGGGCGCGACGCCGATCCGGCGCAACAGGTCGACCAGCCCGGCACAGACTGCGCCAAGCGCGATCTGCGCGTTTTGCGGCTGGGTGAGCCGGGCGGCCTGCGCGGCCTTGCTCTCCGCATCGAAGGCGGCGGGCGGATACAGGATGCGCCCGATCTTTTCCCCGGTCCCGGCCAGCGCCGCGACTTGCGCGGCCTCAAGGCTTTCGCGCATCTCGGGCAGGTAGACCGCAGCTTCCCGGCACATGTTGGGCCGTTGGCTGCCCTGCCCGGGGAACAGGAAGGCCAGTGGCGGCACCGGCCCCGTCTCGCCCAGAAAGGCACTGTCGGGCAGCGCGCGCACAGGATCGGCCAGATGCGCGATCATCCGCGCGGCCTGCGTCGCCAGATCGGTGGTGCTTTCGGCCACGATGACGGACCGCAGGCCGGCCTCGCCGTCACACTGCGCCATCGCGGCCCCCGCAATCTCCTCGAGCGTGGGGCCACCCTTGGGCTGTGCCGCGAGGTCGCGCACCATGGCCCACTTCCGCGACAGATCCTCGGCCGAACGCCCGGTCACCGCGACCACATGCGCGGGCCAGCGCCGCGCGCCCGGCAGCGTCTCGCCAAAGGCCCTGTGCTCCTCGAGCACGGCATGGGCGTTCGTGCCGCCAAAGCCGAAGGCGCTGATCCCGGCGCGTCTTGGCCGATCTTCCGCCAGCCAAGGCTGCGGCCCATCCGTGAAATAAAGTGGGAATTCGGCCTGACCCAGCGCCCCGACGGGCCGCTCGATCCCCGGTTGCGGGGGCAGGGTGCGGTGATGCAGCGCCATCGCCACCTTGGCGAGGCCAACCGCCCCCGCCGCCGTCTTCGTATGGCCGATCAAGGCTTTGACCGATCCCAAAACACAGCTTTCGCCTGCCGCGCCGGCCTCCGTCATCAGCGATCCGACCGAGTCGAGTTCGGCCGTGTCGCCCACCGGCGTGCCCGTTCCATGCGCCTCGTAATAGGCGATATCCGCGATGCTCGACCCCAGCGCGTGATAGGCCCGGCGCAGGGCGCGCTTCTGGCCCAAGGGGCGCGGCGCGGTCATGCCCATGCCCCGCCCGTCGCTGGACGAGGCGACGGCCTTGATCGTCGCATAGATGCGATCCCCGTCGCGTTCGGCATCCACCCGCCGCTTCAGGATGAAGGCCGCCACCCCCTCGGCCAGAACGGTGCCGTCCGCCGATTGGTCGAAGGCCGACAGCCGACCACGCCGCGACAGCGCCGTGACCGAGGAAAACGCCGTGTAGTGATAGGGTGTCTGCGTCGTGTCGATGCCCGCCAACACGACAAGGTTGCTGCGCCCCGAGGTCAATTCGTCGGCCGCCTGCGCCAGCGCCGTGATGCTCGACGCGCAGGCGGAATCGATCGTGTAATTCGCCCCGCCAAGGTCGAACCGGTTTGCGATCCGCCCCGCCACCACGCTGGTCAGAACACCGGGAAAGGTTTCCTCGGTCCAACCCGGCGTGCGGTCCCGGATTTCCGCCACACCCTCGGCATCGGTGACCAGCGGCGCCAGCGCCCGCAGCGTCAGCGCATTGCCGAGAAACCCGCCCGCATCCTCGCCGCCCACCACGACGGATGTATTTTCCCGGTCGAAATCGCGCTCGGCGTAACCCGCATCCTCAAAGGCGCGCCGCACCGCCTCCAGCGTCAGCAACTGACCCGGTGCGATATGCGGTACCGATTTCGGCGGGATGCCGAACCGCAGCGGGTCGAACAGCATGGGTTCGATGAAGCCGCCCCAGCGGCTGGTCACGCAATCGGGCGCGTCCGGATCGTCGGAATAGACGCGGTGATCCCAGCGATCCGCCGGGATTTCCGAGATCGCGCCGCGCTTGTCGAGGATGTTGCGCCAGAACCCTTGAGCATCCGTCGCGCCCGGCACATGCACGGCCATGCCGATGATGGCGATGTCGCAGGCGGCCGCCCGCGCTGCCACGGCATCCTTGCCGCTCAGGCCGCTGGCGGGACGGCGCGCGATACCCGCCAAAAGATCGGCGGCTCCCTTGCTCACGCCCCGGTGCAGATCCTCCACGTCACGGGTCGTGGTGATGAGGGATGCGGCCTCGCCCGCCATGAACATGCCCTCGGCGCGCTGCGTCTCGGGCGTGACGGCCACCAGCGTCCCGTCGTTGCGTTCCAGCCCCTTGCTGGCCAGCCGCAGCCGCCCCAGAAGCAGCCCGTCCAGCGCGTCGCGCATCGTCTCCGGGTCGGTGCCCTTTGCCAGCAGCGCGCGCCGCTCGGCGTGGAACGTGTCGACGAAGGGCGTGCGCAGGCAGCGGTTCGAATGGCCCCGCCCGCTTTCGATCGTCGCGGTATCGGTCGCCTCGATCAGCGCGGATTGGAACCCGGCCCCGATACCACCCGCCTCGCACAATTGCCGCGTCGACAGGTAGGCGGTGCCCATCAGAACGCCGAGCTTGGCCCCGGCCTCCAAAAGCGGGGCGGCCGCCGCCATCGCCATGGCCGCGCTCAACCCGTCATGGATGCCGCCCGCCAGCAGGATCGACAGGTCCTTGGCCGCCGGATGGCGCGCAAGGTCCGTCGCCACCGTTTCCCACAGAACCATGGAATGCAGCGGCCCTACATGCCCGCCGCATTCCCGCCCCTCGAGGATCAGACGCCGCGCGCCGCCGTCGATCATCAGACGCGCAAGCTGCGCGGTCGGCGTATGGACATAGGTCCGGATGCCTTCCGCCTCGAGCCGCAGCACTTGGTCGGCGCGCCCGCCCGCAAGGATGGCAAGGGGCGGGGCGGCGGCCAGCACCGCCTCCATCTGCTGCGCGAATTGCTCCGTCGGCAAAAAGCCCAGCATCCCCACGCCCCATGGCTTGCCGTCGAGCTGCGCCTTGGCCTCGGCCAAAAGCGGTGCGATCTCTTCCGCCCGGAGCGCTGCCAGCGCCAGCATCGGCAAACCCCCGGCGGCGGCAACGGCGGCGGCGAACCCGGGCCTGTCGCTCACCCGCGTCATCGGTCCCTGCACGATGGGCATCGCGCAACCATGCTCTTTGGCCAACGCGGCCTCGGGGCCTATGGCGGCCGCCAGAAGCGAGGCCTTGGACCGGACACGTTGCGCGGCATCGCGATAGGTCGCGATCACCGGCCCGATCCGGCCATATCTGTCGCGCAGCGCGCGCGCGATCCCGATCCCCTGTCCCATCGGGCGCACGGTGGCCTCCGCCAGTGCCGCCTCGACAGCCGCGATCCAGTCCGTGCGGGTTTGGCCCGCGTCGCCGCCCCGCGCCTCGATCCGCAGCGCCTCCGCCTCCAGCGCGCGCGCCCCGGGCTGCGAGGGGTGCAGGAACACCCGGTAGGGCGCCCCAAGCGGCGCACCCAAAACCACCGCCTCGGTCCCGTCGGCCCCATCCAACGCGCGCAACACGCGCCGCTCCATGCCGTTCTCGGGCAGCAAGATCAGCTCGTCCGACAGAACGACCCCCGCCGCGCCCGCCAGCGCCAGCGCCCCCGCGCCCTCCGGCCCGGTCGCGCCGCGCATGAACCACGGCACGAGCTCGGGCAGGCTGCGCCCCAGCGCGGCCATGCGCTGCGCCAAGATGAAAGCCGCCTCCGACCCGCACCAGCCGCCCGCTTCCTCTCCGACCGCGATCAGCCCCGACACCGAAGGCACCCGCGCCGCCGCCTCGAGCACGGCGAAGACCCCGCTTTCGACAAGGCAAGGACCGCCATGTTCCAGCGTGGCAACCCGGTCCAGCTCGTCCAGATCGCGGCATCTGAGGATTAGGCCGACATCCGCGAAAGCCTCGCACAGCATTCCCAGAATGTCGTCCCGCCCCGCCTCGACCGTGATCAACACACCGTCGCGCGCGCCGATATCCTCGGCCGCCCGAAGCGCCGTCTGCAAACCCGACATCCCGTCGCGCGCGTCGAGGATAACCTTGCCCTGTGCGACCAGTACGGCCTTGATCGCCGCGATCTGTCGCGCGGGCAGCAGGGTCATGCAATCGAAGGCGGGGCGCGGCTGCGAGGTGAAACGGTGGAGGTCCGGAGAAGCTTCAGACTGCATGTCGCCGTCTCCCTCAAGGAGAAGAGAAGGCCAGCCGTCCATATCCGGGCTGTCGCCGGCCGCTGATAATTTGCCGATGTCCCACGGCACCGCAGCGCCGCTCGCATCGGTGGGAAAGCCGTTTGAGAACTGTGAAAATGACTAAGCCCCACCGCACGATAAGCAGCGATTCTTCGCCTGTCAGCGATTCCTTGAAAAAAATTTGGTCTTTGGACGAACCATCGGAAATCTGCGTGGACTGGCAGCAAGACGGGCATCGCACGCACGGCCCTGCCGCTTTTATGGGCGGCCCGCGAAGGTCCGTCGCGGGGTCGTCGCTTGCGCGCGCAGGTCGTGCGGCCGACCACCGCCTCCCGTTCCGCCCTGTCCATTCGCAGGCTGTCACGCGCGATTTCCGGGGGCGGCGCGGCAAAACCCGCTATATTGAACCGGCCGGGGGTGGCGCGGCCACCCCGCTCAAGGGAGGGATGCAGGCATGTTGGCAAGGATTCTCGTTCCGGTCTGGGGCGAAGACGTGGGGGAAACCGTTTTGGCGCATGCCGCCGCGCTGGCGCATCGGCACAAGGCGCATATCGTCGTCGCCCATTGCCGGGCGCGCCCCGAGGATATGATGCCCCATGGCATTCCGCTGCCCGGTTTTGTGCGCGACGCCATCCTGAAACAGGCGGCCCAAATGGCCGATCAGGAGGAAACCGGCCTGCGGGATCGCTTGCACCGCTTCGCCATGGCCCTCGATCTGCAGGAGGCGGAACGCCCGACGGGCGACGCGGCCACCGTCCATTTCGTCGAGGAACACGGACGCCTGACCGACATGATCAAGCACAACGGTCGCCTCGCCGACCTGATCGTCGTGGCCAAGCCCGACCGCGACCGCAACCTCGGGCAGAACGCGCTGAAATCGGGCCTGTTCCAGACCGGTCGTCCGGTCCTGATGTGCCCCTCGGGCGGGGATGTGGCCCCCGACTTCGGCGGCCATGTCACCGTGGGCTGGAACGGCTCGATCGAGGCGTCGCGCGCCGTCGCCCTGACCCTCGATCTGGTCGCCGCTGCGCAAAAGGTCACCGTTCTGGCCGCCGGCAGCGGCAAGCCGCATGGTGCCACGCCCGAGGACCTTCTCGACTATTACCGCCTGCGCGGCATCACCGCCGATCTCGTCCGCTTCGAGGCCCGCAATCCCGGCCTCGCACTTCTGAAACGCACCGCCGAACTGGGCGCGGGCCTCCTCGTCATGGGGGCCTATGGCCAAAGCCACGAGCGCGAGACGCTCTTTGGCGGCAACACCCAATCCGTTGTCGACAAAGCAGAAATTCCCGTCGTGCTTGCGCATTGAGCAATCGTTTCAACGCGAAATAAAATAATTCTTGAAGAGGCAATTCGGAAAGATAGTTACTCCTCCACAATCGTGCGGCGCAGGGCGAGGGATCCTGCGCCGCGTCTTTTCAAGTTACGGAGGAGGAGCCGTCATGTCGTTCACCAAGCGTGCTGTCTTGAAATTGTCCTGCGCGGCGCTCGTCGCGTTCTCGCCCCTTCCCGCGCTCGCGCAGGATTGGGAACCGCGCCGCCCGATCGATTTCGTCATCATGGCCGGCCCCGGCGGCGGTGCCGACCAGATCGCCCGCTTCATCCAGTCGGTGGCCGAACGCTACGACCTGACCTCCCGCCCGCTCGTGCCCAACAACCAAGGTGGCGGTTCGGGGGCCGAGGCGCTCTTGCATCTCAACAACGCCAACGATCCCGATCACACGATCCTCGTGACGCTGAACTCCTTCTTCACCACGCCGTTGCGGCAGGCCAATCTCGGCATCGACATCCAGACCTTCACGCCGGTCGCGATGATGGGCGTCGATCCCTTCGTGCTCTGGGTCCACCGCGACAGCGGCATCACCAATTTCGACCAATGGCTCGAAACCGTGCGCGGCATGAACGGTGATTACGTCATGGGCGGCACCGGTTCCGGGCAGGAGGACAGCATCGTCATCGCCTTCCTGTCCAACGCCTATGACCTCGACATCACCTACATCCCCTATGACGGCGGCGGGGCCGTGGCGCGCGACCTCGCGGGCCAGCAGATCATGGCCACCGTGAACAACCCCGCCGAGGCCAAGGGCTTCTACGAGGCGGGCGATGTCGTGCCGCTTCTGGCCTTCTCCGACGAACGCCTGCCCGCATTCCCCGATATCCCGACTATCCGCGAACTGGGGCATGATTTCTCCTATGCCAACCAGCGCGCCGTGGTGGGCGCACCGGGCATGTCGGACGAGGCGGCAGCCTATTACCAGGCCGTTTTCACCCAGGTCTACGAAAGCCCGGAATGGCAGGGCTATCTCGAATCCGAAAGCCTCTCGCCGCTCTGGATGAGCCCCGAGGAACAGCGCGCCTATTGGGACACCCAGGTCGCCAATCACCGCGACCTGCTGGCCTCGCTGGGCCAATAATCCGCCCTCGGGCACCAGGGCCCCGTCCGCGCCGTGCCGGCCGGACGGGCAAGGGGAAGACGAATGCGCTACGGCGAAATCCTGACGGCGGGCGTTCTGGCGCTCTTTTCCATCTACCTGATGTGGAAAAGCACCGAACTGCCCATCGGCTTCATCGAGGGCAGGGGGCCAGGCGGAGGAGCCTGGCCTTTCTGGCTTTCGGCCATCATGCTGCTCAGCTGCATCATGGTCATGGTCAGATGGTGGCGCGGCACCAGCCCCGCCGCGCAATCCGACGAGCCGTTTCTCGACGGCTACGGCTGGCGCACACTGGCGCTGGTGGGCGGCGGGCTTCTGGGCTTCGTCGCGCTGATCGACATCTTGTCGATGTACGGGGCGATCGCGGTGTTCCTGATCTACTACCTGCGGTTTCTGGGCCGTCACTCATGGGCCCTGACGCTGGTCTTCGCGGTCGTGGCCCCGATCGCGCTCTTCTTCTTCTTCGAAGGCGCGATGCGGATCACCATGCCCAGCGGCTGGTCGTTCACCGATCCCGTTTTCGACATCCTTTACGACATCATTTACTAGGCGCGCCTCATCATGGAAACTCTCGGCCTTCTTGGCGACGGCATGTTGATCGCGCTCCAGCCGATCAACCTGCTTCTGATCGTGATCGGCGTGACCGTCGGCCTGTTCATCGGCGCAATGCCGGGGCTGGGGTCGGTCAACGGGGTTGCGATCCTTTTGCCGATCACCTTCCTCGTACCGCCCACGGGCGCGATCATCTTTCTCGCCGCGATCTATTACGGGGCGATGTATGGGGGCGCGATCTCGTCGATCACGCTGGGTATCCCCGGCGCCTCGACGGCGGTGGCGACCACCTTCGACGGGCGACCACTCGCGATGCAGGGTCGTGCCTCGCTCGCGCTGGTGACGGCGGCCATCGCCTCCTTCATCGGGGGCACGGTCGCCAACATCATCTTCACAGGCTTCGCGCCGCTTTTGGCCGGCGTGGCGCTCTCCTTCGGCCCGCCCGAGATCTTTGCCCTGATGCTACTGGCCTTCGCGACCTTCGTGGGATTGGGCAGCGACGATATCCCCAAGACGATCTTTTCGATCTGCTTCGGCCTCGTTCTGGGGGCCATCGGCTTCGACCAGATCTCGGGCGCGCCGCGGCTTGTGCTCTTCGACATCACCGGTTTCTTGCAAGGCATCGGTTTTCTGGTTCTGGCCATCGGTGTCTACGGCCTGGGCGAGATGATCTGGACCATCGAACAGACACGCGGCGACGTGGAGAACACGACACCGCGCATGACCGCCAAGGGCATGGCGCAGGATACGGCGGAATCGCTCCGTCGCGGCTGGCGCGGAACCACCATCGGCTCGCTTATCGGCTTTTTCGTGGGCATCCTGCCCGCGGCCGGCGCGACGCCTGCCTCGCTCATGTCCTATGGCGTGACCAAGATGATCTCGCGCCGCCCGCAGGATTTCGGGCGCGGCAGCGTCGATGGCGTGGCAGCCCCCGAGGCGGCGAACAATTCCGCCTCCACGGGCTCCATGCTGCCCATGCTCACGCTTGGCATCCCGGGTTCGCCCACCACCGCGATCCTTTTGGGTGGCATGGTGATCTGGGGCCTGACGCCCGGCCCACGGCTTTTCGTCGATCAGACGGAATTCGTCTGGGGCCTGATCGGGTCGTTCTACATCTCGAATGTCGCAGCTTTGATCATCAACCTAGCGTTCATCCCGGTCTTCATCTGGATGCTCAGGATGCCCTTCACCATCCTCGCGCCGGTGATCTTCGTTCTGTCGATCATCGGGGGCTATGCCGCGACGCGCGACATGTTCGACATCTGGATGATCCTGATCTTCGGCATCGGGGCCTTCGTGCTGCGGCGGATGGACTACCCGCTGGCGCCCGCGGTTCTGGCCATCGTGCTCGGTCCCATCGCGGAACCGACGCTGCGCCAGTCGCTCCTCCTGTCCGGCGGCGATCCGATGATCTTCCTCAACCGGCCCATCGCAGCCCCGATCACGATCATTGCCATAAGCTTGATCCTCTTGCCGCTGGTGAAAGTTTTCAGAAAGAAAAAGCCCGCCTGAGAAAGCTTTCCTTAACTTTCCTCAAGGACCGTTAACCAAAACCGCCGCCCCTGCATCGGCACGGGCGGCGGTTTTTTTGGCGGTCACTCGGCCGCGCGGAGCGGTGTTCCGGGAGCCTCGTCCTCCCTGTCCTCCGCCTCGTCGGCATCGGTCGCGGGCGGGGCGGTCTCGGTGGGGCGGGGATCTTCGTCCCAGTAGATCGTGGGGTTCGTCGCGCGCCGCGCCTCGCGCATCAGCGCGTAATCCTCGGCCCGCTGTCCAAGCCCCTTTGCCCCCATCCGCGCCACACGCCGCGCGCCCCAGCGCAGGATGGTCCAGAACCAGATCCTCAGCGCCAAAAGCGAGGGTGTCACGATCAGTGTCAGAACCGTCGCGATGCCAAGGCCAAAGACCACCGCCGTCGCCAGCTGCTTCCACCACAGCGCGGTGGGGCTATCCACCGTGTAGCCGCCATTGGCGAAGTCGAGGCTGATGCCGAACATCATCGGCGCAAGCCCCGCCATCGTCGTGATCGTGGTCAGCAAAACGGGCCGGATCCGCGATTCCGCGGTGCGCGTGATCGCCTCCAGCCGCGGCATGTAGCGCGCGTATTCCTGGTAGGTGTCGATCAACACGATGTTGTTGTTCACCACGATCCCCGCCAAGGCGACGATCCCCGTTCCCGTCATGATGATGGAGAATGTCTGGTCCATCACCAACATCCCGATCAGCACGCCCGTGGTCGACAAGATCACCGCCAGAAGCACGAGGATCGAATTGTAGACCGAGTTGAACTGCGCGAGCAGGATGATGAACATCAATCCCAGCGCCGCCCCGAAGGCCTGCCCGAGGAAGGCCTGGCTTTCGGCCTGATCCTCCTGATCGCCCGCCCATTCCCAACTGACCGAAGCGGGAAAGGGGTTTTCCGTCTGCAGCCATTCGGTCAGAACCGCGATCCGCTCGTTGGCGTTGACCGGTTCCAGCGTCAGGGCACCGGTGCGCAACCCGTCGGCCAGTGTCTCGGCCGTCTCGCCCGACGACAGGCGGTAGACCACGTAGGACGCCTCGCCGAAGGTGAAATTGGCCGTGCCGCCCCCGGCCACGGTGGACAGGTCGCGGATATAGCCCCGCGTCGCGCCTGCCTCGTCTTGAACCCGCGACAGGCCCACGGTCACATCGGCCTTCACGTCGAAGACGCGCGATTGGTCGATGCGCTGGATCTCGGCCAATTGCGGGGTGGGGATGTAGCTCACGAAATTCGACAAGGGCACCAGCCCGTCGCGCGTGCGGACGCGCAAGGTGTCGAGCGTCGACAGCACCCGCGCCTCCTCGGGGAAACGGACGCGGATCTCGATCTCTTCGTCCGAGCTGGGCACCCGCATCGTGTCGAGCAAGATGCCCCGCGTGACGAGTTGCACCATGGCGCCAACGGTCGAGACATCGGCCCCGAACCGTCCCGCGGCCTCGACATCGACATCGATCTGCCAGTCGATGCCGGGCAGGGGCAGAGTATCTTCCACGAGGGTCAGACCCGGCAGGCCCTCGAAATGCGCGCGGGCCAGACGCGTCGCTTGCTGCAATTCTTCCCAATCATCGCCCGACAGACGCAAGTTGATCGGCTTGCCCGCCGCAGGGCCGCGCGATTGCGAAAAGATCTCGGTCTGGATGCCCGGCAGTTCGTTCAACCGCGCCTGCAACCGGTCGAGGATCAGGTCGCCGTCATCGCGCGCGCCCCAGGGCTCAAGGTCGAGCTGAACCTGGCCGATCGTGTCCGACGGTGCGGCCACGCCCCCGGTGTTGTTGTTCAACCCGCCTTCGCCCGCAAAGGCAAAGACGTCGCGCACCCCCGGTTCCTCCAGCACGATCGCCTCGACTTGCTGGACCAGCGCATCTTGTTCCGCGACCGACAGGTTGCCGCGCGCGCGGACATAGACGATGGCATTTTCCGGCTCGCTCTCGACGAAGAATTCGACGCCGTTGTTGTTGGCACCGAAATAGCTGAACGTCGCCATGACAAAGCCGATCACGGTCACGATGGTGACGACGGGCATCACCGGGTTGCCGACGATGGCGTGGATCGTCCAGCCAAACGGCGTGCGCCTGTATCCGGCCTCCACCGGCTTGGCGCGGCGTGCGACCTGCACGCTGCCCAGCATCACCGACATCCCGGCCGAGGCCAGCACGAACAAGATCACGCCGGGTGCCATGCGGACAAGCGCAGGGGCATCGGGGGCGACATCGACCAGAACACCGGGATTGATCGTTTGCAGCGCGGCAAGGAACATCAGGTAAGCCACAGCCACGGTCAGAACGATCCGCGCCGCGTACCACGGGATCAGGTTCGTCACGACCGCGCTGGCGCGGTCCACAATTCGGGTGAACCGCGCCGCCACCCCGCCCAGAACCGGCAGATAGATCAACGCCACGATCAAGGACGCCGACAGCACGAAGATCATCGTGACGGGCAGCATCCCCATGAATTCACCCGGCACGCCCGGCCAGAACAGCATCGGCAAAAAGGCGCAAAGCGTCGTCGCCGTCGAAGACACGACCGGCCAGAACATCCGTTTGGCCGCGTCCGTATAGGCCTGCATGGGCCGCGCGCCTGCCTGCAATCGCTTGTCGGCATATTCGACGACCACGACCGCCCCATCGACCAGCATCCCCACGGCAAGGATCAGGCCGAACATCACGATGTTGGAAATCGCGACCCCCATGATCCCCAAAAGGACGAAGGCCAACATGAAGGACGTGGGGATCGCGAAACCGACCAGCATGGCGGACCGCGTGCCAAGGGCTGCCAGAACCACGATCATCACCAGCGCGATGGCGGTCAGGACCGACCCTTCGAGCTGGCGCACCATGTCGGCAACCGTCACCGACTGGTCCAGCGTGGTCGTGACATGCACCGATTGGCGCAGATCCTCGGGCCATGTCGCGCGGACCTGTTCGACCGTCTCGCGTACCAGCGCCGAGGTGTCGATGATGTTGAACCCCTGCCGCTTGACCACCTGCAAGGCGATCGAGGTCTCCCCGTTGAACCGTGCCGTGCCCAGCCGATCCTCGTAGGTCAGGCGGATATCGGCCAGTTCGCCCAAGGTCACCACCCGGTCGCCGTTCACCGTGATCGGCAGGGCATAGACATCGGCGGTGCTGTCGAAACTCGACGGGATCTTGACCGAGATCGCGCCGTTTTCCGTCGTAACCTCGCCTGCAGCGATCAGCTGGTTGTTGTTGACGACCGCGTTGATCAGATCGGCGGCGGTGACGTCATAGGCCTCCAGCGCCAGCGGGTCGAGAATGACCTCGAGCATCTCGTCGCGGGTGCCGGCAAGACCTGCCTCCAGAACGGGTGTCAGCGATTCCAGCGCGTCCTGCATCTCGGTCGCCAGCCGGATCAGTGTCCGTTCAGGTGCGTCGCCGGAAAGCGCCACGATGATGATCGGAAACTCCGAGAAATTGATCTCGGAAATCTGGAAGCTTTCGGCACCCGCCGGGAAATCGGCCTCGGCGCGGCTCATCGCGTCGCGCACATCGGCGATGGTGGCCGACTTGTCCCAGCCGAATTCGAATTCGAGAAACACGCCGGCAAAGCCTTCGGAGGCGGTGGCGGTGATCGTGGTCAGCCCGTCCAGATCCTGGAACTCGGCCTCCATCGGTCGCACCAGCAAACGCTCGCTGTCCTCGGCCGAGATGCCGGGAAAGGGCACCGAGATGAAGAGCCCCGGAATGTCGATATCGGGCTCGCCCTCCTTGGGCAGGCCGACATAGGCCGCGGTACCCACGGTCAGCGACAAGATCACGAAGGCCACGATCATGCGGGCGCGGCTGGCGGCCCAATCGATGAGCCCGGTCATTGCGTCTGCTCCGATTCATACGTCACGCGGACCGCGACGCCATCTGTGACGAATTCCTGCCCGACGGTGATCACTTCGGCCATGTCCGGCAGTCCGGTGAGCCAGACGCCGTTGGCGGTATCGCGGATCATGCGGACCGGCACGAATTGCACGATCCCGTCGACGACGGTCCGCACGCCCAGCGTGCCCTCGTCGCTCAGCGTCATCGCCGATGCGGGCAAAAGATGCGCGGCCATCCCCTCGGTCTGGATCAGGATGTCGGCGGTCTGCCCATCGCGGATCGACTGGTCGGCGTTCGGCACCGTGATCTCCACCCGAAAGGTGCGGGTCTGCGGATCGGCCGAGCGGCTGACAAAGCTGACCTCACCCATCACGTCGCGGCCCGAGGCCAAGCGCGCGCCCGCTCTCGCACCCAGCCTCACGCGGTCAACATGCGCCTCGGGCACGAACCCCACCAGCTTGATCGGGTCGAGCTGGATGATCGTCGCGCAAGGCGTGCCCGGCTGCATCAGACTGCCAAGTTCGGCCGTGTCGGTTTCCAGAAGGCCCGCAAACGGCGCGTGGATGGTCAGACGGGTCAATTCATCCTCGGCGCGGGTCACGGCGGCCTCTGCCGCGCGGATGCCGCTTTCGGCCGACTGGATCGCGGCCTGCGCACTTTCCACGCCCGCCGCTGCGGAAGATACCGCAGCCTCGGCCGAAGAGACGCCCGCCACGGCATTGGCCGCCCGTGTTTCTGAGGCAAATCCGCTTTCGCTCAAGCGCGTGGCGGCATTGCCGTCAATCCGCGCTGCCGTCAGGGCGGCCTCGGCCTCAAGCTGCCGGGCCCGGGCAAGGGGGAGTTGTGCCCGCGCCTCGGGCAGACGCGCCTGCGCTTCCAGAAGGCGCGCTTCGGCCTCGGCCAAGGCAGACAAACGTGTCCCGGCGTCGATCTCGCACAAAAGCTGCCCCTCGGACACCCGCGCACCTGCGCGCAACGGTTCAGATACGATCCGCCCCGACGTCTCGGCCGAAACCACGACCTGCCGCAACGCCTCGGTCCGACCGCGCAGAACAACGGCATTCTCGGTCACTTGCGCCTCGGACCTGCGGACGACGACATGGATGCGCGCATCCTCCTCGCCCGGCTCCGCAGCCGGGGCAGGGGTTTCGCCGGCCGGTGCCGTCTCGGAGGTCTCGCCCGTGGTATCGCCGCCGAACCGACCGGCAAAGGACATCAGGGTTTCCCGGTCGAGGATCACGAAATAAAGCGCGACACAGACAAGGGTCGCCGTGATGATCGGAAAGATGCGCATGAGTGTCCTCTTGTTCGGGCGACCCGATCCCGCACCGGGCCTGTCGTCTGATGCGTCCGCTGCCCCGTCCGGCATGGCTTCTCATGCTACGCTGAACTGACCAGTTCAGATTAGAATCTTCGGCGCTTTTGCGCAAGACTGAACTAATCCGTTCAGATCACGACGCAAGAGCGGCGCAAGAGGAGGGCGCAATCCCCCGCGCCGGGCGCGCGGCCCTTGCGGCGACAGCCCGCCTCGGGCTAAGACGCGCGCAACTTTGGGTATCCCGGCGCAACCGGGGCGGGGGCGGAATGGCCAACAGCGACAGTTTCATCGATGAAGTCAGCGAAGAGCTGCGCCGCGACCGTCTGTTCGCGCTGATGCGGCGTTGGGGCTGGCTTGCGGCGCTTGTCGTCGTCGGCATCGTGGGTGGCGCGGCTTGGTTCGAATACCAGCGCGCGCAGGATCGGGCGGCGGCGCAGGCCTTCGGGGATGCGCTTCTGGCGTCCCTCGATCTGCCCGACCCCGAGGCGCGCGTCGCGGCCCTTGACGGGATCGACGCCGCGACACCGATGGCCGAGATGCTTCTGGCGCTGATGGCGGCGGGCGAGGTTGCGCAGGGCGGACAGGGCGCCGCCGCAGCAGCGGACCGGCTGCGCACCGCTGCCGAAGCCGCCGATGTGCCGCGTCATTACCGCGATCTCGCGCTCCTGCGCGCCGAGATGATGGACCCGTCCGATCCGGCCACCGCGCGGCTTGTGCTGGGCACACTGGCCGAACCCGGCGCGCCCTTCGCCGCGCTGGCCGAGGAACAGCTCGCGCTTGTCGACATCCGCCAGGGCGATCTTCCGGCCGCCCTCGACCGCCTGCGCGGATTGGAACGCAGCGCAGCGGCCACGCCGGGCTTGCAACAACGCGCGTCTCAGTTGATTGTGGCGCTCGAAGCGGGATCGCAACTGGTCGACACCGCGCCCGAACCGGTCGTGCCGCCACAGGCGGACGCGCCCGAAACGGGCGATGCAACCGGGGCCGAAACCGCCCCGGCCCCGCAGGACGGCGCGGCACCCACCGGGGCCGAGGACGACACCGGGGCGACGACCGAGACTGAGACCGAGACCGAGGCAGATGCCGCCGAACCGGCCCCTGCCGAAAGCAACTGAACCGCCGACAGGGCGGAAGAACAGGAAGGCCGGGGCAGATGAGCGTGGGCAAGGGCAGACTGGCGGGCCACCGTTTCGCGCGGATTGCGGCGCTTGGCATTCTTCCGGCGCTGGTTCTGGCAGCCTGCGAACGCGATACTGTCCTGCCCGGCGAACGTTTCGGCACGCGCACCGCGCTCGAAGCGACGCTGCCGGGCGAAGATGGCCGCGCCGCCGCCTCAAGTCTCGTCTCGACCGATGCGGCCCGTGCGATCAATCTGCCCAGTCCCACGCGCTTGGCCGATTGGCCCAGCCGGGGCTACAGCGTCACCAACCGCCTGCCGCATGGCACATTGTCGGCCAATCCCGTCGAGGTCTGGGCCGCGCCCATCGGCACCGGCAACAGCCGTCGCAACCGCATTGCCGCCGATCCGGTCGCGGGTGGCGGACTTGTCTACACGATCGACGCGGGCTCGCAGCTTCAGGCCACGTCGCTCTCGGGCGGCGCACCGGCGTGGATCACCAGTCTCGTGCCAGATTTCGACCGCGGCGCGAATGCCTCGGGCGGCGGCCTCGCGCTGTCGGGCAACAGGCTCTACGCCACCACGCCTTTTGGCGAGGTCGTGGCGCTTGATGCCGCCTCGGGCGCGGTGATCTGGCGGCAACGCTTGGGCACCGTTCTGGGCGCGCCGACCGTGTCGGGCGGTCTCGTCTATGTCGTTGGCCGCAATTCCGAGGCTTGGGCGCTCGAGGCCGATGATGGCCGTCAGCGGTGGCGCATCCCGTCCTCCGATGTTCCTTCGGTGCTGGTGGGCGGCTCCGCCCCCGCCGTGGCCGATGGACGGGCGATTTTTCCCTTCCCCTCGGGTGAACTCGTGGCGGCGATGCCCAATACCGGCATCACCTTGTGGCATTCCTTCGTCGCGGGCGGTCGCCTTGGCACGGCCTATGCCGGGATCAACGACATCACCTCCGATCCTGTGATCGTGGGCGGTACGATCTACGCCGGCAACCAGTCGGGCCGCGTCGTGTCGATGAACGCACGCACCGGCACCCGCAACTGGACCGCGACCGAAGGCGCCTATTCGCCGGTCGTTGTCGCGGGCGATGCCATCTTTTTCGTCTCCGATCGCAACGAGCTGATCCGGCTCGACGCCTCCGACGGCAGCCGCGTCTGGGGCACGGAATTGCCGCTCTACCAGCGCGACCGCCCGCGGCGGCGCGAGGCGGTCTTTACCCATTACGGGCCTGTTCTGGCGGGTGGCCGTTTGGTCGTCGCTTCGGGCGATGGGCTGATCCGGCTATTCTCGCCCGAAAGCGGTGACTTGATCGGTACGCTGGAATTGCGCGGTGGTGCGGCCTCTCATCCGATCCTGGTGGAGGATACGCTGCTCGTGGTCAGCCAGGATGGGCGTCTTCACGCCTATCGCTGAGCGCGCCTTGCACCTCAGTCAAACCAGCCGATCCGCCGATCCCTGTCGATGCCCAGCCAACCACCCGCCACATAGGCAAGTCCGCGCGCGGCATTGACCCAGATCACGACGCTTTCGCGCAACATCCAGCGCCATGTCGATAGGCTTTGGGCAGCGCTTTGCTGCACCGGAAACAGGTCCAGCTCGGGATAGCCCGCCAGCCGAAAGATCACCGCGCTCCGGGGCAGGTGGAACGCGTCACTGACCAGAACCACACGCCGGGCCGCGTTCGGCAAAAGGGGCAGAGAATAGGCCGCGTTCTGGACGGTCGACCGCGCCTCCGCCTCGATCCGTGCCGCTGCCGGTGGCAGGCCAAGGGCTGTGGCATGGGCAGCCATGGCTTGGGCCGTGGAATGGCCCGCCAGACCCGCCCCGGTGAAAATCACCTGCGGTGCCACACCCGCCGCCCAAAGCTGCGCGCAAACCTCCGCCCGCCGGGTCGAGGCCGCATCGGGCTGGCGCGGATCATCCCGCGCCACGCCCGCGCCAAGACAGATGATCACATCCGCCGCATCGGGCGGGGGGCTTGGGCGTGACAGGGCGAATGTCGTCACGACGACGGCAAGAATCGTCAGCGACCACAGGCAAAGCCCAAGAAGACCCAAACGCCCCAAGATGCGCCCGATCCCTTGAAGGCGGCTCGGCCTTGATCGCGCCATGGGTCACATCCTACCCGGTCACGCCCGCTCGAACGGGCGCGGCCGCGTCACTCCCATTCGATCGTTCCGGGCGGTTTCGACGTGATGTCATAGGTCACGCGATTGATGCCCTTGACCTCGTTGATGATCCGTGTCGCGGTTTCGCCAAGGAAATCATGGGTGAAGGGGTAGTAATCCGCCGTCATCCCGTCGACGCTCGTAACCGCGCGGAGCGCACAAGCGTAATCATAGGTCCGCCCGTCGCCCATCACCCCCACCGTCTTGACCGGCAAGATCGCGACGAAAGCCTGCCAGATTTCGTCATAAAGCCCGTGCTTGCGGATCTGGTCGATGAACACGGCATCGGCCTTGCGCAGGATGGCAAGCTTCTCTCGCGTGATCTCGCCGGGGCAGCGGATCGCCAGACCGGGCCCGGGGAAAGGATGGCGGCCGATGAAACTGTCGGGCAGTCCCAGTTCGCGGCCCAGTGCGCGCACCTCGTCCTTGAACAATTCCCGCAAGGGTTCGACCAGTTTGAGGCCCATCTTTTCCGGCAGGCCACCGACATTGTGGTGCGACTTGATCGTGACCGACGGGCCGCCGGAGAAACTGACCGATTCGATCACGTCCGGGTAAAGCGTGCCCTGCGCGAGGAATTTCGCCCCCTCGATGCCGTCGGCATAATGCTGGAACACGTCGATGAAGAGCTTGCCGATGGTCTTGCGCTTGACCTCCGGGTCGCTGACGCCTTCGAGCGCGGTCAGGAACCGCTCGCTCTCGTCGGCATGGATCAGGGGAATGTTGTAATGGTCGCGGAACATGGTCACGACCTGTTCCGCCTCGTTCTGCCGCAAGAGGCCATGATCGACGAAGACGCAGGTCAACTGGTCGCCGATCGCCTCGTGGATCAGCACGGCCGCGACCGAACTATCGACCCCGCCCGACAGGCCGCAGATGACGCGTGCATCGCCGACCTGCTCGCGGATGGCGCGGATCGCCTCCTCGCGGTAGGCCTTCATCGTCCAATCGCCCGCAAACCCCGCCAGCCGGACGAAATTCTCGTAAAGCTTCGCACCGTTGGGCGTGTGATGCACCTCGGGATGGAACTGGACCGCGTAGAACCGCCGCTCCAGATCGGCGGTCATCGCAAAGGGCGCGCCGGGCGAGACGCCCAGAACCGCGAAACCGGGCGCGATCTCCGACACATGGTCGCCATGGCTCATCCAGACCTGTTCGCGTCCGCCGTCGCCGAACCAGCCGGTCAGGAAGTCCGAGGCCTCACCTGCCCGCGTGACATAGGCGCGACCGAATTCGGCGGTCGCATGTTCGCCCGCTTCCACCTTGCCGCCCAGATCTTGCATCATCACCTGCTGGCCATAGCAGATGCCCAAGATCGGGATGCCGCGGTCATAGACCGAGCGCGGCGGCCGGGGCGATCCTTCCCGCGTCACGCTGTCGGGCCCGCCGGAAAAGATCACGGCCTTGGGCGCGAAATCATCCAGAAAAGCGTCGGTGACGTTCTGGTAGGGGTGGATCTCGCAATAGACGTTCAGCTCGCGCAGGCGGCGGGCGATCAATTGCGTGACCTGGCTGCCGAAATCGATGATCAGCAGGCGGTCATGGTCAAGCGGGTCTGGCGTGGCGGATGTGCTCATGGCCCCGCATTAGAACCGGGCGCGACCCCGCGCAAGCCCACGCCGCGGCGCGCATGTCGCTTTCCCCCGCAGGGTGCCGCAATCCGCCCTCAGCCTCGCGCCCATGCGCGCTAGGACAGCGCCACGGGCATCACCTCACCAAGGGGGCATGGGATCATGGCGGCAGCGGAACAGACGGCACGGCGCGGACGCGGCGGCGGCGGGGCCGCGCGGCGGGCGGAACGCTCGGCCGTCAGCTTCGAGACCGCGCGCTTCATCGAACGCAACATCCCGAATTTCGACATTCTCACGCCCGAGGCGATCGAGATCATCGAAGCCAATGCCGAAATCGTGCTCGAGGAAATCGGTGTCAATTTCGTCGAGAATCCTGCCGCCCTGCAACGCTGGCGCGAGGCGGGGGCCGATGTGCGGGGCGAGCGGGTCCATATCCCCAAGGGCCTTGCGCGCAAGCTGTGTTCGACCGCGCCCTCCCGCTTTACCCAGATCGCCCGGAACCCCGCCCGAAACGTCGAGATCGGGGGCAATTCGCTGGTTCTCGCCCCGGTCTATGGCCCGCCCTTCGTGCGCGACCGGCTGGGTGGTCGGCGCTATGCGACGATGGCCGATTTCGAGATGTTCGTGAAACTCTCCTACATGTCGAAATGGCTGCACCATTCGGGCGGCACGGTCTGCGAGCCGACGGACGTGCCGGTCAACAAGCGCCATCTCGACATGCTCTATGCGCACATGAGCCTGTCTGACAAACCCTTCATGGGATCGGTCACCGAACCCTCGCGTGCCGCCGACTCGATCGAAATGGCGCGTATCCTCTTCGGCTCTGACGTGGTCGATACGCAGTGCGTGATGACCTCGCTCATCAACATCAACTCGCCCTTGACCTTTGACAGCGTGATGATGGGCGCCTTGGAACATTACGCGGCCGCGGGGCAGGCCTGCATCGTGTCGCCCTTCATCGTGGGCGGCGCCATGGCGCCGGTCTCGGTCGCGGGCACGCTGACGCAAGTTCTGGCCGAGGTTCTGGCCGGCATCGCCTATAGCCAATTGGTCCGCCCCGGCGCGCCGATGATCTTCGGGGCCTTCGTCACGTCCATCGACATGAACTCCGGCGCGCCCACCTTCGGCACGCCGGAGGCGTCGCAGATCACCTATGGGGCGGGCCAACTCGCCCGCCGCCTGAACCTGCCCTATCGGTCCGCCGGGGCCTTCAACGGTTCGAAACTGCCCGATGCGCAGGCCGCCTATGAATCCGCCAATTCGCTGAATGCGGGGCTGCTGTCCGGCGTGAACTTCATGCTTCATGCCTGCGGCTGGCTCGAAGGTGGTCTGGTCGCCAGCCCCGAGAAATTCGTGATGGATGCCGACCAGCTCGGTATCTTGCACAAGCTGGCCGAGGGCGTGCCGGTCGACACCAACGCGCAGGCCATGGACGCGCTGCGCGAGGTCGGACCGGGTGGCCATTTCCTGGGCTGCGCGCATACGCAGGCGAATTACGCCTCGGCCTTCTGGCGCACCAACCTTCTGGATTACAAACCCTACGAGACCTGGTCCGAGGAAGGCGCCCGCGACACCGAGGCGCTGGCCTCCGTCAAGGTCGACAAGATGCTGGCCGATTACCGCCAGCCCTATCTCGACCCCGCCACGGACGAGGCGCTCAAGGCCTACATGACCGAGAAAAAGGCCGCGCTGCCTGACGCCTTCATCTGAGGGCTCAGGTCACCGACCGCGCGGCACACAAGATGGCGCTCATCACCTCGACATGGCGGCTGGGCGAATAGCCCAAGCCGCCGCCCAGACGCGCGGCATTCAGCCGGTCTTCTTCCGCCAGAAGAACGGGCAGGGGGCGACGACGGGCGCGTCTTTCGGCGTCGCCGGTCAGCGCGGCCATGCGCGCCGCCTGCACCAGCAATCCGGGCCGCCGCATCTGGGCGAGGGTCGCGATCACGTCTTTCATCTGGCAGGAACCTTTCGGAACGGATGTGTTGTCCTGCCAGGATGAGGCTCCGCCACGGGGTGTTGCCGGAAAAGTTATCCACCGCGCGCTGCTCCGCTATCCGTTTACAAAATGGAAACAAATTCGGGCTTATCCCCAGAATTTAACCAATCAGTAATCAATTCACCGAAAATCTGCCTCCCGTATCCAACCACAAGGGAGGTGGAGCCATGACATCGGCCTCGGCCGATCACGGCAGCCCCATGCCTGATCTCACCCGACCCTTCCCCAACCTGCCCGAATGGATCCCGATCCCGACGCGGCAATATCTGGCCCATACGGCGCGCGGCCTGTCGCTCCGCGACATCGCCCGCGTCTCGGGCGAGGCGCCGTCGACCGTCTGCCGCCGCGTCCGCCGGATCGAGGCACGGCGCGACGATCCGCTTTTCGACGAGGCGCTGACCCTGCTCGGGCGGGCCGGGTGGCCCCGGCCCGAACAGAACGCGCCAAGGACTGCGCCGCGACCTCAAGATGACGACCCTCAGGCAAAGGAGCCCCTGAAAATGACAGTTCCGTTCCGGTCGCCGCTCGGCGATGAAGGCATGATCGCGCGCGAGGCCCGCCGCATCCTGCGTCGCCTGTGCGAAACCGATGCGATCCTCGCGGTGGCGGCCGATCTCGACAAGGCGGTGGTGCTGCGCCCCGGGCCGGATGGCGAACAGACCCGCACCGCTGTGATGGATCGCAAGATCGCGCAGGCCTTCGCGGTCAAGGATTGGATCGTTTGCCTCAATTCGGGTCGCGTCGCGCGCTATGCCATCACGGCCGCGGGCAAATCCGCGCTGCGCCGCCTTCTCGACGAGGATCGCCGCCGCCGGCAGGAGGCGCTCGGCTTTGCCGAAGCCACGACGCCGTTTCAGGCCCAGCATGCCCGCTGGGGGCAGGCCGATGTCGCCCAGCCCGGCGGCGGGTCGCGCAAGATGCGGGTGAACCTCGCGGAATCGCCCCTCACCGCGCTGGCTCGCCGCAAGGACGCGGACGGAAAGGCCTTTCTCACACCGGCCCTCGTGCAGGCCGGCGAACGCCTGCGCGAGGATTTCGAGCGCGCCCAGATGGGCCCCCGCGTCGGCCAGAACTGGGACCGGTTCCTGACCGGCGGCGATCGCGGCGGCTTTCTCAACGACAGCGGCCTTGCCGAAGGTCCGCGCGCCGCCCGACAACGCGTGTCCGATGCGCTCGACGATCTGGGCCCGGGCCTGTCCGACGTGGTCCTGCGCGTCTGCTGTTTCCTCGAAGGTCTTGAATCGGCCGAGAAACGGCTCGGCTGGTCGGCGCGCTCGGGCAAGATCGTGCTCAAGATCGGCCTGCAACGCCTGCTCAAGCATTACGAGGACCGCCACGGTTTCGTCCCCGCGCTGCGGGGCTGATCCCTCATATTTGTCGAAAATCGCATCGAAAGGCGGGTTTGCACCGCGCGCAAGGCACCTGCGCCGAAATGCACATGCAGACCCGTCAAGGATGCGCTACATAGGGGGCATACAGACCAGAGAGGCACCTCTCCCATGCGCGACCTGAAGATCCCCGAACAGCGCCACCCCGAAAAGGCGCATCGCCCCGACAACGCCCAGCCCAAGAAACCGAGCTGGATTCGCGTCAAGGCGCCCGTGGGCAAAGGGTATCAGGAAACCCACCGCATCATGCGCGAGCACAAGCTGGTGACCGTCTGCGAGGAAGCGGGTTGTCCCAATGCCGGCGAATGCTGGAGCCAGGGCCACGCCACCATGATGATCATGGGCGACATCTGCACCCGCGGCTGTTCCTTTTGCAACATCGCCACCGGCAAGCCGCAGGCACTCGACGTGTTCGAACCGGGCCGCGTCGCCGATGCCGTGGCCAAGCTCGGCCTGAACCATGTCGTGATCACATCGGTCGACCGCGACGACCTCGAGGATGGCGGGGCCGAACATTTCGCCATGACGATCCGCGCCATCCGCAAACGCTCGCCCGACACCACGATCGAGATCCTCACACCCGATTTCCTGAAATGCGATGCCACCGTGCTGGAAACCGTGGTTGCGGCCAAGCCGGATGTGTTCAACCACAATCTCGAAACCGTCCCGGGGCTCTACCCCTCGGTCCGGCCCGGCGCGCGGTATTTCCATTCCCTCCGCCTCTTGCAGCGGGTCAAGGAGATGGACCCAACCATGTTCACGAAATCGGGCATCATGGTGGGCTTGGGCGAAGATCGCCAATCCGTCCTTCAGGTGATGGATGACATGCGCGCGGCGGATGTCGACTTCCTGACCATCGGCCAGTACTTGCAGCCGACCCCGAAACACCATGCCGTCGACCGCTTCGTCCATCCCGACGAATTCGCCGCCTATGAAAAATCCGCCTACGGCAAGGGCTTCTTGATGGTTTCGGCCACGCCGCTCACCCGCTCCTCCTACCACGCGGGCGATGATTTCGCCCGGCTGCGGGATGCGCGCCTGAAAAAGCTCGGGATGGCCTGAGGCGTCATTCGCCCGCGGGCGGCAATGCCTTGAGATAGGCGGCAATGGCCATGCGATCCGCCTCGGGCAGCATGGCCATGTTGCGGATCACCGACACCATGTGCCCGCCCGCACTGTCGAAATCGGGGGTGAAGCCGTCGTTCAGATAGGCGGCGATCTCGCCCTCGGACCAGGTCAACCGGTCGGGTGTCAGCGCGGGGATCGTGCCAGAACCCGACGGGTTCGGCGCTCCCGCCATCCATGCCGACCGGTCCAGCCCGCCCAGCGCATCGCGCGGCGTGTGGCACTCGGCGCAATGGGCCAGCGCCTCCACAAGGTAGCGCCCCCGCGCCTCTGCCGCGTCCAATTCGCCGGTCACGGCGAAGGCGTCGTCCATGTACAAAAAGTTCCAGAAGCCCACCGCGCGCCGGATCGAGAACGGAAAGCCCACCTCATGCGCCGCACTTGGCGCGTCGGAGGCCGGCAGGCCCTGCCAGAAAGCCCACAGATCCGCGAGATCCTGCCGCTCGGCCAATCGGTAGGCGGTATAGGGAAAGGCGGGGTAATAATGCCGCCCGTCGGGGCTGGTCCCTTCCTGCAGCGCGGTGACGAAATCCGCGAAATCCCAATTCCCGATCCCCGCCTCGGGATGGGTCGAAATGTTGGGCGCGACAAAGACCCCGAAATCCGAGGCGAACCGCTGCCCCCCCGCCAAAACCAGCCGATCCTCGCCCGTGGCTCCTTCGGCGGCATGGCACGACGCGCATCCCGCCGCCCAGAACACCTGTTCCCCTGCCACAGGGTCGCCGACCAGCCCCTCAAGGGCGCTGTCGCTCACCACGCCCGGTCGCGTCAAAAGGACCGCGCCGGCAAAACCCGCGAGGCAAAACACCAAAAGATAGATCAGGCTGGAACGCATGGGTCGGAACGGAAACGACCGGCCGCAGCGTGGGCGGCCGGTCCCTGCCAATCGTCACATCGGCTGGCGATAAGCGTCGTGGCAGGCACCGCAGGTGCCACCGACAGCCCCGACAGCGGCCCGCATCGGCTCCAGCCCCGTGCCGGCAACCTCGGCCAAGCCTTGGGCCGCCGCTCCGAACGCGTCCCATTTCGCGATCACGTCAGGCAGGTTTTCCCAGATGGCGGGCATTGCGCGCGTGCCGTCGATCGCCATGTTGTCGGTGCCCTCGGGCCAGTGGAATTGCTGGTCCAGCATCGAGATGGCGACAAGGTTGTCTGCGGCGGCCTGTGCGGCCTCGGCGTCATAGTCCACGTTGCCGCGCGCCATGTTGCCGACCACGCCGATATTCAACGCCATGATCTGGAACTGGCCCTGACGTGCCTGAACGGCAGCCGGAACATCTTGTGCCAGAGCGGGGAGGGCCGCGATGGTTGTCGCAACAAGGGCAATCTTCAAGAGGGTGGAACGGGCGGTCATCGGATGGCTTCCTTCGGATGGCAAGGGTCACAATCGTTCGAACCACACGCTACCCTGTCCGGATCACGGGTCAACAAACGCTATTGTGACTTGGCGCAGGGTCAGGGTGCGCGAATCTCCGGATCGCGCGCCTTACGGCGCGTCTGCCGCCATGCGTACCTTGCCGATGTAGGGCAGGTTGCGGTTGCGCTGCGCGTAATCGATCCCGTAGCCGACCACGAATTCATCGGGGATTTCGAACCCGATCCAATCGGCCTTGATCGCCACCTCGCGCCGCGACGGCTTGTCCAAAAGCGCGATGGTCTTGAGCCGCGCGGGTCCTTTGGACCGCAGCAGGTTCACCACATGGTGCAGCGTGTGGCCTGTGTCGACGATATCCTCCACCACCAGCACGTCACGTCCCGCGATCTCGCCGCGCAGATCCTTCAGGATGCGCACCTCGCGCGAGCTTTCCATCGCGTTGCCGTAGCTTGACGCCTCCAGGAAATCGACCTCCACCGGCAGGTTCAGTTCGCGCACCAGATCGGCGATGAAGATGAAGGAGCCGCGCAAAAGGCCCACCACCACCAGCTTGTCGGTGCCAGTGAAATCCGCCGCGATCTCACGCGCCAGCTCCTCGATCCGGGCCGCGATGGCCTTGGCGGAAATCATCTGCACCACTTCATAGGCCGCTGTCTTGGCCACGCCCGTGCTTGCCTGCGCCATAATGCCCCCCGGCCGATACGGCCCGAACCCCTTGATCTGCAGCGCTGGTTTTATGACATGGTAGTCACGGAAGAAAGACGAAAGCACCGATGCCGACCCATGCCGAAACGCGGGCTCTGCCCTACAGCCCAGAGCAGATGTATGCGCTGGTGGCCGATGTGGCGCGCTATCCGCAGTTCATCCCCTGGATCAGTGCGGCGCGCGTCCGCTCGGTCACGCCCGAAGAGGATCACGCCGTGATGCATGCCGACCTCGTGATCGGCTTCAAGATGTTCCGCGAACGCTTCCTCAGCCGCGTCACCCTGTGGGAACAGGATCGCCGCATCGACACCGAATATGTCGATGGCCCCTTCAAGCACATGATCTCGACCTGGTCCTTCACCCCCGCGCCCGAGGGCAAGACCGGCTGCGAGGTGCATTTTTCCGTCGATTTCGAGTTCCGCAACAAGATCTTGCAGAGTGCTGCCGGCCTCTTTTTTCACGAGGCGATGCAGCGCATCGTGCGCGCCTTCGAAACCCGGGCCGCGGCGCTTTACGGTCAGGGCGGGGCCGCGGCCACGGCCTGATCCTCGGCCGGCAGAAGCCTGATCTCGCCCTCTTCCTCCAGCGCGCGAATGGCCGCGACGATCTCGGCCATCGCCGCCTCGCCATCCTCGTGCCGCGGCCGCGCCATGGTGGTCGCCTCGTCGCGGATTTGTTCGGCCAGGCGCTTCGACATGTTTTCCAGCAGGAATTCGACCGACAGGGGTGCCGCGTCGAACCCGCTTGCGATGGCGCGCGTCACCTGTTCGGGATCGACCCGGCGCAAGATGCGGGGCACATCCTTTCCCTCTACCCGCTTGGGAATATGCTGGAAGGTGAAGATCGCCTTGCGCACCTCGCCCGCAAAGCCCGCGTCCCGCGCCTCCAGCCCGCCCAGCAGGCTTTCGCGCAACGCCCCGCTCACGGCGTTCAGGATCGCGCCCACCCGGTCCACCGGGCTGACGCGGAACGCCGGTTCCGCCTCCGCCTGAAGCTGGGCCACCAGCTGCGCGCCGATCCGTTCCACCATGGCGGGCGTCACTGTCGCGGTCAGCGACACGGCATGGGCGATGACCTGCGCCCGCGCCTCGGGCAGGCCCGCCAAAAGCGCCGCCGCCTTCGCGGCACCCAGCTTGGACAACAAGATTGCCGCAACCTCGGCGCTTTCGCTCAGAAGCAGGGGGCGCAACCTGTCGGGATCGGTTGTGGCCAGCCGCGTCCATGGGTCGGTCGGATCGCCCGCCTCGGCCTCCGCGCGCAGCCCGTCGCGGGCGACGGGGGAGATATGCGGCTCGAGCAGCGCCAGCGCCGCAGCCAGCCCATTGGGCGCCGTCAGGGCAAGGCTGTCCAGCCGCGCGGTGAAATCGCCCACCACATCGGCCAGCGTTGCGCGGCTGATCGGCCCGAGGCTTGCCATCGCGCGGGCAAGGTCCGCCTGCAACGCGGGCGGCAACCGGTCCAGACCCGGCGCCACGTCCTGGCTCAACAGCAGCCGTACGATCACCGCCGCCTTCTGTCGCGATCCCAGCCGCTGGGGCTGGTCGACAACGCGCATTCCCCCGATGCCGGTGTCGGCATCGCAAATTTCCCGCTGCAGGCCCATGACCCACCCATCCCGTTTCCAAAGCTCACCCGATGATGATCTTGTGGGGCAGGGGTTAACCCCTTGCTTACACAAGGGCGGCAAAAGCCAAGGATTTGTTTAGAATTGGCTCAGTAGTGGAAGCCTTCAGCCGTACCCCCGGCAATGGCCTCTGCCAGCGCCCGTTCCGGCCAGCTGCCGTCGCCACCCCGCGCCCGGATTTCCGCCAACTGCCCCTCCGCGCGGTCTGGCGATCCGAGGATCAGGTAGGCCATGCCAAGGTAGGAGCGCGCCAATAGGTTGTCGGGATCGGCGGCCAATGCCCGATCGTAGAACGCCAGCCCACGCGACATGTAGCCGAGGCTGCGGGTGGAATACCCGATATATGTCAGCACCATCGTATCCGCGGGGTCCGGCGCGCGCGCCAAAAGCGCCAAGGCATCGCCGTGCCGCCCCGCATAAGCCAGTTCGCGCGCCGTTGCGACCAACGCCGCCGGGTCGCGGATCAACCCGCTTTCGATGATGGGAAGGCAGGCGGCCTCGTCCACGTCCCAGACCTGTCCCTCGGGGCAGATCGTCGTCGTGGGCGTGGGCGTCGGGGGGCTCTCCTCCTCCGGTCCGACAGCCCGCAGCCCGCTTGGAACCAGCGACAGGACAAGGCAGAAAACGGATGCGCGCAGGATCATGGTGCTGCCCTTTTTCCCCGTTTGGATGTTGCAAGAACGTGGGATGATCGCGGCGCAGGGCAAGTGACATCTCCATGACATCAAACGAAAAACCGCGCGCGACCCGGTCCGGTCGCGCGCGGCGTGGTACAGTCTTGGTCTGGCGGCTTGGTTCAGCTGGTCGCGGTGGTGACGCAAGATTGCGACGCAGCATCCCATGTCGTGCCGTCCGCACAGCTCATGGTCACCTCATGCGCCCGGCCCCACGAACATTCTGCATAGGCAAAGCCGGGCAGGGCGGTCAGGACGAAAGCGGCCAGAAAGGTCTTGATGCGCATCATCGCGTCTCCTCGTTCAGCTGCGGTCTGGTCGTCTATTGCAGATGAAAGGGTAGCACGGGACCACAGAAAGGCAACGATCTTGCGTCAACCGACACGTATCATTGCCTTTCTTGCTGAAATCACGGGCAAATGCGCCTGCGCGCGTCCTCAGCTTTCGCCAAAAACACGGGCAAAGATCGTATCGACATGCTTGGTATGATAGCCCAGATCGAATTTCTCCTCGATCTGCGCGGGGCTGAGGGCGGCGGTGACGTCCGCATCGGCCAGCAATTCCTCGCGGAAATCGCGGCCTTCTTCCCAGACCTTCATCGCGTTGCGCTGCACCAGCCTGTAGGCATCCTCGCGGCTCACGCCCGCCTGCGTCAGCGCCAGAAGCACGCGCTGCGAATGCACGAGGCCGCGGAACTTGTTCATGTTGGCGATCATGTTGTCGGGATAGATCACCAGCTTGTCGATCACGCCGGTCAGACGCGCCAGCGCGAAGTCGAGCGTGATCGTGGCATCGGGCCCGATCATCCGCTCGACCGAGGAATGGCTGATATCGCGCTCGTGCCAGAGCGCGACGTTTTCCATCGCGGGCACCACGGCCGCGCGCACCATGCGGGCCAGACCTGTCAGGTTCTCGGTCAGGACCGGGTTGCGCTTGTGGGGCATGGCGGAGCTGCCCTTTTGCCCTTTGGAGAAAAACTCCTCCGCTTCAAGGACTTCAGTCCGCTGCATGTGGCGGATTTCGATGGCGATATTCTCGATCGAGCTTGCGATGACCCCCAGCGTGGCAAAGAACATCGCGTGGCGGTCGCGCGGGATGACCTGCGTCGAAATCGGCTCGGGGCGCAGGCCCAGTTTCGCGCAGACATGTTCCTCGACCCGAGGATCGATATTGGCGAATGTGCCGACCGCGCCGGAAATCGCGCCGGTGGCGATCTCCCAGCGGGCCTTTTCCAGACGGTTCCGGTTACGCTCCATCTCGGCGTAGAACCGGGCGAAGGTCAGGCCCATGGTGACGGGCTCGGCGTGGATGCCGTGGCTGCGCCCGATCCGCACCGTCATCTTGTGTTCCATCGCGCGGCGCTTGAGAGCCGCCAGAAGCGCGTCCATATCCGCCAGAAGGAGATCAGCGGCGCGCATCAGCTGGATGTTGAAGGTGGTGTCGAGCACGTCCGAAGACGTCATGCCCTGATGAACGAACCGCGCCTCGTCCGCGCCAACGATCTCGGCCAGATGGGTGAGAAAGGCGATCACGTCATGTTTCGTAACCGCTTCGATCTCGTCGATGCGCGCCACGTCGAATTCCACATCCCTGGCTTTCCAGACCGCTGCCGCGTTTTCCTTGGGGATCACGCCCAGATCGGCCATCGCGTCGCAGGCATGGGCCTCGATCTCGAACCAGATGCGGAACTTGGTGGCGGGTTCCCAAAGGGCGACCATCTCGGGGCGGGAATAACGGGGGATCATGGGCTGGGCCTTGCGTTCGGGTCGGGGTTGGCGTTCTCATAGGGGCAGGGAGGCAAAGGGACAAGATGAGCAGGGCAACCAAATGGACGCGGGCTTTTGCGGTCATGGCGGGGCTTGCCCCGGGACCATCGGCCGGCCAGTCCGGGGAGGCGCCCGATCTTGCTGCGATCCTTGTCGGTCATGACATCATCTACGTCGGCGCGGCTTGGGAACGCCATGTCGCCAGCGGCCGTCTTGTCCTACGCAGCCTCGAAGGGCCGAGTGGCGTGACCAGCCTTGGCGAATGGCGCGTCGAGGATGGCGCGCGTTGCCTGCGCTGGAACCCCATGATGGATTGGGAATGCTATGCCGTCGCGTTGGACGGCAGCGGGGGCATCACCTTCACCGATGGGTTCGGGAACGCGGTCACAGGTCGACTTGTGCCGCGATGATTGTCCTGTCGGATCTGTCGGGGCGTTGGCGGCTGACGCGCCGGATCGAGGATTTTCGCACCGGCCAGACCGGCACGCTCGAGGGCACGTGCCTTTGGCGGCCCGACGATGACGGCCTGCGGCAGGAAGAGGCAGGCGTTCTGAGCTTTGGCAGTGCCCCTGCGATGCAGGCCACCCGGGTCTATCTCTGGCGGCAAGACGGTGCGGATCTTGTGGTGTTTTTCGAAGATGGCCGGCCATTCCACAGACTCTCGGCCCAAGGCTTGACCGACCGTCACCTGTGCGACCCCGACACATATGATGTCACGTATGAATTCGGCAGCTGGCCTGATTGGACACAGGAATGGCGTGTCACCGGCCCGCGAAAGAATGCCCGCATCTTCAGCCGGTTTCAGCCCTTGGCATAGGCCCGGGCGATGGCATTCTGGGCCGCAAGGCCCATGCCGCCGATTTCCAGCACCAGCGCGCCTTGGATCAGCGTCAGCATTTCGGCCGCACGTTGGCGCGGCTTGGGCGTTCCTTCGGGCAGGCGCGCGGCAATCCAGTCGACCTGCCCGCCGAGAATGCGTCGCGCCGCCGCCGCAGGATCGGCCTCGCCCCGACCCGCCTCCGACAGGATGTCGAGCCAGACCCGCAGATAGGGCCGGAAGGTCGGCGTGCTCAAGAGCGCCACCACCTCGGCGGCGCAGGCGGCCTCGGTCGCGGCGCGCGTGTTTGGCAGCGCCGCGCTCATGGCCGACAGCATCTCGGCGGCGAGGTGGTCCAGCAATTCGGCCATCAGCGCCGCCTTGCTGCCGAAATGATAGATCAGCATCCGGTCCGATGTGCCCGCCGCCCGCGCCAACGGCCTCAGGCTTGCCCCGGCAAGGCCAGTGCCACGCACATGGGCCGCCATGGCCACAATCAGGTCGGATCTGTTCAGACTTGTCATGGTTCCTTGTCCCGCCCTGTCGGGGTTTCGTCGGGATGATTGGCTCGATTGCGCGGGGTCAGGCCCCGCTGTCGTGCTGCACGGGCGCCTCGGGGGCAGGGCCGGGCGGGACCGCGAGAATCCGGTCGGCCTTTTTGCGCACCAGAACGGAGCGCAGGTCATGCATCGCCAGCAAAAGCCGGTCGGTCACATCGTCCAGTTCGGCATCCGACGCGCGGCTCTGGACCCAGTGGGTCGTCAGGTTCAGGTAGTCGATGGCGCGGTGGATATCGTCGATGTCACGCTCGGCCAGAACGGCGCGGCGTTCCTCCATCCAATCCTCGATGAGCTGCATTTGCTCGGCCGTCAGAACGGTATCGCCATGCGGGCGGATGTTGCCGTTGCGGATGTTGACGACGGCGATCTCTTCCATCTCGAGACGCCTTTGGCGGTTCTCGGTCGACACGCGGAACACCGCCGCGCCGTTTTCCCGGATACGGAAATAATACTCGGGTAACTCGCTCATCCGCATCCTGTCGGTTTTCGGCCGGTGTTTCTGGCCATGTCTCGAACTGGCGGGCAAGGTATGCCGCCCATCGCAGCCTGTCAAAGGTGGAGGTCCTTAGCGTCCTGCTGCCTCGAAACTCGCGCTCAAGACCATGGTCAACGCGTGGCGCGTGGAAGACGCCCGCACCTCGGCGCGGCCGATCGCTCCGAAATCGCGCGTCTCGGTCAGAACCTTGTGCCCGGAGGCGAGGCCGAAACACACTCGCCCCTCGGGCTTGTGTTCGGATCCGCCGGGGCCCGCGATGCCGGTGACCGAAACCGCGATCTGGGCCTTTGATCGGTTCAGTGCGCCTTGCGCCATCTCGGCTGCCACGGCCTCTGAGACTGCGCCATGGGACGCCAGCGTTTCGGCAAGCACACCCAAAAGCTCGATCTTGGAGGCGTTGGAATAGGTGACAAAACCCCGTTCGAACACGTCCGAGGATCCGGCCACATCGGTCAGCGCGGCAGCGATCATGCCGCCCGTGCAGCTTTCGGCGGTGGCAAGCATCCAGCCTCGCCGCCGCAGGGCCTCCAACACATCGGCGGCCGTCATGCCAAGACCCGCGGCAGATGCGCCAGAAAGGCCAGAACCGCGACGACCAGCGCCGCCATCCAGCCTGCGATCACGTCATCGGCCATGACCCCCATCGCCCCCTCCTGCCGGTCGGCCCAGCCGACGGGGCCCGGTTTGAGGATGTCGAAGGCGCGGAAGGCCAGAAAGGCCGTCAGAACGCCGGGCCAAAGCGCCCAGAACTCCGCCCCTGCCATTTGCGCGCCAAGCGAGACGGGCCAAAGCGCGATCCACTGGCCCGCCACCTCGTCGATGACGATTTCGGACGGATCCTTGTCCGCGCTGCCCCGCGTCGCCACGCCGACGGCCCACCAACCCAGAGCGGTCACGCCCAAAGTGGCCACCAGCAAAAGCCAGAACCCGCCCGTGACATGCAGGCCCCAGGCCAGCAGGACCGCCGCCGCGCTGCCCCAAGTGCCGGGCGCGGGGCGCAGGTGGCCGACAGGCCCCAAGGTGCAGATCGCCCGGATCATGTCTTCACCAGCGTCACGGTGGCCAAAGCCGCGATCCCTTCCTCGCGCCCGGTAAAGCCCAGACGCTCCGTCGTCGTTGCCTTGACCGAGATGCGCCCCACCTCGATCCGCAGCAATTCGGCCAGACGCGCCCGCATCGTGGCGGCCTGTGGCCCGATCTTGGGTCTTTCGCAGATCAGCGTGACATCGGCATGGGTGATGGCAAACCCGCGCGCTGCGACCCGTTCGACCGCATGGGTCAGGAAAATATGGCTTTCTGCACCCTTCCATTGCGGGTCGCTGGGCGGGAAATGCGTGCCGATATCGCCCTCGGCCAGCGCGCCATAGATCGCGTCGGTCAGGGTGTGCAGCCCCACATCGGCATCCGAATGTCCCTGAAGGCCGCGATCATGCGGAACGGCCACGCCGCACAGCATGACGTGATCCCCGGGCCCGAACCGATGCACGTCGAAGCCGTTGCCGGTGCGGATATCCATTTGCGTCTTCTCCAGAATTTGGGCGGCGCGGGCGAAATCGCCCGGTGTGGTGATCTTGAGGTTGTCCTCGTGTCCGGGGACGATGGCAACCTCCATCCCCGCGGCGCGCGCGACCTGCACGTCATCGGTCGGATCGCCAGCAAAGGTTTCATGGGCGGCAAGGATCGCGGAGAGGTGAAAGCCCTGCGGCGTCTGTGCCCGCCACAGCCCGTCGCGGGCCAGTGTCCCCTCGACCAGGCCGTCCCCGCGCCAGAGCGCATCCGTCACCGCCAGCGCGGGCGCCGCACCCGGATGATCGTCAAGGGCCGCGATGACCGCGTCGATCACAGCGGCGGGGACGCCGGGACGGGCCACGTCATGGATCAGAACCAGATCGGCCAGACCGTCCAGCGCCTGCAGCCCAGCCGCGACCGAGGCCGCCCGTGTCGCGCCACCGGTCACGCTGCGCAGGGGCGTCGTCTGCGCCATGGGCAGGGCATCGGGCGGGGCGTCATCGGCCACGACCAGAACGATCTGCCCGACGGCCGGATGCGTGTCGAAGGCATCGACCGTCCATTGCGCGACGGTCTTGCCCGCAAGGGCGCGCCATTGCTTGGCCAGCCCGCCGCCTGCACGCAAGCCCCGGCCCGCTGCGACGATCAGCGCGGCGATCCGTGGATGGTCAGTATGCGGTTCTTGGGTCATGTGGCGGTGATAGGCGCTGGACGCGGACCGCACAACGGGGCACGATAATTGCACAAAAAAAGTGCATACCGCCCGATTTCTGGGCGGCTTCCCTTGCGGTCTTGGCTGTCATGATTGTTTCTTTTGAACTCCCCTGCGCCCCGACCTATGCCGTCAGGGCGTGCGCACAAGGAATAGGCACTTGACTGTTTCACTGGCAGATATGCCGCTCTCGCCCCCGGTCCTGCTGGCGCCGATGGCGGGCATCACCGACCGGCCGTTTCGCGATCTCGTCGCCTCCTTTGGCGCGGGCCTCGTCGTTTCCGAGATGGTCGCGAGCCAAGAGATGGTGGAAGCCAAGCCGTCGGTCCGTGCCCGCGCCGAGTTGGGCTATGATGCTGGCCGTACTGCGGTGCAAATCGCGGGCCGCGAGGCGCATTGGATGGCCGAGGCCGCCCGCATCGCCGAAGCCCAAGGCGCGCGGATCATCGACATCAACATGGGATGCCCCGCCAAGAAGGTGACGAATGGCTATTCCGGCTCCGCGCTCATGCGCGACCTCGACCACGCGCTACGGCTGATCGAGGCTGTGGTGGGCGCGGTCAAGGTTCCCGTGACCCTCAAGACCCGGCTGGGCTGGGATGGCGATTGTCTCAACGCCCCCGATCTTGCGCGCCGGGCCGAGGAGGCGGGCGTGCACATGATCACGATCCATGGCCGCACCCGGTGCCAATTCTACAAGGGCAGGGCCGATTGGGCGGCGATCCGCGCGGTGACGGAGGCCGTGACGATCCCCGTCATCGCGAATGGTGATATCACCGATGCCGCAAGCGCCGCGCGTGCGCTGCGCCTGTCGGGCGCGGATGGCGTGATGGTTGGGCGGGGCGCACAGGGGCGCCCTTGGGCCTTGGCCGAAATCGCGGCGGCGCTCTACGGCACATCCGCACCCGATGTGCCCGAAGCTGCCGCGCTGGTCGCGCTGGTCGCGGGCCATTACGAGGCGATGCTGTCCTTTTACGGGCGCGATCTGGGCCTGCGCGTCGCGCGCAAGCATCTGGGCTGGTACATGGATGTGGCCGCCACGCCGGCCGACCTGCGCCGCCTTGTGCTGACGGCCACGGATCCCGCACAGGTGATCGCGCATCTCGCCGATGCACTCGACCGGCCCATGACACGGGTGGCGGCATGACGCAGGTGACGACCAGCCTTTGGGCCTCGCTGCCCATTCCCGCGCTGATCTGCGATGCCGAGGATCGCATCCGCGACGTGAACCCCGCCGGCGAATTGTTTCTCAACGCCTCGCGAAAGGCGCTGGATGGCAGCCCGGTCTGGGACAAGATCTTTGTCGATGCGCCGCTGGAAGAGGCCTTTGCCCGTGTCCGCAGCGCCAGCGCCCCTCTTTTTGTGAATTCCGTCGATGTCGGCACGGGCAGTCGCAAGCCGGTATCTTGCGATGTTCAGATCGCGCCGCTGGCCGACAAGCCCGACCATGTGCTGGTGCTGCTCGAAAGCCGCGAACTCGCAGGGCGGATGGATCGGTCGATGTCGTCGAAATCGGCGGCCAAATCCGCCATCGGCATGGCCGAGATGTTGGCGCATGAGATCAAGAACCCGCTGGCGGGTATCACCGGCGCGGCGCAGCTCATTTCGATGAATGCAAGCGGCGAGGATCGCGAGCTGACCGACCTGATCGTCGAGGAAACGCGCCGTATTCTCAAGCTTTTGGGACAGGTCGAGGAATTCGGCAATGTCCGCCCGCCGGACCGGCGCGCGGTCAACATCCACGACATCCTCGACCGCGCCCGCAAATCGGCGGCCATCGGCTTTGCCGCCCACATGACGATCGAGGATGATTACGACCCGTCGCTGCCGCCGACATGGGCCGATCCGGACCAGTTGCAGCAGGTGTTCCTGAACCTTTTGAAGAATGCGGCCGAGGCCGGGCGCGCGGGGGGCACGATCCGCCTGCGCAGTTTCTACGAAACCTCGCTCAAGGTACGGCGGCGCGATGGCACCGGGGGTGCCGTGCCTTTGCAGATCGAGGTGATCGACGATGGCCCGGGCATCCGGCCCGACATTGCCGAAGACCTGTTCGAGCCCTTCGTATCCGGCCGCGAGAACGGAACCGGGCTTGGCCTTGCCCTTGTCAGCAAGATCGTCGCCGATCACGACGGCTGGATCGCCGTGGACAGCGTGCCGGGGCGCACGGTGTTCCGCGTCTCGCTGCCCGTCGCCCCGAAGGAGGCGCGCGAATGACCTTTCGCTCCGATGGACGCGCAGGAATGAAACGGGTTGCCCAAGACGCCCAGACAACCGGAGAGACCTGACCCATGGACGGCACCGTTCTTGTCGCCGACGACGACCGCACGATCCGCACCGTGCTGACCCAGGCGCTGACGCGCGCGGGCTGCAAGGTACATGCAACTTCCAGCCTCATGACGCTGATGCGTTGGGTCGAGGAGGGGAAGGGCGATCTGGTAATCTCCGATGTCATCATGCCTGACGGCAACGGTTTGGAAACCTTGCCGCAGATCACCGAGAAACGGCCCGGCCTGCCGGTGATCATCATCTCGGCGCAAAACACGATCATGACCGCGATCCAGGCGACCGAGAAGGACGCCTATGATTATCTGCCCAAACCCTTCGACCTTCCCGACCTGATGAAACGCGCCGCCCGTGCGCTGGACCAAAAACGCCGCGTCCAGCCCGCGCGCGCGCCCGCGCTCGATGCGCCGACCGCCATCCCCGCCCAGCAGGAGGATTTGCCGCTTGTGGGCCGCACGCCCGCGATGCAGGCGCTCTACCGGCTGGTGGCGCGCGTGATGAATACGGACCTGCCGGTTCTGGTGACGGGGGAAAGCGGCACCGGAAAATCCCTGATCGCGCGGGCGATCCATGATTTCTCGGACCGCCGCACGCTGCCCTTCGTCGTGGCCACTGCCGCCGATCTGGAGGGGATGGATGGCCCATCGGCCTTGGTGTCGCGGGCGCGGGGTGGGTCGATCCTGTTCGACGAGGTGGGCGATCTGGGCGAAGAGGCGCAGGCGCGGATCGTGCGGATGCTCGATGCGTTCGGGGACAGCGCGCCGCGTGTCATGGCCAGTTCGCAGCGCGACCTGATGGAACGGATGGAGGCGGGCCAGTTCCGTCAGGACCTGTTCTACCGTCTGGGCGGTGTCACGCTGAACGTGCCCAGCTTGCGCGAAAGGGTCGATGACATCCCGCTTCTGTCGGCGCATTTCCTGGCGCGGGGGGAACGCGACGGCCTGCCGCTGCGCCGCTTCTCGACCGAGGCGATGGACCTGATCCGCGCCTATTCGTGGCCGGGCAATGTGCGCCAGCTGGAAAACACCATCAAGCGGCTGACCGTCACCGGCCAGTCCGAGGAAATCACCAAGGCCGAGGTCGAGATGGTGCTGGGCAACCAGCCCGCGATCGAGCCGTTGATGGGGGGCGGGCCGGGCGACAAGCTGTCTGCGTCGGTGGCCAAACACCTGCGGCGATACTTCGATCTGCACGGTGGCGTGTTGCCGCCCGCGGGGCTTTACAACCGCATCCTGCGCGAAGTGGAGACACCTTTGATCGAGATCGCGCTGGATGCCACCGGCGGCAATCAGGCAAAATGTGCCGATCTTCTCGGCATCAACCGCAATACCTTGAGAAAAAAGATCACCGATCTGGATATCCGCGTGACACGCCGCCGCAAGTTGATGTAAACTCGCAACAGTCGCGTGGCCTAAGGGCGACAGGGAAACCCGGGCCGCGCCACCTTGGGGGAGCAGCCCGTGGACGAACCCGCGGACAGGCAGGCAGGCGGACTGCTGGACCGTTTCTGGCGGTTCAAGGACGACCCGTCCGTGCGCAGCGTGGCGACGCTGGGTCTTGTGCTTCTTGGCCCCGTTCTGGCTTTCCTGACCTTTCTGGTTCTCGGACCGCTGTCGGACATGGCAGATGCGCCGGGGCTGCGCCTGATCCTCTTGGCCGATCTGGTCTACATCCTTGTCGTGGCCGCGCTGGTCTTGCGCGAAGTGGCGCGGATCGTCGCCTCGCGCCGGGCGCAATCCGCGGGCTCGCGGCTGCATCTGCGGCTGACCGGGGTCTTCACCGTCGTGGCGCTCGTCCCCACCATCCTTGTCGCGGTCTTTGCCACCATCACAGTGAACATGGGCCTTGAGGGCTGGTTTTCCGATCGTGTGTCCAGCGCGCTTGGCAATTCGGTGGATGCCGCCGTCGCCTATAGCCAGGAACATCGTGACGACCTGGAAACCGACACGCGGGCACTGGCGAATTTCCTGAACCTCAACCGTCGGGCCACGGTGCTCTTGTCCGACGGGGATCTGCGGCAATTGCTGAGCCAAGGCCAAAGCCGCATCCAGCGCGGACTGGAAGAGGCCTTTGTCATCGACGGGGCAGGCGAGATCCGGGCGCGTGGGGAATCAAGCTACCTGTTCGATTACGACCGGCCGACAGACGCCGATCTTGCCAGCGCTACCGAGGGCGATCTGGTCTTGATCGAGGATCGCGCCCAGAACGAGTTTCGCGCGCTCTACCGGCTGGCGGCTTTTCCCGACCGCTATCTCTACGTCAGCCGCGAGGTCGACGGCGCGATCCTGTCCCTGTTGGACGAAACGCAGCAGACCGTACAGCTCTACCGCCAGCTCGAGGCGGATCGCGGCCGTGTCCTGTTCGAATTCGGACTGCTCTACCTTGGCTTTGCCATCATCATGGTGCTGGCCGCGATCTGGCTGGGCCTGTGGTTTGCCGAACGCCTGTCGCGGCCTGTGGGCCAGCTGGCCGGGGCGGCGCAGCGCGTGGGGCAGGGCGATCTGTCGGTGCGCGTCGCCGAGGAAGCGGGCGATGACGAGATCGCGATGCTGGGACGGCTGTTCAACCAGATGACCCGCCAGCTCAAAGGGCAGCGCGACACGCTTCTCGAACAGAACGACGCGACCGAGGCGCGGCGGAGGCTGTTCGACAGCGTGCTTTCCTCGGTCACGGCGGGGGTCATCGGTCTCAATGAAGCGGGCCGGGTCGATTTCATGAACCGCTCGGCCATCCGGCTTCTGCAACTGGTCGATGCGCGCGACAACGGCCTGAGCCTTGCCGCCGCCGTCCCGGAATTCGCGAACCTTTTCGAGCGGTTGCAGAAATCCACCGCAGAGCAGGTGCAAGAAGAGATCAAGCTGACCCGCGCCGGAAAACAGGAAAGCCTGCTGGTACGCATGGCTGTACGGCGCACTGCCGAGGGCACGCTCGAAGGCTATGTGGTGGCCTTTGATGACGTGACGCAGTTGGTTGGCGCGCAGCGCATGGCGGCATGGGGCGATGTGGCGCGTCGTATCGCGCATGAGATCAAGAACCCCCTGACCCCGATCCAGTTGTCGGCCGAACGGATCAACCGCCGCTTTTCCCGCGCGCTCGAGGGGGAGGAACAGGACAAGCTTGCGGAACTCACCGGCATCATCGTGCGCCAGACCAACGACCTGCGCCGGATCGTCGATGAATTCTCCAAATTCGCGCGGATGCCCGAGCCCGAAACGCGGGTGGAGGATCTTGCGAAACTGTTCCGCGAGGCCATCACCCTGCAGCGCGCGGGCCAGCCCGGCGTGACATTCGCCTTCGACATACCTGACACGCCGGTTTTGGCCGAATTGGATGCGACCATGATCGGTCAGGCCTTCACAAACTTGTTGAAGAACGGCGGCGAAGCCATTGAAAGCTTGCAAGAAAAGGGGGCCCCCGATGGGCATCGCCCGCAGTTGCGCGGGGCCCTGACCCTCAGCGGCACCATCGCAACGATCACGATCAGCGACAACGGCATCGGGCTGCCAGCCGACCGGGCCAAGCTGTTCGAGCCCTATGTCACCACCCGCGACAAGGGCACGGGCCTTGGCCTGCCCATCGTCAAGAAGATTATCGAGGAACACGGCGGAACGCTGGAGTTGCTGGATGCGGAGCCCTTCGAGGCGGGCGCGCATCCCGGCGCAACGGCGCGTATCACCCTGCCGATCTTGCCCAACGGAGAGACAGCATGAGCGACATTCTGGTCGTCGACGACGAACGCGATATCCGGGAACTGATCTGCGATATCTTGCAGGACGAGGGCTATGCCACCCGCATGGCCGGATCCTCGGACGAATGCATGGCCGAATTGAACAAGGCCCAGCCGGGGCTGATGATCCTCGACATCTGGCTCAAGGACAGCAAAATGGACGGGATCGATATCCTGGGTCATGTGAAGCGCGACAATCCCGATGTGCCGGTCGTCATCATCTCGGGCCATGGCAATATCGAGATCGCGGTCGCCGCGATCAAGCAGGGTGCCTATGATTTCATCGAAAAACCCTTCAATATCGACCAGTTGCTGGTGGTCATCCGCCGCGCGATGGAAACCTCGCGCCTGCGCCGCGAAAACGCGAGCTTGCGCCGGCAGGATGTGAAATCGGCGGAAATGGTCGGCAACGGCGCGGCGTTCCGTCTGCTCAAGGGGCAGCTCGACAAGGTCACCAAATCCAACGGGCGCGTGATGCTGACCGGTGGCCCCGGATCGGGCAAAGAGGTGGCGGCGCGCTACATTCACGCCAATTCGAACCGGGCGACTGGCCCCTTCGTCACCGTCAGTTCCGCCGCGATCCAGCCGGACCACATGGAAGAGGTGCTCTTTGGCCGGGAAAGCCCGGAACGCGGCGTGGAACAGGGACTTCTGGAACAGGCACATGGCGGCGTCGTCTATTTCGACGAGGTGGCCGACATGCCGCCCGGCACGCAATCCAAGATCTTGCGGGTGCTGGTAGACCAGAGCTTTACCCGCGTCGGCGGCACGGCCAAGGTGCGGGTTGATCTGCGGGTGATTTCCTCGACCTCGCGCGATCTTACGGCCCTGATCGCCGAGGGGCGGTTCCGCGAAGAGCTGTATCACCGGCTGAACGTGGTGCCGATCGACGTGCCGAGCCTTGAGGACAGGCGCGACGATATCCCCGAACTGGCGCGGCATTTCATCCATGAATTCAACCGTGAACAGGGTTTGCCCCTGCGCGAGTTGGGCGAGGATGCGGTGGCGATGCTGCAGACGATGCGCTGGCCCGGAAACGTGCGGCAGCTGCGCAACGTGATCGAACGCGTGCTGATCCTGGGCGATGGCACCGGCCCGATCGAGGCGCGCGATCTGCCGGGGCAGGCCGAGGCCTCGGGCGATGACGCGGGCGCGGCGCTGTCGCCGACGCTGACCACGCTGCCCCTGCGCGAAGCGCGGGAATTGTTTGAACGTCAGTACCTTATGGCACAGATCAACCGGTTTGGCGGCAATATCAGCCGCACCGCCAGCTTCGTCGGGATGGAGCGCAGCGCGCTGCACCGCAAGCTCAAGTCGTTGGGCGTGGTCACGACCGGCAAGGCGGGCGGTCGCGTCGCGCAGGTGGAGGAAGACGAGGACTGACCGCCTCAGGCCGGGTTCACGATCAGCGCCGGTCCGGGCGCGGGGCGGTAGAGGCAGGTGCCGACGGTCAAGGGCGGCATCGTCGTGCTGAGGACGACGGCCTCCCCCTCCTCGCAGCGGGGTAGGCCCACCTCGGTATAGCCGCGCGCGCCCATGCAGCCGACAAAGGCCGTGCGACGGAAAGTTTCATTGAGATCAACGGTATATGGGTCTCCGCCTTCGAAATATCCGGGGCGGATGGTGCAACTGCCCGCGCTGTTGCAGACCTGCCGCGGCGGGACATAGACGCGGGGCGTGTAGCGGATCTGGGTCTGGACCGGGTAGCTGGACAGGGCGTGGCGTTCGCAGCCCGCGATGTCGGCGTCGCGCGTGGCGAGCGTCACGCCTTCGGCGTGGTAAACGGTCTCGGACACACAGGCCGAAAGCAGGCCCAAGGCGAGGCAGACGAGGAGCGGACGGTGCATGGTTCGGTCCCTTGTCGAATGGTGAGACAGACGCGTCAGCGGCGGGTCATCAACCGTTCAAGTCCATGAAAGTGATAGATATTCGCGTATTTTGGCGGCTCCGTCAGCCGCAGGTTCGGGCAGTGTTCGAAAAGGATAGGCAGGGCGATCTGCAGTTCCAGCCGGGCAAGCGGCGCGCCGACGCAAAAATGCAACCCGGCGCCGAAGGCGAGGTTTGCGGGACCGCCCTGTCGGTCAGGGATGAAGCTGTCGGCCTGTGGATACGCGGTTTCGTCGCGGCCAGCGGAGGCAAGGAGCAGCCCGACCTGATCACCGCGGCGGAAGTCGTGGCCGAAGAGCGTGACATCCTCATAGGCCGTCCGGGTGAACAGATGCAGCGGCGGGTCATGGCGGAGGATTTCCTCGACCAGGAGATCGACCTGAGAGTCTGGCCGCAAGCCATTCTCCAGAAACAGTTTTATGCCATTGCCCATGGTGTGGACCGTCGCCTCGTGACCGGCGTTGAGCAGCAGGATGCAGGTCGTGATCAACTCGTCGGTGCTGAGTTTCTCGCCCTCTTCCTCGGCGGCGATGAGCGCGGTGATCAGATCGTCGCGCGGGTCGGAGCGGCGTTTTTCGACATAGGCGCGCAGGAAATCGGCGAAGTCGCAGGCGGCTTTCGCGGCTGCGATTTCCTCGGCCCTTGTGCGGCGAGCCTGATACATCTGGACCATGGCGCTGGACCAACCCACAAGATCTTGTGCCATCTCTTCGGGCACGCCCAGAAGCCGGGCGATCACGATGACGGGGATCGGGCGGCAATAGGCGTCGAGAAGGTCGGTGTCGCCCTCGGGGATGTTGCGCGCCAGATCATGGGCGAGGGCCGTGATTTCAGGCGCGAGCGACTGGATACGGCGCGAGGTGAAGGCGCGCAGGACAAGGCCGCGCAGGCGCGTGTGGCGGGGCGGTTCCAGTTCCAGCATGGAATGCTGTTCGACCGCGTAAAAGGGCGCGGAATGTTCGGGAAACTCAATGGGAACAATGGGTTCGCGGCCAAAGCGGCGGTCGCGCAGGATCGTGTTGACGGCGCCGTGGGTGGTGGCCATCGGCATGTCATAGTCGGTCCAGAACACGAGCGGGCCCGCGGCGCGGGCGCGGCTGTAGAAAGGATAGGGGTTCTGGACGAAGCCCGGTTCGGTGGGGGATTGGTCGAGGCGCTGCATGACCGGGTTGTCGCAGGTTTCGGGGCGCCGTTCCATCGGATTGGAGGGGAAGAAACCTTTCCCAAGGGTAAAGATTTCGGGACGTTTCTTGCCGAAACGTTAAAGGGGGCGCGCACATCCTGCGAAAGGATGAACGCGCCCCCGTGTCGTTAGGGATATTTTCAATCCGCGCCGCGGACGGGGATCGAAACGTCCGGGCGGGGTTTGAAAATCCGCTGGATCAGGTAGACGCCACCCGCGACGCCCACGCCCGCCAGATCGGTCACCAGACCGCCCTCGATCATGAAGAGGGCGGCGATGATCAGGCCCACGCGCAGGAACCAGGCCGAAGGTCCGCCCATGAACCATCCCTGCACACCGGCCGACAGGAGGAACACACCGACGGTTGCGGTGATGCCGGCACGGATCACCTCGAACCAGGTGCCGTCCATCAGGAGGGCGGCGTTGTAGAAGAACATGAAGGGCACGATGAAGGCGGTGATCCCGATCTTGAACGACGCGACCGAGGTTTCCATCGCATTCGCCCCCGAGATCCCCGCCGCGGCGTAACTGGCCAGCGCCACGGGGGGCGTGATGGCCGAGACGACGGCGAAGTAGAAGACGAAGAAATGCGCCGTCAGAAGCGGGATGCCGAGGTTCACGAGACCCGGTGCCACGACCGCCGCCGCGACGGCGTAGGCCGCCGTGGTGGGCATCCCCATCCCCAGCAGGATGGCGATGCACATCGCGAAGAAGAGCGCGAGCAACTGGCTGACGCCCGCGAGGTCGAGCAGCAGGTTCGAGAAGCGCGCGCCGACGCCCGTAAGGCTGATGACGCCGACGATGATGCCCGCTGCCGCACAGACCGCGATGATCTGGATCGACATGATGCCCGCCAGCTCGAAGGCCTTGATGATGGCGCGTGTGCCCATGCGGTGGGGGGTGAGCCAGCTGACCATGGCGGCGGCGACCGTGGCGAGCGTGCCCGCGCGGATCACCGAATAGCCCATGAACAGAGCGGCGATCAGGATGATGATGGGAATGAAGAGATAGACCTGCTTCACCATCTTGGCGAATTTCGGCAGTTCATCCTCGCGCATCCCGCGCATGCCGAGCTTGGCCGCTTCGAAATCGACCATGAAGTAGATCGAGGCGAAGTAGAGGATCGCGGGGATGATCGCGGCGGCGGCAATCTCGGTGTAGGGGATGCCCGTCACCTCGGCCATGATGAAGGCGCCCGCGCCCATGATCGGCGGCATGATCTGCCCGCCGGTCGAGGCCGCGGCTTCGATGGCGCCGGCGGTCTTGGGCTTGTAGCCGACCTTTTTCATCAAGGGGATGGTGAGCGACCCGGTGGCCACGACGTTGCCCGCCGAGGTGCCGTTGATCATGCCCATGAGGCCCGAGGCGAAGATCGCCACCTTGGCCGGACCGCCGCGTGCGCGACCGGCTGCGGCGAAGGCGAAGTTGACGAAGTAATCGCCCACTTTCGAGGCCTGAAGGAAGGCCGCGAAGATGATGAAAAGGATGATGTAGGTCGAGGAGACCGAGGTGGTGGTCCCAAGGATGCCCACGTCCGAATAAACCGTGCCGAAGAAGCGCTGCCATGTGTAGGGGGTTTCGACCCGGAGGATCGAGGGCAGCAGGTGGGCGGTGAAGGTGTAGACGAGGAAGATGCCCGCGATCACCACGAGCGCCATGCCGGCGACGCGCCGTGTCAGTTCGAGGATGAGCGCCGTGCCTGCGGTCGCGGCGAAGGCCACGCCGATCGGAACCTGCGGGGTGCCCACCGCGTTGCGCGCCGCCGTGCCGTAGATCGGGATGAGGTAGAGCGCGACGATGATTGCGCAAAAGCCCAGAACGATGTCGGAGGCGGTGAAGGACGCGCGGTCGCGGCGTTCGAACCAGCCGGTGATGATGGAGCCGAAGGTGGCGATGAGGAGCGGGACGCCGAACCACCAGATCTCGCGGCCATAGACCCAATCATAGGCCGAAAAATTCTCGGGGATCTCGGGCATGGACATCCAGAGCACGCGGCCGCCCATTTCCAAGACTTGATCGGTGCCCAGATACTGGATGAAGCCCAGCGTCGTGATGGCCGCGACAAGCGCGGGCAGGGCCAGAGCGGCGGCGGCATAGGTCACGAGTTTCGTGTCGCGCGCAGGCGCTGCATTGGCCGGAAAGCTGTGGGAGGCGAAGAGCAGGAAGCCCAGAACCAGCGCCCCCGCGATGTGGATCATGCGGAAGTTCCACGGCTCCATCGGGAGGGTGGGCAGGAAGAAGAAGCGGTCGGCCCAGACGGATTGGATATCGCGCGCGGTGCGGCGCAGTTCGGACGCTTCGTCTTGCGCGATCTCGATGTCGGCCATGAGCGCCGTGATTTCATCGGCATTGGGGGCGGTCTGTGCGACCTCGCCTGCCAGCGCCATCAGGCGGCGCATGGAATTGCCGGAAAATTCCTCGCCCGCTGGGCCGAGGGCTGCGCGCAGATCCTCGAACCCTTCTTGCGTGGTGCGTTCGGCGATGGTGGCCTGCACCGACCAGGGCGACGCGATCAGCCCGCTGACCGACAGCCCGTTGAGGGCGGCCATGTGGAAGGCCGCATAAAGGAAGGCGATCGCGGCGATGAACATGTAGGCGCGGCCCGTGAACAGGCGGCGATAGCTCTCGACCGGTTCCTCGTCGACGCCTTCGGCAAGGACCTGATCGGTCTGGCTGGTCTGGTCGGTCATTTTATGGTGTCCCCCACGGACGGCCCCTTTGGGCCTCACGGTATCGACGGCCCTTCGGGCTTGTCTGTCCTAAGGCCTTTTTGGCCTGTCGGTCCTTGGTCTTGGTGGAGCGCGCCCGGTCGGGCGGGCGCGGCCCGTAGTGTCGAAGCGGGGCGCGGGACAGGCCCGCACCCCGCCAAGGGTCTTACATCGAGCCGTGGATACGGTCGGCGGGGATGGTCGCACCGGCGTTCTCGGTGAACCAGCGGGCCGCACCGGGGTGCCACATCAGCGCGGTGTTCTTGTCCCAATGCTCGGGCAGGGTTTCACGCGCCGAGGAGTGGATGCCCACCATGCGCTCGTTGTCGGACATGATGATGTCCGTCACGGCGTAGACGAAGCTTTCGGGCAGGTCGCAGTTGGCGATGGCGAAGTTCCACATCGCGACCGAGCGCGCGGGCGCTTCGAGCGTGGTGTAGGTGGTGTCCGCGATCTGGAAGCCCGAAACGGGGAAGGCTTCGATGATCTGGGCCTGCTCTTCTTCGGTGAACTCGATGATGTTGATGTCGGTCTGCACCTCGAGCTGCGAGACGGCGGGGATCGGAACGCCGGCCGCGAAGGCGATGACATCGAGAAGGCCATCCTGAAGCTGGCCGCCGAGGTCATCCCAGCCACCGTTGCGACGCTCGAATTCCACGCCGAGCGCTTCGAGCATCAGCGGGAAGTAGGTGTCGGAGGTGGAGCCCGCCGGGCCGAAGCCGATGCGTGCGCCCGCCGGGATATCGGCGATGGTCTCGATCCCCGAGGAGGACAGCGCGGTGACGCTGAAGGGCGTCTGGTACATCGGGAACATCGCGCAGGCGTTGGTCATCTGCAGGCCGGGCGCGATCGGGTTGGTGCCGGCATAGGATTCGGCGGCCGGGCCCATGGTGGTGAGGCCGAACTGGACTTCGCCGGTGTGGACGAGCGCCATGTTCTGCATCGGGCCGCCGGTGACTTCGCCGCCGCCGGAAATGCCGAGTTCGTCGGCCACGAGGTTCGCCCAGCCGGAGCCGTAGACGAAGAAGGTGCCGCCCTGCGAGGCGGTGCCGACGGTGAAGCTTTCGGGCCAGCCGGTGCGGTCTTCCTGCGCGAAGACGGCGGTGGCGGTCAGCGCAGTGGTGGCCGCGAGGGCCGCGATACGGGTAAAGGTCATGTCACTCTCCCTGATTGACGATGAAAGCGCCCGGCTCCCCCCGGGCCGCTTGGCGGCGGGTTGTGGGGCGCATGGGGCTGTCATGCAAGCCTTGCATGGCCGGATTGCGCGGTTTCGCGGGCTTTCCGGGCCGGGATGGGTGCGATCCGACCCATCGGGCGGTCCGGGATGTTCCCATACTGACCCATCGGGGTGGTTCGGGGTGGTCGGGCCTCAATCCTCGCGGAAGCTGTCGCGGTTCAGGCCGTGGCGCTGCATCTTTTCGTAGAGCGCCTTGCGCGAGAGGCCGAGCGCCTCGTAAGTCGATTTCAGGCTGCCGCCATGGGCGGCGAGGCTGGCGGCGATGAGCGCTTTTTCATGGGCGGCCATGCGGTCGGCGAGCGTGCCTTCGGCCTCGGGGGCGAGGGGCCAGAGGCCCGCGTCCAGACCCATGGCGAGACGTTCGGCGGCATTGCGCAATTCACGCACATTGCCGGGCCAGTCGCGGGCGGCAAGGGCTGCGAGAACCGCGCCGGGCACCTCGGGCGCGTCGCGGCCGGTGCGGGCGGCGGCGGCGGAGAGGAGCGAGAGGAACAACTCTGGGATATCCTCGCGCCGGTCAGAGAGCGGCGGCAGGCGGAGCGTCACCACGTTCAGCCGGTAGAGGAGATCGGGGCGAAACGCGCCGTCCTGCGCGGCGGCGGCCAGATCGCGTTTGGAGGCGGCGATGATGCGCAGGTCGAGCGGGATCGCGTCGTTGGAGCCGAGCCGGGTGACGCTGCGCTGTTCGACGACGTGGAGAAGTTTGCCTTGAAGGGCGAGCGGCAGGCTGTCGATCTCGTCCAGAAAGAGCGTGCCGCCCCGGGCATGTTCGAATTTGCCGTAGCGGGCGCGGGTGGCGCCGGGAAAGGCGCCCGCCTCGTGGCCGAAAAGCTCGCTCTCGATGAGATCGGCGGGCAACGCCGCGCAGTTGACCGCGATGAAGGGGCGGTCGGCGCGGGGGCTGGCGGCGTGCAGCGCGCGGGCCGCGACCTCCTTGCCGGTGCCGGTTTCGCCTTCGATCAGGACATCGGATTGGGTGGCGGCAAGGGCGCGGAGTTGCGCGCGCAGGCGGACCATGGGGGCGGAGCGGCCCAGAAGGCGCGCCGCGACCGGATCGTCGGGAGAAAGGCTCGTGCCGCCCGCGCGCAGGCGACGGTTTTCGAGCGTCAGGCGGCGCTTTTCGAGTGCGCGGCCCACGGCCTCGACTAGGCGGGCGGGGGCATAGGGTTTTTCGAGGAAATCATAGGCCCCGCCCTTCATCGAGGCGACGGCGAGATCGACATCGCCATGGCCGGTGACGAGGATCACGGGCAATTCGGGATCGGTTTTCAGCGCCTCGGCCATGAGCGTCAGGCCGTCCATGCCGGGCATCCGGATATCAGTGACGAGGATGCCGGGAAAGTCGCGGTCGAGATGGGAGAGCGCCTGTTCGCCGGTGTCGCAGGGGATGGCGTTCAGATCGGCGAGCATGAGCGCCTGGGCCGCCGCGTGGCGCAGGGGCGGTTCGTCGTCGACGAAAAGGACGGGGGCGGACGTGGTCATTCGGCGGCCATTTCGCCGGGCGGGGCGGTCAGGTCAAGTTCCACGGTGAAGACCGCGCCGCCGGTCGGGCGGTTGGCGGCCATGAGCCGCCCGTTGAAATCGCGCACGATGTTGTAGGAGATCGAGAGGCCCAGCCCCAGCCCTTGACCGGGGGGCTTGGTGGTGAAGAAGGGATCGAAAGCCTGTGCCAGCGCATCGTCCGAAAGGCCGGGGCCATGATCTTCGACCTCGATCCGGCACCGACGGTCGGTCACATGAAGCGACAGGGTGACGACGGGATGGGGCACATCCTCCATCGCGTCGAGCGCGTTGCCGATCAGGTTGACGATCACCTGTTGCAGGCGGACGCGGCCCCCGGTGGCCCAGACTTCGGTGGTGGGCGGGTCGTAGGCGATGCGCGCGCCCGCGCCATCGAGGCGGGGGCGCATCAGGTCGAGCGCGTCGGAGATGACGGCGCGCAGCGGCACCGGGCCGGTCTTGTCCTGCGGGCGGCGGGCGAAGTTGCGCAGGTGGCGGGAAATCGCGGCCATGCGGTCGGCCATGGCGGAGATCAGGCCGATGTTCTCGCGCGCCTCGGGGATGCGGTCGCGGTCGAGGAAGGTGGCGGCGTTCTCGGCATAGGCTTTCACGGCGGCGAGCGGCTGGTTGAATTCATGGCTGAGCGCCGCCGACATCTGGCCCAGCGCGGCCAGTTTGCCCGCCTGGATGAGGTCGGTCTGGGTCTTGCGCAATTGCGCCTCGGCGCGGGTGCGTTCCTCGATCTCGAGGCGAAGCTGGGCGTTGGCGGCATCCAGATCGCGGGTGCGTTCGCGCACGCGGGCCTCGAGCCTTGCCTGTTCGCCCGCCTGGCGGGCCAGCCGATCCTCGAGCCGGAGGCGGCGTTGCCAGATGGCCGCGGCCAGAAACACCACGAAGAGCGCGACAAGCCCCGCGATGGCCAGCGCGACGAGCGCCTGCGCGCGCGCAGGTGCGGTCGGCGACAGGATCGACACGCGCCAGCCCGAGGTGGCGATGAGGCCCGTCTGCATCACCATGGTTTCCCGCGCGCTGTCGCCCTCGATCGTCACGATCTCGTAGGGGGTGCCTTGCAGGGGCAGGCGCCGCACGGGCAGGGGACGCAGCGCCGAGACCGGGTATTGGCGCGTGACCGCGATTGTTTCGAGCGCCGCCTCGGGCATCGGCCCGAGCGTGCGGAAATGCCAATCAGCGCGGTCCGACAGGAAGATCACGTTGGAGCTGTCTTGCACGATGATGGTGGAGCCGCTTTCGGCCCATGTCATCTCGAAGGCGTCGAGGGTGATCTTGACGGCCAAGACGCCCGCGATGCGGGTGCCGTCGAGAACCGGGGCAGCGAAGAAATAGCCGCGTTCGCCCGAGGTGGTGCCGAGCGCGTGGAAGCGGCCAAGCCCGCCGGCCAGCGCCTCGGTGAAATAGGGGCGGTAGGCGAAGCTTTGCCCCACGAAGGAGCGGTCGGTGCGGTAGGAGGAGGCCGCGATGGTCAGCCCGGTGCGATCGATCAGGTAGACATCGGAGACGCCAAGCGACAGCGCGGTCTGGCGCAATTGTTCGTTGACGAAGGGCAGGAGGCCCGAATTGTCGGGATCGGCCAGAAGCTCGGCCAGGATCGGGCGTTCGGCCAGGAGGCCCGGCAAGGCCTCGGTCCGGTTGAGCGCGCCGCGCAGCACCTGCACCGCCAGATCGAGCGTGGCGCGGTCGCGGTCGCCGATGGCCGCGAGATAGGCCCGTTCGATCCGCGGAAAGGCCAGCGCGGCCAAGATCGCCAGCACCGCCAGCGCGCCGAGGACCATCGGCACGGGGCCCCGCCTGCTGCGGCGGGGGACAAGGGGGAACGGGGCGGGTGCATCGTGCATGGCGGCAGTATGCGCGGGGCGCGCGGCGCTGGCCAGTGGGGCGATGATGCTGCGGCGGGCGGGATTTTCCCCGCAGGCGCGCGCTGCATTTCGCTGGCTTTGGCGGGGCGCGATTGGCTAGGGTCGGCGCAAGGCGCAGGTGCCGCGCCAAAAGATCGTTCCGGAGGAGATGTCCATGGCCCGCAGTTTCATAGCGCCCGTCGCCACAGCGATGGCATTCGCCACAATCGGTTTGCCAAGCTTCGCGCAGGAGGTGTCTTGCGGCGGGATCGGGGCAGGCGCGCCCTGGATCGGGGGAAGCCGGGCAGGGTCGGATGTGACTGCGGCTTCGGCGCCCTTGGCGCTGTCGGGGATCAATGTCGCGCCGGGTACGCGGGGCGTGGCCCTGTTCACCGTGGGCAGCCCCGGGGAGGTTCGGGTCGAGGCGGCACCGGCGGATGAATTCGGCGACACCGTGCTGGAGGTCTTTGACGCGGCGGGCAACCTTGTCGTCATGGATGACGATTCCGGCGGCATGCTGGCCAGCCGGTCGGAATTGCCGCTGGCGCAAGGGGATTATTGCCTCGCGGTCACGGGTTTTGGTGGCGGGCCGGTTCTGGCCGATCTTCAGGTCAGCCGGTTGGAGCAGCCCGCGCTGACCGTGGGGCTGGCTGGCGGGTTCGCCGGGACCGGGGATGGGCCGTTCTTCGTCGGGGTGGATCCCTGTCTGGCCGATACGCCCGCGATGATGCTGGGGCAGGGGCCGATCGACGGGATGCTGGGACAGGGCGGGGTGAGTGCCACGAACACCATCGCTGCGGCGCCCTATTACCGCTTTACCCTGTCGAGCGCGCAGCCCGTCACGATCCGGGCCGAGAACCCCGATGCCGACCCCTATATCTACGTCTTCGACGGGCAGGGACAGTTGCTGGCCGAGAATGACGATTACGACAGTCTCAACAGCCGGATCGATTTCACCGCGCCGCTGGCACCCGGGAGTTATTGCGTGGGGATGCGGGCCCTGTCGAACCCGAACCTGCCGGTGACCGTGCGGGTGTCGGGGTTCGATGCGCGTGCCATGGCGATGGAGGCCTATGCGACGGGCGATGCCGCGCCGCCGCTGGATGGCAGCTACCCGGTGCAGGCGCTGGGCGTGGTGGGCCGCGGCCTGACGCAGGACGTGACGGTATCGGGCACGATGGCGCAGTGGTTCGTGGTGGATATCGCGGATTACGGGATGCTGGTGGTCAATGCCGATGCGGTGACCGACAGCGACCCGGTGCTGAGCGTGTTTGACGCCTTCGGCCGCAACCTCGGCTTCAACGACGATGCGAATGGCACGCTGAATTCGGAGCTGATGGTGCGGACCCCGCCGGGCCAATACCTGATCGCGGTGCGGCAGTATTCGGAGGGCTATTCGGGGATCATCCGGCTGGGCTTCCAGCGTTTCGTGCCTGCGCCCTGAGCGGGGGCAGAGCGTATCGGGCCGCCGGTCGGGCGGCCCGATGGCAAGCGCTCAGGCGGCGTCGAGAGCGGTGATGATGCCGCCGAAATCGGCGGCCTTGAGCGAGGCGCCGCCCACCAGCGCGCCGTTCACATCGGGCACGGCAAAGATCTGGGCGGCATTGTCGGGTTTGACGGAGCCGCCGTAGAGCACCGAGATCTCGTGGCCCTGTTCACCGAAGCGGGTGACCAGATGGGTGCGGATCGCGGCGTGAACCTCGGCGATCTGGTCGGTGGTGGGCACACGGCCCGTGCCGATGGCCCAGACGGGTTCATAGGCGATCACAAGATTGGCCGCGGTCACGCCCTCGGGCACGGAATGCGCCAATTGGGTTTCGACGACGGCCAGCGTCACGTCGGCGTCGCGTTCGGCCTCGGTCTCGCCGATGCAGAGGATAACGGTGAGGCCTGCGGCGAGGGCGGCTTGCGCCTGCGCGTTGATCTGCGCGTCGGTTTCGCCGTGATCGGCGCGGCGTTCGGAATGGCCGAGGATCACATGGGTGGCGCCCGCCTCGGCCAGCATGGTGGCGGAGATGTCGCCGGTATGCGCGCCCTTGGACGCGGTGTGGCAGGTCTGGCCGCCGATGGCGAGCGCGCTGCCCTGCGCGCGGGCCGCCATACGGTGGATCAGCGTCGCGGGCGGGCAGATCACGATGCGCGACACGGGCGTGGGATGGGCGGCGATCAGGGCGTCGATCTCGGACAGGGCGGCGCCAACGCCGTTCATCTTCCAGTTTCCGGCGGCGATCTTGCGGGGCATGTGTCTGGTCCTCTGGCCTGATGTTGCCCCGGAGGGTGCGCAGGGGCGCGCCGCGAGGTCAAGGCGGGCAGGCGTGTGGTGCGGCGTTACTTGCGCACGTCGGCCTGTTCGGCCTCAAGCTCGGCCAGATCCTTGAACTTGATCGATTCTCCGCAGCCGCAGGCATCGGCCACGTTGGGGTTGCGGAACTTGAACCCGGATTCGAGCAGGCTGGTTTCGTAATCGATCACGGTGCCGAAGAGGAACATCTGCGCCATGGGCGCGATCATCACGCGCGCGCCATCGGTTTCCACGATCTCGTCATGGGGGTCGATGTCGGTGACGTAATCCATGGTATATTCCATGCCCGCGCAGCCCCCCTTTTTCACGCCGATCCGCAGGCCCTGATGGCTGTCGCGGGCCATGAGCTTGGCGATCTGTCGCGCGGCGGCGGGGGTGATGGTGACGGCCTGTTTGCCGGGGATGCCGAACATGGAACCTGTCCTTGCGGTGGGGCGGCCGTGGTGTGGCCGTGCTATCAATGTAGGGCCTCTTGGCCCGTCACTCAACCGCGGAGCGGACGCGCCGCCTTACATGAAGCCAAGTTCGAGACGCGCCTCGTCGGACATCATGTCCATGCCCCAAGGCGGATCCCAGGTCAGGTCGACATCGACATGCTTGACGCCGGGGAGCGGCTCGATCGCATCCGCGACCCAGCCCGGCATCTCGCCCGCGACGGGGCAGCCGGGGGCGGTGAGGGTCATGGTGATCCTGACCGCGTTCTCGGCATCGATGTCGATGGTGTAGACCAGCCCAAGGTCATAGATATTTACCGGGATTTCCGGGTCATAGACGCTGCGGCACGCCTCGACGACCGGCTCGTAGAGCGGATGATCGGTGCTGGAGGGCTTGATGAGGGGGGTCCCCTCGAGCTGTGGCTGCGCGTCTGACATTTTGGCCTGTCCCGTGGTATTCCTGAGCGAAGATATAAGGAAAGGCTGCGCGGGCGTAAAGGGCAGGGCTGCTGCCCGATCCGGCAAGATCCCGCGCGATCAGGCCGTTCGGCGTTTGCGGACGGGGGCGGGGCGGACCTTGCGCTCGATGGCGTCGTAAAGCAGCGCCGCGATATTCTTGCCGGTGGCCAGTTCGATCCCTTCGAGACCGGGGGAGGAATTGACCTCGAGCACCTTGGGGCCGTCATGGGCGCGCAGAAGGTCGACGCCCGCAAGCCCGAGGTTGAAGACGCGGGCGGCGCGGAGCGCCGTGTCGCGTTCCTCGCGCGTGATGCGGACGGGTTTGGCGGTGCCGCCGCGATGCAGGTTCGAGCGGAAATCATCGCCCGAGGCGCTGCGTTTCATCGCCGCCACGACCTTTCCATCGACGACGAGGCAGCGGATATCCTCGCCCGCCGCTTCCTTGACGAAGCTTTGCACGAGGAAATTGGCGCGCAGGCCGCGGAAGGCGTCGATGACCGATTGCGCGGCCTTGCGGGTTTCGGCGAGCACCACGCCCTTGCCTTGGGTCGATTCCAGAAGCTTGACCACCAGGGGGCCGCTGCCCACGAGGCCGATCAGGTTGTCGGTATCCTTGGGGCTGGCGGCGAAGGCGGTCTGGGGCATCCCGATGCCGCGCGCGGCCAGAAGCTGGTGGGCGTGAAGCTTGTCGCGGCTGGCGGTGATGCCGGCGCTGCCGTTCACGCAATGGGTGCCGAGCGATTCGAACTGGCGCAGGACGGCGGTGCCATAGGCGGTGATCGAGGGGCCGATCCGCGGGATCACGGCGTCGTAGCGGGGCAGGCGGGTGCCGTCGTAATGCACCTCGGGGGCGAGCGTGTTGATCGCCATGTAGCAGCGGGTGGTGTCGATCACCTCGATCGTGTGGCCGCGTTCCTCGCCCTCGGTCACGAGACGCCGGGTGGAATGGTTGTCCTCGCGGCTGAGGACGGCGATGCGCAAGCTGCGGGCAGGGGCGGCGAGTTTCACCTCGGCGCTGTGGTAGATGTCGTAGGAGAGTTTGGGCTGTCAGAAGCTGGCGGTGGGGCTGATGCGCCAATCGGGCTGGATCGCCTGCCGCCCGATGAGCATCCGGTAGGCCATGTTGGTGCGGTCGGTCAGCGTGATCTCGATCGGCACCTCGGCCTCGCCGATGCGGAGACTGGTTTCGATGACATAGCGCAATTCGGATTCGCCGTTCGAGGAGGTCACCTCGCGCCGGTCGCGGATGAGCGCGGAACAGGCGATGGTCAGGTCGGTGCGCCCCGGCACGGGATGGACGGCAAAGCGCAGTTTGGGGCGGGAGGCAGGCCCGAAGGGTTCGATGTCGAAGGCATGGAGCGCCGAAGTGCGCGCGCCGGTATCGACCTTGGCCTTGAGCGCGGGCAGGCCGAGGCCGGGGAGGGCCACCCATTCTTCCCATCCCAGCGTCAGGGGGCGGTGTTGCATGACCATGGTGCGCTCCTTGGCATCGGGGGGGAATCGGGGCATGACCTGCGGGGTTTCGCGGGCGCAGGCAAGGATGACAATGGGTCAGGTCTTCGACTTTCATGTGACAGCGACGGATGGCGCGGCGCGCACCGGGACGATCACGACACCGCGGGGCGACATCCGCACGCCGGCCTTCATGCCGGTGGGCACGGCGGCCACGGTCAAGGCCATGCTGCCCGAGAGCGTGGCGGCGACGGGGGCCGATATCTTGCTCGGCAATACCTATCACCTGATGTTGCGGCCCACGGCGGAGCGGATCGCGAACTTGGGCGGGCTGCACCGGTTCATGAATTGGGACAAGCCGATCTTGACGGATTCGGGCGGGTTCCAGGTGATGAGCCTGGCCGATCTGCGCAAGCTGACCGAGGAGGGCGTGACCTTTCGCAGCCATGTGGACGGGTCCAAACACATGCTGTCCCCGGAACGGTCGATGGAGATCCAGAAGCTATTGGGCTCGGACATCGTGATGTGTTTCGACGAATGTCCGGCGCTGCCCGCCGACCGCGACCGGATCGCGGAAAGCATGCGGTTGTCGATGCGCTGGGCGGAGCGGTCGAAGGAGGCCTTTGGCGACAGGCCGGGACATGCGCTGTTCGGCATCCAGCAGGGCGGGTTGGAGCGCGATTTCCGGGAGGAGAGTGCCGAGGCGCTGAAATCCATCGGGTTTGATGGCTACGCGGTGGGCGGTCTGGCCGTGGGCGAGGGACAAGAGGCGATGTTTTCCTGTCTCGATTACGCGCCGGGGATGCTTCCGCAAGACAAGCCGCGCTACCTGATGGGGGTGGGCAAGCCCGACGATATCGTGGGCGCGGTCAAGCGCGGGATCGACATGATGGATTGCGTTCTGCCGTCCCGGTCGGGGCGGACAGGGCAGGCCTGGACCCGGCGGGGGCAGGTCAACATCAAGAACGCCCGCCACGCCGACGATCCGCGCCCGCTGGACGAGGATTGCACCTGTCCCGCCTGCCGGGGCTATAGCCGCGCCTATCTGCACCATGTGTTCCGGGCGGGCGAGATGATCTCGGGGATGCTCCTGACCTGGCACAACCTGCATTACTACCAAGAGATGATGGCGGGGATGCGGGCGGCGATTGCGCAGGGGCGGTTCGCGGCCTGGGAGGCGGGGTTCCATGCGCAGCGGGCCGAGGGCGATATCGAGCCGATGTGAGCTGGGGCGCTGCCCTCGCCGGAATGTCACGGTTTCGCCACCATCCCTCCCTTGCGCCCGCGCCTGCATGGGCGCAGGATATGGCTCAAGGCGGGTTCGTCGTTGCGGTTGAAACCCCGGCCCCGGCGCCCCAAGTTATGACATCCTGACCCGGAGGGGGGCAGGGCGGCCGCCGGGCGGAGCCCAATCCCCTTGCCAACACCAAGGAAGGCTAGAGCCAGTGACCCAAGAAACGTATCCCGTCCTGCCCCTGCGCGACATCGTGGTGTTTCCGCACATGATCGTGCCGCTTTTCGTCGGCCGCGAGAAATCGGTGCGCGCGCTGGAAGAGGTGATGCAAGACGACAAGCAGATCCTGCTAAGCTCGCAGATCGATCCCGCCGTTGACGATCCGACGGCCGATGGGATCTATCGCACCGGCGTTCTGGCCAATGTGCTGCAACTGCTGAAACTGCCCGATGGCACCGTGAAGGTGTTGGTCGAGGGGCGGTCGCGGGTGCGGATCACCGGGTTCACCGCGACGGAGGCGTTTTTCGAGGCGCGCGTCGAGACGCTGGACGAGGTCGAGGGTGACCGCGCCGCCGTGCAGGCGATGATCGGCGCGGTGGCCGAGGAATTCGCCAAATACGCGAAGGTGAAGAAGAACATTCCCGAGGACGCCCTGACCAATGTCAGCGAGGCGACCGATCCCGCGCGGCTGGCCGATCTGGTGTCCGGGCATCTCGGCATCGAGGTGGGCCAAAAGCAGGAACTTCTGGAGACGCTCAATGTCGCCGAGCGGCTGGAGAAGGTCTATGGCCTGATGCAGGGCGAGATGTCGGTTCTTCAGGTCGAAAAGAAGATCAAGAGCCGCGTGAAGAGCCAGATGGAGCGTACGCAGCGCGAATATTACCTGAATGAACAGATGAAGGCGATCCAGCGCGAGCTGGGCGATGGCGAGGAAGGTGCCGGCGAGATCGCCGAGCTGGAAGAGCGCATCGCAGCCACGAAACTGTCCAAGGAGGCGCGCGACAAGGCCGAGGCGGAGCTGAAAAAGCTCAAGAACATGTCGCCGATGTCGGCCGAGGCGACCGTGGTGCGCAATTACCTGGATTGGATGCTGTCGATCCCGTGGGGCGTGAAAAGCCGCGTGAAAAAGGACCTTGGCCGGGCCGAGGCGATTTTGGATGCGGATCACTACGGGCTGGAGAAGGTCAAGGAGCGGATCGTCGAATACCTGGCGGTGCAGCAACGCTCGGCCAAGCTGAAGGGGCCGATCCTGTGCCTTGTCGGGCCGCCGGGCGTGGGCAAGACCAGCCTCGGCAAATCGGTGGCCAAGGCCACGGGGCGCGAATTCATCCGTATCAGCCTTGGTGGTGTGCGCGACGAGAGCGAGATCCGGGGTCACCGGCGGACCTACATTGGGTCGATGCCGGGCAAGATCATTCAGGCGCTGAAGAAGGCCAAGACCACCAACCCGCTGATCTTGCTCGATGAGATCGACAAGATGGGGCAGGATTTCCGGGGCGACCCGGCCAGCGCCATGCTGGAGGTGCTGGATCCGGAACAGAATGCGACCTTCATGGATCACTACCTCGAGGTCGAATACGACCTGTCGAACGTGATGTTCCTGACCACGGCGAATTCCTACAACATGCCCGGGCCGCTTTTGGACCGGATGGAGATCATCCCGCTTGCGGGCTACACCGAGGACGAGAAGCGCGAGATTGCCAAGCAGCACCTTGTCGCCAAGCAGATGAAGAACCACGGTCTGCGGGCGAAGGAATTCGAGCTGTCCGATGCCGCGCTGACGGATGTCATCCGCTACTACACCCGCGAGGCGGGGGTGCGGAACCTTGAGCGCGAGATCGCCAAGCTGGCGCGGAAGGCCGTGACATCCATCGTCAAGAAGGAGACGACGCGCGTGGTCGTCACACCCGAGACGCTGGAAGACATTCTGGGCGTGAAGCGGTTCAAGTTCGGTCTGGCCGAGCGCGAGGATCAGGTGGGTGTCGTGACCGGGCTGGCCTGGACCAGCGTGGGTGGCGATCTGTTGTCGATCGAGGCGTTGCGCCTGCCGGGCAAGGGCCGGATGAAGACCACCGGCAAGCTCGGCGAGGTGATGAAGGAATCGATCGATGCCGCTGCCAGCTATGTGCGGTCCATCGCGCCCCGGATCGGGGTGAAGCCGCCGCGGCTGGACAGCTGGGACATCCACGTCCACGTCCCCGAGGGGGCGACGCCCAAGGACGGGCCGAGCGCGGGCATCGCCATGGTGACCTCCATCGTGTCGGTACTGACGCAGATCCCGGTGCGCAAGGACATCGCCATGACGGGCGAGGTGACGCTGCGCGGCAACGTGCTGCCCATCGGCGGGCTGAAGGAAAAGCTTCTGGCCGCGCTGCGGGGCGGGATCACCACCGTCATGATCCCCGAGGACAATGCCAAGGATCTGCCCGAGATCCCCGACAACGTGAAGGAGGGGCTGACCATCATCCCCGTCAGTCATGTGACCGAGGTTCTGCAGCGCGCCTTGACCCGTCAGCCCGAGGCGGTCGATTGGGACGAGGAGGCCGAGGCCGCCGCTGCGGCGGCGAAAGCGGCCGAACGGGGCAGCGAAGGATCCGCTGTCGCGCATTGATCGTGAGATTCGGGGGCCTGCGCGCATCGCGCGGGCCCTTGAGCCGCGACCCTCTTTTTGAATTTTCCTGAATAGACCGGCGCGCGCCCGTATCGGTGCCTTTGTTGCGACTTTGTCGCATCACGGCCCTGCCTTGCAGCTCTGGTCCGGCAAATCCCCGCTCCGGCCTTGTGGGGGACTTCGGCCCGCGTCAGGCTGTGGATAACGAAGAATCCCGGGGATAGAGCAGTGACGCGCGACAGGCTTTCCCGCCGACAGATCCTGTTGGCCGCGGGTGCGGTGCTGGTCTCGTCGCCCGCGATCCTGAGGCCCGCCGTGGCGCAAGGCCTGCCCGCGCGGCCTGCCATCGCCTTGCCGCGCGACATCGCGCAGGGCGATGCGACGACGATCACCCGGGTGCGTACGGCGCGGCCTGTGGTGGCGCTGACCTTCGATGACGGGCCCCATGCAAGCCTGACGCCGCGGCTTTTGGATATTCTGGCGTTGCGGGGGGTCCGCGCGACCTTTTACGTCATCGGGTCGCGGGTGCCCGTGCATCTTTCGGTGATGCGCCGGATCGCCGAGGAGGGGCACGAGATCGGCAATCACAGCTGGTCTCATCCGAAATTGTCGGACCTTGGCGATGCCGCGATCTTGTCGGAATTGGACCGGACCAGCGCGGCGATCATGGATGCCGTGGGGCGAGAGCCGGTCACGATGCGCCCGCCCTATGGCAGCCTGACCGGGGCGCAGCGCCGCATGGTGCAGGCGTCGCGCAATCTGCCCACCGTCCTGTGGTCGGTCGACCCCGAGGATTGGCGCAATCCCGGCGCGCAAGCGGTGACCGAGCGGATCGTCGGCGGCAGCCATCCGGGCGGCGTGATCCTGACCCATGACATTCGCGCGGGCACGATCGAGGCGATGCCCGCGACGTTGGATCGGCTGTTGGCGCGGGGCTACGAATTCGTGACCCTGTCCGAGTTGATCGGCTGGCCACGCTGGGATGGACGGGCCATCAGCCTTGCCTCCAGCGGGGGGTGATGCCCGCCCTGTTCACGCGGCCTCTGGCCTCTGGTGCGATCTTTCGGTAGATTCCCGTCAAAAGTTCGCAAGGCGCGCAGCGCAGGACGGGGAGACAGGAATGGCGAGCAGCCGAGAAAAACCGATCAAGGCCACGACCAAGGCCGCGGGCCCCAAGGCGACGCCCGCCGGACCCAAGCGGCGCGCCACGTCCACCAAGGCCGCGAAGCCCGAGGTGGCGGCGGCGGAGGCGCGGCCGCATCTGCGCGCGGTCGAGCCCGTGGCGGTGGCGCCGGTCGAGGCTGAAAGCCGGGACGAGGTGGCGGCGGATGGGCGGTATCGGCGCAACGATCTGCTGGAGGCGGTTTGTGCACGCAGCGCGATCAAGCGGTCGGAGGCGCGGCAGATTGTGGAGCTGGTGCTGGACGAACTGGGCCTTGCGCTGGAGCGCCGGGACGAGCTGATCGTGCCGCCGCTGGGCAAGCTGTCGGTCAAGCGGCGCAGGCCCGAGGGCGGGGGATCCGATGTGCTGACGCTCAAGCTGCGGCGGGCGGGGTCCAACGCGGGCAAGGCGGGCGAAAGCCCCCTTGCGGACCCGGGCGAGGATGGCTAAAGACCCATCCACCCGGCGGGTGATTAGCTCAGTGGTAGAGCGCTTCGTTCACATCGAAGATGTCGGGGGTTCAAATCCCTCATCACCCACCATTTTCCCTGTCTGACCAGACGACGCCGGATCGCGGATCGCACAGTGGCGTTCGGGTGCGGGCCAGACCCTTGCCCGCCTGACGCCAAGCGGCTATCAGGCGCGCGACCGGGTGGTTAGCTCAGTTGGTAGAGCGCTTCGTTTACACCGAAGATGTCGGGGGTTCGAGTCCCTCACCACCCACCAATCCCTAATAAACGAACATCCAAGCTACCATTGGTCAGATTCTGTGCGCTTGCGCGCGGAAGCTGTGGGGATATCGGTCTCGGACCACGAGGCGGAATGCCCTAGCTTTTGCGCAGGACTTGAACAGGAGAGCGCGTCATGAGCTGGAACCCCGCCCTCGATCCGCATTGCCCGACCGGCGATGCGGTGGATGCCATCGAAACGATCATCGTGCCGCGCGCCCGCGATCTGGGAGCCTTCGAGGTGCGCCGCGCGCTGCCTGCGCCCAAGCGCCAGATGGTCGGCCCCTTCATCTTCTTTGACCAGATGGGGCCTGCGGAATTCCTGACCGGGCAGGGGATCGACATCCGCCCGCATCCGCATATCGGACTGGCCACGGTCACCTATCTGTACCAAGGGCGATTCCATCACCGCGACAGCCTGGGCACGGATCAATGGATCGAACCGGGTGCGGTGAACCTGATGACGGCAGGCCATGGCATCACCCATTCCGAGCGCGTGGATGGCGAGATGCTGAAAGCGCCTTACAGCCTGTCGGGCATCCAGACGTGGATGGCCCTGCCCAAGGATCACGAGGATGCGCCCCCCGCTTTCGTCCATGCCGGGCGCGACACGCTGCCCATGCTGGAGGGGGAGGGCAAGCGGCTGCGCCTGATCCTCGGGACGGCTTATGGGGAACGCGCGCCGGTGTCCGTGGCGTCGGAAACATTCTACATCGATGCGGCGCTGGAGCCGGGCGCGAAACTGCCGTTGCCCGAGGATCACGAGGATCGCGGTGCGTATGTCGTGCAGGGCGCGGTCGAGATCGCGGGCGAGAGATTCGAGGCGGGGCGGATGATGGTGTTTCGCCCCGGCGACCGTGTGTCGATGATCGCGGGTGAAGAGGGCGCGCGGGTGATGCTGCTGGGCGGGGCCACGCTGGAAGGGCCGCGGCACATCTGGTGGAATTTCGTAGCCAGTTCCAAAGAGCGGATCGAGGAGGCCAAGGAGGCCTGGCGCGCGGGTGATTGGGCGCATGGACGGTTCCGCCTGCCGCCCACGGATGACGCAGACTTCATCCCGTTGCCTGAGCGCTGAACGGGGCGCTGATCGGGGACGCTTGCGGGCGCGCGCGCGGCAAGGCAGGGTCGCGCGCATGATCCCGCGCCCCGCCAATCCTGCCGATCTGCCCGCCATCGCGGCGTTGCATGTCGCCAATTGGCGACGGGATTACGCGGGCCTTTTGCCCGATGCGGTGCTGGCTGCGCCGCTTGACGAGGCGATGGCGCGCAAATGGCAGGCCCGCGCGCTGGAGGGGCCGTTGCGGGTGCATGTCGCGGGCGAGGGGGCGGCGATTTCGGGTTTCGTCGCCTTTGATCTTGTTGATGCCGATGGTGTCCATGTCGATGCGCTGCATGTCGCGCAAGGCGCGCGGGGCTGCGGCCTTGGCGCGGCGCTGATGCGGGGTGTTGCGGATCTTGCGCGGGGCAGGTCCGTCTGGCTCGAGGTTTTGGCGGGCAATTCTGCGGCCCGCGCGGTCTATGCCGGGTGGGGCGGGGTCGAAGGACCGGTTTTCGTCGACAGCATTTTGGGGGTGAGCCTGCCCGCGCACCGGGTGGAATGGCCCGATGGCGCGGCGCTGGCCGCCCGGTTGGAGGCGCGGGCAGCGCGATGAGCGATCAGGGGCGGGCGATCCTTTTCGTCCTTGTCGCCGTGTTGTGCGGCACGGTGAACGACGTGGGCATCAAGCTGTTGTCGGGGGATTATCCGCTGCATCAGACGGTGTTCTTCCGCTCGGTCGTGGCGTTGTCGGTCAGCCTGATCTTTCTGTGGCGCGAGGGCGGTCTTGTCTTGCTGCGAACCGACCGGCCCGGGCTTCATGCGCTGCGCGCGGGGCTGGTCATGCTGTCGAACATGCTGTTTTTCGCGGGGCTTGCCGTGATGCCCTTGGCGGCGGCGACGGCGCTTTTCTTTGTCGCGCCCCTGTTCATCACGCTGATCGCGATCCCGGTGCTGGGCGAGCCGGTGGGGCGATACAGGCTGACGGCGATCGGGATCGGGCTTGCCGGCGTGGCGGTGATGATGGCGCCGGGGGTGGATTGGGGCGAGATCGGGCGGGTGAGCCTGCTTTTGCCCTTGGCGGCGGCGGCCTGTTATTCGGGGATGCAGGTTTTGACGCGGAAATTGGGCGCACGCTCGGCGGCCTCGGCCATGGCGGTCTACATTCAGGGCTGTTTCCTGCTTGTGTCGCTGTCGTTCTTCGTCGTCGCGGGGGATGGGCGGTTTGCCCAAGGCGCGACGCATCCGTCCGTGATCTTCTTGCTGCGAGCCTGGGTCTGGCCCGCGCCGGAGGATCTGCCCGTCTTCGCGATGATCGGGGTGATGTCGGCGATGATCGGCTATTTCATGAGCCTTGCCTATCGGTTGGGCCGGGCTTCGGTCGTGGCCTCCTACGAATATGCGGCGCTGCCCTTGGCGATTTTCTGGGGTTGGACGGTGTTTGGCGAAGTGCCGCGGCCCGCCGTCTGGGTCGGGATCGCATTGATCGCGGGGGCGGGGCTTTACGTTTTTCAGCGGGAACGGGCGCAGGGTCGAACGCTGGCCTCGGTCCGGCCGGTGCGGCGCGATTGAGAAAACGCCAGCGCGGTGTGAAAGGGCGCTTGACGGGCCGGACGCAGGGCAATAAACGAGCCCCCACGCGGTTGTAGCTCAGTTGGTTAGAGTACCGGCCTGTCACGCCGGGGGTCGCGGGTTCGAGCCCCGTCAACCGCGCCACTAGACTAAGTGTGCCAAAGACTTAAGGGCCCCGTTCACAGCGGGGCCCTTAGTGTTTTGGCATGGTTGTGTCGTGTCTGTGGCAGAGCGGTAGCACGATCCCCCCCCACGCCCTTGATCGAATCCCGAGACTGCCCCGTTTGGGGGTCTATCGATCCCTGGCCAACGGTCAATCAAGCCGGTGGTCGCGGGTGGACAGCGTTATGTCGCCCACCCAGCGGCTTGGGCACGCGCGAAATAAAGGGCGGGTATTCGAGCATTATCCGACCGAGGCCATCCTTGCGAAAACCCGGTATTCTCCATTCGAGCGCTATTGAATCATTCTTTGTCGTTGGGCCATTCGTTTCTTGCTTAACCGCATCCTTTGGCGCATCGTTGGTACCCCGGCAGTCCATCAGAGAGATGCCGTGGAAGGAGGGCAAAAGATGAAACGAACAACGATTTCCTTGTTTTTGACGTCAGTGGTTCCTCTTTTTTTCGCGTCCAGTGCAAGCGCTCAAGATGTTGATCCCGCCATTCAGGATTTGGCGGAGATTTTGGCCGGTGAGGGATTTACGGATTTCACTCTGGAAGATCCTTTGTTCGGGTCCCCCACTTTGGTTGCCGAACAAGACGGCGTGGTGCTGGAACTTGAGCTTGATCCAGAAACGTTCGAGGTCGTCGATGCCGTCGTGGCTGTCGACGAAGATGGCGACGGCGAAGTCTCTGTCGAGGAACGCCGCAACGCTATCGCGGCCGATGAGTTGCCCGAACAAGCCTCGGAAAGGGCGCGTGAGGCCATATCGGTCGCAAGAGAACGGCAGCTGGAAAACAGCTTGCGGCGGGATGCGGAAGCCAGAGAGCGCATAGCTGGCGCTGGCGGAAGTAACCGTGGAAATGGCCAAACCGGCGTGGGTGCCAGCGCATCAGCAGCCAGCAACGGGAACGCCGGCGACAACGGGAACGGCGGTGGCAATGGCAATGCTGGCGGCAACGGAAACGGCGGTGGGAATGGCAATGCCGGCGGCAACGGGAATGGCGGCGGCAATGGCAATGCCGGCGGCAATGGTCGGGATTGATCTCTCTATTTGTGGGAGAGGGGGGCAACCCCCTCTCAGCGCCTCATGGAATATGGTATTCCCTGCCCTGGTTTTGCGTCAGAATTCGACGACAAAAGGGGTGCCGTTGCGCTTGATTGAGGCATTCTACGGCCGATCCAGTAAATAGCTTTACGAACGCCCCGAGAGATTCCTGTGACTTGGCCCTGTCATTGAATGCGCGAAAAGCATTTCCGTTCGATGCAAGGGTCAATCAACAAGAAGCCGGGCAAATCCATCGATGATAAAGCAAAATACCCTGTCAGGTGTGGGTCTGGATTGGTGCGTTCGTCCGTTCCGCAGGGGGGCGCGGGTTCGATCCCCGTCAACCGCGCCACTTTTCCCCAAGATATGATGAGACGGCCTTGGCGGGCTCTGGGTCGTGGTGCGCCGTGATCGGTGCAGCCTATTGTAGGGTGTGTCCAGTGGTGCGCCTGAAGGTACACCCTACGGCGCGTACGCCGTATAATGCGCCCTGAGCGGCCACCACACCGAAGCCTGGGGCCGGTGGCGGGTGGATCAACCCCGGTGAATCCAGCCGCCGCCCAGAACCCTGCTGCCTTCGGATGCGTAGAAAACGCAGGCTTGGCCGGGGCTTACGCCATCCTCGGGTGTCATCAGCGTGATCTCGGCCGTGGTGTCGGTGATCGGGCGGATCATGGCCGGGCGCGGCGGGCGGGTGGAGCGGATCTTGACCTCCACCTCCCATTCGGTCCGCGACGTGAGGGGGGCATCGCCCAGCCAGTTGATCTCGCGCACGGGCACTGTCCGCGTCGAGAGCAGGTCCTTGGGGCCGACGATCACGCGCCGTGTGTCGGGGTCGAGTTTCACGACATAGAGCGGATCGGCCAGCCCGCCGATGCCAAGGCCGCGGCGCTGGCCGATGGTGTAATGGATGACACCGCGATGTTCGCCGAGGACATTGCCATCGATGTCCACGATCTCGCCCGGATCGGCGGCGCCGGGGCGCAGTTTCTCGATCACGGCGGCATAATCGCCGTTGGGCACGAAGCAGATGTCCTGGCTGTCGGGTTTGTCGGCGACGGGAAGGCCGTATTTGGCCGCCAAGGCCCGCGTTTCGGCCTTGGACGCCAGATGGCCCAGCGGAAAGCGCAGGAAATCGAGCTGTTCTTGCGTGGTCGAGAACAGGAAATAGGATTGGTCGCGCGCGGCATCGGCGGCGCAATGCAGTTCTGCCCCCTGTGGACCCATCTTGCGCTGGATGTAATGGCCGGTCGCCATGCAATCGGCATCGAGATCGCGGGCGGTGTTCAGGAGATCCTTGAATTTCACCCGCTCGTTGCAGCGGATGCAGGGCACAGGCGTGGCGCCGGCAAGGTAGCTGTCGGCGAATTCGTCGATCACCGCCTCGCGGAAAGTGTTTTCGTAATCGAGCACGTAATGGGGAAAGCCCATGGTTTCGGCCACGCGGCGCGCATCATGGATGTCGCGGCCCGCGCAGCATGCGCCCTTTTTCGCCAGCGCCGCGCCATGGTCGTAAAGCTGGAGCGTGACGCCCACCACGTCATAGCCTTCCTCGGCCAATTGGGCGGCCACGACCGAACTGTCGACGCCGCCGGACATGGCCACGACCACCCGCGTCTCGGAGGGGGCTTTGGGCAAGCCGAGCGAATTGAGGGGGACGGGCCGGTCGAGGGCCATGGGACGCATCCTTGGGTCGGGGTCGGGGAGTTTGTGGGAATATAGGAAAATCGGACCCATTCACAAGCGTCGCGGTTACTTCGAATTAAGGGGATGGGTCCATCACTCGGCCTGTGACGCAGGCAGGAGGATTGGCCGCCGATGTTTATCCGACGTATCGCAGGGCCCCCGGGCGTGACGCTGGCCGATGGCCGCAGGCTGACGCGGGGTGATCTGCCTCCGCCGGAGACCCGGCGGTGGGTCGCCAGCCGCAAGGCCGCCGTGGTGCAGGCGGTCGATTCGGGCCTGATCCCGGCGGAGGAGGCGATGAGGATGTGGGACCTGTCGGCCGAAGAGCTGGAGGGGTGGCGACAGGCTGTTGCGCGCCACGGACCTGCAGCGCTCAAGACCACGGCCCTGCAGCGCTACCGGTAACCAAGGTGCAGAACGGTGCGATTTCGATAGCTGAACCTGTCCAAAAGGGTAACTTGAAATTAACCAATCGAGTCGAGGCTGAGCGCGACCTTGTGAGATTCCCCAGTGAGATTCGGAGTGACATGATGCGTGTTCTGCTAGTCGAAGACGACCCCACCACGTCCCGCAGCATCGAGATGATGCTGCGCCACGCCAATCTCAACGTCTATGCCACCGACCTTGGCGAGGAGGGCATAGATCTGGCCAAGCTCTATGATTACGACATCATCCTGCTTGATTTGAACCTGCCCGATATTCACGGCCATGACGTTTTGCGCCAGTTGCGCAGCGCGCGGGTGAACACGCCGATCCTGATCCTGTCGGGGCTGGACGACCCCGATACCAAGCTCAAGGGCTTTGGGTTCGGTGCGGACGATTACCTGACCAAGCCGTTTCACCGCGAGGAATTGGTGGCGCGCATCCATGCGATCATCCGCCGGTCCAAGGGGCATGCGCAATCGGTGATCCGCACCGGGCAGATCGCGGTCAATCTGGATGCCAAGACGGTGGAGGCGAACGGGCAGGCGGTGCATCTGACCGGCAAGGAATACCAGATGCTGGAACTTCTGAGCCTGCGCAAAGGCACGACCCTGACCAAGGAGATGTTCCTCAACCACCTTTATGGCGGGATGGATGAGCCGGAACTGAAGATCATCGACGTCTTCATCTGCAAGCTGCGCAAGAAGCTGTCGGTGGCGACGGGGGGCGAGACTTACATCGAAACCGTCTGGGGGCGCGGCTACGTGCTGCGCGACCCGGTGGCGGCGCAGGGCGCGCTGGGGATCGCGATGAACGCCTGAGGCGGCTGGAAATTCGGGCGCGGGCCTCCTAAACCCAATCCTGTGGGATCGGGCATCATCGGGGGCGTCGGCATGGCCGGGAACAGCGAGCAGGCGGGCAAGGGCACGACGGCCCAGACCGGGGATGCGGCGCGCGCGGATCTGGACCAAGCGGGCGGAAACGACGCGCCGCGCGGATCGCAGCCAAGCGAGACGGATGCGCAGATCGGCGGGCCAAGCCCGAACGCGGCGGGTGCGCAGATCGGCGGGCCGGGCCCGAACGCGGCGGATATGCAGACCGGCGGGCCGGACGCTGCCGCGGATCTGGATGCCCTGACCGAGGACGCAGCGCGCGCGAGACTGGCGGATTTGGCAGCCGTGCTCGATGCCGCGAACCGGGCCTATTACCAAGACGATGCGCCCGATCTGTCGGATGCGGAATACGACGCGCTCAAGCGCGAGAATGCCGCGATCGAGGCGCGGTTCCCCGCGCTCAAGCGCCCCGACAGCCCCAGCGAGCAGGTGGGCGCGGCCCCGGCCGAGGGGTTCGGCAAGATCGTCCATGCGCAGCGGATGATGTCGCTGGCCAATGCGTTTGACGATGCGGATGTGGCCGATTTCGTCGCGGGCATCAGGCGCTACCTGAACCTGCCCGAAGAGGCGGCGCTGGCGTTTTGCGCCGAACCCAAGATCGACGGCCTGTCGCTGTCGCTGCGCTACGAGGGCGGGCAGCTGGTCAGTGCGGCCACGCGGGGCGATGGCGAGACGGGCGAGAACGTCACCTCCAATGCCCGCACCATTGCCGATATTCCCCAGACCCTGACCGGCGCGCCCGAGGTGCTGGAAGTGCGCGGCGAGGTCTACATGAGCCACGCCGATTTCGCAGCCCTGAACGCACGGCAGGCGGCGGTGGGGGGCAAGACCTTTGCCAATCCGCGCAATGCGGCGGCGGGGTCGTTGCGGCAGCTTGACGCCGAGATCACGCGCGCCCGCCCCTTGCGGTTCTTTGCCTATTCCTGGGGCGAGCTGTCGCAACCCCTGGCCGAGACGCAGATGGGGGCCATCGCGCGCCTTGCAGAATTGGGGTTCCAGACCAATCCCTTGACCGAGCGGTGTGACAGCGTGGCGGCGATGCTTGCGCATTACGCCGGGATCGAGGCGGGGCGCGCAGGCCTTGGCTATGACATCGACGGGGTGGTCTACAAGGTGGACGACCTTGGGTTGCAGGCGCGGCTGGGCCTGCGGTCGACCACGCCGCGCTGGGCCATCGCGCATAAATTTCCCGCCGAACTGGCGTGGACCCGGCTTGAGGCGATCGACATCCAGGTCGGGCGCACCGGCGCGCTCAGCCCCGTGGCGCGACTTGTTCCGGTGACGGTGGGCGGCGTCGTCGTTTCGAACGCGACCTTGCATAACGAGGATTACATCGCCGGCCGCGACGCGCGGGGGCAGGTGATCCGCGAGGGCAAGGATATCCGGCCGGGTGATTGGGTGCAGGTCTATCGCGCGGGCGATGTCATCCCCAAGATTGCCGATGTCGACCTGTCGCGCAGGCCCGAGGGGAGTGAGCCTTATGTTTTTCCGACGCGCTGCCCGGAATGCGGCTCCGAGGCGTTGCGCGAGGAAGGGGATGCGGTGCGCCGTTGCACCGGCGGGCTGATCTGTCCGGCGCAGGCCGTGGAACGGTTGCGCCATTTCGTGAGCCGCGCGGCCTTTGACATAGAGGGGCTGGGCGCAAAGCAGGTCGAGGCCTTTCACGCCGACGCGTGGGTCAAGGAGCCTGCCGATATCTTCGAATTGCGCGCGCGCTATGGGTCGGGTTTGCAGCAGGTGAAGAACCGCGAGGGCTGGGGCGAGAAATCCGCCAACAACCTGTTCGATGCGATCGACGAACGACGGCGGATCGGGCTGGGCCGGGTGATCTTTGCCCTTGGCATCCGGCATGTGGGCGAGGTGGCGGCAAATGACCTTGCACGGCATTTCGGGACTTGGGCTGCCTTTGTCGAAACGGTGGACCGGGCCGCGCAGGAGCCGGCCGCTGCCGCGCCCGATGCCAAGGCGCGCAAGCCGCTTTTGGCCGAAAGCCCGGCCTGGTCCGAAATCACGGCCATCGACGGGATCGGGGAGGCGGTGGCGGTGGCTTTGACCCATACGCTGAGCCAAGAGGCGGAGCGCGCCTCGGTCGACCGGCTGATCGCGCATCTGGAGATCTTGCCGCCGCCCGCGCGCAAGACGGAAGGCAGCCCGGTCGCGGGCAAGACCGTGGTTTTCACCGGGACGCTGGAAAAGATGACGCGGGCGGAGGCCAAGGCGCGGGCCGAGGCGCTGGGCGCCAAGGTCGCGGGCAGCGTGTCGGCCAAGACCGACCTGTTGGTGGCGGGGCCGGGTGCGGGGTCCAAGGCCACCAAGGCCGCAGAACTGGGTATCGAGACCATCGACGAGGATGGTTGGCTGGCGCTGATCGCAGGCGCGGGCGATGGCTGAGGCGCCGACCCACCCGCGGGGGCGGCCCGAGGAGCTGTGGCCGCTGTTCGCGGAGCTTGAGGCGCTGGATGGTGTCGGGCCCAAAACGGCCAAGCATTACAAAGGTCTGGGGGTCGAGACGCCGAAGGATCTGCTGCTGACGCTGCCCGTGGGCGGGGTGGACCGGGCGCGGGTCGCCTCGGTCCGGGACGTGGCGCTGCCGGGGATGGCGACGGTTGCGGTCACGGTGGGCCTGCACCGCCCGCCGACGGGGCGCGGGCGACCCTACCGGATCGAGGTGGAGGATGCGCAGACCACGTTCCAGCTTGTGTTCTTCCATGCCAAGGGCGATTACCTGTCGCGCATCCTGCCCACGGGCAGCCGCAGGATCGTGTCGGGCAAGGTGGAATTGTTCGACGGGATCGCGCAGATGCCCCATCCCGATCATATCCTGACGCTGGACGAGGCGGGCGACATCCCGGCCTTCGAGCCGGTCTATCCGCTGACCGCGGGGGTGACGCAAAAGGGGATGCGGCGCGCAATCGCCTCGGCCTTGGAGCGGGCGCCGATCCTTGGCGAATGGATCGACGGGCCGCTTTACCGGGAAAAGGGCTGGCCCGCTTGGCACGAGGCGATGGCCATAGCCCATGCGCCGCGGGGGCCGGAGGATCTGTCGCGGAGCCATCCGGCGCGTGAACGCCTCGCCTTCGACGAATTGTTCGCGCATCAGCTGACGCTTGCATTGGCCCGCGCCTCGGTCCGGAGGGGCAAGGGGCGGGTGACGCAAGGGGACGGCCATTTGCGGCGCAAGGTGCAGGACAGTCTGCCGTTTCGGCCCACGGGTGCGCAGATGCGCGCGATCGAGGAGATCGCGGCGGATATGGCCCAGCCCGCGCGGATGAACCGGCTTTTGCAGGGCGATGTGGGGGCGGGCAAGACATTGGTTGCCCTGATGGCGCTGCTTCTTGCGGTCGAAGGTGGCGGGCAGGGCGTGATGATGGCGCCGACCACGATCCTTGCCGGGCAGCATTACGCCAATCTCAAGCCACTGGCCGAGGCGGCGGGCGTGGTGATCGAGATGCTGTCGGGTCAGGACAAGGGGGCGGAGCGGCGCGCGAAGCTGGCGGCGTTGAAGCGGGGCGACATTCATATCCTTGTCGGCACCCATGCGGTGTTCCAGTCGGACGTGGAATTCGCCGATCTGCGGCTGGCCATCGTGGACGAACAGCACCGGTTCGGGGTGCGCCAGCGTGTTTTGCTGGGGGAGAAGGGGCAGGGTGCGGACCTGCTGGTGATGACGGCGACGCCGATCCCCCGCACGCTGAGCCTTGCGCAATATGGCGATATGGATGTGAGCTTGCTGGACGAAAAACCGCCCGGGCGCACGCCGGTCGCAACCGCGCTGGTGTCGGCGGGCCGGATGGACGAGGTGATCGACCATCTGCGCCGCGCCGTGGCCGAAGGGCGGCAGGCCTATTGGGTCTGCCCGCTGGTCGAGGAAAGCGAAAATTTCGACGCCACGGCGGCCGAGGAACGGTTTCGCCTGTTGCGGGCGGCCTTGGGCGAGGGGGTCGTTGGGCTGGTCCATGGCCAGATGCCGCCCGATGCCAAGACGGCGGCGATGGCAGCCTTCAAGGAAGGGAGAACGCGGGTTCTGGTCGCCACCACGGTGATCGAGGTAGGGGTGGATGTGCCCAATGCCTCGATCATGGTGATCGAACAGGCCGAGATCTTTGGCCTTGCGCAATTGCACCAGTTGCGGGGGCGCGTGGGGCGGGGGGCTGCGGCCTCGACCTGCCTGCTCATGTATCGCCCGCCCCTGGGGGAGACCGCCAAACGCCGCCTGATGGTTCTGCGCGACACCGAGGATGGGTTTCGCATCGCCGAGGAGGATCTGGCGATCCGGGGTGCGGGCGACATGATCGGGACCGCGCAATCGGGCCTGCCCCGGTTCCGCATCGCGGATCTCGAGGCGCAGGCGGGGTTGATGGCGCTGGCGCAATCGGCGGCGCGGGCGCTTTTGGTGCGCGATCCGCAGCTGATCGGGCCGCAGGGGCAATCGGCGCGCGTGCTTCTGTATTTGCTGGAACAGGACAAGGCGATCCGGCTGATTTCCGCGGGCTGACCCGTTTTGTTCGCTTATGTTCTCAAAAAGTTCTGGACTTGGGGGTCGGGGTATGAGAACAAAGCAACAACACGCAGATCAAGGGAGACCCGCCATGAACCGCATCGCCGAGATCCTGACCCGCTCCGGAGATACCCTGATCGGGGATGCGCTGGGGGTTCTTGCGCTGACGCTTTTCACTTACGGGCTGCTTCATCTGCCCGGTCTCGTCTGAGACATCCGTTTCTGCCTGCGGTCCGGCAGGGCCATGGGCGCGGCGACTGTCCCCGCCGTTTGCCCGACCATCTTTGACCCCGATTGCCTCTAGGGGCTGGTCCTGTCCAAAGACACGCTGACTGCCGCCGCGCCCCTGAAAGGGTGCGGCGGTTTTTTTTATTGAGGGTGTGGTCGTGACGAAAAAGGGGCGGATGGCCCCGATGCACGGCGCTCAGGCGCAGGCGCTGGCTTGTTCGGCCTCGGCCATGGCTTCGGCGGTGGCTTCGAGCGAGAGGAGGATCGAGGCGTGGCGGTTGCGATACTCACGGGCGGGTTCCAACACCTCGTAGCCGTGGAAAGGTGCGCCGGGCGGGCTGGCGCCGTCCTTGAGCATGGCGCGCAGCGCGTCGCGAGCTTCCTCGACCTCGGCACGGGTGCGGCCAAGGATATCGGCGCCCATCAGGCTGGCAGCGGCTTGCCCGAGCGCGCAGGCCTTCACATCTTGCCCGAAGCGGGTGATGCGCCCGTCCGCCATGTCGAGATCGACCGTCACCGTGGAGCCGCACAGCGGCGCGCGCTTGCGCACGCTTGCCTGCGGGGCGTCGAGCCGACCGGCATGGGGAATGTCGGCGGCGAGCGCGAGGATGCGCTGGGAATAGAGCTTGATCAGGTCGGTGTCGCCGGACATGGGTGTCGCCTTTCGTGCCTTGCGCATATAGGTAGCCCCGACATTCCCGTTTGCAAAGACCGATGCCATGACTGACCAGCCCGAATTTGACCCCGCAAGCCTGACATATGATGCCAATGGCCTGATCCCGTGCATCGCGCAGGAGGCGGCGACGGGCGAGGTGCTGATGCTCGCGTGGATGAACGCGGCGGCCGTGGCGCGCACGCTGGAGACGAGGCGCGTCACCTATTGGAGCCGGTCGCGGGGTGCCTTCTGGGTCAAGGGCGAAAGCTCGGGCCATGTGCAGGACTTGGTCGCGTTGCGGATCGATTGCGACCGCGATTGCCTGCTGGCGCTGGTGCGCCAGACAGGACCTGCGTGCCACACCAACCGGCGCAGCTGTTTCTACACGGCGGTCCAAGATGGGGCCGAGGTGGAGTTGATGCGGCCCGAATAGGGGCTTTGCCTGTGGGCTTTGGAAAAAGGGGGCTCTGCCCGTTGGCTTCAAGAAGGGGGCTCTGCCCGTTGGCTTCAAGAAAGGGGCTCTGCCCCCGTCGCCTGTGGCGACTCCCCCGGGATATTTTTGAAACAGAGAAGGGTCAGATGCCGATCCTGCGGCGGATATCCTCCTGCGTGGCGCCTTCCGCGCGGTAGAGGCGGATCGCGCGGGCATCGTCGCGTTTGGCAAGCCGTTTGCCCGCGTCGTCCCGGATCAGGCGGTGGTGGTGGTAGATGGGCGTGGACAGGGCGAGGAGGCGCTGAAGGAGGACGTGAATGCGCGTCGCCTCGAACAGGTCCGCGCCGCGGGTCACATGGGTGATGTGCTGTGCGGCGTCGTCCAGCACGACCGAGAGATGGTAGGAGGTGCCGAAATCGCGCCGGGCGAGCACGATGTCGCCGATGCCGCCCAGGTAGGTTTCGGGCGCGGTCGTGATCGTGCCGGCGTGATCGGGGCCGGTTTCGGTGAAATGGGGCGCGGGCGGGCCGATGGCGGCAAGCGCGGCTGCGATGTCGAGGCGCAGATGGGCGTCGCGTGGCCGGGGGCCTGTCCGGGGTTTGGTGCGGCAGGTGCCGGGATAGACCGGACCATCGGGGCCGATGGCGGGCGCGGCCCCTTCTTGCGGGGCGGTGAGCGCTTCGGCGATGTCGCGTCTTGTGCAGCTGCAGGGGTAGAGAAGACCGCGCGCCCAGAGCGCGTCAAGCGCCGCATCGTAGCTGTCGCGCCGGTCGGATTGGCGGATCGGGGCTTCATCCCATGTCAGGCCGAGCCAGGTGAGATCCTCGGGGATCAGGGCCTCCCATTCGGGTTTGGAGCGGTCGCGGTCGATATCCTCGATCCGGAGGAGGAATAGGCCACCCGCAGCCCGCGCCATGTCATGGGCGAGGATCGCGGAATAGGCATGGCCGAGATGCAGGGGGCCGGTGGGGGATGGGGCAAAGCGGGTTCGGAACGTCATGTCGGAACAATCACTTCCGCCCCGACCTTATGCAGCGGAGGAGGAAGGCGGCGCTTCAGCCTCGCGTCCCAGCCACGCTGTCCATGCCGCCTTGGCGCGGTCGGTATAGGCCTTGTAGCGGTCCTTGCGGCCACGCCGCCCGGATTTCAGCCCGTCGACCGGGGGGAAGAGGCCGAAATTCACGTTCATCGGCTGGAAGGTCTTGGCCTCCGCCCCGCCGGTGATGTGATGGACCAGCGCGCCCATGGCCGTTTCCTGCGGCACGGGGGGCAGCGCTTCGCCCTTGAGCTCGGCAGCCGCCAGACGGCCCGCAAGCAGGCCCATGGCGGCGGATTCGACATAGCCCTCCACCCCGGTGATCTGGCCTGCGAAGCGGATATTGGGCCGCGAGCGCAGGCGCATCTGGTCGTCGAGCAGGGTCGGCGAATTGATGAAGGTGTTGCGGTGGATGCCGCCCAGCCGCGCGAAACTGGCATCCTGTAACCCGGGAATCATCTTGAAAACAGTGGTTTGCGCGCCGTACTTCATCTTGGTCTGGAAGCCCACGATATTGTAGAGCGTGCCGAGCGCATTGTCGCGGCGCAGCTGCACCACCGCCCAAGGCTTGACCGTGGGGTTGTGCGGATTGGTCAGGCCCACGGGTTTCATCGGCCCGTGCCGCAACGTTTCGCGGCCGCGTTCCGCCATGACCTCGATCGGCAGGCAGCCGTCGAAATAACCGGCCGTCTCGCCCTCATGGAACTCGGTCTTGTCGGCGGCAAGAAGCGCGTCGATGAAGGCCTCGTATTCGTCCCTCGTCATCGGGCAGTTGATGTAGGCGCGCTGTTCCTCGCGCGTTTCGCCCTTGTCGTAGCGGGATTGTTCCCAAGCGATCGTCATGTCGATCGTATCGGCATAGACGATGGGGGCGATGGCGTCGAAGAAGGCCAGCGCATCTTGTCCCGTCTCGGCGGCGATGGCATTGGCGAGCGCGCCGGAGGTGAGCGGCCCTGTCGCGATGATCGTGGGGCCGTCGGGCAGGGCGGTGATTTCCTCGCCCACGACCGTGATGTTGGGATGCGCGCGGAGTTTCGCGGTCACGGCTTCGGCGAAGGGATCGCGGTCTACGGCGAGCGCACCACCTGCGGGCAGGCGATGGGCATAGGCCGTGTCCATGATGATCGATCCTGCCGTCCGCATTTCCCAGTGCAGAAGGCCCACGGCATTCTGTTCGTGGTCATCGGAGCGGAAGGAATTGGAACAGACCATTTCCGCAAGCGACCCGGTGCGATGGGCGAAGGTGCCGACCGCGGGGCGCATTTCGTGGAGAATGACGGAGATGCCGGCATTGGCGGCCTGCCAGGCGGCTTCGGACCCGGCCATGCCGCCGCCGATGATATGGAGCGTGTGTGACATGGCCGAGATCTAGGCGTTTTGGCCGGACAAGGAAAGGGGCGGCTGGGCCGCCCCGATCCGGGACCCGACCTTCGACGTCAGGCTTTGTCGAGCGCGTAGCGGCCCGGGCCGTGGATGGCGAACATCAGGACGCCGCCCGCAATGGCGAGGTTCTTGAGGAACATGGCCATCTGCATCTGATCGGCCGGGGCGAAATGGTAGAGCAGGCCCGCGGCGATCGAGAAGGCCGCGACGAGGATCGCAACGATCCGGGTCTGGTAGCCCACGATCAGAAGGACGCCCACGACGATTTCGAAGATGACGGCGGGCCAAGCCAAAACTGCGGGAAGGCCGCCCGAAGCGAGATAGCCCGAAAAGCCCTGCACATCGCCGAGCTTGCCAAGCCCTGCAAGCAGGAAAAGCACGCCGATCAGAACGCGGCCGACGAGCGGGCCGAAGGTGGTCAACATTTGCATCACTGGTTTCCTATCCCTGAACCATGCGGCGCCACACTGTCGTGCGCCGCGATACCGGGGAGATACCCGAGGTTGAGCCGCACAGAAATGAGAGGTTTTGCATGGACGCTGTGCGCCAATGCAGAGGTGGGCCGATCAGGACACCTGCAGCGCGCGGCCCATGTCAATGACGCGACAGGCGTGTCACAGCCCTATCTGCCTTGGCGCGGTTCAGGGCTGACGCGTTGTCGTGGAAGGGCTGCGACGGGATGCGCGGGGCACCCCGTCGTCGGTCACGCCTCGTCCGCGGGGCTGTCTGGGGCGGGGCCCTCGGCGCTGCCCTCGGTCTCGCTGTCGCCCTGATCGGCGATCCAGGCGACGGAAACGACCACTTCACCCTTGCCGGTGTTGAAGACCTTGACCCCGCCCGCGCTGCGCGAGCGGAAGGAGATGCCATCGACCGGGACGCGGATGGATTGCCCTGTCGAGGTGGCGAGCATGATCTGGTCGCTGAGTTCGACCGGGAAGGAGGCCACCAGCGCACCGCCGCGCATGGCCTTGTCCATCGCCATGACGCCTTGGCCGCCACGCCCGCGCACGGGGTAATCGTGGCTGGACGAGAGTTTGCCCGAACCGCCCGACGTGATGGTCAGGATCAGATCCTCGGCCGCCGACATCTCGGCGTAGCGTTCGGGGGAAAGCTGCCCCTCGGCCACGGTTTCCTCGTCCTCGTCGATCTCGATCTCTTCCTCGGGCGCACCGGCCATCAGGCGGCGCTGCTTGAGATAGGCGGCCCGTTCCTGCGCTTCGGCGTCGAAATGGCGGATCACGGCCATGGAGACCACGCGGTCGCCCGAGGCGAGGCGGATGCCGCGCACACCGGTGCTGTCGCGGCCTTTGAAGACGCGGACATCGGTTGTGGGGAAGCGGATCGCGCGGCCAAGCGCCGTCACCAGCATCACGTCATCGCTCTCGGAACAGATGCGCGCGTTGACGAGGCTGACCGAGCCATCCTCGGGCAGTTTCATCGCGATCTTGCCGTTGCGCATGACATTGGTGAAATCCGACAGTGCGTTGCGGCGCACCTCGCCCTCGCTGGTGGCGAAGACGATCTGCAATTCGTCCCAATGCGCCTCGTCCCGGTCGACCGGCATGACGGCGGCGATGCCGGTGCCGATCTCGATGGGCAGGATATTGACGATGGCCTTGCCGCGCGAGGCGCGGGAGCCAAGGGGCAGGCGCCAAGTCTTGAGCTTGTAGACCATGCCGCTGGTCGTGAAGACCAGGAGCGGCGTGTGGGTGTTCGCGACGAAGAGCGAGGTGACGACGTCGTCATCCTTGAGCGCGCCGCCCGCCAGACCCTTGCCGCCCCGTTTCTGGGCGCGGAATTCGGCCAAGGGCGTGCGTTTGATATAGCCGCCCTGCGTGATGGTGACGACCATATCCTCGCGTTCGATCAGATCCTCGTCGTCCATGTCGCCGGACCATTCGGTGATCTCGGTCCGGCGGGGAACGGCGAAAAGGTCTTTGACTTCAGCAAGTTCCGTCGAGATGATTTCGAGGATACGTTCGCGCGAGGCGAGGATGGCGAGGTAATCCTTGATCTTGCCCGCCAGTTCCTCAAGCTCGTCCGTCACTTCCTTGACGCCCAGCTGCGTCAGGCGCTGAAGGCGCAGGTCGAGGATGGCGCGGGCCTGAACTTCGGACAGGTTGTAGGTGCCGTCCTCGTTCGCGGTATGGGTCGGATCGTCGATCAGCTTGATGAAGGGCAGGATTTCCTCGGCGGGCCAGCGCCGGGTCATCAGTTTCTCGCGCGCCTCGCCTGCATCGGCGGAGGCGCGGATGGTACGCACAACTTCGTCCACGTTCGAGACCGCGACGGCCAGACCGCAGAGGACGTGGGCGCGGTCGCGCGCCTTTCGCAGTTCGAAGGCCGTGCGACGGGCCACCACCTCTTCGCGGAAGTCGAGGAAGGCGGTGAGAAAGCCGCGCAGCGTGAGTTGCTCGGGGCGGCCGCCGTTCAAGGCCAGCATGTTGCAGCCGAAGGAGGTCTGCATCTGGGTGAAGCGGAACAGCTGGTTCAGCACCACCTCGGGCGTGGCGTCACGCTTGAGCTCGATCACCACGCGGACGCCGATCCGGTCGCTTTCGTCGGCAACACCCGAGATTCCCTCGAGTTTTTTCTCGCGCACAAGATCCGCGATCCGCTCGATCATGGAGGCCTTGTTCACCTGGTAGGGGATTTCGTCGATGACGATGGCGTAGCGGTCCTTGCGGATTTCCTCGACATGGGTCTTGGCGCGGATGATGACGCTGCCGCGTCCCTCCAGATAGGCTTTGCGAGCCCCGGAGCGGCCGAGGATCAGGCCGCCGGTCGGGAAATCGGGCGCGGGGATATATTCGATGAGCTCTTCCGAAGAGAGGTCCGGATTGACGATCAGAGCCTGACAGGCGTCGATGACTTCGCCGAGGTTGTGGGGCGGGATATTGGTCGCCATACCCACCGCGATGCCGCCCGCGCCATTGACGAGCATGTTGGGGAAGCGGGCGGGAAGAACCGTGGGCTCTTGCTGCTTTCCGTCGTAATTGTCTTGGAAATCAACGGTTTCCTTGTCGATATCGGCAAGGAGATAGGCGGCGGGCTTGTCCATCCGCACTTCGGTGTAGCGCATGGCCGCGGGGTTGTCGCCGTCCATGGAGCCGAAATTGCCCTGACCGTCGAGCAGCGGCAGAGACATGGAAAAGGGCTGCGCCATGCGGACGAGCGCGTCGTAAATCGCCGAGTCGCCGTGGGGATGGTACTGGCCCATCACGTCGCCGACGGGGCGGGCGGATTTGCGGTAGGCTTTTTCGTGAGTGTTTCCAGTCTCATGCATGGCGAAAAGGATACGCCTATGCACGGGCTTCAGCCCGTCGCGCAGATCGGGGATCGCGCGGGAGATGATCACCGACATCGCGTAATCGAGGAACGAGGTCTTCATCTCGGCCGCGATGTCGATCGACGGGCCGTGATGCGGCGCGCGTTCCGGCGCGATTTCTTGATCGTTCTCAGGGGGTTCCGGGGTGTCGCTCACGCTGTCCGCCTGTTCTGCTGCTGATCGCTATATGTTGTTGGGGCGCAGTATAGGCTCCCCGGATATGGGGTGCAATGCCGGAGGGCGGGATGAACTGGCAGCACCGGGAGCGGAGTGCCAACAGATTGTTTTCGTTGATTTTTAACAGGTCTTCGGCATCCTTGAGTCGTGGAAGAGGCAACATCAGAGGTGCCCATGAAACCGACCGAGACCGAGCTGATGCTGAAGGGATACGGGCTGACCACCGCCGAGATGATCTACCGGATGCCCGATTATCGTAATGTTCTCAACACGTTCGTCTGGCAGGACTATGATCTTGCGCCGGATTATCCGCGGCTTTTCGACTTCATCGAGTTCTGGCAGGACAAGATCGAAGGTCCGCTTCATTCGGTGCGGTTCGTCCATCGCAAGCTGATTTCGCCCGGCGAATGGCGCAACGTCACGGGGGAATTCACCTATCACTAGCGGTTAACGCATCCTTGCCGGATCAGGGCGAAGATTAAGGAAACCCTGCCATGGCGCGTGAAAGGTAAAGAACGTGTTGCCGCCGTGACGGGGGTTTAGGCCTTTTTTGACGAAGACCAGACGGACCACGCGGCGGCGATCCAGAGCGCCGCAATGGCGAGGCTGGCCAGCCCGTTCCACGAGGCCATCGACAGGCCGAGGAACGACCATGCGACCTCGGTGCACAGGACGATGCCCGACCCTTGGGTTGGGTCGAGAAGGGCGGTCACATCCATCGCGCCCAGATCCTCGCCGCCGCCGGTGCAGGCGAGGTTGAGGGTCCACCACTCGCGTTCCACCCCGGTGTGCAGGAGCGCGATGCCCGCACCCGTCAGCATGGAGAGTGCGCCGGCCACGGCGACGATCGCGTGGGGCACGGCAAGGCCCACGGCGGCCAGCGCGATGGCCACGGCATGGGGCCAGCGCTGCCACAGGCACATCGCGCAGGGCGCGAGGCCGCCGATATGCTGAAACCCGAAGGCGCCCAGAAGCAGCGCCGCCGAACCGGCGCCGGCGAGGGCCATCAGAAACTTGGTCTGCGTCAGATCTTTCAAAACTCCAGCCTTTCGGAATCCCGGCCCATCAGAGGCCCAGCCAGCCCTTGAGCAGGCTTGCCAGTGTCGCGCCCGCGATCAGCAGCGTTGCGATCCAGGCGGTGCCGAGGATCGTGCCGAGGATGACGAGGATGCCGTCGCGCTGCAACAGGCCCATGGCCACGATCACAACGGCGATACCGGGCACGGTATTGGTGCCCGGCAGCGGCACGAGGATCGAAGCGCTGAAGACCACGAGGGCGACGCCGACGATCTGGTCCAATGGGCGGCGGGTGAGGGCGGCGAGGCGCGGGCGGCTGACCGCCTCGATCCGGCGTAGCCATGGCCCGGCGCGATCGGCCAGTTTCTGCAGGCTGGCGGCCGGGACCTGCCGCGCGCCGAGGCGGCCCGGCAGCCATGGCATCTTGCGCCCCATGAGGATCTGGGCCGAGACGAACACGAGCGGCAGGGCCACGATCTGGGGTATCCCGTAGAGAAAGGGAATGCAGCAGGGCAGCGCCAGAACGAGCAAGAAGAGGCCAAAGGCGCGTTCATGGAGTTGCGCCATGATCCAGTCGAGCGTCACGGCCGTGCCTTGCGCGTCGCGGGCCAAGTCGTCGAGGCGCCGGGAGATGGTGATCGGCTGCTCGTCCGGGTTGGTTTCGGGCAGGGGGGCAGGCATCGGCCCGGCTCCTCGTCGGGGGGGAAGCGGGCGGGCGCTTCGAGTCGGGGGATGGGTAGCAAACCCGCGCTGCGCCCGCCAGCGCACATGGGGGCGCGGTTCGGCGCGCACGGGTGCAATGCAGCAAGGATTCGGGCTGGACGGAGCAAGGCGAGTTCGGTAATCGGACGAACATTGCCCGAGTGGCGGAATGGTAGACGCAGCGGATTCAAAATCCGCCGCCGCAAGGCTTGCCGGTTCGAGTCCGGCCTCGGGTACCAGCGCCAAATCACTGTCATGCAACCCCCGCGCGATTCGCGGGGTGGCGGGGCCATTCGTGGCCTGACCTGTCCTTTCGGGCAGGTTTGCAGCCGGGTTGACCCCTCTGGTCCGGACAAGTCGGGAACAGAGTGTTTCCAGTTTGACCCTGTTCATTGTTCTCGCAGCGGCAACAATGCGTCCCCAGAGATGGATCAAATACTATCCAAAGTTAACGGCATTATCTCTTGGAGAGCCTTGAATAACCAAGGATTTATCGCGAATTCCCTCGGGCAGCGGGCGATTTGCTGACCTAGGGTCAAGATGCGAAGAAAGATGAAATCATGTGGAAACAAGGCGCTGCATGGCACCCTTCGGAGGGAACAGATCAAATTTTGCGCTTTTTGTAGGGCCCGGATTCCGGATACACAGGGTGCAGCCCGACTGGGGGGCGATGTCTGCATAGGCCGGGGGCGGCCGCTCGACCTGCGCGAATAGCGGCGGGGGTATGTGTGTGGTGTGCCGGTCCGTAGACCGCCTCCAAGCACGTCGGTACGGGATGCGTCATGCCCCGCACCGGGCGATTTCGTGTGCGCACGAAACAGCCGAGCCCCGTCCGTTCAAAGCCGTTGAGCGTGCCGCCACAGCGCCACGTCATCGCCCGATTGTCGTGTAAGAAATCAGCTGGTCCGCCTGTCGGACCCGGGGTCCGCGCAAGGGCCCGCGATCGGGAGAGTAACGATGACGAATACCGCGATCATTTCTGGACGTCTCGTGACGGACTCCAACCGCGACTATACCGAGGTCGCGGCGGGCGGCGGGCTCGAAACCGGTTTCGCGGGCATCCAGGTCCAGTTGCTGCGGTCCGACGGTGTGGTCCTTGCCACGACCTCCACGGATGCCTCGGGGCGCTATACCTTCGCCAACCTGCCCCAAGGCTCCTACCTGATCCGCGTGCCGACCGAGATTTCGGGCCAGACCATCGCTCCGATCGACGTTGGCGATCCGCTGCTGGACAGCGATGCGAATGCGAATGGCGTTACAGACCTTGTGACCGTCTCAACCGGCCAACAGCAGCTTCATGTCGACGTGGTCTACGGCAATTACAACGACGGCGCGGTCGATGGTGCGGCGAGTGGAGAGGTCATGCCGGTCGGCTACACCGATGCGCAGGGTGACCGGATCACCGATGGCAACGACACGATCTTTGCCAATGCCGGAAACGACACGATCATTTCGGGTGGCGGCAATGACGTGGTGGACGCAGGCAGCGGCGCCGACCGGGTGGACGCCGGAACCGGAAACGACACGATCCTGGGCAATGCGGGCGACGATTTCCTGCGCGGGAACGCAGGCGACGACGTGATCTCGGGCGACAGTGGAAGCCTCGATTCCGTGCCCAGCGTGGTGACGCTGACCCCGGTGGCGGGTGCGAACCGGACGGTCTTTGTCTGGGATCTGTCGCAAGTGACGGTGGTGAACGCGCCGGGCAACGACAATCCGTTCGAGAACAGCGCCACGGGTGAGGATGACGTGGGCGGGTCGACCCTGCGCTTTGTCGCGGGGGCAACGCCCAAGACCGTGGGTCTGAACGACAACGACAGCCGGTTCGACGATGGCGACACCAGCCAGGTCCTGGCATCGGGAACCACGCTGAACGGTATTTTCGGCGCGGCGGGCGAGCGTTTGACGCCGGAATATTCCTATTCGCTGCAGTCCTCGTCGGGCGACATCATCAACATCTATGTCGTCGAACTGGACGGCAATGACGTGGTCGGTTTCGTTTCGGATGCGCCGATCGACACCAGCGAGACCTATACGTTCATCGCGCGCACGGACACCACGCCCGAGGTGAACTACAGCTCGCTCGCCACCAGCTACACGGATGGCTCGGTGACGACCACCGTGCCCACGGGCGGGCCGGGCAATGATTTCATCGCCGGCGATGCGGGCGACGACACGATTTTCGGCGATGCGGGCAACGACACGATCTTTGGCGACAGCCCCGTCGCCGCCTCGGGCGCGCTGAGCGGGCTGGACGCGGTCGCGATCAATTTCTCCTCGGTGCGGGCGGGCAGCGAAACCGCCGGGCCGAACGCGGCAGTGGCCGGGTCGAGCGTGATCTACGACAATGTCGCCACGCTGGATGACGGCACGCAGGTTTCCGCGCGGCTGGTGCTGGTGTCCAAGACGTCGAGCCATCTGCAGGTCGATCTGGCTCAGGACAACGGCGCCGAGATCCTGTTGAACGGCAACAACAACAACGCGATGCAGGGTCAGTCCGCGACCTTCCGCTTCGAATTCTTCAACACGGTGACCGGCGCGCCGGTGGTCCTGCAACCGGGCATCGTCTTTGGGGATCTCGATTCCAATGGCGGGGCCGAGATCATCACGATCAGTGATCCCAGCCTTCTGGATGTCGGCGTCGCGCCCAACAGCAGCGTGGCCGTGTCGTTCAACAACGGTTCGATGACGGCGAGCGCCTCGGGCACGCAAGACGTGGGCAACCCCGATGATCCCATCTCGCAGGTGGCGACGATCTTCGGGCCGACCAGCTCCGTCACCTTCACGATGACGGCGCGGGCGTTCAATTCCGGCCTGAACTTCGGCACGATCGACGGCGCGAATTTCACCTATGTGAACGGCGAGACGACCGGGGATGATTTCCTGTCGGGCGGCGATGGCGACGACCTGATCCTTGGCAATCGCGGGCTCGACACGCTGATGGGCGATGCGGGCAACGACACGCTGCTGGGTGGCGCGGGCGACGACCAGCTCCACGGTGGCGCGGGCAATGACAGCCTCGTCGGCGGGTCGGAGCAGCTGGTCGATAGCCCCAACCTGGTGACGAACGGATCGTTCGAGGCCGGTATCGCCAACGGCCATTTCAGGTACGTGTCGAATGGATCGCTGGACGGCTGGTTGTCGAACAGCGGCATCATCGAGGTTCAGGCCAACGGGGTGGACGGCAACACGGCGGCGGACGGCACCAACTGGGCCGAGATCGACGCCGATTCTGCCGTGGACAACATCTATCAAGATGTCACCACGCCCGCGGGCAGCACGCTGACGCTCAGTTTCGAGGCCCAGCAGCGCGTGGCCGGCGGCACCGACAGTGTGCAGGTCTGGTTCGGCGGCCAGCTGATCGACACGATCACGCCCGCGACCAACAGCTGGCAGACCTACACCTATACCGTGTCGGGCAGCGGCCTCGACCGGCTCGAATTCCGTGAATTGGCGGCGGAGAACAGTTTCGCCGGCCCCTTGCTCGACAACGTGTCCCTGACCGAGCGGTTCCTCGCAAGCAGCGACGACACGTTGTCGGGCGGCGCGGGCGATGACGTGCTTCTGGGCGAGGGCGGGGATGACGTGCTCGACGGTGGCGCGGATGACGACACGCTGCTGGGTGGCGCGGGCGACGATCTGATCACAGGTGGGTCGGGCAATGACAGCCTCGTCGGCGGGTCGGAGCAATTGACCGATGGCCCCAACCTGGTGACGAACGGATCGTTCGAGGCCGGTATCGCCGACGGCAATTTCACGTATCTGTCGAATGGATCGCTGGACGGCTGGTTGTCGAACAGCGGCATCATCGAGGTTCAGGGCAACGGGTTGGACGGCAACACGGCGGCGGACGGCACCAACTGGGCCGAGATCGACGCCGATTCTGCCGTGGACAACATCTACCAAGATGTCACCACGACCGCGGGCAGCACGCTGACGCTCAGTTTCGAGGCCCAGCAGCGCGTGGACGGAGGCACCGACAGCGTGCAGGTCTGGTTCGGCGGCCAGCTGATCGACACGATCACGCCCGCGACCAACAGCTGGCAGACCTACACCTATACCGTGTCGGGCAGCGGCCTTGACCGGCTCGAATTCCGGGAGATCGCGGGACAGAGTTCGGCCTTTGGCCCCTTGCTCGACAACGTGTCCCTGACCGAGCAGTTCCTCGCAAGCAGCGACGACACGCTGTCGGGCGGCGCGGGCGATGACGTTCTGCTGGGCGAGGGCGGCGACGATGTCCTGTCCGGGGATGCGGGCAATGATACGATTGACGGCGGCGACGGCGATGACGTGATCACCGGCGGTTCGGGCGACCGGATCACGGGCGGCGCGGGCGCTGACAGCATCGTCATCGACGCGGATGCGCTGGACGCACTGGGCGGCACCGGCACCGGGATCGTCGTCGACGGCGGCAGCACGGGTCTCGACAACGACACGCTCGACCTGCGCGATTACGCGGCCTACCGCAACCTGGTGACGACGAACGACCCGGATGGGAATTCCGTTTCGGGCAGCGTCGAGGTGATCGACGACACCGGGGCCGTGCGCCTCGTGACCTTCACCGAGATCGAATCGCTGCTTCTGCCGCCGCCCGAAGTCGTGCCCGATGGGGTCGTGGATGGTCTTGAGGCCGGGGAGGTCATGGGGCCGGGCTATGCCGATGCCGAGGGTGACACGATCGACGGGCCGGATGGTCTGAACGACGTGATCGAAGGCAATGGCGGCGACGATACGATCGACGCGGGCGCGGGCGACGACACGGTCGACGGCGGCACGGGCGATGATGTGATCGCGGGTGGCGCGGGCGACGATGTGCTGGCCGGTGGTCTCGGCGATGACGAGATCGCGGGCGGCGCCGGTGCGGATGATATCCTGGGCGGCGCGGGCTCCGACACGCTTGCGGGCGGTGCGGGGGATGACACGCTCGACGGTGGCGATGGCGATGACGATATCGCGGTCGGCGGCGGCGATGTGGCTGCGGGCGGCGACGGGGACGATGTGTTCACGCTCGATCCGACCGATCCGGCGACGGATGTCGATGTCACGCTGGATGGCGGGCGCGACGGGACGGACGGGTTCCCGGCGGGTCCGGAGAACGGGGATGCGGGCGATGTGCTCGACCTGTCCGACGAGGCGGGCGATCTGTCGGTGATCCTTGGCACCGATCCCGAGAGCGGGACGGTCGACGGTCTGGATGCCGACGGGACGCCGGACATCACCTTCGACGAGATCGAGAAGGTCCTGACGGGGTCCGGCGACGACGTGATCGACGGCGGGGCCTCGACCGGTCCGATCGATGTGGATGCGGGCGCGG
>NZ_JASJOF010000008.1 GCF_030163795.1 Roseicyclus marinus | reverse complement strand
CGGTCGCCGAGGCGATCTGATCGCCCGACGGCCGTGAAGATGTTCGCGAGAGGAAACGGAATGGAACGGATAAATTGCGCACGAGGAATCTGAGGGCGGAATTGGCCCCCAGTCGGCCTGTCCGCTACTGAGATCGAAGTGTGTGCGTATACCCAACAAGGTCACGGCCCTCGTGCCGACAAGTAGACCGGATACATATCTGCGATATCTGCACCCACGCCAAAATGTCTTGCGAACAGCAGTCGGCACATACATTCCCGCCCATAGCGCAGGTAAGGTCGGAGTGGACCATCCAGGCCCTTATTGACAGGTCGGGATGAAGCGCGCCGGACTTGGCATCCGCCGCGGCTGGATCTTCGATGAGGCACACGAAAGGATCGAGAGCAGAGGCAAATTTGCTAATTCTGGCGCGCGAAAGCCATGATCATCGCGCAATCGCCCGACGTTTCTTCCGTCATCTACATTCGGAGCAGTGCAGCGGCACCGATGGCCGCCATTCGTGCCGATCTCGGTCTTCCGTGCTCAGGCGTCGGCCCAAGGCTTCCTGGCCATGGCCATGGCCATGGCCAAGTTTCTGGTCGAAACGATACCAGTTCAAGAGCCGAGGTGAGAGTGCGCGCCCCTCGACCATGATTGCGTGACCCGCGTGCTGCGTGAGCGGGCATGCAAGGTGGAAAGAGGGGGCGAACCCGAGATGCTCAGGTCGTCGCCCCTTGAAGCAGGGATACAGACAAGTCGATCCGTCCGCGTTCAGCACTTGGGCGGCCTCTGACCCGGTCCAGCATGATCCGTCCCGCTCGCGCGCCGATCTCGTTGCGCGGTGAGCGAATGGTGGTGAGACGCGGCGTGATGCCGTCGCGCATGTCGAGTCCGTTGAACCCGGCAAGCGCCAGCCGTTCGGGCACCGCGATCCCAACGGACAGGCAATGGAACAGCGCACCAAGGGCAAGATCGTCGTTGGCGAAGAACACCGCTTCGATCTCGGGTGACCGGGCAAGAAGTGCCTGCAACCCGGCTGCGCCCGCCGCGAAGGAGGATTGATCCTCTTCGATCTGGCGGTCGACAAGTTCCACGCCATTTTCGGCGAGCCGCGCCTCGAAGGCCAGCCGCCGCTTGCGCGATCGAACCGGCAATTCCCCCCATGCGCCGACATAGCCGATCCGGCGATAGCCCTGCGCAAGGAAATGATCGGCCATCACCTGTCCGGCCTTGACCATGGAGAACCCGACACTGGTATCGATCGGGTCCCCGTCGCTGTCCATCACCTCGATCACGGGGCACTCCAACCTTTGAAGGATTGCTGTTGCGGCGGCGCTGTGTTCGAGGCCGCTGATGATCACGCCGGCGGGGTTCCATGACAGGAGTTCGCGCAAGATCGCCTCTTCCTCGTCCATGTCGTAGCGCGATAGGCCAAGCACCGTTCGCAGGGGCGTACCCTTGAACCCCTCGTCGATGCCGTCGAGGATATCGGCGAACACACTGTTCGACATGGACGGCACGATGACGGCCACAAGGTCCGAGGCTTGCCCCCTGAGCGATCCCGCGATGCGGTTGGGGGTGTAGCCCAGAGCGTTGGCTGCGGCGCGAACGCGCGCGCGCAATCCGTCTGAAATGTTCGGGGCGTCGCGCATGACACGAGATGCCGAAATCACGCTTACCCCGGCATGGTGCGCTACGTCGCGCAGCGTCGGGCGCGATACCACCTTCGTCATTTCAGCCTCCAAGGCACGGACACAATTTACATGATACGAGTCAGTTTCAGAATTGACAACGTTACCATCAATGCTGACAACGTTACCAATACGCTTGCTTCATGTCAGGGAGGATTTCATGAAAGTGACGAATTTGACCGCATCGGCCCTTGCCGGTGTCGTGCTTGCCTTCGCGGCGGGGGCTGAGGCGCAGGAGTTTCCGGAGCGCCCCATCAACCTGATCGTTCCGTTCAACGCCGGCGGCGGCACCGACCTTCTGATCCGGGGCTTCGCGCCGCATTTTGCCGACGCCATCGGTGGCAACGTCTTCGTGTCCAACACTGCGGGCGGCGGTGGAACCGTGGCGGCAGGCGCGCTGGCCGGCCAGCGGCCCGATGGCTACCAGTTAGGCTATTTCTCGATCACCGTCTCGACCATCCAGCCGCAGATCAACGATGTGCCCTATGGCCTGGACAGCTGGTCACCGATCTGTTCGGTCGCCGCATCGCCGACGGTTCTGTTCACGTCTGAAAGCAACCCCATGACCACCATCGAGGAGGCGGTCGAGGCGATCCGCGCCGAACCGGGCCGGTATCTCTATGGCTCGTCGGGCCCGGGTGCGATCACGCATCTGACCGCGGTTGCGGCGTTCCAGGGGCTGGGCGTCATCGATGATGTCCGCCACCTGCCGTTCCAGGGCTCCGGCCCGGCGTTGCAGGGGATCGCCGCAGGCACGATCCAGTTCTTCGGCGATACCGAGATCCTGATGCAGGGCGGCGGGTTGCGCCCGCTTGTGGTGTTCAATTCCGAGCGGCTGGCCTCGATGCCCGATATTCCCACCGCCGCCGAGATCGGGATCGAAGCGCCGCTGAACGAACTGTATCTCTGGGGTGGCTTCTTTGCCCCGGCGGGGACCCCGCCCGAGGTGGTGCAGCAGTTGTCGGATGCTTGTGGAGAGGCCATCGCCTCGGAAGGATTTCAGGCCTTTGCCGAGCAGACGAACACTGTGCTCGCCTATCGCAACGCCGAGGAATTCGACGCCTTCTATCGTGCGCAGTACGAGTCGAACGCCGCAATCATCGAAGCAGCCGGTCTCTGAGCCGGCCGGACAGCGCCCGGTGGATGAACCGGGCGCTGCACCTTTCCCCACGGACCCGCGGTGAATGCGATGAGCCTGAATTCCGAGCGCGCCGTTGTGGCCTTGGCGCTTTTTCTGCTGTCTGTGGGTCTGTTCTTCAGCACCTACAGTTTTCCCGCATCCGACATGGGCGCGGCCTTCGATCCGGGCTTTTTCCCGAGGATCGTGCTGGGTTGCCTGATCGCGCTTGCCGTGCCGAACATGGTCATCGACCTCCGGGCCCGGAGCGGTTGGGATGCGTCGGGACTGCGCGACGTGCTGTTCCTGATGGTGCTCATGCTCGTCTATGTCGTCGTGATGCCGAAGCTCGGATTTTTCGCCACATCCGTGGTCCTGTCGGTCGCGTTCTTCCTGATCCTGGGCGTGCGCTCGCCGCTTGGCATCGCCGCCGTGGCCATCAGCGTGCCGGGGGCGCTGGTCGCGCTGTTCAACCACATTCTGTCGATGCCATTGCCCACATCGCCCCTGTTCTGGTGGATCTGACATGCTGAGTGTTCTGCCGCAGGCCTTCGATCTGATCTTCACCGTCGAGGGCCTCATGGTGCTGACTTTGGGCACGATGCTGGGGATCGTTTTGGGCGCGCTTCCCGGGATCGGGTCGACCGTGGCTGTCGCCATGATCCTGCCCTTCACACTGACCATGAGCCAGGCGCCGGCGATCCTGCTGCTTCTGGCGATATACGCCGGATCGGTCTACGGCGGGTCGATCTCGGCCATCCTGATCAACACGCCGGGCACGCCGCAATCGGCTGCGACCTGTTTCGACGGCTACCCGATGGCCCAACGCGGCGAGGCGGGCAAGGCGCTCGGCTGGGCGACCATAGCCTCCGTGATCGGGGGGCTGGCATCCTCGATTGTGCTGATCTTCGCGGCGCCGCAGCTTGCGGCCTTCGCACTCAACTTCGGCCCGATCGAGACCTTCGCGCTGATCTTGCTGGGGCTGACTTGCATCGTGTCGGTCTCCGAGGGGTCGCCGATCAAGGGGCTCATGGCAGGGGGGCTCGGGCTTTTTCTGTCGGTCGTAGGGGGCGATCCCCTGACCGGCGGGCCGCGGTTCACCTTCGGCAGCTTCCAGTTGATCGCGGGTTTCGACCTTCTGGCCGTGGTGATCGGTGTCTTTGCCTTGTCCGAGGTGCTGATCCGCGCCTCTCAACGCGGCGAGGGTGCCCCGCCGCTGATCGATTTCCGGGGCATCGTCCTGCCTCGCCTGGCCGAATGGCGGGGGCGGGGGCGCGGTCTGCTGAAATCCGTCGTGATCGGCAATGTGATCGGGATCATGCCGGGCACCGGCGCGGCAACCGCGGCCTTCATCAGCTATGCCGAGGCGCGCCGGTCGGCACCGACGCGGGCGAATTTCGGCAAGGGCGAACCCGACGGCCTGATCGCGTCGGAATCTGCGAACAACGCTGTCACCGGCGGGGCCCTCGTGCCGACCATGGCGCTCGGCATTCCTGGCGATGCGATTACGGCGGTCATGCTGGCCACGCTGACACTCCATGGCGTCACCCCCGGCATCCGGCTGATGCAGGACAACCCGGTCCTGATCGCTGCGATCTTTGCCGGCTTCTTCCTGATCAACCTGATGCTCCTGCCGCTGGGGATGATCGTGAGCCGCGTCGCCGCACCGCTGTTGCGCCTGCGCGAAGCTTATATGCTCGTCGTCATCACCCTGCTCTGCACGCTTGGCGTGTTCTTCGTGCGCGGCAATCCGTTCGATCTTCTGATCATGGCGGCGGCCGGGGGCATCGGCTTCGTCTTGCGGCGGCAGGGCTATCCGATGGCGCCGCTTGTCATCGGCATGGTGCTGGGGCCGACGCTCGAAATCAGCCTGCGCCAGGGGTTGATCATCACCAATGGCAGTTTTGGGGCCTTCTTTACCGGGCATCCCATCGCGTTCGGGCTGATCCTTGCGGCGATCTTCATGCTGCTGTTGCCCCTGTTCCGCGCATTGAGGGCGCGACAGGGATGACCCTGCAACCCAGGACTCTGGTGCATTGTCCGGACGCGCGCGCCATGATGGGTGCGAGCCAACCCTTGTCGGCTCACGCATCATGCAGCAGATAGAAACTCCGCGTCTGACCGTGAATGTCCATGTCGCGGGCGAGGGGCCGCGCCTGTTGTTTCTCGGGGGATCGAGTTTCGATCTCGGACTGGCCCCGCCGGTTTTTTCCTCGGCCCTTGCCACGCGATTTACGATCGCCGCTGCGGACCCACGTGGGCTTGGCCGCACCGACCAGCCCGATGGCGATTGGACGATGCAGGATTATGCGCTCGATGCTCTGGCCCTGCTGGATGCGCTTGGGTGGTCCGAGGCCGTCGTGCTCGGCGAAAGCTTCGGCGGCATGACGGCCCTGCATCTCGCGGGCCTTGCGCCACACCGGGTCCGGCGCCTGGCCTTGGCCGTGGCTGCGCCCGGTGGTCCGGGCGAGAGATCCTATCCGATCCATGAGTTCAGGGATATCCCGGACCCTCACGATCGCGCCGCACGAATCCTCCAGCTACAGGATCGGCGCTTTGCAACGCTGGCGCCCGAGGCGCAGAGGGGGCGGATCGAGGACAGGGTGAACGCCGAGCGGCGCTTTCTCGCTCATGCCGCGAATGCCCGCGGTCATCCGCGCCTCTTGGCCGCGCGGGCCGCCCATGATGCTCGGCATCATCTGGCCGCTATCGCGGTTCCCACGCTGGTGCTGAGCGGACGGTTCGACGACCAGAGCCCCCTGTCCCTGTCACAGGCCCTGGTGCGATGCATGCCGCAGGCGGAATTGTCGCTGCATGATGAGGGACATGGTCTTTTGTTCCGCGATCCTGCGGCCCTATCGGCAGTGCTGACTCATTTCGTCGACAGCATGTCCGCATAAATCAGCCCGTGATCTGCCTGTAGCTGTCCCACATCCCGCGGTCACTTCGCATGCGATCGCGATCAGCATCCGGGTTCCACGTCTTCCAGATCGGCGAAGAAGGCACATGCGGCCAGCGATTGCGTGGCAGATCCGGGCGTCAGGATCGAGACGCAGTTCGAAATGCACGGCAGAAAACGCCGTATCGCCAGCTGCTCGCCTTGGACTGCTTGGGGCAGGCGGCCGGAAGGAGGCGGTTGTGTCACGGCCTGCTTTAGCGGCCCAAGGCGCTCCAAACCCTGCGCAGTCCGCAGCATTCCGCCGCCTGAGGTGAAGCCGCGGCGGGGCGCACGATCCCCGATGGTCGAGCGACCTCAAAAATGGGGGCAGCCGATCGGCTGCCCCGTGAGATTAGTCCTCAGACATCGAAAAACCCAAAGATCTCATCGATTTCCCGTCCGGCTGCAGCGAGCGCGGCCTGCTTTGCTTGATTTCCGGTGTATTTCTTGCGCGCCTGCTGTGACGTGTGGTCATTCATAAGCATGCCGGCCAGCGTTGCGTCCTCACTGATTGCGAACACCACGTCGTAGACTATGGATCGGCAGATATGCGCGCCGGTTCCGAACTCCGACGCCCAGACCTGAGAAACGTAATTCTCGGCCACGGTCTTACCGTCGGGATGCACGAAGAGGGGCCACTCATCTTCCTCTGCCTTTTTCCGAAGAGAATCGAGGTACTTAGGGTCATCATCTTGGAGTAGTCGCGCGTCGACGAAATGCTGGACACTCGGGTGCACCGAACCGGGGTATGTCTCGCGGCCAATGCGATGCCGCGTCTTGCGTAGCTTGTAGTCCCGGAGGCGGTAGCGGTCCTCGGTCCAGACCAGGTCGCGGCCGAACCGTATTTCATGCCATTCCCGACGAAGCGGTGTCAGCGGCGGAACCGCCACCGCCAAGGCTCTGTTGCGCTGAATGAAGCGCCTCGCAGGATTAGTTTTTTTAGGAACGTCTGCGAGCATTGCCTCCGCGCGCGGATGAATGGTCGTGATGTCGATCGCGGCGAGGGCCGCGAATTTCCGGGCAGTCTCTACTTCGGCCCGGTCACGAAGCTTCTTGAGAAGCTTGTCGAGTTCTTTGATCAGTCGCTTTGGGTAAGCCTTCGAGAACCGTAGAAAATCCCGAAGGTCGGCGAATGTCGCGATGACTGTCGAAGTTGCCAGCGGCGCACCACGGTTGGAGATCCGCGTTGTCTCATACGCATAGAATAGGCGCAGGGCCGCGATGTCGAAGTCCATCGCCAAGCCGCTTTCCCGCAGATACCATCCGTACTGGCAAACCTTGCGCGACATGCGGTCGTAGAGATCCGGCGCCTGGTTGATTTCGCCATCGTTCCCGCGATCCCGGATGCGGACAAGGTGCTGTTTCCAGTCCTCGGGTAGGTCGTCGGGATAAAGGGAGATTTTACGCTCGTAGTCGCGACGCGGCTCGCGGGAAATTCCGGCAAACCGCGCATAGGTAGAGAGGGATTCATGCGCCACTCGGAGTGATGCAAGGGGCGCTGCCTCAGGCCCGTCGGTCTTGATCATGGCCGAGATGACATTATCGATCTCGGCTGCACCGCCATTTAGGCGTGCCCAAACGCGGCAGTCGGATGGCGTGAGTTCGGTGCAGCCATGCTCGGTCATGAATTCAACCAGGCTATCGAGTGCCTGCAACTCCGCGAGAGGCATGCGGAGCAGTACGGGCGATGCCGCATGAGGTTGCCAATGGGGCTTCGCGAGGATCACGTGACGAGTCATTTCCCTGCCAAGGCCTCTGCGAGAAGGTCTTGTACCTCTTCCAGTTTTTGTCGCTTGTCGATCCAGCCGTAATACGTATCGAGCACGCCGACCGAGCATCCGAGGTAAGCGGCGGCTCGACCGCGATTGCTCCATGACCGCGCCAGCAAGAGCGTCGCGAAGCCGTGACGAAAATTGTGCGGGCACATTGGCAGGCCGATCTCCGCGCTGCTCCGGGTAAGCCATTTATACAGCATCGATCCTGTGAGTGGATTTGCAGAGCGCTCTGAAACGAACAGATGCGTTGCCCTTGCGCAATTTTCCTTTTCGCAGAATTCCGGGTTGGCAAAATCGAAGAGCGGCCGCGCTGTCTTCAGGTACCAGTCGAGCACCTCGTAGCCGCAATACTTGTCATCGCGGACGTGGATGGGTGGCAGTTCGACATACTCCCCCTTCATATCCTTTTTTGCGATCCTGAATTCGAAAACCCTTTTGTCGCCCGAAATCTTGCGGAAAAGGTTCTGACCAACGCCTCCACATTCTGCGGATAGTGCACTGCCTTTCCGCACGCCGGCGCCACGGATCTCGATGGCTGCAAAGGCGGCACAGGTCGCTAACCGTCGGGCAGCTCGGAGTTGCGTTTTGGTGAGCGGCTTGTCGGTCGCGAGGATGTCTTCTGCTCGGTCTCGGTAGAGCACGTGCTGCCGCAAGAAAGTTCGGACATCGGCAGGATTGTGAATGAGATTTTCGCAGAATTTACGGTTCTTGGGGGACATTGTCTCTCCGCGGGCGTGACCCTCCCGCAGGTCTGGGTTACTCTTTAAACTCTGAAGCCACTTTTTCGTCTTGAGGCCGTTGGCATGGCCGATCTGAGCAACGATGCGAACGTAGTCTGCAGCGGTCCGCAGGCTAAAACCGTCGTCGGTTTGCGACAGGTCCGTCCAGTGACGGATCACGGCTATTCGGACCGGGCTTTTGAACAGGGGGTCGAGGCGGTCCAGCGACGCGAGGTTCACTGACTGCGTTTCTTGCGCGGCGCGGGCCAGCGCAACCAGGGCAGCGCGGTATGTCTCGGCTGTAGTGTCATTGAAGTTCTCGATGCAACTCTCCGTGACGTCATCGTACGTGCTCTGGTCGTACCGCGCCGCCTCGACCATCTTGACGATCATTCCTCGCACCGCTTCGGGCACGGGCGTACGGGCATTCGGAATGAGGTAGTCCGTGTCGAAGTCTGACGGCAGAAACGCGGCGATCTGCGGGAAGATGCGGTGGCGTGCAAGCGCCTTAAGAACCCTCTCTGAAGCATTGCGGTCGTGGGCCGGCATTTTCTCCAGGAACGGTGGAACGATGTCAGCGGTCAGATCCATTGGATCGATGCCGGCCGCTCGGGCGCGGTCGGAGAACGTTCGTATGGCCCCGAGTGTCCCGGAATGTACTGGGCCGTGATCCTTCGAAAGGTCTTCCAGAGTTTCCAAGAAGGGGGTCCAGCCATCACTGCGCGCACGAAGCTTTTTCTGTGCATCGACCAGCCCGAGGGTTGTCCGAATCCGGCGACGGACGACCTCGCGCCACTTGGCGTAGCTGCTTTTCGACTGCCAAAAACTACGATCCGTGCCGGGAAGCGGTCCCGCACCGATCTGCTTGAGTGCCGGGAAGTGGGTGTCAAACCAGGACAGCAGGTCCATCCCGTCGCCGTCGAATGTGGAGAGCGGGGCATCAAAGAACTCGCCTACGCGCGCAATGCGGTTGCGCTCGGTCGCGTCAACGGTCTCTTCGAAAACCGATTTCATCGTTGTCGGGACCGGCGCGGCGACAACCATCGCCGCTTGCGAGGCACTGGAAAAAAGACCCATTCGTTTATTCCTTGTGGAGAGCAAACTGCTGTTGCGCCTTGAGGGCGCGGTCGCAAACATCCCGAAGCGTGGTTGGCGCTTGGGCTTGCAGGATCTCGACGATGCGGCGTTGGTTTCTCATCTTGGGAAACATAAGAAATCCTTTCATCTGTCTGATTGGGGAGATTGGTCGCTTGGCGTGCATACGAAGCGAAAATGTGCATCGGAGTCGAAATGTCCGGGAACTAAGCAACGCCTTATATTCCCGACAGTTTCGCCTCCGACGGCCTCGCGTGCACGCGATCGCCTCTGCGTGCATCGAAGCCGGATTGCGTGCAGGGTCGAGGAACGCCGCGTTGAGGAATGGCATGTTTCGTTACGGCCGAGAACAGGCCGCCGGTCCCGCCGCAGGTGGAGATGGGAGCCACGGACAGGGCGTCCTCGATCATCTCTTCCGCCAGAACTTTTTCCTTTGCGCAGGAGCCCTCGTTCGAGCCGGTAGCCGCGAGCCTATGGGCCACATCTGAGACGATGTAGCGGACGCTTCCCTGACTGATAACACGCGCAGGAAGGTCATCCTTGTTCACCAGCAATGCTTCTATCCGCGATGGCGAGACCTCGAGGGTGCGCGCGAGGCGCGATGCCGGCACGGCATGGCCTGGGATTGGGGGAAGGCCATGGAAAGCGTTTTTCGGGCTCGACAGCAACTGCTCAACCTGCGCCTTCAGCACGAGATGCCGTTTCGGCCCGAGCGCGTAGAGCGGCGGGTACATGTTGTTCGGACTGCGCGCCGCATCGAGGAGGGCTTCGCCAGTAACACCAAACCACTCTGCAACGGTTGTGACGCGCATCAGGCCCCCTCCGAGCATGAGCTCCTCGGCAGCGCTGGCGGGCGACAGGCCCAGAAGATGCTCATAGACCCGCAACATCGGGTATTTCGTTCCGAGCGGGTGAATTCCGAACCGGGCAAGAAAAGGGCGAACCTCATTGCGCGACAGCGTCGACCATCTGTGTAGGTCGAGGAGGGTGGCGGCGTGGAATCTGGCGAAGGGCAACATGGGCATCTCCTGTTTCGCAGGAGATGGTTCTCGTTTCAGCGGGACGGAAAACTTGGGCGTGTCCGCAGATTGTGTTGCTTCCCCTGAAGCGACAATTAATTCTCGTCCATTTTGGCGGTTGAAATGTCCATTTGACAAAAAATTCGTGGCAATTCCGCCATTTCCGGCCCCGTGACAGGGTTCTGGCGGTTGATCAGCGGAACAGGTGGCCCTGGATGTCGATGAAGGCCTTCCGGATATCGGCTTGATCTAATCCCCGGAGTCTCGCTCACGCTGGATAAAAGTTGGGGGCAACGTCAGGCGGAGGGGGTGACGTCGGGGGCAACGTCTTCGCAAACGGCACCCGCGCTGGCCCGCCGCCGCTGCGTTACATAGGTACTGCGCAGCGCCGTGCCAGCTCAGCTCCAGAGGGATCAATATTGGACGCCGATAGGGGGGCACGATTGGATGCCGATTGACACAAATCGGATTCAATTACCCTTCATCAGACCAGTTTGAAATCGCCGCCTTTCCCAAGCGCTCAAGCTGATCAGTGGAGGCAAACGGAACTTGGGCGGTAAAGAATTCACCTTCTCGGGGACGGTCTCCGCTCAGATTTGCCGCGAGGTGGCCGCGGCCAAGTAGCCGTTCAGCACCCGGGACTTTTAGAGCAAGCAAGGATCCTGGAGCAGAGGCAACCTTCAGGCACAGACGGTTGTTCAGGTTGTCGCGAATACCGACGGGGATGGCATCCTGTGAGGCGCGTTGAGTGATCAAGAAAATGTTCATGCCACACGCGCGCGCCTTAGAAGCGAGACGTGTCATCTTTCCTTGGATCATCTTGCGATAGTCCTCGGAGTCGGCCATCCAGTCTGCCATTTCATCATGAAAGACTATGATCCTGGGCAGTCGATCGTCTGCAGAGACCTTCTTGTTATACTCGACGATGTTTGGTGTGCGAGCACCTGAGATCAGATCGTACCGTCGCTCCATTTCGGCAACCAGCCCATCGAGAACCTCCTCGGATTCTTCTTGTGATGCGGCGATCCCGCCTACCAGGTGAGGGGCCTCAGAAATCCAGAAGAAGTCCGCGCCGAGCTTTGGGTCAATGACGAAGAGCTTCAAATTCTTCGGATCATTGAGAGCGATCAGCTGGAGGAGTAAGTTCTGGATCAGGACGCCCTTTCCGCTGCCCGTTTCGCCGGCGATTAGCGTGTGCGGACCGTGCTGTTCGTTTCCACCGAAGCCTTCGGTTAGGTTGAGCCATAGCGGCATACCATTGTCTTCTCGTGTGCCGACAAGAAGACTTGCAAGGCGATTAGGCGCAGAGCTCGGCCACTCAGTCTTGAGCCACACGTCGGCCAAGCTCACAACCTGGCGGTCAGAGCGTGCGATGTAGAAGCTGATTTCACCCAAGCCACTGCGAGCATCGATAACGTCAAGTGCATGGGTACTCTTCAGCTCATCTTTTTTCGCATCTATTTTCTTCACGGTTAAGGTGTCGTGGCCCTTGAATCGAACGATGACACCGTTCGGTGTTGAGGTTAGAGGATCCGAGGTGAACACGGCCTGCATGCCGTACCCCATGAGAGCTGCTTGAAGTTTGCTCGCGGTAGCGTGCGCCACTTCCATGTCGCTGTCTCTCAAGGCACCAGCGCCGGTCTCGTGCACGATTTGCAGCAATGCCTGTCGTAGTGGGGGCGGAATTTGATGGCGGTCAGGGTAACTGTGAACAGTCGATGGTTCCACGCCCGCGGTCGGTTCTTGGATATCAGCCGCAGGTTTATCTGTAGTCGCTCTGATCGATGAAGATTCACCGTCAGACGCTCCTGGCTCTCCCGAAGGAGAAACGGGCTTGGTCAGAACTACTGGCTGTTTCTGTTCTTCCAAATGTGCTGGCGCACGCTCACTTACATCTTCGATGGTCAGAGGGTCTTCGATACTCAGCTTTTCGAGTGTCTTCGGATCATCCAGGTAACGCATGAGTTCCGCGAGGGCTTGTAGGCCGAGGCGGTGCTGAACAAGCATACTATCATTGGTGTCCAATGTGGCCGCAGTAGCCTTCCCCGTCTGATCGTCATCATGAAGCACGACCACTGAACGTCCTTGCACGGTGAAGCCTACCCTTCCGCGCACCAGGTCATCCTTGAAGGAGGCGAGGTCGTCTCGCGTCGCGAGCAGACGGGAGAACTCGGGTCGCAAAGAAAGCAACGACAAAAATTCCGCTCCCCACGCTCGTCTCGCAATGGCGTCAGATTGATCAACGAAGTTGTCTCGCAAGACCCGCATTGTCGCGAGCGTTTGTTCACGCGAAGATTTCGCTTCCGTCGCCTCGGATGTTCTTGAGACGCACTTCGCCTCGACCACCGTTAAATCAATGATGAACTTTCCCGCGCGGCTCTTTCTGACAGAAACAGCGAGCGTGTCGGCCAATTTCTCGCGTAGTCCGAATGTGGCCTTATTGTCGTCGAGGGAGAACCAGACCGACATGGTACCCTGTCTTTCTTGGATGGCGCGAATTAGCCCTGTCGCAGCCGCCAAGCCGATAATCTCTTTTGCAGTTTTTTCTGAGCGCCCGGCCGCCATGACCTTCTTGCCCGCCACTTGCACAACGGTCGTTATCGCGAGTTCAGAAACTTGCATGGCCGACGAAGCTAACCACGTGCCACTCATTCTTTGGAACTCAACAGTCATCTGCCGAAGTAGGCTGTGGCTCGGTTCTCGTGAGCTCACAATCAAGCGAGCCTCCGTACCCGGTACGAGCATATCTCGAATAACTTGAATGCCGTTTTTTGCCAACATGTCGCGGCTTAAGAGATGGTCGAAGCTGACAACCCATTCGCCCAGATTGTGAGCGTTGTTTATTGCCGAAGCGACCTCGGCGCTGTCCGAAGAGATTCGGCGGATTGGAATGGCGCGATGTCCACGCTTCATCGCACGGACGTTCACGTCTGCCGTAAAGCAGAGGTCGATGAATTGCGCGACAGGCCGTGGAAGTTTCGCAGGGGAAAGAGCTGTTTGAACGACCCGGGCACCGGTTGCTGTTCCCTCATCTCCGCCTTGACGTCGAGGGAGGAGGTTGTTTGTCAGGTCGACATAGTCGGGGAGATCCTCAGATTCTCCATCCACGAAGTCCCAACCAATGCTCGAGTTTCGGAAAAAGGCCTCGTGGAGGAAGACGATGTCGATGTCGGGGCGCCGCTCGCCTCTTGCAGCGGAGTTTCCAGTTCGTACTCCAACACGAAGTCTGGATAGGAACCCTGCCGCGGGCCCCCCGAGGCTTCTATCCTGAAGAATAGCCGCCTGCTGGGTGTAGGCCTCGCGCATCTTGTCTTGGTTATCATGAGTAATGAGTAGACTGCAGCGCAGGTTGTCCCTGCCCACCATCTTCCTCTCAAGGTCCTCAGCGATGTCCGATGGCAGGCCCACAGTTTCTGCATTGTAGATTGCCGTTGAAAAGCTGTTTTCTTCATGGGGCTTGAGAGCAAGATATTCGTCAGCAACCTTCATGAATTCCTGGCTGGCAACTCGTGAGGTGGCCTCAAGAGCCTCCAAGTTGCCAGCACCCTCACTTACTGGTACCGCCAGACTGTAACCGCCACAGTGTTCAACAGCAGCATAGATCTCGAAATTGACCGATGCGATCTCAGGGAAACACCATGTCGCAAGAAGTTGTTTTATCCGGCGACATGCTCGCTCCAGACCATCGACCGTGACGCGACGATCCTCTGACAGTGTCTCAATGAAGGAGGCAACGTATTTCGCCTTCTCCTGCCGCTCGAGGAGTCTGAGAGGATGCCAGGCCGGTATAATAGCGACGGATGAGCTTGAACTGGAGGTGACAATCCCAAACTCACATATTTTTCGGAGAAGCTTGTCGCGTGTTTCGAAAGTATCCGCGAGATGCAGACGTGCGAAGGTACAAAGTTCACCGAAGCGAAGCGCCTGCTTATGAAGATTGTCTGAAATGTATGCGCCGGCAGGATCCTCCCAGAGGATCCTAATGGTTTCCGAGTAGGACTCGCGGAAATCCGAAACCTTCCGGAGGAGCTCTGTCTTTACATTATCGTCAAGTTGTTTTGACGCGATGAGTGAGTCGAGCGTATCTTCAATCTCCCTGAACACGTGGTGTTCGGGCATAGCGCCGGCCGGGTTGGCCGTCTGCCCTTCCTCCGCGCCAAAGACATCCGAGAATGTTGATGTATCGAGAAGAGACATCGGCAAATGGCCAGATGCGCTTGTCCCCTTAGGCGTGATTTTAGACGCATTGACGCGCACTGCATCGTCAGAGAAGCCTGAGAACAAACCCTTGATGTCGTCCGGCCAAGCCAGAGAGATGCTGTTCTGCCCACTTTCCGATGGGCGCCAGAAGACGCGAACCTTTTGAGTGGCCGCGTCCTTGTTCTTGTCCTTCAAGATGATGCCGACCTCGAGCTCGATGAGCCGGGATTCCTTACGTGATTGGGATACCGCATTCTTGATCACGTCCGCGTCGAGCCACTTCCCGAAGCGAAACTCGACTGTCTTCTTCAAGACACCGGATAGAAGCCGTGCCTCATGGCGGAATAGTGCGAAGGTCCTGCTGTCGAGATTCTCCCACGTTGATGCCTTTTCGCATCCCTTGACAGACACAAAGAACCTTGCGTCGTCCTCTCCCTCCTGCACTGCGACGAAGTTCTTAATCAGAACCGTGCGTATGCCATCCAGAATTGCGGTCAGAAGATCAGGCTCATCTGTTACCGTAGTTGCAAAGAGCTCCCTCCGCCATTCTTCATAGAGACGCTTGCTGGTGCGGATCTCATCCTCGTACTTCTCGAAAAACGCCTCTTTGTCGGATTCAGCTTGAGATCTGGTGATGTCTTCGAGGTCGTCAAGGAAGCTATGAACATCCTGGAGCTTTCCGGGGTGTTCTCTCTCAAAATGCTCTCTCGTTTTTTCCGCAAGCGACTTTGACTTCTTCTGCTTTCGGACGCCGAAGAGCTTTTCACCATGCTCACTCCAGTCCAAAGCCTCACAAACGGTGCTCTGGCAGGGCTCCCAACTTCCGCGTCGAAGACGGCTCTGGTGATTTACGAGATCCTCAACGGCGTCGAGAATGGTCTCGGGGATGGCGTCCGGATTGAGCGGATCTTGATTGAGTATATCGCGATATTCTTGCACTCGCACGCGTATCTGATCGCCGTCGAGCCGCTTATCATCTGGCCCTCGCAAAAACGGAATGCCGGAGTATTTGGAAGCGGCCTCCTTGAACATCCGTCTGAAATCCTCAGGGCGCGCTGCACTTCCTGATGTTTCGTGAGGGATTGAATCGAAGGTGGCCCGGGGGAGCCCGAGTACCGGACCGAGTTCGCGCAGTCGCCCAGCAAAAAGATACCCTGACGAAAATGAAATGAAACGATGAATGAACTCTGCGAATTGGTCCAGTTCCGTGGTGACCCCTGACCCGTCAAGGCCGCGGATCATAGCATCCAGCCAGGCGATCTTGCCTTGTGAAAGGTCTGCACCCGATATCCCGGCCTTGATCTCCTCGCGCCAGTGGTAAGTCTCTGACTGAAGCCGCGATCGGTCGATCCGTACAACCTCACCCAGACTCGATCCCACTGCATCCCGCTCCGAATTCGGTACGGCAATCACGATGACATCGGTACCGTCTGAGTTTCGGAAGCTGACCGGCGGATCATCTGAAGCATGATATTGTGGTAGATCCGCAAGCACTTGGTAATCAATCCGAGGGCTGATCGCGAGACGAAGTGTCCTGTCGCTCAAATCTCGGCACGTCCGAGAGATGCCGAGCAGGTGCTGAGGCTCAAGGCCCGCCAAGAGAAAAATCGATCGGCCTGACTTCGGTGCTTCGGCGTCCACGAGACGCCAGACGACGCGGCCGACCAGGTCTGCCCTTTGTTGCACTGCGTCAGGTGCGTTGATCTGGCTTGCCGTCGCTGTCGGTGAAATCGTGTTCATATGACTTCCAGATCAAACTGCGTATGGGTTGGAGACGAACGCGCAATCGTCTGACAAGCGCTTGACGTAGCCGAGGCCGGTCAATCTTCGTTCGAGAATCTTCGCATTCTCTTCAAATGAAGATGGGTCGAATGATCGGCGGCTGAAGGCTTTTGTTGCCTCATTCAAACCTATGACGATCCGGTATTTCTCAAAGATCAGCGCCAAGAAGACATCTATGGTGATGGCTTCTGAGTCCACATTCGCCATAACAAGAGCTTCCAAGAATTCATCCGTGGCATCAAACCAGGTCCCAAGCCCGCGTTTTGCCGAGATGAATCCAGAGTTCTTGCCCAGGGGTTCAATGAGGGTCGAAATGTTATTTCTCGACCTCGAAGTGGCCTTCTTGAGAAAAGCAGAAAGGCAGGCGTCAGGCGTGCAGGTCGAAAGCTTATCCTTTGTCAGAACTGAAGTGAGGAATGCTTCCTCAATTGCCTCGACAGCCAAGCTGAAACGGATACTGGCATCATGGTGGGATTTCGCGTTCAACCATTTCGGGTGAGCCTCCAGAATGTACTGAATGAACGCCTCCACAGCTTCGTCGATTGTCTCGCGAACGCGTTGCAACTGCCTGATTGACCGCGTTCGCATGTCGCTGATTGCACCCCCTGATACATCGAGGATGATCGGCTCGGGTTCGATTTTTCTGTTGCTGTCGGTAAGACCACCCACCTCGGCGGCTCGATCCATGAAGTAGCGAACGAGGTTTAGCGCTGAAAGACGAAACAGAGGTTCAAACTTCTGGGAGGATGGCAGACCGGAAAGTCCAAGAACAGAAATCCAGTCATAAGCAAGGCGGTCGTAGGCTTGGTGGTGAGCAAGTGGAAGATAGCCCATTGGAACGTCGCCAGTGCGTTCGTCGTTGTCAGGCTCGAGTAACGCAAGGAGTTTGTCCATAGGGTCGTTCTTGGTGAAGAACTCTGCTTTTACCAACTCGGCGACCCGACCCGACAGATTCGAGCGGCTGAGCATCAGATAGGCCACTTCGCCGCCACGCCCGAAGAAGCGGCGGTCAGAGGAGAACTTGGTGTCGATATCCGAGAATAGGAGATGAGGTCCACGTGGAGCCATGAAACGAGAACTCCAACGCCGTTTTGCAAGCGCATCGATCTCCATGCTTCGCAAAATTTCGACCGCCTGGGCAAACGCAGAGAATTTCCCCTTGAAGCGATCCTTTAGGTAATTGAACTGGCCATCCAGCTTAGTGCGATTCTTGTATCCACTGTTTAGCTCTTCCACGAGAAGCAGAAGCCTCTCATCATCACTGCAGTTGGGTAATTTCTTGATCCGATCAAGGGCGGTATCTTCAAACAGAAGATAACGAATGGGACCGCGTTTCGCGACTGATGCAGTGATTAACTCACCTCTGTTCTCATCAACGGGGCCGTGATCGAATATCTCCCCATTCCTGAGTACGGCGCTACACACGGAAAGCACCTCAAGTACGAGCATGAAGGGTTTCTGCTCCTCAATGAAGCGATGACCAAAGATCGCCTCCTGAACCCACATGTCGGGTCTGTCCTTCGCGGGCAGCGATGCAAAATGGTTCGGGACAATCACACTCATTGTGTGTCCTCCAGAAGACCGATTGGCTTGGAAGCCAGATTGCTTGTAACGGTATCCACTGCCACAAGAGGAAGGTGTCCACCTTCCTCCCGCTCAGCCTTAGTGATAGCGCCGACGGATCGAATCTGGAAATTCCGGAGGTCCTGATAGCACTGGTTTGAAAAACTGGTCGGGAGAGCGCCGTGTGCTACGCGCACAAGGTATTCAAACAATACTGGTGTCACTGACAATGAACTTAGGGGTTCGGCCTTTTCGCGGGTGCGAATTTCGAGACGCGGCGGACGTCCAGGCATATTGGGTTCGGGCAACTCGAGCCAGTAAAAGCGCCCCCTCCATCGCAGTGGTTCGATCGCGAGAAGGGGTTTCTCCCTGCCCAAATAGACGCCACTGGGTTGAGTCAGCCATAGACTATCGTCGGTTTCTGTTAGCGCGCCTGTGAGGGTGCGGTTCAAGCCCTTAAGGATCTGTCTCTGCGCAGCCTTGAGCTTTGCTTCTTCTCTCTCATTGGCTGGACGAAGGAGGTCAACATAGATGTCACCCCAGTGATATGAAGTCAGATGCCAAGGGCTCGCATCACGGTACGCCGCGAGAGAGACGTCAGTAGACAAGAAGAATAGGCGACGCCGCTGGTCACGGATCGCAGGTCGGAGAGCATCAATCTCCGCTCTCGGATCTTCCCGGTACCTCCTGGCCACCTGTGTGAAGATTGCCGCGCCGTACCGGTCTTCGAGAGGTTCTTCGTAGCCTTTTGGTGGATCGAGTAATGCGTCATCGAAGTAGTTGTTCGTCTCGTTACCTATCTCGAAGCGAGCAAGCGTTTCGAAGGCCTGGATACTCAGACGACGGCGCTGCGGGTGATTTTCTCCAAAGATGTTGGAGTAGGGATTCGTCTCGGCATATTCGCCGTTACCAGCGCGGAGTCTCGCCCGATTGCAGTCGAGAAGAGGAGGTGAGCCCGCCTTCCTATCTCCGAGTAGAGCATTCACGACGATAATCATGATCTGCCGAATTGAAAGGTGAGCATCATCGGCGGCGGCGATCTCGATCAAGGAGCGCAGGCGCGATCGGATGGTTGCTGGACCGGTGCGCATAAGGATCTCGCGGTTCACCCGGATCGGACAAGGGTTTTCAGCCTCAAGTGCAGGACAACCAGAACATCTCGCCCAATCCTGATGATCCATGATGGCATCGACAATTGCATCGAACGTGGCGGCATGTGAGGTGCGAGACATGTTGAAGAGGGTCATCCTCTTAATGCCCGACACTTCTTCGAGATCGTCCCTTAGCATTCCTTGAATGATGCTAATCGCGGTCTCGGCTCGTGGATCGTCCCCCGCGTTTTCGCGCCAGGTTTTGAGCAGATGGCCGTCGTTGACGCAGAGAACAAAGATTTCGCTTCCAGGATCGCCAAAGATCGACCCGATAACCCGGGGAACAAGCTTCTTTTTGTCGTCTGCGCGGACCTCGCTGAGATCCTTGACAAAGGTAATGGTCTTCCCGTTCGTGGCACACACGACGGAAATCTCGCTCTCCTCATTCGTCCAGCCCGCGGTGCCTCCACTGATCCGGTCAAGAACCTTGCGTGCGGTGTAAGTCTTTCCGTCACCCGCGGTGCCCGTCAAAATCACTGTTCGTGGTTCATCGGACATCAGGATTTCGGCGATCATCTCTGATCTTGGCTCCTGTATGACCAAGGGTGCGACACCCGCTTTTTTGGCGGCCTCCACCACGAACTCGTCGTACATGTTCTGGCCATTCGCGACCGGACCATATGCCGAGAAAAAATCTATCAGCGGGTTCTTCATCGACGGACCTCAGAGGTGACAGATGGCGCAGCCGTCTTCGGGCTCTCCGACAGGTGCCGCGTAGCGCGTTTTCAGTTTAGCGAGATCCTCGAGCGTCCTGCGCTGAGTCCACGAGAACCGCCGGCCGTCGGCCTTTGGCTCTTCGTAGGTGGCGGCCTTCGCAAAAAGGTCAGGGTGCTCTTCGCGGAGCGCCTGCCATTCGCCGATCTGCTGGTAGAAGCAGAAATAACAACCTGACCGAGACCGCCAACTGTAGTAATCGGGGAGCCCGAGCCCGCTGTCGTCAAGAATAGCACGCACATCATCGATTTCGAGACCAGCATCCTTGAGTGGATACACTGGACGGATGTTGTCCTTGTCAGACAAGGCGACAGGTTTGCTGGCGCGTTTCGCGTCGAACTCCGAGGTGTGGTTCAAGGCTGCTCCCCCGAAGCCCTCTCTCGACTCATCGGCCCTGATTCCGATGTAGGAATAGCATTCGTCATCGCCCACAAAGTACTCGAAGGGACGGATCTTGAGCATACGGGTACACCAGCGGGCCTGCGGGTTTGGCAGAAAGCCTGAGTAAACCTCGTCGAGGAGGACGTCGAAGGGGGATCGGCGCCCATCTTTGCTGCGGACCTGGAGTTCTGGGAGATCGAGAGCAGTCAGGCGCTTCACCTCGACGCCGAAGATAGCCTCAAACCGCTTGATGTAGGCGTATGTCTCGGGAAGCTCGGCGCCAGTATCGGTGAAGATGAACTCGAGGGGCAAATCTCCGTGGTTCTCGATCATGTAGATCGCGAGAGCGGTGCTGTCCTTCCCTCCACTGAGGGGGACGATGTGTCGGCGGGTGCGGTCGGCAACCGCATCCTTCAGTATGGCCGGCATCATTTGAGGGTCCTCCCAAGTCGTTGAACCATGGATTTTGCTGCAGCTGGTCCCGAAGCTGCCCGGAGCTTCTCGAGGTAGATCTCTATCTTTCTCTCAATAAATGGGGCGATTTCCGCGTCATCGGTACTGTTGTCGAGGGCAACGTCCTCAATTTCGCGAATGCGAGCCCTAAGATCCCTTGAGAATTTTCTCGCAACATTGTCATCCCATTCTTCGAAGTCGAACCCGGTAAGCATCGCCGAGAGGGCTCTGACGAAGCTGGCCTCGCTGTCCTTGCCATCTTTTGCGCGTCGGGCGCGGTTCAGTACACCCCGTGCGACTCGGTCAAGTGTACCGTCCCTCGATACCGCGGAAGGAATCTGGCTGGCCCATCCGTGTGCTGCATCGAGAAGTCCCTCGGTTGTCATGCCCGAGCCAGCTTCGAAGGCGCGACGCGACGCACCAATCGCCTCTTCGACGTAGCTGAGGGTCATGCGCTCGATCTGCCGTCGTGCAACGGAAACGAACTCGACGGTCGTACCATCGAGGGTTTGGCGTCCTGCTACTGACGGGAGTGCTCGGAAGAGGAGTGATACGGGATCATCCCCACTCTGCCGAAGCGCCCGTTGAAGCCGAGTAGCCTCGTCACCGAGATTACGTGACCTCAGCGCTGCCGGAGGCAGGTTTCGCTTCCACGAGATCACGGCGTCGAAGAAAGCTCGGATGATATCCGTCTCAACGAGATCGGGAACCGGCTTGAACTCCCCAATCATCTGCTCGATCACTACCTTGATATCGTGAGAGGCCGCCACGACTTCTACTTCGAAGAGGTCAGGGTTCTCGCAAATATCCTCCATGACGGAGGGTTGGATGTCGTCAATGTAGCGCCAAGCTCCATCGACGTTTCGGCGAATGGCGATGACCTCACCAAAGGCTCGCAGGGCCCCCGTCACAAGGATCGGCAAAAGCCCTTTCCGGATACCGTAGGGCGGCTTTCCGAGTATTCCGATGATACCTGAGAATGACTTCGGATGTACTGCGGGCGAGGTGAAGAATGCCTTTAGTTCCGACCACACCATTCCAAGCGCCGGGTCAGAAAGCTGATCCGGCTGCCGCCACGACCTTCCTTCGGGATCATATAGGCCGCTTGATAAAAGCGTGGTCCTGTAGATCGAGGCATCTGCCGAGGTCGCGTCTTCATAACCCATATCGTCTACGCCGCTGCGCTCCAGGATACCCAGGAGAAGGCGCTTCCGCGCACTTTTCGTCTGCGCAGTCACCTTGTGTCGGACGATCTGCTCGTTCGAAATCCTTGGTGTTTGGGGAAAGCGTGTCTGGAAGATCTGCGTGAGTATGCTCGATACATTCATCTCATCGCCGGCGCCGATGAGACGCCCTCCGCTGTACCACTGCACTTCACCGGCTTCCGGGTCGGTCAAGTGCGACGCGCGCGCTGACACATACTCAAGTGCGCTCTCACGAAGGTCTTGGATTTCCCTCTCAACTAAGGGGTCCATGCCGAGCAGATCTTCATCACGTGCGAGCTCCGTTAGGGCAGCGGCTTCCAGGCAGGCGGCGTCGAGATCCGGTCTCTGGAGCTGAAGGGCTACGATCAGGTGAGGCGACTCCGCCATCCATGGACCGCGGATGCTTTCGAAATCCTCCACCGAGCCATCAACGACCATCGCGACCAAAGCGTCCAGGGAGTCCGCACGTTGGAGGATCTCCGCACGCTTCTTTGGGCTCCGGAGATCATCGAGCTCCACAAAGACGCCGCGAGCAAACCTCGTAAGCTTGAAGGCGTGGTTATATTCGGCGGCGAGATACACCGGATCGGAAACGAGGTCTCCGATGCGCTGCACGGAATTTGATTGCCCCCGGAGCGCGTCCGACTTTTCACGGACCAGCGCCCTGATGTCGATGTCGGAGCCATGCCAGACCGAAATGTCATCGGTCAGCTTTCGGTGGATGAGAAGTTTCCGGTTGAGGAGATCTTCAATCGCTTCATTAATCGCCCTGCGGTCGTGGAGACTGCCGAGTTCGATGAAAACTGCAAGCTGCTCCCGACTCACGGCACCTGAGTTTGAAGGGCGCGCAAGATGCAGAAGGGTGGATCCTGCGAGCACCTCACGTTCAGCAGAAGTCTTGGCTCGGTCGCGGGCGCTCTCGGTTTCAATAAACCTCTTGTGAGTACCTCCAATGCCGGTGTCGGTCCGCATTGCTTCCGAGAAGTATCGATAGAGTGCCTCGACCCCAACCGCAGATCCCTTGTCTTTCGGGACCTCGGTGGCAAGGAAGCTAAATATTGTGCGTTCGTTTTGCCCTACGCGCCCTGCGATTTTCGGAAGCAGATAGAGGGCAGAAGGCGTGAGTGGCGCAGCCTTCTGCAGGATTCCCCTCACCACGTCCTCGTCCCGCAAAAATGGGAATATCCCTAAATCGTGCGCGATTGACGCGATCTTTCGCGTTATGCGAGGTCGTCCCTCAGTGACTTGTTCTGCCACGATGTCGGCAATGAAGGTATAGATTTCGTCGCTGTCTTCGACAATCCGGAGCGTGTCGAACCGCCCCTCGATCTTCTTCCAAACCGCCTGCTCGCTTTGCCCGAGCCGACCCGAGTAACGGTGGAATTCCTGATGGAGAAGAAGGGTGAGTGTTGCCGACGGACTCTTTCTCCGCGTGACCCATTCAGCGAGATCCTGGACGTAGGCGAGCTCCTCGGCCCGGCCGGCCGAGGATAGCGCTTCAAGATGGCGACCAAACTCATCCCAGACAAATGCAATGCGATCGTACTTTCCGACGCGAAGATACTCCTCGATGGCCCTGAAGAGGGCAGTCATCGACTCCTGAGGTCCAATACCAAGAACTTGAGCGATTGCGGTCATGGGGGTGGGTACGAACCCGCTGAGTACTATGGCAAGTCCACGCACTCGTCCTGCTTTGGTGGAAGCAAGGCGTGCGGAAACGACGGGATCGAACTCACTGAGCCGAAGACCGGCTTCCTCCAGAGCTGCAATTTTCTCAGCATTACCCTCAACCAGCAGGGCGCCGATCATTGCTGCGATCGACTTGCCACTTCCATAGGAGGCGATCACGGACGTTGCCCGACTTCCGTTGTCACCGATCACGGAACGAACGATTTCCAAAGACTTTGAGGTGGGTCGATAGTGACTTGCCCGGACCGGGGAAGCAAAGTCTTCGACAATATTGATGCTCTTGAGAATGGTCATGCGACTTGCCGAGGCCTTGTGGGACGAGGTGACTGCGAGGGTTTCGTCTGGAAGTGATGTCGATACCATGCGGGCACGCCCTGTCTCTCGAGTGTCGCAACGCGCTGCCCGGCCAGATGCCGAATGGCCAGGAGATCCGAGGGAAGCGCATCGGCAGCCTTCATTATGATCTCAGCTGTCATGTCTGCCGAGAGACCAAAGCAGCGTCCGATACGCCGAACTGGCCCAGTGAAATCAATTGGAATGTCTGACTTCCCGCCTGAGAGAACTTGGTTGAGTGAGAGCGCAAGGGCCGCGCCGATTGCGGACGCCGGTATTCTTGCGGGTGTCGGGCGGCGTTCAAAATCTTTCAGTTCACTTCTATGGATGAGAAGTCCAAGGCGGCGAAATGGACAATCGAGATTGTCCTCGGGGTCTGAATCCAGAGCGGCGGGCACAGATCGCGCATAGCTCTGATGCAGGACCGCGATGTCGCGATCCAGGCTCTTCAAAGCAGGAACTTTTTGCCCGGTTTCTTCCAGGTATCTAATGAGCTCTCCGTGAAGTGTGTCCTTAGTGAACCGATCCTCTCTCCCCTTTTGAAAGAACCAGGTAAACACGTCCTCGTCAGACTTCAGTGAAATGACCAGATGAAGGAACCACCAGGTCGCGGTTTCGGTGAAATATGGATCCTTCTCAAGAACAGCTTCACCAAGAGGAGTGAGTTGTATGACCTCGCCTCGACCAGGGCGATGAGCGAGCCCGGTCAAGTTCAACCACCACCCTATAGACTTGGACATGTTGCGACCGACTCCCATGGAATCGGAGGCTGCGTCGCTGTTCCAGACGACGTTTTCAGTTTCATTTACGTAGAGAAGGCCTTTGGTGAGCCACCCAGGCCGCAAGAAGAACGTCTCATGTCCACCAAATTTCATGCGACCCTCCCGAACGTGCTTTCGAGGTGCTTCACCTCACGAATTATGGCTGTGGTTGCGGTTTGGATATCTTCTTCCGTTGTCATAACCGAGAGGGAAAACCTTGCGCTGGCGTAGGCAGAAGCTTCATCGAGCCCCATTTCGCGAAGAGTTCTGGAGGGTTCGGGTCGCCCCGTCGAACACGCCGATACCTGTGAGAAGGAAATACCTTCGGCGTCGCATTTGGCGACCAAAGCCATTGCGTCTATTCCCGGAAACATGATGTTAGTATTCATCGGCACCCTGGGGGAGGCCGCACCGTTTATTACGGCATGAGGTATTTGTGATGAGATCATGATCTCAAAACGATCACGCAAGCCTCCGACGCGCTCGAGATCAATATCGAGGGTGAGACCACGAACTCTGCAGGCCTCTCCAAAGCCGGCAATTCCCGGCAAATTCTCAGTGCCCGAACGGCGTCCGTCCTCTTGACCACCGCCATATAGGAGGGTCGCGGCCGAGGCGGTGCCGGAGATGACGAGACATCCGACACCCTTGGGTCCGTTCATCTTGTGTGCGGAGACAGAAAGAAAGTCGTAGTCTGCCGCGAGGGCCTGTCGAGGAAGGCGCCCTGCCGCCTGCGAAGCATCGATCAGTGTGAGGACGCCTGCCTCCCGAGCCATGCGACAAATCTTGTCCACCGGCTGGACGACGCCAGTCTCGCTGTTGACCCAGCTTATGGCGAGAAGGTAAGGCCTCGTCGCAAGCGCTGTGAAGAGTGCATCAAGATCAATGATGCCCGATCTGTCCAGAGGAACGAGAGTGGTTCGTTCGGGATGGCGCGAAAATGGTCCAACGACAGCGGGATGCTCTGCGCTCGTGGTCACCAGACGGGCATTCGGATCCTGCAGTGCAGCCCACACGACCATGTTGTTGGCCTCTGTGGCCCCGGAAGTGAAGACAACTTGATCTTCCCCTACGTCAAGAAATTCAGCGACTTGCCCGCGGGCCGTCTCCAGTCGTCTGCGCGCGCAATGTCCGAGGCGGTGGCCGCTCGACGGGTTCCCAAACGTCTCGGACATCGCCTCCTGCACGACCTTTATGACCTCGGGGAGAGGCTGGGTCGTAGAACTATTGTCCAGGTAAACGTTCATTGTGCCTCTATCACCAAACCTCGCCCCCTGCTCTGGCAGGATTGCTAAAGAGATATTGGCTCGTTTCCCGCTCGACGAAACGCCTGCCGGCTCGTACCGCCCTTGTCCGACATCCTGTGGCATTGAGATGGGGCCTTGCAACCCTCTTCGGACCCAGCCTTCGCAGGAAATGGGAGCATCGAGCGGATCAGCGATGTCGGGTTGAACGCATGGTGCAAATGATTGACCGCCCCCTACAGGTTAGAGAGCAGACACTGTGAGCTGCTGTTGGTTCCGTGAACACGAAGATAAGATCGTGGCCATGGAACTGGAGAGTGGACATGACGAGACGGAAGTCCAGCCGCGAGTTCAAGCTCGAGGAGGTGAAACTCGTGACCGAGCGGGGCGTGACGGTGGCCCAGGCATACCGAGACTTTGAACTGGCGGAGAGCGCGCTGCGGCAGTGGATGCGTGAAGCGACGGCGGCGCCAACCAAAGCGTTCCCCGGCAATGGCCAGCAGCGCCTTGAACTGACCGAGATCACGGCCCTGAAGAAAGAGGTCGCCAAGCTTAAGGCGGAGCGTGACATCCCAAAAAAGGGTGAGCCATGTACGCCATTGGTTTAAGCACAATGGTGAGCGCCTTCGTCGCGCGGAAAGCGACATGACGTTCGCGTTCGTTGCGAAGCATCGGCACATCTGGCCAGTGAGCTGGATGTGCGAATTGCTGGGAGTCTCTCGGTCGGGCTTCCACGCCTGGCTTAGGCGACCGATCAGCGCCCGGGCGAGCTAAGACGCGAAGTTCGTCATGGAGATCGACAAGAGCTTCAAGGCCAGCGATCGCACCTATGGTGCCCGCCGCGTCTGGCGCGATGCGCTCGAGAACGGGCTGGCCTGTGGGCTGCACCGGATCGAACGCCTGATACGGCAGCATGCCATGATGGCGCGGCCAAAGCGACGCGGGAAGCCCAAGGACGAAGGTGAACGGTCGGTCATCGCCGACAACATCCTCGAACGCAATTTCCAGGCCGACTGCCCGAACCAGAAGTGCCCTCTCGGTGATTGCCTGCAATCACCTGCCGGGTAACAGCTGGCCGATTTCACCTACATCTGGACCGCCGAGGGCTGGCTCAACGTCTCGATCGTGCTGGACCTGTTCTCACTACGCGTCGTCGGCTGGTCGATGAAGGCGGATCGGGATGCCTCACTGGTCATGGACGCGCTGATAATGGCCGTCTGGCACCGCGGAAAAGCCGACGCGCTGCGCCATTATTAGGACCAGGGCTCGCAATATACCAGCGAGCAGTGCCTGCTGTGGGACAACGGCATCACCTGCTCGATGGGCCGCGCCGGCAACGTCTGGGACAGCTTGGCGCTGGGGATTTTTCTCATCGATGAAGACCGAACGGACCGCCCGCAAGGTTTACCGCACCCGTGATGCCGCCCATGACGACGTGTTCGACTACATCGAGTGCTTCTACAGTCCGAGGCGACGCCACTCGAAGCTGGGCTACCTAAGCCCTATGGCGTTCGAGCGCCGAGCTATGCAAACCTACCCCGGTGTCCACCGAACCAGCAGCAGCTAACCTTTACCGGGTTGCGCGACCGGCTGATCTCCGCCACTTGCGCTGTTGGTTCGGTGTCGCCGCGCTCGGCCCAATCCAGCTATTCACGCCTAATCAGGCGAATGTCAGCTGTTGGGCCGAGGCGGGCAAGCAGATCAAACCAGCCCGAACAGGGGCGACACGCGGGCATCTTACTACCACACCGAAAGCATGCATGGAACCACAGCCAGAAAAGGTCGCGAGAGCCTCAGTGCAGTTGAAAAGAAAAGACTTGAACCGCTGAGCCGCTCCTAAATCGAAGGCATCACCACTGCAAAAGCAGAAGCAAATTTCGGGGTCGGAAACAGCTTGCCACCAGAAAACCTTAACCTAATTCTCCTTTGAAGGCAGAACGATGCCTTTAATACTCAAGGCGTAATTCTCGTATAACCCTGTTTGCACTCAGAGTGGGCACTTGAGAATCTTGCCGCAAGTGGGTGATCACGGCTGGAGCAGATTCCCTAAGGAATGCCAAGATATCTTGCCCGCGAATATATGGCCTATTGATTTCGATATACCTCGAAAGGCTCCATACAGCCAACCTATCGCTCGCTCCGAGCCAAAACAAATCGAGCTGCTGCAGGTTGCATACGCCATATTGGAGCATCGATGCCCAGTTTGCCGCAAGTTCGGAAATTTCTCCTTCACCGTGCTCCAGAATGGCCAATTGTGTTGCCTTTGCTATGGCATCCTGCAGAATAAAACCGATCGTGCTTGTAAGTCCCTCAAGGCAATCATCTACTGACCGACCGCTGGCGGCGGCCATTTGATGGTAGGTTTGCCCACTCATCCAAAACAAAATAAGTTGACGCACCCACGAAAGATCAGTCCCCTCAGGAAAAGTTGGGGCGGCCATCAAAGGCAAAACAACCCCATCCAGCCAAGCGTCATCTAAGGCGCTTTCCAAGTTTTTCCACTCTGGTCTATCAAGGATATTGGTGCCTTCAACGAAACGCTGGAACCGAGGCGTCGATCCGCTTCGGCGTAAGCGTGCGAGCGTATCCGGAGTTCCGCCTTCAATTAGAGCCCTCGCCCGGATCGCAAAAACCTCCTTAATTCGATCTCGGAGGGCTTCTGTATCAAGGTATTGGAATGCCAGCGTTCTGCCAATTAGATCACCAATAAAGTGCTCAACGTCGTCAATTATAAAATCCGCCGGCATGAGGTCGACTATTGCAGAATCAATCCTATCCAAAATAATCAAGAACGGCGCAGATTGCGCCTCAAATAATTGGTTGTTGAGTGTAATATTGTTGTCAACAACGATACGGTTAAGGGATGTTATGAGGTTGTATAAAGCCCCCCTCGCAGGCTCCAACGCTTGCTCTCGGAACACTGATTCCACCCACAACTTTTCACCTTCGTTGGCGAAAATAATTCGTCCACGGGTCTCTTTTCCTGCTCTGCCAACGCGGCCGACGATGTTCTTTATGCTTCGGCGGTTAATTTCTCTTGTAGCATTGCCGTCGTATCTCTTAATTGTGTGAACCACAAGCGTGCGGATAGGCAAATTGACACCCTCCGCGAGAGTGCTTGTGCAAATCAGTATGGTAATGATATTCGCGTGTACAGCCTCCTCCACTTCGCGACGAATTTCCTGAGGAAGATCCCCATGATGAAATCCAATACCGAAACGTAGTGCGTGTGTAAGCTGATGGTCCTTCCCTAAGTGAAAAGCGGAAAATTCCTCAAGCAATTTCAGTTCTGGAGTTAAATCAACTGTGCCAATGGCAACATTTACAGGGAGCGAGATCATCGATATTAACGTCTTCGTTAACCCTGCAACACCCTGATTGCCTTTTGTTGTAGTAAATAGTGCGACTGGTCCATTCCGGCGCGCCCTCAGTGCAGCGGCGCAGGCAAGACTTGAGTATGTGCCTCGAGATGGGAGCAGCTTTTGACGACCTGTTTCTGGATTTGTATACCTGAAATCGTCATCCGTTAGGAATCTCGCCAAAAAGTAACTTCGTGGCCGCTGGTATATAGTGTTGAAATCAAGTTGCCAGGTGTTTCCCCGCTTACCTACAAACGCAAAGTCAGTTTCAACAGGTTTGTAGCTCGACACAGCAAGTCTGTCGTCTCTTCCGCCCAGCCAGCTATGGATACTTGGAACATTAGGCAGGATCGCGGAGATAAAAATGATTTTTTTTGAGCCTGGATCACGACCCTTCAGCTTGGTGAGCAGCAGTTCATACTGCAAACCTCTGCCGTCATCGTCGATCAAGTGTCCCTCATCACAAATGATCGTTTCAAATCTATTTTCGAGATCAGGAATTGACTGGCCAAGGGCGATAAATTTCTCAGGTGTTACGATCAGTACATCAGCAGTTTCCGCAGATGCGGATTCCGAGCGGGTCGAAATATTTCCGCCATAAGACGCAACAACACTCACCCCGACTTGCTCCAGGCGCCTTGAGATGCCCTCCTTTATTTCAGCCGCGAGCGCTCTAAATGGAACAAGAAATAGCACTCGCTTATTGCGCGCCTTAACTTCGTGATAAATAATCAACTCGCAAAGTGACGTCTTCCCCGCCGAAGTGGGCATTTGCAAGCTGTAAACTTCATTGATGTCACCCAGAATACCCCTTTCCATGGCTTCAATTTGGGATGGAAAAAGTTCCCAAAGCGGAAAAGTGTCTGAATTTTCGATAAATTGCTGCCAAATTCTGGGTTCAAATAAGCTGGCATATTGACGCAGGTTATTCCAGGTGCTGTATCTTTTGAAACGAAGGAGGCAGCTCAAAGCCAAGCGCGACGCGATGAAGCGACTTGGGTTATCGTTTAGCGCTTGCCTCTCGGCCGCGTAAAGATCTTTAGAGGATCGTTCATAATCCTCTTCCGTACCGCCGCGCAGAACCGTTGCAAGCATATCATGCAACGGGCGATCGTCCAAGATCTGCCTTGAAAGCAACCCCCACAAGAAAAACTCCTCATCCTCGTAAAGCGCGCTTGGATCAATTGCCTTGGCTACTAAAGATGCAGTAGCTGGGAAATCTGCGAGATAGAACAACGACGCAGAGTACAGCAAATTAACATTGCGCTCTACCCCGGACAGATATTTTGCAGCAGCACTCCTTGAATAAATCATGAGCGTTTTGGCGAGTTCCGAAAGGTCTGCTTTTTTAACCGCCTCATCTTGCTCACGCAAAACGTCAAACATCTCTGTAAGAGCCGCAATATACACATCATCGCTTTTCAGGCGCACTTGGTACTCAGCCCAAAGGTCTTCTGAGATTCCAAACTCAACAGCGCTTTCCCATGACTCCAATTCTGCCATAAGCTGTCGAAGGCGGCTATCCAATCCGGGCCTCCCGTACTGCACGTGTGAAACACTCTTCGTAAAGATCTTTCAATTGTTCCAAGCCTAAAACCACCACTTTGAATGAGTCGCCCTGGTCCGGTATTGTTGTTATTTGAGCCAACTCGTCATCCACAAAATTTTTGTCAACCACTGCTACGGCCCGGTGCTTTTTATCGTAGGTTATTTCAATGTTAACCTTAGAAAATCGCTCGATGTATTTAATCGTTTCTGGTCCTTCTGTTTCAAAGGCCTTTTCACGCAACCATGCGAGAGTCTTAGCCAGCCTTCCGGTTCGATCCGCCTCATAGCCCTTAACAGAAGCTTCTATAGGCCGGTAGGTTTTGGAGGGTGTTGATTTAACTTTTACCTCTGCGCAGATCAGATAATCTCCGACCTTTGGGTTTGCCGAGTCTTCGCAGTATAGCAAGATAACATCAGAATGAGGGGCTGCTTTATTTCTGTCCTGCTTATATCTCCATTTTTTCACTGAGCACGGCTTTCCATGATTGGATGCCCCAAGGAAAAATAGTGTAAGGATTTCACCAAAATCGCCAGCCATTACCGCACCAGGGTCGGCGACCTTGTTTGCCACGACTTCAGGTGCGCTGCACTTTAGTCTTGCGACTTGAGATTTGATATCCTCTTCTGATATATAACAGCTCGGCATCTCGCGGGCGAGAAAGTCAGAAATGGACTTTCGTGCTTTGTCGTGGAGTATGAATACGTCAGCCGTTATGGAACCAAGTGGGCGTTCGTGCTCGTAAAACCAGTCGGCAATGTTTTCGGCAACACCTGTTGCAATCATTCCGGTCAACAGGCACCTCCGCGGAATGCAATTAAGGAAAATCGCTTCACTCTCCAAGAGCATATGCATTTACCTTGGTTAAAACAAGACTTTAACTGTGACGCTTGTCGACAAACCAGAACCGAGCTCTTTGGATCTACATTGTTGGGAGATCATATTTTTCTTTTTTCGAGTGATGGTGGGTGACGCATGCTCAAGGCATGTTCTTTTAGACGCGACGTCTGCTCCAGCAGCATTGCAGTCGCTCAAGCCAGTCGCAGTGAAGGTTCGGAATCCGCCCTCCTACTGTCGCCGTCGCGGCTGTGGTGAAAATCGAGCACTTGCATCAAAGTCCGTGACGTCCGCTTAACCGACCAACAAACTTAGCGGAGACCCGCAGAAACTTTCGGCGTCGACGCCGTGGGGCGTATGTATATGCGACCAGACCAACTCTCTCGCCAAACGCGGATCCGCGCGATGTGCAGTCGCGCCGATTGAGCTCCGATATACGGCTGCTCGCGTAGGATGCGGTCAAGATTTTCCTCCCTTAACAACGCATCGGGTGCGGGATCGTCGTTGCGGGAATAGACACCGAACGCTCGCAGGCAGCGCCACAGGAAATGCGCGGCCTCCAGAACCTGTTTGGTCTCGCCCTCGAGCGCTGCCTCGAACCGGCGCGGCAACGGCAGGTGCGCGTTCTTCAACCGAGCTCCAATCCGTGGCATAGGACCAAGTTGCGCCGCCGGCAGGAGAGTGTCTCCGGCAATTTCCGGCACTGCATACAAGGCATCGAAGTTGTCGATTGCCCGGGTCCACTTTTGGCGCAAGTCAGGACGCAGGGACCGCTCATGGACCCAAGCCCATTCACGATCAAGCTGCCATGGCTCAAGCCCGGTATCGGTCGCCACCTCCATCAACGTGTCGACGGGATTTTCGACGCGCGGGATGCCGGCATCCACGATCCGTGCCTGGAGTGTTCGCCAGCCGGGCATCCATTTGCGGTCGACATGATCAGCCAGACGAAGCAATATCAAACGGTAATTGACCATTTCTTGTTCATGTCGCGCGTCAGCGTCCACAGTCAGCTCTCGCCATGGAATGAGGTCGATCGGAGCGTCGAAAATCGTCTTGTCGGTTGTGAGCGAATACAGTCGCCGAGACGCGGTGATCAGTTCTTTCACCGCAAACTCACCGTATCCTGCCGCCATGGCGACCGATCGTAACGACTCCTCCAGTGATGTGGGCAACTCGCCGCTCCAACGCCGGAGCCAAGGCCTCTGGTCGCCGATCGTCGAACCCGGCAGGAGCACGGGGAACTTTGTGCGCAAGACGTCAAGGGACGCAAGGCCAGAGAGGCATTTCGGGACGTCCTGGGATGCACGGGCTCTCAAGAGGAACTGGCGGGCAGCAGCCACGTCAATCTCTGCAGGAGATATTGGTGGCTCGGCGCTCTGTGCATATTTTCTGATCAGCAGCAGTCCCGACAAGTGTACGTCTTTTGCGTCCATGGCCGTAGCGCGAGAGATCACGCCATCCCAGGCAGACAGCCGGTTCGTATGCGCGAGGAACGCGCGAAGGACGGTCCGGTAGTCGCGCAGAGTGAGGTCGGAACGTTCCGGGAATGTGGTATCGAAAAACGCCGAGGCGTCAGCGAAGAAGGTAGGACTATCGATGTCGAAGCCGGCTTCGAGCAGGTTTCGCAATATTCGGCGCAAGTCTTTCACCCGCCGAGGGCAGGCGGAGCGGTCTTTCGCAAAGCCAGATACTTCCGCCTCCACAAGATCTGGCAGCACAACCGGTCTTCTTTCTGACCTGCTTTTCCGTGGCTCGGCGGCTGCAGCATAGCGTTCCGGTCGCTGTACCCGGTCCGCGGTGACATTCTCGGGCACCGTCGCGGGGTCTGTAGTCCGAAGCAAAGAGAGCAGGGTCCGGAGGTAAAGATCGGCGGTGTCCGCTGAGACCTGCGCCGTTACCGCCACTTGGTATCGCGTTGCGTCCTCGATCGTCATCGACCACCCAGGCTCGGGCCCGCCTTCAACAAGGATTCCCAAGTCCACTGCAAGTTCGAACGCGCGTCGTGCGTGTGTCGCGTGGCTGACGGGAAGCCGTCCCCGCACAGCCGCAAGCGCGGCAGGCAATTCAATGCGTCGTTTGTCGCCGTCACGATACGTCGGCATTGGGCCAAATTTTTCTGGACCAAGGATCCCCGCGGCCACAACCCTTGGGTCCTCTCTCAGCTTGTCTATCGTCGAAAGGGATTTCCGAAACTTGTTCCTCTCTCTCCCGCGCAGGTCGCGGTCGCCGACGATCGCCATTTCCCGCGTCAAGTCACGCAAAGAAAGTCCGGGAAAAACCGCCTCGATCACGCGGCGGTTCACAGTGGCGAGGCGATATTCGCGCTTCAACTGATTGAGCAAAGTGTAGGGGTCCACCGTCGGCCATGCCCCGGCAAGTCGCGCATGTCGGTGTATGCTGGTTCGGCAGCGACCATAGATCGCCGCGTCACCAAAGGCCTCGGCAAGTCGGTCGCCCGGAATGCTGGGAAACCAAATCGAAAAATTCGCCTCGGATGCGAGCACATCAGGGTCGCGAAACGTCTCCGCGCCCATGGCCATCCGTGCCAGGTCCAGAAAGGCCAGTATCGAGGGCCCGCCAGAGGAAGGCACCAGGCCGTTTTCGATGCGCGAGCGGAGCTCTGCAAGGCTAAGGGGGGATTGCGAGTTTGTCATGCCAAGGAGCTGGGATCATGCGTCACGGCGGAAAAATTGCCGCCACATTCTTCGCCTCCGACGACGAGGTTGCCGGTGAGGTGCTGCTTTACCCCCGTCCTGAAGCTCCGCGCCGCGTCGGGCGAAAGCGGGAGGCGGATAGTACCTGTCAGTGTCATGTGCATTTCGTGTGGCCCTTTTCGAAGCTATCTACCGGCTGGCTCGAGCCAACCTTGGGATTTGCGCCATTCTTGCGAGAAGGTTGAGTTTTTGCCGTCTGCCCCCTAACGGAGTTCAGCAAAAATTTTCTAAGCCATTGCTTAAAATTGATAAGATTCTGCCGACGGCGCGGGAAAACATGATGGGAGAGCCCGTCGCCCGGTATCAGCCGACGGTTTCCCAGCTGCCCCGAGGCCGCTCTACCCGCTGGTCAACTGGCGGATCGCCCGCTCCGCAGCGGCACGATCAAGGGTCGCGGCCCGGGCTGTCATGAAGGTTTCGAAAAGGTGAAGGACGCGGACAAGTTCTTCGCCGCGCTCGGTGTAGACGGTGCATTCCCGCGCTTCCGTGACAGGGCCATCCGCGTCGTATCCCGTCTCTACGAAATGTATCTTCGTTCCGCGGCATTCCGAGTTGAGATCCGCAAGGATGATCCGACGGGTTTCGTCCAGTGCTGCATCGTCCCGTGTGTCGAACGGACGCCTGTCGCGGATGCGACTGAGTGTGTGGGACACGAAACCGGCGCGTCGGCTGGTGCCGCCAACTTGCTGTTCATGTGCCATGGCGGCGAGCTTCCGGCCCAAGGTGATCGTGGTCGTAGCGATGTCCTCAAAGGGCTGTGCGCAGATAGGATCTGTCTTCATGTGAACCTCTCATGTTGCCATGCCAACTCAGGCAAGGCGTCAGAACGAGGCCCCGGAGGATCACGCAGAGTTCAGCTTCGGGTCATTGCCATTGTGTGCTCCGGATCAAGGAAACAACGGTCTCGAGCGAGCTCTCCGCGTTCACCAGGAAGCTCGGTCAACCTGTCGGTGACGAACCAGATGGATTTGACGGCGGGGGATGCTGGATCGAGATGCGGATAAAACCAGGTGTCGGCTTCACAGAGATCGACGACGGTTTCGAAAGACAGAAGATGGTTCAGGACATTCAGGTCGCGGCGTGTGTCGCTGTCGCGCCGAGCGGCAGCCTGGAAATTGACCGCCGTGTTGATCACACGGGCTCCCACCGTCGCCCCGCAGATCGGGCGGGCGGCTTCCGCGAGGTCATTCCCGTGCATGACGAAAGAGTCCTGCACGAATTCAAGGCCTGTATGCTGCCTTAGGCTGAAAGGGATGCCGAACATGTCACTCGACCTTCCGATTGCGCTGCACCATCTTGGCAGCTTCAGAAACAACGCCCGTTTCGCCGTTCTCTGGGGCAGTTTTGGTTCGTTTCGATAGAGATATTGGCCAATCGGCGGAATGGCGAAGTAAAAAGATCGGTGGTGTCCGCAAGCCGTGTTGAGGTAACTTACCCTACAAATATTTTTTTGTAGGGTAAGTGCCATGATCAGACATCACAGCCACATCGGCACTGCCGCTTGGACCGACCTCCTGCGTATGCTGAAAGATGCTCAGATTTCCGAGCTCCGGGGGGCGCCGAAGCTGAAGGCGATAGGGAAGAAGCGATACTGGTATGATCAGTATCGGATCGGGAGCGACGTCGTGGATCGCTACATCGGCGAAGACAGCAAGGATCTCCGCGATCGGCTCGCTCGCCTGAAAGAACTGGCTTTGGAGCGAAAGGAGAAAGAGCGGGAGCGATCCCGCCTCATGCGGGTGCTTCGGGCGGAAGGATACTTGATGGCCGACGCGCAGACCGGGCAAGTGCTGTCGGCAATGGAGCGAGCGGGTATTTTTCGTCTCGGTGGCACCCTGCTCGGGACACAGGCATTTCGACTCTATGAAGGCGAACTCGGGTTTAAGATTGATTTCGGCAGTTCGGCAGTTACCGATGACATCGATATGGCGAGTTGCGAGCGGCTGTCGATTGTCTTGGAGGACGTGGTGGAGGAGCCGCTGTCGAAGGCATTCTCTCAGTTGAAATTCGCCCCCGTGCCCTCGCTTGAAAAGGTCAACATCTGGCGGTGGCAGCAGACTGATCGGACCACGCTCGTTGAGTTCCTCACGCCGTCCTTCGATGAAAAAGAGGGAATTAGAGACCTCCCGGCTCTCGGCATTAGCGCGCAGAGCCTGCGCCACCTTAATTTCCTGATCGCCGACCCGATCCAGGTGCCGCTCCTCTACCGCTCTGGGGCGCTCGTGCAGATCCCGAGGCCGGAGCGCTTTGCCGTTCACAAGTTGATCGTCGCCGGTCGGCGCAGGAGTGATCCAAGCAGGTTGAAGGCCCGAAAGGACCGGGCGCAGGCAGACCTGCTCATTGAAGTTCTAAGCGAGGAAAGGCCTACCGAACTTGCTGAGGCATACGAGGATGCAATGGAGCGCGGGCCAGCCTGGCGTAACAGGATATCAGCTTCGCTGAGCCTTATTCCTCAGGCTCGCAAGCGTATCGATGACATCACCTGACGGAGCGATTGGGCGACCAATACGATTTGTTAACACCTCCAAAAGATCTCGCCCTACAGGATCCGGTTCTGAAAAACTGAAAGGATCATGAGTTCTTCGTGCTTCGAGCGCGGACGCTCCGGAACTAACTCATAGACGTCGCGCCCAGGCTCGAGTTCGACAACATATCCGATTTGTTGAAGCAGCGCCGTGGCTGCAGCCCGCGTCGCACGACGACGGAGCGTATCATCATCGACCCCCAGGACGATAATGAAGGCGAAGCCTGGTGAAGAGTAATGAGACTGTGCGATCAACCTCAGACGGGGCAAGTCGGGATTCTGCCTTCTCAGATATGTCTCGACCTGCCCGAGATCGCGTTCACGGAAATCGTCCATTGCATGTCCTTTTCTGAATGATCGATGCGAAGATTGGCGATTTCCCATCAGACGAAGGCGTTTTCCTACAGTCCGAATTCTCACGTCCCGGTAAATCGCACAGGCCCGCCGCGTGCCGGTCGTGGCAGTTTCGATCCTTTGCGAATATCGGGACGGGAATGGGTGAGCATTCGGGACCGTAATGTTCTTCAGTGTTCATCCGACATGGGCCTCGGCGCGACATCACCGGCTGCGACAAGGGCTTCGCGCATCCGCGCCATGATGGTCGACGGAAGGCATGCGACGCGCGGGGTCGTCACATTCGTGTCGCCGACCTCCAGAAGCACCCGTTTGCGCATGTCGAAGATCGCGGGCGAGTCGATGCCGATCTCCCTCAGCTGATCGTGGCTGGCGAGAACGAGATGGTATGCGCGGATCTCCCGATCGTCAGTCGTGACATGCGCGAGGTCGAGGAACCGGCGTGCGCCGAGCGTCTTCTCGCCGACGACGAGGCCAAGGTGCCCGCCCGGCTTGGCCACCCGGGGTCTCTGGCCGAGATAGCTGGTGAGGACGATGTCGCCGACCCCAGCTCGTGGGGTGCCTGAATCCGTCGAAACGTTCGACACCGATGACGCGCCAGAGGCATCTTCCGCCCCAGCCTTTTCACTCACGGTTGGTCTACCTTGGCCCGCCGCAACGATATTTCCGCAGTCATGATCTGTCCGGGGAGGCGCGAAGATCAGAAGATGCTCCACGGCCTGCGCCGTGTCCGTGTCTGAAGGCATGAGCAGATCGTATTCACGAAACAGCCGTTCGAGGTCTGCGGCGACGTCTTCGAGTCCCCGAACAGGTGCAGCCGCCAGTTCATGGCTGTCCGCAAGCTTGGTCGACTCAATTCTCGCCGCAAGAATGCTCTCGCCGCTGTCTGCAAGGGTGACTTCGATTGCGGCGACGCATCCGTCTGCCTGAAGGGCCACACAGATTTCGGCCGGTGGCAGAGATGTGTGGCGGCAAGCGACGACCACCGGAAAGCCCATATTGCGATCGTGCGCGACGACGACGCCATAGTCGATGGCATCGAGGATTTCCTTCAACTCGCGAAGACCGTCGTCGGAGTAATGCATGTCGACCGTCGTGCCTTCGAGATGACCGAGGATCCGCTGACGCACGCCGGTGTCGGCCCCTGCGTGGAGAAGCTTCGAGGACAGGGTGCGGCGCATCGCGTAAATGTCTTCTTGCCCGCAATGTATCTTGAGAGATTTGAGCTTCGTTCGCATCCGGTCGCCAAAGATCTGCGAGCGTTTTCCATGAGAGGCATCTTCAGGAATTTCGGGGAACAGCCAGACGTCGCCGCGCCGCCGTTTTTGGCGAACCCAGTCCATGAAGCCGAGCTGGATGAGGAGCTCAGGGACTGGGAGGATACGCCGCGATTGTTCGGTCTTGGTCCTGTTCTCGATTGACAGGCAGAAGATACCGTCACGCAACAGGACGTTCTTTGTCTGCAATTGCAGGACTTCTTCAGGCCGCATTCCCATCGTGACGAGGATGAGAGGGACCCAGTAAAGAGCGTCCCGGACGATCACGCGCCGTGCGCCACTCGCAGGTCGAATGCGCTGCTTGCGGGATGCAGATCCGGTATAGATGGGCGATGTCAGCCACTGCCCCAAATGCTCCAGAGACCAGGACCGCCGGCGCTTCGGCGTGCTCACGCGTGTCGGGAGTCCGCAGGGGGTCTTCGCGCTCTTCCACCAGAGCGCCATCTTTCTTCTGAGGGCTTTCTGCGTCGGCACGATCCTTTCGTCGTCGTCGAGATCGCGTCCCACGGCTCGAGCACCCAAGGCTGCCTTCACGATACGCTGGAACATGTCGCGCAAGACGACGACGTAGGTGTCGGTCAGGCGCGGCGTCAGCTGCTCCGCGAGAAGACGCCGACGATCTGGCTTCGACAACGTCTCGTCGGCCAGGATGGATGCAATGACCTCAGCGTCTCGCGCGTCCGCCTGTGCGCGCTCTGCCTTGGGGCATAGGGTCTTGCCTTCGCGCTTGAAGCGGTTCTTGCCGTGGGCTTTGCCGTGGTTCTTCGGCAACCACCAGACGAATTCGAAGAAGTCCATCACGCCCTGCTGGTGCAGGCTTTTCACGGGGATGTCGCCGAAAACGGCGACGGCGAGATCGCCGACAACCTGGATCTTTCTCTCGACGGAGGAGGGTGCGTCGGCAAGGGCCTTACGGGTGGCCTCCGACAAGGTCATGGGCGGTTGCAGGCCCTCGCGGGTCGGCTTGAGGACGTGATCCGCGAGGAGGTCCCGGCCAAGTTGCAAGGGATCGTCGAAAGTCTCCTCGACTTGGGCTTCGAGATCGAGCAGCCGCTTGCGGGTGACGAGCACCTGCCGTGCGAGACCGGGATCGCTGAGCGCCGCATCATCGAGCCCTACGGTGTCCGCGGCGCCGCGCGCTGCCGCTGCCGCGCCAGACCAATCGCGCAGTTTGAGCGCAGTTCTGATGTCGGCCAACTCCGCGCGGATTGCGGCGAGCCGATCGTCGTTGTGGTCAGGGCAAGCCGGCGCCTCGAGGTCTGCAAGCATCCTGGCGACGGCCGCCCGCACCATCTCTTGCAGAAGTGTCCTCGCGCGGGTTTGGTCCACAGGATCGCCGGCAATCTCGTTCAACACGCGTCGTTCTCCTTCTTCCAGCGCGGTCCGCAAGGTGCAGGCCCGCCGTGTTGCGTCGGAGAGGACGTTGCTCTGAAGCGAAATGGACAGAAACGCAGGCGCACCGATTTCTTGGAGCGCAACTGGCCAGCGGCGGCGGAAGTGGAAGATTCCGTTTCTGCGGATGAGGTGCAGCCCCCATCTCCGGCCTGCCGGCGCCCGCCTGCGGGGCGGGCGATGTGAAGCAGCTTGTGAAGCAGTGTGACGCACACACGGGGGGTTGGCCGCTTGATCAGCGACTAACCCATTGGTTAATATGTTCTTTTTGTGTGGCATTGGCTGGGGTGGTAGGATTCGAACCTACGGTACACGGTACCAAAAACCGCTGCCTTACCGCTTGGCTACACCCCAACCGTGCCGCGCTAGTTACTTTGCAAGCGCGGGGGGATCAAGCCCCGGAATCGACAATTCCCACGCTTTCTCGCGGGGCGTTTCCGGGGCGTGTTTCGCGGCGCGTCACAGCCGGATCGGATCGCCCTTGGCCAGCCGGTCAAAGCCCATGAGGCTTGCCACCAGCGCGGGCATCTGGTCGAGCGGGATCATGTTCGGCCCGTCGCTCGGCGCGCGGTCGGGGTCTTCATGCGTCTCGATGAAAACGCCTGCGATGCCCAGCGATACGGCCGCCCGCGCCATGACGGGCGCGAATTCGCGCTGCCCGCCGGAACTGCCGCCCTGACCGCCGGGTTGCTGCACCGCATGGGTCGCGTCCATGATGACCGGGTAGCCGGTCTTCATCATCTCGGGCAGCGACCGCATGTCGGTGACCAGCGTGTTGTAGCCGAAACTTGCGCCGCGTTCGGTCAGCAGGATGCGGGTATTGCCGGTGGATTCGATCTTGGCCACGACATTGGGCATGTCCCAGGGTGCCAGGAATTGCCCCTTCTTGACGTTGATCACCGCCCCCGTCTCGCCCGCGGCCAGCAACAGGTCGGTCTGGCGGCACAAAAAGGCCGGGATCTGCAAGATATCGCACACGCCCGCCACCGCGCTGCATTGCTCGGGGCCATGCACATCGGTCAGAACGGGGCAGCCGATCTCGGCCTTCACGGCGTCGAGCACCGCCAACCCCTCGTCCATGCCAAGGCCGCGCTTGCCCTTCAGGCTGGTGCGGTTGGCCTTGTCGTAGCTGCCCTTGAACACGTAGGCCGCGCCCACTGCGGCGCAGGCTTCGGCCATCGTGCGGGCGATCATCAGGGCATGGTCGCGGCTTTCCAGCTGGCAGGGCCCCGCGATCACGGTCAGGGGCAGGTCGTTGCCGAGGCGCGCCGCCCCGGCGTCAACAATCTTCATCTCTTGGCCTTCCGGGTCTTGTCTGGTCAGGAACTCACCTGCTCGCGCAGGATCGTGACGGTCATCGTTACCATCAGGTAGATGCCCGCGAATACCAGAAACGCAAGAAGCGTGTTCTCGAACGCGCGCGGATAGGCGGCGCGGTCGGGCTGGACCGGGAAAACGCCCATCGACAGGTAGAGAGATTGGCGGTTCGCCTCGATCCGGGCCGATTCCTGATTCTGCAACGCCTGCGACAGCATCATCTGCCGGGTTTCCAGATCGGCCTGCGCGATCAGCAGCTCCGACTGGATCCGCGCCAGCGACGCGTCGCCGGTCTGCGTTTCGGTCAAACCGCCGCGCAGTTCCGCCAAGAGCGTCTCGAGCCGCGCGATGTTGTTCTCGGCGATCTGCACCCGGGTCGAATTGGGGCGGGCCGCCGCCATGATCTCGGCCAGCCGCAGCCGTTCTTGTTGCAGCTCCAGCTCGAAGGTCGAGATCTGCTGGAAGATGGTCGAAACCTCTGCCTCCGCCGACAGAACGCCACGCCGTTCCTGAAGCGCAAGAACCCGCGCCTGCGCCTCGGCGACGCGTGTTTCGGCCTCCTCGTAGCTTTCGCGTGCGCCCGCCATCTGGTCTTCGCGCAGGCGCTGGCTCATCTGGTCGACGCGTTCCTCGGCATAGCGGATCAACGCCTCGGAAAACGCCTGGCTGGTGGCCGGATCGGTCGCCAGCATTTCCATCTTGATAACACCTTCGGTCGGATCGTAACCGATGGTTAACTGGTTGCGGTAGGTCGCATACACATCCTCGACCGAAGCATCGGGTGCGAGCCGCACCAGCGGGTCGACGGTTGGGTCCGAGAAATGCGCGCGGAACCCAAGCTCCTCGTCCAGCCGCAACATCGCCTCGCGGCTTTCGAGGTAGCTTTGGACCACGATGCTTTCCTGCACGGTCGCGAAACTGCTTCCCCCCAGAAGCCCGCCAAGCCCCCCGGCGGAACTCGAACTGCTTTCGGCTTTCTGGATCACGAATTCGGTGTTCGTGGCGTAGAGCGGCGTAGCGACCATGTAGAAATAATAGGCCACCAGCAGCGTTGGCAGCAGCACGAAGATCCCCAGCCGCGAGGCCATCAGCACCAGACGCTTGCGCCTGCGCCGCGCGATGTCGCGCTGAACTTTCATGATCTCGGCCGCGCGCTGGTCGGCGGTCAGCGGACGGGGCGCGGCGGGCGGTCCGGGCGGCTGCACCGGGCGCGTGGTGGCGGGCAAGTTCGACACGGGCGCCGCATTGGCCGCCCCTGCGGCCTCGCCTTGGGTCTCTTCCATCACCAGGTCCAGCGCATTCGCCGGCGCGAAAGGATCAATGCCGCGCGCCCGAAGCAGGCGCACCGCGTCGAAATCGGACCCCGGCGAAAGGCCATGTTTTTGCGCCGTCCGTCGCGCCATGCGCAATTGACGCCCGGTCAGCCCCTCGGCGCGGATCGCGGCCAGTTCCCGCGGTGTCGCGGCCCCGGTGGCGGCTCCTGCCTCGGGCGCGGGATTGGCGGCTTGCGCCTTGCGGGCGGCGGCGGGCGATCCGGGCAGGGCGAAGTCGGCGAACCCGTCCTCGGGCTCCGCGGGTGCGGCCAGCAAATCCTCGGGTGCAATGGGCGGCGGCGCTGCGCGCTGCGGTCGGGGTGCCTGCGCCTCGGGCCGGCCGGGGGCCGGGTGCGGCGCATCGCTGCGACGGATGCGGAACTTACGCGCCTTGGGTGTCGTAGTCATAGAGCTGCTTCGCCTCTTCGAGCGTGTCGAACTGGTAGAGTTGACCGTCCCGCAAAACCGCGGCCTTGCGGGCGAATTTCTCCAGCGTCTGCGCCTGGTGGGACACGATGATCACGGTCGCATTCTTCAACCGTTCTGCAAGGATGCTGCCAGCCTTGCGGTTGAACTCGGCATCCGTCGTCTGCGGCATGCCTTCGTCGATCAGGTAGATGTCGAAATCCAGCGCCAGCATCAGCGCGAAATTGAACCGCGCCCGCATGCCTGCCGAATAAGTCCCGACCGGCATGTCGAAATATTCCTCGATCCCGCAGACCCAGCGGCAGAAGGCTTCGACGTAATCGGCGTCCAACCCGTAGAGCTGCGCGATGTAGCGGCTGTTCTCACAGGCCGACAGGCGCGGGATCACGCCCCCCATGAACCCCAGCGGGAACGAGATGCGCGCATCGCGGTAGATGTGCCCCTCGTCGGGTTTCTCGAGGCCGGCCATCATCTTGATCAAGGTGGTCTTGCCCGCGCCATTGGGTGCAAGGATGCCCAGCGACGATCCCAGCTCGACCCGGAACGAGGCGCGGTCGAGGATGACCTTGCGCCGTTCCCCGGTCCAGAAGGATTTCGAGACTTCGACGAATTCCAACATGCCTGTGTCAGCGCTCCGAGATTTGCCTGTCTGGTCGTGTTTGCCGTTCGGCCGGGGGTCTCAAGCCCCGGTCCACGATAACAAGACTAACGGCACTATGGGGCGGTATTATGTCCAATCTGCCTCAATCGCGCGTGATTGGTTACAATTTGTTATCTTTAGTGCGGTCAGGGTGCGGTCTTGCACCTGCTTGCCGCGCGTCCCGCGCCACTTAGGCTTTGGTGCATGGATCAGAACCCCGAGCTTTCCGACCGGATCGCAGCCTGTCGTCTGTGCGCCGAGCGTTTCGCGGCCACTGCAACCGCGCACATGCCGCGCCCGGTGCCGTGGTTCCGCCCCGGCGCGCGGATCCTCGTTGCGGGGCAGGCGCCGGGGATGCGCGTTCATCTGGCCGGGCGGCCGTTTTCCGACCCGTCCGGCGACAGGTTGCGCGACTGGATGGGCGTCACGCCCGAGGAATTCTACGACCAGGACCGGGTTGCCATCGTGCCCATGGCCTTTTGTTTCCCGGGCTATGATGCACGGGGCAGCGATCTGCCGCCGCCCGCGATCTGTGCCGCGACATGGCGGCGGGCCGTGCTGGACCGGATCGGCCCGGTCGCCCTGACCCTCCTGGTCGGCGGCGCGGCGCAGGGCTGGCATCTGCCGGGGCGCATGGCCGTGACCGACCGTGTCCGCGGCTGGCGCGACCACGCGCCCGCGGTCTTTCCCTTGCCCCATCCGTCTTGGCGCAATACGGCATGGCTCAGGAAAAACCCGTGGTTCGAGGCCGAGCTTTTGCCCGTCCTGCGCGCCCGGTTGCGGCAAGTGCTGGAGGCCCCATGACGATGACCCCGCTGGACCAAGCGCATGCCGCGATGGAGGCAGCCCCCGGCGACGATGCCCTACGCCTGCGCTTCTACGACCGGCTGGCGGGATCGGAACTGGTCCTGCTGCTCGAGGCCGAACCCGAGGGCGAGCGTATCCGCCCCGCGATCTTCCCGGTCGAGGATCAGCGCTTCGTCCTCGTTTTCGACCGCGAGGAACGGCTGACCGCCTTTGCCGAGGGGGCCGCGCCCTATGCCGCCTTGTCTGGGCGGGCATTGGCGGGGATGCTGGCGGGGCAGGGGATCGGGCTGGGCGTGAACCTTGGCGTCGCCCCCTCCTCGATCCTGATCGAGGCAGCCTCGGTCGATTGGCTCGCCGACACGCTCGCCGCAGCCCCCGAAGAGGTGGAGGAACGGCCCGAAACGCTGCAGCCCCCGGCCGGTTTGCCCGAGGCGCTGCTGACCGCGCTGGACGCGCGGCTGGCCACGGCCGAGGGCTTGGCACGCAACGCCTATCTTGTTGCCGCGACCTATGCCGGCGGGCGGCGCGGGCATCTGATGGCCTTCGTCGATGCCGTTCCGGGCGCCGAACCGGCGCTGGCGCGCGCGGTCGGCGATGCGCTCACCTTTTCCGGGATCGAGGCTGGCACGCTCGATGTGGGCTTTTTCCGGGCCTCCGATGCCTTCGCCGCGCGACTGGCCCGGGTTGGTTTGCGCTTCGACCTGCCAGAAGCTTCCACGGCCGAGCAGGTCGTCGGGGCCGCGCCCGGAATGGACCCGGATCGCCCGCCGCGCCTGCGCTGAGATTTCGCCCTTGGGCAAGGTCAGGCCAGCGGTGGGTCGGGATCGTCCGTATTTGGAGGAAGATGAAGGGGTGGGCCCGCCTCAATAGCCCCTGTCGCGGTCGACGAGATGGCGGAACGGCTCGCCCGCCTCGCCCCGGCGGATGTTCTCCACGATGGTGCGCGCGGCGCTTTCGGTGCGTGTGGCCGAGGCGATATGGGGCGTCACCGTGACCTGCGGGTGGGTCCAATAGGGATGGTCTTCGGGGAGGGGTTCGATCCGGAACGTGTCGAGCGTGGCATGACCCACCTGTCCCGAGGCAAGCGCATCGAGCAGCGCTGCATCCTCGATCAGCGGGCCGCGTCCGGGGTTCAGGATCACCGCACCCTTGGGCAGCAGCGCAAGTGTCTCGGCGTTCAGCGTATTCTCGGTCGAGGGCGTGTTGGGCAAAAGCAGCACCGCGATCTCGGCCGCCTTCAGCGCGTCGCGCAGCCCGTCTGCGCCATGGTGGCAGGTGACGCCCGGCACGGATTTGGGGCTGCGCGACCAGCCATGGGTTTGGAAATTCAATCGGGCCAGCATCCCGGCGCAGGCGCTGCCCAGCACGCCGAGGCCAAGGACAGCAACGCTTCGGTCCCGCGCCAGCGGCGGCGCGTCACCCCCGCGCCAGATCCCGTCCTGACCGAGGATATGCCGATCCATCCCGAGGTGGTGGCGCAGAACATGGCCGGTGACCCATTCCACCATCCCCTCGGTCAGCCCGTCGTCGACCATGCGCGCCAGCGGCACCTTGAGGGTGGGATTGCCCACCACATCCTCGACCCCGGCCCAAAGGTTCAGCACCGCCTTGAGCCGCGTGTAGGGCGTGAGATCGGTGAGCCCGCTGTTCGGGGCGTAGACGATGTAATCGACCGTTGCCGGATCCGCCTCGACCGTCAGGGTGGCATGGGCCAGCCCCACATCCTCCAGCGCGCGCCGCAGCGGGGTTTCGTAGGCGGTCCACCGCTCGGATTTGGCGGCGAAAAGGATGGTGGTCATGGGGCTGGTCCTGTCTGTCTAGCGCGGTCGATGGATATGGGCGCTTTGCACCAGACCGAAGGCCACCATCAAGACCAGCATTGCCGATCCGCCATAGCTGACCAGCGGCAGGGGCACCCCCACAACCGGGGCAAGGCCCATGACCATGGCCATGTTGATCGCGAAATAGAGGAAGAAGGCGACGGCGATCCCCATCACCAGAAGCGAGGCGAAGCGGTCCCGGTGTTGGATCGCGGTCACGATGCAGAAAACGAGGATCAGAATATAGAGCGCCAGAAGCGAGGCGGCGCCGACAAAACCGAATTCCTCGGCCAGCGTGGTGAAGATGAAGTCGGTGTGCTTCTCGGGAAGGAAGTTCAGGCGGCTCTGCGTGCCTTCCATGAACCCACGCCCGGTCCAGCCGCCCGATCCGAGCGCGATCTGGCTTTGCGTGATGTGGTAGCCCGCGCCCAAGGGATCGTTGGTGGGGTCCAGAAACGTGTCGATCCGGCGATACTGGTAATCTTGCAGCAATTGCCACGGCGTCCCGCGCGAGGCGAAGACGGCAGCCACCGCCCCTGCACCGGAGGCGATCACGGCCGCGAAATAGGCCCAATGAACGCCCGCGACGAACATCACCGCGCCGCCGCCCATCAACAACAGCAAGGCGGTGCCGAGATCGGGCTGCATCAGCGTCAGAAAGGTCGGCACGCCGATCAGAACCAGCGGGATCAGCACGAAAAGCGGGCGCGATTTCTTGGACAGGTCAAGCCAGTCGTAATAGGCCGCCAGCACCATCACCAAGGTGATCTTGGTCAGTTCCGAGGGTTGCAGCCGCATGAAGCCGAGGTCGATCCAGCGCTGCGCGCCCATGCCGACCGCGCCGAAAAATTCGACGAAGACGAGCAACAGCACCGAAATGCCATAGGCCAGTGCCGACATGTTGCGCCAGAACCAGATCGGCACCATTGCGACGACCAGCATCAGCACGAACCCCAGCGCGAAACGTTTCATCTGCGGCTCGGCCCAGCGGGACAATTGCCCGCCCGCGACCGAATAGAGCATCAAGAAGCCCACGCAGGCGACCGCCACGATCAGCAAGATCAGCGCCCAGTTCAGGTACAGCACCTTGCGCCAGCCCGAAGGCGTGATCTTCACGTTGTATTCTAGAAAACTCATGCTTGGCTCCGCACGGTGCGGCCCGTGGGCACGGGCGGCGTGGGCAGGATCGGAAGCTCGCGGTGCAGCCGTTCGATGTCGCGGCGCTGGTTCGTGGGATAAAGCTCGAGGGGCGGAACCTCGCCCAGCTGCGCCCGCAACAAGATGTCGCGCGCGATGGGCGCGGCCACCGCCGACCCGCCGCCGCCGTGCTCCACGATCACCGCGCAGGCATAACGCGGGTTGGTATAGGGGGCATAGCCGACGTAAAGCGCGTGGTCGCGCCGTTCCCAAGGCAGGTCGTCGTTCGAGATCACCCCCGAGGCGCGTTCGGCCGCCGAGATATTGCGCACTTGGCTCGTGCCGGTCTTGCCCGCGATCCCAAAATCCGACACCTCGACGCGGCTGGCATAGGCAGTACCGCGCCGGTCATTGTTCACCTGCCACATGCCGCGATGGATGTAGTCCAGATGCGCCGGTGCAAAGCCCATGTCCGGGGCGGCATCGGGCAGTTGGCTCACCCCGTCGACGGAGCGGATGATGGAGGGCTGGACAGCCCGACCCGTGGCCAGCCGCGCCGTCATCACTGCAAGATGCAGCGGCGAGGACAGGACGAAACCCTGCCCGATCGAGGCGTTGAGCGTATCGCCCACCACCCAGGCCGCGCCGCGGTTCTGCACCTTCCATTCCATCGTGGGGGCAAGACCCTCGGCGATGCCCGACAGGGGCAGGTCGTGGCGCACGCCGCAGCCCAGCCGCCGCGCCATGGCCGTGATCGCCTCGATCCCCACCCGCTGCGCGATATCGTAGAAATAGACGTCGCAGCTTTGGGCAAGCGCCTGCACGAGGTCCATCCGGCCATGCCCACCGCGCCGCCAGCAATGGAACCGTCGGTCGCCCACATCCATGTGGCCGGGGCAACCCACGGTCTCCTCGGGGTTGATGATGCCCGCCTCGAGCGCGGCCAGCGCCACGATCATCTTGTAGGTCGAGCCGGGCGGATAAAGCCCCTGCGTCGCCTTGTTCGCAAGCGGGCGATAGGCATCGTTGTTCAAGGCGTTCCACGACGCGGTCGAGATCCCGCGCACGAAGAGGTTGGGGTCATAGGTCGGGGCCGAAGCCAGCGCCAGGATCTCGCCGGTCTGGCAATCGATCACCACCGATCCCGCGCTTTCGCCCGACAGCCGCGCCTCGACGTAGTTTTGCAAGCCCGCATCGACGGTCAACTGCACATCCGCGCCCGGATCGGGCGGGTCGCGGTCCAGTTCGCGCATGATGCGGCCGCCGGCGTTCACCTCGACGCGCTTGGTTCCGGCGCTGCCCCGCAGGCGGTGTTCCAGCCGCGCCTCGACATTGTTCCGCCCGACCTGGAAATCCGGGATCTGGAGAACAGGATCGGTATCTCCCGTCTGTTCGAGGTAATAATCCGAAACCGGGCCGACATAGCCCACTACATGGGCAAAATCGCCCCCCATCGGATAAATCCGGCTCAGGCCCACCTCCGGCGTCACCCCGGGCAGGGCGGGGGCATTGACCGCCACGGCGCTCAATTCCGCCCAGCTCAGCCGGTCGGCGATGGTGACGGGCACGAAGGGCGGGCGGCGCGCGATTTCCTGACGCGCGCGGTCCAGCGCCACCATGTCGAGGTTCACGATGCGCGCCAATTCCGCCAGCACGGCGTCCACATCGCCCGCGTCCTCGCGCACCAGCGTGATCCGGTAATTCTGCTCGTTGCCCGCCAGAAGCACGCCACCCCGGTCAAAGATCAGGCCGCGCGCGGGCGGCAGCAGCCGGATATTGATCCGGTTCTCCTCGGCCAGCATCCGGAAATCCTCGGCCCGCTCGACCTGAAGGTAGCGCATCCGCGCGGCAAGCACCCCGCCGGTGGCGACGAACAGCCCGCCCACGACAAGGCTGCGGCGCCCGATTTGGCGCGCGCTGTCCGTCGTGTCTTTCTGGGTGCGCTTCATGCGGTCACAATGCCTCAGCCTCGGCTGGCCCGATCTTACGCAAGCCGAACAGGAATTTCGAGACAGCCACGACAAGCGGGTAGATCGCCGCGGTGACAATCCCGTGAGTGAGCGACAGGCCAAGGGGCGGCAAGTCGACCATCAGCACCCACAAGATGATGCGCTCCAGAACGATCATGGCAAGGATCGCGCCCGCAAAGGCGGACCATTCCACGAGGAACGGAAACTCCGTCATCGTCAGGCGGCGCTGGCGCAGGCTTTCGGACACGATCAAGACCAACAGCGTCCAGAGTCCCGGCGGGCGCTGGAACAGGAAATCGCTCAAAAGGAACACGATCAGGATCGACCCGATGGGCACGACGGCGGGCTGTCGCAACAGCCAGGCCAGCGTCAGCGCCAAAAGCAGGTCCGGCCCCGGCAGCCCCTGGTCATGCAGGCTCAGCGGCAAGAGCTTGTAGGCGATCACCGCCGCGCACAGGCCCAGAAAAAGGGCGCGGTAGGCCCAGATATGCCGGGGCGAGGTGAGGCCGGTCATTCCAGCACCCCCTCGCGCCCAAGCCGCGCCGCCTGATCGGGCCGCTGCACCGGCGCGACACCGGGCGGCAGCACGAACCCCTCGGGCGGGGGCCATGGCGGGCCGATCAGACTGCCCGGATCGTCCAGCGACGTGCCCGGATGGCTGCGCATCACGCGCAGGAACCGCAGCCGCGCAAGATCCGCGGACAGCCGCGCCCGCAGCCGCCTGTCCGTGGTCTCCACCACCTGCCCGACCAAAAGCCCGGGCGGAAACAGGCCGTCATCCCCCGAGGTCACAATCCGGTCACCCGCGCTGATATCCTCGGGCGATTCGATGAAATCGAGGATCGGGGCCTGCGTGTTGTCGCCCATCAGCAGGGCCTGCTGCCCCGAGGGCTGGATCGTCACCGGCACCCGGCTGCTCGCATCCGTCAGCATCAGCACCCGCGACGTGCGGTCGCCCACGCCCGAGATGCGCCCGACGACGCCAAGCCCGTCCATCGTCGCCCAGCCGTCAAGGATGCCGTCCCGCGCGCCGACATTGAGCAGAACCGACCGCCGGAACGGGCTTCCCGCATCGGCCATCACGATCCCGGTGACAAAGGTCAGTTCCGGGTTCAACTGCACCCGGTTCAGGTCCAGAAGCCGCGCGTTTTCCTGTTCCAGCTGCAACGCCGCCTCGCGCCACGCGCGCATCTGCTGCAATTCGCGGCGCAATTCCTGGTTCTGTTCGTAAAGCCGCGCGTAGCTCTGGAAATCGTCCAGCATCCGCGCGAGCCCCGTCACCGGTGCCAACGCCCAATCCATATTGGGCACCACCGTGTCCACGATGGCCGCGCGCATCCGTTCGATCCGCGGATTGTCGATGCGCCAAACCAGCACGAGCGCCAGCAGGCACAGCACCAGAACCGTCACCAGCAAGCGCCGGACGGGACGGGTATGGGCGGCGTCGTGACTGTCGCGGGCCATGTCGCTCCTTCAGCGGGGCGGGATGGGTCTGGCGGGCGGGGTCGTCAGCTGTCGTAATCTATCGCATGACGCAGGAGCTTTTCATACTCCAGCGCCTTGCCGGTGCCGATGGCCACGCAGTTCAGGCTTTCATCCGCCACCGAGATGGCCAGCCCCGTCTGTTCGCGCAGCGCAAGGTCCAGCTCGCCCAAAAGCGCCCCGCCCCCTGTCAGCATCACGCCGCGGTCCACGATATCGGCGGCCAGATCCGGCGGTGTCGCCTCCAGCGCGCCCATCACCGCCTCGCAGATCGTCTGCACCGGTTCGGCCAGCGCCTCGGCCACTTGGGCTTGGCTGATCTCCGTCTCCTTCGGCACACCGTTCAAGAGGTCGCGCCCGCGGATCCGCATCGACGCGCCACGCCCGTCATCGGGCATCCGCGCCGTCCCGATGGAGGTCTTGATCCGTTCGGCGGTCGATTCCCCGATCAACAGGTTATGCTGGCGGCGCAGGTAGCTGATGATCGCCTCGTCCATGCGGTCACCGCCCACGCGCACAGAGCGCGCGTAAACGATATCGGCCAGAGACAGCACCGCAACCTCGGTCGTGCCGCCGCCGATATCGACGACCATCGACCCCGTGGGATCGGTGATCGGCATCCCCGCGCCGATGGCGGCGGCGATGGGTTCGGCGATCAGCCCCGCCTTGCGCGCGCCCGCGCCCAGAACCGATTGACGGATCGCCCGCTTTTCCACCGGGGTCGCGCCGTAGGGCACGCAGACGATGATCTTGGGCTTGGTGAAGGTGGTGCGCTTGTGGACCTTGCGGATGAAGTGCTTGATCATCTCTTCGGCCACGTCGAAATCGGCGATGACACCGTCACGCATCGGCCGGATCGCTTGAATGCTGCCCGGCGTGCGGCCCAACATCAGCTTGGCATCCTCGCCAAAGGCCAATGCCTTCTTCACGCCGTCCTTGACCTGATAGGCCACGACGGAAGGTTCGTTCAGGATCACGCCGCGTCCTTTGACATAGACCAGCGTGTTGGCCGTGCCGAGGTCGATCGCCATATCCGACGAAAAAAGGTTGCCCCACAAAGCCATAGACCGTTGTCCCTTCAAATAGTCCAAAGGGCATGACCCGCGCCCCCGACAGGAGACTCGGCCATGCCCTGACCGAACTCATATAGGCGCTCACGCTCCGGGGCGTAAAGGCCCCCATGCCGCCGCGGTAAGCGTCATTCCGCCGGGGGTGCGTATCTTGAACCGCCTCCGCGCCTTTGCGGGCAAACCGCAGTTTTCCGGATGGAAAACCGCGGTCCGCAGCCTCGCGCGCGCCTCAGCCCGCGTCCTTGTAGGACACTTCGCGCTTGTCCGAGCCCAGCTTTTCGCGCCGCACGATCAGCCGGTTGAGCGCGTTCACATAGGCTTTCACGCTGGCGACCACCGTGTCGGTGTCCGCCGACTGACCCGTGGCGATCCGTCCATCCTCCTCGATCCGCACGGTTACGGTCGCCTGCGCGTCCATCCCCTCGGTCACCGCACTCACCTGGTAGAGTTGCAGCACCGCCTCGTTGGGATAGAGCGCCTTGACCGCGTTGAAGGCCGCATCGACCGGCCCGTCGCCCTGCGCGGTGGCCTGCTTGTCCGCCTCGCCCACGCGCAGCGTGATATCGGCCGATTGCGGTGCCTCGGTCCCGCAGATCACCCGCAGGAATTTCAGCTCCAGATGGTCGGCCTGTCCCGCGGCGGCAGCATCGGTCACCAGCGCGATCAGGTCGTCGTCGAACACTTCCTTCTTGCGGTCGGCCAGCGCCTTGAACCGCACGAAAAGATCATTGAGCTGGTTGTCGACCATGTCGAAGCCGAGATCCTTGAGCTTGGCGCGCAACGCGGCCCGCCCCGAATGCTTGCCAAGCGGCAGGGACGTGCCCGACAGGCCCACATCCTCGGGGCGCATGATCTCGAACGTGTCCTTGGATTTCAGCATCCCGTCCTGATGGATACCGGACTCGTGCGCAAAGGCGTTCTTGCCGACGATGGCCTTGTTGGGTTGCACCACGAAGCCCGAGACCGTGCTGACCCGGCGCGAGATTTGCATGATCTTCGTCGTGTCGACGCCCGTCGAATAGGGCATGATGTCGTGGCGGACCTTGAGCGCCATGACCACTTCTTCCAGCGCGGTATTGCCCGCACGCTCGCCCAGACCGTTGATCGTGCATTCGATCTGGCGCGCGCCGCCCGCGACGGCGGCCAGCGCATTGGCCGTCGCCATGCCCAGATCGTTGTGGCAATGCGTGGCAAAGACGACGGTATCGGCGCCCGGCACTTCGGCGATCAGCCGCCGGATCAGGTCGGCGCTCTCCACGGGTGCGGTATAGCCCACCGTGTCGGGAATATTGATGGTCGTGGCCCCGGCCTTGATCGCGATTTCCACCACGCGGGCGAGGTAATCCCATTCCGTCCGCGTCGCATCCATCGGCGACCATTGCACGTTGTCGCACAGGTTGCGGGCGTGGGTGACCGTGTCGTGGATCCGTTCGGCCATCTCGTCCATCGTCAGGTTGGGGATGGCGCGGTGCATCGGCGACGTGCCGATAAAGGTGTGGATACGCGGAGATTTGGCGTGTTTCACCGCCTCCCAGCAGCGGTCGATGTCGTTGAAATTCGCCCGCGCGAGGCCACAGATCGTGGCGCGCTTGGCCAGTTTCGCGATCTCGGATACGGCGGCGAAATCGCCCTCGGACGCGATGGGAAACCCGGCTTCGATGATATCGACGCCCATCTCGTCAAGGAGCGCCGCGATCTCCAGCTTTTCCTCGTGGCTCATGGTGGCGCCCGGCGATTGCTCGCCGTCACGCAGCGTCGTGTCGAAAATGAGGACGCGATTGGGATCGATGGTCATGGCAGGTCTTCCTTAGCTTGGTGTCTGTGTGATCCGGCGCTGTCCCTCCTCTGAGCGGTCGCGCCGACAGGCACGCTCAGAGGCGGCTAAGGAGCAGAAGACCAAGCAGGGCGGGCCGCGCCGAAGACGCGGCAAGACCGCTGCGCGCAAACGGCGCGGCACGGGTCGTGGTATGGGCCTGACTGGTCATGGGCTGGGAATTTACCCATCCGCGCGTGAATGAAAACCCCCAATCGGGTCAAGGGGATTGACCGATCGCTGCCGCGCCATAGCTCGCCCGCCATGATAGATGCACTGGTGATAGGGGCCTCGGGCGGGATCGGTCGCGCGGTGGCAGATGAAATGCGCGCCCGCGGCGGCTGCGTGACCACGCTGTCGCGCGCTCAAGATGGGTTGGACGTGACCGACCCGGACAGCGTCGCGCGCCTGATGGGCGCGCTGGAGGGGCCGTTTCAGACCGTGTTCATCTCGGTCGGTATCCTTGCGCCCGAGGGTGCAGCGCCCGAAAAGCAACTGTCGGCCATCGACCCGGCCACTATGGCCCGCGTCTTTGCCGTGAACACGATCGGCGTCGCGCAGCTGATCAGCCATCTTCCGCGTCTCCTGCCCAAGCGGGGGCGTTCCGTCACCGGTGTCCTGACAGCGCGTGTCGGCTCCATCGGGGACAACCGCATCGGCGGCTGGCATTCTTACCGCGCCTCCAAGGCGGCGCTGAACCAGATCGTGCATGGTGCGGCCATCGAATTGGGGCGCAGCCACCGCGACGCGGTGATCTCGGCGCTCCATCCCGGCACGGTCGCCACATCCTTCACCGAAGGCTACGACCCCAAGCACGGCAAGGTGACGCCCGAGGCGGCAGCCGCCAATCTGTGCGATGTGATGGAACGCCTGACACCCGACCAATCGGGCGGCTTTTTCGATTACGCCGGGGCCGAAATCCCGTGGTAGGCCGCCTGATCCTCATTCTCGGCGACCAGCTCTCCGAAGACCTATCGGCGCTGCGCGAAGGCGACCCGGACCGCGACACGATCGTCATGGCCGAGGTCATGGCAGAGGCCGAATATGTCCCCCATCACCCCAAGAAGATCGCGTTCCTCTTTGCCGCGATGCGCAAATTTGCAGCCCGATTGGAAGGGCAGGGATGGTCCGTGCGCTACACGCGGCTTGACGATCCCGACAACACCCAATCCATCCCGGGCGAATTGATCCGCCGCGCGTCGGAAACCGGCGCGACCGAAGTTCTAGCGACCGAACCGGGCGAATTTCGCCTGATCGCCGCGCTCGAGGAGTGTCCGGTTCCCGTCCATCTCTTTGCCGACGACCGTTTCCTTTGCAGCCATGCGGAATTCGACGCTTGGGCCGAAGGGCGCAAGGAACTCCGGATGGAATGGTTTTACCGCGAGATGCGGCGCAAGACCGGCCTCTTGATGGACGGTGACAAGCCCGAAGGCGGCAAATGGAACTACGACCACGACAACCGCAAGCCCGCGCCGGATGACATCGACTTCGGCGGCCCGATGCACTTCACCCCCGACGAAACGGTCGAAGAGGTTCTGAAGCTTGTCGAGGATCGCTTTGCCGGGAATTTCGGCACGCTGCGCCCCTTCTGGTACGCCACAGACCAAGGACAGGCGCGGCAGGCGCTCAGTCATTTCATCCGCAACGCCCTGCCGAGGTTTGGCGACTATCAAGATGCGATGCTCGATGGGAACCGGTTCCTCTACCACGCGGTCATCTCGATGTATCTGAACGCCGGGCTGTTGCACTGGCGCGAGATCTGCGAGGCCGCCGAGGCCGCCTATCGCGACGGCGCGGCCCCCCTCAACGCGGTCGAGGGGTTCATCCGCCAGATCATCGGCTGGCGCGAATACATGCGCGGCATCTATTTCCACGAAGGCCCCGAATACACGTCACTGAACGCGCTGGGCCACGACCGCAAGCTGCCCGATTTCTACTGGACCGCCGATACGGACATGCGCTGCATCTCGCGGGCCGTCGAACAGACCCGGGACGAGGCCTATGCCCATCACATCCAGCGCCTGATGATCACCGGCAATTTCGCGCTTCTCGCAGGCATCGACCCGCATCAGGTGCATGAATGGTATCTGGCCGTTTATGCCGATGCCTATGAATGGGTCGAGGCGCCCAATGTCATCGGGATGAGCCAGTTCGCCGATGGCGGCATCGTGGGCTCCAAGCCCTATGTCTCGGGCGGCAACTACATCCACAAAATGTCGGATTATTGCAAGAAATGCGCCTATGAGATTGAGGATAAGTCTGGGGATAAAGCATGTCCCTACAATTATCTCTACTGGGCTTTCCTGCATCGCCACCGCGAGACCTTCGGCAAGAACCCCCGCATGGCGCAGATGTACCGCACCTGGATGCGCATGTCGGATGACAAGCGGAAGGCGACGCTCGACAGCGCCGAAACCTTCCTCGCCCGGCTCGATCGCGGGGCGCGCGTCTGACGGGGTGCTCAAACCCTCTTGACCGGACAGGTACGCAAGATCATCTGCACCGCAGGACGGCGGGGCGGGAACAACCCGGCCCGGGCCGTCCCCTTCCGGAGAGACTGACCCGATGATCGCCGTTCATTCCGTGCGCGATGCCTTCACCGCGACCGATTGCGCCCGCCTGCTCGACCTGATCGCCGATGCGCCCGCCCGCGATGCCGGGCTGGTGCGTCTGGCCCGCGACCACAACCTGCGCCGCGCCGATCTCGTCTGGCTCGACGAGGTGGAGGGGACGGGTTGGGTCATGGACCGCATGATCGACCTTGTCCGCGCCGCCAACCGCGATGTCTTCGATTTCGACATCACCGATTTCGCCGAAAGCCCGCAGGTCGCCCGCTACGGCGCGGAACGCGAGGGGCATTTCGGCTGGCATTCCGACATCGGCGAGGGGCGGCTGGCCGAACGGCGCAAGCTGACCATCGTGATCCAGCTGTCCGAACCCGACGCCTACGAGGGTGGCGATCTCGAGGTGATGCCGGGCGCCAACACCATCGCCGCCGATCGCGCGCGGGGGGCGGCCACGCTCTTTCCCTCCTTCGTCCTGCACCGAGTCACGCCCGTCACGGCAGGCGAACGTCATTCCCTGACCGTCTGGTGCCACGGCGCACCGTTTCGCTGAGATCATCGCTGACGGGGCTGTGCGCCGCCGAACAGCGCGCTTGCGTCGGCGCGGAATTGAGACCGCCGGGCCGCCGCGACATCTGTGTGTCACACCGCAACCCGCGAACAGGGAGACAGCACCATGTCCCAAGCAAAACTCGCCATCCTCTTCTACTCGACCTACGGCACCAACCATCAGATGGCCGAAATCGCCGCCGAAGCCGCCCGCGAGGCCGGGGCCGAGGTGCGCCTCCTGCGCGTTCCTGAAACCGCGCCCGCCGACGTGGTCGCAGGCCAGGACGCTTGGAAAGCGCAGGCCGAGAAAACCGCCGATATTCCCGCAGTCACCCATGCCGATATGGAATGGGCAAATGGCTACCTGATCTCGGCCCCGACGCGCTACGGCGTCGTCGCCAGCCAGGTGCGCGCCTTCATCGACACGCTGGGCGGCCTTTGGTTCGAGGGCAAGCTCGCCAACAAGACCTTCAGCGCCATGACCTCGGCCCAAAACGTGCATGGCGGTCAGGAAACCACCCTGATCTCGCTCTACACCACCGCGATGCACTGGGGCGCCATCCTGACCCCGCCGGGCTACACCGATCCGGTGCTGTTCGAGGCGGGTGGCAACCCCTACGGCGTCTCGACCCAGCCGGGCGAAGTGACCGACAAGGTCAAGGCCGCCATCCGCCACCAGGCCAAGCGGCAGGTCGAACTGACCAAGAAACTCGCCTGATCGACCAACCCGGCGAACAAAAAAGGGCCGCGCAGATCGCGCGGCCCTTTCCTTTTGTCCCGGGGGTGCCCCCTCAGCCCATCAACTGCCCGCTTTCGGGAACCCAACGGAATTCCGCGCCATCGCTGCCCGGCGCGACATAGCCCACGGCGGGGAAGGGCATGTGATAGCCCACAGCCGGGATCCGGTCGGCGGCGATCATGCCAAGGACACGGCGGCGGCTTTCGGCGGCTCCGGCCTTGTCGGCGTCGAACCGTACTTCCCAATCGGGCCGCGCCAGCGACCAGACCGGATGGTTCGCCAGATCGGCAAAGATCACGAGACCCTGACCCTCGCTGTCGAGACGATAGACCATGTGGCCCGGCGTGTGTCCAAAGGCCGCCATGCCGGTGATCCCCGTCACCACATCCTGCCCGTCGCCGAGGAAGGTGAACTGATCGGCCATCGGGCGCACGTTGGCGTCGAAGCCTTCATTGCCCGCAGCCGCCCAATGGTCGAATTCCGCCTGCCCCGTCACGTAGCGCGCATTGGCAAAGGTCGGCGCGCCATCCGTCATCATGCCGCCGATATGGTCGCCGTGCATATGGGTCAGGACCACGATGTCGATCTGGTCGGGCGCATAACCTGCAGCGGCCAACGCCTCGGTCGTGGCAGCCGCGTTCAGGCCGGTGTCGAACAGGATCAACTCGGACCCGGTATTGACCACGGTCGGCGTGAAATAGAATTGCGATACGTTGGTTGACAGGAAATTGGCCTCGCTGACGGCGGCGAATTCCTCGGGCGAAACATTCATCCCGAAAATGCCCTGCGGCTCCTCGCGGGGCGTGGTGCCGCCAAGGATCGTGGTGACCTCGAAGCCGCCGGTCATGAACCGGCGGTGGCGGGCGAAACTCGCGCCCATCAGCGGGGCCTCTGCGGCAGCGGTGCGGGGCAGGGCGGCTGCGGCCAGCGGCAGGGCCGCGCCCGATGCCAACAGGCTGCGGCGTGTGAAATCTGTCATCGGTCGGTTCCTCCGGTGTTGAACATCACCGAAACATAAGCCGTGCGCGCGTCTTGGCCTTCACGGCTTCGTGACCGGGCCCTTCAGTGGCGCACAATCCCCCTGCGCTGGCGCAGGGGCGTCACTCCCACCAAGGGTCGATCCGCGCGATATCGGCATCCGACCAGCCGAAATGATGCGCCAATTCATGCACCAGCACATGGCCCACCATCTCGCCTAGGCTGACATTGCCCCGGTCGGCCCATTCATCAAGGATCGCGCGCCGAAACAGCCAGATCGTGTCCGGCCCCATCGGTTGATCCATCACCGATTTCTCGGTGAGCGGGATCCCATCGTAAAGCCCGGTCAGCTCGAAGGGATCTTCCATCTCCAACTCCGACAGCATCTCGGGCGCTGCGAAATCCTCGACCCGGATCACGATGCCAAGCGCAGCCGCTCGCCACGGTTCTGGCAGCGCGGACAGGGCCTCCATCGCCAACGCTTCAAACGCGGCAAGATCGGGGGCGATCAGATCGGATGGGGGCAGGGCGTCGGTCATGCCCCCGATATGGACAATTCCGCCCCGATCTGAAAGACCACGCCGCATCTGACCAAAGGCCTTGTCATGACCGTTACCACCCGTTTCGCGCCCTCGCCCACCGGATATATCCATGTCGGCAACCTGCGCACCGCGCTCTTCAACCACCTGATCGCGAAAAAGGCGGGCGGGCAGTTCATCCTGCGGCTCGACGATACCGATCCGGAACGGTCGAAACAGGAATATGCCGACGCGATCATGGAAGATCTCGAATGGCTGGGCCTGACATGGGACCGTGTCGAACGCCAATCCGACCGGCTGGACCGCTACGCCGAAGAGGCCAAGCGCCTGCGCGCGGCCGGCCGCTTCTACGAGGCGTGGGAGACGCCGACCGAACTGGACCTCAAGCGCAAGAAACAGCTCAACATGGGCCTGCCCCCGGTCTATGACCGCGCGGCGCTGGCGCTGTCCGATGCCGACAAGGACAAGCTGCGCGCCGAACGCGGTCAGGGCGTCTGGCGCTTCTTGCTCGATCAGGAACGCATCGAATGGACCGACGGCATTCTCGGGCCGCTATCGATCGACGCGGGCTCGGTCTCCGACCCGGTGCTGATCCGCGCCGATGGGCAGGTCCTTTATACCTTTGCCTCCGTGGTCGACGACATCGACATGGGCATCACCCATGTCGTGCGCGGGGCCGATCACGTCACCAATACCGCAACACAGATCCAGATCATGGCGGCGCTCGGCGCGGGCCATCCCAACTTTGCCCACCACTCGCTCCTGACCGGCCCGCAGGGGGAAGCGCTGTCCAAGCGCCTCGGCACCCTGTCGCTGCGCGATCTTCGCGCGCGGGGGGTGGAGCCGATGGCGCTCCTGTCGCTGATGGCGCGGCTGGGCTCGTCGCAGCCCGTGGTTTTGGCCTCTTCGATCGAGGAACTGGCCGAGGGCTTTGATCTCGCGCATTTCGGGTCCGCACCGACGAAATTCGACGAGGCGGATCTTTTCCCTCTGACCGCGCGCATCCTGAACGAAACCCCCTTCGCCGCGATGGCGGGCGAGATTGCGGCCCTTGGCGTGCCCGATGCGCTGGCCGCCGATTTCTGGGCCGTGGCGCGCGAAAACATCACCACCCGCGCTGACCTGCCCGGCTGGTGGCACCTGTTTTGCGACGGGGCGACCCCCGTGGTGGCCGAGGAAGACCGCGACTTCGTGGCCGAGGCCTTCTCGCTGCTGCCCGAACCGCCCTATGACGCGGGCACATGGGCCGCATGGACCGAAGCCGTCAAAAGGGCGACCGGCCGCAAGGGCAAGGGCCTTTTCATGCCGCTCCGAAAGGCGGTGACGGGTCTCGAGAAAGGGCCGGAAATGGCCGATGTGATGCGGCTTTTGCAGAAAAAGCCGACGCTCTGACGCTGCTCCCTTGGAACGGTGCGACCACGCTTCGGTAGGGTGCGCCTTCAGACGCACCTCCCGTCAAATGTCGGCCCCCATTCATATGGCGTGTCGATAGGTGCGCCTGAAGGCACACCCTACCGAAACCCGACCCCGAGATCCCTGAGCGCCGCATCGACCATCCCGCGTTCCCGGTCGCTCGTGACCTGTGCGCGCGGATATCGCGGCGCCGCGCGGTCATCGAGCACGCCCATATCCCAGCCCCCGGTCGTCTCGAAAAACCGCGCCACGCCCGCCGCGCCGAATTCGCGCAGATAGCCCTGCACCACCACGTCGAGATAGCTCAGAAGGATCGGATGCGTGCCGCCTTCGGCCACGTGCTCTGGCTCGACCTTGTAGATCATGACCTCGGCCGGACCGGGCAGGTCATGGTCCACCTCCTGCAGATTGTGGCGTCCATAGGCCGCCTCGCGCTTATCGAGTGCGGCCCAATCCCCGCCGGGAACCGGCGCGATCAGCCCCTCGATCTCCACGCCCGGGGCCTCGATGGCCGAAAGATAGGCGACCTGCCGCAAGGACGTGCCGCGCCAGATCCGCGCCCAGCCGCGCGCCCGAGCCGCGCGCACCGGCGCATAGACATGCGTCGCGCGGTTCACGAGGCTGCCATAGCCGAAGAAAAAGGGATCTGCCGTCCGCTCCATGTCGGGTTTGATGGCCAAAGCGCCGCGGATGCACAAGGCCCCTTGCGGCCTCCCGCAGGCCTGATATTTTCCCGCCATCGTCACAGGGAGACGCTGACCCCGGAAAGGTCAGGGCCGAAGGAGCAACCGCCCCGGTAAACTCTCAGGCAGAAGGACCTGTGACGGAACGAAAACTCTGGAGAGTGATGCGGGAAACCGTATCCGCCGACGGGATAACGATCTCAGGCGACAGGACAGAGGGGGCATCACCGGCGCGGGGCCTTGGTCGCGTGCGAACAGATGCCGGGCCATGCGCCCAAGACCTCGACGGGGACATATGGCCGAAACCGCCACCACCGACCTGACCGATCTGCCCCTTGCGGCGCTTCATGCCGAATTGGGTGCCAAATTCGTGCCCTTCGCGGGCTGGAACATGCCCGTGCAATACGCCTCGGGCGTCATGGCCGAACACCTGTGGACACGCGCCCATGCGGGGCTGTTCGATGTGACCCACATGGCGCAGGTCCGACTGCCCAAGGGGGCGCTGGACGCCCTCGAGGGTCTGGTGCCCGCCGATCTGATGGGCCTGCCCGAGGGGCGGCAGCGCTACAGCCTGTTCACCAATGCCGCGGGCGGGGTTCTCGACGACCTGATGATCGCGCATCGGGCGGGCGATCTTTTCCTTGTCGTCAATGCCTCCCGCCGCGCCCATGACCTGGCGCACCTTCGCGCCCACCTCTCGGACGTCGAGGAGGTGACCGATCGCGCGCTTCTGGCCCTGCAGGGCCCCGAGGCCGAGGCGGCGCTCGCAGCCCTTGTGCCGGCCGTCACGGCGATGAAATTCATGGATGTCGCCGTGCTGGGTTGGCAGGGCGCGGAGCTTTGGATCTCGCGCTCTGGCTACACGGGCGAGGATGGGTTCGAAATCTCGGTGCCTGTGGCGATGGCCGAGGGCTTTGCCCGCGCGCTTCTGGCCGATGAGCGTGTCGCGCCCATAGGCCTTGGCGCGCGCGATTCCCTGCGGCTCGAAGCCGGGCTGCCGCTCTATGGTCAGGACATGGACGAAGACATTTCTCCCGTCGAGGCCGGTCAGGCCTGGTCGATCGGCAAGGCGCGCCGCGCGGGTGGTGCGCGCGCCGGCGGCTTTCCGGGCGCCGATGTCATCCTCGACCAACTCGCCCATGGCGCGCCGCGCCGTCGCGTGGGCCTGCGCCCCGAAGGCCGCGCGCCGATGCGCGGCGATGTGATGCTTTACGCCACGCCCGAAGGCGGCGCGCCCATCGGGCGCATCACCTCGGGCGGGTTCGGCCCCAGCCTCGGCGCGCCGATGGCGCTGGGCCTGATTGATGCCGCCACGCCCGCCGATGCCGTGCTATACGGGGATCTGCGCGGCAAGCGCCTGCCTGCGCGGCAGGTGCCGCTTCCTTTCGTTCCACCCGGCTACAAGCGTTGAGACACGAGGCCCCGATGAAATACACCGAAGACCATGAATGGCTGAGCCTTGACGGCGACATCGTCACCGTCGGCATCACCGAATACGCCGCGACCCAACTGGGCGACGTGGTGTTCGTCGAATTGCCCGAGATCGAGACGCAGGTCGCCAAGGGCGACGAGATCGTCGTGATCGAAAGCGTCAAGGCGGCCTCCGATATCGTCGCGCCCGTGGATGGCGAGATCGTCGAGATCAACGAAACGTTGGCCGAGAACCCGGCCCTCGTGAACGAGGACCCGACCGGCGAAGCGTGGTTCTTCAAGATCAAGATCGAGGACCCGTCCGTGCTCGACGATTTCATGGACGAGGACGAATACAAGGATCACATCGGGGAGTAAGGCGATAAGGGGGCTCTGCCCCCGCCGCGGCCCCGCGGGGCCGCGTCTCCCCCGGAGTATTTCTGAAGCAAAGATGGCGCGGGACAGAGCCTTTGGCCGCCCGCTCTGGAGAGGACGACCCTGATGCCCTGGACGCCGACCGCCTACGACCCGACCGATTTCGCAAACCGCCGCCATATCGGACCCTCGCCCGCCGAGATGGCCGAGATGCTCAAGGTCGTCGGCGCGGCCAGCGTGGACGATCTGATCGACCAGACGCTGCCCACCTCGATCCGGCAAAAGACGCCGCTCGACTGGGCCCCGATGTCCGAGGCGGCGCTGATCGACCACATGCGCGCGATCGCATCCCGGAACAAGCCGATGGTCCAGATGATCGGGCAGGGCTATTACAACACGCACACGCCGCCCGCGATCCAGCGCAACGTGCTGGAAAACCCGGCGTGGTACACCGCCTATACGCCCTATCAGCCCGAGATTGCCCAGGGCCGGCTCGAGGCCTTGTTGAACTACCAGACGATGGTGTCCGACCTGACCGGGCTCGAGGTTGCCAATGCCTCGCTGCTCGACGAGGCGACGGCCTGCGCGGAAGCCATGGTGATGGCCGAGCGCGTGGCGAAATCCAAAGCGCGCGCCTTTTTCATCGATGAAAACTGCCACCCCCAGAATATCGCGGTGATGCGGACGCGCGCCGAACCGCTCGGGATCGAGGTGATCGTGGGTGCGCCCGAAACGCTGGACGCCGCCGCCGTTTTCGGCGCGATCTTCCAGGTGCCGGGCACTTTCGGCGGCCTGTCCGACCCCGGTGCGCAGATTGCGGCGCTGCACGCGGCCAAGGCCATCGCCATCGTCGCGGGCGATCTTTTGGCACTGACCCTGATCAAGGATCCCGGCTCCATGGGCGCCGATATCGCCGTCGGCTCCGCGCAGCGCTTTGGTGTTCCGCTGGGCTATGGCGGTCCGCACGCCGCCTTCATGGCCTGCCGCGATGCGCACAAGCGTGCCATGCCGGGCCGGATCGTCGGCGTCTCCATCGACGCGCATGGTCGGCAGGCTTACCGCCTGTCGCTCCAGACGCGCGAGCAGCATATCCGCCGCGAAAAAGCCACGTCGAACGTCTGCACCGCGCAGGCGCTTCTGGCGGTGATGGCAAGTTTCTACGCCGTCTTCCACGGGCCGGAGGGCCTGAAAGCCATCGCGCAGGATGTGCATCTCAAGGCGGTGCGCCTTGCCGACAGCCTGCGCGCGGGCGGCTACACGCCCGAGGCTTCGGCGTTTTTCGACACGATCACGCTGCCCGTGGGCGATCGGCAAAGCCGGATCATGGCGGCGGCTGTCGCGCGTGGCATCAACCTGCGTGACGTCGGTTCGGACCGGATCGGCATTTCGGTGGACGAAACCACGACCGAGGCCCATCTCGAGGCCGTCTGCGCCGCCTTCGACGTGGCGCTGGCACCCAAAGCCACGGCACCCGCCATTCCCGAGGCGCTGTTGCGCACCACGCCCTACCTGACCCACCCGATCTTCCACATGAACCGGGCCGAGTCGGAAATGATGCGCTACATGCGTCGTCTCTCGGATCGCGACCTTGCGCTCGACCGGGCGATGATCCCGCTCGGCTCCTGCACGATGAAGCTCAACGCCGCGGTCGAGATGATGCCCATCACCTGGCCCGAGTTCAACGCCATCCACCCCTTCGCCCCCGCTGACCAGGCGCAGGGTTATGCGCAGATGCTGGCCGACCTGTCCGCCAAGCTCTGCGAGATCACCGGCTATGACGCCATGTCGATGCAGCCCAATTCCGGCGCGCAGGGCGAATATGCTGGGCTTCTGACCATCGCCGCCTATCACAAGGCGCGGGGCGAGGGGCATCGCCGGGTCTGCCTGATCCCCGTCTCGGCCCATGGCACCAACCCCGCCAGCGCCCAGATGTGCGGGATGGAGGTGGTCGTGGTGAAGGCCGCGGCCAACGGCGATGTGGACCTCGAGGATTTCCGCGCCAAGGCCGAGGCCGCGGGCGAAAACCTCGCCGCCTGCATGATCACCTATCCCTCGACCCATGGTGTCTTCGAACGCACCGTGCGCGAGGTCTGCGCGATCACGCATGAATTCGGCGGTCAGGTCTACCTGGACGGTGCCAATCTCAACGCGATGGTCGGCCTGTCCCAGCCCGGCGAGATCGGGGCCGATGTCAGCCACCTGAACCTGCACAAGACTTTCTGCATCCCGCATGGCGGCGGTGGTCCCGGCATGGGCCCCATCGGGGTCAAGGCGCATCTGGCGCCCTTCCTTCCGGGCCATCCCGAAACCGGCGGGGCAACGGGCCCGGTCTCGGGCGCGCCCTATGGCTCCGCCTCCATCTTGCCGATTTCCTATGCCTATGTCCGGCTCATGGGCGGCGAGGGGCTGACGCGGGCGACCAAGGTCGCGATCCTGAACGCCAATTACATCGCCAAGCGGCTGGAGGGGGCATTTGCCGTCCTCTTCACCGGCAAGAACGGCCGGGTCGCGCATGAATGCATCCTCGACACCCGTCCCTTTGCCGAGGCCGGCGTGACGGTCGATGACATCGCCAAGCGCCTGATGGATTGCGGCTTTCACGCGCCGACGATGAGCTGGCCCGTGGCAGGCACGCTGATGGTGGAACCGACCGAGAGCGAAACCAAGGCCGAGATCGACCGGTTCTGCGACGCCATGCTCGCCATCCGCGCCGAGATCGCCGAGGTCGAGGCAGGCCACATGACGATCGAGCAAAGCCCGCTGCGCCACGCGCCCCACACGATGGAAGACCTGATCCGCGACTGGGACCGCGCCTATAGCCGCGAACAGGGCTGTTTCCCGCCCGGTGCCTTCCGCGTCGACAAATACTGGCCGCCGGTCAACCGCGTCGACAACGTGCACGGCGACCGCCACCTGATCTGCACCTGCCCGCCGCTGGAAAGCTATCAGGAAGCGGCGGAATAGAGCATGTTGCGCAAAAGTGGGAACCGGTTTTGCGCTCCTCGAACATGCGGTATCAAAAGGCTGGAGGGGGGCGCGTGAATGCAAATGAACGCGACACGCTCTAGACGGGACGCAAGCGCCTGAAAACAAAGAGCCCGGTCGGATGCGACCGGGCTTTTTGCTGCGTGAACCCGGGGCAGGACGGGACGCGCAAACCCGTCACGCAAGGAGCCGGACAGGGCAAGGCGCTCTGGTAGCTTGTCGTTTTCGGGTGGGGAAAAGTGGCAGCCCGTAGGGGAATCGAACCCCTCTTTCCAGGTTGAAAACCTGGCGTCCTAACCGATAGACGAACGGGCCACGCTTGGCGGTGAGGGGCTTCTAGAAAAACGCGCGGCGGGGTTCAAGGGGATTCTTTGCGCAAGATGCAGGAAAGATGATCCGCCCCAGCTCACTCGGCCCAGGCGGCATCCTCCAGCCGCAACTGGACGCTCTGCCGTCCGTTCCAATGGTTCACCTCCACCCGACCCGCGACATGCAGCGCGCGGCCCCCGTGGTTTTGCAGCGCTGCGTCGAGGCCCCGCCCGGCCGCGTCGAAACAGATCGCGTCGATCGTTCCCACCCCGTCGCTCAGCGTCAGTTTCAGATGCCCTTCGCCCACGGGGCGGCTGTGGCGGATGCGCAGCCCCGGCAGGGCGAACCGCGGGGCAGGGGCGGCGGCCCCGAACGGCCCCGCCTCTTCAAGCCGCTCGATCAGGGCCACGGTGCAGGCCATGGGCATCATCAGCCCGTCGATGCGCAGATCTCCCGGTCCGCGCTCTCCCGCGCCCTGTTTCGCCAACAGCGCCTCGAGCCGTGCCATCGCCGGTTCCAGCTGCGCGCGCGTCAGGCTCAGGCCTGCGGCCATCTTGTGGCCGCCGCCCTTTTCGATCAGCCCCTCGGCGGCCAGCCGTTGGATCGCGGCCCCCAGATCGACGCCCGTGACCGACCGGCCCGACCCCTTGCCCTGATCCCCCTCGAAGCCAATCACAACGGCGGGGCGGTTCGTCGCTTCCTTCAGGCGGGCGGCGACGATGCCGACGACACCGGGATGCCAGCCCTCCTCGGCGGCCCAGACCAGCGCGCCCTCAAGGCCCCGCGCCTCGGCCTGTTCCAGCGCCGCTTCGCGCACGCGGCCCTCGATCTCTCGGCGATCGGTGTTCAGATCGTCGAGCCGCTTGGCGAGGCTTGCGGCCTCGGCCGGGTCCAGCGTCGACAGGCAGCGCGCGCCCAGATCGGCGGCCCCGATGCGCCCCCCGGCATTGACCCTTGGGCCCAAAACAAAGCCCAGATGGTAGCTTGTGGGCGGCCGGTCGAGCCGCGCCACATCCCCCAGCGCCACAAGCCCTGGCCGCGCGCGCCGCGCCATCACCTTCAACCCCTGCCGCACAAAGGCGCGGTTGAGACCGGTCAGCGGCGCGACATCGGCCACCGTCGCCAGCGCCACAAGGTCCAGCATCGCGATCAGGTCGGGGGTCTTCTTCCCCGCCTCCCGCAGGCGGCGGTTGGCCTCCACCAGCAAGAGGAACACCACCCCCGCCGCGCACAGATGGGCAAGGCTGCCATCCTCGTCTTGGCGGTTGGGATTCACCACCGCCACGCAATCGGGCAGCGTCGCGCCTGCAAGGTGATGGTCCAGAACCACCACATCCGCGCCCTTGGCCGCCGCGATGGGGCCATGCGACAGCGTTCCGCAATCGACGCAGAGGATCAGATCATGCGCCTCGGCCAATTGCGCCATGGCGGGTTCGTTCGGGCCATAGCCCTCGTCGATCCGGTCGGGGATATAAAGCGTCGCGGGCCGCCCAAGGGCGCGCAGCCAGTCGATCAGCAGCGCGGCCGAGGCTCCGCCATCCACGTCGTAATCGGCGAAAATGGCGATGCGCTGCCCCCGCTCCACCGCCGCGATCAGCCGGGCGCTTGCGGCATCCATGTCGCGCAAGGATCGTGGGTCGGGCATCAGGTCGCGCAGTGCAGGCGCAAGGAACCCCGCCGCCGCCTCGGGCGTGACGCCGCGCCGCGCCAGAACATGGGCGAGCGCCGGCTCCAGCCCCGCGCGCTGCTCCAAGGCCGCGGCCATGCGCGCCGTCTCTGTGTCCGGCCCGACCCAGCACCGTCCGGTCAGCGAGGTTTCGATCCCGAGAAAGGCTGTCATGGGCCTTGGGTTAGCACGGCATCCGTGGAAAGGGCAGTGGCGAACTCGCCATGCAGATGCGCGATGGCGGTCACATGGATCGCCTCGGGCGTCAGCGGGGCCAGCCCTTCGGCCCAATCCATCCGGGCATTGCCCGCGAAACTGGCGCAGGCGTCATGCGCCAGACGCACGTTGAACCCAAGGTTCGCGGCCATGCGCGTGGTCGTGGAAACGCAATGCGGTGTGGTCAGCCCGCAGATCAACAGATCGCGGATATCCGCCCCGCGCAGATGATCCTCGAGCCCCGTTCCGATGAAGGCGCTGTTGACCGATTTCTCGAAGATGATTTCACCCGCCAAAGGCGCGACCTCGGGCTTGAAGGCGCTGCCGGGGCCGGGGCCAAGCGGGCTGCCCGGTTCCGCGCTCAGATGGCGGATATGGATGACGGGCGCGCCCGCGCCCCGCCATGCGGCCAGCAGGCGGGCGGCATTGGCCTCGGCCTGCGGGTTGTTCCTCTCGCCCCAGACGGGATCGTCGAAGCCCGCCTGGATATCGATGAGGATCAGCGCGCTCACGCCCGCTTCACCGGGTTGCGATAGGTCATGCGCCGCACCGATCCGGTCTTGGACCGCATCAGGATCGTTTCCGCCGTCAAGAAGCCCGGTTCGCGCTTGATGCCGGGCAGGATCGACCCGTCGGTGACGCCGGTGGCGGCAAAGATCACGTCCTTCGTCACCATGTCGTCGCGCGTGTAGACGCGGTCGAAATTGGTGATGCCGGCCTTTTTAGCCCGCGCCTTTTCATCCTCGTTCCGGAACAGGAGCTTGCCGAACATCTGCCCGCCCATGCATTTGAGCGCGGCAGCCGCCAGAACCCCTTCGGGCGCGCCGCCCTGTCCCATATACATGTCGATGCCCGTCACCTGCGGCTCGGCGCAATGGATCACGCCCGCCACATCGCCATCGGTGATGAGGCGGATGGCGCAACCCGTGGTGCGCAATTCCTCGATCATCGCCTCGTGGCGGGGGCGCTCCAGAACGCAGACCGTGATGTCGGTCGTCGAACAGCCCTGCGCGGCGGCCAAGGCCGAGACGCGCTCGGACGGCGTCATGTCGAGCGTGACCACACCGGGGCGGTAACCCGGCCCGATGGCGAGTTTCTCCATGTAGACATCGGGCGCGTGAAGCATCGACCCGCGCGGGCCCATGGCGATTACCGTCAGGGCATTGGGCATGTCCTTGGCGGTCAGCGTGGTGCCTTCCAGCGGGTCAAGCGCGATATCGACCTCCGGCCCCGATCCCATGCCCACCTCTTCCCCGATATAGAGCATCGGCGCCTCGTCCCGCTCGCCCTCGCCGATCACGACGGTGCCGCGGATGTCCAGCTTGTTGAGCTGGTCGCGCATGGCGTTCACGGCAGCTTGGTCGGCGGCCTTTTCATCCCCGCGCCCGATGAAATCGGCGGAGGCCAGCGCCGCCGCCTCGGACACGCGGGCAAGGCCCAGGGACAGCATACGGTCGTTGAAATCGGCGGTCTGCGACATGGGAAAAGGGCCTTGGTCAATTGCGGTTGGCAGAGGTCTAACGGCCCGGCCCGGCAACGTCCAGCATGGGGGCGCTAACGCGCTTCCGTCGCCGCGCGCGGCAGGTCGGCGGTGCGCAGGAACATCTGCAAGAGCAGTCCGATCATCAGGCCGTTCAGCAGGTGCCACAGGAAATGGGTGCCAAGAGGGATGGTCTCGCAGATGTCGCGGTCGAGCGTCCGAAAGGTCAGTGACAGCAAGAACACCCCCGTCGCCGCCGCGATCCAATTGGCCGACGGATGCCCGCGCCAGCGCGTCAGCACGGCGAAGACGAGCAGCGCCAGAAGGGCGGGGGCGTATTGCCCCGACCCGTTCAGCGGATCGGGCGCGGCATTTGGGTCCGCGCCCTCCGTCATTGCCAGAAGCGCGACGGTCAGCACGGCGCCAAGGATGACAAAGCCCGAAACCCGCGCGACGCGGGCAGGACTCATGCCGCCGATATAGCGCATCGCCGCCAGCACGAAGATGGCGACAAAGGTCCAGATCGGGGCTGTGTCGGCCAGCGCCGCCCAGTTCGTCGCATAGGTGTGAAACAGAAAGGATCCGACCCCGATCACCCCGGCCAGACAGATCAGAACCCAAGCAACCCAATGCGTTACGCCAAGGCGCCGTGCCGTCACCGCGCCCCAGATCGCCGCCAGCAAAAAGGCCGCATTGGTCAGCGCGTTGACGGGTTCGGCCCAGAACCCCGCACCCATCCGCTCGCAATAGATGTCGATGGTCGCCGACCAATCCATCGCGGCGACCCTCAGACTTCCTCGATCCTGAGCGCCACGGGCGCGCCGGTCAGAACGCCGGTTCCGGGCAGGGCGGCCAGCGCCGTGTCGAGGTTCGGGCGCGCGGTCTTGTGCGTCACGATCAGCACGGGCGCATTGTCGCCGGGGTGATCGTATTGCCGCATTCGGTCGATGGAAATGCCCGCCTCGCCAAGCACCGTCGCCACCTTGGCCAGCGCGCCGGGCCGGTCGGCCAGTTCCATCCGCAGGTAATAGCACGCGGGGCTGGCGGCGCTTGCGGGCGGCGCATCGTCAAGCGCCGTTGCAGGCCGCCCGAAGGTCGCAACCCTTATGCCGCGGGCGATGTCGCAGACGTCCGACATGACGGCGCTGGCCGTCGGACCCTCGCCCGCGCCCGCGCCGCGCAGGACAATCTGGCCCACGCTGTCGCCCTCGATCACGACCATGTTGGTCCCGCCCTCGAGCTGGCCCAAGGGCGAGGTCGCGGGCACAAGGCAGGGCGACATGCGCTGTTCCAGCCCCCGGCCGGTCATCTGCGCCACGCCCAGAAGCTTGATCTTGTAGCCCATGTCACCCGCGCGGCGGATATCCTCGATGGTGATGGACCCGATGCCCTCGAGCGCGATCGCATCGAAATTCACCTTTGATCCAAAGGCGATAGACGCCAAAAGCGTCAGCTTGTGCGCCGCGTCGATGCCGCCCACGTCAAGCGTCGGATCGGCCTCCAGATAGCCCAGCCCGTCGGCCTCGGCAAAGGCCTCCTCGTAGGTCAGGCCCGCGCTGTCCATCCGCGTCAGGATGTAGTTGCAGGTGCCGTTCATCACGCCCATGACGCGCCCGATGGCATTGCCCGCCAGCCCCTCGGTCAGGGCCTTGATGACGGGAATGCCGCCCGCAACGGCGGCCTCGAAGCGCAGGACGCGGCCCTTGGCCTCGGCGGCTTCGGCCAGCGCCTGACCGTGAAGCGCGAGCATGGCCTTGTTGGCGGTGACCACGTCCTTGCCGGCGGCGATGGCCGCTTCGGTCGCGGCCTTGGCCGGACCGTCGCTGCCGCCCATCAGTTCCACGAAAACATCCACATCCGCGCGGCGCGCAAGGGCCACGGGATCATCCTCCCAGGCGTAGCGCGACAGGGTCACGCCCCGGTCCTTGTCGCGGGAACGTGCTGAAATCGCGGTGATTTCCACCGGCCGCCCGCACCGCTGCGCAAGCAGGTTGGCCTGCCGCTGCACGATCTTGACGACACCCACACCGACGGTGCCAAGCCCGGCAATGCCAAGGCGCAGGGGTTGGGTCATGGTCGGGTTCCTCCGGGGACAGACAGCACGCTTCGCCACGTGTTAGCGCCTTACCGGCAAGGCTGCAACGCGAGCGGCGTCAGAGGTCCATCTGCCGCAACATCGCGGCGCGGCGGCGCAGGTCGGCGGCGCGGGCTTGCAGGTTTTGCCCGCGCTCGGCGGCTTGTTGGGGCAAAAGATCGTCGGTTGAGGCCAAAAGCGGGGCGACTTCCTGGATTTCGGGATATTCGCCGGCCTGTGCCGCGGGGCTGATCAGGTTCGCGCGCTCGCGCGCGGTCGGGCCGCAGGCGGCCACAAGACCGGCGAGACCGAACAGACAGACAGGGGCAAGGAGACGCGCAACCATGAAACAGGCCTAGCGTCTCGCATCGCGCCCGTCCATCCCGGTTGAATTGCCGGTTTGAATTGAACGCTTGTTCAGATAATCTGGGACGTATGGCACGCAAACAGGGCAGTCACGCCGAGATCACCGGGCCGCGCCTGCGCGCGGCGGCGCTGCGGCTGTTCGCGCGGCACGGGTTCGCCGCCGTTTCGATGCGCCAGATCGCGGCGGAAATCGGCGTACAGGCCGGGGCGCTTTATCTTTATACCTCTGACAAACAAGCGCTTTTGTTCGATCTGATGCGCGATCACCTTGAGCATCTCTTGGCAGATTGGTCGCCGCCCGACGCCCCGCCCGAGGCGCAGTTGGAAAGCTTCGTGCGCCATCACATCGGCTATCACCTTGACCGGCCGGACCTCGTCTTCATCGCTTACATGGAGCTACGCAACCTTGACCCTGCGAATTTTGCGGTGATCGAAGGGCTGCGGCGCGACTACGAGAACCAGTTGGAGACGATCCTCAAACGTGGGCAGGCGGCGGGTGATTTCGCGGTTCCCGATACGAAACTGGCGACGCTTGCGCTGATTGCCATGCTGACCGGGGTGACGACATGGTACCGCGAAGGCGGGCGTCTCGACCGGGAAACGGTCCTGTCGATCTATTGGGACATGGCCCGGAAATCGGTCGCGGCGCGGGCCCAGGACGGGGCGAAAAAGGGTTAAGGTGCAGTAAGCGCTCGGGGAGCTTTCTTGCCGAAAGGTTAAGGGCGCGGGGAAAATCCTGACGAAGGATTGCCAAGCCGCGCCTGCGTGAAGGGATTGTTGACCCTGTTTCGGCGGGGTGCCGACACGGTTGAGAAAGGATTATCGGATCGCCGGGAAAGCAAGGGTCTCTTCATCCGTGCCCCCGGATCTTTACCCTTTGTTCACGCGCCGACCATGCCCCGCGCGGATGCCTCACGGCGCGGGAAGGGGACAAGCCGCCCCTGATCCTCGTCCCACAATTTGAGCGTGAAGGAGCGGAAGGCCTCGGCCCAGCCGATGGTCGGCACCTCGTATTCGCGCCGCAGCGCGCGGTGGCAGGCGCGCAGCCGGTAGCTCGGGATATTGGCGTTGAAATGGTGGATGTCGTGATAGGTGATGTTGGCGACCGCCAGATCGAACCACCACCCCAGATCGAGCGCGGAAGACCCCTGAAGGGCGGCACGCGCCGGGTTGAGATCGGGTTTGCGATCCCACCACGTATCCTCGAAATTATGCTGCAAATACACGAGGAATACCCCGATGCAGCCCGCGACGAAGACGGTAGCGGCATAGATCACCAGCCCCGGCAGACCACCGAGCGCCCAGATCAGCCCGACCCAGAGCGCGAGGCCAAGGTTGTGCAAGATCACGCCCCTTGGATCGACGCGGCCTGCATTCTTGGGCCAACGATAGGCCAGAACATAGGTAAAAATCCCGCCAATCGGGATGAGAATCAAGGGGTTGCGGTAAAGTCGGTACCAAAGCCTGCGCCAGAAGCCCGCGCGTTCCCATTCGCGCAGCGTCATGGTGAAAATCTCGGTCGTGTCGCGTTCGTCGAGATTGCCGAGATGGGAATGGTGATCGTTGTGGTTCGACTGCATGACCCGGTAGGGCGTCAACGTGAAGATGCTGAGGCCGTGGCCCGCGCGGTCGTTGCGCGCCTTGGTCGAAAACAGCGAGCCATGGCCGCAATCATGTTGCAGCACGTAAAGCCGGACGCCCGCGAAGGCGTTGACGACGATCAGCGGCAGGACCAGCCACCATACGGGCCATGCCTGCACGGCAAGGATGAGGGTCAGGAAATAGACCGCGAAGGTGCCGCCGTAGCTCAGCGCGGCAAGCCTGTCGTCGCGTTTTGTCCAAGCCCTTGTAAAGGCGCGGATTTCGCGCTCGGCCTCGGCGCGGTAGCCGGGCATGACATCGGGGCGGGAGGATGAAGCAGCCTGCATCTTTCCGGTCTCGATAAATTGGTTCTGGGTCACGGGGGTGACGACAACCCACCACAAATAAGCCCCCCGCCGCGACCTGCAAGGTGCCATGCGCGACGGAGGGCTGCAAGTTTTTCAAACGCTTGGGCGGGCCGTTGCCCGCCCGTATCCAGGTGGCGGCCGGATCAGAGCGCGGGGTAGATCGGGAAGCGTTCGCAGAGCGCCTCGACCTCGGCGCGGACCTGCGCTTCGACCTCGGCATTGCCGTCTTCGCCATTGGCGGCAAGACCATCGACGACGCGGGTGATCCAATCGCCGATCTGGCGGAATTCGACCTCACCAAAGCCGCGCGTCGTGCCCGCGGGGCTGCCCAGACGAATGCCGGAGGTGATCGTCGGCTTTTCCGTGTCGAAGGGGATGCCGTTCTTGTTGCAAGTGATATGCGCGCGACCCAATGCCTGTTCGGTGGCGTTGCCCTTGACGCCCTTGGGGCGCAGGTCGACGAGCATCAGGTGGGTGTCTGTGCCGCCGGTGACGATGTCGAGACCGCCCTTCATCAGCTGGTCGGCCAGCGCCTGCGCGTTGCGGATGACCTGCGCCTGATAATCCTTGAACTCGGGGCGCAGCGCCTCGCCGAAGGCCACGGCCTTGGCGGCGATGACATGCATCAGGGGGCCGCCCTGGATGCCGGGGAAGATCGCGGAATTGACCTTTTTCGCGATGCCCTCGTCATCGGTGAGGATCATGCCGCCACGGGGACCGCGCAGCGTTTTATGCGTGGTTGTGGTGGCGACATGGGCATGCGGGAAGGGCGAGGGGTAATGGCCCGAAGCCACGAGGCCCGCGAAATGCGCCATGTCCACAAGGAGATAGGCGCCGACGCTGTCCGCGATCTCGCGCATCTTGGCGAAGTCGATGATGCGCGGAATGGCCGAACCGCCCGCGATCAGCATCTTGGGCTGGTGTTCTTCGGCCAAGGCCGCGATCTGGTCGTAGTCGATTGCGAGATCCTGCTGGCGCACGCCGTACTGGATCGCGTTGAACCATTTGCCCGACTGGTTGGGCTTGGCCCCGTGGGTCAGGTGGCCGCCCGCATCGAGCGACATGCCGAGGATCGTGTCGCCCGGCTGCAGGAGCGCGGTGAACACGCCCTGGTTGGCCTGGGAGCCGGAATTGGGCTGCACGTTGGCGAAGCCGACGTTGAAGAGCTGCTTTGCGCGGTCGATCGCCAGATCCTCGGCGATGTCGACGAACTGGCAGCCGCCGTAATAGCGCCGGCCCGGATAGCCTTCGGCGTATTTGTTGGTCATCACCGAGCCCTGCGCCTCCATCACGGCGGCGGAGACGATGTTTTCGGAAGCGATCAGCTCGATCTCGTGGCGCTGGCGGCCCAGTTCCTTGCGGATCGCGCCGAAAATCTCGGGGTCGCGGGTTTCGAGGCTTTGGGTGAAGAAACCGGCGTCGCGGTGGGGGGCGTTCATGGGCGAACCTCCTCGGGAGCAGCTAGGGGTGTCGGGTGACAGTTAGCCCGCCCTTTAGTGGATGGAAGGCCCGCGGGGAAGGGCGCAAAGCGGCGCGGGGGGCATCGAAAGCGGCGCGGGCGTCGCCGATGAAGGATTGAGTTTCCGATCGGCGCGCGCGAGGGTGCGACGAGAGGCTGAAGGGGAGGGGTGCCATGCCCGCCGCGCGCAACATCGCGTTTCTCGCATCGGACACGGCCCTGTCGCAAGAAGCGCAGGCGCGGCTTGTCGCGCGCTATGGATCCTTTCCGCCCGAGGAGGCGGATGTGATCGTGGCGCTGGGCGGGGACGGCTTCATGTTGCAGACCTTGCACGGCACCCAGCATCTGGACGCGCCGGTCTATGGCATGAACCGTGGCACGGTCGGATTCCTGATGAACAGCTATCAGGAAGACGGGTTGATCGACCGGCTGGAGGCGGCGGAGGAAGCGGTGATCAACCCGCTGCACATGCGGGCGACGACCACGGGGGGCAAGGTGGTCGAGATGCTGGCGATCAACGAGGTGAGCCTGCTGCGCGCCGGGCCGCAGGCGTCGAAGCTGCGCATCACCGTCGACGGGCGGGTGCGGATGGAGGAGCTGGTGTGCGACGGGGCGCTGGTCTGCACGCCAGCGGGGTCGACGGCCTACAATTACTCGGCGCATGGGCCGATCCTGCCCATCGATGCCGATGTTCTGGCGGTGACAGCGGTGGCGGCGTTCCGGCCGCGGCGCTGGCGCGGTGCGCTGTTGCCCAAGACGGCCGTGGTGCGGTTCGACGTGGTGGAGCCCGACAAGCGGCCGGTCATGGCCGATGCCGACAGCCGGTCGGTGGCGAATGTCGTGTCGGTGGAAATCCGGTCGGAACCATCGGTCGCGCACCGCATCCTGTTCGATCCGGGCCATGGCCTGGAGGAGCGGTTGATCAGCGAGCAGTTCCAGTGACCTTTTGGGTATCATGCGCGGCCTTGCGCCGCGTTCCGGGGGCTGGCAGAAGAAGGTTTAACGTTAAACAAAACTGGGTCGGAAGAGAGCGATGAGCGAAGACAAGCAGGACGGGGCGCGGTCGGCGGCGCTGCTCTACCACGAGTTCCCGAAGCCCGGTAAGCTTGAGATCCGCGCCACCAAGCCCTTGGCGAACGGGCGAGATCTGGCCCGTGCCTACAGCCCCGGCGTGGCCGAGGCCTGTCTTGAGATCAAGGCCGACCCGAGCAATGCGGCGCGTTACACCTCGCGCGGGAACCTTGTGGCGGTGGTGTCGAACGGAACGGCCGTGCTGGGTCTGGGCAACATCGGGGCGCTTGCGTCCAAGCCCGTGATGGAAGGCAAGGCGGTCTTGTTCAAGACTTTCGCCAACATCGATTGCTTCGACATCGAACTGAACGAACCCGACCCGGTGAAGCTGGCCGAGATCGTCTGCGCGCTGGAGCCGACATTCGGCGCGGTGAACCTCGAGGACATCAAGGCACCCGATTGTTTCATCGTTGAACAGATCTGCCGCGAGCGGATGAACATCCCCGTGTTCCACGACGACCAGCACGGCACGGCCATCGTGGTGGGGGCTGCGGCCACCAATGCGCTGCGCGTCACGGGCAAGCGGTTCGAGGATATCAAGATCGTCTCGACGGGCGGCGGGGCCGCGGGGATCGCCTGCCTGAACATGCTGCTGAAGCTGGGCGTGAAGCGCGAGAATATCTGGTTGTGCGACATTCACGGTCTCGTCCACGAGGGGCGCGAGATCGACATGAACCCGCAAAAGGCGGCCTATGCGCAGAAGACCGATCTGCGCACGCTGGACGAGGTGATCGACGGTGCGGACCTGTTCCTGGGCCTGTCGGGTCCGGGCGTTCTGAAGCCCGAGATGGTGGCGCGGATGGCGCCGCGGCCCATCGTGTTCGCGCTGGCCAATCCGATGCCGGAAATCCTGCCCGACGAGGTGCGCAGTGTCGCGCCCGATGCGATCATCGCCACGGGGCGGAGCGATTTCCCCAACCAGGTCAATAACGTCCTGTGTTTCCCCTTCATCTTCCGCGGCGCGCTGGACGTGGGCGCGACCGAGATCAACGATGCGATGCAGATCGCCTGCATCGAAGGGATCGCGGCGCTGGCGCGGGCCACGACGAGTGCCGAGGCCGCCGCCGCCTATGCGGGGGAGCAGCTGACATTCGGGGCCGATTACCTGATCCCCAAACCCTTTGATCGCCGTCTGATCGGGGTGGTGGCCAGTGCCGTGGCCAAAGCCGCGATGGACTCGGGCGTAGCGACACGACCCTTGGACGATATCGAGGCCTATCGCGAGCGGTTGAACCAGTCGGTGTTCAAATCGGCGCTGATCATGCGCCCGGTTTTCGAGGCGGCGCGCAATGCAGAGCGCCGGATCGTCTTTGCCGAGGGCGAGGACGAGCGGGTGCTGCGCGCGGCGCAGGCGATTTCGGAGGAAACCACCGACAAGCCGATCCTGATCGGCCGTCCCGAGGTGATCGAGAGCCGGATCGAACGGGCGGGCCTGACGCTGAAGGCGGGGGTGGATTTCGATCTGGTGAACCCGGAAAACGATCCGCGCTACCGCGATTACTGGCAGAGCTATCATTCGATCATGGCGCGGCGCGGTGTGACGCCCGATCTGGCGCGCGCGATCATGCGCACCAATACCACGGCCATCGGCGCGGTCATGGTGCAGCGTGGCGAGGCGGACAGCCTGATCTGCGGGACTTTTGGCCAGTACCTGTGGCACCTGAAATACGTGAACCAGATCCTGGGCCGGGACGGGTTGCGCCCGGTGGGCGCGCTGTCGCTGATCATCGCGGATACCGGGCCGTTGTTCATCGCGGATACGCAGATCCACCCCGAACCCACGCCCGAGCAGATCGCGGAAACCGTGCGCGGATGCGCGCGGCATATCCGGCGGTTCGGCATCGCGCCGCAGGTGGCGCTGTGTTCGGGGAGCCAGTTCGGCAACCTCGACAGCGGCAGCGGGCGGCGGATGCGCGCGGCGCTGGAGATCCTCGACGGGATGGGGCTGGATTTCACCTACGAGGGGGAAATGCCGGTCGACGTGGCGCTGGATGGCGATTTGCGGGCGCGGCTCTTGCCCGAGAGCCGGATGGAGGGCGCGGCCAATGCGCTGGTCTTTGCCAGCACGGATGCGGCCGGGGCCGCGCGCAACATTTTGAAGATGCGCGCGGGTGGTCTGGAGGTCGGGCCGATCCTGATGGGGATGGGCAACCGGGCGCATATCGTGACGCCCTCGATCACGCCGCGTGGCCTGCTCAACATCGCGGCGCTCGCCGGGACGCCTGTCAGCACTTACAGCTGACGGGCCTCAGCCGAGCGTGATGCGGACCAGCGTCACGAGCATCAGGGCGGCTGCCAGCAGCGCCGAGAAGATCAGGGCGGGATAGCCCCAGATCAGCACACCGATGGCCACGGCGGAAACGGCGCCGATGACGGCGGCGAAGGCGTTGTCCACCGGCCCTTCGACGACTTCGCGCGCCATGCGGCCGATGATGGGCAGGCGGTAGGTGACGTGGCGGGTGATGTAGCGGGGGCGGGGGGTTTCGGGGGCAAGGCTCATGATCTGTCTCCTGTTCGCAAGGAGGCAAATAGGGCAATGCTGCGCCGCAGCAACCGAGGCGGCCTGTCGCAGGCGGATGCCCCGCGCCGGTCCGCGCCCGACGCGGGGCCGTGGTCGGTCAGGCGTTACTTGCCGGGCTTGCCGCCGCCGGCTTTCTTGGTCGTGGGTTTCTTGTCGCCCATGGGCGTTCTCCTCCGTGCCGGTGGCACCATGCCTGTCCGGCATGGGAGGAGTGAGCGCCTTGTCCCCTGAGTCGGGCAAGCGCCGCACGATCTGTTTCAACAGATGTGAAAACGGCCCGGCGGCCCTTGGAGCCCGTCGCGGTCAGTCGCAGTCACGCGCCGGTCTCCAACCTTCTGATGTCGCATGTCCGGGGAGCGCAAAACCGGTTCCCACTTTTGCACGACGTGCTCTAGCCGGAGGCGTGCAACATGGCCTCGACGAGTTTCTGGACGCGCAGCGCCTCGGCCGGTGTGGCGAGCCTGTTGGGTTTGCCCTGAAGGCAAAGAAGCAGATCGTCCAGCTGTGCCTTGAGGCTGACGGCGCGGGGATCGGCGGGGCGCTCCGCGATCTCGGTGAAGGGGCCGCCGTCGGACCGGGCATCGACGTAGAAATCGGTGATCCGGCGGCTGGTGAGCGAGCCCTTGACCGTCAGTTCCTGTCTGTCCGGTTGCGCGCCGCCGACGCTGGCCATGATCGTCACCGGCAGGCCCTCCGCATTCTCGAGGCGGGCGAGCATGTGGGTTTCGCACAGCGTCGGATCGGCCGGGTAGGAGGGCTTGGCCCAGACGAGGGTGAGCGGGCCGAGGATCCGCTCGGAAAAGAACAGGAAATGCGAGATCACCTCGCGGGTCATGCCGCCTTCGTCGCGGAAGCGCAGCCAATCGGCTGCCTTTTGCCAGCTTCGCGGCCAATCGGCGTAGGTGACGACGATATCGACGCCCTGCAGGGTGCCGAGCGCGCCGGTGCGGGCGGCCTCGGACACACCGGTCAGGGCGGCGCCTGCGGCCTGTGTGAAATTGACCGCAGCGGGAAGACCGCTGTCGGTGCAGGCGGCCACCAGCGCCTCGCTTTCGGCGATGTCGACGCCGAGCGGTTTTTCGAGGAAGACGGCCTTGCCCGAACCGAGCGCGGTCAGCGCATGGGCTTTGCGGGGCACGGGCGGGCAGGCGAGATAGACGAGATCCGTGGCCGCGATCGCGGCCTCGGCCGAGGTGGCGATGGACAGGCCGGGTGCCAGCGCCAGCGCATCCTTGCAAGACTGCGGATCGGGGTCCCAGATCGCCGTGACCTCGTAGCCGGGGTGCCGGAGCATGTGGTCCAACATGCGCCGTCCCATGATGCCGAGGCCGATGATTGTGGTTTTTACGGTCATGATGCCGGTCCCGTTCCTGTTCGCTGATGCGTCGCTCTGTGCTTTACGCTTGGATATGGCTGGAAGGCAAATCGGCGCTACCCTCTGGGGGCCGATGCGTGGGCCTGCCGCCCGCGATCCGCGCGAGATCGGGAGGATGCGATGTCCATCATGACGCTGGCCGAAGCTGCGCTGGAGCGCATCGAAGGGGACGAGGGGCGGTTGCAGGCCTATGCGTGGCTTGACCGGGATAGTGTTCTGGCCGAGGCGCGCCGGTTGGAGGATGGGGCGCGGCGCGGGCCGCTGAGTGGTCACGTCGTGGCCGTCAAGGATATCTTCGACACGGTCGACATGCCGACCGCCTGCGGATCGCCGATCCATGCAGGGCGGCGTCCGGTGCGCGATGCCGCCGCTGTGGCCGCGATCCGGGCGGCGGGGGGATTGGTTGTCGGAAAGTCGGTGACGACGGAATTCGCCCATCTGACGCCGGGGCCGACCCGCAATCCGCATGACACGGCCCATACGCCGGGCGGATCGTCCAGCGGTTCGGCGGCGAGCGTGGCGGCGGGCGGGGCCAGCCTTGCGACGGGGACGCAGACCGCGGGTTCCATCATCCGTCCGGCGGCCTTTTGCGGCGTCGTGGGCTACAAGCCGAGCTTTGGCATGATCAGCCGCAGCGGTCTGTCGTTGTTCTCGGAGAGCCTCGATACGATCGGAGGCTTTGCGCGCAGCGTGGCGGAGGCGGCGCTGTTCGTCGGGGTGATGGCAGGGCGGAGCGATCTTGCGCCAAAGGTGTCGCAGCGGGCACCGCGTCTGGCGGTCTGGGTCACGCCCGATGCCGCGATGGCCGAGGCCCCGGTGCTGGCCGAGTTGGAGCGGGTGGCGGCGGTGGCGGCTGCTGCGGGTGCGACCGTCACGGCCTTGCCAGACCCCGGTGGCTGGCAGGCGCTGATCGAGGCACAGCAGATCGTGATGGGCTGGGAGGGGGTCAGGGCGCTGGCCTTCGAGTGGGAGGTTCATCGCGGTCTCTTGAGCGATGCGCTGCGCGCCTACCTCGATGATGCGGCACGGTTGCAGCCCGAGGAATACGAGGCGGCGCTGGAGGTGCGACGGAGCCTTGGCGGCGGGCTGCTTGCGGCCATCGCACCCTATGACGGGGTCCTGACCTTGAGCGCGAAGGGCGAGGCGCCGCTGGTCGAGGCAGGCACGGGTGATCCCCATTTCTGCCGGGTCTGGACGTTGCTGGGCGGGCCCGCGCTGCATCTGCCGACGCAGCGCGGACCGCGCGGCCTGCCGATCGGCGTGCAGATCGTCGGCGCGCCGGGACGCGACCGGAGCCTGCTTGACGCGGCGGCGTGGCTGGAGGCCGCGCTGGCCCGATCCGGCGCGGCGTGATGCGGCTGGACCGGGCGGGGTGAAACATCGCGGCCCCTCTTGCCGTGGTTCATCCGGGCCTCGTCATGCGGGGCACGCTAGATGGGATGCCGCGCGGCGGGGCGCGAAGATCGACGACGGACGGGGTGGTGGCGAGATGGAGCAACACGACGGGACAGGCCGGGCTTGGACGCGGCGCGGTTTTGGCAAGCGGATCCTGTCGGTCGGTGCCGTGACGGCGGCCGCCGCCTGTGCCGCGCCGGATCGCGGCGCGGACGGGGCGGGGGCAGAAAGCCCGCCGCTCGACCGGAGCCTGCCGCCGCCGCCGGGGCATATGGCGCTGGTGAACAATCTGGAGGTGCATGCCGATATCCGGGGCCGGGGCCGCGATGTCGTTTTGTTGCATGGGGCCGGGGGCAATGCGCGCGACTTTACCTTTCAACTCGCGCCCTTGCTGGCGGAACGGGGATACCGCGTGATCAGCTTTGACCGGCCCGGGCTGGGCTGGTCACAGAGCCTTGGCGATGCGGGGATCGATCCGCGGGTCCAGGCGCGTCATCTGGAGCAGGCGGCGGTGCAATTCGGTGTGCGGCGTCCCATCGTGCTGGGCCATTCCTATGGCGGTGCGGTGGCGATGGCCTGGGCGCTGAATGCGCAGGAGGGGGTTTCTGCCCCCGTGTCTGGCCTTGTGTCGGTGGCGGGCGCGACCAACACATGGCCCGGTGGTGTCGGTCTTTGGTACGATCTGGTGAGTACGCGGTTCGGCGGGCGCGTCGTCGCGCCGGTTCTGACCGGTCTGGTCAACCGCGACAGGGCGCAGCGCGCGGTCGCGTCCGTCTTTGCGCCGAACCCGGTTCCCGAGGGGTATCTGGATCATATCGGCATCGGGTTTTCGTTGGACCCCGACCGGTTGATGGTGAACGCGCGGCAGGTGGCGGGGTTGAAGACGCATGTCAGGGCGATGGAGCCGCGCTATGGCGGGCTGCGGATGCCGCTGGCCATCGTGTTCGGCACGCGGGACACGACGGTCCCCTTGGATGTTCACGGGGAACGCTTGGCCCAGCAGGTGCCCGGCGCACATCTGGAGGTGCTGGCGGATGTCGGTCACATGCCCCACCACACCCGCCCCGATGCGATCCTTGCGGCCATCGACCGGGTTCGGAACGGGTAGGGAAAGCAATGCAGCCGACGGGCGCCTGTGGCCGCAGCGTGCCGAAGATGCGGCAGGGGGATTTTGCTCAAAGCGCCGTGGCAAAGGATGTTCCGTCGTGCTTGACCGCTTCCGGTCATGCGCGCCGCGGCAGGCCTTGGTGATCCCCGCAAAGCCACCGTGCCCGTAGGCCCGCGTCGCGGCCTGCCTATCGCCCCGGGTCATTCCGAGGTGGGACGCCATCCGCCCGGATGGACGATTGGAAAAGATCCCGTGATGCCGACAAGGATCGGCAGGAGCCGGGATTTGACGCTGAGGGCCGTGGCATGCGATGACGCTAGTGTTTGGTTACGATTGCGATTTTGCGCGATTTACCCGCCGACCGCGCGTGTCCAGACATGGCCAGTATCTGTGCAGTGTCTGACTTACCGGAAAGACGACGCCAGATGACCTTGCCTGATACGCCATCCGAATGGATTGGCCGTTTCGACCATGTGACGCGATTGCCCAATCGCACGCAGCTTCTGGAAAAACTGTCGCGTACGTCAGCCAAGGAGGATCTGGGTGACCCGAAGGTCGTTCTTGTGTTGGTCACGCTGGCCGATGCGGAGCATTTCAACCAGCTTCTGCGCGCGCTCGGCCATGATTTCTCGGAAGACTTCATCCGGGCGGGCGCGCGGCGGATCGGATCGCTGCTTCCGGATGGCGTGACATTGTTCAACGTGAGCGTGCTCAGTTTCGCCTTCGTTCTCGAAGGGGAAAGCAAGGCGTCGCAAACAAGATTGGTGGAAGCCATCGGCCCGTGTTTCGCGGAGCCGATCAAGCTCGGCGGCATCCCGGTCCGGTCGCGGGCGGGCGTGGGGGTTGTCGATCTGGAATACGGGGTGAGCGACCCAGCCGAAGTCCTGCGCGCGGCGCTGACCGCCGCGCAAGACAGCCGCCACAAGCAACAACCCTATGCCACTTACGACCCGGAAACGGACTCGAAACATCGGCGGGGGTTTCGCATCCTCACGGATCTACCCGAGGCCCTGCGGGCCGATGACCAGATCGAATTGCATTATCAACCGCGTATCGACCTGAAAACGGATCGTTGCGTGGCCGTCGAGGCGCTGTTTCGATGGACGCATCCAGTGCTGGGCCCGATCTCGCCGGTCGAGCTGTTTCCGCTGGTTGAAAGCACCACGCTGATCCGGCCGCTGACCGAAAAGGTTCTGGATGTCGCGATCCAGCAATTGGCGGTCTGGAGCAAGACGTTCGAGGGGCTGAGCATGTCGGTCAACGTGTCGCCCAACAATCTGAGCGAGCCGGATTTCGCACAAAAGTTGCAGCGTCTGTTGCGCGAGCGCGGGGTGAATGCCCGCCATCTGGAGCTGGAATTCACCGAAGGTGCGGTCGCGGCGGATGACGCGGCCACGCTGCGGGCACTGACCCAGATCCGCGCGCTGGGCATGACGGTGGCCATCGACGATTTTGGCAGCGGTTACAGCAACATGGCCTACCTGACGCAGATCCCGGCCGATATCATCAAGATCGACAAGCAATTCGTGTTGCATGTGGAGCCATCCGGCCAGAGCGGTTTCTTGTTGCGGAAAATCGTGGAACTGGCTGGCGGCCTTGGGTTCGAGGTCGTGGGCGAAGGGGTCGAAACGGGCGAGGCCTATGCGTTCTTGAAAGCCATCGGCTGCGCGCAGGCGCAGGGCTATCACATCGCACGGCCCATGCCCGCCGCACGGCTGACGGAGTGGCTGACGATTCATGCGGAAACCGCTGCCGCGGAGACCTGACCGAAGACCGGGCCGGTTGATCGGCGCGCAGGGCCATTCCGGGCGTGGCCCGTTAGCGCCCCCATGCGGCACTATCGCAGAATTGCCCTGAGGGCCCTGTGTTTTGTAGACATCGGCATACAATGGCAGGAGGACCCCCATGCGATATGCCGAGATCTACGAGCGGGCAAAGGCCGATCCCGAGGCGTTCTGGATGGAGGCCGCCGAGGGGGTGGATTGGGTCACACGGCCGAGCCGGGCCCTGTCGGACGAGAACGCGCCGCTTTACGAGTGGTTCGCGGATGGCACGCTGAACGGCTGCTGGAACGCGGTCGACCGGCATGTCGAGGCGGGTCATGGCGACCGGGTGGCGATCATCCACGACAGCCCGCTGACGGGCACGGTTCACAAGATCACCTATGCCGAGTTGCAGGCGCGGGTGGCGAGCCTTGCCGGGGCGCTCAGGGCCAAGGGCGTGGAGAAGGGCGACCGCGTCATCATCTACATGCCCATGGTGCCCGAGGCGCTGGAGGCGATGCTGGCCTGCGCGCGGCTGGGGGCGATCCATTCGGTGGTCTTTGGCGGATTTGCGGCCAATGAACTGGCTGTCCGGATCGACGATTGCGCGCCCAAGTGCATCATCGCGGCCAGCTGCGGATTGGAGCCGGGGCGGGTCGTGCATTACAAACCGCTGCTGGACGGCGCGCTGGAGATCGCGCGCCACAAGCCCGAATTCTGCGTGATCTTACAGCGTGAGCAGGAAGTGGCGCATCTGGAGCCGGGGCGCGACCATGATTGGCACGCGTTCCAGTATGGCGTGGAACCGGCCGATTGCGTGCCGGTCGAGGGGAACCACCCGGCCTATATCCTGTACACGAGCGGCACGACGGGCCAGCCCAAGGGCGTGGTGCGGCACACGGGCGGGCATCTGGTGGCGCTGAACTGGTCGATGCGGAACCTCTACGGCATGAACCCCGGCGAGGTGTTCTGGGCCGCGTCCGACGTGGGTTGGGTCGTGGGCCATTCCTATATCTGCTACGCGCCGCTGACATTCGGCTGCACCACCATCGTGTTCGAGGGCAAGCCCGTGGGCACGCCCGATGCCGGCACCTTCTGGCGGGTGATCCGCGATCACGGGGTGAAATGCCTGTTCACGGCGCCAACCGCGTTCCGCGCCATCAAGCGGGACGATCCCAAGGGCGCGCTGGTGGGGGATTACGATCTGTCCTGTCTCGAGAGCCTGTTCCTTGCGGGGGAGCGCGCGGACCCCGACACGATCGTCTGGGCGCAGGACAAGCTGGGCGTGCCGGTCATCGACCATTGGTGGCAGACGGAAACCGGCTGGGCCATTGCGGGCAATCCGCTCGGCGTCGAGATGCTGCCGGTCAAGATCGGCAGTCCGTCCGTGCCGATGCCGGGCTATGACGTGCAGATCCTGGACGAGGCGGGCCATCCGGTGAAGCCGGGAGAGCTGGGGGCCATCGCGGTCAAGCTGCCCTTGCCTCCCGGGACGCTGCCGACGCTTTGGAACGCGGAGGAGCGGTTCCGCAAGGCGTATCTGACGCATTTCCCTGGCTATTATGAAACCGGCGACGCGGGGATGATCGACGAGGATGGATACCTCTACATCATGGCGCGCACCGATGACGTGATCAACGTGGCCGGCCACCGCCTGTCGACAGGCGCGATGGAGGAGGTTCTGGCGAGCCACCCGGATGTGGCCGAATGCGCCGTGATCGGGGTTTCGGACACGCTGAAGGGGCAATTGCCGATGGGCTTTTTGTGCCTGAACAAAGGAGCCACGACCGCGCCAGAACAGGTGGTCAAGGAGTGCGTCAAGCTGGTGCGTGACCGGATCGGGCCGGTTGCCGCCTTCAAGCTGGCGGTGGTGGTCGACCGGCTGCCCAAGACACGCTCGGGCAAGATCTTGCGCGCCACGATGGTCAAGATCGCCGATGGCGAGACGTTCAAGACTCCGGCGACGATCGACGATCCCGCGATCCTCGACGAAATCCGCGAGGCATTGGACGGCATCGGCTATCCGGCCAAGGGGGCCTGAGGCGGCGGAAGGGTTTGTCTTCGCGGGGAAGGGTTGTATCCTTCGTTGGAAACCGCCAGCGGAGGTTGCGCGATGGTCGATCCCGAAGCGCGCGATCCTGACCCGTCCGAGACTGCGGCGCTGTTGGCGCTGCGGTCCTTGCACCTGTTCGAACATGATATCCGCGCGGCCATATCGGACGTGGTGGGCGGCCTGCGGCTGATCGAGCGGTCCCGCCTTGCGCCCGAGGCGCGGGTGCAGATCGACCGGGTGCAGGCGGCCGCCGATACGCTGGCGGGGTTGGTGGACGATGCGCTGATGACGGTGGCGGGCGAGGCGGTCATCGGGCGCGCGGAAGGCCTGATGCGTCTGGGCGATTGGCTGGCGGCGCTGAACGGGCGCTGGTCGGGGCGCGCCACGGAGGCGGGCACGGCGTTCGTGGTCGAGCGGCGGGGCGAGTTGCCCGGGCATCTGAACCTGTCGCCGGTCACGTTGGACCGGATCGCCGGAAATCTCGTGTCGAATGCCTTGCGCCATGCAGGTGCGGGCGGTGTCCGGCTGGTCGTGGAGGGCCAACCCGGCGCGGGGCTGATCCTGAGCGTGCGCGATGACGGGCCGGGCTATCCACGCGCGGTTCTGGACCGGATGGCGCGGGGCGGGGCATATCCGGCGCGCGGCGGGGGGGGCGCTCTTGCGCCGGGGGGTGGATTGGGTCTCAGGATCGCGGCGGAACTGACGCGGGAGATCGGCGGCACGCTGGTTCTGGAAAACCCGGACGGCGGCGGGGCCTTGGCCCGGCTGACGCTGCCTGAGGCCCTGCTGCGCTACGGGCCGGAGACCCTGCCCGAACCCGGGGCGCAGCCCGACCTGGGAGGGCTTTCGATCCTGTTGGCGGAGGACAACCTGACCAACCAGACGATCCTGCGCCGGGTGCTGGGCGGGATGGGGGCCGAGATCGTGCTGGTGGGCGACGGTGTCGCGGCGCTGGAGGCGGTGGAGGCGCGGGCGTTCGACATCGCGCTGATCGACATCGAGATGCCGCGCCTGTCGGGTCTGGAGGTGATGCAGGCCGTCCGGGCGCGCGGCGATGCGCGTGCCGCCCTGCCGATGGTGGCCCTGACGGCCTATGTCTTGCGCGACAACAGGGAGGCGATCTATGCCGCGGGCGCGGACGGGATCATCGGCAAGCCCATCGCCTCGGCCGCCGAATTCGGGCGGGCGATCTTGCGCTATGCCGGGCGTCCGGCGGGCCTGCCCGAACCCGAGGACGTGCTGGGGCGCGGCGCGGGCGATCCGGCGTTGGGTCAGAAGATGGACGCGGCACGGTTCGAGGCGCTGTTGGCCGTGGCGGGGCCGGACCGGGCGGAATTGCTGACGCGGCTGATTTCCGACCTTGGCGGGGTGCTGGCGGCGCTGGACGGGGCGCTGGAGGCGGGCGATCTGCCCGAGATCCGGGCGCAGACCCATATCCTGATCGCGGTGTCGGGCGCGGTGGGGGCGGACCGTCTGTATCGCTTGGCCGAAGTGCTGAACATCGCGGCCAAGCGGCGGCGATTGGGGGATCTGGCGGCGCTGTATGCGCCGTGCCGGGCCGATCTTGAGGATCTGATTGCCTATGTGGCCGATCGTGCCGCGCGGCCCGATCCGGACTGAGGCCCGCCCTTGCGCCCGCGCGCCGGGCGGCACAGACTGGCGCGCAGGACGCATCGCCCGAGGAGTGCCGCCATGCCCGCCCCCCAATCCGCCGACCCATCCCTGATCGAGGCCGCGCGCGCGGTGCGGGACAACGCCCACGCGCCCTATTCGGGGTTCAAGGTGGGAGCGGCCCTGCGGTCCGTCGAGGGGCGTCTGCATCTGGGCTGCAACGTGGAAAATGTCGCCTATCCCGAAGGCACCTGTGCCGAGGCGGGCGCGATTGCCGCGATGATCGCGGCGGGCGACAAGCGGATCGTGGAGGTGGCCGTGATCGCCGACAGCCCCGCGCCGGTCCCGCCCTGTGGCGGCTGCCGCCAGAAGCTGGCGGAATTCGCGGGTGGCGAGGTCGTGGTGACGCTGGCGACGACCGGGGGCGCGACGCTGGTGACGACTGTGGCCGATCTGTTGCCCGGTGCCTTTGACGCGGGCTTCATGACCCATGCGGAGAAGAGCGCCCCGTGAGTGACGCGCGCACCATTCTGGCCAAGCTGCGCGACGGCGAGCGGGTGACGGAGGCCGAGCTGTTCTGGTTCGCCGAAGGCCTTGCCAGCGGCGAGGTGACGGATGCGCAGGCGGGAGCCTTTGCCATGGCGGTCTGCACGCGGGGTCTGGGCAAGCCTGCGCGGGTCATGCTGACCAATGCGATGCGCGAAAGCGGGCAGGTGTTGAAATGGCGGCTCGACGGGCCGGTGATCGACAAGCATTCCACGGGCGGTGTGGGCGATTGCGCGTCCTTGCTGCTGGCCCCGGCGCTGGCGGCCTGCGGGGCCTATGTGCCGATGATTTCGGGGCGGGGGCTGGGGCATACCGGCGGAACGCTCGACAAGCTGGAGGCCATTCCCGGCTACCGGACGCAGGTGTCGGTCGATGACCTGCAGGAACTGGTGGCCGATGTGGGCTGCGCCATCGTGGGCGCATCCGCAGATATCGCACCCGCCGACAAGCGGCTTTACGCCATTCGCGACGTGACGGGGACGGTGGAATCCATCGACCTGATCACCGCCTCGATCTTGTCCAAGAAGTTGGCGGCGGGGTTGGAGGCCTTGGTGCTGGATGTGAAGGTGGGGTCGGGCGCCTTCATGGCCGCGCCCGCCGATGCGCTGGCTTTGGCGCAGGGGCTGGTCGACACGGCGCATGGCGCGGGCTGCATGACCTCTGCCTTGGTCACGGACATGAACCAGCCGCTGGTCGCTTCGGCGGGCAATGCGCTGGAGGTGATCGCGGTGATGGAGGTTCTGGGGTCGGGCGATCTGTCCTCGCCCTTGGCGAAGCTGACGCAGGCTTTGGGCGGCGAGGTTCTGGCGCTGGGCGGGTTGGCGGCGGATGCGGCGGATGGGGAGGCGCGGATCGCGCAGGCGCTGACCTCGGGCGAGGCGGCCGATACGTTCGGGGAGATGGTCGCGGCCCTGGGCGGGCCGCATGATTTCATCGAGCGCTGGCGCGACCGGTTGCCCGCGGCGCGGGTGATGGTCGATGTGGTCCCGCGCGAGGGCGGCTACGTGGGCAAGATCGACACGCGCGCCTTGGGCGAGGCGGTGGTGCGGCTGGGCGGCGGTCGGCTGAAGCAGGACGACCGGATCGATCTGGCCGTGGGCCTGTCCGATATCGCGCGGATCGGGGAACGGGTGGAGACCGACCGGCCGCTTGCGCGGATCCATGCCGCGAGCGAAGAGGCCGCGCGCGCGGTGGCGGGGCGCATCCGGGCGGCATTCACATTGGTCGAGACCGCGCCGGAGGTGCCGCCCCTGATCCACGAAAGGATCGGCTGACATGGCGCGGGCCTTTCTGGTGGTGATGGACAGTCTGGGCATCGGCGGCGCGCCGGATGCGGGAAGCTATTTCAACGGCGACCTGCCCGACACCGGGGCCAATACGCTGGGCCATATCGCGGCGGCCTGTGCGGCGGGAGAGGCCGAGGACGGGCGGAGCGGGCCCTTGCGGCTGCCCAATCTGGACGGTTTGGGATTGGGCGCGGCGCTGCGGCTGGCGTCGGGGGCGCGCGGCGAGGGGCTGGACGCGGATCCGTCGGGGCTTTGGGGCGCGGCCGAGGAAGTGTCGCGCGGCAAGGATACGCCATCGGGGCATTGGGAATTGGCGGGGCTGCCCGTGCCTTTCGATTGGACCTATTTTCCCAAGACCAAGCCCTGTTTCCCGCAAGATGTCGTGGAGGAGGTCAAGCGGCTGGCGGGGGTCGAGGGGATCTTGGGTGATGAGCACGCCAGCGGGACGGAGATCATCGCCCGGCTGGGGGAGGAACACCAAAGGACCGGCTGGCCGATCTGCTACACCTCGATCGACAGCGTGTTCCAGATCGCGGCGCATGAGGAGACATTCGGGCTGGAGCGGTTGCTGAAGCTTTGCGAGGGGCTTGCGCCCATGTTGCATGCGCGCCGGGTGGGGCGGGTGATCGCGCGGCCCTTTGTCGGCGAACCGGGGGCCTACCGGCGCACGGTCAACCGGCACGATTACGCGCTGGCCCCGCCCGGTCCGACGCTCTTGGACCTTGTGCAGGGCGCGGGGCGGCAGACCCACACGATCGGGAAGATCCGCGACATCTTTGCCGGGCGGGGCGTGGGGCAGGCGGTGACGGGGGCCGATGCCGACCTGATGGCGCATCTGGAAACCTGCGTTGCCGAGGCCGCGGAAGGCAGCCTGACCTTCGCCAATTTCGTGGAATTCGACAGCCTGTACGGCCACAGGCGCGACGTGTCGGGCTATGCGCGGCATCTGGAATGGTTCGATGGGGGGCTGGGGCCGATCCTGTCGGCCTTGCGTCCCGATGACCTGATGATCCTGACCGCAGATCATGGCAATGATCCGACATGGCCCGGTACCGATCACACCCGCGAGCGGGTGCCGGTGGTTGCAAAGGGCCCCTATTCCGGGCAGATCGGCATCCGGGCCTTTGCCGATGTGGGGGCATCCATTGCCGCGCATCTGGGCCTTGCCTTGCCGGGGCCGGGGCGGAGTTTTCTGGTGAGGGACCATGTCAGCCTCTGAACTTGTCTATTTCGCGATGACCTTTGCCGTCGTCACGCTGGCGGTGCGCTACATCGGCCCCTTCATCGGGCGGCCGCGCACGCCGTGGCGGGGGGCTGTGACCTTTGGACTGGTCATTGCGGTGATCGGTTGGGCGATCGGGGCGTGAGATGAGAGAGATTCCCAAGGTCGAATTGCACCTGCATCTCGAAGGGGGCGCGCCGCCCGCCTTCATCCGGGGGCTGGCCCGCGAAAAGAACGTCGACCTGTCGGGCATCTTCCGCGAGGATGGCGGCTATACCTACCGCGATTTCTGGCATTTCCTGCAGGTCTACGAGGCGGCGACGAGCGTTCTGACAAGCCCCGAGGATTACGCGCGGCTGACGCGTGCCGTGCTGGAGGAAAGTGCGGCCAATGGCGTGGTCTATGCCGAGACGTTCCTGAGCCCCGATTTCTGCGGCGGCGGCGATGTCGGGGCGTGGCGCGATTACCTGCAGGCGATCCGCGAGGCGGCGGAGGATATGGAGCGCAGCCACGGCATCACGCTCAGGGGCATCGTCACCTGCATCCGCCATTTCGGGCCGGACCGGTCGCGGCCCATCGCGGTTTGTGCCGCGGAAACGGCGGGCGATTGGCTGACGGGCTTTGGCATGGCGGGCGACGAGTTGAAGGGCAAGCCGGGCGATTTCCGCTACGCCTTTGACTGCGCGCGGGAGGCGGGATTGCGGATCACGGTTCATGCGGGCGAATGGGGTGGTGCGGCCTCGGTGCGCGATGCGCTGGACGCGCTCAACCCCGAACGGATCGGCCACGGGGTGCAGGCCATCGACGATCTGGCGCTGGTCGACCGTCTGGCCGAGGATGGTGTGGTTCTGGAATGCTGTCCCGGCTCGAATGTCTTTCTGGGCGTCTACAAGGATTGGCGCAGCCATCCCATCGAACGCCTGCGCGAACGCGGCGTGAAGGTCACGGTTTCGACCGATGACCCGCCGTTTTTCGGCATCACCATGACCTCGGATTACGAGAACCTGAACCGGCATTTCGGCTGGGACGAGGACGTTTTCGCCGAGGTGAACCGCACTGCCCTGGAGGCTGCGTTCTGCGACGCGGCCACCAAGGACAAGATCGCCAAGAAACTGGGGGCCAGCCGCGCATGACCGAGCATCTGACCATCGTCAATCACCCGTTGGTGCAGCATAAATTGAGCCTGATGCGGGAGGCTGACACCTCGACCAAGTCGTTTCGGCAATTGCTGCGCGAGATCAGCCTGCTTTTGGCCTACGAGGTCACGCGCGAGATGCCGATGACGACCAAGCGGATCGAGACGCCCCTGTGCGAGATGGACGCCCCCACGATCGAGGGCAAGAAGCTGGCGCTTGTGTCGATCCTGCGGGCGGGCAACGGGTTGCTCGATGGCATTCTGGAGCTGATCCCCAATGCGCGGGTGGGCTTCATCGGGCTGTACCGCGACCCCGAGACGCTGCAACCGGTGCAGTATTATTTCAAGGTGCCCGATGCGCTGGAGGATCGGTTGACCATCGTGGTCGACCCGATGCTGGCCACGGGCAATTCCTCGGCCGCGGCCATCGACCTGTTGAAAAAGGCGGGGGCGAACAACATCCGGTTCCTGTGCCTTTTGGCGGCCCCCGAGGGCGTCGCGCGGATGAAGGAGGCGCATCCCGATGTGCCCATCGTGACGGCGGCGCTCGACAGCCATTTGAACGACCACGGCTATATCGTGCCGGGACTAGGGGATGCGGGAGACCGCATGTTTGGCACAAAATAGGCGTTTGTGCGGCTTTACTTGGGCAATGTCTTCGGACAGTCTGTTTCCAACGCAGCCTTGGGGGTTTGCATGGAATCGAGACGAGTGACGCGCGGTATCGCGCTGGCCGTGGTGGCCTTTCTGGGGACGGTGACGATGGGGCAGGCTCAGGCCGTCCCGGCCGAAACCCCGCCTTCAAGCTATACGGGCGTGCAATATGTCGACAGCCGTGGCTGCGTCTTTGTGCGGGTCGGCGTGGGCGCGAACGTGGAATGGGTGCCGCGCGTCGGGCGTGACCGGCGCCAGATCTGCGGCCAATCGCCGACGCGGATCGCGGGCACTGCGCCTGCTGCCGCGCCCAGCGTCGCGGCGGCGCCGCCCGCCGCCAGCCGCCCTGCGACCGTGGCGCCCGCCGCGACCGTGCCACGGCCCGTGGCGACGGCCCCGCGACCGGTGGCGACCACGCCGCGTCCGATGCCCACGCCAGTGGCCCCTGCCGCGGCGGGCAATTGTCCCAACCTTCCCGCCGACATCCGGCCCTATTTCACGGGCCCCGGCGTGCGCTGCGGCCCGCAGGCGGTTCATCCCGGCGATGCCGCGCGCGGTCTGGATCAAAGCAGCCTCGGGACCACGGGCGGCGAAGTCCGGCAGGTTGTGCGCTACGAGGTCGATCCGCCGCCGGGATACCGCGCGGCTTGGGATGACGGGCGGATGAACCCCTATCGCGGCGTGTTCTTCGCGGGCGGGCAGCGGCAGATGGAACAGGTCTGGACGAACACGGTGCCGCGTCGGTTGGTCAGCGACCCTGCGCCGCGCGGGCTGATGGCGCTGTTTGCACAGCGCTCGCGCCCGGCGGAGGTGATCCCGGCGCAGCTGGTGGTCATCCGGCCCTGAGGCGGGGCGTCAGCGGCCGCAGATATCCTGAAGCGTGATCCAGTCGGCATCCGGCAGGAGAGGCTCGGCCCGGCCGGTTCGGATCGGGTTCGCCTCGATCAGGCTCAGAACGGTTTCCCCGGAAATGTCGCGCGCAAAGGCATAGGGCGTGGTCGAGATGCCGGCATTGGCAAACCGCGACAGGAGGGCGGTTTCGTCCACGGGGCCGGTTTCGCGCGACAAGAGCGTCACGGCATGGGCATAGAGCGTGTCATTGTCGATCTCGCCCGTGGTCAGAAGGCGCAGGGTGGTGCCGAGCCCCGCCTCGGTCAGCAGCGTGAGCACCGGGTCGGTCGTTGTCCTGCGGGTCTGCTCGGCGAGCAGGTAGCCGGCCAGAACCTCGGGGGTTTCGTGATCCTCGACGAGGCCCGCATTGGCCACGAGAATGCCGCCCGGAAGCGCGAGAGTGTCGGGGATGGAGGCGGGCAGGACGGCCACGCGGGGGGCCACATCGCCGAAGGTGCGCCGCGCCAGCCGGTTCAGCGCAAGCGATCCGCGCGGATTGGTGCAGATCGGCCCCGCCAGCCGCCCGATTTCCTGCAAGAGCCGGTTCCCGATCGCCTCGCGGCTGGCGGGTGGCAGGAGCGCCACAGTCTGGCGCGTCAGCGCGTCGGGCAGCCAGAACACACCCAGACCCAAGAGGAGCGCACCGAACCCCGCGCCGATCCAGAGCCGCAGGCGGCCCGGGCGCGGGCGGCGTTTGTCGATGGCGCTGCGCACGGTTTCGATGGCGGCGATCATGTCGGGATCGTCGATTTCGAGCCGTTCCTCGGCCTCGGCCCCGGGCGCGTAGAGCGCGGGTTGGCGGCCGGGGTTGAGGCGCGCGATGGCGGGCAGCGACCAATGGGTCAGGGCAATCTCGGAAAAGGTGGAGATCATCAGCGTGGCGTCACCCAGCGACACGATCACCTCGCGGCGCTGGGCGTCGGGTGCCTCTCGCCAGAGGCCCGTCGCCTCGAGCCGCTTGTATTGCTCAAGTACCGTCATGGGCGTGCTGCTCGACCCTGTTTGGAAGCAGCATAGACCTGTGTGGCCCCCGGCTCAACGCAGATCGCCTGTCAAAGACTGTTGGCGATCTTGCGCAATTCGAATTTCTGGATCTTGCCGGTGGAGGTCTTGGGCAGTTCCTGAAACACGACGCGCTTGGGCGTCTTGAAGCCGGCAAGGCGTTGCCGGGCGAAGGCGATGATTTCCTCTTCGGTCGCGGTCGCGCCTTCCTTGAGTTCGAGGAAGGCGCAGGGCACCTCGCCCCATTTCTCGTCCGCCTTGGCCACCACGGCGGAGAGGAGCACGGCGGGATGGTGCATCAAGACGCCCTCGACCTCGACCGAGCTGACGTTTTCACCGCCCGAGATGATGATGTCCTTGGCGCGGTCGGCGATCTGGACGTAGGTGTCGGGGTGCTGTTTGGCGATGTCGCCGGAGTGGAAATAGCCACCGGCAAAGGCTTCGTTCGTGGCGCGGGGGTTCTTGTAATAGCCCTTCATCACCGAATTGCCGCGCATCATGATTTCACCGAGCACCGCGCCGTCCATGGGGATCTGGGTCATGGTGTCGGGGTCCATGACGGTGATGTGGTCCATGTTGGGCATGGGCACGCCCTGACGCGCCTTGACGGCGGCGCGGTCGTCGCCGTGCAGATTGGCCCAGTCGACATCCTTGAAGGTGCATTCGGTGGCCGGGCCATAGGTTTCGGTCAGGCCGTAAACCTGCGTGATGTTGAAGCCCATGGTCTCGATCGCGGCGAGGGTGGCGGGGGCAGGCGGCGCACCGGCGGTGAAGACCTCGACCACATGGGAAAACGCGCGCCGGTCGGCGGGTTTGGCGTTGACCAGCATATTGAGCACGATGGGCGCGCCGCCGAAATGGGTCACGCCCTCGTCCGCGATGGAATCGTAGATGGCTTTCGCGGTGATGTCGCGGCAGCACACGGTCGTGCCGCCGACGACGGGCATGGTCCAGACATGGCACCAGTTGTTGCAGTGAAAGAGCGGCACGATGGTGAGATAGGTGGGGTGCAACGTCATCCGCCACGAGATCGGCGTGCCCATGGTGATCAGGTAGGCCCCGCGATGGTGATAGACCACGCCCTTGGGCCGTCCGGTGGTGCCGGAGGTATAGTTGAGCGCAAGGCTTTCCCATTCGTCGATGGGCATGATCCACGCGAAGTCGGCGTCCCCTTCGGCGATCAGCGCGTCATAGGTCAGGTGACGGCCCGAGGCGTGATAGCCCGCCGCCTCGTCCGGCACTTCGACGATCAGGGGGCGATCGGCGTTTTCCTGCGCGGCGATGGCTTCCTCGACCACGCCGAGGAATTGGGTGTCGACGAGCACCACCTTGGCCTCGCCATGGTCGAGGATGTAGGAGATCGTGCCGATATCGAGGCGGATGTTGATGGAATTCAGCACCGCGCCGCAGGCGGGGACGGCCCAATGCGCCTCCACGTGGGGGGCGGTGTTGGGCATGACGGCGGCCACGACATCGCCGGGGTTTACGCCGCGTTTGGCCAGCGCCGAGGCGAGGCGGGTGACGCGCGTGTAGAGTTCGCCATAAGTCAGCCGAAAGCCGCGATCCACGAGGGCGGGACGGTCGGTGAAGATGCGGTTCGCGCGGATCAGGTGGCTGAGCGGGGTCAGCGCCACATGGTTGGCGGCGCGCTTTTCCAGCCCGGTCTCGTCCTTCATCCAGCCCATGGCCACCCCCTGTTGTCTGCGAAAGATTCTGACGCGAGTCTTGGCCCGCCGCGCAAGAAAAGGAAAGGGGTCGGGGTGGCTTTCGGGCCGGGTTTCGTGCGGCTATGGTCCGCCGCAGGGAAGAGGGAGGTGCGGATGGGACCGGAGATCACGGGGCCGTTGAGGGTCGAGGCGGGGGTCCATCGGGCGGGGGCGGCACCGGGCGATCCGGCGCCCTATGCGGGCGAGGACAGTTTCACTTTTGTCCGGGTCAAGGTCAGGGATGGCGATGGCATCACGGGCGAGGGCTTTACGGGCCGGTTCTGCGCGGCAGAGGTGGCGCATCTGTTGAACGGGGCCGTGGCCGAGGCGCTGGCGGGGCCTGTCACCCTGCCCGAGCTGGCGCGCAAGCTGAACCCACGGGGGATGACGGGGGTCGTCATCTCGGCGCTATCGGCGCTTGAGGTCGCGTTTTGGGATCTTGCGGGCAAGCGCGCGGGGAAAAGCGTGGCGGCGATGCTGGGAGGCGTGAGGGACGGCGCGCCGGTCGATGTGACCTGCGGCTTTCCGGCGCTGGAGATGGGCGCGCTGGTCGAGGCCTGCGCGGCGGAGGTCGCAGCGGGGGCGCATGGGGTCAAGGTGCTGGTCGCCGCCAAGGGGCGGAGCGTGGCGGAGGATATCGCGCGGGTCTGGGCGGTGCGGGAGGCGATCGGGCCCGAAGCCGCGCTGATCGCGGATGCCAATTGCGGCTGGGATCTGGAGAGCGCGCTGGAATTTGCGCGGGGCGCGGCTGATCTGGGGTTGAGCTTTCTGGAGGAGCCTGTGCGCGGCAATGACCGCCATGCGCTGGCCAAGCTGGCGGCGGAGGGGATCGTGCCGCTGGGGGCGGGGCAGATGGAGCAATCGCCCGAGCGGTTCGAGTTGCTGGCCGAGGCGGGTGTTGCCGTGATCCAGCCCAATGCGGTTTTCGCGGGTGGGATCGGGGCGGCGGTGGCCCTGGCCCGTGCGGCTGAGGCGCGGGGGTGTGCGGTATCGCCTGCGGGAGGTTGGGATATCGTCAACCTGCACTGGATGTGCGGAGCGATGGGCGCGGGTTCGGTGGAATTGCACCGGGCGCAGGCGCGCATCGCGCGGCTGTTGATGGCGCGCCCGCCCGAAATGTCGGGCGGGATGCTGGTGGTGTCGGAGGCCCCGGGTCTGGGGCTTGCACCCGACGAGGCGGCCTTGGCCGCCTGCCGGGTGGGGTAGGGCAAGGCCTCAGGCGGCCTTGCTGTCCACGCCCGCGCCGAAGCGGCCGTAGAAGCTTTGCCCCTTGTCGGCCATCTCACGCAGGAGCGCGGGGCAGGCAAAGCGGTCGCCATAGGCCGCCTGAAGCTGGTCGCAGCGTTCCGCGGCATAGGGTGTGCCGAGGATGTCGAGCCAGCTGAACGGGCCACCCGACCAGGGCGCAAAGCCCCAGCCAAGGATCGCGCCCACATCGCCTTCTCGGATGTCGGTCAGGACGCCTTCCTCCAGCGCGCGGACGGCCTCCAGCACCTGCGCGAAGAGCAGGCGGTGCTGCACCTCGACCAGCTCGGGTTGATCGGCGGCCAGGGGGTAATGGTCGGCCAGACCGTCCCAGAGGCCCAGACGCTTGCCGCTCTCGTCATAGGCGTAGAAGCCCGCGTTGGATTTGCGGCCCAGACGACCGGCGTCGACCATGCCGAAGATCACGGGATCGACGGTATCGTCATAGGCTGCGCCCATCGCAGCCTTGGTGGCCTTGGCGATCTTGGCGCCCAGATCGAGCGAGGTTTCATCGGTCAGCTGCAGGGGGCCAAGGGGCATACCGACCAGTTTGGCGGCATTCTCGATCAGGGCAGGGGCCACGCCCTCGGCCACCATGCGGATCCCCTCGTTGATGTAGGGGATGATGCAGCGGTTGGCGTAGAAGAAGCGCGCGTCGTTAACCACGATGGGCGTCTTGCGGATCTGGCGCACGAAATCGAGCGCCTTGGCCACGGCCCGATCCCCGGTTTTTGCGCCCTTGATGATTTCGACCAGCGCCATCTTGTCGACGGGGCTGAAGAAATGGATGCCGATGAAATGCTCAGGGCTATCGGATGCCTTGGCCAGTTCGGTGATCGGCAGGGTGGAGGTGTTGGTGGCAAAGATGCAATCGGGGCCCACGACCGAGAGCACCATTTTCGTGACCTCGGCTTTGACGCCCACATCCTCGAACACGGCTTCGACGATCAGGTCGCAGCCCGCAAGGGCGGCATGATCGGTCGTGGCATGGATGCGGCCCAGCACCTCGGCCTTTTTCTCGGGCGTGACCTTGCCGCGCTTCATCCCCTTGTCGAGGAGGCTTTCGGCATGGGCTTTCCCCCGGCCGGCGGCATCCTGCGCCGCGTCGATCAGTACGACCTCGATCCCGGCATTGGCCGCGACATAGGCGATGCCCGCCCCCATCATGCCGGCCCCCAGAACGCCCAGTTTCGCGACCCTTTGATCGGGAACGGCGGGGCGGTTGGCACCTTTTTCCAGCGCCTCCTTGTTGAGGAAGAGCGACCGGATCATCGCCGAGGAGGAGGGGTTCATCAGGACCGAGACGAACCAGCGCGTTTCGATCCGGAGCGCCGTGTCGAAATCGACGAGCGCGCCTTCGTAGACCGCCGACAGGAGCGCCTTGGCCGCCGGGTAGACGCCCTTGGTCTTGCCGTTGATCATGGCGGAGGCGCCGACAAAGGTCATGAAGCCCGCCGGATGATAGGGCGCGCCGCCCGGCATCTTCCAGCCCTTCTGGTCCCAGGGTTTGACGATATCGGCGTCGGTGGCCGACAGGACCCATTCCTTGGCGCGGGCGAGCAGATCCTCGGGCGCGACCACCTCGTCGATCAATTGCGCGGATTTCGCGGCCTTGGGAGCGAGCATCTTGCCTTCGAGGAGGACGGGGGCCGCCTGCATCGCGCCGACCATGCGGGAATAGCGGGTCGTGCCACCGCCGCCGGGGAAGATGCCAACGAGGATCTCGGGCAGGCCGATGCGCGCCTTGGGGTCATCGGCCATGATCCGGCGGTGGCAGGCCAACGCGATTTCCGTACCGATGCCCGCGCAGGTGCCGGGGATGGCGCAAGCGATGGGCTTGCCGCCCTTGTTCGTCTTGGGGTCCAGCCCCGCGCGTTCCAGTTTGCGCAGGATGCGGTGGCCGTTCATGGTGAAATCGTAGAGCGCCTGCGCCGGGTCGTCGCCCGCTTCGTCACGGATCGTGGCCAGCGTATTGAGGTCCATGCCGCCCGCGAAGGTGGATTTGCCGCTGGCGATGACGATGCCCTTGACCTCCGGGTCGGCCAGCGCCGCATCGAGCAACTCCTCGACCAGGGCGAAAGCCTCCCGCGTGAGGACGTTCATGGATTTGGCCTTCACGTCCCAGGTGATGACGGCGACGCCATCGGCGTCCGCTTGCATGGTGAAATCGGTCATGTCCCTCAACTCCCCTCAGACGCGTTCGATGATGGTGGCGGCACCCATGCCGCTTGCCACGCAGAGCGTCGCAAGGCCGGTGCCTTTCCCGGTGCGTTCCAGTTCATCGAGCAAGGTGCCGATGATCATGGCTCCCGTGGCCCCCAGCGGATGGCCCATGGCGATGGCCCCGCCGTTCACGTTGACCTTGCCGTGGTCGACATCGAAGGCTTGCAAGAAGCGCAGGACGACCGAGGAAAACGCCTCGTTCACCTCGAAGAGGTCGATGTCGGAAATGCTCATCCCGCTGTCCTTGAGGATCTTTTCGGTCGCGGGGACGGGGCCGGTGAGCATGATGGTGGGGTCCGTGCCGATCTTGGCGGTCGCCTTGATCCTCGCGCGGGGCTTCAGCCCGTAGGCCGCGCCGAATTCGGCATTGCCTATCAGGAGTGCGGCCGCGCCATCCACGATGCCGCTGGAATTGCCGGCGTGGTGGATATGCTCGATCTTTTCGAGATGCGGATATTTCATCAGCGCGATCTGGTCGAAGCCGGGCATCATCTCGCCCATCTCCTTGAAGGCGGGCTTGAGCGCGCCGAGGCTTTGCATGTCGGTGCCGGGGCGCAGGTATTCGTCGCGGTCGAGGATCGTCAGCCCGTTGATGTCGCGCACCGGGATGACCGATTTGTCGAAACGCCCTTCGGCCCAGGCGCGGGCGGCGCGGTTCTGGCTTTCGACGGCCAGCGCATCGGCATCGTCACGGGAAAATCCGTATTCGGTGGCGATGATGTCGGCGGAAATGCCCTGCGGCACGAAATAGGTGTCCATCGCGATGGAGGGGTCGACGGCGATGGCCGCCCCGTCGCTGCCCATGGCCACGCGGCCCATCATCTCGACCCCGCCCGCGATATAGGCGGAACCGGCGCCGCCCCGCACCTGGTTCGCGGCGAGGTTCACCGCCTCCATCCCGCTGGCGCAGAAGCGGTTGATCGCAAGGCCGGGGATGCGCTGGTCCAGCTCGCTGGCGAGAACGGCCGTGCGTGCGAGGCAGCCGCCCTGTTCCATGACTTGCGTGACATTGCCCCAGATCACATCCTCGACCGCGTGGCCGTCGAGGTTGTTGCGGTCCTTGATCGCGTTGAGCGTCACCGCCGAAAGCCGCGCCGCCGTCACCTCGTGCAGCGCGCCATCCTTGCGGCCCTTGCCGCGGGGGGTGCGGATCGCGTCGTAGATATAGGCCTCGGTCATCACTCGTCTCCGGTCAGGCGGGAAAGGCCCGCGTCATCATCTCGTAGGGGTGTTTCCAGCCCGGTGTCGCCGCGATGCGGTCGAGCCAGGCCGAGATCGCCGGGTAATCGGCCCGGTCGAAGCTGAAGGGTTCATCGTAGAAGAGATATCCCGCGCAGGAGATATCGGCGCAGGTGAGCGCATCGCCGACAAGCCAGTCGCGGGTGGCAAGTTCGCCCTCCAACACCTGAAGCGCGGCTTTCAGGCGGCCGGTCATCCAGCCGATCACCTCGACCGGGCGCTTTTCCACGGGCAGGAAATTCATCAGGAACCGCAGGGGCCCCGCCTGACCCGAGACCTTCTGGTTGTCGAAGATCGTCCAGCGCAGGATTTCGCGCCGGGTCGCCTTGGACCCGTCGCCGCAAAGCAGGCCGCTTTCGTCCATCACCCAATCCTGGATCACGCCCGATTGCGTCAGGATCAGACCATCGGCGTCGAGGACAGGCACCTCACCCATCGGGTTGATTGCGCGGAATTCGGGGCTGCGGGCGGCGCCGTTGAAGAAATCGACATGCCGCGCGGTCCAGTCGATGCCGCCGAGTGTCAGCGCCAGCGCCGCCTTGTAGGCATTGCCGGATTCGCCGAAGCAATAGAGCGTGTTGGTCATCGCGTTGTTCCTGCCTGTGCTGTCGCGGCCACCGTCGTGCCGCCGTATTTGGAGGAAGATGAAGGCTCGTAACCTTCTATTAAGGTTAACGCGCCATGATGAGGGTGCGGTACAGGCTGCCGAGCCGATGACCGCGGAAGGTGAAGGTGTCCTGCCCGGTCGTGCAGCGCGCCTCGGCGTCCGGACGTTGCTGGCGAACACTCGGCCGGGCAGGGCACTGATCTTGCCCCTTCATCTTCCCCCAAATACGGAAGCCGCACGGGTGCCGCCGCAACTGCTGCCCGGACGAGGCGATGCCCCCTCACGCCTTGCGTTCCTCGAGTTCGGAGTTGAAGAGCCTCAGACGCGCGACGAGCTTTTCCTCGTGGATCACGCTGCCCCAATTCTCGAAAAGAAAGGACAGAAACTCGCCCGCATCGAGGCCCGCCTCTTGCGAGAGGGTGCGGAGTTTGCGGTAGCCGTCCTCGCTCATCGCGATGTTGGGGCGGCGGGTGAGCCGCAGGCGCTTGGGCATCGTGGTTCTCCTCCCTCGGGGTTTGGTGGGCCGCGCCGGGTCGGCACGGCCCGGACCAGAGCCTAGAAGTTCGCGGCGTCGAGCGCCATCACCGGCTCCGCCCCCGACTGGATGCGCGCCAGATGCGTCGCGGTCATCGGCAGTTGCCGGGCCATGTAGAAGCGCGCGGTGGCGAGCTTGGTGCGGTGGAAGTCCGGGTCATCCGTGCCCGCGGCCAATGCGGCGAGCGCGGCTTCGGCCATGCGCGCCCACATCAGGCCAAGGCAGACATGGCCGAAGAGATGCATGAAATCATAGCTGCCCGAGAGCGCGGCATTGGGGTTCTTCATCCCTTCTTGCATGAAATACATGCCGGCGGTCTGCAGATCCTTGGAGGCGCGCTTGAGCGGTTCGACGAATTCGCCCATTCCGTCCGTTTCGGCGGCCGACTTGCAGAAGCTTTTCACCATGTCGAAGAAGGCCATGACATGCTTGCCGCCGTCCTGCGCGAGCTTGCGGCCAACGAGGTCGAGCGCCTGCACGCCGTTGGCGCCTTCGTAGATCATCGCGATGCGGGCGTCGCGGGCATATTGCGACATGCCCCATTCCTCGATGTAGCCATGGCCGCCATAGACCTGCTGGGCCTGTACGGTCATGTCGAAGCCCTTGTCGGTCAGGAAGCCCTTGATGACGGGCGTCATCAGCGAGATCAGGCCATCGGCATCCGTGTCGCCCGACCGATGCGCCGCGTCGATCAGCGTGGCGCCCCAAAGGAGGAAAGCGCGGCCCCCTTCGACGAAGCTTTTCTGCTCCATCAGGTTGCGGCGGATGTCGGGGTGAACGATCAGCGGATCGGCGGGGCCCTCGGGGTTCTTGACCCCGGTGATGTCGCGGCCCTGAAGACGGTCCTTGGCATAGGCCAGCGCGTTCTGGAAGGCGATCTCGGCCTGCGCCACGCCCTGCATGCCGACGCCGAGCCGGGCCTCGTTCATCATGGTGAACATGGCGCGCATACCCTTGTGCGCTTCGCCCAGAAGGTAGCCGGTCGCCCCGTCGTAATTCATCACGCAGGTGGCATTGCCGTGGATGCCCATCTTCTCCTCGATCTTGCCGCAGGAGACGCCGTTGCGGGGGCCGAGGCTGCCATCCTCGTTCACGAGGAATTTCGGCACGATGAAGAGCGAGACGCCCTTGATGCCTTCCGGTCCGCCGGGGATCTTGGCGAGGACGAGGTGAATGATGTTCTCGGCCATGTCGTGTTCGCCGGCCGAGATGAAGATCTTCTGGCCGGTGATCTTGTAGCTGCCGTCGGCCTGCGGTTCGGCCTTGGTCCGCATCAGGCCAAGATCCGTGCCGCAATGCGGTTCGGTGAGGTTCATGGTGCCGGTCCAGTCGCAGGCGACCATCTTGTGCAGGTAGGTCTCTTTCTGCGCCTTGGTCCCGTGTGCGAGGATGGTCGAGGCCGCGCCGTGGGTCAGGCCCTGGTACATGGTGAAGGCCTGGTTGGCGGCGGAGAAGAACTCGCCCACAGCTGTGCCCAGAACATAGGGCATTCCCTGACCGCCGAAGTCTTCGGGCATGTCGATGCCGGGCCAGCCGTTTTCCTTCATCTGCTCGAAGGCGGCCTTGAACCCCGGCGGGGTGTAGACCACGCCGTTCTCCAGCCGGCAGCCCTCGGTGTCGCCCACCGGGTTCAGGGGGGCCAGAACCTCGGAGGCGATCTTGCCCGCCTCTTCGAGGATCGCGGCGGTGAAGTCGCGGTCGAGATCGGCATAGCCGGGCGTGGTGCCCTGCGAGAGTTTCAGCACGTCATGCAAGATGAACTGCATGTCCTTGGTGGGGGCGGTATAGCTCGGCATTGTCCTCAATCCTCCCGGCGGTCGGTTCTAGCGTCACTCGGCGGCGTCGCGCGCGCCCCCGAGGCTGGCCAGCATGTCCTCGACGAGGCCCATCTGGCTCTGAAGGTCATTGATCGCCACGTCCAGTTCGGCGCGCTGGCGTTCCATGTCGGTCAGGCGGTCGCGCGCGATGGCGATGGTGCGCGACAGCTGCGTCGCCTGCTGGTCGCCCACGTAGTAGAGGTCGAGCAGCTGGCGGATTTCCTCGAGGCTGAAGCCGAACCGCTTGCCCCGCAGGATCAGCGTGAGCCGGGCGCGGTCGCGCTTGGTGAACAGGCGTTTCTGGCCCTGACGGATCGGAAACAGAAGCTCTTTTTGTTCGTAGAAGCGCAGGGTACGCGGCGTCACCTCGAAGGCGTCGCACATCTGGCGGATGGTCATCGTATCGGCGGTCATGGTCGGATCTTCCGTGTCGAACATGGGGTTTCTGCCGTCTGGATGTGCGAGTCGGGGATATCTTTACAAGACAGGATGACGTTGACGTAAACGGAACGTCGCGTCACTTTGCAGGGTGACGAAACGTCAGGAAAGCTGACGCTGGGGAAGGCGCAATTTTGTGAGGTCTGGTATTGTTGGTTCGAGCGCCCTTCGCTCAATCCAGTCTGTTCAAATAGGCCTCGGGCGGCCCGTAGGTTTTCGTAACGCGTGTGCCTTTCCGGGCCTCAACGGATTCCTCGGCCATTCTGTGTAACCGATAGTCGATCCCAAGTCGGGCGCAGATAGTATGTTGATTTGCGTTTATGGCGTGGCCATCCAAAGCAGGGTCACGTGCAAAGACATCCAAGCGGAGACGCTTAGGTCGCCGTAACAGGATCAGGCTGTGTAGGGCCGAGCCCTGTTCTCCCGCGATCCGCTCCGCGCAAGAAAGAGCCTCCATTTGGTCACGGATTGTCATGGTTTCGGGCCGCATCACTTCCCACCCACGTTGGGTCAAGCTTTCCTCAAGCGCGGTCCGTCCGGTGTTTTCCGCCTCTTCCACACCTGCGCGCGATAGCCAGAGTTTCCGGTTCGGTTCTGGCTTGTGATTGACCTTTCCGAGAAATCTGAAGTGGTGGGCCCCAAAACGATACTGGATTTCGTATCCGGGCGCTGGAACTATCAGCTCATCCACGATGATGGGTGAATTGATCATCAGGATTGGGTTCGTCACGCCAAGAAGGTCGAGAATATCGCGCATCCATGGGTGAAGGCTGTCTTGTTTGGCGCCTGGTCCGACGCTCCAGAGGATCGGGCGATCCGGAAAGCGATCAACCGCCCACAATCTGGCCAGGCTTTCGAGAAGAAAGTGTCCGAAGGCTGGAAACAAAGGACCGGCGAAGACTGCGGATGCAATACGGGGCGAATTCGTCGCGATCTCGTTATATGCCTGTCCAAGTTGGTGCTTCTTGCGAGGATGATAGCGACGAAAAAGTGCGGTTTCCGGATCTAAACGCCCATCTGGCCCATAGCTTCCCATGCGCAGCGTATTGGGACCCTCCCAGCGATGCGGCACAACGGTGCGACAGCGCAGATGCCAAAGTTTGGGGCGGGGGCCAAACCGTTGCAGCCGCCATTTCATCAGGTCTGTCTTGAGATCGGACAGGAAGCCGCTTTGCCCCGGTATCATTGCACAAAGTCTCACTTTTTACACAGGGCTATAAACGCCCGCCCGCCGCCTCAGCCCCAACTCGCCTCGGTCTGGTCGCGCAGGCTCTGCAACTCGTCGATGATCTCGTCGAGGTCGCGGCGGCGTTTGTCGAGTTCGGCCAATTGCCGGTCGGCCAGCGCCAGCCAGGCCTCGCGCTGGCGCGCGCCCTGGGGGTCGGCGTCATACATCTCGAGCCATTGGCGGATTTCCTCGAGCGCGAAGCCGAACCGGCGGCCGCGCAGGATCAGGGTCATCCGCGCCACTTCGCGCGGGCCGTAGTAGCGCGCCCGTCCCTCGCGTTCGGGAAACAGAAGCTCGATGTATTCGTAATGCCTGAGCGTGCGCGGTGTCACATCGAAGCGCGCGCACATTTCCTTGAAACTCAGCCGGGTGTCCTTGCCCATCACTCCCCCGATCGCTGCCCTTGGTAACGGCCTTGGTACGGACCAGCATAGGCGCCAGCGTCGTCCCTGCAAAGACCGGCTTGGTGGGGCTTGCGCGCCGGTGCGGGCAGAGGGAAGATCACGGGCAAAGCAAAGGGACGACGCGCATGACGGGCAGGGATGGCGAGGGCGGGGCTGCGGGCCCTGCGGACGGGATTGCGCAAAAGGCGCGGATCGCGCGCCAGTTCATTGCCGCGATCCCGTTTTCCGGCGCGCTCGACATGCGGCTGGAAGACATCGGCGACGGAATGGCCACGATCTCGATGCCATGGTCGGCGGCTTTGGTGGGCGACCCCAAGACCGGGGTGATCCATGGCGGCGCGGTCTCGGCGCTCATGGATACCTGCGGGGGCGCGGCGGTGATGTGCCACCCCGAGGCCTTGGCGGGCACCGCGACCATCGATCTGCGGATCGATTACATGCGCGCGGCCACGCCCGGACAGCGCATCACGGCGCGGGCGGAATGCTATCATGTCACCCGCTCGGTCGCCTTCGTGAGGGCCGAGGCCTGGGACGAGGACCGATCGCGGCCCGTCGCTGCGGCCACGGGAGCCTTTACCGTCGAGCGACCTGCATCGGGGGACAAACCATGAGCCGGGGCAAGCCCGAGCCCGTCGAGCGGATCAAGCAGCGCCGCGACCGCGCGCTGGCCGTACTGGTCGAGGCCGTGCCCTATATCGGATTTCTGGGCGTCAGTTTCGACCGTCGCGGCGACGAGTTGACCGGCGTGTTGAGCTATGATCCCAAGCTGATCGGCAACCCGCTTTTGCCCGCGCTGCACGGGGGGGCGATCGCGTCGTTTCTCGAGGTGACGGCGATCATGGAACTGTCCTTTACCCTCTTGTGGGACGATGTCGAAAGCGGTCGCATCGCCGCCGAGAGCCTCAGCCCCGAAACCCTGCCGCGCCTGCCCAAGACCATTGATTTCACGGTGGATTATCTGCGGTCCGGCCTGCCGCGCGACGCCTATGCGCGGGCGCGGGTGAACCGGCAGGGGCGGCGCTACGCCAGTGTGCATGTCGAGGCCTGGCAGGACAATCGCCAACGGCTGTTCGCGCAGGCGACGGGCCATTTCCTGATGCCGCCCCGCGATGGCTGAGGCACTCCGCCTGAGCCACCGTCGGGTGCTGCGGATCGCGCTGCCGGTCGTCTTGTCCAATGCCACCATCCCGCTTCTGGGGGTGGTCGATACTGCTGTGGTGGGCCAATTGGGCGATCCCGCCCCCATCGGGGCGGTGGGATTGGGTGCTGTCATCCTGACCTCGATCTACTGGGCCTTCGGCTTTTTGCGCATGGGCACCGTGGGTCTTGCGGCGCAGGCCATTGGGGCTGGTGATCGGGGCGAGGTGGCCGCGCTTCTGACGCGGGTCCTGATGATCGGGGGGGCGGCGGGGCTGGTGTTGATCACGCTCCGCGCGCCGATCTTCGGCTTCGCGCTGTGGCTGTCGCCCGCAAGCGAAGAGGTGGAGGCGCTGGTGCGGGCCTATCTGCAGGTGCGCATCTGGTCGGCCCCTGCCGCCATCGCGATCTACGGCATCACCGGCTGGCTGATCGCGCAGGAGCGCACCGGCGCGGTTCTGGTCCTGCAATTATGGCAAAACGGGCTCAACATCGTGCTGTCGGTCTGGTTCGTGATGGGGCTGGAGATGGGCGTGGAGGGCGTCGCGCTCGGTACGTTCATCGCGGAATGGAGCGGGCTTGTTCTGGGGCTGTGGTTGTGCCGCCGGGCCTTTGGCGTGCGGGACTGGCGCGACTGGCCGCGGGTCTTCGACAAGGTGGCGCTGTGGCGGATGGCATCGGTCAACACCGATATCCTGATCCGGTCCGTTTTGTTGTTGCTTGGATTTTCGTCCTTCCTGTTTCTGGGGGCGGATTTCGGCGATGCGACGCTAGCGGCCAATCAGGTGCTGATCCAGTTCGTCTATGTGACGAGCTACGGGATGGACGGGTTTGCCTTTGCCGCCGAGGCTTTGGTGGGGCGCGCGATGGGAGCGCGGGACCGTGCGGCGCTGCGCCGGGCGGCACTTTTGACGAGCTTCTGGGGGCTGGTCGTGTCGGGGGGCATGGCGGTGTTGCTGATGCTGGCGGGGGGGCTGTTCATCGACCAGATGACCACGGCCGAGGGCGTGCGGGCCGAGGCGCGGACCTATCTGCCGTGGATCATCGCGGCGGTTCTGGGCGGTTGGGCGTCGTGGATGCTCGATGGCATCTTCATCGGGGCCACCCGCACGCGCGACATGCGCAACATGATGGCGGTCAGTTTCACAGGCTATGCCGTGATGGTCGTGTTGCTGCTGCCGGGGATGGGCAATCACGGGCTCTGGGCGGCGCTGGTAGGGTTTTTCGTGCTGCGGGGGCTGACGCTGGGCCTGCGCTACCCGGCGCTGGAGCGGGCGGCGGGGTAGGGAGGGGGGCTCTGCCCCCATCGCCTTTGGCGATTCCCCCGGGATATTTTCGAAACAGAGAAGCGCGGAGCGTCAGGTCCAGTCGCCGGTTCCCGTGCCTGTGATCTCGGAGAGGCTGGCGATGCCTTCGGCTTGGGCGCGGGCGTCGAGGTCGCGGGCGATGCGGGCGGCAAGCGTCAGGCCGCCATAGACGAGCGCGGTATAGAGCTGCACCGCCGTGGCGCCCGCGCGGAGTTTTTCCCAGGCCTGATCGGCATTCGCCACGCCGCCGACCCCGATGAGTGGCAGGCTGCCGCCCGTCAGCTTGGACAGCTGCGCGAGAACCCTTGTCGATTTCTCGAAGAGCGGCTGGCCGGACAGCCCGCCCGTTTCGCCCTTGTGACGGCTGGAAAGACCGTCGCGGGCGAGTGTCGTGTTGGTGGCGATGATGCCCGCAAGGCCATGGGCCAGAGCGACCTCGGCGATCTCGGCCAGATCGTCGGGGGTGAGGTCGGGCGCGATCTTGAGAAAGATCGGGATCGGCGTCGCAAGACCCGCCCGCGCCTCCATCACGCCCGCAAGCAGCGTATCAAGCGCGGCACGTCCCTGAAGGTCGCGCAGGCGTTCGGTGTTGGGCGAGGAGACATTGACGGTGGCGAAATCCACATGCGCCCCGCAGCGGGCGAGAACCCGCGCGAAATCGCCCGCGCGGTCGGCGCTCTCCTTGTTCGCGCCGAGGTTCAGGCCGACGGGCACCGCGCGGGGGGATGTAGCGAGCCGGGTGGCGATCGCCTCCATCCCGTCGTTGTTGAAGCCGAAGCGGTTGATCGCGGCCCGGTCCTCGGTCAGGCGGAAGAGCCGGGGCTTGGCATTGCCGGGCTGGGCCACGGGGGTGGCTGCCCCCACCTCGACGAAGCCGAAGCCCGCGCGGGTGAGCGGGCCCACGGCCTCGGCATTCTTGTCGAAGCCCGCGGCAAGGCCCACGGGGTTGGGAAGCACCATCCCGGCCAGCCGCGTTTCGAGCCGGGGCGAGGTGACCGGGCCGGGTGCGGGCAGGAGGCCGGTGCGCAGGGCGGAAATGGCCAGTGCATGGGCGCGCTCGGGGTCCATGCGCTGCATCACCGATAGGCCGAAACGCTCCCACATTCTGTCAGAGGTCCGCTGGGAATGCATGGCTGCCGCCCTGAAGCGGCAGGGGTGCGTGCCAGAGCACATCGGCGCGGCGCAAGGGCCCGTAGAGATGCGGGAAAAGCGCGCCTCCGCGGGACGGTTCCCAGACGAGAGCCTCGCCCAAGGCCTCGGCCTCGAAGGCGGCGAGGATCAGGCCGTCTTGTCCCGCGAAATGGCGCGCCGCAGTCTCAGCGACCTGTTCGGCGGTCGAGAAGTGGATGAAGCCGTCCGTGACATCGACGGGCGCGCCCGCGGTTTCGCCGTGGGCGTCAAGGTCGGCCCATTCGGCCCGGTGAAGGATCTTGTAGATGCGCATGGGCCCTCCATTGGCGCGCGGATGACCCGCCGTCAAGTGTTACGCAAGCGTCACCGTTCCGCTTTACTTGGCCCGCCGGGGCGGTCAGTCTGATCTCTGTCCAACACATACGGGAGAGCAACAATGCTTGCACGAATCCTTGGGTCCACCGCGATGGTTGCGGGCCTGTCAATGGCCGCACCGGTTGCGGCGGAAACCACGCTGCATATCCTGCACATCAACGACCTGCACAGCCGGATCCAGTCGATCTCGGGGTCGGGGTCGACCTGTTCGGCAGAGAACGAAGCGGCAGGGGAGTGTTTCGGGGGTGTGGCGCGTGTGGCCACGGCAATCAACACGTTGCGCGGCGATCTGCAGGCCGCGGGCGAGAACGTGCTGGTTCTGGATGCGGGTGACCAATATCAGGGCAGCCTGTTCTTCACCACCTATCGCGGCGCGGCCGAGGCCGAGTTCATGGAAGCCATCGGCTTCGACGCGATGGCGCTGGGCAATCACGAGTTCAACAACGGTCCCGAGGGGCTGTTGCCGCTGCTCGATACGGTCAGCTTCCCTGTGGTGTCGGGCAACCTCGATGTCAGCGCCGATCCGGTGCTGAACGGGCGGGTTGGCGACCGGCTGGTGCTTGAGGTGAACGGGATGCAGGTCGGCATCGTTTCGGCGCTGACGCGCGACACGATGGAGATTTCCTCGCCCGGGGACAGTGTCGTCTTCGAGGAAGAGATCGCGGCGCTGCAGGCCGATGTGGATGCCCTGACCGCCGAAGGCGTTTCGATGATCATCGCGCTGACCCATGTGGGCCTGCCCGCCGATATCCGGATCGCCGAAGCCGTCACCGGGCTGGACGTGATCGTGGGCGGCCATTCGCACACCTATCTGAGCAAGGACGATCCGGACCGCGACGGCCCCTATCCGCTTTGGATCTCGAACCCCGAGGGGGCGATGGTGCCGATCGTTCAGGCAGGCGCCTATTCGCGCTACCTTGGCCACCTGGCCGTCACCTTCGATGACGCGGGCGAGGTGGTTTATGCCGATGGCAACACAATGCTGCTCGATGCCAGCGTGGTGCCGGACGAGACGATTGCCGCCCGTATCGCGGAACTGGGCGGCGAGATCGATGTCGCCATGGCCGTCGCCGTGGGCGAGACCTCGGATTTCATCGAGGGCGACCGCAGCGTTTGCCGCGTGATGGAATGCCCGATGGGCAATCTGGTGGCCGATGCCATGCTGCAGCGCGTCGCCGACCAGGGCATCCAGATCGCTATCGCCAACAGCGGGGGCCTGCGCGCCTCGATCGACGCGGGCGAGGTGACGATGGGCGAGGTGTTTACCGTCCTGCCGTTCCAGAATGCGCTGGCGACCTTTCAGCTGACCGGCGCCGATGTGCTGGCCGCGCTGGAAAACGGCGTGAGCCAGGTCGAGGAAGTGGCGGGCCGCTTCCCTCAGGTGTCGGGGATGCGCTTCACCTGGAACCCGGCGGGGGAACCGGGCGCGCGGATCGTGTCGGCCGAGGTCGACATGGGCGGCACCTGGGAGGCGCTGGATCCGGCGGCGACCTATGGCGTCGTGTCCAACAACTTCATGCGCGGCGGCGGCGACGGCTACAGCGTCTTTGCCACCAACGGCATGAATGCCTATGACTTCGGCCCCGGTCTGGAAGAGGTCGTGGCGACCTATATCGGCGAAAACAGCCCCTACACGCCCTATACCGACGGGCGGATCGCCACCGTCGAGTAAACGGCGACAGGGTTAAGGACGGGCCGGCGCGGGGGATCCTCGCGCCGGCCTTTTCGTGCCATGCAGCAGGTGCAGGGCGGGTTTCGGATCGGGACAATTGTTGGTTCCGTTAGCGCCACCATATCCATCCCACAAAGAGATGAATGATGTTGGAAAGGAGCCACCGATGGTTTCGATGATCACCCGCCTGCGCGCCGCCGCCGCGAAACGCGCGGCCTATAACCAGACCGTCCGCGAAATTTCGAGCCTGCCGCGCGAAATGGCATGGGATATCGGCATCTTCCGCGAGGATGCGGAACAGATCGCCTGGAAACACGTCTATGGGCGTTGAACCGGGGCATGAGGCGGTGCCGGTCGCCAGAACCGGCTTTCCCGGCTTGTGCGTCATGATCTAGGCTGTGGCCCATGTGCGGGCGCATGACCATGACCCACCCCGATGACGCGATGGCGCGACTGTTTCAGGCCGCGCCCTCGAACGACCTGCCCGACGTGCCACGCTACAACATCTGCCCGACGCAGGCCGTGGGCGTGGTGACGTCGGGCCCCCGGGGGCGACGGCTGCGCCCGATGCGCTGGGGGTTCGTGCCGCATTGGTACAAGACGCCCACGGACGGCCCGCTTTTGATCAATGCGCGCGCCGAGACCATCGCGGAAAAGCCCGCCTTTCGCGCCGCCGTGCGCGAACGGCGCTGCCTGATCCCCGCCACGGGATTCTACGAATGGACCAAGGACGCGGACGGAAATCGTCTGCCGTGGTATTTCGTGGCAAAGGGCGAGGGGCCGCTGGTCTTTGCGGGGATCTGGCAGGACTGGGGGCAGGGCGACGACCGCGTGACGGCCTGCGCCATCGTCACCACGGGGGCGAGCGACTGGATGGCTGCGACCCATCACCGTGAACCGGTCGTCCTGGCGCCGGGCGACTGGGCCCGCTGGCTGGGCGAGACGGGCGAAAAGGCCGCCCCTCTGATGCGCCCCGCACCGGAAGGGTTCTACGACCGCTGGCGCGTCGATCCGACCGTCAATTCCAACCGTGCCGAGGGCGAGGGCCTGACGCGGCCCATCGCCGCCTGAGCGGGCAGGGGCGCGGGCTCATGGGGAAGTGCGAGGCCGTCCGCCTCGCTTTTCGAGCCCGTGGGGCGCGCCCCGAACCAAGCCCTGCGGTATGATTGCATGCTAGGCAGTCTTGCGAAAAATCAGTAGGCTACCAGTCGGTTGGTATGCGTTCACTGGTTCAGCTCCCATGTTGGGATCAAGCAAGGTGGCGTTCCGTCATGGCCGATTCCCCGTCGACCTCCTTGTCGCCACGTCTGCCGGAGAACGGCAGGCGGATGCCGGGTTCAGATGGCGGAACGTCCGTCGTTTCCGGTGGTCTTCCCGGGCGTTCGATGCGAGCGGTCATCTTTCGGCCGACCATCGGGTCTCGCCCGATCTGGATCGGGATCGGCGTTCTGGTCCTTTTGTCGATCTTCGCCGGAAGCGTCGTGGTCTACGAGACGGGGGGCACCGCCTATCCCTATCCGCATGTCCTGTTGTTGCCCGTGATCCTGTCGGCCGCGGTGTTCAAGGTGCCCGGCGGTCTGATCGCGGGCCTGATCGCCGGATTGAGCGTCGGCCCTTACATGCCGCTCGACGTGGACAACGGGGTGATGCAGGCCACGCAGGCCTGGATCTTCCGTCTGGTGATGTTCCTGTTGATCGGGGGCTTCACGGGTCTTTTGTCGACGCTGATGTATCAGCGGCAGCAGGATCTGATCGCGCGGGAACGGATCGATCCGGTCTCGGGCCTGCTGTCCCCCATCGCGGCGTTGCGCCTTGTGGCGGGCAAGGATTCCGAGGCCAGGCTCGATCCGCCGGCCTATGCCGTCGTGATCGCCTACGAGGGCCTGTCCTCCGTGCTGCGCGCGTTGGGGATCGAGGCGTCGAACAAGGCCATTTTCGAGATTGGACAAACACTGCAGGCTGCGATGGGGCCTGATCGGCTGGTTACGCGGATCCACGGCGCGACCTTCGCCGTCACCTTGCCGAAGGGGCGCCGCAGCGTTCATTCCTTTGCAAAGGACATCGAGCGGTTCATGCCCCAGTCGATGCCGATCGACACCTTCGCCCTGATGCTGCTGCCGCGCTATGGGGTCGCCAAGCTGACCGAGGAGGATCGGACCGAGGGGCAGGCCTTCCGCAAGGCGATGGCCGCCCTCAACCTTGCCCGCAACGAAGGGCGACGCATCGCCCGCTACAGGGGCAGCTATGACCATGCCGTCACGCGCGGTTTCGTTCTGCTGTCTGATTTCGAGCGGGCGCTGCGGGTCGGGGAATTGCGGGTGCATTTTCAACCCAAGGTGAACCTCGCGACTGGTAAACCGATGGGGGTCGAGGCGTTGATCCGCTGGCGCAATTCATTTTTCGGGAACATTCCGCCCGCGTTTTTCGTCCCGATCATCGAAAAGACCAACCTGATCGACGACATGACGCGGTTCGTGGCGCAGACCGCGATGGCGGATATCGCGGCGCTCGAGGCGCAGGGGTTCGATCTGGAATTGGCCCTGAACATTGCGCCCTCGTTGCTGACCAACACCGAGTTCATGGCCTTTCTCAAGGCGTTACCGGGGCGTTACGGGATAGCACCCGCGCGGATCGAGTTGGAAATCACCGAAACCGCCCTGATGGACGATACTGTCATGAACACGCGCGCGCTCGAGGATCTGCATGCCTTCGGGTTCCGGCTGGCCATCGACGATTTCGGAACCGGCTATTCCTCGATGCTTTATCTCAAGAATTTCCCGATGGACACGGTCAAGCTCGACCAGTCCTTTGTCCGCGATCTTCCTGACAACCAGGCGAGCGCGGCGATTTCCTCCATGACCGCTGCCGTCTGCAAACGCATGGGCACGCGTGTCGTTGCCGAAGGCGTCGAAACCCGCACCGCCGAAGCCTTTCTGGAGGAGCAGGGTTTCGATATCGTGCAAGGTTACCTGTACGCGCGCCCGATGTCATCGGAAGACCTTTTGAAATGGCTGACGCGACAGCGGGCGGAACGAACCGGCGGCGCGTCCTGACCTTGCGCGGCAGTCATGGCTTTCGTCAGGAGGGTTGCGCCGATCCGGCGGCCACGAGCCGGGGCCTGCGGATTGCTTCTTTCTGGTCGTACATGCGCCGATCCGCTTCGGCGATCGTCGCCTCGACATCGGGATAGTCCGACAGCGAGGCGACCCCGAAGGAGAAGCCATAGCCCTTGGGCCGGGTGTCATCGTCCGGCGCGCTGTCGGTCATGCTGCGCTCGATGTCCCGAAGCTTGGTTTCGATGACCTCTTGCGCGGCCTTGGCCGCGATCCAGAATTCGTCGCCGCCGGCCCGGGCCACGCAATCATCCTTGCGGAACCCGTCACGCAGGGCATGTCCGATGTATCGGATATAGGTATCGCCCGCAGAATGGCCCTGCGTGTCGTTGATCTTCTTGAGGCCGTTTATGTCGATCACGGCAATCGACAGTTGCTCCTTGTCGCGCAGTTTCTGGGCCACGATTTCTTCGAAACCGCGCCGCGAATAGCAGCCTGTCAGCTTGTCATGGGCGATCTGGTCGAGCAGCTGCTTGTTCCGTTGCGCCACGACGGAGGAGATGGTGACCGCAAGGCCCGCGCCGATCGCGGCGAACAACCCGAACAACAGGTGATTGCGTGCATCGCCAAGGGCCGAGGTGGCGATCTCCAACCGGTAGAGTTCGTCAAGGCGCGCGGCTTCGAGGATCACTGGGGTATAGGGATGCCACCGGCGTTGCGCCTCGGTCGCGAGATCGTAAAGGCGCGACAGTTCCGAATCCCCCAACGACGGGGTGTTCGCGATGATTTCGGCCATCTCGTCGCGCGTGGAAAAGAGGGAGGGAACGACGTCACCTGCATTCGCGCGTTCCAAGATGTCCTGCGTCCGTGCCTGATCCAGTTCGTTCAGGTGGGTGTTGAGATGGTCAAAGGAAAGCCGGACCTGCCGGGCGGCGTCGCCATCCGTCGCTTGGCTGGCCAAGATGATATCCGTCCGGAATTCCGACAGGGTTGCATCCACCTGCGTGGCCGTCCACGGAGTCGATGGCCCGCCCTCGCGGGTGACTTCGGCAATCGTTTCCCCGAGAGCGACCAGCGACAGGAACAAAGACGCGCCGCCTATGATGCACAACAAGACCGTGACCGGCACGATCTGATGCAGGGAGAGAGGCCAGAGGGAACGCATGGTTCTGTCTTTCTTTGTGAAAGCGCAGATACGCCAAGCGCGCGGAAGACAATGACTACGACCAAATACTGGTGTGTGCAAACTATCTCGATAAGTTGCGCGGTTCAATCCAAAGTACGCACGCGCGGTCGTTATGGAACTTTGCCTGGTCCACAGAGGCGGGCGCAGCGTCCCTACGACGTCCGGAAATTACCGCGGGATCTTTCGCTGTGGGGCGGGGATCTGGAGCGGGCGACGGGAATCGAACCCGTATCTCTTGCTTGGAAGGCAAGGGTCTTACCATTACACAACGCCCGCGCACGGAAGGACTGCTAGACCCGCATGGCAGGATCGTCAAGCCGGTCGGTCCTTCGGATGCGGTGCCTCAGAACACGAAATGATCGGCGCCCAGATCGTCAAACAGAACGCCCGCAAGAAGGATCGACATCGCCTCGCCGGTTGTGGCGAGCACACCGCCCGCGACGATGCGCACAGCGCCCGAGCCCATGAAAGCGTCGAAACCCTCGATCCCCGAAAGACTGGACATGCCCGACAGGTCGATAGGGCAGGCCCCCATGCCAGCGCATCATGCTGCGCGAGGGTTTGCGGTGGATTGCCCGATGGCTTGGCCTGCATCTAGGATCGGGGTGGTGTTGTTGCGGTTCTTGCGTCATCGAAAGGCAGATCATGGGCGTCATTGCCTGCGTGCCCTTCGGACTGGTGGGGTTGGGGCTTGTCAGGCTGGTCGTATGTGCCGCCGCGGACCTTCACCCGGCAGGATTTGCTCGACCTCTACGGGTTCGAGGAATGACGCGGCAGCCCGCCCCATTGCGGCAGATCGGCCCTGCCTGTAACGCGAGGCAGGAAACGACAAGAAAAGCCCGATGACCGCAGACACCTCCGCAACTCCAAAGCCCGGCCCCACCGCCTCTGCCACCGAAGATCGCGCCAAGTCGCGCCGCATCGGCAGCCTGCGCGCTCTTGGCCCGTTTCTCGCACCTTATGCGCCGATGCTGGCCGCCGCCGTCGCGGCACTGGTGCTGACGGCCATCGTGTCCCTGACCCTTCCCTTGGCCGTGCGTCGTGTCGTGGACGGGTTCGAAACCGAAAGCGCGGAGCTGCTGGACAAGTATTTCCTCGCGGCGCTGGCCATCGCGGTCCTGCTCGCGCTGGGAACGGGGCTGCGCTACTACCTCGTCACGCGTTTGGGCGAGCGGGTGGTGGCCGACATCCGCAAGGCGGTCTTCGACCGGATGATCGGGATGAGCCCCGCCTTCTACGAAAAGATCATGACCGGCGAGGTGTTGAGCCGGATCACGACCGATACCACACTCCTGTTGTCGGTGATCTCGTCGAGCGTGTCGGTCGCGCTTCGCAACCTGTTGATCCTGATCGGGGGGCTGGCCCTGATGATGGTCACCTCGCCCAAGCTGACGGGGGCGGTTTTGTTGATCGTGCCGTTGATCATCGTGCCGATCGTCGTTCTGGGCCGGCGCCTGCGCAGTCTCAGCCGTGAAAATCAGGATTGGATCGCCGAAAGCTCGGGCAATGCCTCCGAGGCGCTTTTGTCCGTGCAGACGGTGCAGGCCTTTACGCATGAGCGCGCCTCCGCCCATGCCTTTGACCTTGTGACCGAGAAAAGCTTTGTCAGCGCCAAGAAACGGATCGCGACCCGCGCGGTGATGACGGTGATCGTCATCACGCTGGTCTTTGCGGGCATCGTGGGCGTGCTGTGGACCGGGGCGCGCGATGTGCGGGCCGACGCCATGAGCATCGGCGAACTGATCCAGTTCCTCATCTACGCGATCATGGTCGCGGGGTCGGTGGGTGCCCTGTCCGAGATCTGGGGCGAATTGCAGCGTGCCAGCGGCGCGACCGAGCGGTTGGTGGAACTCTTGCACACCGGGGACGCCGTGTCGGACCCGGCGCGGGGCGTGGCGCTGCCGCAGGGCGGGCGCGGGGCCATCACCTTCGAGGAGGTGCGCTTCTCCTATCCGACCCGACCCGAGGACAAGGCACTCGATGGTGTCACGCTCACCATCCGGCCCGGCGAGACCGTGGCGCTGGTCGGGCCGTCCGGGGCGGGAAAGACCACGATTTTCCAGCTCTTGCAGCGATTCTATGACCCGTCCGAAGGGCGGATCACGCTCGATGGGGTCGATCTGCGCGACATGGCGCGGGCGACCTTCCGCGGTGCCATGGCGCTGGTGCCGCAAGATCCGGTGATCTTCGGCGCGACCGCGCGTGACAACATCCGCTTCGGCCGCCCCGATGCCACAGATGCCGAGGTCGAGGCGGCGGCGCGGGCGGCAGCCGCGCATGATTTCCTCATCGCGCTGCCGCAGGGCTATGACACCTATGTCGGTGAGCGGGGGCTGATGTTGTCGGGCGGACAGAAGCAGCGGATCGCGATCGCACGGGCCATCTTGCGCGATGCGCCGATCTTGCTTCTGGACGAGGCGACCAGCGCGCTTGACGCCGAAAGCGAACGCGCGGTCCAAGATGCCGTGGCGCGCCTCTCGGCGGATCGGACGACGCTGATCGTGGCGCATCGCTTGGCCACGGTGAAACAGGCCGACCGGATCCTCGTCTTCGAGGCCGGCCGGATCGTGGCCGAGGGCACGCATGACAGCCTCGTGGCGCAGGGCGGGCTTTACGCCCGCCTCGCCCGTCTGCAATTCACCGAAGGCCTCGCCGCAGAATAAGGCCGCCGTGGCGTCAGGCTTGCACCGCCCCCGGGCGCCCCCCATGCTGCCCCCCGGAGGAGGGGAGCGGTCCGTTCAAGGCGTCTCCCCCAAGAGATGGCAGGGGAGTGTTTCGCCATGGTGCAGTTTGCCACGCTTGCGGATATCACGCGGATCGAGGGAGAGATGCCTTGGCCGCAAAGCCAGCCGGCCCGGACCCTCTATGAATTGCTGAGCCGCACACGCGACCGCCACGGGTCCTTGCGTGCCACGTCCTTCCAGATGTTTTCGGGGCCGAACGACCCCGCCGAGACGCTCACATGGGACGAGCTTCACGGCCGCGTCACGCAGGCGGCCAACATGTTCCGCGCGCTGGGCGTGACCGAGACCGATACGGTGGCCTATGTCTTGCCGAATTGCACCGAAACGGTGGTGACGCTTCTGGGCGGCATGGTCGCGGGCATCGCGGCCCCGATCAACCCGTTGCTCGAGCCCGAGCAGATCGCCGCCATCCTGCGCGAGACCAAGGCCCGTGTCGTCGTCACGCTCAAGGAATTCCCCAAGACCGACGTCGCCCAGAAGATGGCCGAAGCGGTCAGGAACGCCCCGAACGTGCAGGTGGTGATCGAGGTCGATCTGTTGCGCTACATCACCGGGATCAAGCGCTTCATCATCCCCTTCATCCGGCCCAAGAACCCCTCGGGCCACCATGCCCGCGTTCTGGATTGGGCGAGTGAAACCGCCAAACACCCGCGTGATCGCCTGACCTTCGCCGACAGCGACGGCGACCGCGTCGCGGCCTATTTCCACACTGGCGGCACGACCGGCATGCCCAAGGTCGCGCAGCACAGCTATTCGGGGATGATCTACAACGGCTGGGTCGGTCACACGCTTCTCTTCACAGAGAAGGACAACGTGATCTGCCCCTTGCCGCTGTTCCATGTCTTTGCTTGCCATGTGATCTTGATGGCCATGGTGGCCTCGGGCGGGCATGTGATCTTTCCCACGCCGCAGGGCTATCGCGGCGCGGGCGTCTTCGACAATTTCTGGAAACTGGTCGAACGCTGGCAGGTGACCTTCATCATCACGGTGCCGACCGCCATCGCCGCCATGATGCAGCGCCCGGTCAATGCCGATGTGTCTAGCGTGAAGACGGCCTTTTCCGGTTCGGCCCCCTTGCCGGTGGAATTGTTCCGCCGCTTCGAAAAGGCCACTGGCGTCACGCTGGTCGAAGGTTACGGCCTGACCGAGGCGACCTGCCTCGTGTCCTGCAACCCCGTGGACGGCGAGAAGAAGATCGGGTCGGTCGGCGTGCCCTTTCCCCATTGCGACGTCCGGATCCTCAAGGTCACGCCGCATGGCGTGCTGGATTGCGAGACCGACGAGGTGGGCGAGATCTGCGTCGCCAATCCCGGCGTCCGGCCCGGCGCCACCTATACCGAGGCCGACAAGAACCGCGATCTCTACTTTCACGGCGATTTCCTGCGCACCGGCGATCTGGGCCGGATCGACGCGGATGGCTACCTGTGGATCACGGGGCGCGCCAAGGATCTGATCATCCGGGGTGGCCACAACATCGACCCCGCCGAGATCGAGGAGGCGCTGGCCGGTCACCCTGCCGTGGCCTTTGCCGGTGCGATCGGGCAGCCCGATGCCTTCGCGGGCGAATTGCCCTGCGCCTATGTCGAGCTGGTGGGCGGCGCGCAGGCCAGCGTCGAGGATCTGGCGACATGGTGCCGCGAGCATATCCATGAACGCGCCGCCATCCCCAAGCATCTCGAGATCCTCGACGAATTGCCCAAGACCGCCGTCGGAAAGGTGTTCAAGCCCGACCTGCGCCGACGGGCGATCACGCGCGTCTACGACGCCGCTCTGGCCGAGGCGGGGCTCGCCGCGCGCGTCGATCACGTCGCCGAAGACAAGAAGCTCGGCCTTGTCGCGCATCTGCGCCGCACGGGCCCGGTGGAGGAGGACGCGGTGGCCAGCGTGCTGGGACAATTCACCCAGCCCTGGACCTGGGCGGCCTGAGCCTGTCGCGACCCCGCGCGCACCCCGGACCTTGCAGGCGTGGCCGGGTTCGGGAGCCTCCGGCGGGAGTTTTCCTGCCAAGATGAAAGCGGTGCCGCGCGGGCGGGGCCACCGTCCAGGCGTGCTGCTTCATCTTGGCGAAAAAACTCCGGGGAAGTCGCGGCACGCGACGGGGGCAGAGCCCCCACCTTGCACGCGCTGTCACAAAGGTCCGGGGCTTCCTTGGATCGGCCCGTTTCCGCATGGCTCTTGTCATCCGGATGGTGGAGGGCAAAGGATGTGACGCGGAGGGCCGAGATGCACCAGATCGACACGAAGACGGCGCGGCGGCTCTTCCTCGAAGCCCATGCGTTGGCGGATCGTCCGGCGGGGCCGGGCAAGGGGGCGGATCTGGCCGCGATGGTCCAACGGCTGGGCTTCGTGCAGGTCGACAGTGTGAACACGCTGGCGCGCGCCCATGACCTGATCCTGTTCGCGCGTCGTCCGTCCTATCGGCCCGACAATCTGCGCCACCTGAACGACCGCGACAGGGCGACCTTTGAACATTGGACCCATGATGCAAGCGTGATCCCCGCCGCCTTCTTTCCGCAATGGCGGCTGAAATTCGCCCGCGACCGCGCCCGCCTGCGCGAGCGCTGGAAGGATTGGCATGGCTCCGCCTTTCACGACGAGATCGAGACCGTTCTGCGCCACGTCACCGATCACGGCGCGGTCCATTCCGCCGAGATCGGCGAGAAGCGGGCCGAGAAATCGACCGGCTGGTGGGATTGGCATCCGTCCAAGATCGCGCTGGAATATCTCTGGCGGTCGGGCGAGCTTGCGATCACCCGGCGCGAGGGGTTCCGCAAGTTCTACGATCTGACCGAGCGCGTGATCCCGCCCGAACACCTGAACGCGCATCTGCCCGAGGCCGCGGTGATCGACTGGGCCTGCGCGGCGGCGCTCGACCGCTTGGGCTTTGCCACCTCTGGCGAACTGGCCGCCTTCTTCGACCTGATCACGCCTGCAGAGGCGCGGGGCTGGGCCACCCGGTCCCTGCAGCAAGGCGCCGTGGTCGAGGCCGAGATCACCTGCGCCGATGGTGCCTTGCGTCGCGTCCTGCTCCGACCCGAGACCGTGGATCGCCTTGCCGACATGCCTGATCCACCGGGGCGGTTGCGGGTCCTGTCGCCCTTCGACCCGGTCTTGCGCGACCGCAAGCGGGCCGAGCGGCTTTTCGGGTTTCACTACCGGATCGAGATCTTCGTGCCCGAGACGCAGCGGCGCTACGGCTACTATGTCTTTCCCATGCTGGAGGGGGACAGGATCGTCGGCCGCGTCGACATCACGGCCGACCGTCAGGCGGGCGCGCTGCGGCTGCGCGCGCTCTGGCCCGAGGCCGGGGTGCGCTGGGGCCATGGGCGGCAGGCGCGGCTGGAGGCGGAGCTTGACCGGCTCTTGCCGCTTGCGGGCTGTGACCGGGTCGTCTTTGCCGATGGTTGGCTGCGCGCGCCGGGGGCTTAACCCTGTTCCAGCGCGGCGATCAGAGCGGCCTCACCCAGATCCACGGGATTTGCGGCATAGGAGGAGGAATGCCGCGCCTCCTGTGCGATATGGGCGCGGTTCGCGGCGGTGACGCCCAGATCGGACAGACGCGGCAGGCCCTGGTCGCGTGCCCAAGCCTGCAACCCGTCAAGCCCGCCGTAGACCTCCGTGATCCGGTCGATCACCCAGTCGATCCGGGCCCGGCCCTCGCCACCCTCGGGCAGGGCGCTGCGGTTGGCGCGCAAGATGGGCACCAACGCCGCGCCGCAGATCGCGCCATGCGCCGCGCCCGTCAGACCGCCGATCACGCCCGCCAGACCATGCACCGCCCCAAGCCCCGCATTGGCCAGCGCCAGCCCGCCCATAAGGCTTGTCAGGGTCATGTCGTCCCATGCGTCGCGCCCCTCGACCACATGGCGAAGCGCCGAAAGACCGCGCGGGATCGCATCGCGGCAGAGCGCGTCGGTCATCGGCGTCGCGCGGCGGCTCACGAAGGGTTCGATCACCTGCACCACCGCATCGAGACCCGAGGCAAGGGCGACAGGCCGCGGGCAAAGCGCCGCAAGCTCCGGGTCGATCAGGGCCAGTGCGGGATAGAGCCGCGCATCGCGCAGGCTGACCTTGCGGCCAGCTTCGGGAATACCGATCACCGCGTTGCGCGTCACCTCGGTGCCCGTGCCCGCCGTGGTGGGGATGGCCAGAAGGGGCAGGGGGGGCGCATCAAGTGGCCGACCCTCGCCCACCACCTCCAGATAGCGCAGCGCCCCGTGCGGCGCGGGGATCAGGGCGGCCAGTGCCTTGCCGGTGTCGAGAACCGCCCCACCGCCGATCGCGACGATCAGGTCCGGGCCAAAGGCCCGCGCGTCTGCGCACAGAGCGGTCAGCCCGGGCAGGTCCGGCTCGCCCCGCGCGGTCACCACCTCCACCGCCGCCCCGCCGGACAGCGCGCGCACCAGATCATCGGCAGCCGCGACCGAGGCGCTGCGCACCACCAAGATGCGCCGCCCCCGGGCCAGCGCCCATGGCGCCGCCTCGCTCCGCAGGCCGCGGCCGAAGCGGATCGTGCCCGCCGTGGCGAAACCGAAGGGCGCGATGCTCATACCGACAGCACGGCCTTGATCGCGCGCTTCCAGCGGTCGTAGCGAAGATCGCGGCTGTCGGGCTTCATCGCGGGGGTGAATTGGCGTTCCATGGCCCATGTCTTGGCAAAGCCTTCCATGTCGGGCCATGCGCCCGCGCGGCTTCCGGCCAGCCATGCCACCCCCAGCGCGGTGGTCTCCAGCACCTCGGGCCGGTCGACCGGCGCGCCAAGGATGTCGGACAGGAATTGCATCGCGTAATCGTTCGCGGCCATGCCGCCATCGACCCGGAGCGAGGGCTGCGCATCGTCGCCCGCCCAATCGGCCTTCATCGCCTCCAGCAGATCGCGGGTCTGGTAGCCCACCGATTCCAATGCTGCACGGGCGAATTCGGCAGGCCCCGAATTGCGCGTCATGCCAAAGATCGCGCCGCGCGCCTCGGGCGCCCAATAGGGCGCGCCAAGGCCCACGAAGGCCGGCACGAGGATCAGGTCCTGCGACGGATCGGCGGTTTCGGCGAGGCCTTGGGTTTCGGGTGCCGCGCGGATCACCTTGATCCCGTCACGCAGCCATTGCACCACCGCGCCCGCGATGAAGATCGACCCTTCCAGCGCATAGGTCGGTTTGCCGTCGAGCTGGTAGGCGATGGTCGTGAGCAGCTTGTTGGTGGAGGCCACCGCCGTCTCGCCCGTGTTCAGAACCGCGAAACAGCCCGTGCCATAGGTCGATTTCATCATGCCGGGCGCGAAACAGGCCTGCCCGATGGTCGCCGCCTGCTGGTCGCCCGCAACGCCGAGGATGGGGATTTCCCGCCCGAAGAGATCGGCGCGCGTCATCCCGAAGTCCGAGGCGCAATCGCGCACCTCGGGCAGCATCTCCATCGGGATGTCGAAGAGATCGCAGATCGTGCGGCTCCAACGGCCCTTGTGGATGTCATAAAGCATGGTCCGCGCCGCATTGGTGGCATCGGTCACATGCGCGCGGCCCCCAGTCAGGTTCCAGATCAGCCAGCTGTCCACCGTGCCGAAGGCGAGTTCGCCCCGGCGGGCGCGGTCGCGCGCGCCCTCCACATGATCGAGGATCCACTTGACCTTGGTGGCCGAGAAATAGGGGTCGGCCAAAAGCCCGGTGCGGGCGGTGATCATCGGTTCATGGCCGTCGGCGCGCAGCTTGGCGCAGAAATCGGCGGTGCGGCGATCCTGCCAGACGATGGCGCGATGGATCGGCTTGCCGGTCTCGCGGTCCCAGATCAGCGTCGTCTCGCGCTGGTTGGTGATGCCGATGGCCGCGATATCCCCCGCCTTCAGGCCCGCGCGCTCGATGGCGGCCCGCGCGGTCGCCGCCGTGGTCGCCCAAAGGTCCGCCGCATCATGTTCCACCCAGCCCGAGGCCGGGTAATGCTGCGGAAATTCCTCCTGCGCGACGGCGACGATCTTCATCGTCCCGTCAAAGACGATGCCGCGGCTCGATGTCGTGCCCTGATCGAGTGCCAGGATATGTCCCATGTCCGTGCTCCCCCCTTGTTCTGTCGCAGGTCCCGTTTCAACGGAAACGGCCGCGGCTGTCCAGTTTGGGCTGTCCAGATCGCGGCCGTTCCTTGGTTCGTTCGTGGCCGGGGCCGCGCGGTCACGCGGCCCCGGCGCAGTCCCTCATTCCGTCCAGCGGCGGATCAGTTCGTCATAGGCGACGGTCATGGGTTCGCCACGCTCGTCCTCCAGACGCGGCCAGGGCGCACCGGGCTGGGCCAGCCAGTATTCGGGATCCTGCTCCTCGTTCAGGAGCGGGCCGATATCGCCCTGAACGCCTGCGCGCTGCAGACGCTCCATCACCGCTTCTTGCTCGGCGCAAAGACCGTCGAGCGCTTCTTGTGCAGTGCTCGCCCCCGAGGAAGCATCCCCGATGTACTGCCACCACAGCTGCGCCAGACGCGGATAGTCGGGCACGTTGAAGCCGGTGTCGGTCCACAGTTCACGCTCGGGCGAACGGTAGAACTCGATCAGGCCACCCAGACGCGGTGCGCGTTCGGTGAAGCTTTCGTGGTTGATGGTCGACTCGCGGATGAAGGTCAGGCCGTAGTGCGACTTGGCCACGTCGACCGTCATGGACGAGATAAACTGCGCATAGAGCCATGCGGCCTGCGCGCGGTCGACCGGCGTGGACTCGAGGATCGTGGCGGAACCCACGTCCTGATAGCCGACCTTCATCCCTTCTTGCCAATAGGCGCCATGCGGGCTGGGGGCCATGCGCCAGCGCGGCGTGCCGTCCTCGTTCACCACCGGCAGACCGTCTGCCACCATGTCGGCGGTAAAGGCGGTGTACCAGAACACCTGCTGGGCAATCGCGCCCTGTGCCGGCACCGGCCCGGATTCGGAGAAGTTCATCCCCGCCGCTTCCGGCGGCGCATAGTTGTTCAGCCAGTCGACATAGCGCTCGATCGAATAGACCGCCGCCGGGCTGTTGGTGGCCCCGCCGCGCGACATGCACGAACCCACCGGCTGGAAGTTCTCGTTCACCCGGATGCCCCATTCGTCGACGGGAACGCCGTTGGGCAAGCCAAGGTCCGAGGCGCCGGCCATCGACAACCACGCATCGGTGAAGCGCCAGCCGAGCGACGGGTCGCGACGACCGTAATCCATGTGGCCATAAACGGTCTGCCCGTCGATCTCGCGCCCGGTGAAGAAGGCCGCGATATCCTCATAGGCCGCCCAGTTCACGGGAACGCCCAGCGGATAGCCGTATTCGGCCTCAAAAGCGGCCATGAGCTCGGGATCGGTGAACCAGTCGTAGCGGAACCAGTAAAGGTTCGCGAACTGCTGCACCGGCAGCTGGTAAAGCAACCCGTCAGGACCGGTCGCCGAAGACAGGCCGATGAAATCGTCAAGGTTCAGGTTGGGGTTGGTAAAGGCCGCGCCGTCACCCGCCATCCAGTCGGTCAGGTTGCGCGCCTGCTGGTAGCGCCAATGCGTCCCGATGAGGTCGGCGTCGTTGATGTACATGTCAAAGACGTTTTCGCCGGTTTGCATCTGCGTTTGCAGACGTTCGACCACGTCACCCTCGCCGATCAGCGTATGGGTCACGTTGATACCCGTGATCGCCGTGAAGGCAGGCGCCAGGACGCGGCTTTCCCATTCATGGGTCGTGATCGTTTCCGAGACCACGTTGATCGACATGCCCGCAAGCGGGGCCGCCGCATCGATGAACCACTGCATCTCGGCTTCCTGCTCCTCGCGGGTCAGGGCCGAAAGCTCGCCGATATGCTCGTCCAGAAACGCGCGGGCGGCGTCGATATCGGCAAATGCCGGCGCCCCCATCGCACTCAGCGCCAGCGCAAGCGCGGTTGAAGTTCTTGTCATTCTGTTCATATGGCTTCCTCCCATGGAATGAACTTCGTTTTCGTTTCATGCGTGTCCGGGTCTTGCAGCTTCCCAAGGCCTCTTGGCCCGGACACACCCCTCATTGCGCCCCTAGACCCAGCGGAACACCGCCGCGGCATAAAGCGCGCAAATTCCAAGCGCCCACCATTGCGGCAGACCGCTCATCGCCAGCCATCCCGCATTGATGAAGGCTGATCCCAACAGCGTGATGAACAGGCGGTCGCCCCGCGTCGTCTCGATCCGCAAGACGCCCACGCGCGGGGTTTCGGGCGATCGGATCGCCAAAAAGGTGAAGATCAAGAGCAGGCAGGCGATCACGACGAAAAAGATCGCCGTCGGCCCCGTCCACGCCATCCATTGCAGGTCCATCACGCAAACCTCCCTGTCAAACGCGGCCCAGGGCAAAGCCCTTGGCGATGTAGTTGCGAACGAAATAGATCACGAGCGCGCCGGGCACGATCGTCAGCACCCCCGCGGCACACAGCACGCCCCAGTCGAGCCCCGAGGCCGAAACCGTGCGCGTCATGATCGAGGCGATGGGCTGTGCATTCACCGCCGTCAGCGTGCGCGACAACAGCAGTTCCACCCAAGAGAACATGAAGCAGAAAAATGCCGCGACCCCGATGCCCGATGCGATCAGCGGCATGAAGATCTTCACGAAGAAGCGCGGGAAGGAATAGCCGTCGATATAGGCGGTCTCGTCGATTTCCTTGGGCACGCCGCGCATGAACCCTTCGAGGATCCAGACCGCGAGCGGCACGTTGAAAAGCGTGTGCGCCAGCGCCACCGCGATATGCGTGTCGAACAGCCCGACCGAGGAATAGAGCTGGAAGAAGGGCAGGGCGAACACTGCGGGCGGCGCCATGCGGTTCGTCAAAAGCCAGAAAAACAGGTGCTTGTCGCCCAGAAACCGGTAGCGGCTGAAGGCATAGGCGGCGGGCAGGGCGACGGACAGCGACAGGATCGTGTTCATCACCACATAGGTGATCGAATTGACATAGCCCATGTACCAAGACGCATCCGTCAAGATGACCCGGTAATTGTCGAGCGTCGGCTGTTGCGGCCAAAGCGTGAAACCGCCCAGGATCTCTTGGTTGGTCTGAAGGCTCATCTTCAGCAACCAGTAGATCGGGATCAGCATGAACAGGAGATAGGCCACCATCACCACATGGCGTGTCTGCACGCGGGGCAGGGCGCGGGCGCGGGTGGTCGCCGCATAGGTCTCGGTCGTGGCGGCCATCACTTGCCCTCCTGTTTGTCGAGGTTGGTCATGACGGTGTAGAACACCCAAGAAACCAGCAAGATCACGAGGAAATACATCAGCGAGAAGGCTGCCGCGGGGCCTAGGTCGAACTGCCCCAGCGCCATCTTCACAAGGTCGATGGACAGGAAGCTGGTGGCCGATCCCGGGCCGCCGCCCGTCACGACGAAAGGCTCGGTATAGATCATGAAGCTGTCCATGAAGCGCAGCAGCACCGCGATCAGCAAGACGCCCTGCATCTTGGGCAGTTCGATGTAACGAAACACCTTCCAGCGGCTGGCCTGGTCGATCTTGGCCGCCTGGTAATAGGCCTGCGGGATGGATTGCAGCCCGGCATAGGCCAAAAGCGCCACAAGCGAGGTCCAGTGCCAGACATCCATCACGACGACGATGACCCAGGCGTGGACCGCGTTGCGCGCATAATTCCACTCGATGCCCAGCCCCGACAGGACATAGCCCAAAAGTCCGATGTCGGTCCGGCCAAGGATCTGCCAGATCGTGCCCACCACATTCCACGGGATCAGCAGCGGCAAGGCCATCAGCACCAGACAGACCGAGGCCCAGAAGCCGCGCTTGGGCATGCAGAGCGCGATGGCGATGCCAAGCGGGATCTGGATGGCCAGAATGATGCCCGAGAACATGAGCTGCCGACCCAGCGCACCATGGACGCGGCTGTCGGTCAGCACATCCTCGAACCAGCCAAGCCCGTGCCAGAAGAAGACGTTGTTTCCGAACGTGTCCTGCACCGCGTAATTGACCACCGTCATCAGCGGGATGACCGCGGAAAACGCCACCAGCACCAGCACCGGCAGCACAAGAAACCACGCCTTGTTGTTCTGAACCTTGTCCATCAGACGGCTTCCTTTTGCGGGGTGGCGACCGACCGGAGCGGCGCAACCCGCCAGTCATCGGCATAGACGTTGATGCGTTCGGGCTGGAATTTCAGCCGGTTCGCGCCTGCGGGCACACGCGCGCCCTCGGGCAGGATGGCGTTGATCGGGGTTCCTGCGAAATCGGCGCGCAGGATCTGGTGACGGCCCACATCCTCGATCCGGCGGATGGTCACGGGCAGGCCCTCGTCCCCCTCGGCCAGCGTGACGAATTCGGGCCGCACCCCGATCTGCACCCGGCCCGTCAGCGCCTTGTAGCTGCCGCCAAGGGCCACGGCATGGCCCGCAACATGGGCCATATGGCCCGACACCTCGGCGTCGAGCAGGTTCATGCCGGGCGAGCCGATGAAATAACCGACGAACGTATGTTCCGGCGTGTCGAACAGATCCTCGGGCGTGCCAAGCTGCACCACGCGGCCGTCATGCATGACGACCACCTTGTCGGCAAAGGTCAGCGCCTCTGTCTGGTCATGGGTCACATAAATCATCGTGTGCCCGAATTCGTTGTGCAGCGCCTTGAGCTGCGTGCGCAGCTCCCATTTCATGTGGGGGTCGATCACGGTCAGCGGTTCGTCGAACAGGATCGCGTTCACATCCTCGCGCACCATGCCGCGCCCAAGGCTGATCTTTTGCTTGGCATCCGCCGTCAGCCCGCGCGCCTTGCGGTGGAGCACATCCTCCATCCCGATCATGCGCGCGATCTTTTGCACCTGCGCCGCGACAAAACCCGCGTCCATGCCACGGTTGCGCAGCGGAAAGGCCAGATTGTCGCCCACCGTCATCGTGTCGTAGACGACCGGGAACTGGAACACCTGCGCGATATTGCGTTCCACCGTATCGGCCCTCGTCACGTCGCGGTCGCCGAACAAGACCCGGCCCCGCGACGGCACCAAAAGCCCCGAAATGATGTTGAGCAGCGTGGACTTGCCGCAACCCGATGCACCTAAAAGCGCGTAGGCCTCGCCATCGTTCCATACGTGATCGAGCTGCTTGAGTGCGAAATCCTCCTCGCCCTTCGGATTGGGCAGGTAGGAATGGGCAAGATTGTCGAGCGTGATCCGGGCCATGGGTCCCCCTTCAGGCCGCAGCCGCATAGGCCGCGGGCGCGACCAGTTCGCCGCTTTCAGCAAAGACATAGACATGCGCGGCATCAAGCCAGACCTCGATGGGCTGGCCGAATTTCAGGTCGTGCACGCCATGCACCAGCCCGACCCAGCGGTCGTGCGAATGTTCAAGATGCAGGAAGGTTTCCGAGCCGGTGATCTCGGTCACTTTGAGGCGGCACTGGAAATGCAGCCCCTCGCCGCCCTGCGCGCGCAGATGCAGGTGATCGGGGCGGAACCCCGCCTGATAGGTGCCGTCGGGCAGATCGGCCAGCGCACCTGTGGCCGCCGCGGTCTGCCCCTCGCCAAAGCTGATCCTGTCGCCCGCCTTCACCACGCGGGTGAAATTCATCGGCGGGTCCGAGAACACCCGCGCGGTCGTCGCGTCGCGCGGCTGGCGGTAGACCTGCGGGGTGGGGCCGAATTGCGTCACGCGCCCTTCCCAAAGCGTTGCGACATTGCCCCCCAGAAGCAACGCTTCCTCCGGCTCGGTCGTGGCATAGACGAAGATCGCCCCGGACTCGGCAAAGATGCGGGGGATTTCCGCCCGCAATTCCTCGCGCAGCTTGTAGTCGAGATTGGCCAAGGGCTCGTCCAGCAGAACAAGCCCCGCATCCTTGACCAGCGCGCGCGCCAGTGCACAGCGCTGCTGCTGACCCCCCGACAATTCCAGCGGCTTGCGGCCCAGCATCGGCGTCAGTTGCATCAGCTCCGCCGTGGCCTGCACGCGGGCGTCGATCTCGGCCTTGGCCAGACCCATGAGCCGCAGCGGTGAGGCGATGTTGTCGTAGACCGTCATCGAGGGGTAGTTGATGAATTGCTGGTAGACCATGGCCACCTTGCGATCCTGCACGCGCTGGCCCGTCACGTCCTTGCCTTCCCACAGGATGCGCCCCTTGGCCGGCTGGTCGAGCCCCGCCATCAGCCGCATCAGGGTGGTCTTTCCCGACAGGGTCGGCCCCAGCAGCACGTTCATTGTGCCACGCTCCAGCGTCAGATCGGTCGGGTAGACATGCGTCTTGCCCTCCACGACCTTGGAAACCCCGTCCAGCACCAGCGCCATCGCCGTTCCTCCCCCTTGAGACCGGACCCTATTCCGCGGCGCGCGCGGACAGGGTGGCATGTGTCGTCATCCAATCGTCGAGCGCGCGCGCCTGATCTTCGGTCACGCGCAGGCCCAGCTTGCTGCGCCGCCACAAAACATCCTCGGCGCTGCGGGCGTATTCCTGCGCCATGAGCCATCGCACCTCGGCCTCGGTCAGTGTCGCGCCGAAATCCTGCCCCAGATCGGCGGCGGTCACCGCATCGCCAAGGATCTGGCGCGCCTCGGTCCCGTAGGCCCGCACCAGCCGGCGCGCCCAGAACTCGGACAGGAACGGGAAATCCGACCGCAGCGCCCGGGCCAGCGCGGGCTGGCCGTCATGCGGGAAATCGCCGCCGGGCAGGGTCACGCCCGCTGTCCACGGCCCCTTGGCGAGCGGCAGGACGCTGCCGATCTGCTCCAGCGCGCTTTCGGCCAAACGCCGGTAGGTGGTGATCTTGCCGCCAAAGATATTCAGCACCGGCGCCCCCGCCGAGCGGTCGATCTTGAGCGTGTAATCCCGCGTTGCCGCCGTGGCCGAACTTGCCCCATCGTCATAAAGCGGGCGCACCCCGGAATAGGACCAGACGACATCCTCGGGCGTCACGGGACGCTTGAAATACTGGCTGGCAAAGGCGCAGAGGTAATCGCGCTCGGCCTCGGTGCAGACGGGCGCGCGGTTGGGATCGTCATGCTCGGCATCGGTTGTGCCGATCAGGGTGAAATCCTGCTCATAGGGAATGGCAAAGATGATCCGGCCATCCGTGCCCTGAAAGAAATAGCACTTGTCGTGATCATAGAGCTTGCGGGTCACGATATGGCTGCCGCGCACCAGCCGCACGTTTTCTTGGCTGTTCAGCCGCAGCTTGGCGTGGATCACCTCGCCCGCCCAGGGGCCCGCCGCATTCACCAGCATCCGCGCGCGCAGGACATGCCGCTTGTCCCCCTGTGCGACCGTGACCGACCAGATCCCGTCTTTCACCTCGGCCGAGATCACGGCGCTATGGGTCAGGATCGTCGCGCCCCGCGCCTCGGCATCGCGCGCGTTCAAGACGACAAGGCGACTGTCCTCGACCCAGCAGTCCGAATATTCGTACGCCTTGGCAAAGCGCTCCTGCAAAGGGGCACCCTCGGCGCGCCCGGCAAGGGCAAGGGTCGTCGTCGCGGGCAGGATCTGCCGCCCGCCCAGCGTATCATACAGGAACAGGCCCAGCCGGATCAGCCAAGCAGGCCGCCGCCCCTTCATCCACGGCATGATCCGCGACAACAGGCGCGAGGTCGGCGTGTCGCTCTCGAACCGCATGTCGGGGTGGTAGGGCAGCACGAACCGCATGGGCCAGCTGATATGGGGCATGGCGCGCAACAGGGTTTCGCGTTCCACCAGCGCCTCGCGCACCAGCCGGAATTCGAAATATTCCAGATAGCGCAACCCGCCATGAAACAGCTTGGTCGAAGCCGAAGAGGTTGCGCCCGCCAGATCGCCCTTTTCGGCCAAGACAACCGACAGCCCGCGTCCGGCCGCATCTCGCGCGATGCCGCAGCCATTGATGCCGCCGCCGATGATCAGCAGGTCATGCACCTCTGCCGTCGATGAAATACCCGTGCTCTGCACGTGTCCCACCCTCCCCAGGCGTCGCCTCTTCCTCGCCGGCACCCTATCGAAACCGAAGCGAACCGCGCAAGAATTTTTCTTTATCAGGCCATAAATTTTCGTTTTTTGGAAAAACGAACAGAAAATAGGTAGATGTTCGACCTCCGTTCTTGATTGCGTGATCGTCACGCGGGACTATAGGCTGAAAGCGAACATGGTGACGCCACGCCGCGCAGGTCTTCAGCGTGGCGCAAGGGAGGGATGGTCCATGTCGCAAAGCATGCGGCTGCCCGAGATTCTCAACATCGCCCGCCGCGATGGCCGCGTGACGGTCGAGGGGCTGGCGGCGCATTTCGACGTGACGCTCCAGACCATCCGCCGCGACCTCGCCGAACTGGCCAATCAGGGCAAGCTCGAGCGTGTCCATGGCGGCGCCGTGCTGCAATCGACCATCGCCAACATCGGCTACGAGGATCGGCGCGGCCTGAACGATGCCGCCAAGACCGCCATCGCGGCGCGCTGCGTGCGCGACATTCCCAACGGCTGTTCGCTGTTTCTCAACATCGGCACCACGACCGAGGCCGTGGCCCATGCCCTGATGCATCATCGCGACATCATGGTGCTGACCAACAACATGAATGTCGCCAATATCCTCGTGGAAAACTCCGCCTGCGAGATCATCGTGGTCGGCGGCCTTTTGCGCCGCTCCGACGGGGGACTGGTCGGCAGCGTGACAACGCAGGCCATCGGCCAGTTCAAGTTCGACCTTGCCGTGGTCAGTTGCTCGGCCCTCGACCTCGACGGCGACATGCTCGACTACGACATCCAGGAGGTGGGCGTGAGCCAGGCCATCCTGAAACAGGCGCGACGCAGTTTCCTCGTGGCGGACCAGTCCAAATTCCAGCGCCGCGCGCCTGCGCGGATCGGATCCTTGTCGCAGATCGACACCTTCTACACCGATGCCCCCCCGCCCGCCGCGCTCCGCGAGGCTTGCCGCGGCTGGGGCACCGGGATCGTCACGGCCTGACCGCAGACGCCCCGCGCAGCACCGCCTGCACACCCGCCAGCGCCGGGTAGAGCGCGCGGTAGGCCGCAAGACGCGGGGCCAGCGCCGCTGCCGCATCCGGGCGCGGTACGAACCAGTCGCGCACCTCGGGCTTGGTCATCACCTCGTCCGGGTCGGCTCCCCCTTCGGCCAGGCAGGCCAGCCGCGCGGCCCCCAGCGCGGGGCCCACATCGGCGGCCGCGCTGCGCCCGATCCGGCAGCCGATCACATCGGCGATGGTCTGCACCACCAGATCGGCCCGCGTGCCGCCGCCGATCGCCAGCAGCGTCTCGGGCCGCGTGCCAGTCGCCGCCAACGCCGCCATCGCATCGGCAAAGCTGAAGGCCACGGCCTCGACCACCGCGCGCATCAGGCTGCCTTGCGTCGTCGTTTCGCTCAGAGCCGCGAAGCCCGCCCGGATGTCGCTGTCGCCATGCGGTGTGCGCTCGCCCGTCAGATAGGGCAGGAACAACGGCCCCGGTGTGGCTGTCTCCGCCTCGGCCAACAGCGTCGCGATGGGCCGGTTCAACACTCCGGCCAACCAAGCCAGCGGACGCGCCCCGTTCAGCATCGCAGCCATCTGAAACCATTGGCCGGGTACGGTGTGGGAATAGGCGTGGATGCGGCTTTCAAGGTTGGGGCGATAGTCCGCGGTCGTCACGAACAACTGCCCCGATGTGCCGAGCGACAAGAACCCGTCGCCATCCGCGACGGCCCCGATCCCGACAGCCCCCGCCGCGGCATCGCCCGCGCCGACCGCCACCGGGATGCCTGCAGGCAGTCCCAGCTCGTCGGCCACGGCGTCCCGCAGCACCCCTGCGATCTCGCTTCCGTGCCGCACCTCGGGGAGCCATGCGGGATCGGTCGCGCTCGCCTTGCAAAGCCGCGCCGACCAGCACCGCGCCCCGCTGTCATACCATGCACTACCCGAGGCATCCGTCGGGTCCGTTACAAGGTTTCCGTGCAGCCGCAGGCCGATGTAATCCTTGGGCAAAATCACATGCGCGATCTTGGCGTGAACCGCCGGTTCCCGGCGCGACAGCCAGAGGATCTTGGGCGCGGTGAACCCCGGCATCGGCGGCACGCCCCCGATCCGGCCCGCTTCAGGCTCGGCCTCCAGCATCGCGGCGCAATCGGCCTCGGCGCGGGCATCGTTCCACAAGATCACGGGCCTGAGCGGGCGATGATCCGCATCCAGCACCACCGCGCCATGCATCTGCCCCGACAGGCCGATCGCGCGCACCTGCGCCCGTAACTCGGGCGCAAGACCGCCCAAGGCGGCGCGTGTCGCCTGCCACCATGCGGCGCATTCCTGCTCGCTGGCGCCCTCGAACGGGTGCTGCACGCTCAGGGGTGCCGCAGCGCTGGCGACGATCGCGCCCGCCGCATCCATGACGCAGGCCTTCACCGCCGATGTCCCAAGATCTATGCCAAGGTACATGTCCCGCCTCTTTGATGCCCTATCCTGTCCGAAACGCTTCCGTTTCGGCGCGTTTGGCGCGACAAGTGTGCATCACGCGCCGCCGCAACCCAAGGTGTCGGCGCAGGGAAAGGCAAGAAAAAACTTTACTCGCGGCATGTTTTCCGGATGGTGAACATGGGTCCACGCCCGCCGAAATACGGGCCGGCCCAAGCGAGAGGGGGCAGATCGTGACCGACCACAAGATCCGCAACATGGAGGAATTCGCCGCCCTCAGCGGGCTGTCGCGACCCACGATCTCCAAGTATTTCAACGATCCCGCCAGCGTGCGCGCCCGCACCCGCGAACAGATCGAGGATGCGCTCTCGCGCTACGAATTCCGGCCCAACATCTACGCGATGAACCAGAACCGCAGCCTGACCAAGATCGTGGGCATCGCAGTTCCCTACCTGGCCGACCCCTTCTTCGCCGAGATCGCGCGCACGTTGGAACGGCGCTGCATCGACGCAGGCTTCTCCCCCATCCTTTACAGCGCCCATGGCCAGCAAAAGCTCGAGAACGACATCCTCTCGGGCCTTGCCGCGCTCAAACCGGCTGGCGTGTTCCTTGCGCCCCTCGGGCGCTTGTCGGATCGCGGCGCGATCGAGCGGTTTTGCCGCGACGTGCCCACCGTCCTCTTTGACAGCAACATAGAGGGTATGGGCGAAGCCTTTGTCGGATCAGACAATTACAGCTTCGTGCGGCAGACCGTCGATTACCTCTGCCGCACCGGGGCACCGCCTGCCTTCTTCGAGATGAAGACGCCCGCCAACCCCAATGCCAACAAGCGGCGCAAGGCCTATCTCAAGGTCATGGCCGATGCCGGGCTTGAGCCGCAGGTGATCCAGATCGAGGGCGAGGGCTGGGGATTCGAGGAAATCGGCCGCCGTGGCGCGCATGAATTGATCGAAAAACGCGCCCTGCCGACCGACACCATCCTGTGCAGCAACGATCGCCTCGCCATCGGCTTTCTGGCCGGTTGCTACGAACGCGGGCTCCGCGTCGGGCGGGGCGAGGGCTGCGCGCTGCGTGTCGCGTCGCATGATGATCATCCGTTCTCGCGCTTCACCTGTCCGGCCCTGACCACGGCCGCGCATGAATACGAACTGGTCGCGGACAAATGCATGCAGACTCTGTTTTCGCTGATCGAGGCGGGCGGGCGCTTCGCCACCCGCGACGAGACGCTCATTCCCGCGCGCCTGATCCTGCGCGCCTCTGCCTGAGCTCAGTAATTTACGCGCGTAAAGAAAATTCTTGACGCGAGGGAGCCTCGTCGCTTAGCTTTTTTGCACGACACATCCAAACCAGGGAGGATACGGATGTCTTGCAAGACCGCGCTTCGCGCGTCCGCTGCCCTTGCGCTCTGCGTTTTTGCAGGTGCCGCCGCGGCCCAGGACACGACCATCACCATCGCGACCGTCAACAACGGCGACATGATCCGGATGCAGGGGTACACCGACCGGTTCACCGAAGAGACCGGCATCGCCGTCGAATGGGTGACGCTCGAGGAGAACGTGCTGCGCCAGCGCGTGACCACCGACATCACCACCAATGGCGGCCAGTTCGACATCATGACCATCGGCATGTATGAGACGCCGATCTGGGGTGCGAACGGCTGGCTCGTCCCGCTCGACAACCTGTCCGAAGAGTATGACGTCGACGATATCCTGCCCGCGATGCGCGGCGGTCTCAGCCATGACGGCACGCTCTATGCCGCGCCTTTCTACGGCGAAAGCTCCATGGTCATGTATCGCACCGACCTGATGGAAGCCGCTGGCCTCGAAATGCCCGCGGCGCCCACCTGGGACGATATCCGCGCCGCCGCCGAGGCGATGAACGATCCCGCGAACGAGGTTTACGGCATCTGCCTGCGCGGCAAGCCGGGCTGGGGCGAAGGCGGGGCCTTCATCACCGTCACCGCCAATTCCTTCGGCGCACGCTGGTTCGACGAGGAGTGGAACGCCCAGTTTGATCAGCCCGAGTGGGAACAGGCGCTGACCTTCTTCGTCGACCTGATGAACAGCTATGGCCCGCCCGGCTATGCGACCAACGGCTTCAACGAAAACCTCTCGCTGTTCCAGCAGGGCCGCTGCGGCATGTGGATCGATGCCACCGTCGCCGCCTCCTTCGTGACCAACCCCAACGACTCGACCGTTGCCGACACCGTCGGCTTCGCGCTCGCCCCCGACAATGGGCTGGGCAAGCGGTCGAACTGGCTCTGGGCATGGGCGCTTGCGATCCCTGCCGGCACCCAGCAGGCCGATGCCGCGCTCCAGTTCATCGAATGGGCGACTTCGCGCGAATATATCGAGCTTGTGGCCGAAAACGAAGGCTGGGCCAACGTGCCCCCCGGCGCGCGCACCTCGCTCTACGAGACGCCTGAGTATCAGGACGTGCCCTTCGCGCAGATGACGCTCGACTCGATCAACGCAGCCGATCCGACCAACCCGACGGTCGACCCGGTGCCCTATGTCGGCATCCAGTTCGTGGCCATCCCCGAATTCGCGGGGATCGCGACCGAGGTCAGCCAGGAATTCGCCGAGGTCTATGCCGGTCAGCAGACCGTGCAGGAGGCCCTTGCCAATGCGCAGGCCCTGACCAACGACGCGATGGAAGCGGCCGGCTACCGGTAACGCATACCCTCCCCGGTCGGGGGGCGGCGCCCAAATCCGCCCCCCGACTGTCCCTTTCCCCGGCACCCGCCGTCAGGCCGTGCCGCAGCGGACCGCAACCCCAGCCCGAAAGGTGTGACCATGGCGACCCAACATGCCCGATCCGCCGCCCGCGTGATGATGGCACCGGCCGTCATCCTGCTTCTGGGCTGGATGCTCGTGCCGCTGACCATGACGCTGTGGTTTTCCTTCACGCGCTACCTGCCGATGCGCGGCGACAGCATTGAGCGCGGCCTCGATTGGGTCGGGTTCGAGAATTATGTCCGCTTCATCGGGTCGAGCTCCTTTTGGCCCAGCGTTCAGGCGACGCTCCTGATCGTGGGCGGCGTGCTGGTCATCACCGTGATCCTCGGCGTGCTTCTGGCCATCTTGCTCGATCAACCCTTCTGGGGTCAGGGGATCGTCCGCATCCTCGTGATCGCGCCCTTCTTCGTCATGCCCACCGTCTCGGCGCTGGTGTGGAAGAACATGATGATGGATCCCGTCAACGGAATGCTCGCGCATCTGTGGCGCTTCCTCGGAATGACGCCCGTGTCATGGCTGTCGGATGCCTCGGTGCAATCCATCATCCTCATCGTGTCGTGGCAGTGGCTGCCCTTTGCCACCCTCATCTTGCTGACCGCGATCCAGTCTCTCGACCGCGAGCAACTCGAAGCGGCAGAGATGGACGGCGCGCCGGTCATGGCCCGCTTTTGGCACATCGTCTTGCCGCATCTGGGCCGCGCGATCACCATCGTGGTCCTGATCCAGACGATCTTCCTTTTGTCGATCTTCGCCGAGATCTTCGTGACGACCGGCGGGTCCTTCGGCACCCGCACGCTGACCTACCTGATCTTCCAGCGGGTCGTGGACAGCCAGAACATCGGGCTCGGCTCGGCGGGCGGGGTCTATGCCATCATCCTCGCCAATATCGTCGCCATCTTCCTGATGCGCATCGTCGGCAAGAACCTGGACCGCTGAGGGGGCATCATGGCACGCGCAGTCACCACCCGCCGCAAGATCGCCACCACGGTCCTCGCCTGGGCCATCGGTCTCCTGATCTTCTTCCCGATCTTCTGGACCATCCTCACCAGCTTCAAGACCGAGGCGCAGGCGATCAACAATCCGCCGCTCTTCTGGGGCTTCGACTTCACGCTCGAAAACTATGCCGTGGTGCAGGAGCGTTCCGATTACATGCGCTTCTTGTGGAATTCCGTGATCATCGCGGGCGGCTCCACGATCCTCGGCATTCTCGTGGCGGTGCCCGCCGCCTGGTCGATGGCTTTCGTGCCCTCGCGCCGGACCAAGGACATCTTGCTCTGGATGCTCTCGACCAAGATGCTGCCCGCCGTGGGCGTGCTCTATCCGATCTCGCTCATCTTCGTGGAGTTCAACCTGCTCGACACGCGCGGCGGCCTGATCCTCGTCTTGATGCTGATCAACCTGCCGATCATCGTCTGGATGCTCTACACTTATTTCCGCGAAATTCCCGCGGAAATCCTCGAGGCCGCGCGGATGGACGGGGCCACGCTCAAGGCCGAAATCCTCTACGTCCTGACGCCCATGGCGATCCCCGGCATCGCTTCGACCCTCCTTTTGAATTTCATTCTGGCTTGGAACGAGGCGTTTTGGACCCTGAACCTGACGGCCGCCAGCGCGGCGCCGCTCACGGCCTTCATCGCCAGCTATTCCAGCCCCGAGGGCTTGTTCTTCGCCAAACTCAGCGCGGCCTCGACCATGGCCATCGCGCCGATCCTGATCCTGGGCTGGTTCAGCCAGAAACAATTGGTCCGGGGGCTCACCTTCGGCGCCGTGAAGTAAGGAGCAAGCGCTCAAGCAGCGAAGCGATAGCGCAAGAGGAAAACAGCGCTCAAGCAGCGAAGCGATAGCGCGAAAGGAAATCCAAAATGGGACGCATCACGCTGGACAAGGTCCGCAAGGCATTCGGGGACGTGGAGGTCATTCCGCCCCTCGACCTTACCATCGAGGACGGGGAATTCGTGGTCTTCGTCGGCCCATCGGGCTGCGGGAAATCCACCCTCCTGCGGCTCATCGCGGGGCTTGAGGATGTGTCTGACGGCCAGATCCGCATCGACGGCAAGGATGCGACCGCCGTTCCCCCCGCCAAGCGCGGCCTTGCGATGGTGTTCCAATCCTACGCGCTCTACCCGCATATGTCGGTGCGCAAGAACATCGCCTTTCCGCTGCGCATGGCAGGTCTCGACAAGGCGGAACAGGATCGCCGCGTCGCCGCTGCCGCCGAGGTGCTGAACCTCACCGATTATCTCGACCGCCGCCCCGGCCAGCTCTCGGGCGGCCAGCGCCAGCGCGTCGCCATCGGGCGGGCCATCGTGCGCGAACCGGCGGCCTTCCTCTTCGACGAACCGCTCTCCAACCTCGACGCCGCCTTGCGGGTGGGGATGCGCCTCGAAATCTCCGAACTGCACAAGCGGCTCAAGACCACGATGATCTATGTCACCCATGATCAGGTCGAGGCGATGACCATGGCCGACAAGATCGTGGTCCTGCGCGCGGGCCATATCGAACAGGTCGGCAGCCCGCTGGATCTGTATCGCGCGCCGCGCAACCTCTTTGTCGCGGGTTTCATCGGCAGCCCGAAAATGAACCTGATCGGCGGTGCGGTGGCGGCAGGCCACGACGCCACCACTATCGGGATCCGCCCCGAACATATCTCCGTCTCGGCCGAGGCGGGCGATTGGAAGGGCATCGTGGGCCTCTCCGAACATCTGGGCTCGGACACGTTCTTTCACGTCACCTGCGAGGGGATCGACGGGCCCCTGACCGTCCGCGTCGGCGGCGAGGTCGCGCTCGATTATGGCCAGACGGTCTGGCTCTCGCCCGATCCGGCCCAGATCCACCGCTTCGACCAGAACGGGTTGCGCATCGCATGACACGGCTGCAGGGCAAGACCGCGCTCATCACCGGGGCGGCCCGCGGTATCGGCCGCGCCTTCGCCGAGGCCTATGTCCGCGAAGGCGCGCGTGTCGCCATCGCCGATATCGACATCGCCCGCGCCCGCGAAACGGCCGGCCAGATCGGCCCTGCCGCCATCGCCGTCGAACTCGACGTGACGCGGCAAGACAGCATCGACACCGCCGTCGCCGAAACCGTCGCGGCCTTGGGCCAGATCGACATCCTGATCAACAACGCGGCGATCTTTACCGCCGCGCCCTTGGTCGAGATCGACCGCGCCGATTACGCCCGTACCTTCGACATCAACGTCGCGGGCACACTCTTCATGATGCAGGCCGTCGCCCGTCACATGATCGACCACGGGATCAAGGGCCGCATTATCAACATGGCCTCCCAGGCCGGTCGCCGGGGCGAGCCGCTGGTCGCCGTCTATTGCGCGACCAAGGCCGCGGTCATCAGCCTGACCCAATCGGCGGGCCTGAACCTCATCGCGCATGGCATCAACGTCAACGCCATCGCGCCGGGCGTCGTGGATGGCGAACATTGGGACGGCGTCGACGCCTTTTTCGCGAAATACGAAGGCAAGGCCCCGGGCCAGAAAAAGGCCGAGGTGGGCGCAGGCGTTCCCTATGGCCGCATGGGCCGGGCCGAGGATCTGACCGGCATGGCCGTGTTTCTCGCCTCGGACGAGGCCGACTACATCGTCGCCCAATGCTACAACGTCGACGGTGGCCAATGGATGAGCTGATGACGACCGACCGCCCGATCCGACTGTCCAATGCCACGCTCGCCGATCTGCCCAAGGGCATCGCGCGCCCCACCTATGACCGCGCGCGGCTCACGCCCGGCATCGTCCATATCGGGCTGGGCAATTTCCACCGCGCCCATCAGGCGTGGTATACCCACCGCCTGATGCAGCAGGGTCTGGCGCAGGATTGGGCCATTCTCGGCGCAGGCGTCCGACCCTATGACGCGGCCATGCGCGACAGGCTGATCGCGCAAGATTGTCTGACCACGCTCGTCGAATTGTCGCCCGAGGGACGCGCCGTCGAGGTGACGGGCGCGATGATCGACTATCTTCCCATCGCCGAGGGCAACGCCCCCTTGATCGCCGCCATGGCCGATCCGGCGATCCGCATCGTCGCCCTGACCGTGACCGAAGGCGGCTATTACCTCGACGCGCAGGGCGGCTTCGATGCCGCCCATCCCGACATGGCCCATGACGCGGCCAATCCCGACAGCCCGCGCACCGCCTTCGGCGCGATGGTCGCGGCGCTTCGGTTGCGGCGCGCGGCGGGGCAGGGGCCCTTCACCGGCCTGTCGTGCGACAACCTGCGCGGAAACGGCGCGATCTTGCGGCAGGTTGTGACCGGGCTCGCGCGGCTCACCGATCCCGATCTCGCCGATTGGATCGATGCCAACGGGGCCTTCCCCAATTCCATGGTCGATTGCATCGTGCCCGCGACAGGTCCCGCCGAACTGGCGCTGGTGGCCGAACTCGGCATCGCCGATGCCGCCCCCGTCACGCACGAGAATTTCCGCCAATGGGTGATCGAGGATGCCTTTTGCGCCGGCCGCCCCGATTGGGACCGCGTTGGCGCGACCTTCACCCCCGATGTCCATGCCTACGAGATGATGAAGATCCGCATCCTGAACGCGGGTCATCAGGTGTTGGCCAATGCAGGCGAGTTGCTCTCGGTGCCCACCATTGCCGATTGCATGGCTCATCCCGCCATCGCCGCGCTGTTCCGCAAGGTCCAGACGCAGGAAATCCTGCCCCATGTCCATGCCGTCCCGGGCATGACGCCCCCGGCCTATCTCGACCTGATCGAGCGGCGCTTTTCCAATCCCGCGATCCGCGACACGACGCGGCGCGTCGCCTTCGACGGCTCGTCCCGGCATCCGGGCTTCGTCCTGCCCATCCTGCGCGACGGGCTGGCTTCGGGTGCCCCGGTCGAAGGGCTGGCACTGGTCGAGGCGCTCTGGGCGCGCATGTGCGCCGGAACCCGCGAGGACGGAACCGCGATCGACCCCAATGATCCCGACTGGTCCCGCCTGACCGAGACGGCCGCCGCCGCTCGCGCCCGTCCAATAGCATGGCTCGAACAGGGCGCGATCTACGGCGATCTGGCTGGCGTCCCGCGCTTTGCGTCCGCCTTCGAGGATTGGCTGAGGATGCTCTGGCGCGCGGGCACGGCGGCGACGCTTGCCGCCTACGCACAAGGCGACTGAGCCCCGCGCCACGCGCAGCCCCGAGTGTTGCATCCGCGCCGCGCCAATTGCACCTTGGCCAGCCGGCCCGCGCCAAAGGGGGCGCAAAACGCCCGGATTTTGATCATGATGGCCCGCAAGCGCCACTGGCCTTGCGACCTCCGGGCCATGTCCAGCCAGCGGGCCCGATACGAAAGACGGAAAACCGATGCTGAAAACCGCGATCACGGGTGCAAGGACGGGTGCATGTCTCGCCGCCTCGCTTGCCGCCCTCATGGCGACAAACCCCCTGTCGGCGCAAGCGCAAGAAACCACCGCCCTGACGATCAACGGCGTCACCGCCTATGACGGGACCGAGCTTTTGCTCTTTGCCGCCAGCGCCGCCGCCGAACGTCATGGCACGGTCACCGCCGAACAGGTCGCCGAGATCGTTCAACGCATCTATGCCGAGGATGGCTATTTTCTTGCCGATGTCGGCGTCACCCCCGATGGCCGCGGCATCGTCGTGGACGAAGGCGTCATCGCCTCGGTCAGCGTCGAAGGCACCGATCCCCGGACCTTCGACCGGGTGCGCGGCTATTTCGATCCCCTGATCGGCCGTCCCGCGCCCAATATCCACCGCTTCGAACGGGCGGTGCTTTTGGCGGATGACCTCGAAACCATCGCCGTCACCGCCGATGTCGATGCCACCGACCCCGCCGGGGCGCAGGTGCGCCTCGTCGCCACGCCCGAGGCCGGATCGGCCGGCGCGATCACGCTCGACAACCCGGCGCGCGCCTTCGGCGACGCGCTCACCCTGTCCTTCAATCAGGAATATTACGCCGCGATGCAGCCGGGCGATCTCCTGCGGCTGTCCTTGACCCATACCGAAGGCTTCGACCCGCAAGATCGCGAAACGCTGGGCGCGCTGACCTACCGTGCGCCCGTCGGCACCGGTGGCGGCTATGTCGAAGGCTATGTCGCCAATATCGCAGCCCAGCACGATGCCTTCGGCACGCTTCAGCAGACCGACCGCGAAGGGCTGACCGCGATCCTCGCCTATGGCTATCCCGTTCTGCGCAGCGTCGACCGCTACGCGTACAGCGTGCTGGAACTCCGTGGCGCCCGGACCGAGGTCGTCGTCGGCACACAGCGGTTCGATTCCGAACTTTATGCCCTCTCCGCGTCATGGATCGACGGTCGGGCTCTGGCCGATGGCGGGGCGCTCGAATACGCGCTCGACCTGACCGCCGGGGAACAGGCCTCCGTGCCGGCGGGTCTCGATGCGGGCGACCGGACATTCTGGTACCTGCGCGCAGGTCTGGATTTCGAGATACCCATGACTGTCTTGCCCGATGCCAGCCTGCGCTTCGATGCCACCGCACAAGTCACCACCGCGCGCCTGCCCGCGGCCGAGGAATATGTCCTCGGCGGGCAGGAGGAATTGCGCGGTTTCCCCTTCGCCGAGGCGCAGGGCGACAGCGGCCTGTCCTTCGCGCTTTCGGCGGGCCGCGATTTCCTGCCCACCTCCGGCGTGGTCCAGCGCATCCGGCCCTTCGTCTTCATCGATGCAGGCCGGATCTGGAACAATCAGCCCTCCGCCTCCGAAACCAGTGCTATCTCGCTCGCCTCGGCCGGGGCCGGGGTGGAAATGCAGATCGACGGCAATTTCTACCTGCGCGGGCATCTTGGTTTCCCGCTGACCGACGGGGTGACGCAGCGCACAAGCGACCCGGCGATCTATCTTGGCCTGACGAGGAGTTGGTGACATGACAACGCGTTCCGTTTTCGCGGCGATCCTGCCCTTGGTCCTCTTGTCCGCGCAAACCGCGGATGCCGTGCCGCGCGGATGGTGTCAGGGTGTCGGAAACCCGCACCAGAGCAGCGCTTGTTCCGGCGCAACCAACGCACCCAATGCGATTCCCGGCGTGATCCCCGGCGCGACGACCCGGCCCAGCGTCCCCACAGGACCGACCACCGCACCCCCCGTCTTGACGGCTCAACCGGTGCTGGTCACGCCGACCGCGCCCCTGACCTTCACCGACTATGGCCCGGTTCAGACAATCACGGGCACGGTCGGTGCGCCCGTCGTGGGCTACGCGCCCGTGCAGACTGTCACCGGCACCATTGCGCCCCCCGTCGTGGGCTATGGGCCCGTGCAGACACTGACGGGCACGACCGGACCGACCTTCGTGGGCTACGGCCCGGTGCCTGTGTTGACCGGCACCCCGGGGCCGAACCCAACGGTCGGGGGCATTGCCGTGACCCCGATCCCGCCCCGCGTCGTCACGGGCTCCGGCCCTGTGCCCCCGACCGTTCTGATCCATCCGGTGGCATCGCCGGGCTTCACCGGAACGGGGCAGGTGCCGCCCGTGGCCGCCGGTTCGGGCGGCCCAGCGCAGCCGACGCTCATCCCCCGCCCGCGCCCCTTGGGGCAGCCGACCGCGCCCGGCACACAGGGCCCGACAACCGGCACGATCACCCATGATCGCACCGGGGGCGGTGCTTCCGTCGCGCAGGCCATCGTGCCGCATGCCACGGGCCGACAGGATCCGGGCGGTGCCGTGTCGCAAGCCTCGTCCTGGACCTGCCTCACCGGCGGCCATGGCCCGCGCCTGGTCGAGACCGGATCGGGCCCGCGCGTCATCGGCACCTATTCCCATATCGGTCAGGTCGACGCGCTGGCGCGCGACGTGCCCGCACGCCATCCCACGCAACCCCATTGCATCGTCGCCATAAGGCGCGACTGAACGCCCGCCCCGCTCCTGTGCAGGAGGCTCAGCAGCGCCGCAGGCGCGCGTCAGTCAGGACCGGGCGTTTTCGCTGGCGGTTCGGTTCGGACGTATTTGTGGGGATGGTACCGCAGGGGAGGATAGACCTCCCGGCTCAGCAGCGCCGCAGGCGCGCGTCAGTCGGGACCGGCCATCTCCGCTGGCGGTTCGGTTCGGACTTGTTTGTGAGGATGGTGCCGCAGGGGAGGATTGAACTCCCGACCTTACCCTTACCAAGGGTACGCTCTACCACTGAGCTACTGCGGCGATGTGGGCGCTCCAATAAAAGCATCTTTCCCCCTTCGCAAGCGCAATCTGGACGCTCAGGCGCATCAAGGGTAAAGGCTGGCTCATGGCACGCAAGGATGGCGATACGGGCAGGGCGGGGCACCGCGAAGCGCGGCTCAAGGCGGCGCTCAAGGCCAATCTGGCCCGCCGCAAGGCTCAGGCCCGCGCGCGTTCGGCGGCAGAGGACACAGAACAGCCGGGTGACACCGGCGACGACACAAACGGGCAGTGAAGGGGCAGGGGCGATGGATCGGATCGTGGTGACGGGCAATGGCCCGCTTTCGGGGCAGATCCCCATCGCAGGCGCGAAAAACGCCTGCCTCACCCTCATGCCCGCGACGCTCCTGAGCGATGAGCCGCTGACGCTTACCAATGCGCCGCGTCTGTCCGACATCCGCACGATGACCACGCTCCTCCAGTCGCTGGGGGCCGAGGTCTCGGCGCTCAATGGCGGGCAGGTTCTGGCCATGTCCTCCCACGGGCTGAACAACCACACGGCCGATTACGACATCGTGCGCAAGATGCGCGCCTCGATCCTCGTCCTCGGGCCCATGCTCGCGCGCGAGGGGCGGGCCATCGTGTCCCTTCCCGGCGGCTGTGCCATCGGCGCGCGGCCCGTCGACCTGCATCTCAAGGCCTTCGAGGCGATGGGCGCCGATCTCGACCTGCGCGACGGCTATGTCCATGCCGAGGCAAAGGGCGGGCTGAAGGGCGCGGTGATCGACTTCCCCGTGGTCTCCGTCGGCGCGACCGAAAACGCGCTGATGGCCGCGACCTTGGCCAAGGGCACCACCGTTCTGAAAAACGCCGCCCGCGAGCCCGAGATCGTCGATCTCGCCCGCTGCCTGCGCAAGATGGGCGCCCAGATCGAGGGCGAAGGCACCTCCACCATCACCATCGAGGGCGTCGACCGCCTGCATGGCGCGACCCATCCCGTCGTCACCGACCGGATCGAACTGGGCACCTACATGCTCGCCCCCGCCATCGCGGGCGGCGAGGTCGAATTGCTCGGCGGCCGCCTCGATCTGGTTGCGGCCTTCGCGGAAAAGCTCGAGGCGGCCGGCGTCTCCGTCACCGAAACCGACAAGGGCCTCAAGGTCGCGCGCAAAACCGACCGCGTCCGCGCCGTCGATGTCGTCACCGAACCCTTCCCCGGTTTCCCCACCGATCTTCAGGCGCAGATGATGGCGCTGTTGTGCTTTGCCGAAGGCACCTCGGTGCTCGAGGAACGCATTTTCGAGAACCGCTTCATGCATGCCCCCGAACTGATGCGCATGGGCGCCCGGATCGAGGTGCATGGCGGCACAGCCACCGTAAAGGGTGTCGAGAAACTCAAGGGCGCGCCGGTCATGGCCACCGATCTGCGCGCCTCGGTCAGCCTGATCCTCGCGGGCCTCGCAGCCCAGGGCGAAACGGTCGTCAGCCGCGTCTACCACCTCGACCGCGGGTACGAACGGGTCGAAGAAAAGCTCGGCAATGTCGGCGCGAAAATCCAGCGAGTGCAAGGCGATGGTTGAAGACGCCCGTTTCGAGGATGCAGGCGACGGCCCCGTCGCGCTCCGCGCGCTCGATGCCGAGGATCTGCGCGTGATCTCGGCCTTGGTGCAGGATGCGATCTTGCCCGCCGCCGAAATGACATGGGATCGCCGCCGCCGCCGTTTCGCGCTCCTCCTCAACCGGTTCCGCTGGGAAGATACCGCCGCCCGCCCCCCCGAACGGGTGCAGGCGGTGCTGGCCGTCGAGGATGTGCTTGCCGTTGCGACCCAAGGGATCGACCGAGCCGATCCCGACCTCGTCCTGTCGCTCCTCGCGCTCGACTGGACACCGGGCGAGGATGGGACGGGCCGCATCACGCTGGTGCTCGCGGGTGACGGGGCCATCGCCCTTGATGTCGAAACCATCGAGGTGACGCTCAAGGACGTGACCCGCCCCTATGTCGCCCCCTCGGGCCAGACCCCGCGCCACCCGGAATGACCATTCGCCGGCTCGACCCGTCCGATTGGGCGCGGTTCCGCGAAATCCGTCTCGACATGCTGCGCGCCGCGCCCCGCGCCTTCGGCTCAACCCAGGCCGAATGGGCCGCCAAACCCGAACGCGAGATCCGCGATTGGCTGGCCAAAATCCACACCCTAGGCCTTTTCGACGGCGCCCGCCTTGTCGGCACCGCCACCTTTCACCGCGACGCCACCGCCCGCGCCGCGCACAGGGCCGAGGTCATCGCCGTCTATCTCCGCTCCGATGTGCGGGGCAGGGGCCATGGTGCCCGCCTGATCGACGCGCTGGCTGATGCCGCCGCCGCGCAGGGCATTCTCCAACTCGAACTCGACGTGGCCGACGGGAATGCCCCCGCCATCGCGCTCTACCAACGCACCGGCTTCGTGACCGTGGGCCGGATGCCGCGCGCCATGCGCGACGGTGTGGGCTTCAGCGATACGCTCGTGATGGTCCGCCCGCTTGACCGGTCCACGCCCGCCTGAGGCTCGGGCTGAGGCACCTTGCGCGCTTGAGGCCCGGGCCTCCCCGCGCTATCTGCCCCCGACCGCAGTTGATCCGGCCCGACAGAGGCGACAGACCCGATGCCCCAGTTCCTCTCCACCACCGACGCTGATTTCGACCCCCGCTTCCGGGCGCTTCTGGACATGAAACGCGAGGATGCCCCCGAAACCGACGCGGTCGTGGCCGACATCATCGCCGATGTGCGCGCGCGCGGCGATGCCGCGGTGATCGACCTCACCGCACGCTTCGACCGCCTGTCGCTCACCCCCGAAACGCTCGCCTTCAGCCAGGACGAGATCGCCGCTGCCATCGCCACCGTGCCCGCGGCCGAACGCGCCGCTCTGGAACTGGCTGCCGCGCGCATCCGCGCCTATCACGAACGCCAGCGCCCCGAGGATGCCGAATGGACGGATGCGGCGGGCGCCACGCTCGGCTGGCGCTGGACGGCGGTCGAGGCCGCGGGCCTCTATGTTCCCGGTGGCCTTGCCTCCTATCCCTCCAGCGTTTTGATGAACGCGATCCCGGCACAGGTGGCAGGCGTCAAGCGGCTGGTGATGTGCGCGCCCACCCCGGATGGCGTGGCCAATCCGCTGGTCCTTCTGGCGGCACATCTCTCGGGCATCGACACGATCTACCGCATCGGCGGCGCGCAGGCCGTGGCCGCCATGGCCTATGGGACGGCCACCATCACCCCCGTCGACAAGATCACCGGCCCCGGCAATGCCTATGTCGCCGCCGCCAAGCGCCGTGTTTTCGGCAAGGTCGGCATCGACATGATCGCGGGCCCTTCCGAAATCCTCGTCATCGCGGATGCCGACAATGATCCCGACTGGATCGCGCTCGACCTTCTGAGCCAGGCCGAACATGACGAAAGCGCGCAATCGATCCTGATCACCACCGATGCCGCTTTCGGGCAGGCCGTGGCGGCCGCAGTCGACAAACGCCTCGAAACGCTGGAACGCCGCGCCATCGCGGGGGCCAGCTGGCGCGATTACGGGGCCATCGTCACCGTGCGAGACCTGTCCGAGGCTGCGGCGCTGTCGGATCGCATCGCGCCCGAACATCTGGAGCTTTGCGTCGCAGACCCCGTGGCCCTGTCGCAATCGATCACCCATGCCGGTGCGATCTTTCTTGGACAGTGGACGCCCGAGGCGATCGGCGATTACATCGGGGGGCCGAACCACGTTTTGCCCACGGCGCGCTCGGCCCGGTTTTCCAGTGGGCTGTCGGTGCTCGACTTCATGAAACGCACGACCCTTGCCCGAATGACGCCCGAGGCGCTCAAGGCCATCGGCCCGGCCGCCGAAACGCTCGCCGCCTCCGAAAGCCTGCAGGCGCATGGCCTGTCGGTCGGTGTGCGTCTGGCGCGGCTCAATCGGCCGGGCGGAGATACGGGGGCATGACTATGCACATCAGCCATATCGAGATCGACATGGAGGGGATGCCCGCCCCGACACCCGAAATCGAACAGGAACGCCGCGTCGCCATCTTCGATCTGCTCGAGGAAAATTCCTTCGCGCTTCCCGCCCGTGACGACCGGACCGTGCCGCCCGGCCCCTATCATGTCACCCTCTCGATCCGGGAAAAGCGGCTGGTGTTCGACGTGAACACCGAAGACGCTGAGGATGCCGCCGAATTCCACCTTTCGCTCTCGCCCTTCCGGCAGGTGGTCAAGGATTACTGGCAGATCTGCGAAAGCTACTACAAGGCGGTCAAAGCCCTGCCCCCCAGCCAGATCGAAGCGATCGACATGGCCCGGCGCGGCATCCACAACGAGGGCGCGCGCATCCTTCAGGAACGGCTCGAGGGCAAGGCCGATGTCGATACAGACACCGCCCGCCGCCTCTTCACGCTGATCTGCGTCCTGCATTTCGGCGCATGAGAATGGGACTGGCGTGAGCGGCGATTTCCCCTCCTCGGTGCTCTTTTGTTGCGATCACAACGCGACACGCTCCCCCATGGCCGAAGGCCTGATGAAGAAATTCTATGGTCACCGCGCCTATGTGCAATCGGCAGGGGTGAAGAACGACCTCGAGATCGACGGGTTCGCCGTTGCCGTGTCCAAGGAACTCGGCGTGGAACTGCAGCGCCACCGCGTGCGCAGTTTCGACGACATGCACCAATGGGGCGACGACATCTCGGGGTTCGACCTGATCGTCGCACTCTCGCCCGCCAGCCAGCGCCGCGCGCTGGAACTGACCGGCCAATTCCATCTCGACGTGGAATACTGGCCGATCCTCGACCCCACGGGCCTCGGCGAAACGCGCGAGGCGAAACTGGACAGCTACCGCCAAGCCCGCGACCAGATCATCGAACGCATGATTGCCCGCTTCGGGCCGCCGACCGAAGGACAAGACGATGGATGACGCCATAGCCCTCGTGACCCGCTACTACGCCGCCTTCAACGCAGGCGACATCGACGGCATGATCGCCTGCCTCTCGCCCGACGTGGCCCATCATGTGAACGAGGGGCAGGTGCGGCGCGGCACGATCGCCTTCCGCGCCTTCTGCGATCACATGGCGCGCTGCTATGCCGAACGGCTCGACGACATGGTGATCATGGCAACCCCCGACGGCACCCGCGCCGCCGCCGAGTTCACCGTCCACGGCACCTATCTCGCGACCGACAAGGGCCTGCCGCCCGCCCATGGCCAGACCTATACCCTGCCCGCCGGGGGCTTCTTCACGATCCGCGACGGGCAGATCGCGCGCATCGTGACCTATTACAACCTCGCCGATTGGATGGCGCAGGTCTCGGCATGAGCCTGACGCTCCGCGCCTTCCGCGGTGCCGAGATCGCGCCGATGGTGGAACCCTTCGCCCATCTGCGCATCGCGGTCTTCCGCGACTGGCCCTATCTCTACGATGGCGATCTCGACTACGAACGCCGCTACCTCGCCGATTACGCCCGTTCCGACAGCATCCTTGTCGCCGCCTTCGACGGGGACAGGCTGGTGGGCGGCTCGACCGGCTTGCCGTTATCCGATCATTCCGAGGTCGCGGCCGATCTGGCGGATATGCTGCCAACCAACGCGAAGAACGTCTACTACTGCGCTGAATCCGTTCTGCTTTCCAGCCACAGGGGGCAGGGGGCCTATCGCGGTTTCTTCGACCTGCGCGAGGCGCATGCCCGCAGCCTCGATGCCACTTTTTCAATCTTTTGCGCTGTGATCCGCCCCAAGGATCACCCCCTTCGCCCGAAAGACGCCCAGCCCCTCGATCCGGTCTGGCGGCACTTCGGCTACGCGCCCCTTCCGGGCGTCACGACCACCATCTCGTGGCGCGCCCTCGGCGAGGCGGCCGAATCCCCCAAACCCCTTCAGGTCTGGATCAAGCGCCTATGAAGATCGCCACCGCCGCCTATCCGCTCGACGCGCCCGACAGTTGGGCCGCCTATGCCGAGAAACAGATCGCCTGGGTGCGCGAGGCGGCCCACGCGGGCGCCGATCTGCTGGTCTTTCCCGAATATGCCCGCATGGAACTGGCCGCGCTGCAAGGCGCCGCCCAGAATCTGGAGGCTTCGCTCCACGCCGCGGCAAGCCTCGCCGAAAAGGCCGATCACCTGATGGCCGATCTGGCGCAAGGCTACGGCGTTCACATCCTCTGCCCGTCGGGTCCGGTCTTTGACGAGGGGCGTACACGCCCCGTCAACCGCGCGTGGCTCCTTGGCCCCGATGCGGAAAACCCCTTCCTCGACTATCAGGACAAACAGGTCATGACCCGTTTCGAGCGCGAGACGTGGAATGTCGTCCCCGGCGATCCGCTCGCGGTGATCGACACGGCCCTCGGGCGGATCGGCATCTTGATCTGCTATGACGCCGAATTCCCGCTTCTTGGCCGCGCGCTTGTCGAACAGGGGGCGGAAATCCTGCTGGTTCCTTCCTGCACCGACACTGAACACGGCTACCACCGCGTCCGCATCGGGGCCATGGCCCGCGCCTTGGAAAATCAATGCGTCGTGGTCCAATCCTGTACGGTGGGCGATGCCCGCTGGTCGCCCGCCGTGGATGAAAACATCGGCGCTGCGGGCATCTTCGGCCCGCCCGATCTGGGCTTTCCCGCCGATGGCATTCTGGCCATGGGCGTGCTGAACGAACCGGGCTGGGTGATGGCCGATATCGACATGGGCGCCATCGCCCGCGTGCGGGCCCAAGGGGCGGTCTTCAACCACGCCCATTGGCCCGAAAGCGCCATCCGCGCGGCCCTTCCGCCGGACGGCTCAGATTTGCCTTGAAAATCTGCCATAAGGGGCGCATTTAGCCGCAACCTGCGCTGCCCCTTGGCGGCGCGCCAATCAAGGAGTGACCATGGCCAAGGAAGAAATGCTCGAATTTCCTGGTGTCGTGAAGGAACTCCTGCCCAATGCGACATTCCGGGTCGAGCTTGAAAACGGCCATGAGATCATCGCGCATACGGCAGGAAAGATGCGCAAGAACCGCATCCGCGTTCTGGCCGGCGACCGCGTTCAGGTTGAAATGACGCCCTACGACCTGACCAAGGGCCGCATCAATTACCGGTTCAAATAGCGCGAGCCTCTGGATCGCGCAGTGCGGGTAGGCGCGGCGCCAAAGGCGGCGCGCGGCCCGGCACCCGGTTGGACGGGGCGCTGACATGACACAACCTGTGCCCTCAAGGCCCCGCCTGATCCTCGGATCGGGCAGCCCCCGCCGCAAGGAATTGCTGGCGGTTCTCGGGGTCGTGCCCGACGCGATCCTGCCCCCCGACATCGACGAAACACCGGCGCGCGCCGAATTGCCCGGCCCCTATTGCGCCCGCATCGCGCGCGAGAAACTGGCCGCCATCCCCGCCGGTCCCGATGATATCGTCCTGTCGGCCGATACCACGGTGGCGCTTGGCCGCCGCATCCTCGGCAAACCCGCCGACGAAGCCGAGGCGCGCAGCTTTCTCGACATGCTCGCGGGCCGCAGGCATCGTGTCTTCACGGCGCTCGCCGTCCGGCGCGGCGACCGTATCCTCGAAAAGCTGGTGGAATCGCAGGTCAAGATGAAACGCCTCTCGCCCATTGAACGCGACGGATACATCGCCACCGGCGATTGGCGCGGCAAGGCGGGCGGCTATTCGATCCAGGGACCGGCAGGGGCCTTCATCCCTTGGATCTCCGGCAGCCACAGCGCCATCGTGGGCCTTCCGCTGATGGAAACCGCGCAGCTTTTGCAGGCACTGGGCCTGAACCTCTGGAGACAGCCATGAAGGGTCGCGTCGTCCTGCTCGATCACCTGGGCGACCGCGCCGCCGCCGCCCTGATGGTCGATGGCCAACTGGCCGATATCCTTGTCGATCCGCCTGAAAACGTGGGCCCGATGCCCGGCGCGATCTTCCGCGCCGTGGCCGACCGTCCGATGAAAGGGCAGGGCGGTGTCACCGTCAGCATGGGCGCGGCCAAGGGTTTCTTGAAACAGGCAGGCGGCATTTCCCCCGGCGACCGGTTGCTGGTGCAGGTCTCTGGCCCAGCCGAGCCGGGCAAAGCCGCGCCGGTCACGACCCGCATCCTGTTCAAAAGCCGCTACGCCATCGTCACCCCCGACGCCCCGGGTCTCAACATCTCGCGCCGCATCCGCGACGATGCCGAACGCGACCGGCTCCTTGAAATCGCCCATGCCGCGATGGAGGGCGCGCCCGAAGGTCACGGATTGATCCTGCGCAGCGCGGCCGAGGCGGTGGACCCCGAGGCGCTCGAGGAAGACATCATCGCCATGCGCGATCTGGCCGCCGCCGTCATGGCCGATACCGATGGTCCGGCCGAATGTCTGGTCGATGCGCCCGATGCCCATCTTCTGGCGTGGCGCGATTGGTCCGATCCCGACCCGGACGAGGTCATAGACAGCCCCGGTTGTTTCGAAACCCACGGCGTGGCCGAAGCGGTCGAGGCCGCCTTGTCGCCCCGCGTCGATCTTCCGGGCGGGGCCACGGCCTTCGTCGAACCGACCCGTGCGCTGGTCGCGGTCGATGTGAACACGGGCGGCGACACCTCGCTGGCCGCTGGGCTCAAGGCCAATCTGGCGCTCACGCGTCACTTGCCCCGCCTTCTTCGGATCAAGGGTCTGGGCGGGCAGGTGACGCTCGACCTCGCGCCCATGCCCAAGAAAGACCGCCGCGTGATCGAAGATGCGCTGCGCCGCGCCTTCCGTGAGGACGGGGCCGAGGTGGTGCTGGCCGGATGGACGCCGCTGGGCTGTTTCGAGCTGCAGAAAAAACGCGACCGCCCGCCGCTGTCCACCCTCTGGGCCGACATTGGCTAGGCTGCGCCGTCGCGTGTACGGTTAACCATGCTCAAGGCGGGTTTCGTGCGAAAACGCTGTCGTTGGCAGGGTTGCTATCCCCGACGTGGGCCGCGCGCCAGGCCTCGCTCCGCCTCCCGCCGACGCCTCCCGGTCTCGGATCTGGCCCGTTAACCCTTCGGCAAGATTCGGCATATTTTTTTAACGATCCGTCAACTTTTGGGCCGCGGCGTTAACCCCGCCGCAACCTTTGCAACAAGCCAGGCGACGGCCGCCCGTCCACCGGCAGGCCCTGCGACTGCTGATAGGCGCTGATCGCGGCTTCGGTGCGCCGCCCCACAACCCCATCCGGCGTGCCGACGTCGAACCCGATACGGTTCAAAAGCCCTTGCAATTCAACGCGCTCCGCCTGCGTGAGCCCGGTGTCATCCGGCCCCCAACCCCGCGACAGCGGTCCGCCGCCAGCCAGCCGATCCGCCATGTAGCCAACGCCGATCCCGTAATTCGTCGACGGATTGTAGCGCAGGATCATGTTGAAATTGTGATAGACGATCCAGGCGGGTGCCTCCGCGCTGGCGGGTGCGATGATCGCGGCAGGGCCGGGGTCGGGCAGGGCGCCGCCCCGCGCTGGCCGCACGCCCGCCGCCGCCCAATCCGCGACCGCGCGGCGGGTGTCGCGCCCGGTGCGTGCCGTGTCGAACCCGGTCGGCAGATGCACCTCCAGCCCCCAAGGTTCCCCCTGTCGCCATCCCGCGCGCCGCAGGTATTCCGCAGTCGAGGCCAGCGCGTCGGTCGGGTCGGCGCCCCAGATATCCCGACGGCCATCGCCCGTGAAATCAACGGCATAATCCTCGAATACGGTCGGCATGAGCTGCGTGTGGCCCATCGCCCCGGCCCAAGATCCCAGCATCCGGTCGGTCGTGGTGTCGCCCGCTTGCAAGATGCGCAGCGCCGCGATCAGTTGCGCCTCGAAAAACCGCCCGCGCCGCCCCTCCCAGGCCAGCGTCGATGTGGCGGAGATCACGGGGATATCGCCCAGCCGTGTGCCGAAACGCGTCTCAAGCCCCCAGATCGCACCGATGACATCGGCATCAACGCCGTAGGATTGTTCGATTTGTGAAAGAACGCTCCGATGCGGCGCGACCCGCGCCCGGCCCGTCGCGACATCCTCCTCCGACGCGACAAGCGCGAGATAATCCTCGGTGCTGCGACGGAATTCGGTCTGGTTGCGGTCCCGCTCGACCACGCCGGGCAGGAATCCCTGCCCCCGAAACCCACGATCCAGGGTCGCCGCCGTGATCCCCTGCGCCTGCGCCCGTCCCCGGAACGCTGCGACCCAGGCATCGTAATCGGCATTGGGTTGCGGCCTCAGGTCCGGATCGCGGCTCGGTCCACCCGCCCCGACACCCCCGGTTCCACCCAGCGACGGCACACAGCCCGCGACCCCCGCCGCCGCCGTTCCCGCCAACATCATCCTGCGTGTCCAGCGCATGTCCACCACCCTATCTTGCCTTTGCCCTCTGGCTATCCGGTCTGCACGGAAGTCCACAAGCCTCTGTGGTCCGCGCCTTGCACAGCGGCGGAGCACGGCCCATACTGCCTCAAGATCCGCCGAAAGCCGAGAGTTCGCCATGAGTTGCCCGATCTGCAACCGGGACACGACACCCGCCTATCGCCCCTTCTGTTCGCGCCGCTGCGCAGACGTCGATCTGGCGCGCTGGCTGACGGGCTCCTACGCGATCCCTTCCGACGATCCCGAGGACGCACAGGCCGCCGCCGAAGCGTTGAGCAAGCCTCAGCCGAAGCCGCATTGACGGCCTCGCGCCCGTCGCGAAAAAATCCCGCTTTGCCCTATGGACAGCCCGACGCGATAGCCCTAGAACGCCGCTCACCCGCGGGGCACCACTGCCCTGCCACCCGTGCCCGGGTAGCTCAGGGGTAGAGCAGTGGATTGAAAATCCTCGTGTCGGTGGTTCGATTCCGCCCCCGGGCACCACAGCTTCCAGACTGCTGTAATCTCGCTTGGACCGTTGCGCAAAACGCGCCGTCCGTCGACATTGGCGGCGGATGGCCGTTTGGGGCAGTCAGTCGTGACGGGTCGCGTTCCCAGGCCGTCAGGTACAAAACCCTCAGGTCCGCTTGGCCATCACGCGAGTGTCGCGTCAGCGCAGGTAGGCCACAAGGAATCTTGCCAGCAGCGGTTGGCTTGCCGCGCCCAGCGCGCGGGCGTCGGGGCCGATGCTGCCTTCCTGAATGTCGGGCATGACGAGGCCCGTCAGGTCGTGGTCGCGCAGGTAGGAGGCGACACGGTAGGCAAGGTCGCAGCGCACCTCTTGCGGCATCCAGCCGTCGATCTTGACGGCGGAAAAGTCGAGGACGGCGAGTGCTCCGTGCACGGCATGCGCGATGGCTTGGGCGGCCTCGTCCAGCCAATCCGCCAGGATGTCCTCGGGCAGCGGCCAAGCTTCGGACGAGGTCCACAGGCATGACGCATCGATGCCCTTGGCCTGAAGGCGCTTTTCCAGCGTCACGAGCGAGGCGAGGTCGATCAGTTGGCGCATCCTGCCGGTCCGGTCGGGTACAGGCATGGAGCCAACTGCGCCCGCGTTGCCGGTCGGCCCCTGAAACAGGCGTCCGTCCAGCACGACGCCTCCGCCGATGAAAAAGGCGACGTAGAAATGAAGGAAATCCGATGGCTGCTCATGCGTGCCAAACACCAGCTCCGCGCTGCACGCAGCCGTCGCATCGTTCTGCAGAAAGACGGGCAGGGCAAGCGCTGCGGACAAATCCTGTTTGATATCGCGCTCTTTCCACGGGGTCATGGCTTCGGGATGCACCCCGATCACCGTCGCCCATCCCCAGATCTCGAAGGGCATCGCGATGCCCAGCCCCGCAACCCTTTGGCGTTCGTCTGCGGAGAGTGCGCCGACAAGATCCCCGGCGGTTTCGAGGGCAAAGCGCAAGACGGAGTCGTAGTCCGGGTAATCGTGCTGGCGCAGGCGACGCTCTAGGATCGTGCCGAGAAAATCAGTCAGCACCATTTCGACCGAGCGGCGGCCGATCTTGAGCCCATGGAAAAAAGCGCCGCGCGGGTTCAGCTTCATCGGTACCGAAGGCTGCCCGACGCGGCCGCGCTGCGGTTCGCCGCGCAGGATCAGGCGTTCATCCTCCAGCGCGCGCATGATCACCGAAACCGTCTGGACCGACAGGCCGGTCAGGCGCGCGATCTCGGATTTGGAGAGCGCGCCATGGCGTCGTATCAGCGTAAGCACAAGGCGCTCGTTCTGAGCGCGCATGCCGGACTGGTTCGTGCCCAGCGCATCGGCCTGCGGCATGGCGCGGAGTGGTTCTGGCGCGTCCTTCATGGCTTTCCTCCCACATGCATCTTGGGTGTTCCGGGCCTCCTGTCAATTATTAAATAAGAGTGATTTATTTATTGACAGGCCCGCAGGCCTGAGCGCATGTTCAGCGGGTGAAGGGGGCAAGAGCCGCCTGACCGTATTTCTGGGAGGAAACCATGACGAATACCCTCAAGACGCTCCTGTTGAGCGGCGCTGCCGCCGTTGCATTCACCGGGATGGCGCAAGCGCAGGCCAGCGGCGATGTGACTGCCTGCCTGATCACCAAGACCGACACCAACCCGTTCTTCGTGAAGATGCGCGAAGGCGCGACAGCGGCCGCAGAAGCCGCAGGTATCACGCTGCAGACCTATGCCGGCGCCATCGATGGCGACGTGGAAAGCCAGGTTGCCGCTGTCGAGACCTGCATCGCGGCCGGTGCTTCGGGCATCTTGATCACACCCTCCGACAGCCGCGCGCTGGAGCCAGTCATCACCCAGGCGCGCGATGCGGGGCTGCTGGTTATCGCGCTGGATACGCCGTTCGAGCCCGCGGATACGGCCGACGCAACCTTCGCCACCGACAATTTCGAGGCAGGTCGCCTGATCGGCGCATGGGCCGCCGCCACGATGGGCGATGCCGCAGCCGACGCCCGGATCGCGACGCTCGACCTCAACCCGTCGCAGGTGTCGGTCGACTACCTGCGCAACCAGGGCTTCATGACCGGTTTCGGGATCGAGGTGAACGATCCGACCCGCATCGGCGACGAGGATGACGCCCGCATTGTCGGTCATGACGTGACCAACGGCAGCGCCGAGGGTGGCCGCACGGCGATGGAAAACCTGCTGCAGATCGACAGTGGCATCAACCTTGTCTACACGATCAACGAACCCGCCGCTGCCGGTGCCTACGAGGCGCTGAGCGCCTTCGGGATCGCCGATCAGGCGCTGATCGTGTCGGTCGATGGCGGTTGCCCGGGCGTGCGCGACGTGGCCGCAGGCGTGATCGGGGCGACCGCGATGCAATTCCCGCTGCGCATGGCGTCGCTGGGGATCGAGGCGATCATCGCCCATGCCAATGACGGCACGATGCCTGCCAACACCGAAGGGCTCGAGTTCTTCAACACCGGCGTGATGCTGGTGACGGACCAGCCGGTCGACGGCGTGGAGTCGATCACCTCGGCCGAGGCGCTGGACCTCTGCTGGGGCTGAAGCCCAGCCCTAGCCGGGCGGCATGACGCGGACCCTGTCGCGCATGCCGCCCCTCCCCAACTTTCCATCCCCTGAGCCGTCCGGTGTTGTCCGGATGTGCCCTGCCATGGCAACATGGCAACCCGATGGCCGGAGACCGTGACATGTCCGACACCCCGAAACCAGGTGGCCAGGATTACGAGGCGAGGCTGAAAACCAGCGCCACGACCTTGGCCGAATTCGACCATGCGCCCCGGGGCGTGATCGGGACGATCCAGCATGTGCTGCACGCAAACCCGACCTTCGTGCCGGTGATCGTTCTGGTCGCGTCCATCGCGGTGTTCGGCGTGATCGCAGGCGAACGGTTCTTTTCGCCCTTCAACCTGTCGCTGATCCTGCAGCAGGTCTCGATCATCGGCATCCTCGCGGCAGCGCAGACGCTGATCATCCTGACGGCCGGTATCGATCTTTCCGTTGCGGCGATCATGGTCTTGATGAGCGTGATTTCGGGCAAGCTTGCCGTGCAATTCGGGGTTCCTGCGCCCATCGCGCTGCTGGTCAGTTTCGCGGGCGGGATTGCGGCGGGCTATCTGAATGGCTGGCTGGTGACGAAGATCAAATTGCCGCCTTTCATCGCGACGCTGGGCACATGGAACGTGTTCTTCGCTTTGGTGCTCTGGCTGTCGGGGGCGCAATCGATCCGCGGGGCGGATATCGACGCGACCGCGCCGCTCCTGAAATTCTTTGGCAACACGATCCAGATCGGGGATGCGCGCCTGACCTTTGGCACGATCCTGATGATCCTCGTCTTCGTGGCGCTGTGGTATGTGTTGAACAAGACCGCATGGGGTCGGCATGTCTACATGATCGGTGACGACAAGGAGGCGGCCGAACTGGCGGGCATCCGCACCGACCGGACGCTGCGGCAGGTCTACATGCTGGCCGGTTTCATCTGTGCGCTCGCGGCTTGGGCCTCGATCGGGAGGGTCGGATCGATCTCTCCGCAAAGCTTTTACGAAGGCAATCTGGAAAGCATCACCGCCGTGGTGATCGGTGGTATCTCGCTCTTCGGCGGGCGCGGCTCGATCATGGGGGCGCTTTTCGGGGCGCTGATCGTGGGTGTGTTCCAGTCGGGCCTGCGGCTTGCCGGGGTGGACGTGCTTTGGCAGGTCTTCGCCATCGGCTGGCTCATCATCATCGCGGTCGCCATCGACCAATGGATCAGAAAGGTGTCGGCATGAGCGAGCCCCTTCTCAAGGCCCGAGGCCTCGTCAAGCGCTATGGCCGCGTCACGGCGCTCGACCATGCCGATTTCGACCTGATGCCGGGCGAGATCCTGGCGGTGATCGGCGACAATGGCGCGGGAAAATCCTCGCTCATCAAGGCGATTTCCGGCGCGACCGTGCCCGATGAGGGGACCATCACGCTGGAAGGACGCGAGGTGAGCTATACTTCGCCCCTGCAGGCGCGCGAGGCGGGGATCGAATGCGTCTACCAGACGCTTGCCCTCAGCCCGGCGCTGTCGATCACCGACAACATGTTCTGTGGGCGTGAGTTGCGCAAACCCGGCATCATGGGCAAATGGTTCGGCCTGCTGGATCAGAAGGCGATGGAGAAATTCGCCCGCGAAAAGCTGTCCGACCTCGGCCTGATGACGATCCAGAACATCAACCAGGCGGTTGAAACGCTATCGGGCGGCCAGCGGCAGGGTGTCGCCGTGGCACGCGCGGCGGCCTTTGGGTCCAAGGTCATCATCTTGGACGAACCCACCGCCGCGCTTGGGGTCAAGGAAAGCCGCAAGGTGCTGGATCTCATTCAGGACGTGCGCTCGCGCGGCACGCCGGTCGTGCTCATCAGCCACAACATGCCCCATGTCTTCGAGGTGGCCGACCGCATCCATATCCACCGCCTCGGGCGGCGGCTGTGTGTTGTCGATCCCAAGGCGATCAGCATGTCCGATGCGGTCGCCCTGATGACGGGTGCGATGAAGCCCGAAGAGGTGGTCGCGGCATAGCGGGGCAAAGGGCACGAATCCCGCGGGGCAGGGCCAGATCGCTCGGGTTCGCTCGGGGTGCCGTCCTGCGCTGCGGTGACCCTGCGCTCATGCCAACCCTGACATGACGCGCGCCTCAAGGGCAGCGGAGGCATCAACCCCCTCCGTCCGACTGACCTTTCCATGCATCCGCGCCCTGTTCCGAAAGGGGCTTGGCCGACCCGCTCTCGCGTTCCGGTGACGTCGAACGGGACACGTTGACAGTAGTTGACAGAAAAAGTAGGAATAACGCGCCAAGCACCGGCTCGCCCGCATCGCCAGGTCCTGTTCAACCGACCCAGCGCCCTCGTTGCCGAGCCGATCTTTCCGTCATGGCCGCCAGCGCAAGGGCCGGGTCCACCGCGGAAGGATCCTTTGATGCGCCTCCTGTCCTATCTTTCAATCGCCGTTCTGACGGCGACTCCGGCTCTGGCCGATCCCATCCTGTTCACCGACCACGAAGGCCGCGAGGTTGCCTTGCCCGCACCTGCGGAGCGGATCGCGTCGATCCCGATCCCCATGGCTTCGACGCTGATCGCCATCGACGGCGCGACCGACCGGCTTGTCGGGATGAACCCGACCGCGAAATCCGCGATCCTCGAGGGCATTTTGGGCCGCATCTTTCCAGAAGCGCAGGATATCCCCTCCGACATCACGGCGCCGAACTTCATCCCGAATGTCGAGGAACTGGCCCGGGTCAATCCCGACCTTGTGATCCAGTGGGCCGGGCGCGGCCCCGATTACGTCGATCCGATCACGAATGCCGGGCTGAACCTGATGACCATCATGTATGGCACCGAGGAGCGGACGCGCGACTACATGACGATGGCCGCGACCGCGATGGGCCGCCCCGAACGTATCGAGGCGCTGATCGATTGGCGCGCACAGGTGCAGGCCGAGCTCGAGGCGCGCACCGCCGGGCTTGCCCAAGAGGACCGTCCGACGGTTCTCTATCTCCTGCGGGCAATGGAAAACCTGCGGGCCTCGGGAACCGAGAACAACTACAACGCCTGGTATCATGGCCTCGCCGGCGGCCGGAACGCCGCCGAAGAGATGGTGGGCGGCTGGGCCGATGTCAGCGTGGAACAGGTCGCAGCCTGGAATCCCGATGTCATCTTTCTCAATTCCTTCGAAGCCGATCTGACCATCGACCGCATCCTGAACGATCCGATCCTCTCGATGACCGATGCCGCCCGGAACGGCCGCATCTACAAGATGCCTTTGGGAGGCTATCGCTGGGATCCGCCGAACCAGGAAAGCCCGCTGACCTGGATCTGGACCGCCGAACTGCTGCATCCGGACCTGTTCGACTATGACCTGCGGGCGGAAATGCGCGCGGCCTATCGCGTCCTCTACGATCACGACCTGACCGACGCCGAAATCGACGAGATCCTCTGGATGGACATGCAGGGCGGTCAGGCCAATTACGCGCAATTCGCAGCCCAATGACCCTCACATCCCAAGATGCCGCCCCCCGGCGCGGGCTATTTTCGTTGCGGCCAGGCGTTTTTCCCGTGCTGACGGCGGGATTGGTTCTTACCATGCTCTATGCCATCAGCGCGGGACGCTTCGAGGTCCCCTTCGGTCGGATCCTCGAAATCCTCTGGGCGCGGGCGCAAGACCTGTCCGGCAGTCCCGAAACGATGGAGGCGCGCATCGTCGAACTGGTGCGCCTGCCGCGTGTCTTGCTGGCGGCCCTGTCGGGTGCCGCGCTGGCGGTGGGCGGGGCCGCGTTGCAAGGCGTGTTCCGCAATCCGCTGGTCAGTCCGCAGGTTCTGGGGATCAGCCAAGGCGGCGCCTTCGGCGGTGCGCTGGCGATCTTGCTCGGCTTTCACGGTGTGGTTCTGCTGGGCATGTCCTTCGGCTTCGGGCTTCTGGCCCTGATCCTCGTGGGTCTTCTTGCGCGGATCGACGGCCGGACGGAGGTTCTGACCGTCATTCTGGCCGGTATGGTGGTGGGGGCCTTCTTTGCCGCGCTTGTGTCGGTGCTCCAGTTCCTGGCCGATCCCAACACGTCGCTTCCGGCCATCGTCTACTGGCTGATGGGGTCCTTTGCGACGGCGACATGGCCCCGGCTGGGTCTGGCCGTTCCGGGAATGGCCTTCGGGCTGATCCTTGTCTGGGCGCTGCGCTACCGCCTCAATCTGCTGGCCCTTGACGAGGCAGAGGCCCGGTCGCTGGGCGTGAACCCTGACCGCGAACGTTGGTTCATCTTCGGCGCGGTGGCGCTGATGACCGGCACGTCGGTGGCGGTGGCGGGCGTGATCGGCTGGATCGGCCTTGTCGTGCCGCACGCCGCCCGCCTGATCGTGGGCGAGGATCACCGCCGCCTGATCCCGGCTTCGGCGCTTCTGGGGGCGGCGTATCTCGTGGTGATCGACACTCTGGCGCGCACGCTTACGGCTGCCGAAATCCCGCTTGGTGTGCTGACGGCGCTGATCGGCGCCCCGGTCTTCGCGGTGCTCTTGCGGCAGCATTTCAGCCGGGCGGGTGCGCCATGATCGGGTTGACGGATGCCAGCCTGTCCTTCGGGGCGCTGCGCCTTTTCGAAGGGCTCACGCTTGGGGTGCCGCAGGGGCGCACGACCGCCATTCTTGGGCCGAACGGGCGCGGCAAGACCACGCTTTTGCGGGCGATGCTGGGTTTTCAGGCGCTGGACCGGGGACACCGCCATGCGCCTGCGATCATCGGCTATGTTCCCCAACACGGCGCATCGCAGGCCAAGCTTTCAGGGCTCGAGGTCGTTATAATGGGACGAGCCGCGCGGCTGGGGCTCTTTGGCCAACCGGGCCCCGAAGATGTGACGGCCGCCCATGGGGCGCTTGCACAGGTCGGGGCCGAGAACCTCGCCGAATTGCGCTATGACCGGATGTCAGGCGGTCAGCGGCAGATGATCTTGATCGCGCGCGCGCTGGCCACAGGCTCCCGGGTCTTGGTTCTGGATGAACCGACCTCGGCGCTCGACCTCGGCAACCAGTCCCGAACCCTGTCCTTGATCGCATCGCTTGGACGGATCCGGGACCGGGCGATCTTGTTCTCGACACATGATCCTAATCACGCGCTGGCCGTGGCCGATTATGTTGTGCTGATGATGCCGGGGGGTGCCGTCTTGCAGGGGCCTGTGGACCGGATGATCACGCCCGGCCTGATGGCCGAACTCTACGGTGTTCCGATGCAGTGGGTGCGCCCTGCCGATCCGTCGGGGCGCAGCGCGATGCTGCCCGCATTCACCGGAAAAGAGGCCGCATGAGCGTGATCTGGCTGCAATCGGGGTTTGACGACCCTCCCGAACCCGTCCGGACCGCCGCGCGCTCCGGGCGCGTGACCATCCTGCGGCGGGCTGAACTGACCGGGGCGGCGCTGGGCGCGCATCGCGGGCTGATCACCGGCCTGCTGTTGGATCAGGATGCCATGATGGCCCTACGCCCTCTGCTGGAGCGGTTTTTGGACCGGGGCGGGCGCTGGGTTTTCAATGGTCATCTGGTTCGTCCTCTGGTCGAGGGGCTTTTCCCCTACCAGCCGATGCGTGCACCGCGACGCAGGGATTTCGATCTGTGCCAACAGGTAATCCACCCGATCTTCGACGGAGTCGACCCAAAGCATCTGGAAACAAACAAGGGTGTGGCCGGTTTCTACGGGCGGGGCGCAAATCCTCCGCCTCCGGGGGCGGTGGTGCTGAACACGCTGGGGCAGGGGGTGGCCGTCGATTGGGTCTGGCACCGCCCGTCCGGCGGCGCGATCTTCAGCCATGCAGGCAATGATCTGGCGCAGATCGCCACCCTGCACGGGTTTGGCCTGCATATCTGGGCAAATCTGATCGACTGGGCCGATGGCGGGCCTTGTGTGCCCGCCGATGCCCCGCGCGTGACGCGTGCGCCCGATGCGACCCGCTTTTCCCGACCTGCCGAACCGCGCGGCGCACCGGATACATCCCGCCTCATCGGCGTGACTGCGGGCACCTGTTACCACATTCAGTGCTTCGAAGGGCCGCGGTACCGCGATATTTTCGACCTCGTGATCGCGCCCGAGCGGATCGACGCCGTCCTCAGACCCGACGACATCCTGTTCGTGCCCTGCCGCACGCCGCCCCAGCGGATGATCGCCCGGCGCGACAGGCTGGCCGCCCATCTGGCGGCAGGCGGCACCATCGTGGCGATGGGCGAAAGCCGAAGCGACCTTTGGCTTCCCGAGGTTGCTTTTTCCGCCACTGAAACGAATTGGTGGTGGTGGCTGACACCCGGCGCCGATCTGGGCGTACGCCGCGCCGACCCTCATGCCTTGCTCGACGGCCTGCGCGATGCCGATCTGACCTGGCATCTGCACGGGTATTTCCACCCGCCACCGCGCGCCCGGATCTTCGTGCGCGACAGCGCCGGCCACGCCATCGCCTATGACGACAGCGTCAGCACCCCGGGGCGCATGATCGTCACATCGCTCGATCCCTGTTATCATCACGGAAGCCATTTCATGCCCGCAACCACCCGTTTTCTCGACCGGTTTCTGCCGAACCTGCGGCGCCTGCGCGCCGGGACGGTGCCGGCATGACCCATGACCGGATTTCCGTGCGCGAGGGTGGACAGGTGCTGACCTTCTCCTTCTCCACCCTCCTGTCCTATCATGGCGGCGGCTTTCCCGGCGGCGTGGTTCATGCCCTCAAGGCGATGCAGGCCGGTTTCCCGGCGCTGGGCGAAGGGCCGCTGCCGCGCCGCGACATCCACGTCCTAACCGCGTTTACCGGTCCCGGTGGGCGCGATGCCGTGGAATGCGTGACCCGCGCCCTGACCGATGGGCGCTACAGCGTGGATCGCGCGCTGGGCGGCAAGGATGTGATCAGCGATCCGCCCGGCCCTTATGTCTGGCGTTTCACGCTTGGTCATCGGCGCGTGGCGGTCACGATCCGCCCCGGCCATGTCCGCCCCGAATTCGTGAGCCTCGGGGCAATGTCGTCCCGCACGGCAGCGCAGGACGCCCGCCTCGAAATCCTCAAACACGAGCTGGCGGACCGGCTTTTGCCACTGGCCGCGCAAGATATCTACGAGGTGAGGCCGGTGGACGGATAGGGGAATATAGCACGGGGCATCCCGAAATGGGCCATTTTCTCAAGGTGATTGCGGATAACCATCTTGAGACGATACGTCTCATGCACTAGTCTTCGCGCACCGGGCTTGACCGCCCAAAGGGTCGGATATGCGCATCACAAATATCCCGTTACTCTTGGCGATGGGCGCCGCCCTGTCGGCAGCATCCCCATCGATCGCCCAGAATGTCGATCCGGCCATCCAGGAACTGGCCGAGCTTTTGGCGGCCGAAGGCTTTACGCAATTCACATTGGAAGACCCGATGTTGGGCTCTCTGGCCCTTGTCGCCGAACAGGAGGGCGTCGCTGTCCGCCTGGAACTGGATCCCGAAACCTTCGAGGTCGTGGAGGCCATCGTCGCGGTGGACGAGGATGGCGACGGTACTGTTTCGGTCGAGGAACGTCGCAACGGGATCACGGCGGACCGGTTGCCAGAGCAGGCGTCGGAGCGTGCGGGAGAAGTCATTTCGATTGCACGTGAGCGGCAGTTGGAAAACGAGCGACGCCAGAACGACGTCGCGGAAGGGGCTGTCTCGGGCGAAACCGAGACCAGCCTCGAGACTGCAAGATCCGACGGTATCCGAAGCGTCACGGTCGGGAACGGTGATGGTGGCGGGGGCAATGGTGGCGGCGGGTCTGGCGGCGGCGGTTCCGGTGGAAATGGCGGCGGCAACGATAACGGCAACGGCGGTAACGGCAGCGCAGGCAACGATAACGGCGGCGGCGGTAACGGTAACGGCAACGGCGGAAGCGGCAACGGCAGCGGAAGCGGCAACGGCGGCGGGAGCGGCAACGGCAACGCCGGTGGAAATGGGAACGGCGGCGGGAATGGCAATGGGCGCGATTGACCTTGCGCATCCCGGACCGATCCACGGCTTCCCGTCGAAATTAGACCCCTCCTCGACATAGGTTCGACGCACCGTGCCAATTGGCGTGGCAGGCAATCTGCGCTTGTGCCGAAGCGCTGGCGTTCAGGAAACGTCCGCGTTGTCCCAATCGGGGCGTGTGATGGAGAATTTGCGCATCCGCGAATAGAAGGTGGTCGCAGGGATGCCCAACAGCTCGGCCGCCCCCGACCGCCCCGACACCTTCCCGTCGGTTTCGCGCAGGCAATCGATCAACGCCCGCCGCATGTCGGCCTCCAGATCGGCCTCGGTCCGGATCGTCCGGTTGGCTTGGCGTGATCGTGTATCGGGCGTGCCGAGGTCCACGATCAGTTTGCCGCCCTGAGATACGATGACGGCCCGTTCGATGACGTTGCGCAATTCGCGCACATTGCCCGGCCAGTCATAACCCATCAGCCGCTCCATCACGTTTTGGGTGATGACCGGCGGCTTGCGGTTCATCCGTTTGGCCGCAAGTCCCAGAAGATGCGTGGCGAGCGCCGGGATATCCTCGCGCTTTTCGCGCAGCGGATGGCACAGGATCGGAAAGACGTTGAGCCAAAGGTTCAGATCCTCGCGCAGTCGTCCGGCCGCCACCTCGCGGTCGAGCGGCTTGGTCGAGGCGGCGATCACGCGCACGTCGAGGCTGCGGCCCCGCGTGTCACCGAGCCGTGTCACCTCCCGCTCCTGCAGGGCGCGCAACAGCTGGCCCTGAACCTCGGGCGGCAATTCCTCCACGTCGTCGAGGAACAAGGTGCCGCCATGTGCCAGTTCCAGCTTGCCGGGCTTGTCGCGGAGTGCGCCGGGATAGGCACCCCGGATCTGGCCGAACAATTCCGCCTCCATCGCGCCGGGGGCGACGGACCCGCAGCGCACATGGATCAGGGGGCGCCTGCGACGGGGGCTCGCATTGTGGATCGCATGGGCGACCAAAGCCTTGCCCGTGCCCGCCTCGCCCGAGATCAGCACGGTCGCATCGGTGCCTGCCACCAGTTCGACCCGCATCAGCAACTGACGCACCGCTTGCGAACTGCCGATGATGTCGTGATGGGCGCGCTCGGTGGTGATTGCCTCCTGCAGGTAGGCGTTTTCCTGTTCCAGCCGGTCGCGCAGGCTGGCGATCTCGGCCAGCGCATCGTGCAAACGTTTCTCGTTTTCCTTGCGCTCGGTGATGTCGCGAAAGATCACGACGGCGCCCGCCAGAACCTGTTGATCGTAGATCGGGGTCGAGACGTATTCGACCCGGATCGGCCGCCCGTCCTTGCGCCAGAAAACCTCGTCCTCGATCCGATTCACCTGTTCGAAGCGGAACGAGCGGTAGATCGGGCAATCGTGGGAATGGTAAATCTCGCCGTCGACATGATGGTGGTGGATCATGTCATGGATCGGCTTGCCCAAGAGATCCTCGGTGGTCCAGCCCAGCATCTCCTGGGCGGCGCGGTTTACGAAAGTGGTCTTGCCTTCGGCGTTGACCCCGTAGATCCCTTCGCCCGCGGCGTTCAGGATCAGCTGGTTCTGGTGTTCCAGTTCGGCAAAGAAATCATGGGCGCGCTTCCATTCCTCGATGCCTGCGCGGTGCAGGCGCACCGTTTCCACCAGCTGCGCGCGGCGTTCCAGTTCGGCAAGATCCAGCAGCATCACGAAGATATGGCTGTCGCCTTCGGCGATGCGGCGCGCGCGCAATTCGCAGGGCAGGGGCGTGTCCGCGACCATCAGGTCCACGTCGCGCGTCCATGCCTCACCCCGGTGGTCCACTTCCTCGATGAAGACGATGAAGCGGGGCAGGGCGGGCCCCAACCAGCAGGAGAAGACCGCACCCCGTTCCGCCCCGGCCCCCAGCATCCGGCGTGCGGCCGCGTTGAGGGTCGTGATGCGGTCGGTAGACGTGTCCAGCACCAGCGCAGCCTCGGGCACTGTGGCGACCAGCGAATCAAATGTCAGGGGCGTGTCGAGCATGACCGAAGTGTAGTGCTGCGACGCGGCAGGGCGTCACGATATTTCGTAAATTACGAAAATTCGTGATAATTGCATATGATGCGATCTACCTAACAGTTGGAAATAAATGTAAATTCATATAATGCTGAAATTTTAGGCGCATGCTTCCCCCTTGGGCGTTGGGCTTTCATCATGGTTGCAGATGTCCAACACAGGGGATGAGCCATGTCCGTCAAGAGCCTCGGTAACCCGTTTTCCGACAAAACCGACCTTCGCCACGGCGCCGATTGCGGCTGTGACGGATGCGCGGCCCATGCGCAGGCCGAATTGAGCCGCACCGCCACCACCATGTCGGCCGAACAAATGGTCGAACGCGCCATCGAAAGCGCGGTGGTCCGCTCGGTCTTCGGCCACAATGACGTCCAGCGTCGCGCCTTCATGGGAATGGTGGGCGGCGGGACGTTCGCCTCGATCCTCGCCTCGGTTTTCCCGATGGATGCGGCCAAGGCGGCCATTCTCGACAATCTCGGGCCACCGGAAAAAGCGGACCTGAACATCGGTTTCGTGCCGATCACCTGCGCCACGCCCATCATCATGGCGCAGCCGATGGGGTTCTATGAGCGCTACGGCCTGAATGCACAGGTCATCAAGACCGCCGGTTGGGCCGTCGCCCGCGACAAGTCGCTGTCGGGCGAATACGACGCCTCCCACATGCTGACGCCGATGCCGCTGGCGATGACGCTGGGCGCGGGTTCGGTCGCGGCACCCTACATCATGCCGGCCGTCGAAAACATCAACGGGCAGGCCATCGTCCTGCACAACGACCACCTCGACAAGCGCGATCCGAGCCAGTGGCGCGGCATGACCTTCGGAGTGCCCTTCGAATATTCGATGCACAACTTCCTGCTGCGGTACTACGTGGCGGAATTCGGTCTCGACCCCGACACCGACATCCAGATCCGCGTCGTGCCCCCGCCCGAGATGGTGGCGAACCTGCGCGCCGGGAACCTCGACGGCTACCTGTCGCCCGACCCGTTCAACCAGCGCGCGGTCTGGGAAGGCATCGGGTTCATTCACCTGCTGACCAAGGACATCTGGGAAGGGCATCCCTGCTGCGCCTTCGCGGCTCCCTTGTCCTTTGCCACGGAACTGCCCAACACCTATGGCGCGCTCTTGAAGGCGATCATCGACGCCACGCAATACGCGTCGGATCCGGCCAACCGCGAGGAAATCTCCGCCGCCATCGCACCCGAGAACTACCTCAACCAGCCGGTCGAAGTGATCCAGCAGGTTCTGACGGGAACGTTTGCGGATGGTCTGGGCAACGTGCAGCGCGTCCCCGACCGGATCGATTTCGACCCGTTCCCCTGGCATTCCATGGGCGTCTGGATCCTCACCCAGATGCGCCGCTGGGGCTATATCGAGAACGACATCGATTACCGCGCGGTGGCCGAGCAGGTCTATCTCGCCTCGGATGCACGCCGGATCATGGAGGATCTGGGCTACGAGGCGCCGACCGAGACCTACCGGACCCACACGATCATGGGCAAGACCTTCGACCCGGCCGACCCCGTGGGCTACATCGACAGCTTCGCGATCCGGCGGACCTGAGCCATGCCACAGCTCAGCATCAACCAGCGTGGCGCGCTTCTGTCCGTGGTGATCCTGATCGTCGGCCTCCTGTTTTGGGAGGCCGCGATCCCGCCGCAGCAGCTGGCGACCGAGATGACGGAATACGAACGCCTGATGGGGGGCGGGTCACCCCGCGCCGCCATACCGCCGCCGTCGGACATCTTCGCCAAGGCGTGGGAGGAATTGTCGAACCCATTCTACGACGCGGGCCCCAACGACAAAGGCATCGGGATCCAGATCGGCTATTCGATCTATCGCGTGTTGTCGGGCTACCTGCTGGCCGCTGCGGTGGCGATCCCCTTGGGCTTCCTGATCGGTATGTCGCCCGTGGCCTATCGCGCGCTCAACCCCTACATTCAGGTGTTGCGGCCGATTTCGCCGCTGGCCTGGATGCCGCTGGCCTTGTTCGTCATCCGCGACAGCGAGGCGAGCGCGATCTTCGTCATCTTCATCTGTTCCATCTGGCCCATGCTGCTCAACACCGCCTTTGGCGTGGCGGGTGTGCGCAAGGATTGGGTCAATGTGGCCCGTACCCATGAACTGGGCGCTGTCCGCACCGCGTTCCAAGTGATCCTGCCCGCCGCAGCCCCCACCATCGTCACGGGAATGCGGATCTCCATCGGCATCGCGTGGCTCGTGATCGTCGCGGCCGAGATGCTCGTGGGCGGGACCGGCATCGGCTATTACGTCTGGAACGAGTGGAACAACCTCGACCTTACGTCGGTGATCTTCTCGATCCTCATGATCGGCATTGTCGGCATGGCCCTGGATAGCGCTTTCGGCGCGCTCCAGCGGGTCGTGGCCTACGCGGAATAAGGACCAGAACCATGGCAAAACCTTTTCTCAGCGTGGAACGACTGACCCAGACCTATCCCGATGCGGCGGGCGGTGAGACGACGGTGTTCGAGAACGCGAGTTTCGGGATCGAGCGGGGGGAATTCGTCTGTATCCTCGGCCATTCCGGCTGCGGCAAATCGACGATCATGAACATCCTTGCCGGTCTCGCGTCGCCCACATCGGGCGTGGTGACCATGGACGGGGCCGAGGTATCGGGCCCGTCCCTCGACCGGGGCGTCGTGTTCCAGAACTACTCCCTCCTGCCTTGGCTTTCGGCGCTGAAAAACGTGTCCTTCGGCGTGCAAGCCCGCCACAAGGACTGGTCGAAGGTCGATGTGGAAGCGCATTCGCGCAAATACCTCGCCATGGTGGGGCTCGAGGGTGACGTGGTCTTGCGCAAGCCCAGCCAATTGTCGGGCGGTATGCGGCAGCGCGTGTCGATCGCGCGCGCCTTCGCCAACCAGCCCAAACTGCTCTTGCTCGACGAGCCTTTCGGCGCGCTCGATGCACTGACGCGCGGCACCATCCAGGAAGAACTCCTCAAGGTCTGGAGCCAGACGGAACAGACCGTCTTCATGATCACCCACGACATCGACGAGGCGATCTTGCTGGCCGATCGCATCTTGTTGATGACGAACGGTCCCTATGCCCGCGTCGCGGAAAGTGTCCAGATCACCATCCCGCGGCCGCGCAACCGCACCGAAATCGTCGAACACCCCAATTATTATCCGATCCGCAACCACCTCGTTCAGTTCCTCGGCCAAAGGTCCAAGGTTCTGTCGGGCCAGCCGTCGGGCGGCGAAACGCAAACCCCCGAAACCGTGGTGATCGACAAGACCAAGCCCGCCGGCGGCCCCGAGCCCGAGGCCCGGCTGCGCGCCGTCAACGACTGACGCCGCCCCATTCGCAAGAGGAGAGACCGCGATGAAAGACACATTCGAACGCCCCGTCATGATGACCATGGAAGACGTGACCGTCATGATCCTGTCGGCCAAGAAACAGGCCGGCCTGACTTGGGAAGGCATCGCCGACAGCATCGGCATGTCGCCCGTCTGGACCCATTCGGCCTGCATGGGCATGAACGCCTTTCCCAAGGACAAGGCAGAGTTGCTGGTGGCCAAGATGGGCCTCCCGCAAGAGGCAGTTTCGGTGATGACCGAGCCGCCGACCAAGGTCTGGTCGCAGGCCGTGCCGACCGACCCTTGCATCTATCGCCTTTATGAAATCGTCGGCGTCTATGGCCCGACCATCAAGGCGCTGATCGAGGAGAAATTCGGCGTGGGCATCATGTCCGCCATCGATTTCGACATGCAGATCACCCGCGTGGAAAATCCCAAGGGCGACCGTGTGAAGCTCGAGATGTCGGGCAAGTTCCTCGGCTACAACAACTGGTAAGCAAGGGCGCAGGCGCGCCCGTCGCCAGATACCGCGCCGTCCCCGGTCTTGTGCCGGTCGGTTTCCGTACCCCCCCCGTCCCCTGCGGCGGGGGGTGCTTGTTTTTGGTGCGGAGCAGACACCTTGGACGATGCCGTTCCGGACTGGATAAGAGGCGGGTATCGAAAGATACAACCCCATGTCCTTTTGGACCGAAGCGCCATCCCTATGAGCCATTTAGCGCACCTTAACTTTCGATAGTGTCCGGCTCGGAAGGAGACCGGCATGGAAATACGGACGGCGCAATCCCGCGAGGATGGGGCGGCTATCGCAATCACCGACCTGCGCGCTCGTCTGGAGCTGGACGGGCGGTCCGCGCCCGATTTCGTGGCCCTCCATTTCGCGGTCGGCCTCGACCCGGAGGATATGGCCTCGGCCGCCCCTGCCGCCTTCGGCACCGCCGCGCTCCATGCCGGAACCTCTTGCCTTGGCGTCATGGGGGCGGACGGCCTTTGCCTTGACGGGGCGGGCAGCGGCGCCTTTGCGATCTGGGATCCGGGCGGCAGCTATGGCACCGCCTCGGCCGAGCTGGGCGCCGATGCGGCGGGCGCCGCCC
>NZ_JASJOF010000007.1 GCF_030163795.1 Roseicyclus marinus | reverse complement strand
GCCCGCGCGGGCGGTGCCGCGGCGGCGCGGGTTTCGGCCTGCACGCGTTCGGCATCGGCCAGCACCCGCGCGATCAGCGCATCGGGAGGCGCAGGCGTGCCCCGGGCGGCATCGAACAGCGCGTCGAGCACGTCGTCGTCACGATCAATCGTCATGGCCCAAGGCCTCCTTCTTGTCGGCAAGCGCGGCTGTCAGCGCCCGCTTGCCCCGGGCGGTCAGGCTTTCCACGGCCTCGACGCCCACATCCAGTATCTCCGCGATCTCGGGGTTGGACAGCCCCTCGATATGGCGCAACACCACGGCCTGCCGCTGCCGGTCGGGCAAAAGGGCCAGCGCGGCGTCGAGCGCGGCCATCCGGTCGGCCGCGACCATCCGGGCCTCGACCCCCGGCGCGCCATCGGCGGTGAGGTCGGGATCGTCGAGCGGGTCCAACCGCCCGCGCCGCCGGAGCCTGTCGGTGCAAAGGTTCGCCACCACGCGGTAGAGCCAGGTGGCGGGTTCGGCCGCGCCATCCTGCCGCCAGCCGCCCGCCGCGCGCCAGAGACGCAGCATCGCCTCTTGCGCGATATCCTCGGCCTCGGCCCGGTCGCCAAGCACCCGCGCGGCATGGCGCAGCGCGCGCGGCAAAAGCCGGGCGGTCAGCACACGGGCCGCCCCAGCATCGCCATTGGCGAAAAGGACCATGAGCGCCCCGTCGGAGAGCCGGTCTAGTCCGGGCGGTTCCCGTGTCATGGCCGATGTCTACAATGCCCCGTTGCAGGCGGAAAGCGCCCCGCACCGGCCCTGACGGTCGGTGCGGGGGATTGGCCGTCAGCCGCGCCAGAACCCATGGCCATTGCCATGGCCGCGCCGTTCGCCGCGCTCGCCATGACGTTCGGCCATGCGTTCGCGCATGGTGTCGAACTCGGCCTCGGTCACACGCCCGTCGTCATCGGCATCCGCGCGCTCGAACATGCGTTCCATCCCGGCGCTACGACGCCCGTCGCGCAGCGCCTCGTGTTCCGCCGTGCTGATCGCGCCATCGCCATCGGTGTCGGCGCGTTCGAGCATCCGGTCGACCCCGGTTTCGGCGCGCGCCATCGCCTGCGCCACAAGTTCGTCGCGGGACAAGAGACCGTCGCCATCCGCATCGGCACGGGCGAAGCGGGTCGCCGGAACCGCCTCGAGCTCCTCGAGGGTGAGCGCGCCGTCGCCGTCGAGATCGAGGTCGGAGAACATCATCTGCGGGCCGGGGCCGGGCGCCTCTTGTGCGAGGACGGGGGCCGCGAGGGCGAGGGGGATGAGCGCGGCGAGAAGGCCTGCCTTGATCGTGGACATCTGCATAACTCCTGTTGCTTGCTGTCTATGTCCCGTTCCACGCAGGGCGCGTGGATTTCCGTCGCGGTTTTTTGGGGGGACGCGAACGCGGGGCGCGGGGCGCGGCGAGAGGTCACTGGACGCGGGACGCGCGGGGGCGCATCTAGGGCAGCATGAGCCATGATGACGCGACGCTTCGCCCCGAATTCCTGCCCGGTCCGCCCGAGCGGCCCACAGGCCCCGCCGTCCTGCGCGGATTGCGCCGCCGGTGCCCCAATTGCGGCGAGGCGGGCGTGTTCGACGGCTACCTGAAACTGCACGAAGCCTGCACCGCATGCGGCGAGGATCTGAGCCACGCGCGCGCCGATGACGGACCGGCCTATCTGTCCATCCTTCTGACCGCCAAGGTGATGGGGACCCTGCAGCTTTTCGTCTACGAATGGTTGCAGCCAAGCCCGTGGGTGATGGCGGGGACGTTTTCGGTTGGTGTGGTGGCCATGGCCCTCTACCTTCTGCCCCGGTTCAAGGGCATGATCGTGGGGATCCAGTGGGCGAAGCGGATGCACGGGTTCTAATGGACAAATCCGCCGTCCGGAACGCCGCCACGGTGATCGTGCTGCGCGACGCCGCGACCCGGCCGCGCGTCCTGATGGGGCAGCGCGGCAAGGATGCGGCCTTCATGCCATCGAAATTCGTCTTTCCGGGCGGGGCGGTGGACGAGGTGGATCGCGTCATCCCGCTCGCCGCAGACCCCGCGCCCGGTTGCGCCGCGGCACTTGCGCGCGACAGCGACCTGCCGCCTGCCCCGCTGGTCGCCGCCGCGACCCGGGAATTGTGGGAGGAAACCGGCCTTCTGATCGGGGCGCCCGATACGCGCGCCGGTGCGATGGACAAGCCGCAGGGTTGGCGCGGCTATCTGGGCACGGGCCACCTGCCCGATGGGACGGATCTGACATTCCTGTTTCGGGCGATCACGCCGCCGGGCCGACCCCGTCGGTTCGACGCGCGGTTTTTCCTTGTCGAGGCCGGGGCGCTCCGAAACGACCCCGATGATTTCAGCCGCGCGGAGGCAGAGCTTGGCCATCTGCATTGGGTGCCGCTGGATGAGGTCAGGGGCTATGACATGCCCTTCATCACTGAGGTGGTTCTGGCCGAATTGTCGGCCCGGCTGGAGGGGCGGCAAGCGCCCGGCGTGCCGTTTTTCGACAACCGGACCGATGTCAGCCGGTTTTCGCGGCTCTGACAGGTTTCGCCGCGCGGGGCGCGCGCCGACCCGTCGGGGGCTCCGCCCCCGAACCCCCGCCGTATTTGGGGAAAGATGAAGGGCGTATCAGAGGCCGAAGACCCATTCCCCGAGGCCCAGCCAGAGCGGCATGAGCGCGAAGGCGAGAAGGGTCTGGACCGTGATCATCGCCGCCATGAGCGGCGCATCGCCCCCCATCTGGCGCGCGAGCGTATAGGCCGCGACGCCCGTGGGCAGCGCGCCGTAGATCAGCGCCACCTGCGCGGTGAGCGGCGGCAGGCCCAGCGCGAGAGCCAGCGCGAAGATCACCAGCGGAAAGAGCACGAGCTTGCCGCCCGCCGCGATGGCCATGGGCAGCCATTCGGCCTGTAGGCCCCTGAGCTTGAGACTTGCGCCGACACACAAGAGCATGATGGGCAGCGCCGCCTGCCCCAGAACCGCCAGCGTTTCGGTCAGGACCGGGATCGGCGCCCAGCCCAGCGCGTTGACGATGGCGCCCGCGAGGATCGACAAGATCAGCGGGTTCGTCGCCAGCCCCCGCGCGGCATTGACGAGGACCGGGCTGCCCGGCTTGGGCAAAAGGACGGAAAAGAGGCCCACCACGGTGAGGTTGACCACCGGCACCAGCACGGCGGCGGCCAGAACCGCCAGTTGAAGCCCATCCGCCCCGTAGAGCGTTTCGGCGACGGCGAGCGAGATGAAGGTGTTGAAGCGGCTTGCGCCCTGCAGGATCGAGGTGGCCTGCGGCCCCTCGTAGCGCAGCGCCACGGCGATCGCGGTCGCGGCCCCGACGGCGAGAAAGAAGCCCGCGTAGAGCGTCGCGGTGAAGGACAGGAGGTCGGGGTCCGACAGGTCCGTCTGCGAGATCATCACGAAGAAGAGGGCGGGCATCAGCACGAAATAGACGAGGCGGTCATTCAGCGTCCAGAATTCCTCGGACGGGATGCCGCCGCGCCGGAGCGCGTAGCCGGTGACGATCAGCAAGAAGATCGGCGCGATGGAGAGCGCGATGGTGATCATGGCAGGGCCCCGAGAAAGATGACGAGAACGGACACGACCAGAAGGATCGCACCGGCGATTTCCTTGGACGAGGATCTTTCGCCCAGCCAGAAGGCCGAGACGAGGAAGGTGAAGACCAGCTCGATCTGGCCCAGCGCCTTGACATAGGCCGCCGTCTGGAGGGCGAAGGCGGTGAACCATGCAAGGCTGCCCAGCATGGAGGTGAGGCCCATCGGCCCCGACACCCGCCAAGATGCCAGAACGCGCCCGATCTGTCCCGCCTCGCGCCAGGCGAGCCAGAGGCCAAGCGTGACCGTCTGCACGAAGGTGGCCACCACAAGCGCGGTCGCCGCGCGCAACAGGTCATCACCGCCCTGAAGGCTGAGAGTCGCGCCCCGGTAGCAGACGGCCGAAAGCCCGAACAGGAGGCCCGACAGGAGCCCGTAGCCAGAGGCAGCATTGAAAAGCCGCGACCGCAACGTCCGCACCACGTCACCCCGCGGCGGGTCGGAGAGGAGCATGACCCCCGCAAAGCCCACCACGATGGCGACGGCAACGGGAAGCGACACGGCCTCACCCAGCAAGATCAGGCCGATCAGCGCGCTCAGGATCACGTCGGTCTTGGCGAGCGTCACGCCCACCGCGAAATTGCGCCGCCCGAAGAGCGTGACGACACAGGCCGTGGCCAGCATCTGGCCGATGGCGCCGGTCAACGCATAGGCCCAGAAGGCGGGCGTTGGACGGGGCAGGGCCTGCCCCGTCAGACCGAGCCAGACGGCCAGAGCCAATGCCGCGAGGGGCATGGAAAACGCGAAGCGCGCCCAGGTCGCGCCCATCGTCGAGAGCGTCGTGACCTTGAGATGCCGCTGCAGCAGGAACCGGAGGTTCTGGAAGAAGGCGGCAAGGATTGTGGCGGTGATCCAGACGGGCATGGCCCCTCACATGCGCCGCAAACCCCCGGCCTGCAATCTAATTCTTGGGGTAAAGGGGATGGGGCACCGGGTCTTTCGCGCGCCACAGATAGGCGCGGAAAATCGCGCCATAGCCCGGATAGCTGTAGCCCGCGTTGCGCCCCAGATAGGCGTCACGGTTGTTCCAGTAGATCCGCGGAAGGCGGTACCACGGCAGTTTCGGATGCATGTGGTGGACGACATGCAGGTTGTTGTTGAGAAAGAGAAAGGCGAGCAGCCCGCGATCCTCGATGATCACCGTGCGGCCCCGCGCACGCTCGTGGGCCTGGTGTTCCAAAAAGGTCCGGATCTTGAGGATGGCAAGGGCGGCGTAGCAGGCGACCAGATAGGCCCAGAGCGGCAGGGGTGAAACCACGACCAGCGCCACCAACGCCGCCGTGGGCGGCAGGTGCCACAGCCACGCCGCCAGCACCGCCCGGTCACCCGCGCGGATGCTTTGCCAATCGGCGGCCATGAAGCTGACCTGACCGATCAGGGGCCCGAGGATCATCCGGCCGCCAAGCGTGTTGTTGGCGTTCAAGAGCCGTTTGTGCAGGGGCGAGAGCTGCGCCCAGACCTCCGGGTCGACGTAATTCGATTCCGGGTCGTCATAGGGGTCGGTCAGCCGCGCATCCATGTGGTGCGCCAGATGCGTGTCGCGGAACCGCAGGTAGGGAATGGCGAGGTTGAAGGCGGGAAAGACCAGCGCCTCGCCCAGACGCCTTTCGGAAAAGGGATGGCCGTGGATCACTTCGTGTTGCAACGAGGATTGCAGCGCGATGAGGGGGATCAGGAAGATCGTAGCGAGTGCTACGCTTATCCCCGGGAGGACAAAAAGACCAAGCCAGAGCCCGGCATAACAGCCAAGGATCAGGGCCAGTGTCGGCCATTCGATGCGCATGATGCGGTATTGCCCCGTGGCGGGCCGGGAGCGGCCCGTTCGCCTGTAACCGATATGCGAGCTTGCGTCGGGCGGGCAGTCGGGGTTTTCTCAGCATAAACTCAACATCGTTGTGAGATTTGAACAATGCTGGATAAATCCGACAAGCGCAGCGTCGCCGCGACGTTCCGCGACCGGCTGGCGGCGGCGCTGGCGATCTCGGGGCAAAGCCGGGCGGGGCTGGCGCGCGCCATCGGGGTGGACAGGTCCAGCGTCACGCAGATGTTGGCCCCGGGCGAGACGCGGATGCCGGGGGGCCATGTGGTGGCGGCCTGCGCGCAGGCGCTCGACGTCTCGGCCGATTGGCTTTTGGGGCTGACCGACCGGCCGGAACAGGCCGGCGCGCTGTTGGATTCTTCGCTGTCGATCTCGGAAACGGGGCGGGCGACGGGGCTCGATGACCAGATCTTTGCCTGGCACCGCGAGGCGGAGGGCTACAAGATCCGCCATGTGCCCGCGACCCTGCCCGACATGCTGAAAACCAATGCGCTTCTGCGTTGGGAATATGCGCCCCTGACCCATCGCCGCCCGGATGCCGCGATCGATGCGGCGGCCGAGCGGCTTGACTGGATGCGGCTGACCGAGGGCGATTACGAAATGGCCATGGCCGTCCACGAGATGGAAAGCTTTGCCCGGGGCGAAGGGTATTATGCGGGGCTCGATCCCGACATCCGCCGCGCCCAGATCGATTGGCTGGCCGAGGTCTATGACCAGTTCTATCCATCCCTGCGGATCTTTCTCTATGACGCGCGGCGGGTCTGGTCGGCCCCTGTCACGGTTTTCGGACCCAAGATGGCGGTGATCTATCTGGGCCGGCATTACATCGCCTTCCGCGACCGCGACCGGGTGCGGACGGTGACGCGGCATTTCGACTGGCTGGTGCGCGAGGCGCAGGTGTCGGCCCGCGCGATCCCCGGCCATCTGGCGCATCTGCGCGCACTGGTGGATCAGGGGCGCTGACCCACATGACGGCCCAGCCCCTCGGGGGTTGGCAGGGCGGCATGGTTCGCCGCCGCGCGGGCCAGCCAATCGGCCATGGCAGGCGGCGGCAGGGCGGAGCGGCGCGTTTCAAGATCGACATGGAGCAAAAGCTGTTCGCCCGTGGCGCACAGCGTGTCGCCCACCCATAGCTCGTGCCAGATGTGGAACTTGCGCCCCCCGCCAGCCAGCACGCGGGTCGTGACCTGTATGCGATCGCCGATCTGCACCTCGGACAGGTAGCGGACATGGGTTTCGACGGTAAAGACCGAGTGGCCCGCCGCAATCGCCGCCGCATCCATCCCCGCCCAAAGCAGCAACCGATCGGCCGCCTCGGAAAAGGCGGTGACAAAGCGCGCCTCGTTCATGTGACCGTTGTAATCGACCCAGGTGACGGGCACCTGCCGGTCGAGCGTCACCGGGATGACGCGCGCATCCGGATCGGCGGGGGCGGGGGAAAGGGCGGCCTGATGCGCGATGATGGGGGCGGCAAGGGCCGCGCCCCGATCCTTGAGCCCGCGCAGGATCGTGACCAGCGCCGCATCGCGGGCCTCGGGCTCCCCCCCGCCTATTGCGGCAAGGCTGGTGGCTGCCGCGACATCGCCCTGCCCCATCCCGATACTGGCGAGGCGCGCCTCGGCCCCCTGCCCTTCGACCCGGAGCGTGGGCATCAGGTAGACCGGATCGACGGGGCGAAGGCGCAGGGCCTGCTCGGGCCGCGTGGCGCATCCCCGCAGCGCGGCGATATCATGCCCGGCGCTGGAAGAGGCGAGCAGGACCCCCGGCGCAACATGCGCCTGCACCAGCTGGAACAGCTTGCGCTTGAGTTCCAGACGGTCGGGGGCGGCTTCCTGCACCCAATCGGCCCCGGTAACCGCCTCGGGGATCGTGGCGGCGCGGAGGACGCGGCCCTCGGGCGGCAGGGGGACATCGTAAAGCGCGGGCAGACTGGCGCGGGCGCGGGCAAGCGTTTCGGGCAGATCCTCGGCGCCTTCGGGGTCGAAGACGCGCACCTCCCATCCCATAAGCGCGAGCCGCGCGGCCCAGCCCGCGCCGATGGTGCCCGCGCCAAGGACGGCGGCGATGCCGCTCACCATCCCAGAGGTCGCGGCGCTGCCGCTCACCATGCCAAGGGTCGCGGTGCTGCCGCTCACAGGCGCAACCGTTCCGCCACCGCGTGCGCCATCGCAGCCCCCAGCGCGTGATGGCCCGCGGCCTCCCAATGGACCCCGTCGACGGGGGAGACCGCCACATGCGCGCCCGCGTCGAAAAAGCCCGCGCCGATGCGATGGGCGGCGGCGCGCAGGTGATCGGCAAGGCCTGCCTGCCGCGCCTCGGCGCCCTCGAAGGCATCGTCGAGAACGCCCACCTCCACCACCGGGACAGGCGCAAGGATCATCATGTCGGCCACCACGCCCTCGGCCCGGGCGGACAGGCAGATGCGTTCGACCGAGCGGGCGATTTCCCAAGCCGTGACGGAAAACCGGGGCTTGAGGTCATTGGTGCCCAGCATCACCAGCATCAGGTCGATGGGGCGATGACTGTGCAGGATCGCGGGCAGGACGGCGATGCCGTTGCGGCAGCCGCCCTCCACCGGGTCGTCATGGACCGTGGTGCGGCCCGGCAAACCCTCGGCGATCACCTGCACCGTCGGGCCAAGGGCTGCGGCCATCACCTCGGGCCAGCGGTCGGCGCGGTCGTGCCGGTCCAGATGCCCGATCCGCGTGACGGGGCGCGTTCCGTGGGTGTTGCTGTCGCCATAGCAAAGCACGACCGGCATGGCCGGACCCTCCCCCTGTTTTGCCTCGGCCCCAATCTTGCGCGGCGCGGCGATCCTGTCACGGGAAATCGCGCGCCGAACGTGTCGGGCGGAGCGGCAAGGGCGGAACCGCAGGCCGGGAAAATTGCGACGGATTTCTCGCGGTCAGACCCTCGAAAGCGCCGCACAGCTTGCTTTATGCAACCTGTCCCCAGCTTTATCCCCAGCCGTTCAGAACGGCATCGGATGCGCCTTGTGGGTGGCGTCGATCTCCTCCATCAGCTCCGCCGACAGGGTCACGTCCAGCCCCGACAGGATATGTCCCAGCTGTTCCGATGTCGTCGCCCCGAAGATCGTCGAGACCGGGAAGGGCCGCTGCACGGTGAAGGCCAGCGCCATATGGACCGGGTCCACCCCGTGCTTTTCCGCCAGTGCCAGATAGGCCGCGACGGCGGCAAAGGCGCGGTCGGTCTTGCGCCCGCCCAGATCCCCGTTGATCGCCATCCGGCTGCCCTCGGGCAGGGCGCCATCTTGGTATTTCCCGGTCAGAAGCCCCGCCGCCAGCGGCGAATAGGCCAGAAGCGTCACCTGCTCGTTCACCGCCAGTTCCGCCATGTCCAGATCGTACAGCCGGCACAGAAGCGAATATTCGTTCTGGATCGACTGCACCCGCGGCAGGCCCCGATCCTCGGCCAGACGCAGCCATTGCGCCGTGCCCCATGCGCTGTCGTTGGACAGGGCGAAATGGCGGATCTTGCCCGCTTTGACCGCCGCCTCGGCCGCCTCCAGCACTTCGGCCATATGCGCCAGCGTCACCGCGCGGTTTTGTTTCGACGGATCGTAGCGCCAGTTCTGCCGGAAATGGAAACTGCCCCGGTTGGGCCAATGCATCTGGTAGATGTCGATGACATCCGTCTTCAGCCGCGCGAGCGAGGCATCGATGGCCGCCGTGAATGTCGCCCCCGTGATATCCTGCCCCTGCCGGACAAAGGCCGCGTTCTTGCCGGTGATCTTGGTGGCCAGAACGTAATCGCCCCGCCGCCCCGGATGGGCCGCGTTCCAATTGCCGAGGATTTCCTCGGTCACGCCCACGGTTTCGGCGCGCACCGGGTTCACCGGGTACATCTCGGCGGTGTCGACGATGGTGATGCCGGCAGCAAGCGCCATGTCCATCTGCCGATGGGCATCGGCCTCGGGGGTCTGGTTGCCCCATGTCATCGTGCCGAGGCAGTAATCGGTGATCATCGTGTCGGTCGAGCCGAGGGCGATCTGGCGCATTCTCTTGTCCCCTGTCCTGTGTCGGGGGCGGACCCTAGCCTCCGGGCCGGGATGTGCAAGGCCGGTTCAGGCTCGGGGCTTGAGAACATTTAGCGAACATCTATAATCGGATCCCATGGACCTGACGAAACTGACCCGCCAATCGCACCGCCGTGACCGGCCCGGCCTGCCGCTGCTGGGCCGTTTCCGGCTGGCAGGCGCGCGGGCGCATGAGCTGTGCGGGCCCGCGCGGCGGCGTCTGGCGCTCTGGCTCGCGGCGGAGGGGGCGGGGCCCATCCTGTGGATCCGGCCTGCATGGCACCCCGACCGGCTGCACATGGCCGGTGTCCGGGCCGAGATCGACCCCGCCCGCCTGATCACGGTCGAACCCGACCGGCCCGAAGATATCCTGTGGACCATGGAAGAGGCGCTGCGCGCAGGTCTCCTGCCGCTGGTCGTGGCCGAATTGCCCGAACCGCCCGGCCTGACCCCGGTGCGCCGCCTGCATCTTGCCGCCGAAGCCGGGGCCGAGGCGCGCGGCACGGCCGCCCTCGCCCTTCTTCTGACACCGGGGGACGGGGGCGCGGCGGGCGTCGAAAGCCGCTGGAGCCTGACCCCTGCCCATGGGTCCGAGGCGGCGCAGTGGCGCCTTGCCCGGCTGCGGGGCCGGGACGCGCCGCCGGGCGATTGGCCGGTGGGGCGCGGGGCGGACGGACGGCCGCATCTGCTGGTAGACCGGGCGGTGGAACCCGCCTGACCCGCAGCCGCGTCGGGCAAGGGCCGCGTCACCGCAATGCCGCACCCGATGTCATCCCCGGCGGATTGCCGAGCGTCGGGCCAGACCGCCAAAGCCCGCCCGGATCAGGCGGCCGCGCCGGAATTCAGCCCCGAGATCGCCTGGATCAGGCTGTCCTCGGTCACTTCCTCGGCCGTGAATTCGCGCATGATCGTGCCGTTGTACATCGCCACGATCCGGTCCGAGCATTGCAGCACCTCGGGCATCTCGGAGGAGATGACGATCACCGCATAGCCCTGCCGCGCCAGATCGCGCAGAAGGTTGTGGATCTCGGATTTGGAGCCCACGTCGATCCCCCGCGTGGGTTCGTCCACGATCAGCACCTCGGGCCGCATCGACAGCCATTTGCCGATCACGATCTTTTGCTGGTTGCCCCCCGACAGGTTGCCCACCAGCGTGCGCCAGCTGGGGCTCTTGATCGACAGGCGGTCGCGGTATTGGTCATAGATCGAGATTTCCGCCCCATCCGCCACGAAAGGCCCGGCGGTCAGGTCGGCCACCTGCGGCAGGGTGATGTTGTCGCGGCAGTTCATGCCCAGAACCAGACCCTGTTCCTTGCGGCTTTCGGGCACCAGCGAGATACCCTTGCGGATCGCGTCGATGGGCGAGGAAATCGTGACCTCCTCCCCTTTCAGAAAGATGCGGCCCGCCGTGGGTTTGCGCAGACCAAACAGCGTTTCCGCGATCTCGGTGCGGCCCGCGCCGACCAGACCGTAAAAGCCCAGAACCTCGCCCTCGCGCACTTCGAAGGTCGCGTCGCGGAACAGCGTGCCGCAAGACAGCCCCTCGACCCGGAGCGCGACCGGCCCCGGTTCCACCGTCGCGGCCGAGCGGCTGAGGTCGAGCTTGCGACCGATCATCATCTGCGTGACCTCGGTCTCGTCCGTCTGCGCCGTGTCCAGCGTGCCGCGATATTCGCCATCGCGCAGGACGGAAATCCGGTCGGTGATGCGAAAGATCTCTTCCATCCGGTGCGAGATGTAGATGATCCCCACGCCTTGCGCCTTCAGGTCCGCGATCACGTCGAAGAGCACCACCTTTTCCGCATCGGTGAGCGAGGCGGTCGGCTCGTCGAAGATCACGGCCTTGGCGTCGACGGTCAGGGCGCGGGCGATCTCGACCATCTGCTGGTTGGCGATCGACAACTCGCCCACCCGTGTGCGCGCGGTGAAGCCCACGCGCAGCTTTTCCAAGATGGCGTCGGTGCGCGCGTAAAGTGTCGGCCAATCCACCCGGCCAAAGCTTTTGCGGGGCAATTCACCGAGATAGATGTTCTCGGCCACTGACAATTCCTGCGCCAGGCTCAATTCCTGATGGATGAACATCACGCCATTGGCCTTGGCCTCGAGCGGGCCTTTCATGCGCGTCTCGCGCTCGGCGATGTAGATGCGGCCGGCATCGGGTTGGTAGATGCCACCCAGAACTTTCATCAGCGTCGACTTGCCCGCGCCATTCTCGCCCATGAGCGCGTGAACCTCGCCCGGCATCACCGTGAAACTCACGCCATCAAGTGCGCGCACACCGGGAAAATCCTTGACGATCCCGTCGAGCCGTAGCGCGGGTGTTTGCCCGGTCATACCTTCAACTCCCCTGAAGCCTTGCGGTTGAGCTGGCGGTCCAAGAGCAGCACCACGATCAGGATCGTGCCGATGACGATGTTTACCGTCTCGGTATCCGCCCCGATATGGTTCAAGCCCCGGCGCAAAAGCTGGATCGCGATGACACCGCCCAGCGTGCCGATGATGGACCCTTTGCCGCCCGTCAGCTTGGTGCCGCCCAGAACGACCGCCGTGATCGCCCACAATTCGAACAACATCCCGTCATTGGGGTTCACCGACCCGCTGCCGGAATAGAAGACGACAGCCGACAGCGCGGCCAGAAAGCCGATTACCGCGAAATTGATCAGCATGTGCGGCCCGACCCGGATCCCCGCGTTCACCGCCGCCTCGCGGTTGTCGCCGATGGCATAGGCGTTGCGCCCATGAACCGTGCGCGTCATCACCAGCCAGACGACCAGCACCACGAAAAGAAGCACAAGCGCGGGCGTCTGGATGCCGAATATGCCCCATTCGGCCATGTCCACCATCGTCCAGTTCAGGTTCGATGTCGGCTGTTCGCCATTGTACATGAACACCAGACCACGATAGCCCAGCATCGCGCCCAATGTGACGATGAAGGCATCGACGCCGGTTTTCCAGACGATCAGCCCGTTGATGAGCCCCAGCACACAGCCCGTGGCCAGCGCGATGAGCATGGCAAGCGGGATCGCCCCGTCGCCCATCGCCTCCATCATCGGCCAGCCCAGACTGTCCAGCAGGACGATGCCGCACAGCGCGTAGATCGCGCCGACCGACAGGTCGATGTTGCCGTTCACCATGACGATGGTCATGCCCACCGCGATGATCCCGATCGGCGCGGATTGCTTGAGCAGCAACAGCAGGTTGTCCAGATCGATGAACGTCGTGCTGGACCCCGCCCAATAGCGCCCGGCCAGTTCGAAAAAGACCAGTTGCAGCAGGATGAAGCCCCAGATCGCGCCGTTCTGGACAAGTTTCTTGAGGATATCGGTCTTCATGTGCATCCCCATCACGCGATCGGCGACCAGAGCTTCCCGCGCTTGGTGGCGATATCGAGCCAGACCGCGAGAATGATGATGATCCAGGTCACGACGAACTGGACGTAGAATTGCAGGCCGGCCAGCAGCAGACCGTTCTGGATGAAGCCAAGGATCAGGACACCGATCACCGTCTTGAAGATCGTGCCCGACCCGCCCAGCAGCGATGCGCCGCCAAGGATCACGGCGGCCAGAACCTCCAGCTCCAACCCCTGCCCCACCGTGTTCTGCGCCCCCATGGTGCGGCTGGCCTGAATGAGGCCCGCCACCGCGACGCAAAAGGCGGAAATCAGGTAGGTCAGGAACACGACCCGCGCGCGCGGGATGCCCGAGAATGTCGCCGCCGTCGGGTTCCCGCCCACGGCATAGACCTTGCGGCCAAAGGGCGTCTTGGCCAGCAAGATGCCAAGGAACGCCGCCAGCGCCACAAAGATCAGGACCGGGATCGGGATGCCCAGCGCCGTGCCGCGTCCGAAGACGCCGAACCACGTGGCACCCTGATCGGCGATGTCCATGTTCTGCCCGCCCGACCAGGTCAGCGTCAGGCCATGGATGGCCGACAGCATCCCCAAGGTCACGATCAGTGAATTGAGCCGCAGGTATCCCACGAGAAACCCGTTGATCGCGCCCAGACACAGGGTGAGGGCGAACATCGCCGGAATAGCCAGCGCCGGGCCGAAGGCGGGGTTTTCATGCAGGTCCAGCACCACGATGGCCGAAAACGACAGCATCGAGCCGACCGACAGGTCGAGGTTGCCGCCGATCACCACGAAGGTGACGCCAAGCGCCATGACGCCAAGGATCGCCGAGGACCGGATCACGCCAAAGACATTGTCGATGTCGATGAAGCGCGGGTTCCACAGCGTGAAGCCCACCATGAACAGGATGAAGGCAACAAGGATGCCCTGCCGGGCCAGAAGGCCCCCGAATGTCTTGATAGCCGTGTCGGCCATACTGTCCGTCCTCCCCTGCGGACGCGCCTCCCTTGGCGCTGGTTCCGGTCTTGCGCGCTGCCGTGGCGGTCGCGTCAGACCAGTGTCATGCCCCCGTCGATCATCACGATCTGGCCGGTCATGTAGTCGCTCGCCCGCGAGGCGAGGAAGGTGGTCGTGCCGGTGATGTCCTGCGGTCGCGCGACGCGGCCTTTCAGGATCTCGGAGGAAAACTCCTCCATCGCCTGGCCGGGGCGCTCGGCGGCCCCGATGTCCATCAGGTCGCGGTCCACCTGCTCCCACATCTCGGTGGCGACGACACCCGGGGCGAACCCTGTCACCGTGATGCCATGCTTGGCAAGGTCGCGGGCCGCCGATTGTGTCAGACTGACTACGGCCCATTTCGAGGCGCAATAGGGCGCCACGTTGTCGAACCCCTGACGCGACGCGACCGAGGCGGTGTTGACGATCTTGCCCACCGTCCCGTCCGGCGCGGGGCCCTGCGCGATCATCTGGCGCGCGGCCTCCTGCATGCCGATCAGGCATCCCAGACCGTTCACATCCATGATGAGATGCCAATTGTCCTCGGTCACGTCGAGAAAGTTCATCGGCTTGTTCACGCCGGCATTGTTGAACACCACGTCCACCCGGCCAAAGGCTTTTGCGGTCGCTTCGATCATCGCGCGGACCTGCGCGCGGTCGCGCACGTCGACGCCGACGGACAGAACGGCCTCGGGGGCGATCCCCGGCCGCGCCCGGTTGGCTTCGGCCACCTCGGCCACCTGATCGGCGTTCAGATCCGCCAGACAGACCGTTGCGCCCTCATCCAGAAGCGCCTCGGCGATGGCGCGTCCGATCCCGCGCGCCGCACCGGTCACGATGCAGACACGCCCTTCTACCCCACGCGGTTCAGCCACGGTGAATACCTCTGTCGTCTGGCAATGGTCTGGAAAAAAACGGGGCGACGGCAGGCCGCCGCCCCATCAGGGAGGGGATCAGAAGACCGGGCGGGTAAACTCGCCCATGTTGTCTTGGGTGATCTTGGGCGTGTCGAAGTAGTTCAAGAACGGAACATCTTCGCCGGCCAGGATATCGAGCGCGGTCTGAAGCGCCGCCTCGGCATCGTCGACCGGGGATTGATAGATCGAACCCCAGTATTCGCCGCGCTCCATCGCGTCGTAGCCGACCGCGAAATTGGTCGCGCCGACAAAGGTGATGCCTTCGGCACGGCCAGCGGCCAGTGCCGCATTCAGCGCGCCGACACCCATGTTGTCGTCACCCGAATAGACGCCGTCGATATCGTCATATTGGACAAGGAAGGCCTCCATCACGCGCTGGCTGTCCTCGCGGTTCCAGTTGCCCGGCTGGCTCGCCACCAAGGTGACGTTCGGGCACACCTCGGGCAGACGCTCCTCGAAGCCCTCGGCGCGTTCGATGGCGGTCGTATAGCCCGGCTGACCGGTGATCTGCACGATCTGCGCCTCGTCCTGAATGCCCATCGCGGTGAAGCGCTCGCACATGATTTCGGCGGCGCGCGCGCCTTGGGTCACGTTGTCCGGCCCCGAGAAGGAGCGGATGAACTCGAACCCTTCCTCGGCGATGTTCGAATTGGTGATGACGACCGGGATATCGGCCTGATGGGCCTGCCGCACGGCGGGGATCACGGCCTGTCCGTTGGTCGGCCAGATGATCATCGCGTCGACCTCTTGCTGCACGAGGTCCTGGATCTGGGCGATCTGGCGGGCGACGTCGCCGCCGGCGTCCAGAACCACGACTTCGACATCGGGGTTGGCTTCCGCCGCCGCGATGAAGGCCTGTTCATAGGTCGTCTGGTAGCTGTCGACGCCCACGTTGTTTTGCGTGATTCCGATCGTATAAGTCTGCGCCGCCGCGGCACCGCCCATCGCGATGAGCGCGGTCGAGCAGGCAAGCAAAAGCTTGGTGTTGCGGGTCATGTCTTTCCTCCCTGTGTCGGTCTGGTGATTGCCGCTGCCTCCCAGCCCGGGAATCGCCCGGTGCAATCTGACCCGATCCAGCGCTGTTTCACCCCCCGAAGACTCGTCCGGTTTTGTCCGTTTTGGACATTTTGATATCCATTTTGAACATTTTCAGCCATCGTATCCGGATATCAAATTGAACATTGCATGGAGGATAGCCCATGACGCGCTCCCCGATCCGGGTCGCCGGGCAACGTGCCAGCGGAACCATGAACAAGCAACCGAGCGAAATCCTCCAATTCGGACAAGACGCCACATCGCTCGGCGGCCGTCTTGGCGTGGCCTCCGCCGAGGCGGAACTGGCCCGCGTGGTCGATTTCCTCGGTGAGCTGTGCCGCGAGATCGACACCTCGCTCGACCCGACCACACCCAATCCGCACCTCAACATGATCCTGCACCTGATGCGCGGACATATCGAGGGGCGGATGGTTTCGTCCTCCTCCATGGCTTCCGCCTCGGGGGTGCCCTATGCCACCGCGATGCGCAAACTGGCCGAGATCCAGTCCGCAGGCCTTGTCGAACAGCGCCCGCGCACGAAATCGGGGCGGACCTTTTCGCTCCACCCCAGCGAACAGCTGCTCGAAGAATTCGGTCAGGTCGCAAGCCGCATCGGACGGTTGGCGCGGGCCACCTTCGACGCGGCGCCGCCCGAAGAGACCGAGGATTATTTCTACGGCGGCTCCTATGTCTCGAGCCAGGCGGCCATCGCGCCCCCCCGCGCGCTGCTCGCGCCGCTCAAGCTGGCGGGCGGCCTGCGCATCCTGGTGCATGGCGATCCGACCTTCATGGTCATGGAAAACCTCAAGCGCCAGTTCGAACAGATGGTGGGCACCGACATCCACCAGCGCGCCTTTTCCATCGACCGCCTGCATCAGGAAACGCTGCGCAACGCCGAGCGCAAGCGCAGCGCCTATGATCTGATCGCGGTCGATCTGCCGTGGATCGGCGAATTCGTGACCAAGGGCGTGATCCGCCCCCTGACCGAGGTGATGGATACCGACCGGCTCGATCCCGGCGATTTCCACACGGCGGGCTGGCGCGCGACGCATTGGAACGGCGTGCCCTACGGCGTGCCCAGCCAGACCACGCCGGAACTGATGTTCTACCGCAAGGATTGGTTCGCCCGCGATGGCATCACGCCCCCCGTCACCGCCGACGAGGTGATCGAAGCCGCCCGCCATTTCCACGACCCGCGCGCCGGACGCTACGGTGTGGCGTGGAATGCCGCGCGCGGCACGGCGCTTGGCCATACCTTCATGATGACCTGCGCGGCCTTCGGCCAGCCCATCATCGACCTGCCCGAAATCGCCGGCGGATATGACGCGGCCCGCCTTGGCCATGGGCCATGGCAGCCCCGGCTCGACACCGACCGGGCGCTTGCGGCCGCTGAATACCTGATGGAGCTTCTGGATTATTCACCGCCCGATATCTTGTCGATGTCGTGGTACGAACGGGTCCGCCCCTATGCGGCGGGCAAGGTGGCGATGGCCTATGGCTACACGCTGCTCGCTCCGTATTTCGAGTTGGATGAAACCTGCCCCGCCCATGGCAACACCGGCTACCTGCCCCATCCCCATGGACCCGAGGGCGCGCCGATTGCGCCCGTGGGTGGCTATGCGCTCTGCATCCCGGCCAATCTCGCCCCCGAACGGGTAGAAGATGCCGCCGAGGCGCTGATCGCTTTCACCTCGCCCGGCGCGCAAAAGCTTTACGTGCAGAACGGCAGCCGCACCGCGCCCCGCTATTCCGTGGGTGCCGACCCCGAGGTGCGCCGCCTGTCGCCGATTTTTGAGACCGTCGACCAGATGTCCTGGCGCGACGAACTGCAATTCTGGCCGCGCCCGCCGATCCCGCAGGTGTCCGAGATCATCAAGCTTTGCGGCCTCGAACTGCATGACATGCTGCGCGGCCTGACCCGGCCCCGCGACGCGCTGGCCCGGATTCAGGCCCGCGCCGAAGAGATTCTGGAAGACACGGACCACGAGGGAGGAAACCGATGGACCCCGAACGACTGAAGGGCAAAAACATCCTGATCACCGGTGCCGCGCGCGGCATGGGTGCCGCCAACGCAGAGGCCTTCGCCGCGCAAGGGGCCAATGTCTGCCTCGGCGATCTGGATCTGGACGCGGCGCAGGAGATGGCCAACCGGATCAATGCCGCCGGAAACGGTCGCGCCATCGCCGTCCGCATGGACGTGACCAAGCGCGCCGACAATGCCGCCGCCGTCGCCGCAACTGTCGAGGCCTTCGGGTCGATCAACGTGGGCCTGTTCAATGCGGGCCTGAACAAACCCCGGTTCTTCATGGACATCGACGAGGACAACTGGGACCTCATCATGGATGTGAACACCAAGGCGATGTGGCTGGGCATGCAGGAAACCGCCCGCCAGATGATCGCCCAGGGCAAGGACGGCGGCCCCTACAAGCTGATCAACGTGGGCTCCATCGCCTCGCGCAAGCCGCTGATCGACGTGACCGTCTATTGCACCTCGAAATACGGCTGTCTGGCGCTGACCCATTGCGGCGCGCTGGCGCTGGCTGAACACAACATCACCGTCAACGGCTATGCGCCGGGCGTGGTGGTCACGCCGCTGTGGGAACAGCTCGACAAGGACCTCGTCGATATCGGCTTCAAGGACCGCGAAGGCCAAGCCTACGAGGACATCGTGCGCGATGCGCTCCAGATCAAGCGCGTCTCCTACCCCGACGACATCACCGGCACCGCCTCCTTCCTTGCCAGCAAGGACAGCGACTACATGACCGGCCAGATGATCCACATCGACGGCGGCTGGTGCATCCAGTAACGCCATCCGTTTCCGCAAGAGACCCAACCGTGACGGCAGGCCCCGCGCCCGCCGGGAGGAGATTTTCATGTCACGCGCCCTGATGCCGAACCTGCTGACCCCCCAGGACCTCAACCCCAATTGGGAATGGCGTGACCGCCTGCCCGCATGGGGCCACACCTCGGTGGATTTCGAACGCCGCATCGACCATGACCGCCTGCGCCGCTATCGGTTGGCCCGCACCCGCCAATCGCTTCAGGCCTCGAATGCGGGCTCGTTGTTGCTCTTTGACGTCAACAACATCCGCTATGTCTCGGCGACCAAGATCGGCGAATGGGAACGGGACAAGATGTGCCGTTTTTGCCTCCTGACCGGCGACGACAGCCCCTATGTCTGGGATTTCGGCTCGGCCGCCGTCCATCACCAGCGCTATTCCGACTGGCTGGAGCCCGATCATTGCCTCGCCGGCGTGGTCGGCATGCGCGGCACCATCCCGCCCGAATTCGGCCTGATGAAGAAATACGCCAAGATGATCGCCCAGCTGATCAAGGATGCGGGCATGGCCGACATGCCGGTCGGCGTCGATTACGCCGAAACCGCCATGTTCCACGCGCTGCAGGAAGAAGGCATCAAAGTCGTCGACGGCCAGCAGATCATGCTTGCCGCCCGCGAGATCAAGAACTGGGACGAGATCCAGTTGCTCACGCAGGCCGCCGCCATGGTCGATGGCGTCTACCACATGATCTACGAGGAACTGAAACCCGGCGTGCGCGAGAACGACATCGTCGCGCTCTCGAACAAGCTCCTTTACGAGATGGGTTCGGACGATGTGGAGGCGATCAACGCCATCTCGGGCGAGCGTTGCAATCCGCATCCGCACAATTTCACCGACCGGCTGATCCGGCCCGGCGACCAGTGCTTCTTCGACATCTTGCAAAGCTACCAGGGCTATCGGACCTGCTACTACCGCACCTTCAACGTCGGGAGGGCGACGCCCGCGCAGAACGACGCCTACGTCAAGGCGCGCGAATGGATCGATGCCTCCATCGCCATGATCAAGCCCGGTGTCACCACCGACAAGGTGGCAGAGGTCTGGCCGACCGCCGAAAGCCTGGGCTTCCCCAACGAGGACGCGGCCTTTGGCCTGCAATTCGGCCATGGTCTGGGTCTCGCGCTGCATGAGCGCCCGATCATCAGCCGCGCGGTCAGCCTCGATCATCCGATGGAGATCCAGACCGGCATGGTCTTCGCGTTGGAGACCTACTGCCCCGCCGCCGACGGCTATTCCGCCGCCCGCATCGAGGAAGAGGTGGTGGTGACCGAGACGGGCTGCGAGGTGATCAGCCTCTTCCCGGCCGAGGACCTGCCCATCGCCAACCGTTACTGAACCTTCGGGAGATGGGGGGCTGTCTGCCCCCCATACCCCCCGAGAGTTTTTCACCAAGATGAAGGACGCATCCGTCCGGGGACCAGATCCATGGCAAAGCCCAAGACCAATACCGAGGATTACCTGCGCATGTATGCCCAGATGGTCCGCATCCGCACCTTCGAAGACAACGCCAACCAGCTCTATCTTTCGGCCAAGATGCCGGGGCTGACCCATATGTATTCCGGCGAGGAAGCCGTCGCCGTCGGCATCTGCGAGGCGCTGACCGACAGCGACCGCATCACCTCCACCCATCGCGGCCATGGTCATTGCGTGGCCAAGGGCGCGGAATTCAAGGCGATGTTCTGCGAGCTTCTGGGCAAGGCCGAGGGCTATTGCCGGGGCAAGGGCGGCTCGATGCATATCGCCGACCAAAGCCACGGCAACCTTGGCGCCAATGCCATCGTGGGCGGGTCCATGGGGATCGCCACCGGATCGGCCCTGCGCGCGAAACTCTTGGGGCAGGACGATGTGACGGTCTGTTTCTTCGGCGATGGCGCGACCGCGCAGGGCCTCATGTACGAGGTGATGAACATGGCAGCCCTTTGGAAGCTGCCGGTCATCTATGCCTGCGAGAACAACGGGTATTCCGAATACACCAAGACCGAGGAAATCGCCGCGGGTTCGATCATCGCGCGGGCCGAGGCCTTCGGGATCGAGGCGCATCAGGTCGACGGGCAGGATGTGCTGGCCGTCAACGAACTGACCCAGAAACTGGTCGCGCGCGCCCGCAAGGGCGAAGGTCCCTTCTTCATGGAACTGATGACCTACCGCTACCACGGCCACCACGTGGGCGACATCAACCGCGAATACTACCGCTCCAAGTCCGAGGAGAAGGACTGGAAGGACAATCGCGACCCGATCATCCGCTTCCGCGCCTTCCTCGTGGAACAGGGCATCGCCACCGAAGCGGAGATCGAGGCGATGAACGCCGAGATCGAAAAGGATGCGGCAGAAGCCGTGGCCTATGCCGAAAAGGCGCCCTACCCCCCGGCCCATGAGGTCGACATGCACGTTTACGCGGAATGAGGAGAGAGACGATGCGGGAAATCACCCTGTCCCAAGCCGTGAACGAGGCGCTGGCCGAGGAAATGCGCCGCGATCCGACCGTGTTCATTCTGGGCGAGGACGTGGCCGAGGCGGGTACGCCCTTCAAGGTCCTGTCCGGTCTTGTAGAAGAATTCGGCACGTCCCGCGTCATCGACACGCCGATTTCCGAACCCGGTTTCGTCGGCATGGCGGTGGGCGCCGCGATGACCGGCGCGCGGCCTGTCGTCGACCTGATGTTCGGCGACTTCATCTATCTCGTGATGGACCAGCTCTGCAATCAGGCGGCCAAGCAGCATTACATGTCGGGCGGCAAACTGACCGTGCCGATGGTGCTGCGCACCAACCTTGGCGCGACGCGGCGCTCGGCGGCGCAGCACTCGCAATCCCTGCAGGCGCTCGTGGCCCATATCCCCGGCCTCAAGGTCGCGCTGCCATCATCGGCCTACGAGGCCAAGGGCCTGATGAAGACGGCCATCCGCGACAACAACCCGGTCGTCATCTTCGAAGACAAGCTGATGTACCAAGACAAGGCGCCCGTGCCGGAGGAGGAATACCTGATACCCTTCGGTGTCGCCAACGTGAAGCGCGAAGGGCGCGACATCACCCTGATCGCCACCTCGTCGATGGTGCAAGTGGCCGAAAAGGCCGCCGCCCTTCTTGCACAAGAAGGTATCGAGGCCGAGGTGATCGACCCCCGCACCATCGTGCCCTTGGACGAGAAGACCCTGCTCGACAGCGTGAAAAAGACCAGCCGCGCCATCGTGATCGACGAGGGCCACCAAAGCTATGGCGTGACCGCCGAGATCGCCAGCCGCCTGAACGAAAAGGCCTTTTACCACCTCGATGCGCCGGTGGTGCGGATGGGCGCGATGGATGTGCCCGTCCCTTTCAGCCCCGCGCTCGAGGATCTGACCGTGCCCACCCCCGAGGCCGTCGCCGCCAAGGCCCGCAGTCTCTGCGCCGGGGAGATGACAGATGCCGCGTGACGTGACCATGCCCCAGCTCGGCATGGCGCAGGATGCGGGCAAGATCGTGTCCTGGCTGAAATCGCCGGGCGAGGCCGTGACCAAAGGCGACGCGCTCTTCGAGGTGGAAACCGACAAGGCCGTGATGGAGGTCGAAAGCCCCGCTGACGGCTACCTGACCGGCGTGGCCTATCCCGAGGGCGCGGATGTGCCCGTGGGTCAGGTCATCGCCCGCATCACCGACAGCCCCGAGGAGACGGGGCCGGACGACGCAGGCGACGCCCCCGCCCCCCAAGCCGCCCAAACCGCCCAAGCCGCCCCGGCCGAGACGCCCGCGGCCGAGGACATCCTGCCCGAGGGCCATCAAATCACCATGCCGCAACTGGGCATGGCGCAAGACAGCGGCCTTCTGGTGTCGTGGCTCAAGGCCCCGGGTGATGCCGTGGAGCCGGAGGATATCCTCTTCGAGGTCGAGACCGACAAGAGCACGATGGAGGTGGAGGCTGGCCGCAAAGGCTGGCTTGCCGCGACACTGGCCGCACCGGGAGAGGACGTGCCCGTGGGCGCGCCCGTGGCGATCTTGTCGGATATGGAGCCCAAGGCCCCCGTCGCCCGCGCGCTCAAGGACAAAGCGCCCAGGGCTCGCGCGAAACCGGACCAGTCCAAGGCGGACCGGACCGAAACGGCCCCGGCCAAATCGGCACCCGTTGCCGCCAAACCGGCCCCGGCTGCCGCCGCCCCCACACCATCGGGCGGTCGCATCCTCGCCTCGCCCAAGGCCCGCCGCCTCGCGCGGGAACAGGGGCTTGACCTCGCCCGGCTGGCAGAGGCCGGACATCCCCAGCCTTTCCATGTCGCCGATCTCGACACGCTCCGGGCGCTGCCCGCGGTCACGCCCAACGAAACCCGGGCACAGGCCGCGGCCTCCCGCCGCCTGACGGCGCTGTGCCCCGCGGACGGGCTGACCCCCTTTGCCGCATGGGCCGCGCGCGACCTGTCGCTCACCGATGCCGATGCGATCCTCGCAGGCCTTGCGGGGGCGAGCCTTGGCCGCCCTGACCCCGTCACGATCGCGGTCGACCGGTTCGGCACCACGCGACACTTCACCGTGCCGCCGGGCCGTGCGCTGGGGGGCGTCACCGAAACCGAGACCGACGCGCCGCCCGCGCTCCGGCTCCGCGACCTGCGCGCCACGCGCGTGGCCAGTGTCGCGATGGGGGCCGAGGATGCGCCCGTCCTGACGCTTGCCCCGGACGGTGCGGGCCTGTCGATCACGCTGGAATGCGCCGCAGACCAGCTTTCCACCGAGGCCGCTATCGCGCTTCTGACCGAATTCGCAGGCCGGATGGAGCAGCCGCTCCGCCACCTGCTCTGACGCGGGGGATAACCCAGATGCTCTACACCGACCTTTACATCGACGGCGCATGGCACAAGACCGACACGCGCTTCGACGTGATCAACCCGGCCACCGAAGAGGTCATCGCCTCCGTCGCTTCGGCCGATATCGCCGATGCGGATGCCGCGCTGGATGCCGCCGAGCGCGCCATGGCCGATTGGGCAAAACGCACCCCCCGCGAACGCTCCGAGGTGCTGCGCCGCGCTTGGGAACTCATGACCGCCCGCCTCGATGATTTCGCGCGTCTCATCACGCTCGAAAACGGCAAGGCCGGGTCCGACGCCCGGGGCGAAGCCGCCTATGCGGCCGAATTCTTCCGCTGGTTCGCCGAAGAAGCCGTGCGCGCCGATGGCATGATCACGCGCGCCCCCGCCTCGGGCGCGCGCATAATGGTCCAGCACAAGCCCGCGGGCCTCGCCGTGCTGGTGACGCCATGGAACTACCCCGCCGCGATGGGGACGCGGAAAATCGCGCCCGCGCTGGCCGCAGGCTGCGCCGTGATCATCAAGCCCGCCTCCGAAACGCCGCTCACCATGCTGGCCCTGATGCCCCTGCTGGAAGAGGCGGGCGTGCCCAAGGGCCTTGTGAACGTGCTGCCGTCGAAACGCACGGGCGCGCTGGTCGATCACATGCTGCACGACCCCCGCGTTCGCGTGGTCAGCTTCACCGGCTCGACCGGCGTTGGCCGCAAGCTCCTGAAATCCGCCGCCGATCAGGTGCTGAAACCGGCCATGGAACTGGGCGGCAACGCGCCCGTTCTCGTGCTGCATGACGCCGACATGGACGCCGCCATCGAAGGCACGATGCTGGCCAAGATGCGCAATCTGGGCGAGGCCTGCACCGCCGCGAACCGCATCTATGTCCACGACAGCATCGCCGCCGAATTCACCAAGCGGCTTGCCGCGCGGATGTCCGCACTCAAGCTGGGCGATGGCAGAGATCCCAGCGTCGATGTCGGCCCGCTGGTCAATGCCGATACCCGCGACAAGGTGGCGGCCTTCGTCGCCGATGCGCTGGCCAAGGGCGCCACGCTTGAATGCGGCGGCACGATTCCCGAGGGTCCGGGCTATTTCTACCCGCCCACGGTCCTGTCGAATGTCTCGCAAGACGCCGATTGCGTCCATGACGAGATCTTCGGCCCCGTCGCCGCGATCCAGACCTTCACCGACGAGGAAGACGCCATCGCGCGCGCCAATGCGACCGAATACGGGCTGGTGGCTTACGTCTTCAGCAGCGATTTCCGCCGCGCCATGCAGGTCTGCGAACGGCTCGATTATGGCATGGTGGGCCTCAACCGCGGTCTCGTCTCCGACCCGGCCGCGCCCTTCGGCGGGACCAAGCAATCGGGCTTGGGCCGTGAAGGCGGGCATGAGGGGATGCTCGAATTCATGGAAACCCAATACATCTCGGCAGAATGGTGAGGGAAACAGCCATGAGCGATATCTCGGCCAGCCCCACGACCCGGCGTCTCGCGCTGGAAAAGGGCATCGACATCGACGCGCTGGCGCAGCGCCTCGGGCGCACCACGCTCGGCCCCGAGGATCTGGAGGGCGCGGATCGCGCCGCCCCCGGTCCGGCAGCCCCCGCCGCCGATACCGCCTATTGGGATGTGGATCATTCCGCCCATGGCCCGGTGACCCACGAACCCATGAGCCGCTTCGCGCAGGTCGCCGCCCGCAACCTCGCGGCGGCGCAGGCGCTCATCCCTGCCGTCACCCATCACGACCGCGCCGACATGACCGCGATCGAAGGACTGCGCAAAGCTTGGAAACCCGAGGCCGAGGGGCGCGGCGTGAAGCTGACGGCGCTGGCCTTCCATGTCGCGGCCCTGGCGCGATCCTTGCGCGCCTTTCCCCGGTTCAACGCCTCGCTCTCGCCCGACGGGACGACACTGATCCTCAAGGATTACGTCCATATCGGCATCGCCGTGGATACCGAACATGGCCTGATGGTCCCCGTCATCCGCGACGCCGACCGCAAGGGGCTCTGGACCATCGCGGCCGAGATCGCCGATCTCGCCGCCCGCGCGCAGGTCCGCAAGATCGGCCCGCAGGACATGGGCGGCGCCTCCATGACCATCACCAATCTGGGCGGCATCGGCGGCACGGCCTTCACCCCCATCGTGAACCCGCCCGAGGTGGCGATCCTCGGCCTGACGCGCACCGAAACCGTGACCGTCTGGGACGGCGACACGCCGCGCCCGGTGCCCATGGTCCCGCTCGACCTCTCCTATGACCACCGCGTCATCAACGGGGCCGATGCCGCGCGCTTCCTGTCCCACTATGCAAAGCTGATCGCCGATCCGCGCCGGATGCTCGTCTGACGGGGCGGCGCTGGCGCGGCCCCGCGCCCGCCGCCACAGGTCCGACCACCCGCCCCTAGTATTGCGGCACCTTCCGCGCGAGGGCGGCATGATCCGCCACGATGCCGATCCGCTTGGCCCGCGTCTCCGGCCGCTTGGCCGTGGCGATCCATCTCAGGATGTTGCGCCGATAGGACGGCGCAGCCGCGCGCCACCAGTCAAGCCCGCCTGCCGCCGCCAACCCCGCGACCAGATCGTCGGGCTCCTCCAGCGCATCCACCGCCTCCAGCGCCTCCAGTAGCCCGCTTTGCCGCGCGCGCTCGAACGCAGCCCGCCCCGCCGGTTTCACCCGACCCTCCCGCTCAAGCCGCGCGAACCTGTCCCTGTAGCTCCGCGCCCAGACCTCTTGGCTGCGCGGCGCGATCAATTGCATCGTGCGATCGGCATCAAGCTTCATCCGCCGTCCGTCGATCCAGCCATAAGCCAACAGCGCATCCAGAACCTCGTCGCGCGACACGTAAAGCTCGGGGAAAGCGGCCTTCCACGTGACAAGCCACACACTCTCGCGCTGACAATGATGGGCCTCCAACCACGCCCACAGGTCGCTGGCCGAACGGACCTCCACCTTTCCCACATCCTTGGCCGCCATCGGCGCTCTTTCCCTGCCTGTCTTCCCGAGGCCCCGCCTATTCCGCGGCCAGCCGGTCGCGCCGCGCCATGCCCTCCGCCGGTGCGCGCCCCTCTGCCCCACGCACGGCCGCTTGGCCCGCGCGTCGTTCGCGGCGCAGGTAGCTGTGGTAGATCGCGGGCACCCCGATCAGCGTCAGGACCGAGGCAAAGCCCAATCCCGCCATGATCGCCACCGCCATCGAGGCAAAGAACGCATCCCACAACAGCGGCGTCATCCCCAGGATCGTGGTCGCCGCTGCCAAGAGGACCGGCCGCAGGCGGCTGATCGAGGCGGTGACGATGGCCTCGTCCTGCGACAGCCCCTCCTCGGCCTTCTGCGCATCGATCTCCTCGACCAGAACGATGGCGTTCTTGATCAGCATCCCCGACAGGCTCAACAGCCCCAGAAGCGCGGTAAAGCTGAACGGCAAGCCGGTCCACAACAGGCCCAGCCCCACCCCCGTGACCGCCATCGGCACCACCGTCCAGATCACCAGCGTCTGGCGCAGCTTGCCAAACAGCAAGAGCGTGATCAGCAACATCGCGCCGAAGGCCAGCGGCATCTGCCGCCCGAGGCTCGCCTGCGCCGTCGACGCGCTCTCGTATTCGCCACCCCACGCCATCCGGTATCCGGGCGGCAGCTCCATCGCCTCTATGGCGGCGCGGACCTCGGCAAAGGCTTGCGCCGGCAACACATCGGCCTTTGCGAAAGCCTGCACGCTGATCGTCGGCACCCGGTTGCGGCGCTGCACCAGCGTGTCGCGGGCGATCACCTCGAACCCGTCCACCACTTGGTCCAGGCTGACGAAGCGGTCCGCCACCGGGGCATAGACCAATTGGTCGACAAGCTCGGCACCGGGCACCTGCTCGGCGCGCGGGGTCCGCACGATGACCGGGATCAGCCGATCGCCCTCGCGGATCGCGCCCGCCTGCACCCCGTCGGTGGCCAAGGCCACGGCCTGCGCCACATCCCCGCGCGCGATGCCCAGCGCCTGCGCGCGGTCGGCGGCAAAGATGGGCCGGGTGACAAGCTCGCGGTCGCGCCAATCGGTCCGCTCCACCGTCAACAGGTCGGTCTCCGTCTCGAGGATGCGCTGCGCCTCGGCGGCCAACCCGCGCAGGACGACCGCATCCGGCCCGCTCAGCCGCACCTCGACATCGGCCCCCACCGGCGGGCCGTAGATGATCTGCTGCACCCGCGTCTCGGCCCATGGCACCTCCTCGGCCGCAAAGGCCGACAGCGCGTCGCGCAGGGCCGGGATCTGCGTATGATCTTCGACCCGGATCACGATCTGGCCATAGGCCGGGTTCGGATCCTCGGGCGTGTAGGTCAACAAGAACCGGGTCATCGGCCCGCCGACGGTGGTGGTCACCGCCGTCACCTCCTCCCGCTCCAGAAGCCAACCCTCGATCCGCGCCAGATCCTCCGAGGTCGCCGCGATCGACGTGCCCTGCGCGGCCATGTAATTCAGGTAAACCAACGGCGTCGTCGCGGGCGGAAAGAATTGCTGCTTGACCAGCCCCATCGCGGACCCGCCCGCGACAAAGGCCCCGATCAGTCCCACAAGCACCAGGTACCGCAGGCGCAACGCGCCGCGCACGACCAGGCCATAGGCCCGGAAAAACGCCGTGTCATAGGGGTCCGCGGCATCCGCCCGCGTGTCGACGCGAAAGAAATAGCTGGCCAGCAAGGGCGTGACCGTGACCGCCAGCAACCACGACAGCAACAGCGATATGCCGATCACCGCAAAGAGCGAAAACAGGAATTCCCCCGAACTGTCCGGGCTCAACCCGATCCCCGCAAAGGCGAGGATCCCGATGATCGTAGCCCCCAAAAGCGGCACCTGCGTGCGCCGCGCGACCTCGGCCGCGGCCTGCGCGGCGCGACGGCCCCGCCGCATCTGAACCTGCATCCCCTCGGCCACCACGATGGCATTGTCGACCAGCATCCCCATCGCGATGATCAGCGCGCCAAGGCTGATCCGTTCCACCTTGATGTCGAAAAGATTCATGAAAAAGAATGTGAAGGTGACGTTCAGGAACAGCGTGCCGCCCACCACCACGGCCGCCCGCCACCCCATGAACAACGCCAACACCCCGATCACCACACCGACCGACAGGGCAAGGTTCACCACGAAATCGCCATTGGCCTCGGCCACGACGCGGTGCTGCTCGTAGATCGGGTCGATCGTGACCCCGACCGGCAAAAGCTGCGCGATCTCCGACAGACGCGCCTCGACCGCCGCGCCGACCGTGACGATATTCTCCGATGTCAGCCCCGAAATCCCCAGCGTGAAGGCCGCGACACCGTTGTGGCGGATGATCTGCCCGGGGTCGTCCACCGTCCCCCGCGTCACCCGCGCCAGATCCGTCAGGTTCAGGACCTCGCCCGCATGGCCAAAGCTCAACGCCCCGATCTCGGCGGCGCTGTCTTGCAGGGCGGGCGCCTCGACGCGCAGATCGCTGCGCCCCTGCGACAACGACCCCGCGGGCGACAGGGCATCGGCCTGCGTGATCGCCCCAAGGATCGCGGCGGGCGGCACGCCCAGCGCGGCCAGCGTGGCACTCGACGGCTCGACATGGATCGCCTCTTCCGGCAGCCCGCGCAGTTCCGCATTGGCGACACCGGGCACCGCCGCCACCTCGCGCCGCAGAAAACTTGCGATCTGGTGGATATCGGCATCGCCGTAACCGGGCGCCGACACGGCATAGAGCAGCCCGAAGACATCGCCGTAACTGTCGTTGAACATCGGCGTCAGGGCTCCGGGCGGCAGGTCCGGTGCGACATCGGCGATCCGGTCGCGCAGATCGTCCCAGATCTGGGGCAATTCCTCCCCGCCAAATGTGTCGCGCACCTCGACCTCGATCACCGACAGGCCCGGCCGGTTGGACGAGGTGATCGTCGCCACCTCCCCCATCTGCTGCAATTCCGCCTCCAAAACCTCCGAAACCTCGGTGGCAACCTCCTGCGCCGTCGCGCCGGGATAGGGGGTCAGAACCAGCGCCGATTTCAGCGTGAAGGCCGGATCCTCCAGCTTGCCGACCCCGACATAGCCCGCCAATCCGCCAAAGACGCAAAACAGGATCAGAAGCCAGGTATACAGCGGCCGTTCGATGGCCAGACGCGCGATCTGCAAGGCTCTCACTCCGATCCGCCGATCAGACCCGCGTAGCGGGCCAGCGGCGCACCGTCCGGCACCTGCTGCGCCCCGATGGCCACGATCTCGGCCCCGGTCTCCACCCCCTCGACAACCAGCGCGCTGCCGGTCGGCGCGCCCACATCGACCGCGACATGCCGCGCGACGAGGCCCGGATCGCCAGCCTCCACCGCCACGACATATGTCGCCCCTTCGGGCGTCGTCGCGATGGCGGTCGCGGGCACAACCGGCCCCGGCTCGGCGACGGGCAGTTCCGCCCGCACCACCACGCTCTGCCCCGGCAACAGCGGCGGCAAATCCTCGCCCAGAACTGCAAGCGACACCCTGTAGCTCTGCCCCACCGGTCCCGTCTCGGCCCGGAATTCGCGCAGCGCCAGCGGAAATTCCGCCCCGCCCCCGGGCAAAAGACCGACAAACGTCACCGCCTCGGGGTCACCGACCGCGCGCAACACGCGCTCCGGCAGATCAACCTCGACGCGGAGTTCGGACAGGTCATGCAGCCGCACGACCGGCTGTCCCGGCTCGACGATGGCCTCGGCATGGGTCAGCCGCGCCGCGATCATCCCGTCGAACGGCGCGACAAGCCGCGCATCCTCCAGCGCGGCCCGCGCATCGCGCAGCGCCACATCGGCCAGGTCCCGCGCCGTCCGCAGCATGTCCACATCGACCGTCGCGGCCACGTTGCGCGCGGCCAGCGTCGCGGCGCGATCAAGATCGCGCTGCGCCTGCGCCAGATCCAGCGCCGCGCGCTCCACCGCCCGCTCGAACGGCCCTAGCTCCAGCGCGGCAAGCAGACTGCCTTGGCTCACCGCGCGGCCCTCGACCAGGTCCACGTGGTCCAGCCTGCCCCCGACCTCGAAGGCCAGTTCCACGGTATCGCGCGCCGCCACCTGCCCGAAAAACTGTCGCGCGACCGCGGCCTCGGGCGCAGTCAGAACCAGCGTGCGGACAGGGATCGGCGCCGCCCGATCCTCCTGCGCCGGGGCAATCGGCGCCGACAGGGCCAGACCCGCCGCGGCACAGGCCCCCAAAACCATCCGTTGAAACTTCATCATTGCAAACCATCTTCCCGTCGGGGAGAACAAACCAACCGACCGGTTGGTAGGTTAGGAGGGAGAAGGTCCCAGTCAATGGCAGAGCTGCAGAAAACACGCGCCGGCACGCGTCGGCACGAGATCGTCGAGATCGCGACGCGCCTCTTTCTCGAAAACGGCTTTGCCGCGACCTCCATGTCGATGGTCGCGGCGGCGGCGGGCCTGACCAAGGCGTCGCTTTACCACCACTTTCCCGGCAAGGAGGATCTCTTCGCGGCCTGCGTCACCGATGGCTATGCCGCCGAATTGTCCCAGCTTCGGACCATCGCCGAAGATCCCTCCACACCACCGCCCGACAAGATGCGCGCGGCGCTGATGGCGCTCTACGACACGATCATCACCTCGCCGGTGGGGCGCATGTCGCCCCTGATCGCCGAGGTGTCGCGCGCCTTTCCTTCCGTCGCCCGCTCCTTCCACGACGATTACATCGCCCCCCAGCACCAGATCCTTGCCCGCATCATCGCGGACGGGGTGCGCAGCGGCCATTTCAACGACCTAGACCCCAAACTCTTCCTGCATCTCGTCTTCGGGCCGATCGTGACCCTTTCCCTCTCGCGCGAGATGTTCGCGACCTTCGCCGACCTCGACCGGTATTTTCCAGTCACGGACCTCAGGGACGGACATATCGACACCCTGATGCGCCTGCTCGCCCGCTCCGGCTGACCCGGCAGGGCGGGCGGTCCCGGCCCGCCACGCGCACATCCTCCCGAAAACCGACCCCCGGCCGACGAAAACATGGGTGCATCCCGCGCCATCGCCCGCTACGCAGGTCTGGCACATCTCCAAGACCCGACCACCATGCGCCTCATCATCTCCTTCGCCGCGCTGTTTCTCTCGGTGCTGCTCTTGCAACTCTCCTCGGGGGGCGTGGGGCCGCTCGACGTGCTGTCAGGCACGGAACTGGGCTTCACCAACGGGCAGATCGGCCTTTTGGGCTCGGCGCATTTCTTCGGCTTCTTCATCGGCTGCTGGTGGGCGCCGCGCGTGATGGGCTCGGTCGGCCATTCGCGCGCCTTCGCGGCCTTCATCGCGGCGGGCGCCATCGGGCTTCTGGCCCATATGATGGTCGTCGATCCCTATGCCTGGTCGGCCATGCGCGCGGCCACCGGTTTTTGCGTCGCGGGCTGCTACACGGTGATCGAGGCGTGGTTGCAGGCCAAGACCGACAATGCCAACCGGGGCCGCACCATGGGTACCTACCGCATGGTCGACACCGGCGGCAGCCTGATCGCGCAGCTGATGATCGGCGTCCTCGATCCCGCCTCCTATGTTTCCTACAACCTCCTGGGCATCCTGTGCATCGCAGCGCTTCTGCCGCTGACGTTGACCCGCACCCCCCAACCCGACACGGGTGCCGCCCCCCGCCTGCGCCCGGGCCTTGCCTGGCGGCTCTCGCCGCTGGCGGTGGCGGGCGTCATCGTCTCGGGCGTCTCGGGCGCGGCCTTCCGGATGGTGGGGCCGCTCTACGGCGCGCAGGTGGGGCTGACGGCCGATCAGATCGGCCTCTTCCTCGCCGCCTATGTCCTTGGCGGGGCCTTCGCGCAATGGCCCGCGGGCTGGGCCGCCGACCGCCATGACCGGCGCACCGTGCTCTTGTGGTTCTCGGCCTTTTCCATCGCCGCTTGCGGCATCACCGTCGCCTTTTCGGGCCTCGGCGTCGCCGCGATCTTCGTCGCGGCCCTCGTCTTCGGGGCCGCGACCTTCCCGATCTATTCCATTTCCGCCGCCCATGCCCATGACTGGGCCGAGGATGACCAGCGCGTCGAACTGTCGGCCGCGCTCATGTTCTTCTACGCCATCGGGGCCATCGCCGCCCCCGTCGGCACCGCTTGGCTGATCGCGGCCTATGGGCCTGCCGCCCTCTTTGCGTTGATCGCGCTGGCCCATGTCGGCCTTGTCGTCTTCGGCGTGATCCGGATGCGACTGCGCCCCCCCGCCCAACCGCGCGGCCCCTATGTCTGGATCCCGCGCACCTCGTTCCTCGTCGGGCGCATCTTCCGCCGCACCGGCCGGGATTGAGGCCGCGCGCCGCCCGCGTGGCCAACCCCTCACGCATCCTGCCATCCCCTCTGGCCATGCCCGCGCCCGCCCGCTAAACCCACGCCCACGCGCATCCGAAGGGCAAGGCCATGGCACGCATCCTCATCACCTCGGCGATCCCCTACATCAACGGGATCAAGCACCTCGGCAATCTCGTCGGCAGCCAGCTGCCAGCCGATCTCTTCGCCCGCTACAAGCGCGCCCGCGGCGACGAGGTGCTGTTTCTCTGCGCCACCGACGAACACGGCACCCCCGCCGAGCTTGCCGCCGCCAAGGCGGGCAAACCCGTGGCCGAGTATTGCGCCGAAATGTGGGCGGTGCAGGACGCGCTCGGGCGCGGCTTCCGGCTGTCCTTCGACCATTTCGGCCGCTCCTCCTCGCCCCAGAACCACCGCCTGACCCAGCATTTCGCGGGCCGACTGGCCGAGGCCGGCCTGATCCGCGAAGTGTCGGAAAAACAGGTCTATTCCAACGCCGACGGCCGTTTCCTGCCCGACCGCTATATCGAGGGCACCTGCCCCAATTGCGGCTATGACAAGGCCCGCGGCGATCAATGCGAAAACTGCACCAAGCAGCTCGACCCCACCGACCTCATCAATCCCCGCTCCGCGATTTCCGGCGCCACCGATCTGGAGGTGCGCGAGACGAAACACCTCTACCTGCGCCAATCGGCGATGCGCGACCAGCTGCGCGCCTGGATCGACAGCAAATCCGACTGGCCGATCCTGACCACGTCCATCGCCCGCAAATGGCTCGACGATGGCGACGGGCTGCAGGATCGCGGCATCACCCGCGATCTCGACTGGGGCATCCCGGTGAAGAAGGGCGATCAGGACTGGCCGGGCATGGAAGGCAAGGTCTTCTACGTCTGGTTCGACGCCCCCATCGAATACATCGCCTGCGCCGCCGAATGGGTCGAGGCGGGCAAGGGCCCCGGATCGGAGAAAGGTTGGGAACGCTGGTGGCGCACCGACAAGGGCGCCGATGACGTGCGCTACGTACAGTTCATGGGCAAGGACAACGTGCCGTTCCACACGCTCTCCTTCCCCTCGACGATCCTCGGATCGGGCGAGCCGTGGAAGCTCGTCGATTACATCAAATCCTTCAACTACCTGAATTATGACGGCGGCCAGTTCTCCACGAGCCAGGGCCGCGGCGTCTTCATGGACCAGGCGCTCGAGATCCTGCCCGCCGATTACTGGCGCTGGTGGCTCCTGTCCCATGTTCCCGAAACCTCGGACACCGAATTCACTTGGGAAGCGTTCCAGCAGGACGTGAACAAGGACCTCGCCGATGTGCTGGGGAATTTCGTGAGCCGGATCACCAAGTTCTGCCGCTCGAAATTCGGCGAGACCGTGCCCGAGGGCGGCACCTACGGCCCGCAAGAGGAGGCGCTGATCGCCGATCTCGAAACGCGGCTCCGTCGGTACGAGGCCCATATGGACGCGATCGAGATCCGCAAGGCCGCGGCCGAGCTGCGCGCGATCTGGGTCGCGGGCAACGAATACCTGCAATCGGCAGGCCCCTGGACCGTGTTCAAGGAAGACCCCGACCGCGCCGCTGCGATCACGCGGCTCGCGCTGAACCTCATCCCCTTCTACGCCGGGCTGTCATCGCCCTTCATCCCCGATGCCGCCGCCACCATGGCGGGCGCCATGGGCGTGGATCTTGCCTGGCACGATAGCGCCGAAACGGCCCTCGGCGCCCTGAAGCCGGGTCATGGCTTCAGCGTGCCGGATGTCCTCTTCGCCAAGATCGACGATGCCACGCGGGAAGATTGGGCCGCGCGCTTCGCAGGCGTCAGGCGCTGACGGCAGGGGCAGAGGGGGGCCAGCCCCCCGTCGCGCTTTGCGCGCCTCCCCCCGGGATATTTGGAAAACAGAGAAGGCTCTAAACGCTTTCTTCACCCTTTTCGGCGCAGCTTGGTCTTGCGGTACAGGCGGGGACGCCGATGACCGCAAACGGAGAAGCCCCGACCGGCTGCTTGACCGGTCGGGGTCATCCTTGTCCCCGTCTTCTCTGTTTCAAAAATATCCCCGCCGGAGGCTCCAACAGACCTCACAAGCACGCCGCCAGCCATGGCATTGGATGCGCCACCACCCCAAGGAGCGCCCCCAACAGGGGCGCGACGCGGGGATCGCCGCCCTCAGGCCCGCAACACCGCACCGGGGTTCAAGATGCCCAAAGGGTCCAGTGCCGCCTTGATCGCCCGCATCGCCGCCAGTTTCCCCGGATCGCCGTAGCGCTCGAGGTCCTCGACCTTGAGCCGCCCGACCCCGTGTTCCGCCGAGACCGACCCACCCAATTCCTGAACAAGGTCATGCACCGCCCGCTTGATCGCGCCGCGCTGGTTCTCGTGATCGGCGGGCGATTTGCCGGGCATCGGGAAGACGTTGTAATGCAGGTTCCCGTCGCCCATGTGGCCGAAACAATTCAACCGGAATTCGCCCACGGCGCCTATCCGCTCGGGGGCCATGGCGATGAAGCGCGGGATCGCCGCGACAGGCACCGAGATATCATGCGACGAGATCGCGCCGATCCGGCGATTGGCCGCCGGGATATTCTCCCGCAGCGCCCAGAACTCGGCCCGCTGCGCCTCGGATTGCGCGATCACGCCATCGCTGACCAGATCCCGCTCATAGGCTTCCGCGAAGAGCGCCTCCAGCGCCTCTTCCGGGCTTGCCCCCGCGCCCATGCCCAGATCGATCAGGCAGATCCAGTCAGGGCGCGGATCGAAGGGCTGGCGCGTTTCCGGCCCCACCGCGTCGAGGAACAGCAACCCCTCGCGCCCGATCAGTTCGAACGCCGACAAAGACGGGCCCACCATCGCCTGCGCCAGTTTCAACAGCCCCAGCGCCGCCTCGGGCGAGGGCACGACCATCATCGCCGCCCCAACGGCCGCCGGTTTCGGAAACAGCCGCAACGAGGCCGCCGTGATCACCCCCAGCGTCCCCTCCGACCCGATCAGCAGATGCCGCAGGTCATAGCCCGTGTTGTCCTTGCGCAGGGGCGACAGCGTGTCGATCACCGTGCCATCGGCCAACACCGCCTCGACCCCAAGCACCAGATCGCGCGCATTGCCGTAGCGGATCACGTTCACGCCGCCCGCATTGGTGGCCAAAAGCCCGCCCAGCCGCGCCGATCCCTGGCTTGCCAGCGTCAGCGGGAAAATCCACTCCTCGGCTTCGGCGGCGGCATGGATCTCCGCGAGGATCGCGCCCGCCTCCACGATCATCGTGCCGGCCTCGGCGTCAAAACTGCGGATCGCGCGCATCCGTTCCAGCGACAAGATCACGGGCGGCGTGCCCTCTTCGGCCAATTGCCCGCCGACCAGCCCCGTACCCCCGCCATAGGGGATGACCGGGGCGCGCATCTCGCTGCACAGCCGCAGCACGGCCGCGACCTCCGCCACCGATCCCGGCGCCACGATGGCCGCCGCCTGCCCGTGCCAGCGTCCGCGCGGTTCCTCCAGGTAGCTGGGGGCCACCGCGCGCAGCGCCGCGGCAGGCAGGATCGCGGCCAGTCTTTGGGCAATGTCGCTCATGGTCTCGTCCCTCCCCCGCCCTGGCCCGGCCTCAGCCGATCTCGGTCCGCCCGCGCCGATCATGGCGCAGATGGGCGTACAGCACATGATTGCGCCAGCGCCCCGCGATCTGCAGATAGCTTTGCGCCACGCCTTCGTATTTGAACCCCGCCTTTTCCAGCACCCCGCGCGAGGCGGCGTTTTCCGGCAGGCAGGCGGCCTCGACCCGGCTCAGATCCTGCTCGCGAAAGGCATGATGCACCACCGCCCCGATGGCCTCGCGCATATACCCTTGGCGGGCATGGATCTCCCCGATCCAATACCCCAGCGTCGCCGATTGCGCCGGCCCCCGCCGGATATTGTCCAGCGTGATCGCCCCCAAAAGCACCTCGTCCGCCCGGCGAAAGATGAAAAGCGGCACCGCACTCCCCTGCCCCAGCGCCCGCTGCGACCAGTAGACCCGGCCGGTGAAGCTCTTGCGGCTCAGGTGGTCGGCGGCCCATGTCGGCTCCCACGGCGCGAGGAATTCGCGCGACGCCTCGCGCAGCGCCGCCCAGGACCGGTAATCGCCATGCCGCGGCAGGCGCAGCGTCAGGCGCTCGGTCTCCAGCCTCAGATGCCGTTTGCGCGCCAGCATCACGCCGCCAGACGCTCCCGCACCCGGCCCAGATCCGGGGCCTTGCCGACCGGCCCGTAAAGCGCCATCGCCGCTTGACCCGAGGCGACCAGCGCCCCCGCATGCTCCCTCAGCCCCGCCAGATTGACCGCGTCGATCCGCTCGACCGTTTCCTCCAAGGGCGGCACCCGGTTCCAGATCGCGACCAACCGCGCCAACCGCTCCGCCCGCGACGAGGGGCTTTCAAGCCCCATCAAAAGCCCCGCCTTCATCTGCGCCCGCGCCCGCGCCAACTCCGCTTCGGTCATGTCCTCGGCCGAGCGGCGCAATTCATCCACCGTCAGCCCCACCAGTTCCGGCAATTCCTTGCCCGATGTCCCGGCATAGATCGTCAGCATCCCGGTATCGTCGTAGCTGCCGACAGAGGCATAGATCGTGTAGCACAGCCCCCGCTTCTCGCGGATCTCTTGGAACAGCCTCGACGACATGCCGCCGCCCAGCGCACTGGCATAGATCTGCGCGGTATAGATATCGTCCGACCGGTAACCGGGCGCTTCCAGCGCAAGGGTGAAATGCGCCTGCTCCAGCTTCTTCACCACCCGCCGCTCGCCGCCCGCGAAAACCGCCGCCTCCGGCACCACGGGCAAGGACCGCGGCAGATGGCCAAAGGCCGCTTCGGCCAACCGCACGATCTCGTCGTGATCGACCGCACCCGCCGCCGACAGGATCAACTGGCCCGCCCCGTAATGCTCGGCCACGAACCGGTCGAAATCCCCCCGGTCAAAGGCCCGCACCCGTTCGGCGGGGCCAAGGATCGTCCGCCCCAGCGCCTGCCCCGGATAGGCCTCTTCCTGCAACCAGTCGAAAATGATGTCATCGGGCGTATCGGCGGCCTGCCCGATCTCCTGCAAGATCACGCCCCGCTCCACCTCGATCTCGCGCGGATCGAAAACCGGGTTCAGCACGATATCGGCGATCAGGTCGAGCGCCAGAGGCACATCTTGCCGCAACACCCGCGCATAATAGGCCGTCACCTCGCGGCTCGTATAGGCGTTGATATAGCCGCCCACATCCTCGATCTCTTCCGCGATCTGAAGCGCGCTGCGCCGCGCCGTCCCCTTGAACGCCATGTGTTCCAGGAAATGCGCGACCCCGTTCTGCTCGGGGGCCTCGTGCCGCCCGCCCGCCGACACCCACAGGCCCAGCGCGGCCGATTCCAGCCCCGGCATATACTCGGTCACGATCCGCAGACCGTTCGACAGGGTGTGAATAGCCACGCTCATCGGGCCAAGGCCTCGCGCACATGGGCCTCGAGGGCCGCAAGATCATTGGGAACCCGGCTCACCCGCTCGGGACGTTCGAACAGATCGGCCATGCGGGGCGGCAAGCCGGGCCGGATGCCTGTCGCCGCCTCGACCGCGTCGGGGAATTTCGCCGGATGCGCGGTCGCCAACGTCACAAGGGGCGTGGCCCCAACGAAATCTTGCGCCACATGCACACCCACCGCCGAATGCGGGCACAAGAGTTCGCCCATCTCGGCCCGCGCCCGCGCGATCATCGCGGCCGTCTCGGCCTCCGACGCGCGCCCGCTCGCGAAATCGCCCCGCAACGCCTCCAGCGCCCCTTGGCTGATGTGAAAGCCCCCGGCCTTCAACTCCGCCATCAATTGCGCCACCGCGCCCCCGTCACGCCCATAGGCGTCGAACAGCGCGCGCTCGAAATTCGAACTGACCTGGATATCCATCGACGGGCTGATCGAGGGCGCAACGCCTTGCGTCACGTAATCCCCCGTCGACAGCGCGCGGTGCAAGATGTCGTTCTGGTTCGTCGCCACCACCAGCTTCTCGATGGGCAATCCCATCCGCTTGGCGAGATATCCGGCAAAGATATCCCCGAAATTCCCCGTCGGCACGCAAAACGACACCTTGCGATGCGGCGCGCCCAAGGCGACGGCGGCAGTGAAATAATAGACCACCTGCGCCAGAACGCGGGCGAAATTGATCGAATTCACGCCCGCCAGCCGCACCTCGTCGCGAAAGGCGAAATCGTTGAACATGTCCTTCAACCGCGCCTGCGCGTCATCAAAGGTCCCGTCGATGGCCAGCGCATGGGCATTGGCCTCGGTCACGGTGGTCATCTGGCGGCGCTGCACCTCCGACACCCGGCCATGGGGATAGAGGATGAAGACATCGACATTCGACAGGCCGCGAAAGGCCTCCATCGCTGCCGACCCCGTGTCCCCGCTCGTCGCCCCCACGATGGTCACGCGATCGCCCGACCGCGCCAAGGCCGTCTGGAACAGCTGACCGATCAGCTGCATCGCGAAATCCTTGAAAGCCAGCGTCGGCCCGTGGAACAGCTCCAGCAGGAAATGATTGTCCTGCAATTGCTTGAGCGGCGCGCGCGCCGCATGGCCGAACCCCGCATAGGCCCGCGCGATGCAATCGCCGAATTCCGCATCGGTGAAACTCTCGCCCACGAAGGGCCGCATCACGCGAAACGCGACCTCCTCATAGGACAGGCCCGCCAGCGCCGCGATATCGCCGGCACTCATTTTGGGCAGCGTCTCGGGCACATACAGCCCGCCATCGCGCGCCAATCCCGTCAGCATCGTGTCTTCGAAGGTCAGCACCGGGGCCTGACCCCGGGTCGAGATATAGCGCATGGGCGCAGGTGTCCCCTAGTCTGGTCGCAGCCTGATACGCCACAGCAGAAACACTGTCATCCCCAACCAGACCAGCGCCAGCAAAAACCATGTCACGGCGTAGTTCAGATGATCGTTGGGAATGCCCTCGCTGGTCACCGGCAACGGCGTAACCCCCGCCTCCGCAGGCTCCATCGCCCGCGCGATCACAAGCACCGGCTCCGTCCCCAGATGTGCCGCCATCACGCCCACATCGCGCGCGAACCAGATATTGCCGGCCACGTCATTTTCGGGCGTGAACCCGTCCCGCTCCTCGGGCCAATGCAGATTGCCCAACACCGCAACCACGCCATCGGGCGGCGCGGGCAGGTCATCCGCCACCGGCAAGACACCCCGGTCCAGCAGAACCCGCCGCCCGCCCGCGGTCTCCAACACGGAAATCAGCCGGTAGCCTGCCCCGATCCCGCGCTGGCTCACCAGAACCCGCAGGGCCTCCTCCCCGATCCGGCCCGCCACCTCGACCGGCAGGTAGCGATCGGCCTCCGGGTCGGGCGCATCGGGCAGGGCCACGGGCGCATCCGCGATCCGCGCCTCGATATCGGCCAAGATGGCTTCCTTCCAGCCCAGCCTCTGCAGCTGCCAGACCCCCAGCGACACGAGGATGGCGATACCGACCGCCCCAAAGACCGCAACGCTGATCATCCGCCCCATGGCATCCTCCAAGGAAAAAGGCCCGCCGCATCTGGCAGGCCTTCACGTTTCATCAAGGTTAACGTCCCCGCCCCTTCATCTTGGCCCGAAAACTCCGGGGGGAGGCCGCAGGCCGTTGGGGGGCAGCGCCCCCCGAACTAAAGACTCTTGGCAGAGCCCCCCACCACCTAAAGAGTCGTGGCAAAGCTCCAGTCAGGACAAAACCGGGGGGATCACCCCCCGGCCCATCCTCAGCCGATCACGACCGCCTGGCCCCAGATGTAGACCGCCAGGAACAGGAACAGCCACACCACGTCGACGAAGTGCCAGTACCAGGCCGCTGCTTCGAAACCGATATGCTTCTCGGCGGTGAAATGGCCCTTCAGCACCCGCAGCCAGCAGACGAACAGGAAGATCGTCCCGATGACCACATGCGCGCCATGGAACCCGGTGGCGAGGAAGAAGGTGGCAAAGAACTTGTCGCCACCAAAGCTCCAGCCGTAATGCGCGATCAGCTCGTAATATTCGAACGCCTGCAACCCGGTGAAGATCAGGCCCAGCACGACGCCGATGATCAGCCCGTTGGCCACGTCCTTGCGCGGCCCGCCATGAACCAGCGCATGGTGCGACCAGGTCACGGCACAGCCCGACAAAAGCAGGATCAGCGTGTTGATCAGCGGCAGGTGGAACGGGTCCACCGCGTAGATTTCCGGCGGCACGTAGGCGGAGGCCACGTATTCGTTCATCGGGTAGAGCGCGTGTTTGAAGAACGCCCAGAACCACGCGACGAAGAACATCACTTCGGACATGATGAACATGATGAAGCCGTAGCGCAGGCCGATCCGCACCACCGGCGTGTGATCGCCCGCGTTGCTTTCCGACACCACGTCGGCCCACCAGCCGAACATGACGTAGAGCGTGGCGACAAAGCCCATGGCGAACATCCAGGGCAGGCCGCCATGCATCCAGTTCACCGCCCCGAAGAGCATGACAAAGGCCGCACCGGCCGCCATCAGCGGCCAGATCGACGGGTTGATGATGTGGTAATCGTGGTTCTTGGCGTGGGCCATGGGTGTCGTCCTCGGTCCGGTTTTCTCTAGTTGGCCACGGCGGCCGGGGTGGCCAGCGCGGCATAATCCTCGGGGATGTCCGTCACGTGGAACGTGTAGGACAAGGTGATCGCGGGCGTGCCGCGTGCCTCGGGGTCGTCAAGGATGGCAGGATCCACGAAAAACGTCACCGGCATCTCCACCCGCTCGCCCGGCTGCAACACCTGCAACTCGAAGCAGAAGCAATGGATCTTGACGAAATATCCGCCCGTCTCGAAGGGCGCGACATTGAAGCTCGCCGTTCCCGCGATGGGTTCGTCGGTCGGGTTGTAGGCCTCGTAAAAGGCCAGCCCCGTCTCCCCGATCCTGATGTCCATATGCGGCTGCATCGCCCGGAATTCCCACGGCATGTCGCGCGCGCGGCTGGCGTCGAACCGCACCCGGATCGTCTGGTCCAGCACCGTTTCGCTGCCCGCTTCCGCCACCTGCGTGGTGCCGCCAAAGCCAGTCACCCGGCAAAACCAGTCGTAGAACGGCACCGACGCCCAGGCCAGGCCCGCCATCACCACGATCACGCCCAGGCAGCGGGCGACGATCTGGCCATTCGACAGTTTCGTCGTCTCGCTCATTGTCCCGTCTCCACCGGCGGCGTGATCGACACGCGCGGCGTGTGGTCATAGGCCTCCATCGACGCGCCTTCGCGGATCTTGGCGATGGTCAGGCCAAAGACGATGGCGGCAAACCCCACAAGGCTCAGCGCCACGCCGATGTTGCGCCCCATCCGGCGCTTGTGCAGGTCATGCGTCTGCGTGATCGGCATCAGGAAATCCCCCAGGCACGCAGCCCGGCATCCGCCAGAAGCGCGCCGAAATGCAGGAAAAGATAATAAAGCGAGAACCGGAAGAACCGCTTTTCGACGACATAACCATCAGCCTGCGCGGCCTCCTCGGCCCGGCGCCAGATATCCCACGCGCCTTTCAGGAAGATCGCGTTCAGAACCAGCGCCGCCGCAAGATAGACCGGCCCCGCCACCGAGGTCAGCCCAAGGCCCAGCGCCACGGGAACCAGCAGCACCGTGTAGATCCAGATCTGCCGCCGCGTCTCGGACCGGCCATGGGTGACGGTCAGCATCGGCACCTTGGCCTCGTGGTAATCCGACTTCATGAACAGCGCGAGCGCCCAGAAATGCGGCGGCGTCCACATGAAGATCAGCGCGAACATCAGCACCGCCTCAAGGCTCACCGACCCCGTCGCCGCCGCCCAGCCGATCATCGGCGGGAATGCACCGGCCGCCCCCCCGATCACGATGTTCTGCGGCGTCGCACGCTTGAGCCACATCGTGTAGATCACCGCGTAGAAAAAGATGGTGAAGGCCAGGATGCCCGCCGCCAGCCAATTGGTCGCCAGCCCCAGCATCGCCACCGAAATCACCGACAGCCACAGACCCAGCGACAGCGCCTCGCCCGCCGTGACCTTGCCCGCGGGCACGGGCCGCTTGGCGGTCCGGCGCATCACCGCGTCGATATCGGCATCATACCACATGTTCAGCGCGCCCGAGGCCCCGCCGCCCAGCGCGATGAACAAGATCGCGGTAAAGCCGATCATCGGATCGACCGATCCCGGCGCCACCAACAAGCCCACCAGCGCCGTGAACACGACAAGCGACATCACCCGCGGCTTGAGCAGCGCGACATAATCGCCGAACCGGGCCTCGCCCTCGGCGGTCTGGATCGTGGTGTTGGTCGTCAGGTCGCTCATGCGTCTTGTCGCTTCATCTTGACCGTAGGCCGGGCCGTCTGCCCGGCCTTGCTTTCATTGCTCGGGCCGGGCGCCTGCCCGCCCCGTCCCGATCACTCGGCCGAGGCCAGTTCGATCACGCCCGGCGCGCGCATGTCGCCGATCGACGCGAATTCCTGTGCATCGCCGTTGATCCATGCATCGTATTCTTCCTGCGTCACGGCGAACACGGTGATCGGCATGAAGGCATGGTTGACGCCGCACAGTTCCGAACACTGGCCGAAATAGACGCCCTCCTGCCCTTCCTCGACCTCGAACCACAATTCCGCCAGACGGCCCGGAACGCCGTCCTGCTTCACGCCAAAGGCGGGCACGGTCCACGAATGGATCACGTCGGCCGCCGTCACCTGCACCACCACGGTCGCGCCGGTCGGCACCACCATCGCGGTATCGGTGGCCAGCAGATGCTCGTCGGGCGAATAGCCGAAATCGGCCAGTTCTTCCTCGGTCAGCATGAAGCTGTCGTAGGCGATGCCGTGCTCGGGATATTCATAGCCCCAGTACCACTGGTAGCCGGTCGCCTTCACCACGACATCCGCCTCGGGAATGGTCTGCTGCTTGAACAGCACCGGCAGCGAGAAGGCACCGATCACCACGAGGATGATCAGCGGCACGACCGTCCACGTCACCTCGATCTTGGTGTTGTGGGTAAAGGTCGCCGGCGTGGGGTTGGCGCGCTCGTTGTGGCGGAAGACCGACCACAAAAGCAGCGCGGTCACGAACAGCACGATGACCGTCATGATCACGATAAGAAAGGAATCGAGCGCCCGGATATCGCGGGCGAGTTCCGTCACGCCCGGCTGAAAGCCCATGGCTCCCGGCACCGGCGCCCCGATGATCTCCAGCCCGTCGCGCAGGCCCGCGGTCTGGGCCGCGGCCGCGCCCGCGACCAAGGTTGCACCAATACCGGCCCATAGGCCGCACAGGGTCTTGCGAAGCATCATGTTGGTCTGTCCTGTCGTTCACGGCGAACCCGCCCGCGCGATCTGCGCGGCAGGCCTACCGTTGCGTTCTGTCTGGGGCGGACCATATAGCTGGGGGCCGGGCAAGGCATTTGGTCTAAATGTCTCACCCCCCGCCCGTTTGATCTGGATCATGTCGCAGATGCCGCGAAACCCCAGCCCCGGAGGCCCGATGTCCGACCCCACGCCCTTCCGCCCCTTCGACACCCACCTCGACGAGGGCGCGGCGCTTGCCATCCTGCGCGCAGCGACCGACGGGGCCGAGGATGGAGAGCTGTTTTTCGAACGCCGCCGGTCCGAAATGCTCCTGTTCGATGACGGACGGGTCAAGACAGCCAGCTACGACGCCGCCGAAGGGTTCGGCCTGCGCGCCGTCAAGGGCGAGGTCGCAGGCTATGCCCATTCCACGGAAATCTCCGAAAATGCTCTGAAACGCGCCGCCGAAACCGCGCGCCTCGCCGTCGGTGCGGGCGGCGGCACGCTGGCCGATGCGCCCAAGGGCACGAATGCCCGCCTCTATACCGACGCCGACCCGATGACCGGCGCGGAATTCGGCGTCAAGCTCGACACCTTGGCCGAGATCGACGCCTATGCCCGCGCGCTCGATCCCCGCGTGGTTCAGGTCTCCGCCTCCATGGCCGCCAGCCATCAGGAGGTCGAAATCCTTCGCCCCGAAGGCGGCCGCGTCCGCGACGTGCGCCCGATGGTGCGCCTCAACGTCTCGGTGATCGTCGAAGAGAACGGCCGCCGCGAATCGGGCAGCGCAGGCGGCGGCGGCCGGATCGGCCTGACCGGCCTGATGACCCCCGACCATTGGCAGGCCCTGGCGCGCGAGGCACTCCGCATCGCGGTCGTGAACCTCTCCGCCGAAGCCGCCCCCGCAGGCGTGATGGACGTGGTCCTCGGCCCCGGCTGGCCCGGCATCTTGCTGCACGAGGCCGTGGGCCACGGGCTCGAGGGCGATTTCAACCGCAAGAAACAATCGGCCTTCGCGGGCCTCATGGGCCAACGCGTCGCCGCCCCCGGCGTCACGGTTCTCGATGACGGCACGATCCCCGACCGACGCGGCTCCATCACCGTCGACGACGAAGGCACGCCCAGCGCGAAGAACGTCCTGATCGAGGATGGCATTCTGGTGGGCTACATGCAGGATCGCCAATCCGCCCGCCTGATGGGCGTCGCCCCCACCGGCAACGGCCGCCGCGAAAGCTACGCCCATGCGCCCATGGCGCGGATGACCAACACCTACATGCTCGGCGGCGATGCCGATCCGGCGAGCATCTTGTCGGACCTAAAGGACGGGATCTATGCCGTGGGCTTCGGCGGCGGTCAGGTCGACATCACCAACGGCAAATTCGTCTTCTCCTGCACAGAGGCCTACCGCGTGAAGAACGGCGTCGTGGGCGCGCCGGTCAAGGGCGCGACGCTGATCGGCGACGGCGCGACCGCGCTCCAGCAGATCCGCGCCATCGGCAACGACATGGCGCTCGACCCCGGCATGGGAAATTGCGGCAAGGCCGGTCAATGGGTGCCGGTGGGCGTGGGTCAACCGACGCTCCTGATCGGCGGTCTCACCGTCGGCGGCTCCGCCGCCTGACAGGAGGGGGCGGGCGGCATCCGGCCGCCCGACACCCCCCTCAGGCAGGGTTTCCTGATGAAACCTTGCAAGCCGCGCGCGGCCTTAACGATCCATCAAGATGTGCCGCCGAAATTTAACCCGTCGGCAACGGATGCCGCCAAACTGGCAACTTTCGGTAAGCACCCGTTAACCGATTGCGGCCAGTCTCGCCTCATGTGGCGCCTGTCCGAATCCTCCCCCGCCCCGCCCTATCCGGTCCCCGATCCGTGGTCCGACGCGATGGACCATGCCCTGTTCGAGGCACCCACCTCCTACATCCCGCCCCCCGTCCGCGACCCTGCCGAACGGCTGGCCCGCCTCCGCCTGATCCGCTCCCGCCGCGTCGGCCCCGCCACCTACCTGCGGCTTCTGGCCGAACATGGGTCAGCTGCCCAAGCGCTTGAGATATTGCCACAAATCGCCCACGCCGCCGGGGTCGAAAGCTACCAGCCCTGCCCCGAACCCGTCGCCCTGGCCGAACTGAAAGCCGCCAAACGCATGGGGGCAACGCTCCTCTGCCTCGGCGATCCCGAGTATCCCGCAGCCCTCGCAGGCATTCCCGACGCCCCGCCGCTCCTCTGGGCACGGGGTCGTAACGACCTGTTGTCAAGGCCAATTCTGGCGCTCGTCGGCACCCGAAACGCCTCCGCGCTCGGCAGCCGGATGGCCCGAAACCTCGCCGCCGATCTGGGCGCGGCGGGCTTCGTCGTGGTCTCGGGCCTTGCGCGCGGCATCGACGCGCTGGCCCATCGCGCAAGCCTCGACACCGGCACGATCGCGGTGATGGCGGGCGGGCTCGACGTGATTTACCCCACTGAAAACACGGAACTTTCCCATGACATCGCCCGGCGCGGCCTGCTGCTTTCGGAAATGCCCTTCGGCTGCGAACCGCAGGCCCGCCACTTCCCCCGCCGCAACCGGATCGTGGCGGGCCTCGCCCAGGCCGTCATCGTGGTGGAGGCTGCCGTGCGCTCCGGTTCCCTCATCACCGCGCGCCTTGCCTTGGAACAGGGGCGCGAGGTCATGGCCGTGCCCGGCCACCCGCTCGACAGCCGCGCAGGCGGCGGCAACCTCTTGATCCGCGACGGCGCAGCCCTCATCCGAAATGCCGAGGATGTTCTTGAAATCCTTGGCAATCCGTCGCCTGCGCCCAAGCCAACCAAGTGCGACGCCAGCGCGCAAAAGACCCCCAACGCCGCCCCCGAAGGCGGCGTGGAAGGTGCGATCCTCGCGATCCTGACCGAAACCCCCGTGGCCGAGGATCAGCTGATCCGGACCTTGGGCCAACCGCCCCGCGCCGTGGCCCAGGCGCTTGCCATTCTCGAAATGGCCGGCCGCATCACGCGCGGCGCAGGCGGCATGGTCGCCCGCAGCTGACGACGGCCTTTCCGTCGCGACAGGAATTCCCGCATTGAAAATGCGGGCTTTTCCCCTCATCCCCTGCCGCATTGACAAGCCGGGCCCAGACCCCACATGGTCCGCCGCCACATGGCCCCCCGGCCCAACAGGAAGTTCCGCATGCCCGTCGTCGTCGTCGAATCGCCCGCCAAGGCCAAGACAATCAACAAATATCTGGGCAGCGACTACATTGTTCTCGCCTCCTACGGCCATGTCCGCGACCTGCCCTCCAAGGACGGATCGGTCGACCCCGAGGCGGGATTCGCGATGGAATGGGAAATCGCGACCGACAGCAAAAAACATGTGAAAGCCATTGCCGAGGCACTGAAATCCGACCCGGTCCTGATCCTCGCCACCGACCCCGACCGCGAGGGCGAGGCGATTTCGTGGCACCTGCAGGAGGCGCTGACCAAGCAAAAGGCGATCAAGGCCGGCACCGATGTCAGCCGCGTGGTCTTCAACGCCATCACCAAATCCGCCGTGACCGAGGCGATGAAAAAGCCCCGGCAGGTCGACATGGAATTGGTCGAGGCTTATCTCGCCCGCCGCGCGCTCGATTACCTTGTGGGCTTCAACCTATCGCCCGTTCTGTGGCGGAAACTCCCCGGCGCGAAATCGGCGGGCCGCGTGCAATCCGTGGCGCTGCGCATCATCACCGACCGCGAGATGGAGATCGAGGCCTTCCGCGCCCGCGAATACTGGTCGGTCCGCGCCATGCTGCAAACGCCCCGCGGGCAGGAGGTCGAGGCACGCCTGACCCATCTGCGCGGCAAAAAGCTCGACCGCTACGACCTCGCCACCGCCGCCGAGGCCGGCCTTGCCGTGCAGGCCGTAGCCTCCCGCGCGCTCAGCGTCACCGATGTCGAGGCCAAGCCCGCCAACCGCAACCCCGCGCCGCCCTTCATGACCTCCACCCTCCAGCAGGAGGCGAGCCGCAAATACGGCATGGGCGCGCGCCAGACGATGAACGCGGCCCAGCGTCTCTATGAAGCGGGCCACATCACCTACATGCGGACCGACGGCATCGACATGGCCCCCGAGGCCGTCCACGCCGCCCGCGACACGATCAAGACGCGCTACGGGGCCGAATATGTCCCCGCCGACCCGCGCATGTACAAGAACAAGGCCAAGAACGCGCAGGAAGCGCATGAATGCATCCGGCCCACGGACCTGTCCAAGGCGCCCGATGACATCCGCCTGTCCGAAGATGACCAGCGCAAGCTCTATGATCTGATCTGGAAGCGCACCATCGCCAGCCAGATGGAGGCCGCACGCCTCGAACGCACCACCGTCACCATTGCCAGCGCCGATCAGCAGGTCGAATTGCGCGCGACCGGGCAGGTCGTGCTTTTCGACGGATTCCTCAAGGTCTACGAGGAAGGCCGCGATGACGAGGCCGACGAGGACAGCCGCCGCCTGCCGCAGATGGCGCGGGGCGAGGCGCTGAAACCCGCCGCGGACGCGCTGAAAGGCGAATGGACCAAGCTTGCAGGCGATGGCGCAACCGCGGCGGGGGGCGATCTGCGCAAGTCGGATGCCGCCCTTTTGTCCGCCGATGGCGCAACGCTCGGCCAACAGCATTTCACCCAGGCGCCCCCCCGCTATACCGAGGCGACGCTGGTCAAGCGGATGGAGGAACTGGGCATCGGGCGACCCTCGACCTATGCCAGCATTCTCGACACGATCGTGGCGCGCGGCTACGTCCGCAAGGACAAGAACCGCCTGATCCCCGAGGACAAGGGGCGGCTCGTCACGGCCTTTCTCGTCAATTACTTCCGCCGCTACGTCGAATACGACTTCACCGCCGATCTGGAAAACCAGCTCGATGAGGTCAGCGCGGGTGACCGCGCCTACAAGGATGTCCTGACCGCCTTCTGGCGCGATTTCTCGGCCTCGCTCTCGGAAACCTCGGAACTGCGCATCACCGATGTGCTGGACAAGATCAACGAGGTGCTGGAACCGCATCTCTTCCCGCCGCGCCCCGACGGGTCCGACCCGCGCGCCTGCCCGTCTTGCGGGGCCGGGCGGCTGTCGATGCGCACCGCGCGGTCGGGCGGGGCCTTCATCGGCTGTTCCAACTATCCCGAATGCCGCTACACCCGCTCCTTCGGCCCGCCCAATCCCGACGGCGATGACGGCACGGCCATCGGCCCCGACGGCAAGATGCTGGGCGTCGATCCCGACACGTCCGAACCCGTGACGCTGCGCGACGGCCGCTTTGGCCCCTATGTCCAGCTGGGCGACGCGACCGAGGACAACCCCAAACCCAAACGCGCCTCGCTCCCCAAGGGGTGGCAGGCCGATGCGATGGATATCGAAAAGGCGCTCAAGCTTCTGTCGCTGCCGCGCATGGTCGGGTCCCACCCCGAGGACGGCCAGCCGGTCGAGGCTGCGATCGGCCGTTTCGGCCCCTACGTCAGCTACAAAGCCAAGGAGGCGGCCAAGCCGCTCTACGCCAACCTCCCCGAGGTAGACGAAGTCTGGTCCATCGGAATGAACCGCGCGGTCGAACTGCTGGCCGCCAAGGCCGCAGGCCGCAGCGGGCGCGGCTCTGCCGCCGCCCCGCTCAAGGAACTGGGCGAGCATCCCGAACATGGCGGGCCGGTTCAGGTCATGCCGGGGCGTTACGGGCCCTACGTGAAATGGGACAAGGTCAATGCCACGATCCCCAAGGATATCGCCCCCGAGGCGGTGACGCTGGAACAGGCCGTGGAGTTGATCGCGGAAAAGGCGGCGAAATCGCCGGCCAAAGGCAAGGCAAAGGCCAAGCCGAAAACCGCCAAGGCCAAGACAACCAAGCCCAAGGCAGCCGCGAAACCCAAGGCCAAGGCGGCGGCCAAAAAGACCTGACCGGGCGAAAACACGGAAAAACAGCAGTTTTTCGACGCGGAAACCTGCAGTTTTCCGCCCCCGTCACAGATCGTGCCCAATCGCGCGAACAGCGCCCCTTGATCCCCGCCCTCGGACACCTGACATGACCGGCATGGATACGCGCACACCCCTTGATTTTCTCCTGACCCGCCGCTCGGTGCCGGTCCGGATGCTCTCGGCCCCCACGCCCGACGACGCCACGTTGCGGCAGCTTTTGACCGCGGCCGCACGGGTGCCCGATCATGGCAAGCTCGTCCCCTTCCGCTTTGCCGTGCTGCGCAAACCCGCCGTCGACCGGCTGGCCCGCGTGACGCAGGACATCGGGACCGCGCAAGGGCGCGACCCCGACAAGCTGGTCAAGCAGGCGCAGGCTTTTCTCGACGCGCCGATGACGGTCGCGGTCATCTGTACCCCGCGCCCCGACACGCCGATCCCGCTGGTGGAACAGGAACAGACCGCCGCCCTTGCCTGCCTCAGTCTCGTGAACGCGGCAGAGGCGGCGGGCTTCGGCGGCCATTGGCTGACCGGCTGGATGGCGCGCGACCGCGATTTCTTGCAGGCCGCGCTGGGGCTCGAGCCGCCCGAACTCGTGGCGGGCTTCGTCCATCTCGGCACGCCCCGGGGTGAACCGCCAGCCCGCCCGCGCCCCGATCCCGACGCCATCACCCAATGGATCGAGACATGATCTTTTCCGCCTTTCTCAAGGCTTTGGGCCAGATCTCGGACCGACGGTTCCTGCTGGTGCTGGCCTTGGGCGTGGGGCTGACGCTGGCCTTGCTCATCGGCTTTTACGTCGCCTTCGTCGCGTTGGTCGGCTGGCTCCTGCCCGAAAGCTTCACCCTGCCTTGGCTGGGCGAAATCGCATGGGCCGATGCGGCGATCAGCTGGGCGGCCGTGCCGATCTTCTTGCTTTTGTCGGTCTTTTTGATGGTGCCTGTCGCCTCGGCCTTCATGGGGATTTTTCTCGAACAGGTGGCCGACGCGGTTGAGGATGTGCATTACCCCGGCCTGCCGCCCGCGCGCAGTGTCGGCATTCTCGAAGGGATGGGTGATGCCGCCCGGTTTCTGGGCGTGGTGCTGGGCGTGAACCTCGTGGCACTGGTGGCCTACCTGATCTTCGCGCCCATCGCGCCGATCCTGTTCTGGGTGGTCAATGGCTTTCTCCTGGGCCGGGAATACGGCCAACTGGTGGCCCTGCGCCGGACCGATGCGGCAGGCGCGCGGGCCTTTCGGCGGCGCAATTCAGGGACGCTCTTCGCCGCCGGTGTGCTGATGGCCGTGCCGCTGACGATCCCGGTTGTGAACCTGCTGGTGCCCATCCTCGGGGCAGCGACCTTCACCCACCTGTTTCACAGGCTCAACCGGGCTGCCCCATCCCGAACCGGGTGAACAGGTCGATATCCTCGATCGTGACGACACCGCTCAGGATGATGCCCGCGATCACCGCCCAGATCACCGCCGCCACGCCCGAGGTGACCAGAAACCGCCGCTTGAGCTGCGGGTTCACCGGGGCCGAGCCATGGGTGCCGACGACCCGTTCGCCCGCATCCGACTGGCTGGTCACGCCGACCTGCAACACGACGAACAGCGTCATGAACCAGATGATCGCGTAAAGCACGAGACCCGTGACGACACCCATCAGACCTGCTCCAACTCGACGAGGGTTCCGGTGAAATCCTTGGGATGCAGGAACAGCACAGGCTTGCCATGCGCGCCGATCTTGGGCTCTCCATCGCCCAGAACACGCGCACCTGCGGCCTTCAGCTTGTCGCGCGCGGCAAGGATATCCTCGACCTCGTAGCAGACATGGTGGATGCCGCCCGACGGGTTCTTGTCCAGAAAGCCTTTGATCGGGGAATTCTCGCCCAAGGGGTACAGCAATTCGATCTTGGTATTGGGAAGTTCGATGAAAACGACCGTCACGCCATGGTCGGGCTCGTCCTGCGGCGGGTTCACCTTCGCGCCCAGCGTGTCGCGGTATTGCGCGGATGCAGCCTCCAGATCGGGGACGGCGATGGCGACATGGTTCAGGCGGCCGATCATGGGCGCTTCCTCCTTGGTGGCTTGGCCGACATATGGCCGCCCATACCCGCCCTGCCAAGGGATGAAGCGCCGCAGGCGGTGCGTTAACACATGCTCAACCTTGCCCCGCCCTAATCGGTGCGCAACAGCGACTCGGTCGGGCTGCGCCGGCCGAGCGACCAACAGAGGGGCTTGGGGCCGATGGACGATATTTTTCAGACCTTGGGCGGCAAACCACGCCCGACACCCGACCGCCCGCTTTTGGGCCTGACCATTCTCGTGGTGGAGGACAGCCGCTTCGCGTCCGAGGCGATGAGGCTTTTGTGCCTGCGGTCCGGCGCGCGGATCCGGCGGGCGGATTGCATCGCCTCGGCCGAACGGCATCTGACCTTGTACCATCCGTCCGTCGTCATCGTGGACCTCGGGCTGCCCGACGGATCGGGGCTTGACCTGATCGCGCGGATCCACGCCCTGCGCCCGCGCGTGCCCGTCGTGCTGGGCACGTCAGGGGCCGACCCGTCCGAGGCGGAAGGGGAGGCCCGCGTGGCCGGGGCCGACGGGTTCCTGCCCAAGCCCGTGGAAACGGTAGCCGCATTCCAGGCTGCGATCCTCGCCCTTCTGCCGCCGGAGATGCGCCCGGGCCTGTCCCCCCACGCGGTCGAGGGCGGCACGGTCACGCCCGATACCCTCTCCTATCGGGAGGATCTGAGCCATGCGATGGCGCTCTTGGCGCAGCCCGACCCGCCGCTGGGCTATCTGCGGCGGTTCCTCGTGGGCGTGGCACGCAGCGCGCAGGACGAAGCGCTCGAGGGGCGCGCCGATGCGCTGGACACGGGGCTGGACCCGGCCGGGCAGCAAGCCTTGCGGCACTACCTGTCGCATCGCATCGCGGGCCTACCCCTGGCGCTGTGACGACGCCCCGACATGAAAAAGCGGGCCGGCGGCCCGCTTTTCCCCGAATTTGTGGAAAGCCCCCGCCGCTCAGTCGCGCGGAATGACGCGCAGGCCCAGTTCCATCAACTGGTCGCTCGTCGGGTCCGAAGGCGCGTTCATCATCAGATCTTCGGCGCGCTGGTTCATCGGGAACAAGATGACCTCGCGGATGTTCGACGTGCCCGCCAGGATCATCACCAACCGGTCGATACCCGCCGCACAGCCGCCATGGGGCGGCGCGCCGTACTGGAACGCATTGACCATGCCGCCGAACCGCTTGCGCACCTCCTCCTCGCCATAGCCCGCCAGTTCGAAGGCCTTGAACATGATCTCGGGCTTGTGGTTGCGGATCGCGCCCGAGATGACCTCGTAGCCGTTGCAGGCCAAGTCGTATTGGTAACCCAAAACCTTGAGCGGATCGCCCGAAAGCGCATCAAGCCCGCCCTGCGGCATCGAAAACGGATTGTGGGAAAAGTCGATCTTGCCGGTCGCCTCGTCCCGCTCGTACATCGGGAAATCCACGATCCAGGCAAAGGCGAAGCGGCTCTCGTCGATCAGGCCAAGTTCCTGCCCGATGGCCGTGCGCGCCCGGCCCGCGATGGCTTCGAATTCCGCAGGCTTGCCCGCCAGGAAAAACGCCGCATCGCCTGCCTTGAGGCCAAGCTGAGCCCGGATCGCTTCCGTCCGCTCGGGGCCGATGTTCTTGGCCAAGGGGCCCGCCGCCTCGAGGCTTCCATCCTCGGCATCGCGCCAGAAGATATAGCCCATCCCAGGCAGCCCCTGCCCCTGCGCCCAGGCATTCATCCGATCACAGAACTTGCGGCTGCCGCCCGTGGGGGCGGGAATGGCGCGCACTTCGGTGCCGTCCTGTTCAAGGATACGCGCGAAAATCGCGAAACCCGAGCCTGCGAAATGTTCGGACACCACCTGCATCTCGATCGGATTCCGGAGGTCGGGCTTGTCGGTGCCGTATTTCAGCGCCGCTTCGGCATAGGAGATGCGCGGCCATTGATCCGCGGGATCGGTGCGGCGGTCGCCGCCGAATTCTTCGAACACGCCCTGCAGCACGGGGCCGACGGTGCCAAAGACATCCTCCTGCTCGACAAAGGACATCTCCATGTCGAGCTGGTAGAAATCGGTGGGCGAACGGTCGGCGCGCGGATCCTCGTCGCGGAAACAGGGCGCGATCTGGAAATAGCGGTCGAAACCCGACACCATCAGGAGTTGCTTGAACTGCTGGGGCGCCTGCGGCAGGGCATAGAACTTGCCGGGATGCAGACGGCTTGGCACCAGGAAATCGCGCGCGCCCTCGGGGCTGGAGGCTGTGATGATCGGCGTCTGGTATTCGCGGAAGCCCAGATCCCACATGCGCCGCCGGATCGAGGCCACGACATCCGAGCGCAGCTTCATGTTCTCCTGCATCGCCTCGCGGCGCAGGTCGAGGTAGCGGTATTTCAGCCGCGTCTCCTCGGGGTAATCCTGATCGCCGAAGACCTGCAGCGGCAGATCGCCCGAGACCCCGCCCAGAACCTCCACGTCGCGGATGAACACCTCGATCTCGCCGGTGGGGAGTTTCGGGTTCACGAGCGATGGGTCGCGCGCCTTCACCACGCCGTCGATGCGGATGCAATATTCGGCGCGCAGCTTTTCCACCTGCGCAAAGACCGGGCTGTCAGGGTCGCACAGAACCTGCGTGATCCCGTAGTGGTCGCGCAGGTCGATGAAGATGACCCCGCCATGATCGCGCCGACGATGCACCCAGCCCGACAGGCGGACGGTCTGCCCGGTGTTCTCGGCGGTCAGGGCGGCGCAGGTATGGCTGCGATAGGCGTGCATCATGGGTCCCTTCGGGCGGTTCTGGCGTCGCGCCGATAGACCGCTGGCGCGCGTCGAAGTCAACCCCGGCGGGGCGCAAGTGGCAGGCTGCGGGAGCCTCCGGCGGGAGTTTTTCGGCCAAGATGAAGGAGGGGTCAGTCCCGGCAGGCCAGCGCCGCGACCACAGCGGCGGCGGAGAAGGGCGCAAGCGCCCGTGCGGTCAAGCCCCCGGCCCCAAGGCTGACGCCCATCAGTCGCGACCAATCGGCATCGGCCAGCACCAGTTCGGGGCCGGTGCCGCAATCGCGCAAGCCGCCGGTGATGAAACCCTCGCCGATCCGGTGATTGGTCAGACCGGGCAGCGCCGCGACCTCGACCAGCGCGCCTTGGGCGGGCAGGTAGCGCCAGACGCGCAGGGTGCGGGCAAGATGCGGGCGGTCGACATAGGCGATTTCGATCGCGCCATCCCCGTCCAGATCGGCCGCCGCGACCGGGGCGAGCCAGCGGTTGCGCTGGCCGATATTGGGCGTGGCGGTGAGCAGCCGGAGGCCCGGACCATCGGGCGTGATCGCGTAGACCGCGAGCCGCGCGCCAAGGTCCCGGTGCGATTGCACCACGAGGATCTCGGATCGCCCGTCACCATCGAGATCGGCCAGACGCGGGGCGAGATCCTCGAAGACCTCCGCCTCGGGCAGGGTGACACGGGCCACGGCACAGGACGGATCGTCGGACAGCAGCACGGCGAGCGTGCCCGCCTCGACCCCGTCGCCCAGCACGGCATGGGCGTAGCGCGTCGTGGGATCCTCGAACCAGGCGGCGGCGGGGCCGGGCGCAGGCGCGGGATTGACGGCAAGCGATCCGTCCATGGCCCGACCGGACCAGGGCGGCGCGTCGCAGGCGACAGCGGGCGTCGCGGCAAGACAGGCGGCCAGGACAGGCCCGACCGCCCCGCGCATCAGATCTGTTTCTCGGGCATCTGCACGACCAGACCATCCAGCGCATCCGAGACCTTGAGCTGGCAGGTCAGCCGCGAGCGGCTCGGGTCGGGCTGGTAGGCGAATTCCAGCATGTCCTCTTCCATCGGATCGATCTCGGGCAGTTTCGCAACCCAGTCGGGATGGACATAGACATGGCAGGTCGAGCAGGCGCAGGCGCCGCCGCAATCGGCCTCGATCCCGGGAATGTTGTTGTCGCGGGCACCTTCCATCACGGTCAGGCCGTTGGGCACGTCCACGACATGTTCGGTTCCATTGTGCTCGATATAGGTGATCTTGGCCATCTGGTTCCCTGCTCTGGCGATCCGGTACTGCTTCGGCAGTCAGGTAATACGCGAGAGGCCCGCTTTCCAGCCCGAATTCGGATGCTTGCGCCGCAGTCTTTATGTTCTACATTCGTTCTCATGGAACCCGCCACGCGCCCCCCCGATTGGCCAAGACCGCCGGCCTGCCTGCCGCATCACCTGCTGCACCTGCCGCCCGAGGGCGCGCGGGTGGCGGTGGCGGGGCTCGTGCTGGTGCGCCAGCGGCCCGGCACGGCCAAGGGGGTGATCTTCGTCACGCTGGAGGATGAATTTTCCACCTGCAACGTGGTGATCTGGCAGGCGATCTACCAACGCTTTCGTCGGGCGGTGATCGCCGGGCGGCTCTTGCGCGTCACCGGGCGGGTGCAGCGGCAGTCGGGGGTGACCCATGTGGTCGCCGAGACGGTGGAGGATCTGTCGCACATGCTGGACGATCTGGTGCGCCTGCACGAGCCGACACGCGCCGCCGATCAGCCCTGAGCGACAGCGCGCTTTCGCAAAAGGGCGAAACCCGCTATCCTGTCCACCAACGAAAAGAGCCAAAGCGCGGCGAGCAGTCATCCAGATGCGTCCCCTGTTCCTGATCCCCGGGCTTCTGGCCCTGTCCGCCTGCCTACCCGCGGGTGAGCGCAGCGCCTTTGCCGATCCGTTGATCGCGGGGGAAAGCGCGGTCGAGGTGATGCGCGGATCGGGCCCGCCGAATGCCGATCCCTCCGCCTGCTACGCGCAGCAATCCACCCCCGCGGTGATCGAGACGGTGACCGAACAGGTGATGATCCAGCCGCCGCAGCTGACCAGCGACGGGCGCGTTCTGGAACCTGCCATCTTCGTCAGCGAAAGCCAGCAGCGCATCGTGCGCGAACGCCGCGAATTGTGGTTCGAGGTGCCCTGCGAGATCCAGGCGCGCGATGCGGCCTTCATCACCTCGCTGCAACGGGCGCTGGCGGCGCGCGGTCTTTATGGCGGGCCGATCAATGGCGAGATGACGCGGCGCACCGAACGCGCCGTGCGCGATTTCCAGGCACCGCAGGGATTGGACAGCCCGATCCTGTCGCTGGCCGCAGCCCGGCAGCTGGGCCTGTCGCTCTGGGACCCGGAACTGGCGGCGGCCGGCGGCGGCTGAAATCCCACGAAAAAGGCCCCAACCTTGCGGCCGGGGCCCCGTGATCTGCCGTCGAAACGGCCTTATTCTTCGAGGCTGAGCGCGACGAACCGCGGATTGCCCGCCCGCCGGATCAGGAGAAGCACGGATTTCTGGCCCGCATCCGTGGCCGCACGCACCCGCGCGCCGAAATCCGACACGCTGGTGACAGGCTGCTGCGCCACCTCGGTGATGATGTCGCCGGCTTGCAGCCCCTTGGCAGCGGCATCCGAGGCGGGATCGACCGTTTCGATCACCAGCCCGTTGGCCACGCCCTGCGCCCCGAGTTGCTGGCGCAATTCGTCGGTCAGCGGCACCAGCTCCATCCCGAGCACCTCGGCCGAAGGGGTCGGCACGGGCGCGCCGTCCGGCGTCGTCGCGGACAGGCCTTCGGCTGTCTCGCGCCGTCCCAGCGTCACGTTCAGGGTTTCGGTGCCGCCGTCGCGGAAGACGACCACGCGCACCGTCTCACCCTCGGCGCTTTCGCCCACGATCCGGACCAGACCCCGCGTGTCGTCGATATCCGCCCCGTTGAACGTCAAGATGACATCGCCCACCTCGATACCGCCGTCGAGCGCAGGGCCCTCGGGCACGTCGGTGACAAGTGCGCCGCGCGCTTCCTCGAGACCCAGACCTTCGGCCAGCTCCTCGGTCACGTCCTGGATCCGAACGCCCAGCCAGCCGCGCCGCGTCTCGCCGAATTCGCGCAGCTGGCCGACCACGTTGGTCACGACATCGGAGGACATGGCAAAGCCGATGCCGATGGATCCGCCCGTGGGCGACAGGATCGCGGTGTTCACGCCGATCACCTCGCCCGCGAGGTTGAAGAGCGGCCCGCCCGAATTGCCGCGGTTGATGGCGGCATCGGTCTGGATGTAATCGTCATAAGTACCCGACAGCGCGCGACCCGAGGCGGATACGATCCCGACCGAAACGGAAAAGCCCTGCCCCAGCGGGTTGCCCATCGCCATGACCCAATCGCCCACGCGCATGGCCGAACTGTCGCCAAAGGGCACAAAGGGCAGCGCCTCGTCGGCCTCCACCTTCAAAAGCGCGATATCGGTGTTGGGATCGGTGCCGATGATCTCGGCCTCCAGCGTGAAACCCTCGCGGAATTCGATCAGGATCTCGTCGGCCCCTTCGATGACGTGATTGTTCGTCACGATATAGCCGTCCTCGGAGATCACGAACCCCGACCCCAGGGCCTGGCTCCGGCGCGGCGGGCGCTCGGGATTGCCGCGATCGAGGAAGTCGTTGAAGAAATCCTCAAGCGGCGAGCCCTCCGGCACGATCGGCGCGGGGCCGCCCTGCCGGCCTGCGACGATGGCGGATGTGGTGATGTTCACGACGGCATCGCCGACCTGATCGACCAGATCGGCAAAGGTGGCGGGTGGCGCCGATTGCGCGCGGGCCTGCATCGCGCCCATGATGGTCGCAAGGGCAAGCATCGCCGCGATCAGCGCGCCGATGGTCCGGCGATAGATGCTCGCCACATCCTCGCGCGGCGCGGCCAGCGCGCGGGCACGGTGCGGCTGGCGGGTCTCTTGGGCCTGGTGGATCGTCACGGAATTTCCCTCCTGTCAAGCCATGCAGACCACCGCGGCTCGCGGGTGGCCCATTCCTCAGATATTCGGTCGCAGGGCCCGCTGTTCAATCCCTATCACGTCATCGCGGGGTGACATTCCTGTCACGACGGCGTGAAACCGCTGCGGTCGGCGGATCACATCGCGCCCGCGCTGATCGCCCAGGACACGAGGACAGCGCCCAGCGTCACCGCAGCCAATCCGATCAGGCGGCGCGTTTCGACCGGGATCTGGTTCATCAGCTTCAGCAGGTCTTCAAGACGCGAAGGGGCCAGTGCGAACACCAGCCCCTCGATCACGAGAACCATGCCAAGCCCTAGAACAAGGATCAGTCCCAAGGCGCCGCCCGTTACTGGATCGGCGCGGGCACAGCGAGACCCGAACCGCCGAGGTACTCGAAGAACTCGCTGTCGGGCGAGATCACCATGGTCGAATTGCGCTGCATCAACGCCCGCTCATAGGCCGTCATCGAGCGGTAGAATTCAAAGAATTCCTGATCCTGACCGAAGGCATTGGCGAAGATCCCGTTGCGCTGTGCGTCAGCCTCGCCTCGGATGATCTCGGCCTCCCGACGGGCATCGGACACAAGCTCGACCACGGTCCGGTCGGCCTGTGCGCGGACGCGCTGCGCCGCTTCCTCGCCGCGGGCGCGTTCGTCGGTCGCCTCGCGTTGCCGCTCGGCCCGCATCCGGGCGAATGTCGCCTCGAGGTTCTGGATCGGCAGGTTGGTCTGCTTGAGACGCACATCCAGCACCTCAAGCCCCAGCGCCGCGGCGCGCAGACGTGCCTCGGCGGTGATCTGGTCCATCAGGCGCGACCGCTCGGACGACAGGATCGTGTTCGAGGTCACGCCATCCGCACCCAGAACCGCGCGGATCGTCGGGTTCAGGATGCCTTCCAGCCGTTCCTCGCCCGCACGGATACCACCTGCACCGACAGCCTGCCGGAACTGCACCACGTCCATGATGCGGAACCGGGCAAATGCGTCGACCACCAGACGCCGGTCATCGGACGGCGTCACCTCGATCGGCGTGGTGTCGAGCGACAGGATACGGTCATCGTAATACACGACCTCCTGGATGAACGGGATCTTGAAGTTCAGGCCCGGCTCTTCGATCACCTGACGGATCTGACCGAATTGCAGCACCAGCGCGCGCTGGCGTTCGTCGACCACGAAGACCGAGCTCAGCAGGACCGCGAAGCCCAGCACGACGACGGGAATGATGTAAGTGATACGGCGCATCAGTTCGAGCTCCCCGTCGTGGTGGTGGTGCCGGGGTTCCGGCGCAATTGGTCAAGCGGCAGGTAGGGCACGACGCCGTTCGATCCACCGCCTTCCTGGTCGAGGATGACAAGATCCACATCCCCCAGAACGCGCTCCATCGTCTCCAGATACAGACGGCGGCGCGTCACCTCGGGTGCCAGGCGGTATTCGTTGAGAACGGCAAGGAAGCGGCTCGCCTCACCCTCGGCCTCGTTCACGACCTGCGCGCGATAGGCTTCGGCCTGTTCGAGGATCTGGGCGGCTTCACCGCGCGCCCCTGCCAGAACCTGGTTGGCATAGGCATCGGCGCGGCGTTCCAGCTGGTCGCGGTCCTGTTCGGCGGCCTGCACGTCGCGGAAGGCGTCGATCACCTCGCCCGGCGGGTCGGCCCGGTCAAGGTTCACACGCACCACGTTCACACCGGAATCGTAGCTGTCGAGGGTCGATTGCGTCAGTTCCAGCACCGTATCGGCGATCAGCCCGCGGTCGCGGTTCAGGATCGGCGCAAGCTGGCTTGCCGCGATCACCTCGCGCATCGCGGCCTCGGCCACGGCGGTCACGGTCGCCTCGGGATCGCGCAGGTTGAACAGGAACAGCGACGGGTCGGTGATGTTCCAGACAACCTGGAAATCGATGTCGACCACGTTTTCATCGGTCGTCAGCATCAGGCCGTCATTCGACGACCCCGCGCGCGCCACACCGATGGCAACCGTCCGTTCCGAGGTCACGTTGACCACTTCGGCGGTGATGATCGGCCAAGGTGCGAAATTCAGACCGGGCTGCCCGATGGAATGGAATTCCCCGAACAAAAGCTCGACCGACTGTTCTTCGGGACGCACCGTGTAGATCGAGTTGAACGCCCAAAATCCCAAGGCCGCCACAAGGCCCGCGATCCAGATGGTGCGCGGGCTGACCGGCAGATCGCCGCCGCCACCGCCACCACCGCCCGAGCGGCCGCCGCGACCGCCCATCAGGACGCGCAGCTGTTCCTGCCCCTTGCGGACGATCTCGTCGAGTTCCGGGATCTGCTGGTCGCCGCCACCGGGACGCCGGCCGCCCGGCCCGTTGTTGCCACGGTCGCCGCGGTCGCCACCACCGCCCGAGCCGCCACCGCCGCCCCAGGGTCCGCCATTATTGCCAGCCATCGATCGTCGTTCCCCTCACACTGGTCGTCTGTGTCATGTCATATGGGGCGTCGCGCCCCGATTGCACCGCAAGCTGTGCGTTTTTCCGCACAAATCAAGCCGTGCGAACCGGCGTTCTCATCGTCACCAGTTCCTCGGCCATGGTCGGATGCACCGCGACGGTGCGGTCAAAATCCTCTTTCGTCGCGCCCATCTTGACCGCGATGCCCGCCAGCTGGATCATCTCGCCCGCATTGGGCGCGACGATATGACAGCCCAGCACGACCCTCGTTTTCTTGGAAACCACCAGCTTCATCAACACCCGATCCGCCCGCCCGGCAAAGGCGGTGCGCATCGGCCGGAAGGACGTGCAGTAGATCTCGACCGGTTCGCGGTCCCGCGCTTCCTCTTCCGTCAGGCCCACGGTGCCGAATTCGGGCTGGGTGAACACCGCCGACGGGATCAGGTCGTGATCGACGGGCGTGGGGTTGCCCTTGAACACCGTTTCGACAAAGGCCATGCCCTCGCGGATCGCCACCGGCGTCAGGTTGACGCGGTTCGTCACGTCCCCGATCGCATAGATCGAGGGAACGGCCGTCTGGCTGAAGTCATCGACCACGATCTCGCCGCGCCGCCCGATCTCGACGCCCGCCTCTTCCAGCCCCATGTCATGGGTGTTGGGGGTGCGCCCGGTGGCAAAAAGCACGGCATCGAACACCTGCTCCATCCCGTTCGACGCCTTGACCCAGACGGGGCCATCGCCGCGTCCCTCGGGGGGCGGGGGCGTGTCGGAGGATGGCAGGCCCATGCCCTCTTCGCTCGGCACCGACAGATGTTCGGCATCGGCCGCCGCCATCTCGACGATATTGGTGCCCAGATGCAGGTTCACACCGCGTTCCTGCATCTGGTCGGAGATCAGGCCCCGCGCCTCCTCGTCGAACCCGCGCAGGATCTGCGCCCCGCGGTAGAATTGCGTCACCTCGACCCCCAGCCCGTTCAGGATGCAGGCGAATTCGCAGGCGATATAGCCGCCACCGACGATCAGCATGGATTTCGGCAGGCGCTGCATCTGGAACAGGTCGTCCGACACCATGCCCAGATGTGCGTTGGGCATGTCGGGCCGCTGCGGCCTGCCGCCCGTCGCGATCAAGATATGCTTGGCCGTCCGCGTGCTGCCATCGGCCAATCGGACGGTATGGGCATCGGCCAACCGCGCGCGCTGGTCGTAGATCTCGACCTTGGACCCTTCCAGAAGCCCCCGATAGACGCCTTCGAGCCGGTCGAGTTCCCGGTTCAATTGCCCCGAGAACCGCGCCCAGTCGAAATCGCCATCCTCCAGATCCCAGCCATAGGCGCGGGCATCGGCGAATATCTCGCGGTACTCGCTGGCAAAGACCATGAGCTTTTTCGGCACGCAGCCCCGGATCACGCAGGTCCCGCCCAGCCGGCTGTCCTCGGCCAGCGCGACGCGCGCGCCGCCTGCGGCCGCAACACGGGCGGAGCGAACGCCCCCCGACCCGCCACCGATTACGAAGAGGTCATAGTCGAAATCCGCCATGCGAGGGGTCGCCCTGTCTGTCCGTGGTTGCTCAACAGGGTATCCCACGGTCCGGCCCGCGATTCCAGCCCGACCGGCCCGGCTGCGTCATTCCGGGGTGTCGGCGAACAGGTTTTCGCGGTCGGTGATGTCGATGCGCTCGCGCTCCACCGTGCCGTTGTTGATGTCGCGCACCTCGACCGTCCCGTCGGCATTACCGATCACGAGAACGTCGCAGATATCGAGAAACAGGCCATTCTCGACCACGCCGGGGATCTGGTTCAACACCAGCGACAACTGCGCGGGATTGGCGATGCGCCGCAGGTGAAGATCGAGGATGTAATTGCCCTCGTCGGTGCGGAACGGATCCGCCCCGTTCAGACGCAGGCTGGCCGAGCGTCCCAGAACATCGACATTCGACAGCATCTCCTCGATCAGCGCCTTGGTCGTCTGCCAACCAAAGGGGATGACCTCCACCGGCAGGGGAAAGGCGCCCAGCGTGTCGACCTGCTTGGACAGATCCGCGATCACCACCATCTGGTCCGACGCCGTGGCCACGATCTTTTCATGCAGCAAGGCACCGCCGCCGCCTTTGATGAGGTTCAGGTTGGGGTCGTATTCATCCGCCCCGTCGATCGTCAGGTCGAGCCAACGCACTTCGTCCAGCGTCTTGACCGGCACACCCACCTCGCGCGCCAACTCGGCGGTGCGCGCGGATGTGGCAACGCCGGTGATCTTCATCCCCTCGTCCCGGATCAGATCACCAAGACAGCGCACCATCCACGCGGCGGTGGACCCGGTCCCGAGGCCGACGCGCATCCCGTCCTCGACGAAATCGACGGCGCGGCGCGCGGCGATGTACTTGGCCTTGTCGATGGGGGAAAGCGCAGCGGTCATGGAAAGCCGATCCTGTGTCTCGATCCGTCACGCCTCGTTCATACCCAAGCATCCTTCGATGCGCGAGACCAAAGTGACGCCGCCTGAAGCGCGCGCGCCGCACCGGCCAGATGCGCGCGCGGCAAGATCAGCAACATGCCCGCCCCATCCAGTGCGATCCGCACCCGCCCGCCGCTCGCACGGTTCGAGGTGCCGATCCGCGTCGCGGGATGAAAGGCATGGCCATCGAGCGGCCAATCCAGCCCCTCCGACCGCCCCGTGACGCGCGCCAAGGGAAACAACGAAACCCGCGTGCCCTCGGGCAGATCCAGCGCGATCTCGGGCGGGGCGTGCAGCACGATATCTTGCGCGCCCAGCACGATGCAGCGCGCCTCGGCGCGCGCAATGAGCCCGTGATAGACCGACAATTCGTGATCGACCCGCGCGCCCGTGAACCCCACGGCCACCACGAAGGGCGCCCGCACATGGCGCAGCGCCTTGTCGAAATCTGTCGTCATCTGTTCGGGGATCGCATGGATGCGACCGGCCGGGATCCGCACCCGATCCTCGGCACTCAGGCTGTCCATGTCGCCGTAAACCGCCTCTGGCACAAAACCTGCATCGAGCGCCGCAACGGCACCGCCATCGGCGGCCACGATCCTCGGGGCAAGCGCAAGCGCCTCGTGCAGATCGTGCGGCGCGGCGGGGCCACCACCCACGAGGGTCACGCCCTCATCCGAGGAAAAAAGCGGCGCATCGAACGGCACATTGTCGCCCATATTCGGAAAATTCTCCTTTGAAACGCCCAATTCCCGTCGCGTTTGTGGGGAATCACTTTGGCAGACAAGGAACAACAGGTAAGAACATCCGGCCCCGTCCGGTCGAGCAGAACTGGTTGAGACCCATGAGCGACGCGAACAAGATCCTCACTGTGTCCTATGGCACCTTCTCCTGCACGCTGGAAGGGTTCGACAACCCGTTCCAGGCGATGAAGGCGATCGCCGAATATTTCCGCGACCTCGCGGCGGAGGACCGGTATTTCGGCGCGGAACCACCCACCCCCGACACGGAGATGCTGCATCGCATCACCGAGGCCGCCATCCAGCGCCGGGTCGAGGCGCGGATGATGGAAAGCGGTCTCCTCTTGCGCCAACATGCGGACGCGGCACCTGCACCCACCGCAGCGCCCGCTGCCGCCGCAGCCGCAGCGACCGTGACTGAACCCGCACCCGAGGAAACGCCGACGGCCAAGGCTCCGGCTCCGGCTGCGCCTGCACAAACCGACAGCGAAGCAAAAGCCGCCCCCGCGCGCGAGGTGCCCTCCGACATGGCCGAGGTGGCTCAGGCCCCCGAAGACGCTGCACCGGCCCCGGTGCAAACGTCCGAGGCACCCACCGATGCCCCGCAAGCCGCCGAGGAAGACAGCACCCCCGCGCCGGTCGACGCCACACAGACCGAAGCGGACCCGATCGCCGCTGACATGGACATCGGGACGGACGGCGACGACACCATCGCCGCCGTCGCCGCCGCGCTCTCAAGCGACGACACCGACGCCGCCACCACGCAGGACACGCAGGACACGGATCCCGTCGAGACCGATTTCCTCGCCGCCGCTGACGACGAGGACGAAGACGAGGACGAAGACGACGATCAGGACGATGACGATGACGCCCTCCTGTCCGAGGAGGAAACGACTTCGATCTTCGCCGCCAGTGATGATGCGGACGAAGCCGCGGACCTCGACGACGACGGCTATTTCGGTGACACGCCCGCGATGGATGGCGCCTCGGTCGCCGAACGGCTGGCACAGATCCGTCAGGCCGCCACCGAAGCATCCGAGGTCGAGGACACGGAACCCGAGGCCAGCGCCGCGCCCGAAGCCGCGCCCGCCCAGCTTTCCGCCGAACCTTTCGCATCCGATGATTTCGAGGATGACAACGCGCCCACCGATGACGACGCGGCCATCACGGCAGCCATCGCCTCGGTCACGGCACAAATGCCCGCACCAGCCCCGGCGGCCGATCTCGCACCGGCCGCAGCACCCGCGCCCGCAGCAGCCCCGGCGCAGGCCGAGGCAGATACCGATGACGCGATCCTCGGCGCGGTCGATGCGGCGCTGGCCACCGACACCCCGCTAGAGGCACCCGCCGCCGAGCACGCGCCGGTGCCCGCAGGTGTCGATCTTCGCCTGCTGTCCGAGGCCTCGGATGCCGATCGGCTCTTCGACGCGACGGATGCCCGCCTTGCCGATGCCGACACCTCGCGGCGCCGGGCCAATATCGAACATCTCAAGGCCGCCGTGGCCGCGCGCAGCGCCGAACGCCAACTGGCACCCGAAGGCGATGATGCTGCTGCCGACAGCACCGCCGATTACCGCGATGACCTGGCGCAGGTGATGCGCCCCCGCCGTGTGCGGGTCGATGTCACCCGCCGCGCGGGCGAGACGCGCCCCGCGCCGCTGGTCCTCGTGTCCGAGCAGCGCGTCGAGATGGACGAACCCGTTGCGCAACCCGCCGAACAGATTCGCCCGCGCCGCGTGGCCATGGGCGGCGGCGAGGCGCAATCGCCCGTCCGGCTGGCCAACACCGCCGACGCGCGCGTCGTACCCCGGTCGCGCCCGGTGGCCAACAGCCTCGTGCAACTGGCCCAGCGCGCCAGCGTGATCATGAGCCTTGGCCGGAACGGCGAGGCGCCGACCACCCAGCCCACGCCCGCCGAGCCTGCGCAGCCCGCGGCACCTGCCCGCGAAAACCGCCCGGCTGACGTCGATACCGGTCTCAGCCATGGTGACCGTTTCGCCATCCGCCTCGAATCCAGCGACGCCGTCGAAATCGACGAAGTCGTCGAACTGGCGGCCGTCTATGCAAGCGAGACCTTCGGCACCGAAGGCTTCGACCGCACCGCCTTGTTCGACATGATCGTCGAGGCGACGGAACACTCGATCCCCCGCCGGGACATCATGGAGGCATTCAGCGCGTTGATCCGCGCGGGCCGGATCGAACGCCTATCGAATGGCACGTTCCACCTCGTGGACGCCCCCGACGCCCCCTGAAGGCGCCCCCGCAAACGCAAAAGGCCCCGCATACTCCTGCGGGGCCTTTTCGCATTCATGCGCCTATTGTCACTCGTGCGGCGGCGCGTCCGGATCGGCCTGTCCCACACCCTTGAACACAGCCTTGAGCGGCAGGGCCCACAGGATGCCCAGAATGGTGTAAATGCCCAGTTCCAGCCAGATCGACGGGCGGTCGAACAGGCTCATGATCCACCACGCCAGCGCGATATAGGCCGGCAGACCGAAGATCAGGATGACCAGCGACAACCGCCGCCGGGTTTTGTAGCTCAACGCCATGGGTGTCCCTTCCGGGTCGTTCGGATGTCAGTCCGCGAACGGGTCGGTGACAAGTATCGTGTCGTCCCGTTCGGGTGAGGTGGACAGTAGGGCCACCGGGCATTCGATCAACTCTTCGATGCGGCGGACGTATTTCACCGCTTCGCCCGGCAGATCGGCCCAGCTGCGCGCACCCTCGGTCGAGGCGGACCAACCCGGCATTTCCTCGTAGACGGGAACGCAGCGCGCCTGCTGTTCGGCGGCCGTGGGCAGGTAGTCGAGCAGCTGGCCGTCGAGGTCGTAGCCCACGCAGATCTTCAGCGTGTCGAAGCCGTCCAGAACGTCGAGCTTGGTCAGCGCGATGCCCTTGACGCCGCTCGTGGCGCAGGTCTGGCGCACAAGGCAGGCGTCAAACCAGCCGCAGCGCCGCTTGCGCCCCGTCACCGTGCCGAATTCACGCCCCCGCTCGCCCAGCCGCTGGCCATCGGCATCCTTCAGCTCGGTCGGAAACGGCCCCTCGCCCACGCGGGTCGTATAGGCCTTCACGATGCCCAGAACGTAATCGATGGCGGTGGGCCCAATGCCGACACCCGTTGCCGCCTGCCCCGCGATCACGTTGGACGAGGTGACGAAGGGATAGGTGCCGAAATCGATGTCCAGCAGCGCGCCCTGCGCCCCTTCGAACAGGATGCGCTTCCCGGCCTTGCGGTTCTCGTTCAGCACTCTCCAGACCGGCGCGGCATAGGGCAGGATCTCGGGCGCGATGGCGCGCAGCTTGTCCAAAAGCGCGTCCCGATCGACCTCCTCGATCCCGAGGCCCCGCCGCAGCGGGTTGTGATGTTGCAGCGCCCGGTCGACCCGCGCCTGCAATGTCGCATCATCGGCCAGATCCGCCACCCGCACCGACCGGCGGCCCACCTTGTCCTCGTAGGCCGGGCCGATGCCCCGCCCGGTCGTACCGATCTTGGTGCCGGCGCTCGCCGCTTCCTCGCGCGCCCGGTCCAGTTCGCCATGGATCGGCAGGATCAGCGGCGTGTTCTCCGCGATCATCAGCGTCTCGGGCGTGATCTCGACGCCCTGCTGCCGGATCGACGCGATCTCGCCGACCAGGTGCCAGGGGTCCAGCACCACGCCATTGCCGATCACGCTGAGCTTGCCGCCGCGCACCACGCCAGACGGCAGCGCGTTCAGCTTGTAGACCTTCCCGTCGATCACCAAGGTGTGACCGGCATTGTGACCGCCTTGGAACCGGGCGATCACATCGGCCCGCTCGCTCAACCAGTCGACGATCTTGCCCTTGCCTTCATCGCCCCACTGGGCGCCGACGACGACAACATTGGCCATGGCGGATCCTCCGGTTCTAAAGCCCCGGGCGCTATACCGGGGCCGTGTCCGGGTTGAAAGCAGAGTCTCGCCTGCCATGCCGTCCTTGTCGAAAGATGCGACATGCCGCCGCGCATCCCGCCACACCACGGGTCGGCGGAAAGAAACGGTATACATTCGTGTCCCGTGGCGGGTTTCGCTTCACTTGCAACAAAATTCTTGCATGTGAAAGCCCGACTCGCGCTATGGTTGTCGGCACGGGTCTTGCGGCGGCATGCCGCATCCCATAGAGAGACGCGAAATTACGAGCCCGGCCTCGCAAAGGGACCCCGCCCATGGAAAATGTCATCCTCGTCGTCCACCTGATCCTCGCGATCTGCCTGATCGGCGTGGTGCTGTTGCAGCGCTCCGAAGGGGGCGGTCTGGGCATGGGCGGCGGTGGCGGCGTGATGACGGGACGCCAGGCCGCCACCGCGCTCGGCAAACTGACCTGGGCCTTCGCCATCGCCTTTCTCGCCACCTCGATCACCCTGACGATCCTCGCCGCGCAGAACTCGGCCGGGTCCTCGGTCCTCGACCGCGTGGGAACGGGCACGACCGAACAGGCGCCCACCGACGATGGCTCGCTCCTGCCGCCCGCCGATGCGCTTCTGCCGCCTGTGACGGGCGATGCGCCCGCCCTGCCGCCGCGCACCGACTGAGGCAAAAACCTCGTATATCTAGGGGATTTTCCCCCAATTCTCACAGGATTTAGCGGTTCGGCTTGCAGGGTCGGGCCGAATCCGGTTATTCTCAAATCCCGTGGTATTGGGATTGGCAGACAGGGTTGCGGACGCATCGCAGCCCACCCGACGCGGGAGAGCTTTCGACATGGCGCGCTATATTTTCATCACCGGCGGTGTGGTCTCCTCGCTTGGCAAGGGTTTGGCCTCGGCGGCGCTGGGGGCGCTCTTGCAGGCCCGCGGCTTCACGGTCCGCCTGCGCAAGCTCGACCCCTATCTCAACGTCGACCCCGGCACGATGTCGCCCTTCGAGCATGGCGAGGTCTTCGTGACCGATGACGGCGCGGAAACCGATCTCGACCTTGGCCATTACGAACGCTTCACCGGCGTCGCGGCCCGCATGACGGATTCGGTCTCTTCGGGCCGAATCTATTCCAACGTGCTCGAGAAAGAGCGGCGCGGCGATTACCTCGGGAAAACGATCCAGGTGATTCCCCACGTCACCAACGAGATCAAGGATTTCCTCCGCATCGGCGAGGATGAGGTCGATTTCATGCTTTGCGAAATCGGCGGCACCGTGGGCGACATCGAAGGCCTGCCCTTCTTCGAGGCGATCCGCCAGTTCGGTCAGGAAAAGCCGCGCGGCCAATGCATCTTCATGCACCTGACGCTCCTGCCCTTCATCAAGGCCTCGGGCGAGCTGAAAACCAAGCCCACGCAGCATTCGGTCAAGGAACTCCGCTCCATCGGCATCGCGCCCGACATCCTCGTCTGCCGCTCCGAAGGGCCGATCCCTGCCAAGGAACGCGAGAAACTCGCGCTCTTCTGCAACGTCCGCCCCGATGCCGTGATCGCGGCCCAGGACCTCGCCTCGATCTACGAGGCCCCGCTCGCCTATCACCGCGAAGGCTTGGATCAGGCCGTGCTCGACGCCTTCCAGATCAGCCCCGCGCCCCGGCCCGACCTGACGATCTGGGAAGACGTGGCCGACCGCATCCACAACCCCGAGGGCGAAGTGCGCGTGGCCATCGTCGGCAAATACACGCAGCTCGAAGACGCCTACAAATCCATCGCCGAGGCCCTGACCCATGGCGGCATGGCCAACCGCGTCAAGGTCAAGGCCGAATGGATCGACGCCGAGATCTTCGAACGCGAGGATCCGGCCCCCTGGCTCGAAGGGTTCGACGCGATCCTCGTCCCCGGCGGCTTCGGTGAACGTGGCACCGAGGGCAAGATCAAGGCGGCCGAATTCGCCCGCACCCGCAAGGTGCCTTATCTCGGCATCTGTCTCGGCATGCAGATGGCCGTGATCGAAGCGGCGCGCAATCTCGCCAGCTTGGGCGACGCCGGCTCCGAGGAATTCGACCACGAAGCCGGAAAAAAGCGTTTCACGCCCGTGGTCTACCATCTCAAGGAATGGGTTCAGGGCAACCACAAGGTCAAGCGCAAGCTGACGGACGCCAAGGGCGGCACGATGCGCCTCGGGGCCTATGACGCCGTGCTCAAAGAAGGCTCCAAGGTGGCCGAGGTCTATGGATCCTTGGCCATCGAGGAACGCCACCGCCACCGCTACGAGGTCGACATCAAGTACCGCGAGGCGCTCGAGGCGCAGGGCCTCAAGTTTTCCGGCATGTCGCCCGATGGCCGCCTGCCCGAGATCGTCGAGGTCGAGGATCATCCGTGGTTCATCGGCGTTCAGTTCCACCCGGAACTGAAATCCAAACCCTTCGCGCCGCACCCGCTGTTCCGCGACTTCGTGCGCGCGGCCAAGGAAAATTCCCGTCTGGTCTGAAGAGAGCGGAAAACTCGAGTTTTCGGCGCCGGAAATCTCGGGATTTCCGTCCCGTTTTCCTGCAGGAAAACGCTCCCTTACTCCGCCGCCTGCGCGCTCGCTCCCATGACCTCGTCGCGGATGATCGACCCGATCAACCGCACATCGGCCTCCGAGAATGTCAGCGGCAGGCGCATGTCGATCAGCCCCGCAAGGATCGCATCGGTCCTCGGCAGGTACTGCGGCGGCGCATAGCGCCAGCTGTCATAGCGCGAGGTGAAGGCGACGGGCTCCCTCGCCCCGAACCATTTCAGCTCCACCCCCCGCGCCCCACAGGCCGCAACCAAGGCGCGCACCGCCTCCCCTGACCAGTCCGGCAACAGGAACTGGAAGGACGAACCGACGATGCTTTCCTGTGGCGGGCGTTCGATCAGCCGCACACCCGGCAGGTTGCGCAACCCTTCCTCCAGCGTGCGGTAAAGCGCGTTCCACCGCGCAACCTGCGCCGGCAGATCGGCCAGTTGCGGGCGCAAGATCGCGGCCCGCAAATGATCCATCCGGCCCGAGACATTGGGCGTCTCGTATTTCACCGTCGCGAACCGGTCGACGGATGGCCCCGCCGTGTGCCGCCCAAACAGCATGTAGGACCCCGACAACATGATGGCGCGCGCCATCACATCGGCATCGTCCGACACCAGCAGGCCGCCCTCGCCCGAATTCATGTGCTTGTAGGTCTGGGTCGAATAGCAGCCGATCACCCCATGACGCCCCGAAGGCGTGCCGCGCCACGCGGCCCCCATCGTATGCGCGCAATCCTCGATCACCTGCAGGCCATGGACCCGCGCCACCTCCATCAGCCGGTCCATGTCGCAGATATGCCCGCGCATGTGGCTGAGCAGCAGAACCCGCGCCGCCGACGCACGCGCCTTCACCGCCAGATCGTCGATGTCTATGGTCAAGGCTTCGGTCGTCTCGACGAATACCGGATCCGCCCCAACGCTGGCGATGGCCCCCGGCACCGGCGCGAGCGTGAAACCGTTCGACAAGACACGGTCTCCATGGCCGACGCCGAGCGCCCTGAGCGCACACCCCATCGCATAGCCGCCCGACGCGACGGCCAGCGCGTAGCGCGCGCCGGTATAGGCCGCAAATTCGCGCTCCAGCGCCGAAACCTCGCCCTCTTCCTCGCCGATCAGGTTGTAACGGTGCAGGCGGCCGGACCGCATGACGGCGACCGCAGCCTCGATCGCCGCCTCGGGGATCGGTTCTTGCTGGGTGAACTTGCCTTTGAAGACGGGTTTTTCCATGGGGCGAGAATTGGCGGGCGTGGCCGCTTCGTCAATGGCCCCTCGCCCGAATAGCGTCATGGGATCAGCCGGTCGATGATCGCATCGAGCGCGTCGTAATGCTCGATCAGGGCTTCGGGCTCCAGATCGGCCACCGCCTGCCCCATTGGCCCGAAGGTAACGAGCGCGCAGGGCCGTCCGGCGGCGCGCGCCGTCTCGCGGTCCGTCACCGTATCCCCGATCAGGATCGACCGTTCCATCGCCCCGCCCGCCCGCATCACCGCCTCGCGCAGCGGTGCGGGATCGGGTTTGCGCACCGGCAGCGTGTCGGCCCCGATCAGCGCGCCGAATTCCCCGCGAACCCCCAGACGGGTCAAGAGCGTCTCAGCCAAGCCCTCGGGCTTGTTGGTGCAGATGCCCACCGCCACGCCCCGCGCCTTCAACCGCGCCACCGCCTCCATCGCGCCGGGGTAGAGCGTCGTATGCGTGTCGATCGCCGCGCCATAGGCGTCGAGCAGCAGCGGATAGCCCGCCTCGACCATCGCGCCGTCATCCTCCAGCGCCATCCGCTCTGCCGCCAACCGCAGCATCGCCCGCCCGCCGCGCAGCGCGACGCCGTCATCGGCCCCCATCGCCAGTTGCGGGGCATGGCCCATCATCCCGAGCGCGGCATTGGCCGCCGCGATCAGATCGCCCGCCGTATCCGCCAGCGTCCCGTCGAGGTCGAAGATCACGCAGCGCATGAGTATCCTTTCGTTAAGATCTCGGCAGTTTCGTTAAGATCTCGGCAAGTTTCTGCCCCCGTTTGTAACAGGGCGTTAAGCAAAGTGAAGCAGCCCGCGCTTGCACCAGCACCGGCCATAGGTAAAACGGGCGCAAGCAAGAGAAAGCAGGCAGACCCATGTCCGAACCGCAGGCCGCAAGGCCCATCGCCCTCATCATTCTTGCTGCCGGGCAAGGCACGCGGATGAATTCGGACCTTCCCAAACCCCTGCACAAGCTGGGCGGAATGCCACTTGTCGCCCATGCGCTTTTCGCGGGCGCCACGCTCGAGCCGTCGCGGATCGTCGTCATCACCGGCCACGGCGCCGAAGCGGTGGAGGCAGCCGTCGAAGATCTCATGCCCTTTGCCACCTGCGCCCGTCAGGAACCGCAGCTGGGCACTGGCCATGCTGTCCTGCAAGCCGCTGATGCGCTTGCAGATTTTGAAGGCGACGCCATCGTCCTTTACGCCGACACGCCCTTCATCCGCCCCGAAACACTGGCCGCGATGCAGGCCGCGCGTGCCACGCATGACATCGTTGTGCTGGGCTTCCGCGCCGCCGATCCGGGCCGCTACGGACGCCTGATCCTCGACGGCGACCGGCTCGACCGCATCGTCGAGGCCAAGGATGCCACGCCTGCGGAACTCGCCGTCGACACCTGCAATTCCGGCCTTCTGGCCGCCGACGCCCAAACGCTCCTGCGCCTTCTGGCCAAGGTCACAAACAACAACGCGGCAGGCGAGTATTACCTGACCGACCTGCCCGCGCTCGCCCGCGCCGAGGGTCTGTCGGCCACCGCCATCCTCTGCCCCGAGGCGGAAACGCTCGGCATCAATTCCCGCCCCGAACTCGCCGCAGCCGAAGTCACGTTTCAGACCAACAAGCGCTTGGAAATGCTGGACAATGGCGTCGCCATGCAAGCCCCCGACACGGTGTTCTTCGCGCTGGACACATGGATCGGCCGCGATGCCGAGATCGAACCGAATGTCGTCTTCGGCCCCGGCGTCACGGTGGAATCCGGCGCGCAGATCCGCGCCTTTTCTCATCTCGAAGGCTGCCACGTCAGCGCGGGCGCGGTGATCGGCCCCTACGCTCGCCTGCGCCCCGGCGCGGAAATCGGCAATGACGCGCGCATCGGCAATTTCGTCGAGGTGAAAGAAGCCCAGATCGGCGACGGGGCCAAGGTCAACCACCTGACCTATATCGGCGACGCGACCGTGGGCGAACGCACGAACATCGGCGCGGGCACCGTCACCTGCAACTACGATGGCGTGATGAAGCACCGCACCACCATCGGGCGTGACGCCTTCATCGGCTCGGACACGATGCTGGTGGCCCCCGTCACGCTGGGCGACCGCGCCATGACGGCTAGCGGGTCGGTCATCACCGAGGATGTCCCCCCCGGCGCATTGGCGTTGGGGCGGGCAAAACAGGTCAACAAGCCGGGGCTCGCCGTCAAGCTGATGGACCGGCTGCGCGCGATCAAGGCGGCAAGGAAAGGCTAGACCCATGTGCGGTATCGTCGGCATTCTCGGCACCCACGAGGTTGCCCCCCTGATCCTCGAGGCGCTCAAGCGTCTGGAATATCGCGGTTATGACAGCGCGGGGATCGCCACGCTCGACGACGGCGATCTCGACCGCCGCCGCGCGGTGGGCAAACTCATCAACCTGTCCGACCGGCTGGTCCACGAGCCCCTTCCCGGCAAAACCGGCATCGGGCACACCCGCTGGGCCACCCATGGCGCGCCCACCGAGGCCAACGCCCATCCCCACCAGAAAGGCCCGGTCGCGGTGGTCCACAACGGGATCATCGAGAATTACCGCAGTTTGCGTGCCGAACTTGCTGGCGCGAATTTCGAAAGCGAGACGGATACCGAAACCGTCGCGCATCTGTGCGCCCATTATATGGCTCAAGGCCTGTCCCCGCGCGATGCCGCGCTGGCAACCACCGCGCGCCTCGAAGGGGCTTTCGCGCTTTGCTTTCTCTTCGACGGCGAGGATGACCTGATCGTCGCCGCCCGAAAGGGATCGCCGCTGGCCATCGGTCATGGCGAGGGCGAGATGTTCGTGGGCTCGGACGCCATCGCGCTCGCGCCCCTCACCGACCGGATCACCTATCTGGAGGAAGGCGACCACGCCTTTGTCACCCGCGCGGGCGTCGAGATCGTCGACGAACACCACAATCCCGTCAGCCGCGCCGAAACGCGGATCGAAGCCCGCGCCGCCGTGATCGACAAGGCGGGCTACAAGCATTTCATGGCCAAGGAGATCCACGAACAGCCCCTGGTCTTCACCGAGGCCTTGGGCCGCTACGCGCCGGGCGCGGCCCCGGTCTTTCCCGAAGCGCTCGATTTCACCCGCTTCGACCGGGTCGTGCTGGTCGCCTGCGGCACCGGCTATTATTCCTGCCTGACGGCCAAATACTGGTTCGAACAGGTGGCGGGTCTGCCCTGCGAGGTCGATGTCGCCTCCGAATTCCGCTACCGCGAACCGCCCGTCGCCCCGCGCACACTGGCGCTCTTCGTCAGCCAATCGGGCGAAACCGCCGACACTTTGGCAGCCCTCCGCTACATGCGCGGGCGTGCCGATCTGGTGGCAAGCCTCGTGAATGTCGGCACCTCCTCGATCGCGCGCGAAAGCGATGTGGCGCTCGCGATCATGGCAGGGGTCGAGGTCTCCGTCGCCTCGACCAAGGCCTATGTGAACCAGTTGGGCGTTCTGGCGCTTCTGGCGCTCCATGCGGCGGGCCAACGCGGCGTGATGAGCGCCCCCGAACTCTCCGCCGAGATCGAGGCGCTGCGCCATGTCCCCGAACAGATGCGCCATGTCCTTGCCCTCGAACCCCGGATCGCGGCCATCGCAGCCGGTCTGGCCGAGGCGAAATCCGCCCTCTTCCTCGGGCGCGGGGTGATGTATGCCACGGCGCTCGAGGCGGCGCTGAAGCTCAAGGAGCTCAGCTACATCCATGCCGAGGCCTATGCCTCGGGCGAACTGAAACATGGCCCCATCGCGCTGATCGACCGCAGCCTGCCGGTGCTGGTTTTCGCGCCGCATGATGCGCTTTTCGACAAGACCGTCTCGAACATGCAGGAGGTCATGGCCCGGGGCGGTCAGGTTACGCTGGTGACCGATGCCGCAGGCGCCGCCACCGCCGCCGATGGCACGGCCGCCGTCCTCACCCTGCCCTCCGCCGGGCGTCTGACGGCGCCCATGCTCTACGCCATCCCTGCCCAGCTTTTGGCCTATCACACCGCCATCGCAAAGGGCACGGACGTCGACCAGCCCCGCAACCTCGCCAAATCCGTGACGGTGGAGTGACGATGCAGCGCGACGTGTTCCAAAAGGAATTTCCCAACGAAAAGGGCATCGACCGGCACACGCTCTCGGCCGGATACGACGCGGCGAAATCGCTCTTCCTGCTGTCGGCCTGCGACGCGGGTCCCCTGCACGAGTCCATGGCGGGCGACTGGGACCACGAATACGGGCGCGAGATCACCCAAGACGAAATGGCGGCACTCTGGCCGCTCATCGTCCGCGAACTGGCCAAGGTTCACGGCGAACGTACCATCGCGCTGATCGACGCGCTGTCGGCCGAGGCGGGGATCGATCCGCAAAGTTGGTCCTGGACGTGAGCCGCCTCGGCCCGCCCGACCTGAGCCTGACCGGGCGGAATGTCCGGCTGGTGCCACTGTCCCCCGACCATGCAACAGCCCTTGCGGCTGAAGTGAAAGCCGGTCGGCTGCATGAGCTTTGGTACACTTTCGTCCCGCCGCCCGAGGGCATGGCGGCCGAGATCGACCGCCGCCTCGCATTGCGCGACCGGGGGGAGATGATCCCCTTCACGATCCTCGACCCGACCGGCGCGGCCGTCGGCATGACCACCTACATGCATATCGACCATACGACCCCAAGGGTCGAGATCGGCTCGACCTGGATCATCCCGTCGGCGCAGCGCGGCCCCGTGAACACGGAAGCAAAACGCCTGATGCTTGAACAGGCCTTTGACGTCTGGGGCTGCCTTGCCGTCGAATTCCGCACCCATCGCCTGAACCAGCAATCCCGCCGCGCTATCGAGCGGCTTGGCGCGCAACTCGACGGTATCTTGCGCGCGCATCTTAGGATGCCCAACGGCACGATCCGCGACACGGCGGTTTATTCCATCACCGCAACCGATTGGCCGACAGTGAGGGCGCATCTCGATTGGCGGATCGCGCGGCCCAGATGACGCCCGCCGACGCCCTCGCCACGCTCCGTTCCCACGCGGATGTTGCCCGCGCCGCCGAGATGGCCACCTATCACAAACAGAGCCGCGAGGTTCTGGGCCTGTCCAATGCGCTGACCGGCGAACTGGCCGAGGCTTGGCGCAAATCACTCGACCAGCCGGGCCTCGTAACGCTTGCCGAAGGCCTCTGGGCCAGCGACATCTTCGAGGCACGGATCGCGGCCGGTAAACTTTTCATTCAGGCCCGGATGCGCCCCGACGATGCCCTCGCTTGGGACTGCATCCTTGGTTTCGTGCCCGGTTTCGACAGTTGGGCCATCGCCGATGCCGTGGCCCAAGGTGGCCAGAAACGCGTGGTGCAAGATCCCGCTCGCCTCGACCGGATCCAGACCTGGGTGGGCAGCGACCACGTCTGGACCCGTCGCGCGGCGCTGGTCTTCACCCTGCCCTTCACCAAGTCGCGTCACCCGAACCCGACCGAGGCCGCCGCCCGCGCCCGCATCCTCGGCTGGTGCGAAACGCTGGCCTCGGACCCGGATTGGTTCATCCAGAAGGCCATCGCCTGGTGGCTGCGCGATCTGTCGAAACGGGACCCGGCCATGGTAACGACCTGGCTTGCCAGCCATGGCCAAACGCTCAAACCCTTCGCCCGGCGCGAAGCCGCCCGGTACCTGCCCGATTAACCTGCCATCAAGGTTAACGGCCCCTTCATCTTGGCCGAAAAACTCCGGGGGAGGCGCGCAAGGCGCGACGGGGGCAGAGCCCCCCAGGACAGGGCGCGCCACCCGCACAGACCTTGCAATTCCTGTCATCCCCGTTACCCCGGGCCCTCGGAAACAGGAGGATCGACCATGCATGTTCTGATCACTGGCGCCAGTCGCGGCATCGGCAAGGGTCTGGCCGACGCCTACCGCGCCGAGGGGGCCGAGGTGACGGCGACCGCGCGCGGCGCGACGGGCGCGGCGCGTTTGGACGTGGCCGATCCCACCTCGGTCAAGGCGCTGGCCGACCGGATGGAAGGCCGCGCCATCGATCTCCTGATCTGCAATGCCGGGATCTATTCCGACAAGGGTCAGTCGCTTGACGATGGTTTCGCGCCCGCACTCTGGGCCGAGACCTTCTCGGTGAACGTGACCGGCGTTTTCCTGACCATACAGGCGCTTTTGCCCAATCTCTCCTTGGCGCAAAGCCCCAAGATCGCGATCATCGGTAGCCAGATGGGCTCGAACACCCGCGCGCCGGGCGGCAGCTACATCTACCGCGCTTCCAAATCCGCCGTTCTCAACCTCGGACGCAATCTTGCCGCCGATCTCAAACCGCGCAAGATCGCGGTCGGCGTCTATCACCCCGGCTGGGTGCAGACCGACATGGGCGGAGACGCTGCAGAGATCACGACCGCCGAGGCGATATCGGGACTGACAGCGCGTTTCGCAGCGCTTGATCTGACCCGCACGGGCTGTTTCGAAACCTGGGATGGGCGCGACCACCCGCTTTGATCCCCGCGCCGCGCGAGCCCGGCCGTGTGTGTGCAAATTCGTGGAAAGATGAAGCCAGGGGCCTGCCCCGATCCCGCCCGCTCTTGCAGGCGGGCACCTGTCGCCGTATGACGCGCGGCGTCTGGCAAAGGGACGGGCCATGTCCATTCTGGTGATGAAATTCGGCGGCACGTCGGTCGCCACGCTCGACCGCATCCGCCGCGCCGCCAAGCGCGTCGGCCGCGAGGTCGCGAACGGACATGACGTGATCGTCATCGTCTCGGCGATGGCGGGCGAAACCAACAAGCTCGTGGGCTTCGTCGAAGAGACCTCGCCGCTCTACGATGCGCGCGAATATGACGCCGTCGTCTCATCGGGCGAGAATGTCACCGCGGGACTGATGGCGCTGACGCTTCAGGAAATGGATGTGCCCGCGCGCAGCTGGCAGGGGTGGCAGGTGCCTTTGATCACCAGCTCCGCCCATGCGGCGGCCCGGATCGAGGAGATTCCGACCGAGAACATCCTCAAGAAATTCGGCGAAGGCATGAAGGTCGCGGTGATCGCGGGCTTTCAGGGCATCAGCCGCGAGGGACGGATCACCACGCTCGGGCGCGGCGGGTCGGACACCAGCGCGGTCGCCTTCGCCGCCGCCTTCGACGCGGTGCGCTGCGACATCTATACCGATGTCGATGGGGTCTACACGACCGATCCCCGCATCACCTCCAAGGCGCGCAAGCTTGACCGCATCGCCTTCGAGGAGATGCTGGAACTGGCTAGCCTGGGCGCCAAGGTCCTGCAGACGCGGTCGGTCGAATTGGCGATGCGTTACAACGTGAAGCTGCGCGTGCTCAGCAGTTTCGAGGAAATGTCGGATGACGCGGGCACGCTCGTCTGTGCCGAGGAGGATATCGTGGAAAGCAATGTCGTGGCCGGTGTGGCCTATTCCCGCGACGAGGCCAAGATGACGCTGCAAGGCGTCGCAGACCGCCCCGGCATCGCCGCAGCCATCTTCGGCCCCTTGGCCGAGGCCGGCGTCAATGTCGACATGATCGTGCAGAACATCTCGGACGGCGGCACGACCGACATGACCTTTTCCTGCCCGGTGAACGAGGTGAAGCGCGCCGAAAAGGCGATGGCGGACGCCAAGGCGGCGGGCGCGATCGATTTCGCGGGCCTCGTGGCCGATACCGATGTCTGCAAGGTCTCGATCGTTGGCATCGGCATGCGCAGCCATGCAGGCGTCGCGGCCAAGATGTTCCAGACGCTCCGCGACGAAGGGATCAACATCAAGGTGATCACCACCTCCGAGATCAAGGTGTCGGTCCTGATCGACCGCAAGTACCTGGAGCTGGCGGTGCAGGCGCTGCACGACGCCTTCGGGTTGCATCGCGCGGCCTGAGACAGCGAACCTTTCCCGCCCCGCAGCGCGATCCGCGCGCGGGGCAGGGATGCAAAACCACGCCGGGCCTTGCGCTCCGTGCAATGCTGCATTGCAGCATTGGCCCTAACCGAGATTGGGGCGCAGCCCTATTTCCTGTCGTGATCGAACACAAACTCTATCGACAGAGGCCATCATGGCAACCCAGACCCTTTCTCAGAATTCCGCCAACCACCCGCTTGTCGCGCAGCTTGGCCACTTCTTCGCCGCGCTCGCGCGCGCCTTCGCACTGTCCAAGAACGCCGAGGCCCGCTTTGACGAGATCCGGTCGCTTCAAGCGCTGAGCGATGCCGAACTGGCCCGCCGTGGCATCGCACGCGAAAACATCGTGCGTCACGTCTACGCGGATCTTCTGAACGACTGACCCGGAATTTGCGCGCGACGGGACAACCAATCCCGTTGCGCGCCCCCATCCCCCCGCGCTATCCCTGATCCCCGGAACAAGGGGCGCCCCGTCGCAGGTCGCCCGTGGGCGAGGGTGATGGCACAAGGGACCGAAACCGAAAGCCGCAAGCTGCTGAGCCGCTTGCAGGCCGTCATGGCGGATGCCAGCGCCGGGCAGGAACGGCTCGACCGCATCACACGCCTGATCGCGGATTCGATGGGCACGGAAGTGTGCTCCATTTACCTGCTGCGCGATTCCGACACGTTGGAACTTTGCGCCACGCAAGGCCTCGCGCCCGAGGCCGTCCATGTCACCCGGATGCGGATTGGCGAAGGATTGGTGGGCCGTGTCGCCCGCGCCGCCCAGCCGATCAACACAGCCAACGCACCCGCCGAACGCGGCTTCCGCTACATGCCCGAGACGGGCGAAGAACGCTATTCCAGCTTCCTCGGCGTGCCGATACAGCGCCTCGGCGAACGGCTGGGCGTGCTGGTCGTGCAATCCAAGGATGCGCGCGAATATTCCGACGACGAGGTCTATGCCCTCGAGGTCGTCGCCATGGTTCTGGCCGAGATGACCGAGCTTGGCGCCTTCATCGGTGAGGGCGCGGCGCTTGCGGAACGCCACAAGAGCCAGGCGATGTTCCGCGGCGCCTGCGCACAGGAAGGCACGGCCATGGGCCATGTCTGGCTGCATGAACCCCGCGTGGTCGTGACCCGCCCCGTCGCCGACGACCCGGAAGCGGAACTGGCCCGCCTGCGCGGCGCGGTAGACCAGTTGCGCCTCGACATCGACGACATGCTGACCCGCGCGCCGCTGGCCGATGGCGAACAGCGCGAAGTGCTCGAAGCCTACCGGATGTTCGCCCATTCCCGCGGCTGGATGCGCCGCATGGAAGAGGATATCGCCCGCGGCCTGTCCGCCGAAGCGGCGGTGGAAAAGGAACAATCGACCGCGCGGGCGCGGATGGAAACCGTGGCCGACGCCTATATGCGCGACCGGCTGCACGATCTCGACGACCTGTCGAACCGGCTCCTGCGGCGGCTGACGGGACAAGGCAAGGACACCGGCGCCGAATTGCCCGCCGACCCGGTTCTGGTCGCCCGCAACATCGGGCCCGCCGAATTGCTCGATTACGGGCGACGCCTGCGCGGTGTCGTGCTCGAGGAGGGCTCGGTCGGCAGCCATGCCGCCATCGTCGCCCGCGCACTGGCCATTCCGTTGGTGATCCATGCGCGCCCCATTCTGACCGAGGCGTTGAACGGCGATGCGATCCTCGTCGATGGCGATCAGGGCATCGTCCACCTGCGCCCCGAGGAAAATGTCGCCGCCGCCTTCCGCGACAAGCTTGCGATGCAGGCCGAGGCGCAGGAGCGCTACGCCTCGATCCGCGACAAACCGGCCGAGGCGCTGTGCGGCACGGTGGTCTCGCTTCAGATGAACGCAGGGCTGATGGCCGATCTGCCCTCGCTGCCCTCATCAGGGGCCGAAGGCGTGGGGCTTTTCCGGACCGAATTGCAATTCCTGACCCGCAACAAGGTGCCGCGCAGGGGCGAACTGGCCGCGCTTTATGCTCGTGTCATGGAGGCCGCGGGGGCCAAGCGCGTGGTTTTCCGCACCCTCGACATCGGGTCGGACAAGGTGCTTCCCTACATGAAGCCGACCGAGGAACCGAACCCCGCGCTTGGCTGGCGCGCGATCCGGGTGGGTCTCGACAAGCCGGGCGTGATGCGGATGCAGCTGCAGGCGCTGATCCGCGCGGCCAATGGTCGGCCGCTGTCGGTGATGTTCCCCTTCGTCGCGCAGCTCGAGGAATACACGCAGGCGCGCGATCACCTCTTGCGCGAGATGGACCGCGAGGCCGCACTGGGCCACACCCTGCCCGAGACGCTGGAAATCGGCGCGATGCTGGAAACCCCCAGCCTCGCCTTCGCGCCGCGCCGTTTCTTCGAGGAGTGCGATTTCATCTCGATCGGCGGGAATGACCTGAAACAATTCTTCTTTGCCGCCGACCGCGAGAACGAGCGCGTGCGCCGCCGCTACGACACGCTCAACGTCAGCTTCCTGACCTTTCTCGAACAGATCGTACACCGCTGCGGCGACACCGACACGCCGCTCAGCTTCTGTGGCGAGGATGCGGGCCGCCCGGTCGAAGCCCTGTGTTTCGCCGCCATCGGCCTGCGCACCCTGTCGATGCGCCCGGCCTCCATCGGACCGGTCAAGTCGCTGATCCGCCGCGTCGACCTGCGCGAGGCGCGGGCGGTGATCAACGAGGCCCGCGCCAGCGGCGCACAATCCGTGCGGCCCGCCGTGATGGACTGGCTCAAGCGTCAGGGCTGAGCGCCCCTTGCACCCGCTACCGGCGCGGCGCAAGGATAGGCTACGGGCGGTGATCCCGGGGGACGGCCCCGGAACGACGCTCCGCGAACGTGCCTCATGCTGACGCCCAAGATCCTGACCACGCTCCCCCAGAGCACGCCCAAAAGCGTGCTGGCCGATCTCGTCGCCGGCGTGACCGTGGCCATGGTCGCCCTGCCCCTCAGCCTTGCCATCGCCATCGCGTCCGGCGCGGCCCCCGAAACGGGGTTGGTGACGGCCATCGTTGCGGGCTTCCTGATCTCGGCGCTTGGCGGCAGCCGGGTCCAGATCGGCGGCCCCACCGGGGCTTTCATCGTGGTGGTTCATGGCGTCATCGCCACCCATGGGTTCGACGGTCTGGTGCTTGCGACACTGATGGCGGGGGTGATCCTGATCATCGGCGGCCTGCTGAAGGCGGGCAACCTGATCCGGCTGGTCCCTGAACCGGTGATCAACGGTTTCACCATCGGCATCGCGGCGATCATCGCGCTCAGCCAGCTGCCCGATGCAATGGGCATCAAGCTGCCCGAGGGCACGCCCGCCGATGCGCTAGACCGCATCCCCGCGATCTGGGAGGCGCGGGCAAGTTTCGATTGGCCGAGCTTTGCCATAGGTCTTGGCGCGATCCTCGGTATCATCGCGTTGCGCCGCCTCTTTCCACGCTTTCCGGGCCTGATCGTGGCCGTCGGCGCGGTGTCGGTCGTTGTCGCGCTCCTGAACCTGCCGGTCGACACGCTGGGTTCCCGTTTCGGGATGCTCCCCGACCGGCTGCCCCTGCCCCGATTGCCCGAGATCACGCTGGCGCGACTGATAGATCTTCTGCCCTCGGCGCTCATCATCGCCTTTCTTGCGGGGATCGAATCGCTTTTGTCGGCCATGGTTGCCGACCGGATGGTGGACGGGCGCCACCGCCCCAATGCCGAAATCCTTGCGCAGGGCGTGGCCAATGTCGGCTCGGCCCTGATGGGGGGCTTGCCTGCCACCGGGGCCATCGCGCGCACCGCGACCAATGTGCGGGCGGGCGGGCGCACGCCGCTTGCGGGCATCTTTCACGCGGTGGTGATCCTTGCCGTGATGATGCTGGCGGCCCCGCTTGCCGGCTATCTCGCCATGCCGGCGCTGGCGGGGCTTTTGTTGGTCACGGCTTGGAACATGTCGGAACCTCAGCATTGGCGCGGCTACCTGACCTCGGGCCGCGTATCGGACCGGATCTTGCTTCTCCTGACCATGATACTGACCGTTCTGGCCGATCTGACGGTCGCCATCGGGGTGGGCGTGGCATTGGGCCTTGCGCTCCGGCTTGCCCGCCGCGACGTGCCGCCCGCGGACTGGACGCCGCCCGACAGGTAGCGGTAGACCGGTGCGCGGGAATGGTGCGGGGATGGTGGGCAGGATTGCCCACCCTACGGGGGCAGGCATGATCACGCAGGATTTCGGCGAGTGGGACGTGGTGATCGTCGGCGCGGGCTCGGCGGGCTGCGTGCTGGCCAATCGCCTGTCCGCAGATCCAGAATGCCGGGTCCTGCTGCTCGAGGCCGGCGGCAGCGACAACCGTCTTTGGGTCCATGTGCCGGTCGGCTACCTCTACGCCATGGGCGATCCGAGCCTCGACTGGTGCCTCAAGACCGAAGCCGAGCCGGGCCTGAACGGACGCGCGCTGAACTATCCGCGCGGCAAGGTTCTTGGCGGCTGCTCCTCCATCAACGGCATGATCTACATGCGCGGGCAGGCGCGCGACTATGATCTTTGGCGACAGATGGGCAATACCGGCTGGGGCTGGGACGACGTGCTGCCCTACTTCAAGCGCTCCGAGGCCTATCACGGCGGCGGTGACGACACCCATGGTGACAGCGGCGAATTGCGCGTCGAACGCCAGCGGCTGAACTGGCCCATCCTCGACGCCGTGGCCGAGGCGGCCGAGGAACTGGGCATCCCCCGCAGCCCCGATTTCAACCGCGGCGACAACGAGGGCGCGGGCTATTTCGAGGTGAACCAGAAACGCGGCCTGCGCTGGAACGCGCGCAAGGCGTTTCTCGATCCGGTGCGCCGCCGCCCCAACCTTCGCATCGTCACCGGGGCCGAGGTGCGGCACCTCTCCTTCGACGGCAAGCGCGCAACCGGGGTCATCTTCGTCCAGGACGGGGCGGCCCATCACGCGCGCGCAGGCGGCGAGGTTGTGCTGGCGGCAGGCGCCATCGGCACGCCGAAGATTCTCGAATTGTCCGGCATCGGGCGGCCCGACATCCTGCGCCCCCTAGGCATCGAGATGCGGCACGACAGCTCCGGCGTGGGCGAAAACCTTGCCGACCACCTTCAGATCCGCACGATCTTTCGCATCACGGGCGCGCGCACGCTCAACGACACCTATGCCAGCCTCCTCGGCAAGCTGAAGATCGGCCTCGACTACGCGCTGACCCGCTCCGGCCCCTTGGCGATGGCCCCCTCGCAACTTGGGATCTTCACCCGCTCCTCCTCCGAGCATGAGACACCCAATATCGAATACCATGTCCAGCCGCTCTCGCTCGAGGCCTTTGGCCAGCCGCTGCATCCCTTCCCGGCGCTCACCGTCTCGGTCTGCAACTTGCGGCCGGAAAGCCGCGGCTCGGTGCATGTCACACAGGCAGACCCGGCCGCCCCACCCGCGATCCGACCCGGCTACCTGACCGCCCCCGCCGATCAGCGCGTGGCCGTCGACTCGATCCGCCACGCCCGCCGCCTGATGGCGACGCGCCGGATGGCGGAATTCGCGCCGACCGAGATCAAGCCGGGCCCCGAGGTGGATGGCGAGGCGGCACTCCTGAAAGCGGCGGGCGACATCGCCACGACGATCTTTCACCCGGTCTCGACCGCGCGGATGGGCCCCGACCCCGGCGCGGTGGTCAGCCCCGACCTGACCGTGAACGGGATCGGCGGTCTGTCCATCGCCGATGCCTCGGTCATGCCGTCCATTCCCAGCGGCAACACCCATGCACCCGTGACGATGATCGCGGAAAAAGCGGCCGAGATGATCGCGGCGCGCCTTCGCGGCTGACGCGGCAAAACTGCAGTTTTGCCCGACGAAAAACTGCAGTTTTTCGTCACGGAAAACGCGCGTTTTCCGCCGCCCTCACCGCGTCCAGCGCGTAACCTTGCCCGTGACGCCTGCCCAATGGCCGATGCCCAGAACCCGGTCCGGGTTCGTCGGCGGCGGCATCTCCACGCCCTCGAGCTTTACGAAACCGAAGCGGCGGTAATAGGGCTCATCCCCCACCAGCATGATGCGCGGCCAGCGGTCTTCCTCTGCCCGCTTCATCCCTTCGCGCATCAAAAGCCCGCCCAATCCCTCGCCCTGCCGCGTCGGGTGAACCGCCACGGGGCCGAGCAAAAGCGCCTCGGCCCGCCCAACGCGCACCGGCCAGAAGCGGATCGCGCCCGCAAGGATGCCGTCGGGATCGCGCGCCACAAGGCAAAGCCGCGCCACCGGCGGCACAGCTTCGCGCAAACGGTAAGACGACAGCGCCTCGCGCCCCGGCGCGAAACATGTGTCGTAAAGCGCCTCCACTTCCCAGCGGTCCGCCGATGTTTCCTGCTCCAGCCGATACATGCCCGCCGTGCCCTGCCTCTGGCCCTTGGCCTAGCATGCCGCTAGGTCTGGCACAAACCCGAGCAAGGAGATGCCGCCCATGTTCTATCGCCCCGCCGATGGCCACGGCCTGCCCCACAACCCGTTCAACGCCATCGTGACGCCCCGGCCCATCGGCTGGATCTCCACCCGGGGCGCGGACGGCTCGGAAAACCTGGCACCCTATTCCTTCTTCAACGCGGTCGCCTATGTGCCGCCCCAGGTCATGTTCGCCTCGACCTCGGCCAAGGAGGATCGCGGCGACACCAAGGACAGCGTCGCCAACATCCGCGAGACGGGCGTCTTTTGCGTGAACGTGGTGGAATACGCGATGCGCGACGCGATGAACCGCACCTCGGGCCCGTGGCCCAAGGAGACGGATGAATTCGCGCTGGCTGGCATCGACCGGGTCGATTGCGAAACCATCCCCTGCTCGCGCGTGGCAGGCGCACCCGCATCGCTCGAATGCCGGCTGACGCAGATCGTGCGGCTGGAGGGTGAGGCGAATTTCGCCGTCTTCGGGGAAGTCACGGGCATCCACATGCGCGACGATTGCCTGAAGGACGGGGAATTCGACGTCCTGTCCTTCAACCCGCTGACGCGCATGGGCTATCGCGATTACGCCGTGATCCGCGAGAAATTCAGCCTGAAGCGGCCCGGAGAATGACGGCGCGCGGGCGGCGCAGGCCGGGCTGACCGTATTTGGGGGAAGATGAAGGGGACAGGGCTTGCTGTGCGCCCCTCGGGATGCTTGGCTGAGGCGCGCGGCGGTTGGCACGAAAGGGCAAGGCGATGCAGACCATGATCGGGGTGATCGGCGGATCGGGCGTCTACCAGATCGACGGACTGGAAGAGGCCCAATGGGTCGAGGTGCAAAGCCCCTTCGGCGCGCCCTCGGATGCGGTGCTGACCGGGCGGCTCGGCGGCGTGCCCATGGCGTTTTTGCCGCGCCACGGGCGCGGGCATGTGCATAGCCCGACCTCCGTTCCCTACAGGGCCAATATCGATGCGCTGAAGCGTCTGGGCGTGACCGACGTGATTTGCGTCTCCGCCTGCGGCTCCTTCCGCGAGGAGATGGCGCCGGGCGATTTCGTGATCGTCGACCAATTCATCGACCGCACCTTCGCGCGCGAAAAGTCGTTTTTCGGGCCCGGCCTTGTCGCCCATGTCTCGGTCGCCCACCCGACCTGTCCCCGGCTGGGCGCGGCCTGTGCGCAAGCGGCCCGCGCCGAAGGCATCACCGTGCATGAGGGCGGCACCTATCTGGCGATGGAAGGGCCGCAGTTCTCGACCCTGGCCGAATCGAAGCTCTACCGCGAGGTCTGGGACTGCGACGTGATCGGCATGACCAACATGCCCGAGGCGAAACTCGCCCGCGAGGCGGAGCTGTGCTACGCCTCCGTCGCCATGATCACCGATTACGACAGCTGGCATCCCGACCACGGCAGCGTCGACATCAGCGACATCATCCGCGTCCTGAGCGGCAATGCCGACAAGGCCCGCGCGCTGGTCGCACGCCTGCCGGACCTGCTGAGTGCGGACCGCGCGCCCTGTCCGCATGGGTGCGACCGGGCGCTGGATCATGCCATCCTGACCGCCCCGGACCGGCGCGACCCTGCGATGGTGGCGCAACTGTCGGCTGTGGCGGGCCGCGTGTTGTGACAGTGCGATGCTGAATGCCGCGCGTCTGTGGCAGCTTCTGGGCCAGCCGGGCGGCACGACCGACAGGGCGCGGGGCGACCCCGGCGCAGGCGTGGAACTGGGCGCGCACAGGCTGCACCGCTTTATCCTGACCATCGGCAGCACGCAGATCCCCGCGATCTACCTCCGCCCGACCGGAGCAGGGCCTTATCCTGCCGTTCTCTACTGCCATGCCCATGGCAACCGCTACGAGATCGGGGCCGAGGAACTGGTGCTCGGCCGTCCTGCCCTGCACGGCCCCTATGGCCCGGCGCTGGCCGATCTGGGCGTCGCAAGCCTGGCCATAGACCTCGCCCCCTTCGGCGGACGGCAGGACGAGGGGCCCGAGGCGGCGCTGGTCAAGGCCGCGCTCTGGCAGGGTCGGCCGCTGATGGGGCGGATGCTGGCGGACTTGCACGCCGCCTTTCGCTGGCTGGAAGCGCGCCCCGAGGTGGACGCGGCGCGCATCGCCACGCTGGGCCTGTCGATGGGCGGCACCCATGCCTATTGGCTTGCGGCGCTCGAGCCGCGCATCGCGGCCTGCGCGCATCTGTGTGTCCTTGGCGATATGGCACCTCTGATCGCCACGGGCGCGCATGACCTGCACGGGCCCTACATGACCGTGCCGGGCCTTCTGACCGAAGGCGACATGGGCGATGTCGCGGCCCTTGTCGCGCCACGCCCGCACTTCGTGGCCTTGGGCCAAACGGACCCGCTGACGCCGCCAGAGGCGTACGATCCCGCGGTGGCGCGGCTGACGCAGGCCTATGCCAATGCGCCGGACCGGCTGCACCTGCACCTTTCGCCCCGGACGGGCCATGTGGAAACGCCCGAGATGCGGCACGAGGCGCTGGCCTTTCTCGCCCGTCACCTGGTCGGCTGATCCGCTCCGCCCGCGATCTTCGCGCAACAGCCAGCCAACCCCTTGGCGCGACCCGCTTGCGCGCGGGCACGGCTTGCCGTCACCTGTCGCCATGCGTAACGGGCTTATCCTTGTGACCGGCCTCACCCTTGCCGCCACGGCGGTCGAGGCGCAGGAATTCGTGCCCTTGCCCGGCTTGGTCTCGGATCACGATTTCTACCGCCTCGTCGCCTGCGGGGCCGAACCGGGCGGGCCCTGCACCAAACCGATGATCCGCTGGCCCGAGGCGCGGCGGGGCGAGATGCGCGTGGGCATCGCTGCTGTCGCCACGACCTTTCCCTCCTACAAGTTCGACCTCATCGACCGCGCCATCGATGCCGCCATCGACCAGATCAACGCCTCGGGCGCGGATCTGCATCTGACCCGCGCCTACGAAGGCGATCTGGACGTGCCGCTGTTCCTCGTCGACACGCCGCAGGGCGGCAGGATCTCGGGCACGAGCCTGCCCGATCTCGACGGAGCCGACATGGCGATTGCCCGCGTCGCGCTCCGCTCGCGCGGGGAGGATATCGTTTCGGCCGCCATCGCCATCAGCCAGGACATCAACCGGCGCGAGATCGCCTCGGTCGTGCTCGAGGAACTGGTGCAGGCGATGGGCCTGCCGACGGATGTCGACAGCCCGTCCTATGGCACTTCGATCTTCGCCGAATACAGCAATTCCACCGTCTGGCTGCGCGGTCAGGATGCCGCCGCGCTGCGGCTCCACTATCCGCGCCCCTGAACGCGCCCACAAGAAGGACAAGATCCCCGATGACCGCCCACAAAACCGTTCAGGATTACATCCGCACGATCCCCGATTTCCCGCATGAGGGGATCCTGTTCCGCGATGTCACGACCCTGTTTCAGGACGCGCGCGGATTCCGGCTTGCGGTCGATCAATTGCTCTCGCCCTATGTCGGCGCCCGTATCGACCGCGTGGCGGGGCTGGAGGCGCGGGGCTTCATCCTCGGCGGCGCAGTGGCGCACCAGCTGTCCAAGGGTTTCGTGCCAATCCGCAAAAAGGGCAAACTGCCCGCGCGCACCATCGAACAGGACTATGAACTGGAATACGGCCGCGCCACGGTGGAAATCCACGATGATGCGCTGGAGCCGGGCGAAAAGGTCCTGATCGTCGACGATCTTCTGGCCACGGGCGGCACCGCCGAGGCGGGCATCCGGCTGGTCGAACGGCTCGGGGCCGAGGTGGTGGGCTGCGCCTTCGTGATCGACCTGCCGGATCTGGGCGGCCGCAAGCGGATCGAGGCGATGGGCGTGCCCGTCCACGCGATCTGCGCCTACGAAGGGCTCTGACCCCCGCCGAGGCAGTCGAGGATCACATCGAGCGTCACCTGCGGTCCGCCGATGACCTGCCCGTCCACAACGACGGAATAGACCGCATCGGGCCGGACGGCGCGGGCGCGCAGGTCGCAGGCCTCTGTCGGGCGGTCGTGTCGCGCGGGGATGCGCAGCGCCGACAGGGCGCCCAACATCCGCCGCGCCCGGTCTTCCAGCGCGCCGCATTCGCCGGTGGTCTGGATCACCACGCCCGGCCCCAGCGCCATGGCCCGCCTGTCCCAGTCGTCCGGCAGGTGCGGCAGGGCCAGGGGGCCTTGCAGGATACGCCCGATCAGCCGCACGCCACAGGGCCCCTCGTCCAGCGTGAGCCAGCCGCGACCAGGCGCAACCTCGGGCGCGATCAGGCCCGGTCCCCGCCCGATCAGGGCCAGAACTGCCCCAAGCCCGTAATAACGCGCGAATCCTTCCGCGACGGACCACAGCCGCGCCGCGCCGTCGCGGGCCACCAGATCCGGCGCGATCCGCAGATCTTGCACCACTAGCGCGCGGTCCGCTCCCTCGATCGGACGCCACGCCAGCTTGCCGGGCTGAAAGATCACCAGACCTGTCGCAGGCTGTCTGAGCAGCCGGATCTGCAAACCCTCGGAAAATCGCGCCATCAGCCAGTCGCGGTCCATCGGCGCGTGACCGGCGGGCAGATCGGCATCGACCCGCGCAAAGGCGCTGCGCTCGAACGTCGGCGGGGAAACCGTTACCGTATCGCGTCCGTGGTGGGGCATGGCACCTCTCCTGGCCATCCGGGGCTGCGCGTCCGGGTCCAGAATGCGGCAAAGCCGCCGCCGCCGCCTTGATCTGTCGCAAGGTCGCGCGACAGGTCGCCGCCCGATTGCCAAGCCTGCGCCAAGCCGCTAGCCATGCGCCCGATGCGGGCGTGATGGAATGGTAGACATATCGGACTTAAAATCCGTGGGCCTTTGTGCCGTGGGGGTTCAAGTCCCCCCGCCCGCACCAATCAGACCAGATGCCGGACCGCGCCGGGCGCGTCGCGGCGATCATTCGCCCCGGTAGATGCCCAAGGGCGGGCACAGCCCGGCTGAGCGATATTCTTGAGTGCGAAAAAGAAAACGCGCCCCGGAGGGCGCGTTTTTCTGGTTTTGGTCCGATCCGCCTCAGGCGGCTTCGGCCTCGGCGTCGGCCTGATGGCGGCGTTCGCTCTCTTCCCGGCTCAGTGCGACCGACGTCCGGACGCCCTGCGCAACGAAGGCCATCAGGCCCTTCACCACGCGCTCGTTGGGGTCGATGCCGGCGCAGCTCAGCACTTCACGGCCGTCGCGCGACCGTGCCCAGCGGGCGATCTGCTCGGGGCCATTGCCGTATTTCTTGTCATCCGCGATCGCATCATCAAGCGCGGCAAGCACCACGGCGGCAAAAAGCTTGCGCGCGCGTTGGCCTTGTTCGAAGTTGAAGGCAGTGCCATCAACGAAATCCCGCATTTCGTCGTCCTTTTTTGCTCTTGCGTTTCCGGCGTGAGGACCCTTCTGCCCGATCTGTGTGCGATTCTGTGATGCGATTATCACAACCTTGCTATGCGTTCTGCGCATGGCTTGATCGGGAAGTACACAGATTCCAGTAGGTTTTCGATCCCCAGAGCGCCAGATATAGGCGCTGCCTCACGTTCATCAAGATTTTGTTAATGTTTTGCCACAATTGGGCACAGCAAATCCTCTTGCGTCGGCCAAAAACGGCGTTCTCAGTCCCGACCGCCCGACCAGGGCGTGCGCGGCCCACGGCGGCTGCCACTGCGTGGGATACGCGACAGGTCGGCCAATGGCCGGGTCGAGGCCCGATCGCTGCGCACCTGCCGAACACGGGGAATGGGGCTGCGGCGGCTGCGCTCCATGACATATTCCACCTCGTCATGCGGCGGCTTGCCATGCCAGTGCGCCCAATAGTCGGGGCCACCGCGCCGCAGCCATGCGGGCAGCACCAGCAGCACACCGGCCACGAAGCCGCCCGCATGCGCCCAATAGGCCACGCCGCCGCCCGCCACATCCATCGACAGGCCGTTGACCAGCTGCAACCCGAACCACAGGCCCAGCATCAGCCAAGCGGGAATGGTGAAAACCCGGATCAGGAAGACGATGATCACCAGCACGTCGATCCGCGCGCGCGGGAAAAACAGCAGATAGGCCCCCATCACCCCGGCAATCGCCCCCGAGGCACCGACCATCGGCACGGTGGATCCCGGCCCCGCGATGATCTGTCCCGCCGCCGCCGCCACGCCCGAGGCGAGGTAGAAGCCCAGAAACGTCACATGCCCCAGCAGATCCTCGAGATTGTCGCCGAAGATGTAGAGGAACAACATGTTCCCGATCAGGTGCATCCAACCGCCGTGCAGGAACATCGAGGTGATGACGGTATGCCCGTCCTGCCCCCGCAACACCTCGGCGGGCACCAGCGCCCAATCCGCGTAGAACCCCATCAGCAGCCGCTCCGAGCCTGACAGGGCCGGATAATAGCTTAGGAAGATCAGCACGTTCAGAACGATGAGGCCCCAAGTGACAAAGGGGGGCCGGTTCGACGGGTTATGATCGCGCAGCGGGAACATGGATCCTACCTTGGACCGGCGCGGCCACGGGTCAAGGGTGGGCGCACATTGCGGCCGCCCACCTCACTCCAGATCCTGCGCGGCAAGGGCCAGCCTGACCTCGCGGCGGACCATCTTGCGCACGTTGCGCGTGATCCGCTGCCCTAGAACGCCCTGCAATTCCTCGCGCACCACCTCGGCCACGATCTGGCGCAAGGTCTCCTCGTCCAAGATCCCATCCTCGGCCTCGGGAAAGGTGAAGGGCTGCGGCTCGTCGCCCAGATCCTCGACATCCGGATCGTCGTCCTGATCCTCGACATGCGGCTCGCCATCGCCATGCTCAGCGGGCTGAGCCTCGTGACGGCCCTCGGCGGAAGGTGCTTCGGTGCGTTCCTCGGCGGGCGGAGCGTCGTTACGCTCCTCGGCGACAGGCGCCCCGGATGGCGCATCGGTATTTGTGGTGGCCGCGCGATCTACGGCAACAGGGCGCAACACCACCCGGCGCGGCGCCAAGGGAACCTTGGCCCCGGTGCGCTTGGCCCCGGTGCTTTTGGCCTCGTCCACCGGGTCCTCCCCGATCGCCGTTTCGTCGGTCATCGGGCTCTCCCTCCGGTCCGGGTTATCCTGCGCCGCGCCGGTGTTGGCTGCCTCGCCCGCAGGCCGGGCGGTCTTATCCTCGCCCGCAGGCCGGGCGGTCTTATCCTCGCCCGCAGGCCGGGCGGTCTTATCCTCGCCCGCAGGCCGGGCGGCCTTTTCCTCGCCCCCTGCCTCAGCCTCAGCCTCAGCCTCGGCAAAGCCCGTGGCTTCAGTGACCGGCGTGTGACGATCGGCTACCGCGTCCTCGCTCATGCCCGTTCCCGCAGCGACATCCTCGCCGCCGGTCTGACCGCGCACCATCGCCAGATCGCGCAAGGCCCGCGTCGCGCCCGCATCGGGCCAGTTCGTATCGCCGGTTTCAGGCTCGAAGACGGGCTCCTCCGCATCACCCTCAGCCGCCGGCTCGAAGGAGCTTGCATCGGCTGCGGGACCGGGCGGGACCGGCGCCGATTGCTCGGCTATGGCATCCTCGATCGCTTCCTCGGCGCTGCTCTCGATTTCGCCCCAATCCGAAAGACGATCCTCAAGTCCCCAAGCGGGATCCTCGGATGTCGCTTCGGTTGCGGGCGATGCGGATGGCACCGGCGTCCAAGGATCGTCAGGTTCGGTGACGCGCTGCGCTGCCGTCAGCACGAGGCGCGGGGCCGCTGAGGTCGGGGCCGCCACCAGCGGCGCACCCTGCCCCTCGGAGACAAGGCGACGGATCGAGGCCAAAACATCCTCGATCTCGCTCACGGATTTTGCAGGATCCGACATGACCGCTCACTCCTCGACCGGACGAATACCCCGCATGGCGCAGAAGTCACGACCGGAACGCACGTCCCCTCGACCCGGGGGGCTTGCCCCGGACCATAGCCGGAACCGCTTCACCGCACAACGGATAGCTCGCTGTCCCGACTGCCGCGCCCGGGGCCGGATCACGCCGCCTCAGTCGCGCCCGATCGCCTGCAACAGCGTGTCCAAACGGTCTCCCTGCGGCGAGGCGACACGCGGCCGCCCCCCGGGAAAGGCGGTCGAATAGGCGCCCACGTCATATTCCGGCACCGGAAGCTCCAGATGCGCGACCGTCATCAGCCCCGACGCCGCTAGAATCCCATAGGAGGCCGCGTAAAGATCCGATTGCGCCTCAATCCGGCCAATCCGCGCCTCCAGCAGGTCCTGCTCGGCATCCAGCACGTCAAGCGTGGTCCGCGCGCCCAGCGAAGCCTCTTCACGCACACCCTCGAAGGCCAGCTGCGCCGCACGGATCCGCTGATCCGAGGCCTGGATCTGCGCCGTGGCGATGCGCAGCCGCGCATAGGCATTGCCGAGGTTCTGCAAATTGATCAGCACCTGCTGGTTCAGGCCGAACCGCACCGCCTCGACCTGTGCCAGCGCCTGCCGCTCCAGCGAAGCAAGTTGCCCGCCGCGATAGATCGGTTGCGTCAGGGTCAGGCCGATGCTGGCGCTGTTGCCCTCTTGCCGGGCCGTCGGCGCGCTGGTGGTCTCCCCGCGCGACAGGTCGAGCGTGATGTTGGGCCGGGTGGCGCCCCGCGCCTCCTCGACCCCGAATTCCGCCGCCGTCACCTCGAACTGGCGCGCCAGAACGGAGGGATGCACCTGACGGGCCAATTGCTGCGCCGCCTCTTCCGACGCCGGAAGCCGCGGCAGACCGCCCGGATCGGGCAGGCCGTTGGGGTAGCGCCCCACCGCGATGTTGAACAATTCCCGCGCGATCTCCAGCGTGCCTTGGGCGGCGGCCAGGGCCGAGCGTGCCGTGGCCAGCTGCGATTCGGCCTGCGCCACATCGGTGCGCGTATCCTCGCCCACCTCGAACCGGTCGCGCGCCGCGCGGAGCTGCTCGGTCAGGACCCGCACGTTGCGTTCGCGCACGCCCACGATCTGCGCCGCTTCCCAGACCTCCAGATAGGCGGTGACCGCATCCAGCAGCACCTGCTGCTCCAGCGCGACCAGTTGCTGGCGCGCGGCATTGACCGCCGCCTCCGCGCCCTGCCGCGCGGCGATCCGCGACCCGCCTTGGTAGATCGTCAGCTCGCCCAGCAGCCGGAAGGTCGTGGTGGTCGTATCCGCCACCAGATCGCGCGAGGTGGAGGCGACGAAATTGACCGTCGGCAGGAGCGCCGCATAGGCTTGGTTCACGCCCTCGTCTTCGATCCGCAACAGGTAGCGGTTCTGCTCCAGCAGTTGTGAATTGGCATAGGCATCCGCCAAAACCTGCCGCAAGCTGTCGGCATGCGCCGCCCCCGGCAGCATCAGCGCCAGCGCCACCGCCGCGGCGATACCCCGCCCGATCCTCGAAACCCTGCCCATCATCGCCTCACCCCGTCACCTGGCCCCGTTCGGCCGCTCACGGATCCCGCCTGTGGAACCCCGGCGCGTGGCGCGCCTCAAAATACGAAACTCGGTGCCCGCGCAAAGCCCGGCAGCACGGGAGCCGTCGCGTTGAATTCCATCTGCCACGACACCTTGCCACGCGCCTTCACGCCCAGCCGTGCCTCGCCCAGTGCCCCCTGCATGAAGACGGCAACGATACGGCCCCCGTCCTTCAACTGGTCCAAGATAGCCTGCGGAATCTCCTCGACACCGGCAAAGACCGCGATGGCGTCATAGGGGGCGTTGCGGGCCGACCCCTCGACCAGCGGGCCGGTCAGGACGGCGGCATTGTCCGCGCCCTGCGCCAACAGCGCGGCTTCCGCCTCGCGGGCCAGCGCCTCGTCCTCCTCGACCGCGACCACGGCCTCGGCCATCCGCGCCAGAAGCGCGGTGGTATAGCCCGTGCCCGGCCCGATCTCGAGCACCAGATCCTTCGGCGTGACCTCCAGCGCGTTCAGCATCTTGGCGATCGTGCGCGGCTCCATCAACTGACGCCCGCCGCTCAACGAAACGGGGCCGCCGACATAGGCCAGATCGCGCGACGCGGCGGGCACGAAGGCCTCGCGCGGGACGACCAACATGGCGTCGATGACGGTGAAACTGGTCACATCCGACGGACGAACCTGTGTGTCGACCATCGTGCGGCGGCGCTCTGCGAAGTCAGCCATGGGAACTGAACCATTCCGTATAGTTTTCCTGAAAACGTCTTGGCACAGCCCGCCCGGGTGCGCAACGGCGGCGTGGACCTATGCGACGATGAACCCCTATCGCGGCTTGCGCAGTCTCCCCGCTTGGGATACGTCACACGCCACACCCGGCGGCGAGTTGGCGGAGTGGTTACGCACCGGATTGCAAATCCGTGAAGACCGGTTCGATTCCGGTACTCGCCTCCATTATTTTCAACGGGTTAGTGCTGACTGTGTTCATTGGGGTATCACCTCGGGTATCAAGTTCCTGTTCCGGTCATGTTCCGTTCGCCGCTATAGCCGCGCCCATAGCTTCCTTTTCTCCGCCGCCGAAGTCGCACGCATGATCTGACGAGCAAGCCCAGCATATTTGATGATCATCGCTTTAGACGTGTGACCGCTGTAACTAGCGATTTCGTCGTCAGAGCAACCCGACCAAGCCAGCTCCATCACCCCGCGATAGCGCAACGCGTGTTGATCGTAGGCCATCAGGCCAAGCCGCTTGCGTTCGTTGATCATGATACGAGCCATCGCGTGATAATCCATTGCGGAGCCATCGGTGCGAGTGAGGATATGGCGCGACGGATGCGGCTCAAACCCGAGGCAAGCCTTGTGACGGTCCAGCGCTGCCTTCAATTGCGGAGTACATGGCAGTCTCAGGTCAACCTTGGTCTTGTTCTGGCTCAACTCAAGGTGCCAGCCGTCATAGTCACCCCATAGAAACTCGACCCAATCGCCAGGACGCTGGACGCTACCGACGCCGATTTCGAAGATCAGCAGAGGCAAAGCCTTGCCTTCATTTCGCATCTTCTCCACTGCCCAATCCGTCCACGGCAAGTGTGGTTTCTGTCGGCTCTTTGGAACCTTGAGCGGTTCAATGTCGATTGCCGGGTTATCCTTGCGCCAACGCTTGCGGATCGCCAGCTTGGACAACATGCTCACCGCCGTTGGAATGTAGTTTGCAAAACGAATGCGGTGGCGGTTCTTTTCCATTGCATCGTAAATATCGGCTTGACTGAGGCGGGCCACGTCTGCGTCACCGATCTTGTTCCTGAGATACTCGAAAACCAGTTCAAGGTCTTTACGGTACCGCGGAGAAAGGCTGGCCCACTTATCGGTTTCCAGCATATCATCAATAAGTGTGCCCCAAGACGTCTTCGCGGCAGCCCTCTTGCCACTTACGATTTCCCAATACTGTCGATCAAATTCGGCGCTACCTTCGTCTGCTGTGATCCGCCCCAGATAGACCATCTTACGATTTAGGTATTTGCGCACATACCAGCGACCCGCCGGGTGTTGCCAAAGAAATTTCTTGCGGCTTACCATTCTATTAATCCAATTCCCGCTGCCATCCTGCCAGTAACAATCGCTCGAAGTTGCTCCACGTCCCAACGCTCGAGACCTCCGATTGCCATTGGCTTTGGCAGAACGCCTTGCCTCACTAAGGATCGAAATTCTGCAGGCTTCATGTCGAGAAGGAGCGCAGCAGTTCGTTCGTTGGCGAACAAGGGAGTGATTGAGCGCACAGCGTAAGGCCCCAAGTCGTCCTGGCTTCGTCAGATGCACGAGTGTTGCTCCCCAACAAAGTAATCGACAAGGAGGCACTCGACGAAGCCTCGCATGGTTCCATTTGCGAAAATTCGTGAATTTCCGCTGCGAAAATCCATAGGTCAAAGACATAAATTCACCTCGCCGATCAAGGTTCGTTGGCTGCGAGAGGTCACCGAACCCAACGACATGCGATGCGAAAAAAACGAAAAGCCGCCTGTGAAAATTCTGCAGGAATACCAGATTTAATGCTGGAGACAGATACGTTTTTCCCGCGATGCGGCATTTTTGTCACATTTTTACCCATCGAAGCGACTGGCGTCGCGCAAAACTCACCGAGGTCACAAGGGCGTTCTGAACTCTGCGGTCAGGCGAGTTGTCGCTCAAGTCTGAGCTTTCGTTCTTCCCATTCGGGCATCACGTGCGCCAGTAGCCCGAAGAAAGCAGGTCCATGATGGGGATGTGGAATATGGCACAGTTCGTGGGTAATGACATAGTCAATGGACTCCGTGGAGGCCCCGATCAGCGCCCGGTTGAGAATCAAATTGCGCCGCCCTGTCATTGATCCCCACCGCAAATTCAGCTCTCGAATGATAATGCTGTTCGGAACGACCTTCTCGGGGTCTGGAAAGCGCCCTCGACAGATGTCCAAGCGTTCCGCGAATTTGATCTGGGCACGCTGCAACATCCAGTCTCGCACGAGCTCACGGGTGTGGGCGGATCGACTTGGCTTGGTGCTCAAAACCATCAGACGACCGCGCTGCATCTTGACGGCGTTCTGTATCCCAGGGACCACTTTAAGCTTATATTGGCGACCTAAGTACAGGTGGGTCTCGCCACCGATATAACGCCGTTCTGGCGTTTTGGGCTGGAACTGGTCGTAGTAGCGCAGCTGCTTGCAAATCCACGGCGCGCGTTTACGTACCTTTTCTATGATGCGTTCAGAGCTCGCGTCTTCGGGCGCGACAACCTCGACCCGCTGGTCGGGCAAGACGCTTATTGACAGGGTTTTACGAACCCGCCTCACGACAGAAAAACGGATCGTCTCACTGCCGAAGCTTGCCTCAAGAACCTCGGCATTCATCCGGGGAACCTCGCCCGCGCGATATCCATAATCCGCAGCTCGATGTCGTCGAGAAGGTCGAGGGGAATGTCGATGCCCTTCTCGTCGCGCACGACATCGAAGAAGTAGTCGTCGATGGCGTTGCGCATGTTGTTCTGCGCCATCTCGTTCGACCAGACATCGACGATGTGGTGATCCTTGACGATCCCGATGATCGACCGCGCGACATCGGCTGTCACCGTATCCTCAACGCCGCCGTTGATCTCCTTCAGGATAGGCTCAAGGACGCCGAAGACGGCTTGAGCGTCCGTGTCGCCCTTGATGCTTTCGGGCATGTCTCGGCCATGATCACGGCGCGCAACGCGCCCCGCCAAGTCCATGACTGTCTTGAGGTAGTCCTTCTCCGAAATCCGCTTCTCGCGGTAATCGCGGATCGTTTCCGCCAGCATCTCGGAGAACTGCCTGTAGAAGGAAGGGTCTTCCTCCATCTTTTCCGTGATCGTGCGTTTGGTGGCGCTTGCAATGCGGTCTGCCTTGGAAGCGGCGGTCGTGCCTTCTTCTTCGATCACGGCGTTCAGAGCGTCAGGATCGTTGATGTTCACCAGGTCGATGATGACCTCGGCAGGTTTTGCCGTGACATGATCGTCGAGCAACTTTTGAATCTTGGGCTCGAACTCCTTCACATCGACGGTTTCCTGATAGCGTAGCTGAACGGAACGCTTCAGCTCTGAGAAGGCTTTCCAATCTTTCGTGAAGGTGGCGACCGCCGCCTCGTCGAACACGTCATAGAGCTTCTCGGAGGACAGCGAGATGTGCAGGCAGCGACCATAGTCCTTCAGTCGAGAGTAGAAGTCTTCCCGCTTGGCATCATCCGCCAAGAGCTGCTCGAACTGCTCCATGTCCTTCTTGTTGCGAACCTCCTTGAAAACATCCCAGAGCTGGTCGTGCAGCTGCGGCAGCCTGCGGATTTCCTCGCGAATGTCGTGCAGCGATCCGGCAACATCCTCGCCGTCGAAACCTTCGAAAGCGCTGTAGGTTGTAAGCGCTGCGTCGAGCTCGCCAAGCAACCCTTCATAATCGACGATGAAACCGAACTGCTTCTCCTTGTCGTCGTCCTCATAGAGACGGTTCACACGGGCGATGGCTTGAAGAAGATTATGTTCCCGCAACGGCTTGCACACATAGAGCACCGTGTTGCGCGGAGCGTCGAAGCCAGTCAGAAGCTTCGAGACGACAATCAGGATTTCGGGATCGCCTGAACCCTTGAAGGCGTCGATGATCTGGCGATTGTACTCGTCCTCGGTTTTGTGCTTGGCCATCATCTTGTCCCAGAACTTGCGCACCAAGTCCTTGGATTCCTGATCGACCTCCTCGTTCCCTTCCTTGTCGTCAGGGGCGGAGATGATGATCTCGCTCGTCACATGGCCTATTTCGTCGAGAACCTCCTTGAAGCGCACTGCAGCGGCCTTTGAAGGTGCCACCAGTTGCGCCTTGAAACCTGTGCCCTGCCAATACTGGCGGAAGTGCTCTGAGATATCGAACGCCTTAGCGCGGATGGCTTGGCTCGTCTTTGACAAGGCATCCATGCGCGAGAATTTTCGCTTCAGATCAGCTTTCTGCTTTTCCGTCAGCCCCTCGCTGATCTTGTCGAACCATGTATCGACGACATCGCCGCTGACCTGCTGCTCAACCAAGCGCCCTTCGTAGAGCAACGGGACAACAGCTTCGTCCTTCACTGCCTGATCAATCGTATATTTGTGGATCAGCCCCCCAAACGTATCGAGGGTGTTCTTGTCCTTCTTCAAGAGCGGTGTGCCGGTGAAGCCGAGATAACAGGCGTTCGGCAAGATGCGCCGCATCTTCAGGGCGAACTTGCCGTGTCCGCCATAGCGGCCTGTCTGGCTGCGGTGGCTTTCATCGACGAGAACGAAAATGTCAGCGCTGTCGTCCTTGAAGTCGCCCGCCTTCATGGCGGTATCGAACTTGTTGATGATCGTCGTGACCAAAGGCGTGCGGTTCCTGATCAGCTCGATCAGATTTGCCCCCGTGGCTGCTCGCACGGGTTCAAGGTCGCAGGACTTGAACGTCCCCTTGATCTGCTTGTCCAGGTCATCGCGATCCGTGACGATCAGGATACGGGGGTTCTTCACGTCCTTGTCGAGAGCAAGAGCGCGCCCAAGCATCACCATCGTCAGGCTCTTCCCTGAGCCTTGCGTGTGCCAGATCACGCCGCCTTTGCGACGCCCTTCCAGATCGAAACCTTTCAGTCGAGCGAGGGCTATTCTGATGCTGAAAAATTGCTGATGACGGGCGATCTTGCGCACCCCTCCATCGAAAACCGTGAACCGGCGCACAAGGTCGAGAAGGCGTTTTGGGCGGCACATCGCATAGATGGCGCGATCCTGCTCACTGATCGACCTCTCCCCTCCCGCTGCCAGCTCCTCGAAGAAGCCCTGTGCATCGGCCAAGTAACCGGAGAAGACAGCGTTCTTTTCCTCTGCACTCAGCGGGCGATTGATCGCGGCGAAGATATCCGCGTCCTGATCCTCTTCATTGCGCCAAGTTTGCCAAAACTTGCGCGGCGTGCCCACGGTGGCATAGCGAGCTTCCTGCCGCTTCATGCTCATAAGCAGTTGGGCGTAGTGAAAGAGCTGCGGGATGTTGTCTTCGTTCTGATATCCGATCAGCTGGCTGTCGGCTTTCTTGAGCGACTCCGTAGGGCGCTTGTTCTCAATCACGATGAACGGAATGCCGTTCACGAAACAGACGATATCGCAGCGACTTGGCTTGGTACTGGCCGTCCGCTCGACACTCATCTCCGCCGTCACATGGAAGACGTTGTTCTCGGGTGTCTCCCAGTCGATGTACTTGAAGGAATAGCTCTTGCTATCACCTTCAATCGCCTTGGAAATCGTCGTGCCCAGAACCAAGAGATCATAGATGTCCTGGTTCGTGCCCTTCAGCCCCTTGAGTTTGTCAGGGGTCGGCTTGAGGCGGCGTAGCGCCTCGTGAGCGTCTTCCAGATCGAAGGAATAGGTCTTGCCGCGATAGCTGTAGCTGTTGAGCTTCAGCATCTGCTCCACAACGATGTCGTCGAGGATCACGTTGCGGGGTTTCCCCCGCAGCTGATCGACTCTCGCCTGTGACAAGGGCTGGAAGCCTAGCGCCACCAGAGTTTGGATCGCTGGTATCTGTGATTGATACTTTTCTGCGGGGTTGAAACCTTGAGGTGCAGAGTACTGATTCATGCTGCCTCCTCAATCACATCATCGATACCTTCGTCGTCATCATTTCCGCCATCACCATCGCCATCGTCAGAATCTGAAGCAGGCTTTTCAATAAGCTCGATTGCGACTGGAATGCCGAACTGTGCGAGGCGCTCGGCAGCGGCTTGGAAACTTACCTTGCTGAAGAACGGCAAATCGAGAGTCCCGTCTGCATAAGGGGGTCTCATGATGCCATAGACGACACGGTAGTCCTCTCGAACCACTTTTTCGGTACTCTTGGGAAGGTGGACCTCGAAACCGGCCTTGACTGACTTTACCTTGGCGCGAAGCTTCTTTCTGAACTCCTTGTCAGAGACGAAGGCATCCGCACTGACAACGCCCTGCGACCAGAGGTGACTGATCGGTCCGGATGAGTTTCCATCTTTCAGATGGATGAAATCCTTCTTGTCCGAAAAGAAGTCGCAAGGTTCGATATTTGCATATCGCACGTTCTGCGGGTTGATCTTAGTCCGATCCAGCTTGACCAAGTCGTCGCGACTGGCCTCAAGGTGGTCAATTAGTTCTTCCTCGTTTCGGCAGGTGGTCTTGCCAACAATGGTAACCCGCTCAATCGCGTTGAAGGCGGCTTCGATACGGTTCTTGAACGATTTCTCGACTTTGTACCAATCACCAGCGAAGAGGACATAATACTCTTCGCTCGCACCTGTGCCGAGCGTTGTTTCATAAACAAAACAATCATACACACGCCACTTCTCAGAAAACTCGCCTTCGTCATCAGCCTTCGCCTTGACGCGGTGCTTCTCCTTGATTTCGGAGATTTCGCCTTTGAAGGCGCAGCGCTTCAACTCTGCGATATAGTCCTTGATGGAAAGGCTGTGGAAATTTGTGCCGTGGCTTCCAAAACCGTTGTAATGTAGCAGAGACCCCTCAGTGTAATTTACGATTTCTGGGGGCGTCATGTGTAGATCGCTTGCCTTGCCCGCCTTCAGATCCTTGATCGCCTTTTCGATACTCGCGTCTAGCTTCTCGATTGTATCTTTTTCCTCGACTCTCCGCATGTTATCGACCCATGCGAACTCTTTTTGATAGGTCGTTTTGGTGTACTCCGAGATGATCTCCGCGCACTTCTCATGGAACTTGTCCGGTTCCACTCGGCACGTGATCGACAAGCTGTCCTTACCGGCAACGAAACTGGCAAAGGCAGGTTTGCGTGGCGTGCCACCCGCGACTCGGGCGAGATCGCGAAGCATATCAACACCGAAAGCCTGGACATCGCTGTCCTTGCTCGCTTGCACACGTTTCTGAAACGTGACGGCATCTGGTGTTGCCAGATCAATGGATCGAAGCTTGTCTCTCGGAACACTGTTGAGCGTGACCCGCAAGCCGAACTGACGCTCGAAAGCGTGATCGTTCAATGCGATATGGGCATGACCGAAACACACGGCGGCAATGCGATCCGCGACGGGAATGAAGACAACCGCGCCTGCACCGCCTGTGAAGATGCCTTCGGGCAAATCGGGGCTGACTTGCTGCAAAAGATCACGCCAGCGAGGCGGATTAGAGTAAATCTGTCCGATGAACAGCCGTGCTCCGTCGCCCGCGCCCCACGGCCGTTCTTCAAGTGCTCGATCAGCGTCTGGTGCAAATGTCTCAGTGAAGGCGTCTTCAGGCGTACGTCCTTTCCGTAGGAGCCGGACGTTGAGCGTACGCATTTTTGTTTTCTCAGTCATGCCGCCGCCTCTTCATCGTCCGAGACTTCGACACGCCATTCGCCCGTCAGAAGCTTCTGCATCAGGCCGCGCTTCTGGTCGGTCAGGGCTTTGATCTCGGCATCCAGACAGGCCAACTCGGCATGTGAGGCGTTCACGACATCGGCGATTGCCGCTTGCTCGTCAGGGTCCATCGGCAGATGGAGCTTCCCTTCGAGGAACTGCTTGTTGGTCACGGCAATCGTGTTCTTGGCACCCTTCTGCACCAACGGGTGCAGATAATTGCGCGCAGCCAAGGGCGACTCGAAGAGCGCGTCGAGGATGACGCCAAGCGCATAGCTCTGCGGCGTGTAAACGCCATAGAGCGGGGAGACGATGACCTCTCGGTCGATCTTGCTCTGCTTGATGATCCCAAGCGGGAAGTCGCCCGTGGGGCTCTTGGTGTAGACGATATCGCCAGGCAAAACACGGTTGTAGTGATCGGTGCTCGCCGCCGAGAAAGACCGCCCGAGATGCTCGACCTGATTGACCAACCCCTTGTGAACCGAGACGGAGTAAACCTCCTCAGCGCCAGTGGACTTCGAGCCATGCTCGTGCAGAACGTCGCTCAGGGGTACCTTGCACCATTCGCCAGTGAACCCGTGCAGACGCGCCTTGCCCGTGAAGAGATGGGTGCGCAGCCATATACGGCGACGGATATTCAGAGCCCGCAGGGCGCTGAGCTTTTCGAGCGCCTCGTCCCAGGTCCGCAGAATCGCCGCGATCTTCAGTTGCTCGGGAAGCGGAGGAAGTAAAACCTCGACAGTTGCGAGGTCTGGTGCATGAATATGGACAACAGATTGCCCTTTTCCCAAGCGAGCCTTCTGGCGAACCACGGGATCAGAGTTCAAAGCGTGAGCGAGAAAGACAGCGTTTTGACCATGCCCTCTCAAGATGACTGTATCGCCCCCAACCCAAGCCCGCTCCTTTCCCGTGTAAGTTACGACTTTTCCGATTTCCTCAGCAGTTTCCCCTGAAGCCGCAAATACGATATCACCGTGCTCCAAAGCGCAGGCTTGGTCGGCGGCTGAAGGCGATACTTTAGAGACAAGACCCGTGGTTACGGTCTCATACGTTGAGTAGATTTCTCCATATCGCAAACATGGATACCCCTCTTCACAGACGTCAGAACGGGCTATTCCTTTGCCTTTTACGAATACACCGAGCTCGCCAAGCTTAATTTTCGCCCATCCTGTCTTCGGTAATAGTTCTTCGATTGTCAGCTCATGTTCACGCATCAATTCCGAGCTCCTTCAGATAACCCGACATCTTGGCGCGTACGTCTGCTAGCTCGCCCTCGATCCGCACGATGTCCGCCTGCACGGCGGCAACGTCGATCTCTTCCTCCGGCTCGAAGGTGTCGACGTAGCGCGGGATGTTGAGGTTATAACCGTTCTCAGCAATCTCATCGGTGCTGGCGAGGTGGGAATACTTATCAACCTCGGTGCGGGCGCTGTAAGTATCAAGCACCCGTTTGATGTGGGTGTCCTCGTCCATCACGTTCTGGGCTTTGCCAGGCGTGAACTCCTTGCTCGCGTCGATGAAGAGCACGTCCTTGCGATCCGCGTTGGCACCGCCTTCCTCGCGGGAACGGTCGAACACAAGAATGGCGACGGGGATGCCCGTGGTGGTGAAGAGGTTGGCAGGCAGCCCGACAACGGCGTCGAGGAGGTTTTCCTCGATCAGCTGCTGGCGGATTTTGCCCTCTGCCCCGCCCCGGAACAGCACACCATGCGGGACGATCACCGCCACGCGCCCTGACTGGCGCTTGGCGATCTCGATCATGTGCGTGATGAAGGCATAATCACCCTTGGACTTGGGCGGAATGCCCCGCCAGTAGCGGTTGTATTGGTCTGTATCCGCATCATCCGCGCCCCACTTGTCGAGCGAGAACGGAGGGTTGGCGAGAACGACATCGAATTTCTGAAGGTGGTCGCCCTCGATCAGCGCAGGGCTGTTCAGGGTATCACACCATTCGATGCGCGCGGCGTCTCTGGCGTGCAGGAACATGTTCATCCGCGCCAGTGCCCAGGTCGCGCCGTTCACCTCCTGCCCGTAGAGGGCGAAGTTGTTCGAGCCGACCATTTCAGAAGCCTTGATCAACAGCGAGCCAGAGCCACAGGCAGGGTCACAGATCGTGTCGCCTTCCTTTGGTGCGGCGAGTTTCGCCAGCAAGCCCGAGACGGGAGCTGGGGTAAAGAACTCCCCTGCCTTCTTGCCCGCGTCCGAGGCAAAGCGGGAAATCAGGTAGATATAGGTTTCGCCGATGATGTCTTCCTTCACCCGCGACGGGCGCAGGTCGAGGGCAGGCTTGTTGAAGTCTTCGAGGAGGTTCTTCAGGCGGCGGTTGCGATCCTTGGTGCGACCAAGGTTCGATTCCGAGTTGAAGTCGATGTTGCGGAACACGCCTTCGAGCTTGGTGCGGTTCTTGTCTTCGATGTCTTCGAGGGCGATGTTGATCAGCTCGCCGATATTCGGCTCGTTGCGCTGCTCGTAGAGGTCATAGAAGCTTGCGCCTTCGGGCAGGTAGAAGCGCTCGCGCTCCATGCGGCGGCGGATGCGCACATCATCGTCACCATACTGCTTGCGGTAGGTCTCGAAGTGGTCGTTCCAGTTGTCCGTGATATACTTCAAGAACAACATCACCAAGATGTAGTCCTTGTATTGCGCGGGATCGACCGCGCCCCGGAAGGTGTCGCAGGCAGCCCATGCTGCGTTGTTCACTTCCGCCTGTGTCAGTCTATCGTTCATTTTCAAATCCTTTTGCGTCTGATTTAGGGGCGGGACATGTGCCCGCCCCAAGTTTCTCTCAAATCAAGCCACACGGCGGGTTGAACTGCGCGCGAAGCTGACGCTCGATCAGGACACGATCTCGGGCATCGGCATAAATTGCGGCCACCGACAGCTCCGAGTGCCCCTGGCCGCGCCAACACGGAGCGCGGTCATGGTTGGAGACACGTTCCCGGATATTCTGCGACTCGCCGACATCGACCACGCTCCAGGACGACATCGTACTGCGCCGACCAAGGATCACGTAGACGCCGGAGCGCGCCTGCAAGTTGTTTTCATTGCCGAAGGGGCCTTCAGCGTGGTAGCTTCCGATGGTGATGGACATTGTTCGCCTCATGAGTTTGTCCGTTGCGATTTGCCCACGGTTTTTGAGGGGCCATGGGCACCGTTATGCTCAGCTTCATTGCAGTGAAGCTGAGCACTTCGCACCTGCTGGAGCAGGGCGAATCTCGTGAATTTCCTTTTCGCTTCAGCCAATTCGTGCAGGAGTCGCGTTTCCGTTGCGGACAACGCGTCAAGTTCTGCGATCATCCGCTGCACGTCCAGACTGGGGATGTGCAGCGGCAGTGTTTCGAGGCACTCCCTAGGGATCATCCGAAGGTTTGTTCCTCGCGCGCCTAGGTCCAAGTAACGCTGCGCTTCATGCTGATTGATCGACCACACCACGTATTCAGGGAGGAGACCTGCCACTTTCGGGCGGATTATCATCACAGGAAGCAAGGCCACCGTAGCCTCGCCAGCCCCCCCCACGACAAGGCTGGCAGTGTTGTTCTCTCCGCGAGAGCGGAAAAGTACATCGCCGAGCTCAATCAGGTAGCGGTCGAGCTTACCGTCGAGATCATATCTCCCCGCAGAGCCAAGATCGACTTGCTCGCCATGCAGGTCTCGGAGCTGGATCGCGCGAACACCCTCCCCGGCACTCTCTTTGAGGGCGGCCCTGGCAGTGTAGCCAGCTCGGATTTCACAGGCTTCGCCCAGTGTGACATTTTTTATACTGTAGGTCATGCTCATACAAATGAGCTTGGGGTGTCTCTCTGTCAAGAATTTTTTCGTAGGTCATCCTACAGCAAATTTATTATGAGCCAGCGCTTTTCCTTTCATCGCCCTGTGGGGCTCGCGGGCATCTCATGCCCGTCCGCGCGAAGCGCTAGGCCTGTCGGTGGGTGGCCTTCAGGTTGCCCGCCGGCAGGTCACCCAGAAACCGCCCTCGACCATGATCACGCAAGAACGCGAAAGACCCCCGCCTTCTGACGGGGGCCTCGATCATTTCGGCGGTGCGAGCTGTTACTCGGCTGCCACCCGGTCGGCCTGCGCGGTGCGGGCCATGATGTAATCCACGGCCTTCTGTGCCTCCGACGCGGCGCGGAATATCGCGCGGTTGTCTTCCTTCATCGCGGCAAGCCACCCTTGGACATAGGCTGCGCTCTGGTCGAATTCCGGCTCCATCCCGATCTGCGCGCAAAGCATGCAGTTTCCGATTTCCGCGACCAGCTCCTCGAAGGCGTAGGACTTGCGGTCGCTGAACCGGCCCCAGCGGTCCAGCCGCTTTGTCGCCCCGGTCCAGTGGGTCAGCTCGTGGGCCAATGTCCCATAATACCCTGCCGCCCTGTGAAACGTGCCGATCGGCGGCATGTGGATCCGGTCCGTCTTGATGTTGTAATAGGCGCGCGGCTCCTCGGTCACGTCGATCTGCGCGCCGGTCGCGGCAAAGAACGCCTCCAGCTCAGGGTCGGCTTTGGTGCCAAGATCACGCGGTGGTTCGGGCAGGATGTAGTATTCAGCGGGCAAGCCCTCGATCTGGTCGGCGTTGAACACGCGGTAGGCCTTGGCATAGGGGATCTGGCGCTCTTCGCCGGTCTCGTCCTCGCGCTCGATGGTGCCGAATTTCACCACGGTGGCGGATTTCTCGCCCTTGCGAACGTGACCCCCAAGCTCTTTGGCCTGATTGAACGTCATCCAGCGGCTTGAGCAGTAGCCCTTCGACATCGCGGTGGCCCAGAGCATCAGGATATTGATCCCCCGATAGACTTCCCCGTTGAAGCGTTCCGGCAAGCTGACCGATGCCCCGGAACCGGTCCACGGCTTGCGCCAAGGCGGCGTCCCCGCCTCGATCTGCGCGACGATCTGGTTCGTGACGTGCGAATAAACGTCAAACTTCTCTGCGGTCATTTGTGACCCTCCTTGAGTGACGCGGGCCGGGACTTCTCCCCTTTCCGCCAATGGGCGGGCCTTCCTGTTCTGATCTTTGGAATGCCCATGCATTCCGAAGGGCAGAGCAGGTAAGGGCAAAGCCCGTCCTGCGGCCTGGCGGGGCCGAGACAACCGGGTGGAGGGCGTGAATTTGGGAGGGAACCGCGCGCCTGCGCGTGGGAGGAACCGGAATTCTCGACCGGAACCTACGCCATAGGCGGCGCTTGCCGGTTTTCTCGGATCTGCCGGGATGGCAGACGGATCAACAGGGTTAGGTAGAAGAGTCAGGGTTGGGGTGAGCGGGCTTTAGCCCGTCGACCTCCCTGCCCTGTCAATCTTTAATTGTGCAACGGTACGCAACCGAGACTACGAAACTTCACCAAGTGCCAAACAAATGTACTGCGGCGGAAAATAAGCTGAGCAAGCCAATGGCTATGCGTCCATCGGCGAAAACACGATCGGCCCAGAGCGGACTTTCGTTGTCCTTTTAGGCGCTGCGGCGCAGCTTCACCGAAGCGGTCGTTCAGGACCCGAAGCCCCAAATGTTGCACCCAGCTCTGAGCGATAGACTACTTTGGCATCGTCAAGGCCAGCGACGGGCATGGATACACCCCACGGATAGGCGACGGGTTTTCCGCGCTCATACTGATAAACTACGATTTCCGGCAGATTCCGCTTATCATAGCGCCTACCAAATGTGAAAACCACGCTGTTTGGTGCGGCGAGCACAAAATGCAATCGCTTTACGCCTTTCGCGGCAAGGTTTTTCACGACCTCCAGAAATTCCTGCGCCAGGCGATTCTGCTTTTGTTGCGACCAATGCCCGTCTGAAGACATACCATCGAGAGTCAGTTTGACCCTCGGTAGATTAAACGTCGTCGCCAAGTCGTCATTCTGGATCGGGTAGGAGACTGCCGTTGCCACCACCACCTCTGGCGCATCTTCTATCGCTTCGATCCCGTCCACTTTGAATTGGGCGCCGTCGTCAGGCCCCTCGACCTTGCGCCATGCTTCCTGAGAGCGGTCCCAGTCATAGGTGACGATGTTGCCTTCATCGTCGAGCAAGACGCCCGTCAGGAACGTGTAGGGGACTGAAGTCAGTCCGCCATAGACGGTCGTCAGATTAGCCCGGTCACCATCCATCTTGTTCTGCAGAACGGAACGATGCATTGCTGTGATGTCGTTCACGGCTCTTTCTGGCGCGATCACCTGACCGTCTAACCTGTTTCTCAAGTCCAGCAAGACGGGCACCACTGTGCCCTTCCGGTGTTTCGCCACCGTGTCCGCCAGTGAGTTGCCGTTGTCGTCCCGCAAACCGCGCGCCTCGATAACGATGTTCCGCAACTTCGATCGCGCCCGGGCATCTCCCACGAATCTGGTGGTCGCCAATACTAGGCCGACGAAAATGAGAAGGAACGCGGCCCCAAAAATGAGGACATCGATGGTTTCGAGCCCCGCCTCAATGCGGACAACGCCTTCTGGAAGGGCCCCAAGCGCAAATCGCAAAAGCTCAAGGATCAAGGGCACTCCGCCAAAGATCGCGATCAATAGACCTGCGCCCGTTCCGATCAGGAACCGTTCGATCGTTGTGACGCGAAACCACCAGTCGATGAGCTTGGTAAGAACGGTGTCGAAGTGTCGTCTCAGCATTCCTGAATAGGTCTTTCTTCTAAGTGGCGGACTCCACACGTATGACGCTGACCACGGACGGGGGATGGCCGCGCACAAAGAGATGCGCGCTGCATTCAAAGCACCAATACCATCTCAGCCGACTGATGAAGAGCACGGCAAAATCAACGCCTCCAGAGCCGTCCACGAGGTCCTGCATGGCATGCACGTCTTGAAGACTTGGGTTTACGCTGAAGCTCGGGTGGCTGTGCCATTCGCCCAGATAGTTGAAGCGAGTGTAGTTGGCGCCCGTTCTTTCGAAGAAGGCCGAAAGGGCCGCATCGTGATGATCGGCGTCGCGCAAGAATTGCGCGCGCGTTCCGCCGGATGTGTCAACGCTGAAATCGACGATACGAAATAGTTGGTCGGCGATCTCTTCTCCCATCAAGATGCCGCCGATCTCACGTGACCCTGACCTGAAAAGATGGCGTCGCATACGTCGTAGAACATCAGTCGGCAGCTGCACCTGCATCGGCGTCCTCCCTTGGAGGCAAATGAGCCTTGACAATTTCAACCAAGGCGTCCGCGTCAAGCGGTTCGACTTTTTCACCCCATTCGCCAGCAGGGATCAAATCGATTGGCCGCGTGTCAAAAGGTTGATCGAAGAGCCACTCTGACGAAAGGCCTATGACGTAAGCAGAGAAGGGAAAGATGCTGCCGTCCGGGCGGGCCAGCAGATCGATCACGAAGCGACTGGCATGCGCGGCAATGACACTAACCTCAGCGTCGTCAGCCACCATCGGAGTCCCGTCAGCGCCCTGCCCGCCATAGCGCTCTGGATCAACCGGCCTGATCCACTCAACGCCTTGATCTTCGCACCACCTGTCAATCTGTCCCCGTGCCAGCAGCGGCACTGGATCGACGTGGGGCCGCGCTCTTCCGACAAGGCCTCCAATTCCTCCAGCAAACACCTGAGCCCAGACCATTGGCTTGCTTTTGCGCGAGGCCATCGACGCAATCATGTTAAATGCGGTGGGCGACCCGGTGGCGTCTATGAGCACATCGCAGTCGCCAAGTGCCTCAAGCGCGCCGACCATCGACGCCGCACTTTCCTGGCCGCCAAGTGTCATGCGAAATACTCTGACACTGACCTCAGGCGCCAGGTTCTTAAGTCGCTCGCGCAGGCCAAACGCTTTGTGCGCGCCCGTTGCACTCAGGTCCAACTCGTTGCGCACCGTATTTCCGGGGAAGAAGATGTCTTCATCAATCAGGAGGAATTTGCCGACACCAGTTCTGCAAAGACCGGCCGCAACCTTCGACCCAACGGAGCCACATCCAACGATTCCAACGGTCTTGTCGGCGAGCACCTTGAACTCGTCTGGCAAGCGTTGTTGCGCGGCCGGGACCATCACAGTCTTGTACGGGATGATTTTACGGTCGTCTGCTTTGCCGAAGATCGAGAACAGTTCCCACTTATCTTCGTCACCCAAGAGCAAATAGGTGAACGCATCAGTGTCGAGCAAGCGACCGCAAAGGTCGCCGAGATCTTGTTCGTACAGAAAGGCGCCAAGGGTTTTTGCACTGACAGCACGAATATCCCCGGCGCCCGGCACCCGCACAACAGTCCCAGTTTCTGGCGCATATCCTTCGGGCAGTATCAGGTCGCTTACCCAAATGGGATCATCCTTCAGCCCGATCCGCGTCATTGAAGCGACATAGATGGTTGCCGTTTTCCGCTCTGAAAACGTGAACTCGTATTCTTGGCCATCCGGCAAGCTGTTGATCGCGACCAAATCCCTCTCGCTCATCAAGAACCGACAAGGCTGAGAGCGAAGGTCGCGTCCGAGCGATGCGGTATGTGCGGATCGCGCATGCACGATCTCGCCGGTCTCGGGCTGCTCTTCGGAAATCAGGCGCTGGCAGCTTGCTACCATATCAGCGCCCGTAATCGAAGGATGCCAATTATCTGGGCGGTGTTCGAGACAAAGCTCGCCCTCAGCGCCGTACTGATGGTTTGAAATCCGCGATGCGTCGTCCGTGAAAATCATCGGCGGGGCATCTGGAAAGATGCTCGGATACCGCATCCGAAAGCCAAAGCGCTTGTCGCCATGCATGATGGCAAAAGTGACGCACATTTCGAGATCACTGTTGGCCTGCCAGTTCTCGACAGACAGCCAATCCACGCCGCTCTCGAGCTCGGCGAGGGCGGCCTTTTCGCTCACCAGTCTTGAATGCTGTAACAGCCACCAAGTCATGCAAAACCATCAGGCTTTTTGGGAGTACGAGGCGCATCAGAAAAGGAAACATTCGGAGCAGAGGCCGCGGATGCAACCCCTGCCGCTTTCACAAGACCGGGCGAGCCTGGCCGCGTCGGCTGCAACGCAGCATCACTGGCCTGATCGGTGAGGTCCCGCCCCATACGGCCTGCCAGCACCGTCGACATTCGCCGGTGTTCTACCAGGCGGCTTGCGGTGGAGAAATCCTCTCGCGCTTGCTTCAACCAATCGAAAAACGCGTCAGCACGCTCGGGATACTCCTCCCACTTGTCCGCGAAATTCTCGAGCGCGTCCGTTGGATTCTTGATGACGTATTTCGTCCCATCGTGCTCAATGGCCTCTTCCATCCGGCTCAGGATCGATAACAGAGCATAACCGATCGTTTCTTCGCCTTGGTAGGCGTGCGCGGCGAGCGTGGAGATGATGATCGAAATTGGTTTGTCGGTGGGATCGTCAGCGAACATGGTGTCACGGTGCCGCTTCAGAATCATGATCGCGGACTGCAGCGGAGTGCGAACGCGGTATGTCGGGATGTCTTCGATACTGGCGGTCACACCCTCAGCACGCATCTCTTCCAAAATCTGCTGTCGCCTGCGAAGGAAGACGTCGCCCATGCGCGATTTGAACCACTCCGCGTAGCCACGCGGATTGGAGCGCGGCCATTCGTCCGTGATGACGTCATACGCCGCTTCCTCATTGTCCGTGATGGCAATGGCCGTGTCGGCGTAGGTTGCATCGAGACTGCGGGCCTCGAGCATCAGCCGCTGGTCCTCGGCGTTCGGAATACAGGGCACAATGTCCATGTGAAATTTCACGCCATCGGCGTATTCGAGGCGCCAGCAGCGTCGGCCCTCGTGCACCGGTTTCTTGATGCCTTTGCTGTCTCGGTAGAGCTTGATTTCTTTACCCAGTAGGTCCTTCAGATCGTGCTGCGAAAGGTCCGACTTGCTCAGACTTGTGAGCGAACAGGCACAGTCCACGTCATACTCTTCATCTTCAGACACTGGCCTGATGACCGTGCCCAGCCGAAAGGAACCCTGTACAAAGATGTCGGGATTATGGTCCCGGACACTGGACGAGTCCCGATGCAGCCAATCACCAAGTGATTTATAGCTCTTTTCAGCCTGTTCGTAGCGCGCAGATGGAATTTCGAGCGCCTTTGCCAGAGCTTCAAGATATGCTTCAGCCTGCTTTGTGATCGTGACAGCCATGCTCAACTATTCCCCTTCGTTCCTCGACCATATGAGTTTCTGGTAGGCAGATTACAACGCGCTGAACGTCCGTTGCTTCTTATCTGACAGTGTTCCATCGCACCCCCAGAGAACGACCGCTTGCTCGTCGGCAAGCCAGGTCTATCGCGCCCGCAACGAACGTCGGCTTCCCGCCCAGATCGTTTATGCGGCGCTTGACCTTCATCCTTACGCTGCTCAATCCACAGCTGTCTGAATACATCGCGAGATCACCCAGCCCCATCCGGGACCATCCGCCGCGCTGCAATCTCATTGACAGCAAGATCGAAGATCTCTTGGCAATCAGCCGACAAATCGACACGTTCCTCGAACTCATACATCAACGCGGCGCTTGGGAGCATATCCAGAGTTCCTGCGGTTCGAAGGACAGCCTCGAAAGCTTCGAGAGCTTCGGGCCCGCACCCTTCAAGGCTCGACACAAAAATTGGGGAACCGTTCATCGCCTTCCGTTCCATGGAGTGTCTGAACCGCCCTTGTTTTAATAGGGTGGCTTCAAGCCGTTCAGTCAGGGCCGTGGCCCCCGTTCGATCTCGGCTTCAAACGGGTCGCCTGGGAAAAGATTGGGCCCAGAGATCTCATCATCCTCTATGTCACTATAAAGGCGATCGACCGCCTGAAAGGGTGTCGAAAGGGGAAGCCCCGCGCTGCTCATAGCTTGAACAATCGAGCGCGTGAGCGTCGTCGCCCTTTCGACAGGGTTCTTTGCGGGGTCGGCTATGCTTTGCAGAAGGGACGTCTCTCCTGTGATCCCGTATGTTGTCGCATGCGCAAGCCAAGCGGCAGCGTTCCCAGCGGTCAAACGATCTAACGCCGAGCTTTTGTGGTCGCTCGCAAATGCGCGCAAGCGCGCAAACGCGGCAAGGGTGGGGTCATTGGTCATGTGATTAGCCTTTTTTGATTATAGAAAGCGAACGGCAAGCAATACACCGATGACGCTGCCCAGTAGGCCTGACACGGCGGTCGCGGCCACAATCATCATTACCATTTCGCGAATGCTTTGCCGGTGTCGTTCCAGCTCCCCTACCAGAGGCATGGTCGAATTCGCGACTTTGGCGACATGGGCCTTTAGGTCGGCGTCGACATGAACGGTCACGCCGGCGTCAATCTGTCCTTGAAGGCTTTGGTAGATGCGCTTCGTAGCGGCCGCCTGTTCCTTGATTTGTCCCTCGGCGCTTATCAGCAGCTTGACGGTCTTGCGAAGTGCATCCACCTGATCGCGCGCGTTGTGCAGGAACCGCCGGAGGTCGTGCTCTAGCAAGTCCACTGGTTCGGATGCATAATCGGGGTGTTGAAAAGGATCTGTCATTGGCTTTCTCCTACGGCTTTGGTTTGGGGGTCGGACTTGATACACGCGGAACGATCACCGAAATCGGGCGCAACCTGTGGCGCGCCTGGAACGACATTTGGGGGGACGAGTTGTTAAGAACCGCTGCGCTGCGCGTCGCGGCATTTGGCCCGCCTATCCGCGCGAGCATCCCAAGACTCTGGCTGAGATGCCGGCGTTTCAGTTCTGTTTCAGCTTCTCTTCGGCGGACTTCGCTAGCCGAAAGCTCTCTTGCAACTGTTTGTCCAGCGATTTGAAGTTCGCTTCTTCGACGAACAAGCCAAGCAATGCGGTTATCAAGGAACTTTGAGACTGGCTGAGCAAGCTCATGCAATCGGCCAAGCCAGCCAGCCGTTTCTCGATCATGTTCGTCGAGCGCTTTTCCAAACCGCTCAATTCCTTGGCGGAGGTCTCGCAGGCTGAAACTAACCGCTCGACGCAGGCGAGCAAGTCGCGCTCCAAGGGCGTCAGGCTCATTCACTCCTCCAGAATTTCGATGCAGTAGACTGAATGGCCGTCGACTGTGCAGGTCCTCAGCTCGGCTCGTGCAGGATCGAGCGTCAGCCAGATTTGACCTCTCCGCTCGATCCGCGTCAGGCCTAGGTCGGCCAACTCGGACCGCTTCATCTGCAAAGCCCAAAAGTAGCTCGCGACCATCATCGAGGCGATCCCCGTCACAATCAGCCCCGAGATCACGTAAGGCGAGATCGTCAGCCAGCGCCGGATCTGCTTGTTCCGCGTCTCGAACAAACTCCTGTTCTCGTTGAGGAATTGTTGCATATCGCTCTCGATGGTACGCTGCGCGGCGCTCGCAATAGCTTTCAAATCGGTTCTGAAGCTCTGCAGCTGGGATGCCGTCGAGACGACGTGTTCCTGCCTGATCACGTCGAGCTCCTCGTTCAGCTTCTCGCTCAGCCGGATCGGCTTGCCAGCGTTCATGGAAAATCTCTCCTTTCAAGCGCCAGCGTTCACCGGTCTCGGGGTCCTGGACGGTCAAGTAGGCCTTGCCAACGCGGGGCAGTTCAAACCCCGCGTCCGTGAGCACGTCGATCATGCTGGCGCGATCTTCGATCAGACACATAGAAATCTGGTCGAGGATCCACGCATGCAGCTCATCGCGGCCCTGGGCACGGGTCGGAGCCTCGATGGTGTCGCGCACTTCCCGGACGCGCTCTGGGTCCATCGGGTCAGCCCAACCGTGACGCTGGTTCATCAGGTCACGCAAACTATCATAGGCATCCTGATAGCCAGGCGGCGCGATGTTCAGGCTGCGTCCGGTGGTCAGTTCAAGACGCGGCATGCAGAAGTGCAGCTCGACGCGGTGCTCGTGGCTGTGGCGAATCCAAAGTATGTCGAATTGCTCGCCGTCCAGACCCGCGAAGGCCAGCTTCTCGAAGGCTTCCATGACTTCGGATTGCTGTGCGTCAGTCGGCGCGTCCTGAGCCTCAAAGCTGATCACGCCCGAGCGGTAGGTCCACTGGTGGCAGCTGGCGTCGATCAAAGCCTCGGTGCGGCTGGGGTCGCCGTGCAACACCTCGGGCAAGGGGGCGCGGATCACTGTCAGCGGCTGACCATCGGCATCGCGGATCAAGTCGCGGTTGCCGTCATAGTCCAGCACGCACTCGGCCAAGAGGTAGCCGATCGGCCCCGCGCCCGCGCCCTTGCCGTTGGGGAAGAATTTGATCAGCACCGCCGTGCCTCGTCTAGAAGCAGGGCTAGCTGGCGTTCGATCATCACGAGGCTGCGCGCTATGGTCAGGCTGTCGAGATCGGTGCGACCCACCAGCATCGCGCGGTTCAGCCAACGCGCGATCTGGTTGAGGTTGCCGCCGATGCGCCCCACCGCCAGCACCAGGGCTGGATCGACGCGCGGCACGGGCTTGCGGCGGCGCGCTGCGGTCAGGCCAAGAGCCTCACGCAAGAGCGTTGCGGCAGGAAGACCAGCGGCTTCGGCCTGGGCGCGCAGCTCGGCCTTCTCGTTGGCCGTGCAACGGAAAACGAAGGTCTCCGTCAGCGCCTCCTTTGCGCGGGTGGGGTTCGAAGGGGAGGCTTGCCGCCCCTCGCAAGGTCCCGGGTCAGCAGCGCCAGCGTATGACATGGGTCGCCTTGCTGTTTGCGCTTCGGTGGAATTGGTGGCGCTCATGATCTAAGCCCAGCCGCCTGGATTTGCGCCTGTGTCACCAGCTTTATGGCCAGCAATGCGTCGACCTGGCTGGGTGTGATGTGGCGGCAGAGCGGATGGCGGTTCGTGACCCAACCCGCCAAGCCCGCCAGCGCCTTGGCCTGATTTGCCTTCGTCTCTTCTCGGCCCGTGGCAATGTCCTCGATATAGGCCCGCCACTTCCAAGACTTGAACCAGTTGTCCGAGAAACAGACCTTAGACCGGGTGAAGCCCGTGCTCTCGTTCGCGTAGGCCCTCACAGCCTGCAACAGGTCCTCGAACTCCGTCCCGGCATCCAGGGCCTCCCTGATCCGCCTGAGACAATCCGCCTTCCCCCGCACCCGGTCAGGAGGATAGGCCGCCAATACCTTCTCAGCCTCCTCATCCTCCGCCGCCGCGCGCTCGCGCGTAGGAGGTTTATGGATGAATTTAGGATGGTTTGGGGGCCGTGGTGGCCCCGGTACCCCGGCCACCGTGGCCCCCGTTCCGGGGCCAGTCTGGACGGGGTCCACTGTGGCCCCCGTCTCGATTTCGGGTTCTGCGGTCAGTTCCAGCGCCTCGACCTTGGCCAGATCGATCCGGTAAGCGATGGTGAAACCGTTCTTGCATTTGCGCACGCCAGTCTCGACCAGAATACCTTCCCTCCGCAACTCCCGGATCGTCCGTTTGACCGTGCTCTCCCCCAGCTCAGTGTGCCGTTGAATCGTGCCCTTGGAACACCAGATGCCCGAACCATCGTCGCTCGCCTTGTCGGCCAGAAACATGATGATCTGCTTGCGCGTGGCACTGCCAAACTTCCGCTCGGCACACGCATTCGCCACACGCCAGCTCATCGAGCAGCCCCCGGGGCGAGATGGGGGCAATTTTCGAAGGTATCAGGTTCTCTTACTGTTCGGCATATGTCCTGATACCAATTTAAGCCTAAGTACTTGTTTTGATTTACATGATGGAGGGATTTCAAATCCGTGAAGACCGGTTCGATTCCGGTACTCGCCTCCACCCTTTCCCTTCCAGTGGCAGTCCCTCACCCTTTCAGGCTGAAGGCGTTTTGCACCGCCTCGCGCGTCGTGTCGGCCTTTGCCGCCGAAAACACCGTCGCGCCCCGGCTCAGCACATGGAACCGATCCGCCAGCGCATAGGCGAAATCGAAATATTGCTCGACCAGCACGATGGCCATCTCGCCCTCGGCGCGCAGCTGTTCGATCACCCGCCCGATCAACTGGATGATGTTGGGCTGGATGCCCTCGGTCGGCTCGTCCATCAGCAAAAGCTTGGGCCGCGTCACCAGGGCCCGCCCGATGGCCAACTGCTGCTGCTGCCCCCCCGACAGATCGCCGCCGCGCCGGTTCTGCATCTCTTTCAGGACCGGGAACATCTCGTAGATCCGGGCGGGCACGACGCGTTCGGACTTGGGCAGGCAGGCAAGCCCCGTCTCGAGATTCTCGCGCACCGTCAGCAGCGGAAAAATCATCCGCCCCTGCGGCACATATCCCACCCCCATCTGCGCCAGCCGGTGCGCGGGCAGTTTCGGCAGGCTCTGCCCGTTCAGGATCACCTCACCGCCCGACCGCGCATGGGTGCCCGCGATGGCTTTCATCAGCGATGTCTTGCCAACCCCGTTCGTGCCCATGACGCAGGTCACCTGCCCCTTGGGCGCGGTCAGCGACACCTTGTTCAGGATCTGGCTGCCGCCGTAGTGAAGCGTCAGATCGCGGGTTTCCAGCATCTCAGCGCCCCAGATAAACTTCGATGACCCGCTCATCGGCCATCACGTGATCGAGCGAGCCCTCGGCCAAAACCGATCCCTCGTGCAGGACCGTGACCCGGCACTCCAGCCGCCGCACGAATTCCATGTCATGTTCCACCACGACGACCGCATGGCTTTGCGCCAGCCGCTTGAGCAGCGCGGTAGTATGCTCCCGCTCCTCGGTCGTCATGCCCGCCGCGGGTTCATCGACCAGCAAAAGCCTCGGGTCCTGCGCCAAGAGCATCCCGATCTCCAGCCATTGCTTCTGCCCATGGCTCAGGATGCCGGCGGGCCGGTCCAGATGGTCGGACAGGCCGATCTCGGCCGCGATCTCGTCGATCCGCGCGCGATCCGCCTCGGTCACCCGGTCGAACAGCGCAGCGATGGGGCCTCGCGGTTTCTTGAGCGAGACCCGCAGGTTGTCCCACACGCTCTGATCCTCGAAAACGGTTGGGCGCTGGAACTTGCGCCCCACACCCACCTGCGCGATCTCGGCCTCCGACAACGCCAAAAGCGACCGCCCCGTCTCGCCCCAGCGCACGCTGCCGGTATCGGGGCGCGTCTTGCCGGTGACGATATCCATGAAGGTCGTCTTGCCCGCGCCATTTGGCCCGATCACCGCCCGCATCTCGGGGCAGCCGATGACGAAACTCAGGTTGTTGATCGCGCGGAACCCATCGAAACTGACGGAAATCCCCTGCACCTCCAAAAGCGAGTTCATGCGCGGTCCTTCCTGACGATGTAATCGACCAGCCCGCCCAGACCCTTGGGCGCGAACAGCGTGACAAGCACAAAGCCAAGGCCCAAAAGGACCGGCCACCAATCGACCCATTCGATCGTATAGATACCCAGATCGATATCGGGCGCCCGCCCGCCGGTGAAATAGGTCGACAAAAGCGACACCGCCGCCGCCCCGATCACCGCCCCGTAAAGCCGCCCGCGCCCGCCGATGGCGACCCAGACCGCAAGGTAGATCGAGGCGATGGGCGCGATCTCGTCGGGGTTCACGATGCCCGCCTGCGGATAATACAGCGCCCCCGCGATCCCGCAGATCACGCCCGACAGCGTGAACACGAACAGCTTGTAGGCCTCGACCCGGTAGCCAAGAAACCGCACCCGCTGCTCGTCGTCGCGGATGCCGCGAATGATGTTGCCGAACTTGCCCGACACCAGCCAGACCGCGCCCACATAGGCCAGCCCCAGCGCGGCGGCCGAGGCCCAGAAAAACCAGATCGAGATCCTGTCCTGCCCCACTGTATCCAATCCGGGGATATTCTGGAGGCCCGACAGACCATTGTTTCCGCGCAGCCCCGTGTCGTTCTGGAACAGGTACAACGACAGGGCGAGCGTCATCGCCTGCGTCAGGATCGACAGGTATACCCCCGTCACCCGGCTGCGGAACGCCAGCCAGCCAAAGACCAGCGCCAGCACCCCCGGCACCAGCACCACCAACAACAGGCTCAGAACCAGGCTGCCCGAGGCCGCCCACATCCACGGCCAGTCCGTTGCCCCCACCACCGAAAAGATCTGCGCCGCCGTGGCGTCGCTCACCTCGGCTTCGGTCGGCGGGATCACCCCGCCCATGAGATTCGCGCGCACCACATCCTCGGTCCGGGCCGTCATCAGCCACATGCCGATGCCATAGCCCCCCAGCCCGAAGAACGCGAAATGCCCAAGGCTCAGGATGCCGCAATAGCCCCAGACCAGATCCATCGCCAAAGCCGCAAGGCACAGGCACAGCGTCATGCCCAGAACCTTGGTGAAACTGACCGAAATGGCCCCGGTCCCATAGGCTTCCGACATCACCGTCACGCCCAAGGCCAACAGCGTCAGCACCCCGATGAAGATCGGCACCGACGGGTTGCGGGCAAAGATCGAGCGTTCCATCTCAATCCCCCGCCGCACGGCCGCGCAGCGCGATGATGCCGCGCGGACGGAACTGGATGAACAAGATCACGAACAAGATCATGTAGGTCTGCGCGGCCAGCGTGTTCGTGGGGTTCAGCCATTCGATGAATTTCTGCAAACCCCCGATCATCCCCGCCCCGATCAGCGTGCCGAAAATGTTGCCGACGCCGCCCACCACGACCGTCATGAAACTCTGGACGATGTAATTCGACCCCAGATCCGGCACGACCTGCGCGAACAGCCCGATGGCCACCCCGGCAATCCCCGCGATCCCCGATCCAAGGCCGAAGGTCAGCATGTTGATCCGGTCCGGGTTGATCCCCATCGAGGCCGCCATGGCCGGGTTCTGCGTCACCGCCCGCACCTCCAGCCCCAGCCTCGTGCGGTTCAGCACCAGCCAGAGGAGCACGAAAAAGATCACGCCAAGCAGGAAGATCGCGATCCGGATCGACGAGATCGACACCACGTCATTGATCGCAACCGACCCCGCCAGCCAGTCGGGCGGCGTCAGCGGCCGCGCCTGCGTGCCGAAGATCTGGCGCACGATCTGTTGCAGCGCGATGGAAATCCCGAATGTCGCCAGAAGCGTCTCGAGCGGGCGATGATACAGCCACCGGATCACCAGCCGCTCCATCGCCACCCCGCCCGCGAATGTCACCGCAAAGGCAAGCGGGATCGCGATGGCGATCGAAAGCGTGTAATCGGGCACGATGGTCTGCACCACGTAGCCGGTGTAGGCCCCGATCATGATGAATTCGCCATGGGCCATGTTGATGACCCCCATCACGCCGAATGTGATGGCAAGCCCGATGGCCGCAAGAAAATAGATCGAGGCAAGCGACAACCCGTCCAGCGACAGGTCAAGCACCCGGTAGGCGCCGACCCGCATGTCGATCCCCTCCAGCGTGTCGCGCGCGGCATCGGTCACCGCCACCGACGCCTCCCTGTAGACCTCGTAGAACACATGCGCGTCCAGCGCCGCCGTCACGTCCGCCTCGGTCGGCGCGGGCAGGGCCAGCCCCTCGGCCACTAACGCGGCATAGGCCCGGTCGCGCGCGGCATCGGTATCCAGCTGCGCCACCGGAACGCCGCCCACGCGCCCCTCGACCACATGCGCGGCGAGGATGTCGCGCTGTTCCGCCCGGCTGATCCGCGCGGGCGCCAGCCCCGCCTCCACCAGCATCGCATAGGCCGCGACCTCGTCGATATCGGACCCCGGCTCCAGAACGCGGGCAAGGTTCCCAACCTCGGGCAGCGCCACGCCCACGCCGCTCGTCACCGCCAGGAGCGGGTTCAACGTCGCCCGCGCCACAAGGCTCACATTGCCCGCAAGGCTTTCGATCGCCGCCACCCGGTCGGCATCATCCGTGTCGAAGGCGATCACCAGCTTGGGCAGCAAAACCTCGGCCAATTCGATCACATCCGGATCGCTCTCCGTCGCCAGCAGGTCGCGCAACAGCGCCAGATGGCTCTCCTCCGGCGCATTGTCGATGGCCGCCAGCGCCGCCAACCGCTCCGCCGGATCCTCCGCCCCCAACTGGAACGCCACCAGCGCCGAGGCGATGACCGTCTGCACGCCCCTGTTGGGCCGTAACTGCGCCACCTCGCGGCTGGTCGCCGTCCCGATCTCGGCCCCTGTGACGATATCCACCAAAACCAGCGGATCGGCATCGGGATCGGCCACATAGACGAACAGCCCGTCGGATTGCCGCTGGTACACCTCGCGCGCGGCCCAGCGCGTCAGAAAGCCCGGCACCTCGGGCAGATCGCTGGCGATCAGCCTGTCCAGAACCTGCTGCACCGTCTGGCGCGAGGCATTGGCCACGAGATCGGCCTCCACCTGCAACAGCGCCTGAAGACCCGTGCCCGCATCTTGCGCCAAGGCGCGCGGCCCATGACCCAGCGCCAAAAGCGCCACGGCCAGCACCACGATAAAACGTCGTATCATTCTGGAACTGCTCGGAAAAAAGGGTTGCGGGTGGCCCCGGGATCAGGGCCACCCGCCGCAAGCATCGGCTCAGTAATTCGACTGGATCTGCACGCAGGTGCTGGTCTGGGTGTTGTACATCCCACAGCCCAGACCCGGCCAATCGCTTTCAAGAACCGCCGATTCCGGCAAGAAATCGGTCCAGGCATCGCCCGGCACCGGATCGGTCTGGCTGATGATGTCGAACTGCCCGTCCGCCCGGATTTCGCCGATCAGCACCGGCTTGGTCAGGTGATGGTTGGGCAGCATTTCCGCGATGCCGCCGGTCAGGTTCGGCACCTGGATGCCGTACATGGCGTCACGCACCGCATCCACATCGGTGGTGCCAGCCGCCTCGACCGCCTGCACCCACATGTTGAAGCCGATGTAATGCGCTTCCATCGGGTCATTGGTCGGGCGCGCCTCATCACCGATGAAGTCATGCCATGCGGTGATGAAGGCTTCGTTCTCCGGCGTATCGGCGCTCATGAAATAGTTCCATGCCGCCAGATGCCCCGCCAAGGGCGCGGTGTCGAAACCGGCCAGTTCCTCTTCACCGACCGAGAAGGCCACGACCGGAATGTCATCGGCCGAAACGCCCTGCGCCGCCAGTTCCGCGTAGAACCCCACGTTCGCATCGCCGTTGATGGTCGAGATCACGCCAACCTGCTGGCCACCCGCGCCCAGCGCCACGACATCGGCCACGATCGACGACCAATCCGACTGACCGAAGGGCGTGTAGTTGACGAAGATGTTTTCTTGCGGAATGCCCGCATCGAGCAGGTATTGCTCCAGAATGCGGTTCGTCGTGCGCGGATAGACGTAGTCGGTCCCGAGCAGGGCGAAAACCTCGACCCCCAGCTCGTTCAGGTAGTAATCGACCGCCGGGATCGCCTGCTGGTTCGGGGCGGCGCCGGTGTAGAACACGTTGCGGCTCGATTCCTCGCCCTCGTACTGCACCGGGTAGAACATCAGCCCGTTCAGTTCCTCAAGCACCGGCAGCACCGACTTGCGGCTCACGCTGGTCCAGGCGCCAAAGATCACATCGACTTCGTTCACGGTCAGCAATTCGCGGGCGCGCTCGGCAAACAACGGCCAGTCAGACGCGGGGTCCACGACCACAGGCACGATCTCTTGGCCCAAAAGACCACCGGCCGCGTTCTGCTGTTCGATCAGCATCAGCATGACATCGCGCAGCGTCGTTTCCGAAATTGCCATGGTCCCGGTCAGCGAATGGAGGATACCGACTCGGATTTCCGCGCTTGCAGCATGGGCGGAAACTACGGCCATTGCGCTGGCAAGAAGGAGTTTTTTCATCATTTTGTCCCAGGTTCACAGGCAGTCACTTCGCTGCCGCAGCAAAGTGAACGCGGATTGACCCTGTGTTGTCTGCCGTTAATTTGGCCCCGGAGTGGTGCAATTTTTGCATCACGCCTCGGGGGTCGCTGATGCGCCATCTCAAGATCTACCGCACGATCCGGCTCATCCAGCGCACCGGATCCATCCGCAAGGCGGCCGAGATCCTGTCGATCTCGCCCTCTGCCCTCAACCGCTCCGTGCAAAGCTTCGAGGAAGAACTGGGCCTGCCCGTCTTCGACCGCGTTCCGGGCGGCGTGCGCCTGACCATGGCGGGGGAATTGCTGCTCGACCTTCTGGATCGCCACCTCGTGGCCTTCGACGACCTGCGCGCGCAACTGGGCCACCTGCGTGAGGGCGTCAGCGGCACCCTCTCCATCGGCCTTGGCGCCGACATAGGCGCGGGTGTTGTCCTACAGGCCGTGCGCGCCTTCGAAGATGCCTTTCCCGGCGTCTCCGTCACCCTCATGACCGACGACACGACACAGCCCCTGCACAGGCGCGAGGTGGATCTGGCGATCTTGACCAATCCCGAAACCGATGATGCGGTCGAGGTGGTCCATGCCCTCCGCATCCCCATCACCGCCCATTGCGCCCAGACGGAGGATGCGCCGCCAAAAACCCTGTGGGACATGGTGGATCACCGCCTGCTCCTGCCGCCCCTGCCCACCGGCACCCGCACCGTCTTCAGCCATGCGCTGCGCCGCCACCGGCTTGACCCGGGCACCACCACCACGCTGGCCGCGGCGCAGGTCGCAAGCCTTCTGTCACACCCCGGCCGGATCGCCGTCTTTCCCGAAACCGTTTTTCTGGGCGATGCGCCTGCCACCCTGCGCCTGCCCGTCGCCTTGGGCGATGTGCAGATCTGTGTCCTGCGCGCGGCGCGCGTGCCGCTGATCCGCCCGGCCCAGACCTTTCTCACCATCTTGCAACGCAGTCTCGACGCCGCGCTGCCTGCCCCGGTCTAGACCGCGCCTCAGCCCCGCGCCTCAGCGCCCAGCGCCGCCGACAGATCCGCCGCAGCCCGCGCCACCGCCTCGGCCAGCCTTGGCGTCTCGCGCACCGAAACCCGGCTCACCGGCCCCGACACAGACAGCCCCGCCACCGCCTCCCCGGTCCAGTCGAACACGGCCGCCGCGATGCAGCGCATCCCCTCGTTCTTCTCCTCGTCGTCGATGGCATAGCCCCTCGCCCGCGTTTCCTGCAGATCGGCGCGCAGATCGGCGGGATCGGTCAGCGTCCGCGACGTGAACCGGTCCAAGGGTGCGGTGGCGATATAGCGCGACAGCCGGTCATCGGTCATCTGCGCGAGCAGCGCCTTCCCGATCCCCGAGGCATGCATCGGTGACAGCGTGCCGGGCGGAAAGAACGCCCGGATCGAGGCATGGCTTTCAACCTGGCTCACGAACAGCACATGCGCCTCCCGCGCGATGCCGAGGTTCGCGGTTTCCCCCGTGGCCTCCATCAGCTTGCGCAGGATCGGCCGCGCCCGGTCCACCACGGATGTCCGCCGCAGATACCGCGCCCCGATCAGAAAGGCGCGCGGCCCGATATGCCACAGCTGCGCCCCCGCCTCGAATTCCACCAACCCCCGCGCCTCCAGCGTGGTCAGGATGCGATAGGTCGTGGCGGGCGACTGGTCGGTGTCGGCGGCCAGTTCCGACAGGGTCGCGCCGGGCATGGCCGACAGATGCTCGAACACCGCCATGGCCCGATCCAGAGATTTGATCGTGTTCTGGTCGGTCTTGTCGTCCCACGCCTTGGGCCGCCCGCGGGCGCGCTGGCCCCCGGAGCGGGCGGATTCGGCGGCTTGATCGTCACGCATCTGACCCTCGCTGCAGTGCAGTGAAAAACTCTTTCACCATATGAAAAAATATAAACCACTGAAAAATATTACAATACCTTCACGCTACCATTTTTGAAAAACCTTTTCAAAAAAATTGTGCGCTGGATGCGCAAGCCCTACCTTCCTGTCAAGAGATGAGGAGAGACCCTGATGAGCCTGCAAAACCCGGTCTTCATTCCCGGCCCGACCAACATGCCCGAAAGCTTGCGCCGGGCCTGCGACATGCCGACGATCGACCACCGCTCCGACCTGTTCAAGGATATCCTCCACCCCGCCCGCAACGGGGTGAAGCGGGTGATCCGGTCGTCCGTGGCCGAGGTGTTCCTCTTCCCCTCCACCGGCACCGGCGGTTGGGAAACGGCCATCACCAACACGCTTTCGCCCGGCGACACCGTTCTGGCGGCGCGCAACGGCATGTTCTCCCAGAAATGGATCGACATGTGCCAGCGCCACGGCCTGACCGTCGAGATCGTCGAAACCCATTGGGGCGAGGGCATTCCCACCGCAAGGTTCGAGGAAATCCTCACCGCCGACACCACGCACAAGATCAAGGCCGTTCTCGCCACCCATAACGAGACCGCGACCGGCGTGCGCTCCGACATCGCCGCCGTCCGCCGCGCCATGGATGCGGCCAAGCACCCCGCACTTCTCTTCGTCGATGGCGTCAGCTCCATCGGTTCCATGCCCTTCGAATTCGACGGCTGGAAAATCGACGTCGCCGTGACCGGGTCGCAAAAGGGCTTCATGCTCCCCGCGGGCCTCGGCATCGCGGCCTTCTCGCCCAAGGCGATGGCTGCTGTGGAAACCGGCGGCCTGCCGCGCACCTATTTCGACATCCGCGACATGGTGAAGGGTTACGCCGTCAACGGCTATCCCTATACGCCCGCCGTGGGCCTCCTGAACGGGCTCAAGACCGCCTCCGACATGCTGATGGAAGAAGGTCTCGACAACGTCTTCGCCCGTCACACCCGCATCGCCTCGGGCGTGCGCGCCGCCGTCGCCGCCTGGGGGATGCCGCTTTGCGCCGTCCGGCCCGACCTCTATTCCGACACGGTCAGTGCGATCCGCACCCCTGAAGGCTTCGACGCAGGCCGCATCGTGACCCATGCCAGCAAGCGCTACGGCATGGCCTTCGGCGCAGGTCTCGGCCAGGTCGCGGGCAAGGTCTTCCGCATCGGCCATCTGGGCAGCCTCACCGACTCGATGATGCTCTCGGGCCTGGCCACGGTCGAAATGGTCATGGCCGATCTCGGCCTCGACATTCGCCTCGGCTCGGGCGTTGCCGCCGCACAAGAGGTCTATCGCTCCACCGCCGCGCCCGTCGCGCTGGCCGCCGAATAAGGGGAACATCATGAAAGACGCGATCGAGACCCATATCCCGACCTATGACGACGTGCTTGCCGCCCATGAGCGGATCAAACCCTACATCCACCGCACGCCCGTCCTGACCTCGCAATTCATGAACGAACTGACCGGCGCCGATCTGTTCTTCAAATGCGAAAACTTCCAAAAGGCCGGCGCCTTCAAGGTGCGCGGCGCGTCCAACGCCGTCTTCGGCCTGTCCGAGGAGATGGCGGCCAAAGGCGTGGCGACGCACAGCTCGGGCAATCACGCGCTGTCCCTGTCCTATGCCGCAGGGCGTCGTGGCATCCCCTGCCACGTGGTCATGCCCCGCACCGCCCCCGAGGCGAAAAAGGCCGCCGTGCGCGGCTATGGCGGCACGATCACCGAATGCGAACCCTCCACCACCTCGCGCGAGGCCGTCTTTGCCGAGGTTCACGCCCGCACCGGGGCAGATTTCGTCCATCCCTACAATGACCCCCGCGTCATCGCGGGACAGGCCACCTGCTCGCGCGAGCTGATGGAACAGGTCGAAGGCTTGGATGCCGTGATCGCCCCCATCGGCGGCGGCGGCATGGTCTCGGGCTGCTGCCTGACGCTGTCCAACATCGCGCCCCATGTGGAAATCTACGCCGCCGAACCCGAACAGGCCGATGACGCCTATCGCTCGTTCAAGGCGGGCCACATCATCGCCGATGACGCGCCCAACACCATCGCCGACGGGCTCAAGGTGCCGCTCAAGGAAAACACCTGGCATTTCGTGTCGCAGCACGTCACCGATATCCTGACCGCCAGTGAACAGGAAATCATCGACGCCATGCGGCTCACATGGGAACGGATGAAGATCGTGATGGAACCCTCCTGCGCGGTCCCGCTCGCCACGATCATCAAGAACCCCGACATCTTCCGCGGCAAGCGCGTCGGCGTGATCATCACCGGCGGCAATGTCGACTTGGGCAAGTTGCCCTGGATGTGAGGCAAAGGGTGGGCAGGATTGCCCACCAGTCCGGAACGCCCCGATCCGAACCTTCATAAGGTGGGCAAACCCCACCATTCCGCACAAACCCGGAGAGACCCCCATGAAAGACCACATCGATATCGAAACCCTCGAAGTCGGCTACGACATCCCCGCCCTGCCCGGCATGCCCGAGAACGAGATCCAGACGCCCTGCCTGATCCTCGACCTCGACGCGCTCGAGCGGAACATCAAGAAGATGGGCGATTACGCCAAGGCCCACGGGATGCGCCACCGGGTGCATGGCAAGATGCACAAATCCGTCGACGTGGCGAAACTCCAGGTCGAACTGGGCGGCGCCTGCGGCGTCTGCTGCCAAAAGGTGTCCGAGGCCGAGGTTTTCGCCCGTGGCGGCATCAAGGACGTGCTCGTCTCCAACCAGGTCCGCGAACCGGCCAAGATCGACCGCCTCGCCCGGATGCCGAAACTGGGCGCGCGCACCATCTGCTGTGTCGATGATCTCGCCAACGTGGCCGACCTGTCTGCCGCCGCGGTCAAGCACGGCACCCAGATCGAATGCCTCGTCGAAATCGACTGCGGCGCGGGCCGCTGCGGCGTGACCACCACCCCTGCCGTCGTCGAAATCGCCAAAGCCATCGACGCCGCCCCCGGCCTGAAATTCGCAGGCCTCCAGGCCTATCAGGGCGCGATGCAGCACATGGACAGCTACGAAGATCGCAAGGCCAAGATCGCCGTCGCGGTCGCCATGGTCAAAGACGCCGTGGACACTCTCAAGGCCGAAGGGCTGGAGTGCGACATCGTCGGCGGCGGCGGCACCGGCTCCTACTATTTCGAGAGCACCTCGGGCGTCTATAACGAGCTTCAGTGCGGCTCCTACGCCTTCATGGATGCCGATTACGGCCGCATCCTCGATCAAAACGGCAAGCGCATCGACCAGGGCGAATGGGAAAACGCGCTCTTCATCCTGACGAGCGTCATGTCCCACGCCAAGGCCGACAAGGCCATCGTCGACGCAGGGTTGAAGGCGCAATCGGTCGACAGCGGCCTGCCGGTCATCTTTGGGCGCACCGACGTGCAATACGTCAAATGTTCAGATGAACACGGCGTCGTCGCCGACCCCGAGGGCGTGCTGAAAGTGAACGACAAACTGCGCCTCGTGCCCGGCCATTGCGACCCCACCTGCAACGTCCACGATTGGTATGTCGGCGTGCGCGGCGGCAAGGTCGAGGTCGTCTGGCCCGTCTCGGCACGCGGCAAGGCGTATTGAGCATGGATGGCGGCAAATCCCCCGCCCATGAGCTGGCGATCATTCCCGAGGGGATGATCGCCGACCTCCTGACCCGGCAGGCCTCCTTCGACGCGGTGGAAAAGGTCTTTGCCGCCATGGCCTCGGGCGATGCGGTGAATTTCCCCGTGGTGCGCGAGGCGCTGGGCCACGAGGATGCGCTCTACGGCTTCAAGGGCGGCTTCGATGCGGTGGGCGGTGTTCTGGGCCTCAAGGCCGGTGGCTACTGGCCCCACAACCTGGAACGGCGCGGGCTGATCAACCACCAATCCACCGTCTTCCTCTTCGATCCCGACAGCGGCCGGGTCAAGGCGATGGTGGGCGGCAATCTCCTGACCGCACTCCGGACGGCCGCCGCCTCCTCCGTCTCGATCAAGCACCTGGCCCGGAAGGACTCCAAGGTGCTGGGCATGGTCGGCGCAGGCCATCAGGCGAAATTCCAGCTCCGTGCAGCCCTCGAAACCCACGCCTTCGACGAGGTCATCGGCTGGAACTACCACCCCGACATGCTGCCGGGCCTCGCCGCCGTGGCCGAGGAGATGGGCCTGCCCTTCCGCGCCGTGGACCTGCCGGGCCTCAAGGCGGCGGATGTGATCATCACCATCACCTCCAGCTTCGCCCCCTCGCTTCTGGCCGAGCATGTCTCGCCCGGCACGCACCTGGCCTGCATGGGCACGGACACCAAGGGCAAGCAGGAGGTGGAGGCCGCCCTTCTGGCGAAGGCCACCGTCTTCTGTGACGAGGTCGCCCAATCCGTCACGATCGGCGAGGCGCAACATGCCGTCGCCGCTGGCCTGATCGGCGCGGAGCGCGTCACCCCCATCGGCGCGGTGATCAACGGCACCCACAAGGGCCGCCGCACACCGGACGAGATCACGCTCTTCGACGGCACGGGCGTAGGCCTGCAGGATCTGGCCGTGGCCGATGCCATAGTGACAACCGCGCTGGCCCAAGGTCTGGCCACCGTCATCCCCATCTGACCCGTCCCGCCGGTGGCCCCTTGGGGAGCCTCCGGCGGGAGTTTTTCGGCCAAGATGAAGACAGGAGTCCCGCTTCATCTTGGCCCATAAACTCCGGGGGAGTCCGAAGGACGGGGGCAGAGCCCCCAACTACCTCCGCGCCGCGAAGAAGTCCTTCAGGAGTGCGGCCGCCTCCGCCTCCCCGATCCCACCATAGACTTCCGGCGTCCAATGCGCCTGCGGATGGTCGAAGACGCGCGGCCCCTGCGCCACGCCGCCCGATTTCGGGTCGGAGGCGCCGTAATACAGCCGCGACAGCCGCGCCGCCGCGATGGCCCCCGCGCAGGCCGGGCAGGGTTCCAGCGTCACCCAGAGATCGCAACCGGTCAGCCGCTCCGATCCCAGCACCCGGCACGCCTCCCGGATCGCCAGCATCTCGGCATGGGCGGTCGGATCGACCAATTCCCTCATCCGGTTGCGCGCCCGCGCGATCACGACGCCCTCGCGCACCACGACCGCGCCCACCGGCACCTCGCCCGCCTCGGCCGCCGCCCGCGCCTCCTCCAGCGCCGCATCCATGAATGAGGTGAAACCGCCCATGCCCCGTGATCCCGCCTTTCGCTTTGCCTGTCAAACCGCTATGCGGGCGGACATGTCAGACCCCGAACGCATCGCCAAACGTCTCAGCCGCGCCGGCATCGCCTCCCGCCGCGAGGCGGAGCGCATGATCGCTGAGGGCCGCGTCACCGTGAACGGCTCGATCATCGACAGCCCCGCCCTGAACGTGACCGAGCGCGACCAGATCACCGTCGACGGCAAACCCGTGGCCGAGGCCGAACGCCCGCGCCTCTGGCTCTACCACAAGCCCACGGGCCTCGTGACCACGGCCAAGGATGAAAAGGGCCGCGAGACGGTTTTCGACAAGCTCCCCGAGGATATGCCGCGCGTGATGAGCGTCGGCCGCCTCGACCTCAATTCCGAGGGGCTGCTGCTTCTGACCAATGATGGCGGCATCAAGCGCAAGCTCGAACTGCCCGCGACCGGCTGGCTCCGCAAATACCGCGTGCGGGTCAAGGGCGCGCCGACCGAAGCCACGCTCGAGCCGCTGCGCAAGGGCCTCGTGATCGAGGGCGAGCGGTTCCAGGGGATGGAGGCCACGCTCGACCGCCAGCAGGGCGCCAATGCCTGGCTCACCATCGGCCTGCGCGAGGGCAAGAACCGCGAGATCCGTCGCGCCATGGCCGAGATCGGGCTGGAGGTGAACCGCCTCATCCGCATCTCCTACGGCCCGTTCCGGCTCGGCACGCTCAAACCGGGCGAGGTGGAAGAGATCAAGCCCCGCGTCCTGCGCGACCAACTGGGGATCGAAGCCGCCGTCGAAGGCCATGCCGTCGCCAAGGACAAGCCCAAGCGCCCGCCGGTGCGCAAGAAATCTACGCCCCGTCCCCTCGACCGCCCCGGTCGTCCGTCCCGGCGCTGAGGCTCTCGCGCTCCAGCAGTTTCGCCTGCAGCATGAAGGCCGCAAACAAGAAGGCGGGCAGGCCGAAGGTCTCGAACGTCACCCAGAACTCCGTCGATTGTGTGCGCCAGACGATTTCATTGGCCACCGCCATCACCGCAAAGGCCAGCGCGATCCGCCGCGACAGGATCAGCCAGCCGCGATCCGTCATCGGCAGCATCTCTCCCATCAAGACCTTGAGCCAGCCCTGCCCGCGCAAAAGCCCGATCCCGAGCGTCACGGCAAAGAACCCGTAGACCAGCGTCGTCTTCATCTTGAAGAACCGCTCGTCATTGAGCCAGACGGTCAGCCCGCCGAAGACCACCACCATCACGGCGGTGAAAACCTGCAGCCGGCTGATCTTGCCCGTCAGTTTCCACAGCACCGCCATGGACAGGAGCAACAGCGGCACGAACCCCGCGGTGACCAGGATGAACCCGTCGTAATCCCGCCCCCCGATGGTCCAAGTCACGTCCTGAAATCGCGTATAGGCGAGGAAGAACAGGATCGGCGGACCCAGCTCCAGCGCCTGCCTGAGCCAGGGGTTCACGCGTCGTTCCATCTGCATCGGCGGTCCTTTCATCGACCCACCTGAACTATCACCGCCCCTGCCGCGATCAACCCCATCAGCGCCAGCCGCCGCGGCCCCACCTTTTCGCCCAGCACCAGCCAGCCGATCAGCGCGGCAAAAACGGTCGAGGTTTCGCGCAACACCGCCGCCTGCCCCACCTGGTCAAGCCGCGTGGCCAGCATGATCGATCCGAAACTGGCGAAGGCGACAAGGCCCCCGAACACGCCGCGCAGCGCCAAGGGCCCGATGGGCGGCTTCTCGGCCAATCCGCGCCAGAACCGCAGCGCAAGAAAGGGAAAAAGCAGCCCGTCGATGAAGAAAAACCACGCCAGAAAGGTAAAGGGATCGGCCGTCGCCCGGATCGCATAGGCGTCATAGGTCGTGTAAAGCGCCACGAAAAGGCCGGTCAGAACCGCGAACCACAAGGCCGGCACCAGCGTCTCGCGGTCGAGCGTGACATGGATCATGTTGTAGGCGGCCAGCCCGTACAGCCCCGCCAGCAATACCGCCACGCCCAGCCATTGCAGCGGCGTGAAGATCTCTCCGAACACCAGCCATGCGCCAAGGATGGCGAATAGAGGCCCCGTGCCCCGCATGACCGGGTAGACGACCGTATAGGCCCCGCGCCGGTAACTGGCGAGCGTCGCCCATTTGTAGAAGGCATGGATGACGAAGGCGCCCGCAAAGATCGGCCACATATGCGGCTCGGGCCAAGGCACGACGAAAAAGGCAAAGGGTGCCGCCATCAGACCATAGCAGGCGTCGATCGCACCCCGCGCCAGAAGCGGATCATGCCGCCCCTTTTGCAGCGCGCCGAAAATCGCGTGCAACACCGCCGCCATCAGGGCCAGCATCGTGGCCCAGCCGCCCGCCGCCGCCGTCCCCTCGATCGAGGCGATCCACGCGCTCATGTCGGTTCACTCACAGCGGCTGTGGACAGGGGTCAGGATTGGTCAAGACCGACCAGCGCATTGGCGAAATCCTCGGGGTCGAAAGGTTGCAGATCATCAATCTGCTCGCCCACCCCGATAGCATGGATCGGCAGGCCGAACTTGTCGGCCAGCGCCACCAGCACACCGCCCTTGGCCGTGCCGTCGAGCTTGGTCATCACCAGGCCCGAGACATCGGCCAGCTTCTGGAAGGTCTCGACCTGGCTCAGCGCATTCTGGCCCGTGGTGGCGTCCAGCACGAGGATCGTGTTGTGCGGCGCATCCGGGTCCTTCTTGCGGATCACGCGCACGATCTTGGCCAGTTCCTCCATCAGATCGGCACGGTTCTGCAACCGGCCCGCCGTGTCGATCATCAACAGATCCGCCCCCTCGGCCTCGGCCCGGCCCATCGCGTCATAGGCAAGCGCCGCCGGGTCCGATCCTTCGGGTGCGGTCAGGACCGGCACACCGGCGCGGCTTCCCCAGACCTGCAATTGCTCCACCGCCGCCGCGCGGAACGTGTCGCCCGCCGCGATCACCACCGATTTGCCCGCCGCCTTGAACTGGCTGGCCAGCTTGCCGATGGTCGTGGTCTTGCCCGACCCGTTCACGCCGACGACCAGCACCACCTGCGGTTTCTTCGGATAGATCGGCAAGGGCCGCGCCACGGGTTCCATCACCCGGGCGATCTCGGCCGCCATCAGCCGCTTGATGTCGCTCGCCGACATCATCCGCCCATAGCGCCCCTCGGCCATGTTCGCGGTCACCCGCAGCGCGGTATCCACGCCCATATCGGCCGCGATCAGCAATTCCTCGAGGCTTTCGAGCATCTCGTCATCCAGCGCCCGGCGCGGCTCGGCGCTGCGCCCGACAAGGCGGCCAAGGAACCCGGGCTTGGGCGCTTGGAGCTCGGTGACGGTCTCGACACGGATCGGGACCGGCTCGGGCGTAGGCGCGGGCTTGGGCTGCTCCGCCGGCCGTGCCTCGGGTGCTGCGGCAGGCTTTTCCACCGGCGCTGGCGCTGACGCGGGCGGTAGCTCTTCCGGCTCTGGGGAAACGTCTTCCGCCGCCTGCGCCCCCTCCTCGATGATCGCGTCCAATCCCTCGTCGATCTTCGAGGATGACCGCAGCATCCGGTCCTTCAGTTTTTTGAAAAACGACATGGGCGGCCTTTCGCCTGCGATCACTCGCAATTGACCTAATACGGGCGGCCCGCGAAAGAAAGGCCATGGTTTTGCCCGAAATTCCTGTCAGGATGCCCAACAACCCCGATAGACCACCAAGATCTGTTCAATGCCAGTGATCGCTCGTTATGCGTTTATAACCCTCACCCCCGCGATGCTCATTGCCGTCGGGGCAACGCTCTGGCCGGGCGCGGGGCTTCTCGCGCTGCTCTGGCTCACGTTGATCGCGGCCGCGATGGACCGATTGCTCGATGCGCCCGTTGCCAACGATGGCGATCACGCGCCGTGGTCCGACAGGTTGGCCCTGACACTGGGCGGGGTCCACCTCGTTTTGGTGCCGCTCGTCCTTCTGACGCTCGACGATCCCGACCGCTCCGCCGCGCAAAAGATCGTGCTGTTTCTGGCCTTGGCCAGTTTTGCCGGACAGGTCAGTCACCCCAATGCCCATGAACTGATCCACCGCAAATCCGCGCTCCTGCGCGGTATCGGCGCGGCGGTCTATACTTCCGTCGGGTTCGGGCACCATGTCTCGGCCCACCGTCTCGTGCATCACGCCCATCTCGGCACGCCAGACGACCCCAACACCCCGCGCCCCGGCGAAAGCTTCTGGACCTATCTGCCGCGCGCCTGGCGCGGATCCTTCGCCGCCGGCCTCATCTGCGAATTCGCCAAGCTGGAACGGCGCGGCCGCCCGGCCAATGACCCCCGCAACCCCTACGCGATCTGGATCGGCGGCGCAGCGGTGTCCTTGGCGCTGGCGACGGGTTTCGTGGGCGCGATCGGGACGCTGGGCTGGGTCGTGCTGGTGCTTTTGTTCGGCGGGCAGGTGTTGATGTCCGACTACATCCAGCACTACGGGCTACAGCGCCTGACCCTTCCCAACGGACGGGTCGAACCCGTAGCCGCTCACCACAGCTGGAACGCGCCGCAGGGCTTCAGCAGCTACCTGATGCTCAACGCCCCCGCCCATTCCGAACATCACATGCACCCCGACCGGCCCTATGACCGGCTCGACCCGCAAGCCGATGTGCCGACCCTGCCCCATTCGATGCCGGTGATGGCCATGCTGGCGTTGGTCCCTTCGGCCTGGCGCCGGGTGATGGACCGCCGCGCGCGCGAGGTGATGAACCGCGCCGCCGCACGGATGGCCGCCCCCCGTCGCCCGCTGACGCAACCTCAAATCGCTCTGGCAGCCCGCGCAGAGGGCAACCGCGTCACGCACTGACGCGCAGAGGCAAACCGCGTCACGCACTGACGCGCGCCGGAACCGCACACCGCCCCGTCGCTCACAAGGCGACGCCGTGCCGTCCCGCCAAATCGGAGAAAAACTGCCACGCCACCCGGCCCGACCGCGACCCGCGCGTCGCCTGCCATTCGATGGCTTCCGCCACCACAACAGCCTTGTCCACCTGCACGCCATAGGCCGCGCAATAGCCCTCGATCATCGCAAGGTATTCGTCCTGCGAACAGGGATGGAACCCCAACCACAGCCCGAACCGGTCCGACAGCGATACCTTTTCCTCCACCGCCTCGGACGGGTTGATCGCGGTCGAACGTTCATTCTCGATCATGTCGCGCGGCATCAGGTGGCGACGGTTCGACGTTGCGTAAAAGATCACGTTGTCGGGCCGCCCCTCGACGCCGCCATCCAGCACCGCCTTCAGCGACTTGTAATGCTGGTCGTCATGCGAAAACGATAGGTCGTCGCAAAACAGGATAACCCGCACCGGCGCCGCGCGCAGCAAGGTCAACAAACGCCCGATCGTCCCCAGATCCTCGCGCTGCACCTCGACCAGCTTCAGATCGGGGGTCTCGGCCAGACAGGCGGCATGAACCGCCTTCACGAGCGAGGATTTCCCCATCCCCCGTGCGCCCCACAACAACGCGTTGTTCGCAGGCAGCCCGCGCGCGAACCGCGCCGTATTCTCGAGCAGCGTATCGCGCGACCGATCCACCCCATGCAGCAGCGACAGGTCCACCCGGTTCACCTTGGTCACCGGCGACAACCGGTCCGGCTCGGCATGCCAGACAAAGGCCGTGGCCGCCGTCCAATCCGGGGTGGGGGCGGGCGGGGGCGCGATACGCTCCAGCGCCGCCGCGATGCGCATCAGGGCCTCGTCGCTCATCGGCATCACAGCTCTTCGTCTTCGTCCAGAATGCCCTCGGCGCGCAGCTTGCGCAGGCGCGACCGCTCAACCATCCGCACGAGCACGATCGACACCTCGTACAGCCCGTAGACGACGGTAAACAGGATCAGCTGCGTCACCACGTCGGGCGGCGTCACCAGCGCGGCAAGGGTCAAGATGCCCACGACCGCCCATTTGCGCACATTGCCCAGCCCCGCCGCTGTCACCAACCCAGCCTTGCCCATCAGCGTCAGCAGGACCGGCAATTGGAAACACAGCCCGAAGGCAAAGATGAACTTCAACGCAAGGTCGAGGCTTTCCCGCACCGATCCCAGGAACACGGTCTGGATCCCGCCCTCCTGCGCCGCAGGCGCTTGGAACGTGCCATCCCCCGCGATCAGGTTGGCCAGCGCCGGGATCGCGTCCGAGAAGCCGATGAAGAAATTCATCGCCAAGGGCGTCACGACGTAATGCGCGAAAGACGCCCCCATCAGGAACAGGACCGGCGAGGCGACGAGGAAGGGCAAGATCGCCCCCTTCTCGGATTTGTAGAGACCGGGCGCCACGAACCGCCACAGCTGGTGCGCGATCACCGGGAAAGACACGGCAAAGCCCATGATGATCGAAATCCGCACGAGGACGAAAAACTTCTCCTGCGGGGCGGTAAAGATCAGCCGCGCATCCTCGCCGCGCGCGCGCAACACTTCGGCCAAGGGCTGCGAGATGAATTCGAGAATCGTCTCGGCCACGGTGAACATCGCCACCATGCCGACGACAAAGGCCAGAACCGCCCGGATCAGCCGGGTCCGCAACTCGGCCAGATGCTCGATCAACGGGGCCGAGCTGTCCTCGATCGGGTCTTGTGCGCTCATGATGGGTCGGATCCGCTGCGGGCAGGTTCCGCCGCCGCGCCGGTCCCGCTCTCGGGGGCGGGGGCGTCAACGGGGGCCTTGACCGCCGCCTTGGCGGCCGCGGTCTTGTCGGCGATGGTCTGGTCGATCTTGGCCTTGCGCAACGCCTCGGCCTCTTCCTTGCGGGCCTTGGCAGCGGCGGCCTTTTCCTCGGCCAGCTTCCGGCTCTGGCTGCCCTCGGGATACTTGCCGGGATCCAGCTCCAGATCGATGTCCAGATCGTCGCCGAACGTGTCCTTGAACGCGTTCATACCGGCCTTGCGCGGGTTGCTGGCGAAATTCGTCGCCTTGCGCAGATCGCGGTTCAGCTCGGTCATGCCGCTCTCGTCGGCGGCCTCGTCCATGGCGCGCTGGAAATCCTTGGCCATGGCCCGCACCCGGCCAGTGAACTGGCCGACCTTGCGGAACATCATCGGAAGATCCTTGGGCCCCACCACGATCAGCGCGACGATGCCGATCACCAGAAGCTCCATCCAGCCGATATCAGGCATCAGCGTCCCTATGCGCTAGGCGGCAGGCGGTCCCCGGTTGCACGCGGGGGCCGGGCCGCGATCAGAACCCGGCCCATGCCGGGCTCCGGTTCAAGCCCGGTCTCAGGCGTTATCGCGCTCGGCGCGGGGGGTCACGTCACGGGCCGCCGTGCCGTCTTCCGACGCGCTGGTCGAGGCATTCTCGATCTCGCTCGTCGAATCTTTCACGCCGCGCTTGAAGGCGGTGATGCCCTTGCCGACCTCGCCCATCAGGCCCGCGATCTTGCCGCGACCGAACAGGACAAGAACGACGATGGCGATCAGCAGCAGGCCCGCCGGTCCGATATTGTTGAGCATGGCTCTCTCCCTGACACAGCATCCGCGCCGATCCCGACGGCGCGCTTCGCTGGTTGCATTCCGGACTCCATAGGTAGGCGTTCCGCGCGCCAGATCAAAGCCCCAAAACGCAAGACACCCCGCGACGATCAGCGCCTTTTCGCAAAGACGAAACACCGGTCCCGCCGCACGGTCAGCCACAGCGGCGTGCCCGGCTTGGGCAAAAACACGGCCGGAACCGTCGCCTTCACGATGCCGCCGTCGAAATCCATCCGGAATTCCACAAGGCTCTCATGCCCCATGAACCGCGACCGCGCGACCACGCCACGCGCGGGCGTGCCGTCCTGCGGCGTCGGGTTGGGCCCCCGCCCGCCCCGGTCGAAATCGATCTTCACATGCTGCGGCCGGAACACGATCTCCACATCCGTGCCATCGGCATGGCCGGGCGCAAGGAACTGGCCAAAGGCCGTGTCGACCAAGGCGCCCTGAACCCGTCCCGCGATCACGTTGATATCGCTGAAAAAGGCCGCCGCCGCTTTGTCGCAGGGCGCGTTGTAGATGTTGTAGGGCGCGCCCTTCTGCACGATCTCGCCATCGCGCATCAGGGCAATCTGGTCGGCCATGCGCATCGCCTCTTCGGGCTCATGCGTGACCAGAACGACCGCCGTCCCCTCGTCCTTCAACAGCTGCAGGGTTTCGTCGCGGATCCCGTCGCGCAACCGGTTGTCGAGACCGGAAAACGGCTCATCCATCAGCATGATCCGCGGCCGTGGCGCCAAGGCGCGGGCCAGCGCCACACGCTGCTGCTCGCCACCCGACAACATGTGCGGCACCTTGTCGGCATAGCCGCCCAGATCGACCCGCTCCAGCAATTCTCCGACCCGCGCCCGCACCTCGGCGCGCGTACCGCGTAGCCCGAATGCGACGTTCTGCCCGACCGTCAGATGCGGAAACAGCGCGAAATCCTGAAAGATCAGGCCCACACCCCGCGCCTCGGGCGGCAAATGCGTCGCCCCGTCCGACAGGATCGCACCATCCGCGCGCACCGCGCCCCCGGTCTGCCGCTCGACGCCCGCGATCACCCGCAGCGTCGTGGATTTCCCGCACCCCGACGGACCCAAAAGGCACAGGATCTCCCCCGGCCCCACCGCAAAGGACACGTCGCGCACCACCTCGCGCCCGTCGAACCGACAGGTGACATGATCGACCTCAAGACGCGGGGCGTCAGCCATCAGGGAAATACCCGATCAATTCGCTCGGCGACCGGAGCTAACAGGCCCGCCCCGCCGGGGCAAGACAGACCCGCCCCGCTCAGATCGTCGCGCTCGTCTGCCCGCCATCCAGCAGGATGTTCTGCCCCACGATGAACCCCGCATGCTCAGAACACAGGAAGGCGCAGGTGTTGCCGAATTCCGTGATCGTCCCGTAGCGCCCCGAAGGAATGGACTTGCAGCGGATCTTGCGCGCTTCCTCCAACGACACGTCCTGCGCCTTGGCGACACCCTTCTCCAGTGCCACCGCGCGGTCGGTGTCATGCGATCCGGGCAACAGGTTGTTGATCGTGACCCCATGGCCCGCCACCTGCCGCGCCGTGCCCGCGACATAGCCGGTCAATCCCGTCCGCGCCGCGTTCGACAGGCCCAGCTGCGGGATCGGCGCCTTCACCGATTGCGAGGTGATGTTGACCACGCGGCCCCAACCGCGCTCGATCATGCCCGGCAAAAGCGCCGTCATCAGCGCTATGGGCGTCAGCATGTTGGCATCCAGCGCCTTGATGAAATCGTCCCGCGTCCAGTCCGACCACAATCCGGGCGGCGGCCCGCCCGCATTTGTGATCAGGACATCGACCGCGCCCGCGGCCTCCAGAACCCGCGCCCGGCCCGCCTCGTCCGTGATATCCGCGGCCACCGCCGTCACGCTCACGCCATATTCCGCGCGGATAGCCTCGGCCGTCGCCTCCAGCGCTTCCGCGCCACGGGCGTTCAGCACCAGATCCACTCCAGCCGCCGCCAATGCCTCGGCGCACCCGCGCCCCAACCCTTTCGACGACGCGCAGACCAATGCCCGCTTGCCCCTGATCCCAAGATCCATGCCCGATCTCTCCCCTGTTCGTTGCGGTTGGCCCCTCCTAGCAGCCACCGCATCCCGCTGCCAGCCTTGACCCCTCCCCCGCCGCGCACTACGCAAAAGATGCAGGCTTTGATCCAAAGATTTCCGATGACCGACCTGGCACCGCTTTGCCGTTTCACGATCTACCCGGCGCAGGCCCTGCGCGCGCTCACCGGCGCGAACGAAGGCGATCCGATCGGCCTCGGCGATGCCGCCCTGCCCGGCGACACCTACCGCCTGAACCGCGACGCGCGCCCTGCGCGGCTCGCGATCTGCGACCGGCCCGGCGGCGGCCAATGCGTCGCCACCGGCTCCGAGATCGGGCGGCCGGGCGATCCGCTCGCCATCGCCGATTGCCACCGCTTCATGGGTGCCAAGGGCCAGATGGTCGAGGTCCTCGTCCTGCGTCAGCACAGCGAAGCCGAGGGCACGCTGCTCCACCTCCTGCCGCTCTCGCCGCTCGAACCCGGCACCGAATACGATCTGATCGGCTCGGCCCGCGACAGCGCGCCGGAACGCTTCGCCGACATCGCCTCGGTCAGCTTCTTCGCAGGCACCCACCTGACGCTCGCGGATGGCGCGCAGGTCCGGGTCGAGGATCTGACCGTGGGCGACCGCGTGCTGACCCGCGACCATGGCCCCCGCCCGATCCGCTGGATCGGCCAACAGACCCGTCGCGCCACCGGTGCCGCCGCCCCGATCCGCATTGCGCAGGGCACGCTCAACGCCGCCCGCGACCTGCGCCTCTCGCCCCAGCACCGGCTCTTCATCTGGCAACGCCGCGACCGGCTCGGCACCGGCCGGTCCGAGGTGCTGGTCCGCGCCGAAATGCTGGTCAACGGCACCACCGTCACCCGCGAGGAAGGCGGCCATGTCGACAGCTACCAGATCCTCTTCGACAGCCACGAGATCATCTTTGCCGAAGGCATCGCCGTCGAAAGCCTGCTTGTCACCGCCGAAATCCGCGCCCGCCTGCCCGCAGACCTCGCAGACGCGCAAGCGACCCTCAGCCCCGGTGACGCGGCCCGCCTCGAGGTCGATGAAACCATCCTCGGCGACACCCTGCACGCCGCCGACCGCCTGACCCGCGCAAGCCGCGGGTACGATCAGGACTGACCCGCGCCAGCCGCGGGCACGACCAAGACTGACCCCCTTCATCTTGGCAAAAAACTCCGGGGGAGGCGCGCAAGGCGCGCCGGGGGCAGAACCCCCATACCCGCCTGTCGCCCGCGCCGCCGCAACCCCGATTGCCCCGACCCCGGCCCATCGCTATATCGCGCCCATGCTGGATCATGCCCAAACCAACCGCCCCGCCCTGCCGCCCGAAATCGCGCGGCGCAGGACCTTTGCCATCATCTCGCATCCCGATGCGGGCAAGACGACGCTGACCGAGAAATTCCTGCTCTTCGGCGGCGCGATCCAGATGGCGGGTCAAGTCCGCGCCAAGGGCGAGGCGCGCCGCACCCGTTCGGACTTCATGCAGATGGAAAAGGATCGCGGCATCTCGGTCTCGGCCTCGGCCATGTCCTTCGATTTCGACCGCTACCGCTTCAATCTCGTCGATACGCCCGGCCACAGCGATTTTTCCGAAGACACCTACCGGACGCTCACCGCCGTTGACGCCGCCGTCATGGTGATCGACGGGGCCAAGGGCGTCGAAAGCCAGACCCGCAAACTGTTCGAGGTCTGCCGGATGCGCGACCTGCCCATCCTGACCTTCTGCAACAAGATGGACCGCGAGGCGCGCGACACCTTCGAGATCATCGACGAGATCCAGGAAAACCTCGCCATCGACGTCACGCCCGCCTCTTGGCCCATCGGAATGGGGCGCGAGTTCATCGGCTGCTACGACATCCTCCACGACCGGCTCGACCTGATGGACCGCGCCGACCGCAACCGCGTGGCCCAAAGCATCCGCATCGACGGATTGGACGACCCCAAACTCGCCCAACACATTCCCGCCGACCTGCTGGCGAAACTGCGCGAAGACCTCGAGATGGCGCAGGCGCTCCTGCCCGCTTTCGACCGCGACCGCTTCCTCGAAGGGTCGATGACGCCCATCTGGTTCGGCTCCGCGATCAATTCCTTCGGCGTCAAGGAACTGATGGCCGGCATCGGCGAATTCGGGCCACCGCCCCAGCCGCAGCGCGCCGAACCACGCCAGGTCGCCCCCGAGGAACCCAAGGTCACGGGCTTCGTCTTCAAGGTGCAGGCCAACATGGACCCCAAGCACCGCGACCGCGTGGCCTTCGTCCGCCTCGCGTCGGGCCATTTCGAACGCGGCATGAAATTGCACCATGTCCGCGCGGGCAAACCCATGGCGGTGACCAATCCGGTCCTCTTCCTCGCCGCCGACCGCGAACTGGCCGAAGAGGCCTGGGCGGGCGACATCATCGGCATTCCCAACCACGGGCAACTCCGCATCGGCGACACCCTGACCGAGGGCGAGACGCTCAAGGTCACGGGCATCCCCTCCTTCGCGCCGGAATTGTTGCAAACCGCGCGCGCGGGCGACCCGATGAAGGCCAAGCACATGGAAAAGGCCCTGATGCAATTTGCCGAAGAAGGCGCGGCCAAGGTCTTCAAACCCATGATCGGCTCGGGCTTTGTCGTGGGCGTCGTGGGCGCCCTGCAATTCGAGGTTCTGGCCAGCCGGATCGAACTGGAATACGGCCTGCCCGTCCGGTTCGAGGGCTCGCAATTCACCTCCGCCCGCTGGGTCCACGGCCCGAAAGACGCGGTAGAGGCCTTCTCCGCCGCCAACAAGCAGCACATGGCCTCCGACAATGACGGCGACCCGGTCTATCTGACCCGCCTGCAATGGGACATCGACCGCGTGGCGCGCGACTATCCGCAGGTGCAGCTCTCCGCGACCAAGGAACTGATGGTCTGACATCCCCGCTGGCGGCAGGAAAACGCACGTTTTCCTGCCGGGAAACCCCGGGGTTTCCCGACGTTTTCCGCGCGGAAAACGCCGCCCTTGCCAGGGCTGCCCGCCGGGCGCACCCTGCTCCGCAGCAACCAGATGGTGCAGCCCGAATGCCCCTTCAGAACCGCGTCCTGCCCACGGGCGAGATCGTCACCGACCCCGCGCGGGGGCTTTTCACCGGCAACCGGGGCATTCTGCACACCCCCGACCAGAGACTCGGGCCCCGCCGCTGGACCCATCCCCATTGGCTGATCTGCACGCTCACCCATCCGCGCGGCACCTATCACGGCCCGATGCCCGACCGTCGCTGGACCGCGCTCTTCTTTCTCGACGAAGCCGTGGCGCTGGCAGCCGGTCATCGTCCCTGCGCCGAATGCCGCCGCGACGCCTTCACCCGGTTTCGCGCGGCTTGGGCCACCGCATTTGGCACCCTGCCCCGCGCGCCCCAGATCGACGCAAGGCTCCATCCCGTCCGCGTCTCCCGAACCCGTGCGCAGATCCGTCATCAGGCGGCGGCACGCGACCTGCCCGATGGCTGCTTTCTCCTCTTGCAGGGTCGCGCGCATCTGCTCTCGGGCGCGCACCTCCTCCCGTTCACGCCCTCGGGATACGGCGCGCCCTTCGACCGGCCCGAGGGGACGGTCACCGTGCTGACCCCACGCCCGACGCTCGCGGTGCTTGCCGCCGGATACCGGCCCCACCTGCACCCGACGGCGACGCCCACAGCCTGATCTTGCCAAAACCCTAGCGCAGAGGCGCGGCATTAACCCCGGATTCACACGCGCCCCGGCATTTTAAGCCTTCGGCAAGACATCGCTCGAGATCTCAACCATTTGGTCACCATTCTGCGCTCCGAAGGCGCGGTTTGACGGCACGGCGGTTTTCCCGTATGTGCCACCCATCCTCGCGATCCGCGCGTGGGCACGATCCGTGGGGCGCTACGGTCTTTGATGCGCTCCAACTCACCCCGCCGGGAGTGTCCCGGCCAGACTGGACGCATATGACGAGCTTTTCCGACCTCAACCTTAATCCCAAGGTTCTCAAGGCTGTAGCCGAAGCAGGCTACGAAACCCCCACCCCGATTCAGGCCGGCGCGATCCCCCATGCGCTCGAAGGGCGCGACGTTCTGGGCATCGCCCAGACCGGCACCGGCAAGACCGCCAGCTTCACGCTGCCGATGATCACCATCCTCGCCCGTGGCCGCGCCCGCGCCCGGATGCCGCGCAGCCTCGTGCTGTGCCCCACGCGCGAACTGGCCGCGCAGGTGGCGGAAAATTTCGACACCTATGCCAAATATGTCAAACTTACCAAGGCTTTGCTGATCGGCGGCGTCAGCTTCAAGGAACAAGATGCCCTGATCGACAAGGGCGTTGACGTGCTGATCGCGACCCCCGGTCGCCTGCTCGATCACTTCGAACGCGGCAAACTGATCCTGACCGACGTCAAGGTCATGGTCGTCGATGAAGCAGACCGGATGCTCGACATGGGCTTCATCCCTGATATCGAACGCATTTTCGGCCTCGTGCCCTTCACCCGGCAGACCTTTTTCTTCTCCGCCACCATGGCGCCCGAGATCGAGCGGATCACCAATACCTTCCTCTCGAACCCCGCAAGGATCGAAGTTGCACGGCAGGCCAGCGCGTCGGAAACCATCGAACAGCGTCTTCTGGAATTCCGCCCCTCGCGCCGCGACCGCGAAACCGCAGCCCGCGAAAAGCGCGAGATGTTGCGCGCCTCGATCCGGGTAGAGGGAGAGGCCTGCACCAACGCCATCATCTTCTGCAACCGCAAGATCGACGTGGATGTTGTCGCCAAGTCCTTGAAAAAGCATGGCCTGAACGCCGAGCCGATCCATGGCGACCTCGATCAGTCGCAGCGGATGCGCACGCTTGACGGTTTCCGCGAGGGGCGTGTGCGGTTCCTCGTCGCCTCGGACGTGGCCGCGCGCGGTCTCGACATTCCCAGCGTCAGCCATGTCTTCAACTACGATGTGCCCAGCCATGCCGAGGATTACGTCCACCGCATCGGCCGCACCGGTCGTGCCGGGCGCTCCGGTGTCGCCATATCGATCGCGGTTCCGGCCGACGACAAGTATCTGGCCGCAATCGAGAAATTGATCGAAACCACGATCCCCCGGACGCCCCTGCCGTGGAGCCCGGAGGAAGGCAGCGCCGAAGCGCGGCCGCGTCCGACCGAAGAGGCCGAAGCTGAGGACACCACCCGCAGCCGTGGCAGAAGCCGCAGCCGCAGCCGGTCCAAACCCGCCGCCGAACGCGCAGTCGAACCCGCAGCCGAGGCCCCGGCACCCGAGGCGGCAAAGCCCGAGGTCAAGGAACGTCCGCGCTCCGAGGATCGCCCACCGCGCGACCGCGACGACCGCCCGCAACGGGACCGGAACGATCGCAATGATCGCGGCAGCCGCGACCGGGGTGGCCGCGTGATTGGCATGGGCGATCATCTTCCCGATTTCATCGCGCTGAGCTTTGACGAACGCCGCGGCGGCCCGCCCCGCAGCTTCACCGAAGCCGAGGATGAAACCATCGAGGCCCCCGCAGAGGTGGTGACGGAGGTCGCTGAAAATACAGAAGAAAAGCCCAAGCGTAGCACACGCCGGGTGCGCAAACCCCGCAGCAGCACCAAGCCTTCGGCAGAAGGTGAGGCGGCACCGGACACCGCGTCCGACGCAGGCGCGGCAAGCGACGCGGTCTGATCCGACCCGAAGGGCGAAACGAAAAAACCCGGCCAATTGGCCGGGTTTTTTGTTCCATCACAGCAGCTGCTTTCAGGCCGCCATCAGCCGCGAAATCAGGACAGCCACCTCGGGCTTCTTGCCAATCTCGGTCAGGCACAGGTTGCGCACGATGCGGCGCACCGCCTCTTCCAGCTTGTCGTCATCCATGACGGTGCGCGCATCGATCCTCGGGATCGCCTCGGCCAGATCATCCTCGATCATCTCGGCCAGGTCGGCACCACCATTGGTCACTTCGGGCAGGCCGCGCAGCTGGACCCAGCTGTCCTCCAGCAAGACGTCATCCTCGTCCACGATCAACGCCACCGCAACAAGCCCGTTCAAGGCCAGCTTCATCCGGTCACGGATCACCCCGTCCAGCGCGCCGACAAAGGCCGTGCCGTCGAGATAGGTCTTTGATACATCGATATAATCCACGATGCCCGGGGCATTTCCGGACAATTCCACCATCGACCCGTTGGCCGCGATGATGCCGGTCATGCCCTTGGACAGCGCCAGCTGCGCATGTTCGCGCAGATGCCGGTATTCACCATGGTTCGGGATCAGGATGCGCGGACGCAGGATGTCATGCATCGCCTCGAGATCGGGACGGTTCGCGTGACCCGAGACATGGTAGAACCCATGGCTGTCGTCGATCACATCGACGCCCTTTTCGGCCAGCGCGTTCTTGATGCGGGCAACGCCCACCTCGTTGCCGGGGATCGTCTTGGAGGAGAAGAGGAACATATCCCCTTCCTTCAGTTCATGGCCAAGATAGCTGCCCCGCCCCAGCGCGGCCGATGCCGCGCGGCGTTCGCCCTGGCTCCCGGTGACGATCAGCATCAGGTTCTCGCGCGGCACGTCCAGCGCATCCTCGGGGCTGAGCGTCTTGGGGAAATTCGTCAGAACCCCCGCCTCGACACCCGCCGTCACCATCCGCTTCATCGCGCGGCCCATCAGGCAGATCGACCGCCCGTTGGCCACACCCGCATCGGCCAGCGTCTTGAGGCGCGCGATGTTGCTGGCGAAGGTCGTGGCGACGACCATCCCCTTGGCGCCTGCGATCAATTCCCCGATGGGTTCGGGCAGCTGGCTTTCGGACCGGCCCGGATGGCGCGTGAAAACGTTGGTCGAATCGCAGATGAACGCCGTGACGCCATCCTGCGCGATCTGCCGCCAGAGCGTTTCGTCGAACGCCTCGCCCACCACCGGGTCGCGGTCGATCTTGAAATCGCCCGAATGAACGACCCGTCCCGCAGGCGTGTCGATCACCAGCGCCGAGGCCTCGGGGATCGAATGGCTGACGGGGGCGAATTGAACGGTGAAGGGGCCGACCGTGACCGCCTCGGGCCAAGGCAGGGTGACGCGGACCTGGCCTGCGTCATGGCCCGCTTCCTCAAGCTTGCGGGTGGCGTGGATCGCGGTGAAGCGGCGGCAGTAGATCGGCGCCTTGAGCCGCCCCCAGAGATGGCCGACCGCGCCGACGTGATCCTCATGCGCATGGGTGATGAAGATGGCATCGATCCGGTCGCGCCGTTCCTCGAGCCATGCGATATCGGGAATGATGACATCGACGCCGGGCTGGCCATCCATGTCGGGGAATGCCACGCCAAGGTCCACCACGATCAGGCGTTCCTTGCCCGCGGGGCCGTAGCCGTAGACATAGCAATTCATCCCGATCTCCCCCGCGCCGCCGAGAGGGAGGTAGATGAGCCGGTTCCGGTCGGTCATAGGGTGCCTTGATCCTTGTTGTATTTGTGGATGACCGTCAGGCCATGCATGGTCAGATCGTCTTCGATCCGGTCAAATAGCACATCGCCCTGCGAGAACAACGACGCAAGCCCCCCAGTGCCGATGATCCGCATGGGGCGGTCATATTCCGCGCGCACCCGGTCACAAATGCCGCGGACAAGGCCGATATAGCCCCAGAACACCCCCGATTGCATGCAGGCGACCGTATTGGTGCCGATGACGCGCTGGGGTTTCGACACGTCGACATGGGGGAGAGCGGCTGCCGCGCGGTGCAGCGCCTCGAGACTCAGGTTCACGCCGGGCGCGATGATGCCGCCGACATAGGCCCCGTCATGGGCCACCACGTCGAAGGTGGTGGCGGTGCCGAAATCGACCACGATCAAGTCGCCGCCATGCCGGTCATGCGCGCCGGCCGTGTTGACCAGCCGGTCAGGGCCGACCTGTGTGCCCTCATCCACCCGGGGCGGGCGCGGGAGAAGGCATTCGGGCTTGCCCACGACCAGCGGGCGGCAGTCGAAATACCGGTCACACAGCACACGCAGGTTGAACACCACGCGCGGCACGGTCGAGGAGAGGATGCATTCCGTGATTTCGACCGGAATCCTGTGATGCGCCATGAGCGTCGAGAACCAGACGAAATACTGGTCTGCCGTGCGCTGGTGATCTGTCGCGGTCCTGAGCGTACAGAGGAACCGGGTGCCATCCCAGACGCTGAAGACGGTGTTGGTGTTGCCGCAATCGATGCACAAAAGCATGGGACCGCCCCTTCAGAAAAAGATGTCGGCTGCCGCGATCTTTTGCGGGCCATGGGCCGTTTCCAGCACGAGTTGCCCGTCGCTGTCCACGTCCACGAAGGTGCCGGTGATGCTGTCGCGCGGGGTGCGGGCGGTGATCGTCTCGCCCAGCCTTGCCGCATCGGCCAGCCATGCGCGGCGGATTGGGGCAAAACCCTGTTGGGTGTAGACCCGCTCCCAATGGTCGTAGGCAGTGGCCAGATGGGTCAGGAAGGTCTCGGGCGCGACAGAGACCCCGGTTTCGCCCGCCACACTGACAGGCGGCACGGCACCCGGTTCCAGCTCGGCGGCGGCAGGTGCGGCGGCAAGGTTCACGCCAATCCCGATGACGAGTGTATCGATCCGCCCAGCGGCACCTGTGCTTTCCAGCAAGATGCCCGCGACCTTCCCCCCGTTCAGAAGCACGTCATTGGGCCATTTGAGCGACAGCGCCCCCATCCCACCCGTCACGCCAGACAGCGCGTCGCGCAAGCCAAGCGCCGCCACAAAGGACCGAAGCGCCGTCTCCGCCGCCGTTCCGGTAGGACGCAGGATGAGGGAGGCTGCGAAATTGCCCGGCGGCATGACCCAAGTCCGCCCGCGACGCCCGCGTGCCGCGGTTTGTTCCTGCGCGCAGATCCACGTGGGGCCTGCCAAATCGGGCGCGCGGCGCGCCGCCTCGGCCATGGTGCTGTCGGTCGTTTGCAAGATCAGCCGGCCCAGATGGTCGGGCCAGCTGGGGGGCGCGGCGGCAGTAGCCTCAGCGGACAAGAGTTTGCGCAGCCGCGGCGGCCATGCCTTCCAGACCAAGCAGGTTCAGCCCCGGCAACCACGCCAGCGCGATCAGCGCGGCCATGGCCATCAGCCCGGCATAGGTTACCAGACCCATCCGGCCATCGAGACCCTCGCGGTCCTCACCGAAATACATCAGGTAGACGATCCGCAGGTAGTAATAGGCCCCGATGACAGAGGCGATGACACCTGCGATGGCGAGCCATGCCATCCCGGCCTCGACCGCCGCGAAGAGGACCGCGTATTTCCCGAAAAAGCCCACCAGAGGCGGCACACCCGCAAGGCTGAACATCAGCACCAGCAGGGCCAGCGCCTTGCCCCCTTCGCGGCTGGCGAAGGACGAGAGCGCGCTGATATCGGTCACATGCCGCCCGTCCTTTTCCATCGACAGGATGAAGGAGAAGGTCCCGATGTTCATCGTGACGTAGATGGCGATGTAGATCAGCATCGCCTCGACGCCCTGCTCGGTCCCTGCGGCCAGACCCATGAGCGCAAAGCCCATATGCCCGATCGAGGAATAGGCCATCAGGCGCTTGATATCCGTCTGTCCGATCGCCGCGATGGAGCCGAGGAACATGGACAGAACCGCCAGAAGCGCCACGACCTGCTGCCATTCGCCAACCGCACCGCCGAAGGCGTCATGGACGACCCGGGCGAATAGCGCCACCGCCGCGACCTTGGGCGCGGTCGCCAAAAGGGCTGTCACCGGCGTCGGTGCCCCTTCGTAGACATCGGGCGTCCACATGTGGAAGGGCGCTGCCGACACCTTGAAGGCAAGGCCCGAGATCAGGAAGACAAGCCCGATCAGCAGGCCGACCGGCATTTCGCCCGCCGTGGCCGTTTCGATGATGCCCGCGAATTGCGTGGTGCCGGCAAAGCCGTAGACCAAGGACGCGCCATAGAGCAGCAAGCCCGACGACAGCGCGCCGAGGATGAAGTATTTCAGGCCCGCCTCGGTCGAGCGAACACTGTCGCGCCGGAGCGAAGCGATGACGTAAAGCGCCAGCGACTGAAGCTCGAGCCCGACATACAGCACGATCAGGTCGCCCGAGGAGACCATGACCATCATCCCGATGACCGACAGCGTCACGAGGATCGGGTACTCGAACCGCAAAAGGTCGGATTTCTGCATGAATTCGATCCCCACGATCAGGATCGCCGCAGCCGACAAGAGGATGGTGATCTTGGCAAAACGCGCGAAGCCGTCATCGACGAAGCCGCCGTTGAACCCCACCCGCACACCTTCGCCGGTGACGGCGATGTAGAAGGCCATCACGACGAAGATCAGCGCCGTGCCCCATGTCAGCGCAGGGGCAACCGCGTCTTTGGACGTGTAGACGGCAGCCAGCATCGCGGCCATGGCAAAGACCGCAAGGACGATCTCGGGGATCAGGATGGACAGGTCGGCACCGATCATCGGATCACCTCAATGGTTTGCAGCATGCATCGCGTCGGGCACATGGGCCGCAACCGCGAGATCATAGGTGGAGACGAGCGCCTCGACCGAGGGGCCGATCATGTCGGTCACAAGGCTGGGATAAACACCCAGAAGCAGGGTCATGACGACCAGCGGCGCAAAGATCGCCCGCTCGCGCCGATCCATGTCGGTGATCGACTTGAGGCTTTCCTTGATGAGGTCACCAAAGACGACCCGGCGATAGAGCCACAGCGCGTAGCAAGCCGACAGGATCACACCCGTCGCGGCCAGAACGCCCACCCAGGTGTTGACCTGGAAGACGCCGATCAGCGTCAGGAATTCGCCCACGAAACCCGATGTGCCGGGAAGGCCGACGTTCGCCATGGTGAACAGCATGAAGATCGCCGCATAGGCCGGCATCCGCACGACCAAACCGCCATAGGCGTCGATATCGCGGGTATGCATCCGGTCGTAAATCACGCCGACACACAGGAACAATGCGCCCGAGACGAAGCCATGGCTGATCATCTGGAAGATCGCGCCATCCACACCCTGCTGGTTCGCGGCAAAGATGCCCATGGTCACGAAACCCATGTGGGCGACCGAGGAATAAGCGATCAGCTTTTTCATGTCCTCCTGCACCATCGCGACAAGCGAGGTGTAGACGATGGCGATCACCGACAGCCAAAGCACGAGCGGTGCCATGATGTCGGAGGCGACGGGGAACATCGGAAGCGAGAAACGCAAGAAGCCGTAACCGCCCATCTTCAAGAGGATGGCGGCCAGCACCACCGAACCCGCCGTGGGCGCCTGAACGTGCGCATCAGGCAGCCAGGTGTGCACGGGCCACATCGGCATCTTGACCGCGAAGCTCGCGAAAAAGGCGAGCCAGAGCAGCGTCTGCACGCCGCCCGCGATCTGCCAACCCATCAGGCTGATGGGCCCTGCGCTGAATTCATGCGCCAGAAGCGCCACGATATCCGTCGTGCCCGCATCGACATACATCGCGATCATCGCGACGAGCATCAGGACCGAGCCGAGGAAGGTGTAGAGGAAGAACTTGAAGGCCGCGTAGATGCGATCCTTGCCGCCCCAGATGCCGATGATCAGGAACATCGGGATCAGGCCCGCCTCGAAGAAGAGGTAGAAGAGCACCAGGTCCAGCGCCACGAACACGCCGATCATCAGCGTTTCCAGCACCAGCATGGCGATCATGTATTCCTTGACCCGATGCGTAACACCCCAGCAGGACGCGATGGTGATCGGCATCAGAAAGGTCGTCAGCAGCACGAAAAGGACGCTGATGCCGTCGATGCCGACCTTGTAGGTCAGCCCGAACAGCCATTCGCTTTCCTCGACCAGCTGAAAGCCGGTGTCGTTGGGGTCGAATTCGACAAGGATCGCAAGCGAGATCAGGAAAGTCGCGGTGGTCGCGGCCAGCGCAAGACGCTTGGCGTTCAACTGCGCCGCGGCATCATCCCCGCGCAGGAACACGCCCAGGATCACGGCCGCGACAATCGGCAGGAAGGTGACGATGGAAAGCAGGTTGTCCATGACGCGTCTCTCAGCCTCCGGCCCGCAGGGTCACCCAGGTCACAAGGACCACGAGGCCCAGAACCATGGCGAAGGCATAGGTGAAGATATAGCCGGATTGCGCCCGGCCCGCGAGGCGGGTGAAGAAGGGGATGATCCCGAGCGCAAGGCCGTTGATGCCCCCGTCGATCACCGCCCCATCGCCACCCTTCCACAGGAAGCGGCCGAGCGCACGGGCGGGACGCACGAAGAGGAAATCGTAGGCTTCGTCGAAATACCACTTGTTCAAGAGGAACTGGTAAAGCGGACGCTGGCTTTCGGCCAAACGGCGGGGCAGCGACGGGTTCACGATGTAGAACCAGAAGGCCACGACAAAGCCCAAGAGCATCGCGAAGAACGGGCTCCACTTGACCCAATAGGGCACTTCATGGGCTTCGTTCAGGATGTTGTTGTCGGGGGCTGCATGGATCGCTCCCTCGCCCGGGGCACCGACGAGATTGTAATGGGCGTAGCCGTGATCGCCTTCGGCGCTTTCGGCGCTTTCGGTCGCGTGGGTATCGGCGGCGGCATGTGCCTCATCGGTCGCGCCATGCGCGCCTTCCTCGACATGCTCTTCCTGCGCGTAGGGCACGCCGAAGAACCGGCCGACCTCGTCGGTATGGCCGAAGAAGGAATTGTACCAAACAACACCTGAAAAGACCGCTCCCACGGCCAGCACGCCAAGGGGCGCGAGCATGGTCCAGGGGCTTTCATGCGCATGTTCATGCGTGTGCTTGCTGCCCCGCGGCTCGCCAAAGAAGGTGAGGAAGATCAACCGCCAGGAATAGAAGCTGGTGAAGACGGCGGCCACGATCAGCGACCAGAAGGCGAATTGCCCAAGGTCTCCGCCAAAGGCAAAGGCGCTTTCGACCACCGCATCCTTGGAGAAGAAACCGGCAAAGCCGAAATAGGTCGTGGGGATGCCGACACCGGTGATCGCCAGCGTTCCGATCATCATGGCCCAGAAGGTCAGTGGGATCTTTTTCCGCAGCCCCCCGTAATTCCGCATGTCCTGTTCATGGTGCATCGCATGGATCACCGACCCCGCGCCAAGGAACAGCATCGCCTTGAAGAAGGCGTGGGTGAACAGGTGGAACATCGCCACCGAATAGACGCCGACGCCCGCCGCGACGAACATGTAGCCCAGCTGAGAACAGGTCGAATAGGCGATGACGCGCTTGATGTCGTTCTGCACAAGACCGACGGTCGCAGCAAAGAACGCGGTGACGGCACCGATGATGATGATGAAATTGCCCGCCATGGGCGCGTATTCGATGATCGGCGACATGCGGCAGACAAGGAACACACCCGCCGTCACCATGGTCGCGGCATGGATCAGGGCCGACACGGGCGTCGGGCCTTCCATCGCGTCCGGCAACCAGGTGTGCAGCAAAAGCTGCGCCGATTTGCCCATCGCGCCGATGAAAAGCAGGAAGGCGATGGTTTCCGCCGCGTTCAATTCCATCCCGAGGAAGGTGATGGTCATCTGCGCAAGCTCGGCGCCCATGGGCAGGATCACGTCGAACTGGATCGAATCCGTCATCCAGAACAGCGCAAAAATACCCAAGAGAAAGCCGAAATCGCCCACCCGGTTCACGATGAACGCCTTCATCGCCGCAGCCCCGGCAGAGGGTTTGCGGAAATAGAAGCCGATCAGCAGGTAGGAAGCGACCCCCACCCCTTCCCAGCCGAAGAACAGCTGAAGGAGGTTGTCGGCCGTCACCAGCATCAGCATCGCGAAGGTGAAGAACGACAGGTAAGCGAAGAACCGCGGCCGGTAGCTTTCGCCGTCCTTGAAGTTCTCATCATGGGCCATGTAGCCGAAGGAATAGAGATGCACGAGAGCAGAGACGCTCGTGATCACGATCAGCATGATCGCCGTCAGCCGGTCGATGCGGATCGCCCAATCGGTGAACAGCGTACCGCTTTCGATCCAGGTGAACAGCGGCACTGTGTAGGTTTCGCCGTCGAACCCGAGAAACACCGCCCAGGACAGGATACAGGCGAGGAACAACATCGCGGTCGCCGCAACCTGCGCACCGGTCTGACCGATCATGCGCCAGCCGAAACCCGCGACCAGCGCGCCGACGAGAGGGGCGAAAAGGAGGATCGTTTCCATGTGCCTCAGCCCTTCATGTTCGAAACGTCTTCGACCGCGATCGTGCCGCGGTTGCGGAAGAAACAGACAAGGATGGCAAGGCCGATGGCGGCCTCGGCCGCGGCGACGGTCAGCACGAAGAGGGTGAACACCTGCCCCGTCAGATCGCCGAGAAAGGCGGAGAAGGCGACAAGGTTGATGTTGACCGCCAGAAGCATCAATTCGATCGACATCAAGATGACGATGACGTTCTTGCGGTTGAGGAAGATCCCGAAGATCCCGATGACGAACAGCGCTGCCGCCACCGTCAGGTAGTGTTCAAGTCCGATCGTCATCTCGTCCCTCCGCGCGGCCCATTTGCCCCGCATGGTCGTTCAACTCGTGCCGCGGTTGGCCGCGGTCTGGTTCACATCCGGGCGGTCACAGACCTTGGCCCGGCTTCACATCCTTCAGTTCCAGCGCCTTCTTCGGGTCGCGCATCATCTGGGCGACGATATCCTGCCGCTTCACATCCGCCCGGTGGCGGAGCGTCAGAACGATGGCCCCGATCATTGCGACCAGCAGGATCAGCCCCGACACCTGGAAGGCGAGGAAGTAGCGGTCATAGAGGATCAGGCCCAAGGCTTGCGTGTTATGCGCCTGATCCAGCGCCGGCGTGGGGTTGGCCAACCGCCCCTCTATCCCATCCGCGAAGGTCCACGGCCCGAAGGCCAGCGCCAGCTGCATCAGCAGGACAACGCCGATAAGCCCCGCAAGCGGCATGTATTTCGCCATCTCGGCCTTGAGTTCGGCAAAATCGATGTCGAGCATCATGACCACGAAAAGGAACAGCACCGCGACCGCGCCGACATAGACGATGATCAAGAGCATCGCGACGAATTCCGCACCCACCAGCACGAAGAGCCCTGCCCCGGACAGGAAGGCGAGGATCAGCCAAAGCACCGAATGCACGGGGTTGCGCGCCGTCACGGTCAACAGCCCCGCGATGACCATCACGGCCGCGAACAGGTAGAAGGTGAAATCCGCAATCGTCATCTCAGGCCTTGCCTTCCGTATCGAGGGCTTCGGTCGCCAGCTCCATGGCCTTGTTCATCGACGGAACGCCGCCGAACAGCGCGGCAAGCCCGATGGTTTCGGCCACTTCCTGCCGCGTTGCGCCCGCCTCGACAGCATGGCGCACGGTCAGGCGGATCTGCGCCTCGGCCAATGCGCCTTGGATCGTCAGACCCAGAAGCGTCAGCAAAAGACGCGTCTTGGCATCCAGCCCGCCGGGGTTGAACTGGCGGCCCAGAAAGGCCTCCAGCATCTCGGCGGGAACGGTGGGCCACATCTTGTCCATCGCCGCAGGCGTGAAATTGGCCAGCGCCGGGTTGAGCGACTTGACCCAGGTTTCCGTCATTTCCTGGGTCTGGCGCATCAGCGCCTCGAAGGGATTTGTGGGGGTGTCGGTCATCGGTAGGGCGCATCCAGTTCGAGGTTGCGCGCGATGGCCGCTTCCCAGCGCTCACCGTTTTCCAGCAATTTGGCCTTGTCGTAGTACAACTCTTCGCGCGTTTCGGTGGCGAATTCGAAATTCGGCCCTTCGACGATGGCATCGACCGGGCAGGCTTCCTGACAGAAACCGCAATAGATGCACTTGGTCATGTCGATGTCGTAGCGCGTGGTGCGGCGCGACCCGTCCTCGCGCGGTTCGGCGTCGATGGTGATCGCCTGCGCGGGGCAGATCGCCTCGCAAAGCTTGCACGCGATGCAGCGTTCCTCGCCGTTGGGATAGCGGCGCAGCGCATGTTCACCGCGGAATCGGGGCGACAAAGGCCCCTTTTCATGCGGGTAGTTGATCGTGACCTTGGGGGCGAAGAAATACTTCATCCCCAGCCGGAACCCTGCCCAGATATCGGCCAGCAGGAAATATTTCGCGGCGCGTGTGTAGTCGATCTGGCTCATGTCACCCTCCGATCGCCCAGCGGGCATAGGCGCCGCCGAACAGTTCGAATTTCGCGGCAAAGGCGACCAGCACGACCCAAGCGAGGCTGAAGGGCAAGAACACCTTCCACCCCAGCCGCATCAGCTGGTCGTAGCGGTAACGCGGCACGATGGCCTTCACCATGGCAAAGAGGAAGAAGAAGAACGCCATCTTGGCGATCATCCACAGCGGGCTGTCGGGCAGGAACGGCACCGGCGACAGCCAGCCGCCGAAGAACAGCAGCGTGATCAGCGCGCACATCAGGAAGATGGCGATGTATTCGCCCGCCATGAAGAGCAGGAAGGGCGTCGAGGAATATTCCACCTGGTAACCCGCCACGAGTTCCGATTCCGCCTCCGGCAGGTCGAAGGGCGGGCGGTTGGTTTCGGCCAGCGCGCTGATGAAGAACAGGAAGACCATCGGCAGATGCGGCAGCCAGTACCAGCTGAACAGGCCCCAATCGCCATCCTGCGCCGCCACGATGGCCCCGAAGTTCAGCGAACCGGTCGAGATCACGACACCGATGATGATGAGGCCGATGGAAACCTCGTAGGAAATCATCTGCGCCGCCGAGCGCAGCGAGCCGAGGAACGGGTATTTCGAGTTCGACGCCCATCCCCCCATGATCACGCCGTAAACCTCGAGCGAGGACATGGCGAAGACGTAGAGGATGGCGACGTTGATGTCGGCCAGCACCCAGTTGTCGTTGAAGGGAATGACCGCCCAGGCGATCACGGCCAAAACGAAGCTCGTCATGGGTGCCAAGAGAAAGACGGGGCGGTCGGCGCCCGCCGGGATCACCACTTCCTTGACGACGTATTTCAACGCGTCGGCCACCGTCTGCAGCAGGCCGAAGATGCCCACCACGTTCGGGCCGCGCCGCATCATCACGGCCGCCCAGATCTTCCGGTCGCCGTAGACGAGGAACAACAGGCTGACCATGACGAAGCCGAGCACCAGCAGGCTTTGCGCCGCCATGATCGTCATCAGGCCCAGCGTGGTCGAAAAAAAGCCGTCCATGGGTCGTTCCCTAAACCGTCGGTATCCCCTGATCGGCGCACGCGGCCGCCACTACTTCGGCGTCGAGCGTCTGCAACCCCCGCGGGAGCGCCGGCGAGATGGTGTAAACCGCATCTCCGACCCAAACGCCACCCTGTTCCTGCACATTTGTGCGGACATGTCGCGCAAAGCCGAAGCCGCGGATAAGGGCGTATTGCGCAGCTGCGCAACGCGCGTAAGCGTCCACGTCGTCGCGGGTCGCCACACCCGTCATCTGAACGCGGAAATTGACGAGATCATCGTCCAGAAGCCGGGTTTCCACCCCGTCGTATGTCGCAGGCGGCATGGACCCGGGGCGCGGCCCCTCTCCCGCGGCGCAGGCCGCGACAAGGCCCAGGCCCAAAAGGCCCGAAACGCCACCCCGGACCCATCCCACCGCGCTTACTCCGCCGCCATCCTGGTCTCGGCGCGCGCCTTGGCCCGCGCCGACAGATCGGCCATCAGGCTCGAGGCCCGCGTGATCGGGTTGGTCAGGAAATGGTCGGCCACCGCGGGGACGAAATCCGCCTTGCCCAGCGCGCCCAGCGGCAGCGCTTCGCCGGTGTTTTCCGGCACCTCGTCAACCATGGCCAGATGCGGCACGGCCTTGACCATCTCGCGCCGCAGTTCCGCCAGCGTGTTCCAGCCCTGCATCTTGCCCAGTTCGGCCGAGAGCGCGCGCAGGATCGCCCAGTTCTCCTTGGCCTCCCCCGGCGGAAAACCGGCGCGGAGCGCCAGTTGCGGACGCCCCTCGGTGTTGACGAAGAGGCCCTGTTCCTCCGTCCAAGCTGCGCCCGGCAGGATCAGGTCGGCGCGGTGCGCGCCGCGGTCACCGTGGCTGCCTTGGTAGATCACGAAGGCACCCGGTGCGATCTCCACCTCGTCGGCGCCAAGGTTGTAGATCACATCGGCCCCGTCCACGGCGGCGGCAAGACCGCCTTCGGTCACGGCACCCACATCCATCGCGCCCACGCGGCCCGCGGCGGTGTGCAGGATCAACAGGTCCGAGCCCGATTCTGCCGCGATCTGCATCGCATGGGCCATAACGGCGGCGCCATCGGCCTCGCGCAGCGCGCCTTGGCCCACGATCACGAGGCTTTCGACACCCTCGGCGCTGTCATGTTTCGCACCGACCTGCGCCGCCAACGCTGCACGGTCCGTCCCCAGATGCGCATAATCATAGGTCAGATCGACTGCCTGCCCGATCAGCGACACCTTGGCGCCGCGCGCCCACGCCTTGCGGATGCGTGCGTTCAGGACCGGGGCCTCGGTTCGGGGATTGGTGCCGATCAGCAAAATCGCCTTGGCCGTGTCGATATCCTCGATCGCGGCGGTGCCGACGTAGGCCGCGCGGTTGCCTGCGGGCAGTTTCGCCCCATCGGTGCGGCATTCCACGGTGCCGCCCAAGCCCTCGACCAGCTGTTTGAGCGAAAACGCCGCCTCCGTCGGGACCAGATCGCCGATCAGGCCGGCAAGCTTGGTCGCGCCCTTCATCTTCCGCGCGGCCAGATCCAGCGCCTCGGGCCAGCTGGCCGCGCGCAGTTTGCCGTTCTCGCGGATATAGGGCTTGTCGAGCCGCTGGCGGCGCAACCCGTCCCACACATAGCGCGACTTGTCCGACAGCCATTCCTCGTTCACGCCGTCATGGTTGCGCGGCAGGATACGCATGACCTCGCGGCCCTTAGTGTCGATGCGGATGCTCGACCCCAGCGCATCCATCACGTCGATGGATTCGGTCTTGGTCAATTCCCAGGGCCGCGCGGTGAAGGCATAGGGCTTGGACGTCAGCGCCCCCACCGGGCACAGGTCGACGATATTGCCCTGAAGCTCGGATTCGAGCGTCTGCCCCAGATAGCTGGTGATCTCGCTGTCTTCGCCCCGGCCGGTCTGGCCCATTTCGGGCACGCCTGCGACCTCGGTGATGAATCGGACGCAGCGCGTGCAAGAGATGCAGCGCGTCATCTCGGTCTTGACCAGCGGTCCAAGGTCCAAGTTGTCGGCGGCGCGCTTGGGTTCGCGGTAGCGCGAGAAATCGACGCCATAGGCCATCGCCTGATCCTGCAGGTCGCATTCCCCACCCTGATCGCAGATCGGACAATCCAGCGGGTGGTTGATGAGCAGGAATTCCATAACCCCTTCGCGGGCCTTTTTGACCATGGGGCTGTTGGTCTTGACCACCGGCGGCTGGCCTTCGGGCCCGGGGCGCAGGTCGCGCACCTGCATTGCGCAAGACGCGGCAGGTTTCGGCGGGCCGCCCACGACCTCAACCAGGCACATCCGGCAATTGCCCGCGATGGACAGGCGTTCGTGGTAGCAAAAACGGGGGATCTCGATCCCTGCCACTTCGCAGGCCTGGATCAGGGTCATGGCGGGATCCACCTCGACCTCGTGGCCGTCGATGATGATCTTGCGCAGGTCGCTCATGGGATGCGGTCCTTCTTCCGGCGCGGGCGACGGGTCTGATGCATCGCCCCGCACTTCGGTTCGGGCCGCTTTTAGACCTACCGAAGCAATCTGCCAATGGGCGAACCGGCGGCGATTTCGTCGCGGCCTACGCGACAGGCCCCGTCGGTATCCGCATCGTCGGCCACACCGCGTTCCGCGAAATAGCTGCGCGCAAGCGCGATGTAGCGCTCCTGCTCGGCATCATCCTCGACATAGGCCGTCACGTCGGCCCTGCTGTAGCCCAAGCCCATCGCATGGCTGGCCAGCCCCAGAAGAAAGGCATTGGCCGCAAGGCTGCGGCGCTCGATCGACGGGCAGGTCCGTTCGATGTGGCGACCGATCGTGATCGCCAAAAGGCCGTTGTGGAGCCTCTCGTCATTGCGCAACGCGTCGAACCGATCCGCTCGCGCCGAGCCTGCCGCCGTCAGCAGCCCGGTCGCGATCACAAGGATCGATAGCGCCATGACCTTCGCATAGGGTTTCATGTCTTCTGCCTCGGAATGCCCGTATCCATTGCCGGACAGATGGGTCGCTCTCCCCTTGTCATGCAATAACAACGCGGATGCGACGGGGAGCCTCAGCAAGGCCTTGCCGATGCAATTGGGGGATTTGGGCCTAAATCCGCACGCCCCAGAAGATCACGATCAACCAGACCACGGCGGTGATCACCGCGATGGACAGCACGCCGTAGATGGCGGCCTCCATGCGTGCAGGCGTGTTGACCGCCATTGCCACACCCGAAGCCAGCATCGCCCCGATCACGACCCCGAGGATCGAACCGCCGATGCCCCATGTATAGCCAAGGATCATCCCCGTGACGCAGAACGCCATGTAGATGACCGCGACCCCGTACCAATACAATCGCGCCATGCACCGATACCCTTACCGCCACTGCCCGCCCGCGCTCTTTTGTTGGCGCGGATCATCCTTTGGGTTTCAGTTTAAGAAAAAGCGCGCATCCGCACAACGCCATAGGCAGCACTCGGCGCTGTGCTGAGTCGCTTTCGCAACATTGATAACGATTTCAAGGATCCGTATCGGGCGGCCTAGCGTTCCGCGCAGCGTCCGCCGACGATCGGTTCACCAGCCGCATTGCGCGCCACCGCCCAATCGCCGGTTACGGGATCCATCGTCCAATCCACGTCCGAAAAACCGGTCCGTTCGATGCAATGGCGCGTCGCCTCGAACCGGGCGCTTTCGCGGGCTTGGTCAACCGTCACACCGGGCGCGCGCACAAGCACCGTGAAATCGCGCCGCGTTTCCCCCGTAGACAGTCGCGCGTCAAAAGGCAGGCCGACGCTGCGTGGGCCGTTGTCGCGCAGGGCGCAGGCCGAGAGGCCGAAGACCAACCCGAAAAGCATGGCAAGACGCAGGATTTTGATCGTCATGGTCTTTTGTCCGCAAGCAAGGCCCGGGCGCGACATCGCCCTGTTCCGGTCTCGCCCATCCGTCCCTGTGCGTCAAGCACTCGCCGGTCGGGGCAGGTGTCAGCGCAGGCAACGGGCCATGAAATAGAACACCCCGTCGTCCAGCCGGATCTGGGTGTAATCGCGCGCGGGCGGCAGCGGGTCGTAGACCGCGCCCGATGCCGTGCAATGCGCAACCGCAGCGGCTTCGGCAGCAACCCAATCCTCGCGCATCAGCGCCAAGCCATCGCCCCGGCGCACCTCGATCGCGGGCAGAACCTGCCGGAACGGAACACGCCCGTTCAGGCCGCCGACCGCCAGTGTGGTTTCCGTCGTCACGAAAGGAGCGGGTGCACCACCGGGCGCACAGGCAGCAAGACCGGCCAGCGCAATGAAAATGACACGCGGGGTGATCACTCCGCCGCGATCTCGACCGCGCCGTCGCGCTTCACCCGGATCCGATCCTCGATCTCGTGGCGGAAATGGCGCACGAGACCCTGGATCGGCCAAGCCGCCGCATCGCCAAGCGCACAGATCGTATGCCCCTCGACCTGCTTGGTGACGTCAAGCAGCATGTCGATTTCCTCGACCCGTGCCTCGCCCTTCACCAGCCGGTCCATGACCCGCATCATCCAGCCCGTACCTTCGCGGCAGGGCGTGCACTGGCCGCAGCTTTCGTGCTTGTAGAACTTGGACAGCCGCCAGATCGCCTTGATGATATCGGTGGACTGATCCATCACGATCACCGCCGCCGTCCCAAGGCCCGAGCGCTGCTCGCGCAGCCAGTCGAAATCCATGATCGCACCGTCGCGCATCACCTCGGCAGGCAGCATCGGCACAGACGATCCGCCGGGAATCACCGCCTTCAGATTGTCCCAGCCGCCGCGAATGCCGCCGCAATGCCGGTCGATCAGCTCGTCGAAGGGAATGCTCATCGCCTCTTCGACGACGCAGGGGTTGTTCACATGCCCCGAGATCGCGAACAGCTTGGTGCCCGCGTTGTTGGGGCGGCCAAAGCCTGCGAACCACTCGGCACCGCGCCGCAAGATCGTGGGCACGACAGCAATGGATTCGACGTTGTTCACCGTGGTCGGGCAGCCGTACAGCCCCGCGCCCGCCGGAAACGGCGGCTTCATCCGCGGCATGCCCTTGCGGCCCTCGAGGCTTTCCAAAAGCGCGGTTTCCTCGCCGCAGATATAGGCGCCGGCCCCGTGATGCAGGTACAGATCGAAATCCCAACCGGATTTCGCGGCATTCTTGCCCAAAAGCCCGGCCTCGTAGGCCTCGTCGATGGCGGCCTGCAGTGCCTCGCGCTCACGGATGTATTCGCCGCGAATGTAGATGTAGCAGGCATGCGCCCCCATCGCGAAGGACGCGATCAGGCACCCTTCGATCAGCGTGTGGGGATCATTGCGCATGATTTCCCGGTCCTTGCAGGTGCCGGGCTCGCTCTCGTCGGCGTTGACCACCAGATAGCTGGGACGTCCGTCCGATTCCTTGGGCATGAAGGACCATTTGAGACCGGTGGGGAATCCCGCACCGCCGCGCCCGCGAAGGCCCGAGGCCTTCATGATCTCCACGATCTTGTCGCGGCCCAGACCGATCAGGTCCTTGGTGCCGTCCCAATGGCCACGCACTTTCGCGCCCGCAAGGCTGCGGTCGTGCATGCCGTAGATATTGGTGAAAATCCGGTCCTTGTCCTGAAGCATGTGGCCTCTCTCGCATGTCTCTGGCCCGGGTCTGGCGGGCCGAATGGCTGGCGTCAGCGGTCTGCGCGCCGTGCTTTCCATACCCAATAAGTCACAAACAGCGCCCAGACCAGTGCGGCAATCGCCGCAAGGTCGAACAGGAAGGCAAAGCGGGGCGGCAGGCCCAGTTGCCCGCCGAGGAAGCTTGCCCCCATCCAAAGGATCATGGTCGCGGCCATGACGATGGCGGCCAGCCGGATCTGACCACGGCGGCGGCGTTCGATCTCGGTGTCTTCGGGTCGGGGTGGCATGGCGGGCCTGGGCGGTTTGTGTCGGGGCCTGCCTAGCGGATCGGGCGGGGCCGGGGCAATCCCCCGCCCCCGCCGGAACAGGTCACATCCGCGCGCGCGCCTGCGCCACGATGTCGTGCCGGGCGCAAATCATGCGGAACCCTTTTTGTTGCGTGTCGAGCCACGCAATGCCTTCGTCGTCCAGCGTCGCGATCTGGTCGAAATGATAGATGCCGAAATCTTTCAGCGCCTCGGCCAGTTTCGGGCCGACACCCTTGAGTGTCGTCAGATCGTCACCCAAACCGTCGCGGGGCGCATCCAGCAGATGCGGCGAGGGCGTGGCGACAGCCACGATCGCAGGGGCGTCAGGCACCTCGGGCATAGCGTCGGGCACTGGCACCAGCGGGATCACCTCCGCCACGGGGGCATCCTCGGTGGGAGGTGCGACCGCAGCGCGCGACAACGCCGCCAGATAGGCACGCGGGGCGGTCAGTCCCAGGTGCATTGCCTGCAAAGCGGCCGTGCCGAAAAACGCGGCACTATAGGATACGAGGTGAAGGACATCTCGCTGCGCCGCTTGGCCGCGCAGCCACATCAATTCGGTGTTGGTCATACCCATTCCTCAGGATTGGTGGTCCAAAACCCTCCCGAAGGTCAGTATACCTCACCTTTATCGACTTTGCGCGAGAATTCTGTGTCCTCGCCCGCCGCCAACAGCCGCGCCTGTTCGACCCAAGTGTCGCGGGTGACGCGCCCTTTGAACCCTTCGAGGTTCTGATCGACCCACGCCACTTCATCGGCGGTCCAATTCGCGATCTGGTCGAAATGGTAGAAGCCAAGGCTGTTGCACAGCTTTTCCAGTTTCGGGCCGATCCCCTTGATCCGCTTGAGGTCATCGGCACCTCCGGCGCGCGGCCCGTCAAGCGCGGCAGGCCGCGTGCCCGGGCCAGACGACGCCTCCGCAGGTGCTGCGGCCGGCGCAGCAGGCGCGGGTGCGCCCGCAGCCGTTGCCGGTGCCGGAGCGGGTGCCGGTGCCGGTGCCGGTGCCGCCTTTGCGGTTACTGGTGCGGCCTTGGCCGGAGCGGCAGGCGCGCCATGCCCCGAGGTCGACGCCGCTTGTGCCGCCGTCAGGTCACGGCCCGCCCATCCCGCCGTCCCCGGTTTGACCGGACCCGGCAAGGGATTGAGAAACATCAGCGACAACACGATCCCGACGACGAAAAAGATCACCGCCGCCGCGAACAAGGCCTGCATCAGACCCCAATCGCCAAGGATCAGCAGGGCGGCCATGCCGCCGAAGCCGACCGCCGAGGCTACGCCCCAAGCGATTGCAAAGTTCAGGATGCCGCCGGATGTCGATTTCATGAGTTTTCCCCCGCTAGACGTGCTTTGGGGCAATCTAACGTGGCAAAACCTGTTTGTCTTGCCTCTTCAGGACGAAGTGTCGCGCCCTGTTGCGCTGTTGCGCCGCGCCTCCAGCACCGCGTCGAAATCGGTGGCAAAGACGAATTGCAGCACGATGCCGCCCACGATCGTCGTGCCAAGCCCCGCGAAGGCTCCGACGGCGACCCAAAGGCCCAGCCATCCCACGGCCGCCAAAGCCACCGTCAGGCCCATGATCGCCGAAAGCGTCCAGACCACCATGATCATGACGTAACGCTGTCCACTGCTCATCTTTGTCATCCTTCTCCGTTGCACCCCGTCTGGTGTGGGACGCAAGCTAGGGAGAAGGAGAGGCCCGGCCAGAGGCCGGGGCCGCGACAAGGTGACCTGTCAGAATATCAGCGCGCGGCGGCCAGCGCGGCGGCTTGCGCGATCCAGCCGTCACGCTCGATCCGGCCCTTGAACTTGAGCCGTGCGTCGACCCAAGCGACCTCGGCCGGGGTCCAAGCGGCGATCTGGTCGTAATGCCAGAAGCCCATCTCGTTCAAAAGCGCCTCGAGCTTGGGGCCGACACCCGAGATCTTCTTGAGATCATCGGCCGCCTGCCCGGCGCGGGGGCCGGTGAGCCGCGCGGGCTCTGCCTCTGCGGCAGGGGCGGCTTCGGTCGCAGACGAAGACGCGGCGGAGGGCGCAGGCCGCGCCTTGGCCTTGGCGGGGGCCGCCTGCTCGGTCACGCCGGTCGCATCGGCCGGACGCCCTTTGGCGGGGCGGGGATCCTTCACGGGACGTTCGGCCACTGCAACATCGGCACCCGACTGCTTGCCCCAAGGCGCCAGCATCGGCACCTCGGTCCCGTCGATGCGCTTGATCGTATCCCCGATATCCGTCGCGCGGCGTGCCGATATGTTCAGCGGGTCGCGCCCGGCCTCGTGATCCTTGAGCGAGGTCAGCCCGCCCTTGGGCTCGGACGCATAGCGCCCGTTCTGCGGCCCCGGCGTCGGCACGCGGCCGGCCGCCATCTCGTCGATGATCCAGGCCAGTTTCTCGGCGGTCAGATCCTCGTAATAATCCTTGCCGATCTGGGCCATGGGCGCATTGGCGCAAGCGCCGAGACATTCCACCTCTTCCCAGCTGAACTTGCCATCGGCAGAAAGCTGGTGCGCTTTTTGCGCGATCTTTTCCTTGCAGACGGCCACCAGATCCTCGGCACCGCAGATCATGCACGAGGTCGTGCCGCAGATCTGAAGATGCGCGACCGAGCCCACCGGTTGCAACTGGAACATGAAATAGAAGGTCGCGACCTCGAGCGCCCGGATATGCGCGAGCCCCAGCATGTCGGCGACATGTTCGATGGCGGGGCGGGTCAACCACCCCTCCTGCTCCTGCGCGCGCCACAAAAGCGGGATGATGGCACTGGCCTGCCGCCCCTCGGGGTATTTGGTAATCTGCGCCTCGGCCCAGGCCTGGTTGGCGGGGGTGAAGGCAAAGCTGGCGGGCTGGTCGGGGTGAAGGCGGCGGAGCATCTTACGGGTCCTTGAAATGTCGAGCGCGGCGGAGGCGTTACCTGCGGAAGCCTCCGGCGGGAGTTTTTTGGCCAAGATGAAGGGGCGCGGTCCCCGTCACCGATCCACCTCGCCGAACACGATGTCGAGCGAGCCGAGGATGGCCGACACATCGGCCAGCTGGTGGCCGCGGCACAGGTGATCCATCGCCTGCAGATGCGCATAGCCCGGCGCGCGCAGCTTGGCGCGGTAGGGTTTGTTGGTGCCATCCGCAACGAGGTAGACGCCGAATTCGCCCTTGGGCGCCTCGACGGCGGCGTAGATTTCGCCCTCGGGAACGTGGAAACCCTCGGTGTAGAGCTTGAAGTGATGGATCAGCGCTTCCATCGAGGTCTTCATGTCCGAGCGTTTGGGCGGGCTGATCTTGCCGCGCGCCATGATCTCGCCCGGGCCTTCCTCGCGCAGCTTGGCGATGGCCTGCTTGATGATCGAGGTCGATTCGCGCATCTCAGCCATCCGGCAGAGGTAGCGATCGTAGCAATCGCCGTTCTTGCCCACGGGGATCTGGAAATCGAACTCGTCGTAGCATTCATAGGGCTGGGCGCGGCGCAAATCCCACGCAAGACCCGAGCCGCGCGCCATGACGCCCGAAAAGCCCCAATCGAGAATGTCCTGTTCCGCGACGATCCCGATATCGACGTTGCGCTGCTTGAAGATGCGGTTTTCCGTCAGAAGCGTGTCGATGTCGGCAAGCGCCTTGGGGAATTCATCGGCCCAGGTGTCGATATCGTCGATCAACTCGGGCGGCAGGTCCTGATGGACGCCGCCGGGACGGAAGTAGGCGGCATGAAGCCGCGCGCCGCAGGCCCGCTCGTAGAAGATCATGAGCTTCTCGCGTTCCTCGAACCCCCAGAGCGGAGGGGTCAGCGCGCCCACGTCCATTGCCTGCGTCGTGACGTTCAGGAGGTGGTTCAGGATGCGCCCGATCTCGCAGTAGAGCACGCGGATCAGCTGCGCCCGGCGCGGCACGGGGGTGCCGGTCAGTTTCTCGATCGCCAGAACCCAGGCATGTTCCTGGTTCATCGTGCCGACGTAATCGAGCCGGTCGAAATAGGGCAGGTTCTGCAGGTAAGTCCGGCTTTCCATCAACTTTTCGGTGCCGCGATGCAGAAGGCCGATATGCGGGTCGCAGCGTTCGCAGATCTCGCCGTCAAGCTCGAGCACGAGACGCAACACCCCATGGGCCGCCGGATGCTGCGGCCCGAAGTTGATGTTGAAATTGCGGATCTTCTGTTCGCCGGTCTCGACGTCCTGGAACCCTTTGGAGCCGTCCATCATTTCGCCGCCTCCTTGGCCTTTTCATCGCCGGGCAGGACGTAATCTGCCCCTTCCCACGGCGACATGAAATCGAACTGTCGGTATTCCTGCACGAGCTTCACCGGCTCATAGACCACGCGCTTGAGCGCCTCGTCATACCGCACCTCGGTATAGCCCGTGGTCGGGAAATCCTTGCGCAGCGGATGCCCGCGGAACCCGTAATCGGTCAGGATGCGGCGCAGGTCGGCATGACCCGTGAACAGGATGCCGAACATGTCGTAGACCTCGCGCTCGTACCAGCCGGCGCCGGGATGGATGCTGGTGATCGAGGGCAGCACCTCGTCCTCGCGCAGCGCGCATTTCACACGGATGCGCTGGTTTTGGTACATGCTCAGGAAATGCCAGACCACGTCGAACCGGCGGTCGCGCGTTGGCCAGTCGACCGCGGTGATGTCCACCAGCGTGGAAAAACGGCAGGTCGGATCGCTGCGAAGCCACTCGATGAACCCGTGCACCGCACCCGGCACGATCTCGACCGTCAGTTCGCCATGCGCCGACACCGACGTGGCGATCACGGCATCGGGGTGGCGGTCCGCGATATGGGCGGCCAGTTCCTTGAGGCTTTCGACGCTCATCTGTCGTCTCCTTCGCGCGCGACGGGGCGCGTCAGCGGGTGATGGTGCCCGTGCGGCGGATCTTCCGCTGCAACTGGAGGATACCGTAAAGCAGCGCCTCCGCGGTGGGCGGGCAGCCCGGCACGTAGATATCGACCGGCACGATCCGGTCGCAGCCGCGCACGACGCTGTAGCTGTAATGGTAATAGCCACCGCCGTTGGCACAGGATCCCATCGAGATGACGTAGCGCGGCTCGGGCATCTGGTCGTAGACCTTGCGCAGCGCGGGCGCCATCTTGTTGGTCAGCGTGCCCGCCACGATCATCACGTCCGACTGGCGCGGGGAGGCGCGCGGCGCGATCCCGAAGCGTTCGGCGTCATAGCGCGGCATCGATGTGTGCATCATCTCGACCGCACAACAGGCAAGGCCGAAAGTCATCCAGTGCAACGACCCGGTGCGCGCCCAGTTGATGATGTCCTCGGTCGAGGTGAGCAGGAAGCCCTTGTCCTGAAGCGCGCGGTTCAACTCGGTCGTGGCGACCTCCCGGTCGGGACCGGCGGTATTCGTACCCGTCATCACTCCCATTCAAGCGCCCCCTTCTTCCACTCGTAGGCAAAGCCCACCGTCAACACGCCGAGAAACACCATCATCGACCAGAAGGCGACATCCGACAGCGTCGGAAAGGCGACGGCCCAGGGAAACAGGAAGGCGATCTCGAGGTCGAAGATGATGAACAGGATCGACACGAGGTAGAATCGCACGTCGAATTTCATCCGGGCATCGTCGAACGCGTTAAAGCCGCATTCATAGGCCGACAGCTTTTCAGGGTCAGGGTTCTGCACCGCCAGCACCACGGCGGCAAGGATCAACACGATCCCCAGCCCGATGGCGATGGCCAGGAAGATCAGGATCGGAGCATAGGATGTCAGCAGGTCCGACATGGCGGTCTGGTCGCCTTTCCTGAATAGGTCTGGTGCCGGGGAAAGCGCCCCGGCCGGTCCGGTCTCGTTGCGGTTGATTTACGCGCCACGCTCCGGAGGGTCAACGGGGCGTGGTGCGGCAAATCGGGGAGGCCGCCGCCCTACCCCCCTGCCTCCCGGGCAAGGTCCGCGCGCAATTCCCGGCGCAAGATCTTGCCGCTCGCCGATTTCGGCACGCTTGGAACGAACCGGTATTCGACCGGGTGCTTGTAATGGGCAAGGCAGCCCTCGACATGGGCGCGCAGCTCTGCCGCGCCGGTCTCCGCCCCCTCCGCGCGCACCACGAAGGCTATGGGCACCTCGCCCGCTTCCGCGTCCGGGCAGCCTATCACCGCGGCGTCGGCCACGCCGTCATGGGCGCAAAGCGCAGCCTCCACCTCGGCGGGCGCGACCTGGAACCCCTTGACCTTGATCAGTTCCTTCAGCCGGTCGCGGACGAACATGAACCCGTCTTCGTCGATCACCGCCAGATCACCGGTGCGCAACCAGCCATCCGGGGTCAGCGTCTCGGCGGTGGCCTGCGGGTTGTTCAGATAGCCCAGCATGACCTGCGGCCCCCGCACCCACAGCTCTCCCTCCTCGCCGGGGCCAAGGTCTTGCAACGTCGCCGGATCCACGATCCGGCATTCGGTCGATGGCACGGCCTGCCCGCTCGATCCGTGGCGCACATCGCCCGCAACCGTCATGTGGGAAATCGGCGCCATCTCTGTCATGCCGTAGCCTTGGATCGACCGCGCCCCGAACCGGGTGCCGACCGCCATCTCCGTCTCGGGCCCCAAGGGCGCGGCGCCCGAAAAGATCTCCTCCACGCTCGTGACATCGAAATTGTCCACCAACGGATGCTTGGCCAGGGCAAGCGCCACGGGCGGCACGATATAAAGCCGCGTGGCGCGATGCGTCTCGATCAGGCGCAAGAACATCTCGAGGTCGAAGCGCGGCATGGTCACCAGCTTCGCCTTTTGCTGCAGGAACAGGTTCATCAGAACCGTCATCCCGTAGATGTGAAAGAACGGCAGAAAGGCGATGGCCACATCGCGCGGCGTGATGCCCGCCACGGCCCCCGATTGGGTGACATTGGCGACAAGGTTGCGATGGGTCAGCATCACGCCCTTGGGCCGTCCGGTCGTGCCGCTGGAATAGGGCAGCACCACGACATGGCGCGCCAGATCGACCGGGGCCTGCACCATCAGCGGCTGGCCCATCACATCGTCAAGCGACAGGCACCGCTCGCCGCCGATCACGACGATCTCGCGCACGCCCGTTCCCTCGACGGCCGCCTGCGCCACCTCGGCGAAAGCGGACACTGTCACCAGCATCACCGCGCCCGCATCCTCCAGCTGGTGCCGGATCTCGGGGGCGGTATAGGTCGGGTTGATCGTCGTCACCGTGCCCCCGCCCCAGGCCACGGCGTGAAACACGATGGGGTATTCGGGCATGTTCGGCGCAAGGATGGCGACCGTACCACCGGGCAGGACACCGCGCTCGGTCAACCCGCCCGCCAGCCGCCGGATGCCCTCGACAACCTCGCCCGCAGTCAGGGCGCGGCCCGTTGGCCCGTCCACGATCACGACGGCCTCGTCCCGGCCCAACAATCCCTCGAACAGCTTTTCCGTGATCGACAGCGGCGCGACCTTGATCGTGCCGTGACGGCTGGCCTGTCCCGTCATCGCGACATCCTCCCCTGCGCGGGCCCTGCGGCCTCCCCGCCGCGATATGCCCCCCATTGTGCAGGCTAGCACGCCCGCCCGGTCAGATGTCCAGCACTACCGTGCCCAGTTTCGCACCCTGCGCGACCATGTCATGCGCCGCCGCGCAATCGGACAGGCCACCGCCCCGAACAACGGCATGGGACAAAACGCCAGCCTCCAGCCACTCGGTCAATTGCCGCTCGCCCGCCCGGCGCTTTTCGCCGGCCAACTGGTAGACGATCAGCATGTGCAGCCGAACATTCTTGAACATGAAAGGATAGAATTCGAGGCGCGGCAGCATCTCGGCCGCACTCGCATAGGCCGCGATCACGCCCCCGGGCTTGACCAGCGCCAGATCCGTGGCCTGGTTCGCTCCGAAGTCCACGTCGACGATCCGGTCCACCCCGGCCCCGCCGGTCAGATCCATCACCGCGCCCGCCACATCGGTGTCACGGTAGTTGATCCACTCGTCCGCAGTCGAATGCGCGCCCTTTTCCGCCGAGGAAACCGTCGCGATCACCCGCGCCCCTGCGGCGCGCGCCATCTGAACGGCATAGCGCCCCACGCTGCCCGCCCCGCCGGTGACAAGGATGGTCTGCCCGGCGACCGGCCCGTCGCCCATCACCGCGTACCAGGCCGTCATCGCGGGGATGCCAAAACAGGCCCCTTCCGCAAACCCCACCCCATCGGGCAAGCGCACCGCCTGCTCGGCAGGCAAGGCGACATGCTCCGCCGCCGTTCCCATCGCCCGCTGCCAGCCCGCATTCCAGATCCAGACCCGCTCACCGACACGGGCCGGATCGACACCCGCCCCCACGGCTTCGATCACGCCCGCCCCATCCGAATGCGGGACGATACGCGGATAGGCCATGACCGCACCTGCCCGCGCACCTGCACGCAGCTTCACATCCGACGGATTCACCCCCGATGCCTTGAGCCGGACCAATACCTCCCCCGGCCCCGCCACCGGATCTTGCATCTCGCCCAGCGTCAGAACCTCCTCCGCAGGCCCGAACCGCTCATACCAGACCGCCTTCATCGCGCATCCTTTCCTTCATCTTGGCCCAAAAACTCCGGGGGAGGCTGCAAGCCGGGGGCAGAGCCCCCCAAATTTTCATCAGAAAATTCGCAGGCTTTCATTCCACCCAACGCGCTTTCCGCTTCTCGAAAAACGCGGCGATGCCTTCGGCGCTTTCGGCGCTTTCCCAGCGCGCCACCAGCGCCTCGATGCTCATCGCCACCTGCGCCGCATCCGCCCCGCCCGCCAGATCCGCGACCAGCCGTTTTCCTTCTGCCACGGCACCCGGGGCCGCCACCAGATAGGGCGCGATCTCGGCCTCGATGGCCGCGTCCAGATCCTCCGCCGTCACAACGCGCGCCAGCAAACCCAGGTCCACCGCCTCCGCCGCGTCAAAGACACGGCCCGAGAAAAACACCCGCCGCGCCCGCGCCGCCCCCATGCGGGCCACCGCGTAGGGACCGATCGTGGCGGGGATCAGGCCCAGCCGCACCTCGGTCAATCCGATCTTCGTCCCTGAAACCCCGATGGCCACGTCGCAAACGCTCATCAACCCCACGCCGCCGCCAAAGGCCTGCCCCTGCACCCGCCCGATCAGGGGCTTGGGCATCGCATCGAGCGCGCCGAGCATCGCGGCCAAGGCACCGGCCTCCCGCGCGCGGGTCGCGGCATCGGCGGCCATCTGCGCCTGCATCCAGCCCAGATCGCCGCCTGCACAAAACGACCGCCCATTGCCCGTCAACACCACGACCCGCACCGCCGGATCGCGCCCCAACCGCGCGGCCATCTCGGTCAGTTCCGCGATCATCGCGGCATCCATCGCGTTGTGCTTGTCGGGTCGGTTCAGCCGCAGCCAAGCCACACCGCGCGCGTCGACCTGCAGCTCAAGCGTTTCCATCGCGCATCCCCCGTGCCATCGCCACTGCCGCCTCGATGGCGGCCAGATCCAGCCCCGTCTCGTATCCGCGCGCCGCCAGATGCCGCGCCACGGCCTCGGTCGCGACATTGCCCGCAGCCCCCGGCGCATAGGGACAGCCGCCAAGACCGCCCACGGCGGCATCGAAAACCCGCACACCGGCCTCCAGCGACGCATCGATATTCGCAAGCGCCCTGCCGCCGGTATCATGGAAATGCCCTGCAAGCTTCGTCACCGGCACAACCTCCGTCACCGCCGCCAGCATGGCCGCCACGCTCTCGGGCCGCCCAGCGCCGATCGTGTCGCCCAGCGACACCTCGTAACAGCCCATCTCGAACAGCGCGCCTGCGACCCGCGCAACCGCACCGGGCGCCACCGGCCCGTCATAGGGGCAATCGGTGACACAACTCACATACCCCCGGACAGGCAGGCCGATGGCGCGCGCCGCCTCCGCCACCGGGCGGAACCGCTCAAGGCTTTCGGCAATGCTCGCGTTGATATTGGCTTTCGAGAACCCTTCCGAGGCGGCACCGAAAATGGCGACCTCGTCCACACCCGCCGCCACCGACGCCTCGAACCCCTTCAGGTTCGGCGCAAGGGCCGCGTAGCGCACCCCCGGCACCCGCGCGATGCCCGCCATCACCTCGGCCGCATCGGCCATCTGCGGCACCCATCTGGGGCTCACGAAACTCGTCACCTCGATGCGTCGAAAGCCACAGGCCGACAAGGCATCGACCAGCGCGATCTTTTCGGCAGCCGGGATCAACCGCTTCTCGTTCTGCAACCCGTCGCGGGGGCCGACTTCGAAGATCTCGACGCCCTTACCCACCCGCCGGCACCTCGTAGAACTCCCGCGCATAGAAGGTCTGCGGCCCTTCGATCTCCGCCGCCTGCCGAAACGCGGGCCGCGCCTGCAACCTCTGCCAATAGGCCCGAAGCTTCGGATAAGGCTCCATCCGCACATAGAAAGGCGCGGCGAACAGGTTGAAGCCCAGCATCGCATCCGCCCCCGAAAACCCCGCGGGCAAAAGGTAATCGCCCGCCAGCATCCCCTCCAGCGCGCGCAGCGTGTCCGCCAGCCTCAGCGTGTTGAGCTTGACCACAGTGGGCGATGGCTTCGCCGGCGGCCGCAAGAACAGGTGGTTCAGGTTCAACTGCTCGATCAGGCTCGCTTGCGTTTCGGCAAATCCGATGGCTTCAAGGAACCGGACCCGCTCCGGATCGCCGGGCAACCGCCCGAACCCATGCCCCGCCCGCGTCTCGCACAGGTATTGCACGATGGCCCCACTCTCGAAGATCGTGATGCCGTCGATCTCCAGCGCCGGGATGCGGCCTGCGGGCGAGACGCCCATCAACGCCGCCTCCCGCATCGCCCGATCCCCGATCCGGTAGCGGATGATCTCGTCAGGCGGCATTCCCATCTCGCACAAGAGCCAAAGTACCCGGAACGACCGGCCCCAAGGCACGTGATGCAGCACGATCATGCGCCGCCCTCCGCTTCCTCATCCGCCAGCACGATCAACGCCGCCCCCGCTTCGACCTGCGCACCGACCGCGACGGGAACCTCCGCCACCAATCCGTCCCGTCCCGCGGTCAGGGAATGCTCCATCTTCATCGCTTCCAGAACGGCCAGCCGGTCGCCCACCGCGACCCTGTCGCCGGGTGCCACGAAGATCGCCTTGACCAGCCCCGGCATCGGGGCCTCGATCACGCCCGACGCTGCTCCCGCGCCAGCGGCAACCGCCAGCGGATCGACGATCTCGAACCCATGGGCATCGCCTGCGAAGACGATCGCCTCGCCCCCCGTCACGACCACCTCGGCGGACATGGGGGCCCCGTCGATGCGCCACCTTGCGCCCTCGCGCAGCACCTCGTGGGCCGCGTCGCCCACCTCGACCCGGAACCGCCCGCCCGGCTGCACCTCCACGACGGCCGGAACGGCCTCCCCCTCATGGTCCAGCACCACCTGCCGCCTCAGCGGCGCCCAAAGGGTGAAGCCAGAAACTGCCCCCTGCTCCGCATCTAGTCCCAGCGCGGCCAAAGCCGCCACGGCCATGATCCGCGACGACGCGACAGGCACGGCCGCCAATGCCTCCAGATCGCGCGCGATCAGCCCGGTATCGACATCGCCAGCGGCAAAATCACTGTGCCCCGCCAGACGCCGCAAAAAGGCGAGGTTCGTCACCGACCCTGCCACTTCGGTCCGCGCCAGCGCCTGTTCCAGCTTACGCAGCGCCACATCCCGCGTCGGACCATGCACGATGATCTTGGCGATCATCGGATCGTACCACGGCGAGATCTCGTCGCCTGCCCTGACGCCGGTATCGGCCCGCGCACCTTCGGGAAACCGCAGATGCGTCAACCGCCCTGTCGCGGGAAGGAAACCTTTCGGCACATCCTCGGCGTAAAGCCGCGCCTCGAAGGCATGGCCCGTGATCGCCAGATCCTCCTGCCCGCAGGGCAGCGCCGCGCCGGCGGCCACCCGCAATTGCCATTCGACCAGATCGACCCCGGTAATCGCCTCGGTCACGGGATGTTCGACCTGCAACCGCGTGTTCATCTCCATGAACCAGAACCCATCCGGGCGCAGCCCGCGTGACCCGTCCACGATGAACTCGACCGTGCCCGCGCCCGCATAGCCGATGGCCTCGGCCGCGCGCACTGCGGCCTGTCCCATGGCCGCGCGCATCGCGTCCGTCATGCCCGGGGCCGGGGCCTCCTCGATCACCTTCTGGTGCCGCCGTTGCAGCGAACAATCCCGCTCGAACAGATGCACCGCCCGCGTGCCGTCACCAAAGACCTGCACCTCGATATGGCGCGGCTTCTCGACGTATTTCTCGATCAGCACGGCCGCGTTCCCAAAGGCCGTCGCGGCCTCCCCCTTCGCACTCTCCAGCGCATCCATGAAATCCTCAGCGCGCTCGACCCGCCGCATCCCCTTGCCGCCACCGCCGGCAACGGCCTTGATCAAGACCGGGTAGCCGATGGTCTCCGCCGCCCCCGCCAGATGCTCGGGGTCCTGATTGGCTCCGTGATAGCCCGGCACGACAGGAACGCCCGCTTTCTCCATCAACGCCTTGGCCGCATCCTTGAGGCCCATCGCCCGGATCGCGCTGGCCGAGGGCCCGATGAAGATCAGACCCGCCGCCGCCACCGCCTCCACGAAATCGGGGTTTTCCGACAGAAAGCCGTAGCCCGGATGGATCGCCTCCGCGCCCGTCGCACGGGCGGCGGCGATGATCGCATCCCCCCTCAGGTAGCTGTCGGATGGCTTGGGGCCGCCGATCCGCTCGGCCTCGTCGGCCATCGCCACATGGCGTGCGCCCGCATCCGCATCGGAATAGACGGCGACCGTCCCCACCCCCATCTTGCGGCAGGTCTCGATCACGCGACAAGCGATCTCGCCCCGGTTCGCGATCAGGATCTTGCGAAACATAACCCAGCCCTCACCGATCCATCCCCTTCATCTTCCCGAAAATACGGCGGGGAGCGCGAGGGGCCGCGCCCCTCGCTCCCTCCCGAGCCCTCCGTCACATCCGGAACAGGCCAAAGCGCGTCTCCTCCACCGGCGCATTCAACGCCGCCGCAAGCGAAAGCCCCAACACCTCGCGCGATTTGCGCGGGTCGACCACCCCGTCATCCCAAAGCCGTGCCGAGGCATAAAGCGGATGCGACTGCCGCTCGAACATCTCGATCGTGGGGCGCTTGAATTCGGCTTCCGCCTCCGCCGGCCAATCCTGCCCGGCCCGCTCCATCGCCTCGCGCTTGACGGTGGCGAGCACCCCCGCCGCCTGCGCCCCGCCCATCACCGAGATGCGGGAATTGGGCCAGGACCACAGGAACCGCGGGCTATAGGCGCGCCCCGCCATCCCGTAATTCCCGGCCCCGAAACTGCCCCCTACCAACATGGTCACCTTGGGCACAGCGGTCGTGGCCACCGCCGTCACCATCTTGGCCCCATGCCGCGCGATGCCTTCGTTCTCGTATTTGCGCCCCACCATGAAGCCGGTGATGTTTTGCAAGAACACCAAGGGGATGCGCCGCTGCGAGCACAATTCCACGAAATGCGCCGCCTTCTGCGCACTCTCCGAGAACAGCACGCCATTATTGGCGACGATCCCGACATCAATTCCCATGACCTGCGCAAAGCCGGTCACGATGCTCTCGCCGAAGCGCGGCTTGAACTCGTCGAACCAACTCTCGTCCACGATCCGCGCGATCACCTCGCGGATGTCATAGGGCGTGGTCAGCGACGCAGGCACCACCCCCAGCAACTCCTCCGGATCATAAGCAGGCGCGCGACCCCGTAGGGTGGGCAATCTGCCCACCCCTGCCGGCAATCTGCCCACCTCTCCCCCGCCCAACGACCTGACGGCCCTGCGCGCCAGCGCCAGCGCATGCCCATCATCCTCGGCAAGGTAATCCGCCACCCCGGACAGGCGCGTATGCACATCGCCGCCACCAAGGTCCTCGGCGCTCACGACCTCCCCCGTCGCCGCCTTCACCAAGGGCGGTCCCGCCAGGAAAATCGTGCCCTGTTCCTTCACGATGATCGACACATCCGACATCGCGGGCACATAGGCCCCACCGGCGGTGCAGGACCCCATCACGACCGCGATCTGCGCGATCCCCTTGGCCGACATCCGCGCCTGGTTGTAGAAAATGCGTCCAAAATGATCCCGGTCGGGAAAAACCTCGTCCTGGTTGGGCAGGTTCGCGCCGCCGCTGTCCACCAGATAGACGCAAGGCAACCGGTTCTCTTCCGCGATCTCCTGCGCGCGCAGGTGCTTTTTCACGGTGATCGGGTAATAGGTGCCGCCTTTCACCGTCGCATCATTACACACGACCATGACCTGCCGCCCCTCGACCAGGCCCACGCCCGCGATCACCCCGCCGCAGGGCGCGGCACCCTCGTACAACCCGTGACCGGCCAGCGCCCCGACCTCGAGAAACGGGGAACCGGGGTCGAGAAGGTTCGCGACCCGATCCCGCGGCAGCATCTTGCCGCGCGACACATGCCGCTCCCGCGCCTTCGCGCCGCCGCCCGAAGCCGCCAGTTCCGCGGCCTCTGCGATCTCGGCCAGCGCAGCCAGATGCGCCGCCCGATTGGCCCGCGCCTCCTCAGATCCCGCGATGAATTGCGATTTGAGCCTCATCGTCCCTCCCCCTCGGGCCGCGCCACGGGCCGGAACGGCATTGCCTCCGCGACCCAACCCAGATCCGCGGCCGCACCCGCCACACCCATCAACCGCGCGACCTGCCACAGCGCCACCGCCTCGGTCAGCTTCAACCGCGCCTCATGCGTCTCGCACCAGGCCGCCACCGGATCATCGGCCCCCGCGCAATCATCCCCCGCCGAGGACCCGTGCGCCACGTCCCACAGTTGCGGGTAAAGCCCCGCCAGAACCTCGGGCGCGGGCACCTGCTCCGGCGCAGGCAAGCCTGCCAGAACCCTGTCACGCAACGCCCGCTGCTCGGACGCAAGCTGCCTCTGGCAGGCCTGCGGCGCCTCGCCCCGATCGCAGGCCACGATGGCCAGCGACCCGCAATGATGCACCCGGTCCCGCGTCACCAATGCGTAATCCTCAATGGCAGCGGCCGGGCCGGTCCGGGCAAATCCCATCTCGAAATGCGCGATGGCGCGCGAAAAACAGGTCTCGAAATCCTCTGCCGCCACCGGCCCGGCCCAGGCAATTGCCACGATCAGCACAAGGCCCCTCATGTCCCCGGCTCCACCGCAGGCAGGACGACGGGCCGCCCCCACTCATCCACCGCCAGCGCCCAATCCGCCCCGCAGGTCACGACCAGCCGCACCCCCGCAACCGGCGCAGGCCGCCCCGCGCATTCGGTCGCCGCCCCGCCCGTTTCGGCCACGTAGCGAGCCGCAGCCTCCAGAATGATCTCGGTTTCCGTGGGCGGCACGGCCCGCATCCCGACCAATAGACCCAGCGCCGCGGCCACGGCCACCAGCGCCGACAGCGGCAGGGCGATGCCCCGCATCATGCCAGCCCGCCCAAGGTCCGGACCGCATCCCGCAGCCCCCCCTTCATCTTGGCAAGAAAACTCCGGGGGAGCGGCATAGCCGCGGGGGCAGAGCCCCCAACCACCCCGACGACAGGCCACGGCCCAAGGATCGCGCGCCGCATGCCGCCAGATCCCCGCCTGTGCCCGCCCCGGCCCATCAGCCCATCAGCGCCATCAATTCGCGCCCCACCAGCATCCGCCGGATCTCGCTGGTGCCCGCGCCGATCTCCATCAGCTTGGCGTCGCGGAACATGCGGCTGACGGGGCTGTCGTTCAGGAACCCCGCACCGCCCATCGCCTGCACCGCCTGATGGGCGACCTTCATCCCCTCTTCCGAAGCATAGAGCACGCAGGCCGCCGCATCCTGCCGCGTCACCTGGCCCCGGTCACAGGCCTTGGCGACCTCGTAGGCATAGGCCCGCGCCGTGTTCAGCGCCGTGTACATGTCCGCGATCTTGCCCTGCATCAGCTGGAAATTGCCCACCGGCTGCCCGAACTGCTTGCGTTCCACCATGTAGGGCATCACCTCGTCCATGCAGCCCGCCATGATCCCGATATTGACACCCGACAGAACGACCCGCTCGTAATCGAGGCCGGACATCAGGACGCGCACGCCGCGCCCTTCCTCGCCCAGCACATTCTCGAAGGGCACCTCGACATCCTCGAACACCAGTTCGGCGGTGTTCGATCCACGCATCCCCAGCTTGTCGAAATGGGCACTGGTCGAAAACCCCTTCATCGTCTTTTCCACGATGAAGGCCGTGATCCCCCGCGATCCCGCCTCGGGGTCCGTCTTGGCATAAACGACCAGCGTATCGGCATCAGGCCCGTTGGTGATCCAGTATTTCGTGCCGTTCAGGACGTAGCGGTCGTTGCGCTTGTCCGCGCGCAACTGCATCCCCACCACGTCCGATCCCGCGCCGGCCTCCGACATGGCCAAGGCGCCGACATGCTCACCCGAAACCAACTTGGGCAGGTAGCGCGCCTTTTGCTCGGCCGTCCCGTTCAGCTTGATCTGGTTGACGCAAAGGTTGGAATGCGCCCCGTAGCTGAGGCCGATCGAGGCCGAGACGCGGCTGATCTCCTCCACCGCCACGGTATGGGCAAGGTACCCCATCCCCGCGCCACCGAAGTCCTCCTCGACCGTGATCCCCAACAGGCCCAGATCCCCCAACTCGCGCCACAGCTGGTTGGGAAAGGCATTGCTGCGGTCGGTCTCTGCGGCCAGCGGCTTGATACGCTCCTGCGCGAAGCGATGCACCATCTCGCGCAGCGCATTCACGTCGTCGCCCAGATCGAATGTCATGGACCCGAGGAACATGGCGCCAACCCTCCCATTAATTGAACGCTTGTTCAATTCATAGCGCGCAGGCGTTCCCCTGTCAAAGGATTCGGGCCTTGTCACCGACCGCGCGGGATGCTCCGCTTGACGGCAAGACAAGGAATTGCCGCGATGCTTCGCTTCCACATCTACGACGTGTTCACGACCACGCCCTTCACCGGCAACCCGCTCGCCATCGTCGAAGGGGCCGATGACCTGACGACCGCGCAGATGCAGACCATCGCACGGCAATTCAACCTGTCCGAAACACTCTTCATCCAGCGCCCCGAAGATCCGGCCCATACCGCCAAGGTCCGCATCTTCTTTCCCACCGCCGAAATCCCCTTCGCCGGTCACCCGACCATCGGCTGCGCCCTGCATCTGGCGGGCGAGACGGAAACCGACATCACGCTCGAAGAACAGGCCGGCCTCGTACCCGTCACGATCACGCGGCAGGGCGGCGCGGCGCTCGCCGAATTCACCGCGCCCAAAGCACCGCAACGCCACGCCTCAACACCGCCCCTGCCCCTGATCGCAACGGCCCTTGGCCTTGCGCCCACCGACCTCGGCCCGACCGATCCCGGCGTTTGGCAGGGCGGCCCTGCCTTTCTCTACGTCCCCGTCACCGACCTTGCCACGCTCGCCGCGGCGCGCCCGATGGAACCCGCATGGTCCGACCTCATGACCTCGGCCGATGTCGACAGCGCCTACCTCTACACGCAGACCGCCACAGGCTACCGCGCGCGCATGTTCTCCCCCACCGCCGGCATCCCCGAGGATCCAGCCACGGGATCGGCCAGCGCCATCCTCGCGGCACAGCTTCTCGCCACCGGCGCCCTACCCGAAGGCACGACCACGCTAGACCTGAAACAGGGCGTCGAGATGGGCCGCCCCTCCGACATCCGCCTGACCGCAACGGTCAAAGACGGCAGGCTAGGCCCCATCCGCATCGCGGGCCATGCGGTGCCCATCGCCAACGGCACGATCCGCCTTCCCTGACGTGGGCTTTGCAGCCCGTTGCGGGCGGTCTATATCCCACCCATGGTTTTCGATCTCCTGCGCCGCCTGACGGCCCCGAACCCCGAACCGCTGCCCTATGACGACGCGCGCCTCGCGCTTGCGGCGCTCCTCGTGCGTATCGCACGCGCCGATGGCGATTACGCCGGCATCGAGAAAACCCGCATCGACCGGGTTCTCGCCCACCGCTACGACCTGTCCGATCCCGACGCGCAGCAGCTGCGCGCCGAGGCCGAGGCGCTCGAGGCCGAAGCCCCCGACACCGTCCGCTTCACCCGCGCGATCAAGGACAGCGTCCCCTACGAAGACCGCCTGCATGTGATCGAGGCCCTCTGGTTCATCGTTCTGGCCGACGGCACCCGCGACAGCGAAGAGGATTCGCTCCTGCGGATGATCGCGCCCATGCTCGGCGTGAACGACCGCGACAGCAACCTCGCCCGCAAGCGCGTCGAAGCCAGCCACCCCGGCGCATAGGTCCGGGTCGGTGATCGCCGCCCTGCCCATGTATGACCGCCCGGAACTCCGGGCCGAAACCGATGCGCTTTGGGCAGGAATCCGCGACGCGCTGCGCGCCCGCGCCATCCAAGCCCCCGACACGCTGACCCGCGACCGCAACCCGTGGGAGATCTGGCAAAGCCCCGATCTTATCTTGGCCCAAACCTGCGGCCTGCCCTTCCGCGCGCGCCTCCACCCGCAGGTCACCCTCGTCGCGACGCCCGATTACGCCCTGCCAGGCTGTCCTCCCGGCCATTACAATTCGGTCATCCTCGCCCGCGATCCCGCCCTGCCCGACCGCCCCCGCGTCGCGGTCAACGATCCGCTCAGCCAATCGGGTTGGGCCGCGCTCCACGCTTGGGCCACCGCCCGCGCGCTCATCCTCGGCCCGGTCACGATCACGGGCAGCCATGCGGCCTCCGCCCGCGCCTTGGCCCAAGGCCATGCCGATCTTGCCGCCATAGACGCCCAGACATGGCGTCACCTCGTCCGCTTCGACGGGGCCGATCCCGCGCTCGAAATCGCGCGCACGCCGCCCACCCCCGGCCTTCCGCTCATCACCGCGCGGGGCCGCGACCCCGCCCCGCTCCGCGCCGCCCTGGCCGAGGCGCTCGCCGCCCTGCCCACCGCAACCCGGGCGGCTCTCGACCTCGCGGGCTTCGTGACGATCGACGCCGTCGCCTATCGCGCCATCCCGATCCCGCCCAATCCCTGACCATTCGCCCACAAATTCGTCGCAAACCGCAGCCTTCCCCGGCGGCACCCTGCACAAGACCGTTGCATTTGCGCCATGCTTGGGCACAAATCCGCAGACCAACGAGGGATATCCGTCCGTATGCCAGCTGCCCCGCCGGTCATCCAGATCACCGGCCTCCACAAAAGTTTCGGCGCGCTCGAAGTGCTGCGCGGCGTCGACCTGACGGCGCGGGCGGGCGATGTCGTGTCGCTGATCGGCTCCTCCGGCTCGGGCAAATCCACGCTCCTGCGCTGCGCCAACCTGCTCGAGGACAGCCAGCAGGGCGAGATCCTCTTCGAAGGCGACCCCATCCGATGGAAAGGCACGGGCCATCACCGCCGCCCCGCCGATGCCGAACAGGTCCGCCGCATCCGCACGAACCTTTCCATGGTGTTCCAGCAGTTCAACCTCTGGTCGCACCTCACCATCTTGCAAAACGTGATGGAGGCCCCGGTGACCGTGCTGGGCCAGCCCAAACACGAGGTGGAGGAGCGCGCCCGCGCCTATCTCGCCAAGGTCGGCATCGCCGACAAGGCCGACGCCTGGCCCTCCCAGCTGTCGGGCGGCCAGCAACAGCGCGCCGCCATCGCCCGCGCGCTCTGCATGGAACCCCGCGCGCTTCTCTTCGACGAACCGACCAGCGCGCTCGACCCCGAACTCGAGCAAGAGGTGGTGCGCGTCATCCGCGCCCTCGCCGAGGAGGGCCGCACCATGATCCTCGTCACCCATGACATGCGGATGGCGCGCGACCTCTCGACCCACACGATCTTCCTGCATCAAGGCAAGATCGAGGAGGAGGGTCCGCCCGCCTCCCTTTTCGGCGCCCCGACATCCGAGCGCCTCCAGCAATTCCTCAGCCACTCGCAGGCGGCCTGAGGCAAGACCACCCAGAACAACACCAGGGAGATACCCAACATGAAACACCTGATCCTCACCGCCGGCCTCCTGGCCCTGTCCGCCGGCGCTGTCGCCGCGCAAGATGTCGTCCGCATGGGCACCGAGGGCGCCTACCCTCCGTACAACTTCATCGATGACAGCGGCGAAATCGCAGGCTTCGAGCGCGTCGTGGGCGACGAACTTTGCGCCCGCGCGGGCCTCACCTGCGAATGGGTGACGAATGATTGGGACAGCATCATCCCCAACCTCACCTCGGGCAATTACGACACGATCATCGCCGGCATGTCGATCACCGAGGAGCGGGAAGAGATCGTCGATTTCACCCAGCCCTATTTCCCGCCCGCCGAATCCCTCTTCGTCGGCATGTCCGAGGATTTCACGCTGGAAGGTGCCGTCGTCGCGGCCCAGACCAACACGATCCAGGCGGGCTATATCGCAGCCTCGGGTGCCACGCTGATCGAATTCGCCACGCCTGACGAAACCGTCGCCGCCGTCCGCAACGGCGAGGCCGACGCCGTCTTCGCCGATGGCGATTACCTGATCCCGATCGCTGCCGAAGATGCCGACCTGATGATCGTGGGCGAACCCGTCCAGCTCGGCGGCGGCGTCGGCATGGCGCTGCGCGAAGGCGACGCACGTCTCGAAGCTTTCGACGCGGCCATCACCTCGATGAAGGAAGACGGCACGCTGAACGCGCTGATCCTCGAATGGTTCGGCCCCGAAGCCGCAACCTTCTGATCACATCCCGGGGGGCAGGCCAATCTGGCCCGCCCCCTTCACCTTTCATCAAGGTTAACGCGCGCCCTCTCTTGCCTCGGTCCCTGCTTCATCTTGGCAGGCAAACTCCGGGGGAGGCCGAAGGCCGGGGGCAGAGCCCCAAGATCCCGCCGCACGCCAAAGGCCCCGATGTTCGCCTTCTGCACCGACCCCTCGACCCTCGACACGTTCCGCTGGTTCAGTTGCTATCTGACCAACGGCGCGCATTTCCTGTTCTATCAATCCTTCCTCGTCGTCTTCGCGCTCTTGGCCGTCACCGCGCCCACGTCGCTGGCCTTCGGCTTCATCGCCGCCGCCGCCTCGCGCAGCCACATCCTGCCCATCAGCTGGCTGGGAAAGATCTACACCGCCATGGTGCGCGGCGTTCCTGACATCGTCTTCTTCCTCTTCTTCGTGCTCGTCCTCGATCAGGCCATCGAATACCTGCGCCATCAGGTCACCTGCCCCGACTGGACCGAGGAAATCCGGCAGGGCGCCAATTTCCTCGTCTGCCCCGAGGCGCGCACCCCATCCGGCAATGCCCCGCAATGGGTCCATGAAATCTACGGCTTCGCGCTTGCCGTCTTCACCTATGCCATCGTCTTCGGCGCGTTTTGCGGCAATGTCCTATACGGCGCGATGCAGGCCGTGCCCCGCGCGCAGCTCGAAACCGCCGAGGCCTATGGCATGTCCCGCCGTCAGGTTTTCTGGCGTGTGCTGGTGCCGCAAATGTGGATCTACGCGCTGCCGGGCCTGTCAAATATCTGGATGATCCTGATCAAGGCCACGCCGCTTCTGTTCCTGCTCGGGATCGAGGATATCGTCTACTGGGCGCGCGAACTGGGCGGATCGCGCACCTCCGCCTACCAATACCCGCACCCTGACTGGCGCTTTTGGTACTTCCTTGCGCTCCTTGTCTTCTACCTCGCCTTCACGCGGGTTTCCGAAATCGTTCTGGCGCGGCTCACCATCCGCCTCTCCCGCGGGCAGGCGACAGCGGGCGGCGAAGCGCTCCGAAAGGCCGCCGCATGACCTGCGTCGAAGCCTTCAACGCCTATGCCCTCCGCTCGCTCGGGATGGGCGAACGGATGCTGCCCACCGCCGATATCGGCTTTTGCGAACAGGCTGTGCTGATCGGCTCGGGGCTTATCTGGAACGTCTACTTCGGCCTTCTGGCCTTGACCTTCGGCTTTTTCTTCGCCGTGGCGCTCGCGGTTGCGAAAAACCAGCCCGCCCGCCTGATCCGCAAACCCGCCGAATGGTTCATCTTCATCTTCCGCGGCTCGCCCCTCTTCATCCAGTTCTTCATGGCCTACGAGGCCTTCGTGATGCTGCCGCGCGTCGGTATCGAATTCACCCTTTTGGGGGTCGAGATCGCGGCCGAAACCCGCTGGTTCTCACGCGCATGGCTGGGCGCGCTGATCGTTCTCTTCTTCAACACCTCGGCCTATGCGGCGGAAATCTTCTACGGCGCATTGCGCGCCATCCCCCGCGGCGATCTGGAAGCAGCCGATGCCTACGGCCTCTCGGGCTGGAAGAAATTCCGCCGCATCACATTCCCCACCATGATGCGGCTCGCTTGGCCCAGCTACACGAACGAGGCGATTTTCCTCTTCCACGCGACCGCCCTCGTCTTCTTCTCCAGCTTTCCGGCCTTCCAGCAACGCGGCGACGCGCTGTATTATGCCAATTACTTTGCCGACCGGACCTTCAACCCCTTCGTGCCCTACCCGATCGTGGCCGTCTATTTCGTCCTCCTGACGCTGTGCATCATCGCGCTCTTCGGGCTGATCAACCGGCGTCTCAACCGCCACCTGCCACAGAACCAAAGGCCACGGCTCCGCATCCGGCCCCAGGTTTTCAGATGAGCGTGACCCGATGAGCGACTACCTGTTCGAAAACCCCGAGATCAAATCGATCCGCGTCGCCGCCGCCGATCTCAACGGCCAGCCGCGCGGCAAGCGCATAGCGCGCCGCTACGCGCAAAAGGCGATCGACGAAGGCACGCGCTTTCCCTACTCGGTCCTCAACCTCGACATCTGGGGCGAGGATATCGACGACAGCCCGCTGGTCTTCGAAGCAGGCGATCCCGACGGCGTGCTCCGGCCCACAGAACGCGGCTTCGTGCCGATGCCCTGGATCGACGCGCCAACGGCGCTTCTGCCGATCTGGATGTTCCATGACGATGGCCGCCCCTTTGCGGGCGATCCGCGCCATGCGCTGGCCCGCGTGGTGGACCGCTACAAGGCGCGCGGCCTGACCCCCGTGGTCGCCACCGAGATGGAATTCTACCTGATCGACGACCGGGGCCGCGAATTGCGCGTGCCGCCCAGCCCCCGCTCGGGCAAGCGCCGCCAGCAGGCCGAAATCCTCGCGCTGCGCCAACTCGACGCTTGGGATGCCTTCTTCACCGCGCTCTACGACGCCTGCGAGGAAATGGACATTCCCGCCGATACCACGATTTCCGAGGCGGGTCCGGGCCAGTTCGAAATCAACCTGATGCACGCCCCCGACGCGCTCAAGGCCGCCGATGACGCGTGGTTTTTCAAGCTTCTGGTCAACGGCCTCGCCCGCCGCCACGGCTTTGCCGCCAGCTTCATGGCCAAACCCTATCCGGATTACTCCGGCAGCGGGCTGCACATGCATTTTTCCATCCTCGACGATCAGGGGCGCAACATCTTCGACGACGGCACCGCCAAGGGCTCGACCGCGCTGCGCCATGCGGTGGCGGGCTGTCTGCAGGCCATGCCCGGCTCCATGCTGATCCTCGCGCCCCATGCCACCAGCTACGACCGCTTCGTGCCCGGAGCCCATGCGCCCACCGGCATCGCCTGGGCCTACGAGAACCGCACCACGGCGCTACGCATCCCATCGGGCAACCCCGCCGCGCGCCGGATCGAACACCGCGTCGCGGGCGGCGACATCAATCCCTATCTCCTGATCGCCGCCATCCTCGGCGCGGCACTGAACGGGATCGAGGACGGGGCCGAACCGCCCCCGCCGATCACCGGCAACGCCTATGACAAGGATCTCGAACAGCTCCCCCGCACATGGGACGCCGCCATCGACGCCTTCGCCAAAAGCCCCGAGATCGCGCGCATCTTTCCCGCCGACCTGATCGCCAATTTCCTCGCCACCAAGCGGCAGGAACTGCATTACATGGCGGAGCTCGGCCCCGAGGAACGGCAAGAACTCTATCTCGACTCGATCTGACGCCCGCCCACGCCCCCTTGCCCCGTTCCGCAGGCAGGCATAGCTTGGCCGCATCCTTTGAACACGAGCACCCCATGATCCTCGGCATCCTGCAAACCGGCCATGTCCCTCCGGAGGTCGCCGCGCGCGACGGCACCTATACCGATCTCTTCGGCCGCCTCTTCGCCCATCGCGGCTATGACCTGCGGACCTTTTCCGTGGTGGACATGCAGTTTCCCGAAGGCCCGGATGCCGCCGATGCCTGGCTGGTCACGGGCTCTCGCCACGGTGCCTACGAAGATCATCCCTGGATCCCCCCGCTCGAGGATCTGATCCGCGCCATCCGCGATGCCGGGCGGCCCATGGTCGGCATCTGCTTCGGCCACCAGATCATCGCCCAGGCCCTCGGCGGCCGGGTCGAGAAATTCTCCGGCGGCTGGTCCGTCGGACACCGCAACTACACCGTCGGCGGTTGCCCCGTCTCGCTCCACGCCTGGCATCAGGATCAGGTGGTCGACCTGCCCCCAGGTGCCACGGTGCTCGGCTCGAACGATTTCACCCGCCACGCGGTCCTCGCCCATGGCGACCGCATCCTGACCGTGCAACCCCATCCCGAATTCCCCACCTCCGTGGTCGAGGAATTGATCGCGCACCGCTCCGCCACCGTGCCGGACGATCTTGTCGACGGCGCGCGCGCCACCTTGGGCCAGCCGACCGACAGCCGCCTGATCGCCGACTGGCTCGCCGATGTCCTCGAGGGCGCGCCGGCCACCCGCATCCCCTTTGCCACGAAGGCCAGCGCATGAGCTCCAATTCCGTCGCCGAACTTCTGGGCAAGCTGCCCGAGGTCTCGCGCAGCTATCTCGAAGGCCGCGCCATAGACGAGGTCGAATGCATCGTCGCCGACCTCGCGGGCATCGCGCGGGGCAAGGCCATGCCGGGCGGCAAATTCGCCCGCCAGCCTTTCTTCTACCTGCCCAATTCGATCTTCTTCCAGACGATCACCGGCGATTGGGCCGATGCGGTCGCCGACGGGTTCACCGAACCCGACATGACCCTGACGCCCGATTTCTCGACCGCCACCCCCGCGCCATGGACGGCGGACACGACGCTTCAGGTGATCCACGACATCAACGACCAAAAGGGCGATCCGGTCCCCTTCGCACCCCGCAACGTCCTGAAACGTGTGGTCGATCTCTACAAGGCGCGCGGCTGGGAACCCATCGTCGCCCCCGAGATGGAATTCTACCTCGTCGCCCCCAACACCGACCCCGCCCGCGAGGTCGAACCCCCCATGGGCCGCTCGGGCCGCCGCGCCGCCGCGCGTCAGGCCTATTCCATGTCGGCGGTCGACGAATACGGCAAGGTGATCGACGACATCTATGATTTCGCGGAAGTCATGGGCCTCGAAATCGACGGCATCTTGCAAGAAGGCGGCGCAGGCCAGATCGAGCTAAACCTGCGCCACGGCGATCCCGTCCGGCTGGCCGACGAGATGTTCTTTTTCAAGCGCATGATCCGCGAGGCGGCGCTGAAACACGACACCTACGCCACCTTCATGGCCAAACCGATCGAAGGCGAACCGGGCTCGGCCATGCACATCCACCATTCGGTCGTGGATATCAAAACCGGGCAGAACATCTTCTCCAACGCGGATGGCTCCGAAACGCCCGCCTTCCTGCATTTCATCGGCGGGATGCAGCGCAACCTGCCAGCGGTGGTGGCCCTGCTCGCGCCTTACGTGAACAGCTACCGCCGCTACGTCCCCGACTTCTCGGCGCCCATCAACCTCGAATGGGGCCGCGACAACCGCACCACGGGCCTGCGCGTGCCCGTGTCCGAACCCTCCGCACGGCGTGTGGAAAACCGCCTGCCGGGGATGGATTGCAACCCCTATCTCGGCATCGCCGCCTCGCTTGCCTGCGGCCTTGTCGGCCTTCTGGAACAGACCGACCCCTCCGATCCCTTCTCGGGCGACGCCTACCAGATGCAAAGCGGGGTGCCGCGCGGCCTTGGCGACGCGCTCGGCCTTCTGCGCGCCAACACCACGATCCAGCAGGTTCTGGGCGAGGAATTCTGCCGCGTCTATTCCGCCGTCAAGGAACTGGAACACAACGAGTTTCTTCAGGTGATCTCGCCTTGGGAACGTGAACACCTGCTTCTGAACGTATGAACCCGCTCTACCGCAACGACCGGCGCGGCGAACATGCGCCCAGCTGGTATGCCGCCAGCCTGCCGCCCGAGCCGGACCGCCCGGCGCTCACCGGGGCGGTATCCGCCGATGTCGTCATCCTCGGCGCGGGCTTCACCGGGCTCTGGGCCGCGCTGACGCTCGCCCGCGCGGGTCGGCGCGTCGTGGTGCTCGAGGCGCATCGCGTGGGCTTCGGCGCTTCGGGGCGGAACGGCGGGCAGGTGCAGTCGGGCTTCAACAAATCCCAGCGCTGGCTCGAAACCCATCTGGGCAATGGTCCCGCCCGCGCGCTCTGGAGCCTGTCGGAAACCGGCAAGGACCAGCTTCGCCAATTCTGCGAGACCCACGCCCCCGAGGCCGCCTACCGGCCCGGCGTCGCCCATGGCGAATACAGCGCCCTCGATCTGGCCGAGGCGCGGCTCGAGGCCGATCACATGGCCCGCCACTACGACACCACGATCGAGGTGATGGGCCGCGACGCCTTCGCCGATCTGGTGAAATCGCCGCTCTACGTCGGCGGCACGCTCGACCGCAGCGCGGGCCATATCCAGCCGCTCGCCTATGCCCGCGCGCTGGCCCGCGCCGCCGAGGCGGCAGGTGCGGTCATCCACGAACTCAGCGAAGTCACCGCCATCGTCACCCGCCCCCGCCTGACCCTCACCACGCCCCGCGGTCAGGTGACGGCGGGCCATGCCATCATCGCGGGCAACGGCTACCTGCCCAACATCTTGCCGCAGGTGAACGCCCGCGTGATGCCGATCAATTCCTTCATCGCCGCGACCGACCCGATCCCCGACCGTTGGCACGACGTGCTGGCCGAGGATATCGCCGTCTCGGACGCGCGCTTCGTGGTGAATTACTACCGCTTCAGCGCCGACCGGCGGTTCCTCTTCGGCGGCCGCGAAAGCTATTCGCTGGGCTTTCCGCGCGATATCTCCACCGCCCTTGTCGCGCGGATGGAAAAGCTTTTCCCGCAGCTTGCGGGCGTGGGCATCTCCCATGTCTGGGGCGGCTCGCTCGGCATCACCATGACGCGCCTGCCCCATGTGGTGCGCGCGGCCCCCAACATCCTGTCCGGTGCGGGCTTTTCGGGACATGGCGTGGCCCTGTCCGGCATGGCGGGCCGTGTCATGGCCGAAGCCGTGATGGGGCAGGAAAACGGGCTCACCACGCTCGCAGCCCTTCCCGTCCCGCGATTCCCCGGCGGCACCAGCTTGCGCGCGCCGCTCCTGACGCTGGCCATGACATGGTATGCACTGCGCGACCGTCTGGGCGTCTGACACCCGCACCTTGTGCCGCACCCGCCGGTTTCCACGACATTTTGATGACACCGTGACGTCATGCTGGATTCCCTTACCGTAACAGGATAAGAATTCCTGAAAGAGACATTTCGAAAAGGTGAAACCATGGCAGCTCTCGCGTCTGAGGCCCCGGCCCCGAACGTCTATGACGCCGAACCGATCCCCGACGCCGCCCGCGCCGAGATCGACCGCCTGCTGCAATCGGGCGACCTGTTCCGCTACACCGCGCCCGCCGATGCGCCCGTCGCCCTGCTGGAACGCGAATTCGCGGACATGATGGGCGTGAAATACGCGCTCGCCGTCTCGTCCTGCTCCGCCGCGATCTTCCTCGCGCTCCGCGCGCTCGATCTGCAACCCGGCGCACGGGTGCTGGTCCCCGCCTTCACCTTCGCGGCCGTTCCCTCGGCGGTTGTCCATGCCTTCTGCCAGCCCGTCCTGGTCGAGGTGGGCGAAAACTACCGCATCGACATGGATGATTTCGCGGCCAAGCTCGACGACAGCATCGAAGCGGTCATCATCAGCCACATGCGCGGCCACACCTCCGACATGGATGCGATCATGGCGCTCTGCGATGCGCGCGGCATCCCCGTGATCGAGGATGCGGCCCATTCGCTCGGCACGCTCTGGCATGGCCGCAAGATCGGCACCATCGGCAAGATGGGCTGCTTCTCCTTCCAGTCCTACAAGATGATCAACGCGGGCGAAGGCGGCATCTTGATCACCGATGACGCCGATCTGGTGGCCCGCGCGGTCATCATGTCGGGCGCCTATGAGCACAACTGGAAAAAGCACAAGGGCCCCGAGGGGCAGAACGACCCCGAACTGGCCATGGCCTTCGCCCGCTGGCAGAACCAACTGCCGCTCTACAACATGCGGCTCCAGAACCTCTCCGCCGCCGTGATCCGCCCACAGATCCCGGAGCTTGCCCGCCGGGTCCGCGACGGGCTCAAAAACCACGATTACGTGGCAGGTCTCCTGAACGCCTCGCCCTGGCTCGACGTGCCCCCGCCGCTCGCCCCCGAGGATCGCGCACCCGACTCGATCCAGTTCAACCTCGTAGGCTTCGACACCGACGCCGAGGCAAAGGCCTTTGCTTCGGCGGCCGAGGCGCGCGGGGTCAAGGTGCAGATCTTCGGCTTGTCCTCCGACAATGCCCGCGCCTTCTGGAACTGGCAGTTCATCCCCGGCGACAGGCCCGACCTGCCGCGCACGCGGGCCATGCTGATGCGCGCCTGCGACGTGCGCCTGCCCGTGCGTCTGACCAAGGCGGAACTTGACTTCATCGCCGATGCGCTGACCGCCGCAGCCGAGGATGTGAAGGGCGAAACCCGCGCCTACGGCACCTGATCCACGGGCGATCCGACGAAACACCTGCAAAAGGCCCGGCGCACCGTCGCCGGGCCTTGGCATTTCGCCCAGCCCGATTGCGGCGGCCCGCCCGCCCGGCTAGCCTGTGCCCAGACCGATCACAGGAGACGATCATGAAGGATCACGCCCCGAATTCATGGGAAGCCCGCGCCGAGGCCTATTCGCTCTACGGCTTCACCGATCTGCCCTCGGTGCAGGAACGGGGCACCGTCGTCATCACCCATGGCGAAGGCCCCTATATCGTCGACACCAACGGCAAGCGCTACCTCGACAGCAACTCGGGCCTCTGGAACATGGTCGCGGGCTTCGACCACAAGGGGCTGGCCGAAGCCGCCAAGGCGCAATACGACCGTTTCCCCGGCTATCACGCGTTTTTCGGGCGGATGTCCGACCAGACCGTCGCCCTCTCCGAAAAACTGATCGAGGTCTCGCCCTTCTCCCGCGGCAAGGTGTTCTACACCAACTCCGGGTCCGAGGCGAACGACACCATGGTCAAGATGCTGTGGTTCATGAACCGGGCCGAGGATCGCCCACAGGCGACCAAGATCCTGACCCGCTGGAACGGCTATCACGGCGTCACGGCCATCTCGGCCTCGATGACCGGCAAACCCTACAATTCCGTCTTCGGCCTGCCCCTGCCGGGCTTCATCCACCTGACCTGCCCGCATTACTGGCGCTACGGCGAGGCCGGCGAGACGGAGGCCGAATTCACCACCCGCCTCGCGCAGGAACTCGAAGATGTCATCGCCCGCGAAGGCGCCGACACGATCGCGGGCTTCTTCGCCGAACCGGTGATGGGCGCGGGCGGCGTCATCCCGCCCAGCGCGGGCTATTTCCAGGCGATCCAACCGATCCTCAAGAAACACGGCATCCCGCTTATCGCGGACGAGGTGATCTGCGGCTTCGGTCGCACCGGCAATGTCTGGGGCTGCCAGACCTATGATTTCATCCCCGACGCGATCATCTCCTCCAAGGCGCTGACGGCGGGCTATTTCCCCATGGGCGCCGTCATCCTCGGCCCCGAGATGACCGACCGCCTTCAGGCCGCCATCGACCCGATCGAGGAATTCCCCCACGGCTTCACCGCCTCCGGCCACCCCGTCGGCTGCGCCGTGGCGCTCAAGGCCATCGACGTTGTGCTGAACGAGGGGCTTCTCGACCGCGTACGCGAAGGCGCGCCACGGATGGAGGCGGGCTTGGCCGAAATCGCCAAGCATCCCAATATCGGTGAACTCCGCGGCATCGGCTACATGTGGGCCCTCGAAGCCGTGCGCGACCGCGACGGCAAGGTGCCCTTCGACGGCAAGCTGTCGGTCAGCGAACGCATCGCCAACACCTGCACCGATCACGGGCTGATCTGCCGCCCACTCGGCCAATCCGTCGTGCTGTGCCCACCCTTCACCCTGACGGATGCGCAGATGGACGAGATGTTCGAAAAACTCGACGCGGCGCTCAAACAGGTCTTTGCCGCCTTGGCATGACCACACCCCCGGGTGTTCTTTGGAATATCCGGGGCGCTACCCCTCTGCCGCCTCGGCGCAATAGCGCGCCGCGGCGCTCACCCGGTCGGCCATGAAGAAATGATCGGGGTCGGTGGGCCGCGTGACCGCATTGAGCCGTCCGGCAGCCTCATCCAGACGCGCGGCGATCACCGCCCTGAGCGCCAGATCATCGGTCGTGGCACAATCCGAGAAATCCGCCATCGCCGCGCGGTAGACTGCAGCTTCCGCGCTGGTCTCCGCCACGCGCGGGCCGAAGACGGCCTGCCACAGCCCGCAGCCGGACAAGACCGGCACCAAAAGCCCCAATACGCAGGGCGCAACCCAACCGGCACAGCGCATGGTGTCACATCTTGCTGAGCTTGGATTGCAGTTCGGCCAGTTGCCGCTTGATCTCGTCCAGCTCCTGCGCCGCCGACCTTTCGTCGCTCTCGTCCGCGCCGTCCTCGGTGGCAGGGCCCGACCATTGCGTGCCCAGCCCGCCGGTCATCGCCTTCATGAAAGCTTCTTGCTGCACGCGCATCGCTTCGAACCCGGGCATCTTGGACAGCGGATTTATCGCGGTCATGTTCTCGACCATCTTCGACTGGCCCTTTTTCAGCATCTCGAAGGATACGGTCAGGAAATCGGGCACCACGGATCCCGCCTGCGTCGTGTAGCTGCGCACCAGATCGGTCAGCACGGCGATGGGCAGGATCGTATCGCCCCGGCTCTCGTGTTCCGCGATGATCTGGAGCAGGTATTGCCGGGTCAGGTCATCGCCCGATTTCAGGTCGACGATCTTGACCTCGCGGCCCGTGCGGATGAACCCCGCGATATCTTCCAATGTCACGTAATCGGAGGTTTCGGTGTTATACAGCCTGCGGCTTGCATAGCGCTTGATGAGCAACGGCTCGCTTGTGTCCGGACGCGCCTTCGTCATGGTCCCTGCCCTCCTTCGCGCGCCGCAGCAATGGCCTCAAACGACGCGGTGCGCCGCAGCCTAGCCAGTTGACGGGGAAATGCAAATTTATTGTGCAGGGGCAGAAAACGCGAAGGGCGAGCCGGGAGGAGGCTCGCCCTTCTGGCATTCATGCCGGTGGGGAGGACACCAGCACGAAATGGGGTGCTGCGATTACTTCGCGGCGGCTTTCTTGGCAGCGGTCGTGACTTCGGCGGTTGCCTTCTTCACGGCGGCAGTTGCCTCTTCGGACACTTCCTTGCCGGCAGCCATCATCAGCTCGACGGTTTCCATCTGCACCTTCTTGGCGACTTCAGCGAAGGCGGCCATGGTTTCTGCAGCCATTTCGGCCTGCGCCGATGCGAAATCGGTCATCGCCTTGGAATAGTCGGTCGGCTCGGCCTTCACGGTGGTCACGTCGGCCAGCTTGGCGATCGTGTCCTTGGTGAACTTCGAGGAGATCTCGGTCGACTTGTCGGCAGCGTCGAGCATCACCTTCGACATCTTCTCGCCCATCGCGGCCGAGGATTTGAACGCGTCGTTCATCGCGGTCATGTCGACGGGGAAAGCGGACATCATTTCGGTCATGGTCTTGGTGAAATCGGTGGTCTTGGCGGGCATGTCATCTTCTCCAGTGTTGCTCCCCCGGCACGGGGGTTTCTGCATCTGCGAGGAATATGAATGCTGCGGCGCAGCATGTCAAGCCTTTTGCTGCAGCGCAGCATGGCTGAAAGATATTCTCGTTTATCAGAAGCTTGCGACCGCCGGTCGGGAAACCCTCACCCTTCGAGGATTTCCCTTACGTAAGTTCCGGGCGAATCGCACAGCGGCGGATAAGCCTCGGACCCGGGCACACGCGCCGGCACCATCGCCCCCGACCGCCCGGCCAGCCATTGGTCCCAGAACGGCCACCACGACCCTTCGTGATAGGTCGCGGCCTCCTTCCAGGCTGCAGGCGTTCCGATCGGCTCGGGGCCGCGCCAATGGCCGTATTTCTTCTTGGTGGGCGGGTTCACGATGCCCGCGATATGGCCCGATTCCGACAAGATGAAGGTCTTGTCCTTCGATCCCATCTGCACCATGCCGCGGAAACTGTCCTTCCACGCGGCGATATGGTCGGTCTCGCAGGCGATGGCGCAGACCGGCAGCGTCACGTCAGACAGATGCAACCGCTCGCCCAGAATGTCGAAACCGTCACCGGCAAAGCCATTCCCTTGGCACAGGCCGCGCAGGTATTGCACCGTCATCTTGCCCGGCAGGTTCGTGCTGTCGCCGTTCCAGAACAACAGGTCGAAGGCTGGCGGCGGCTCGCCCATCATGTAGCTGCGCACGGCCGGCCCATAGACCAGGTCCTTGGCCCGCAAATAGGAAAAGGTCTTGGACATGTAATAGCTGTCCAGATACCCCGCCTCGTCTACCTGCCGTTCGATCGCATCGACGAAATCATCGTCCAGAAAGGGCGTGAACTCGCCCTGATCGGTGAAATCCGTCAGCGTCGTGAAAAAGGTGGCCGACTTGACGCGGGCTTGCCCCCGCTTGGCCTTCAACGCCAGCGTCAGGGCCAGCGTCGTGCCCGCGACGCAATAACCGACCGCGTTGATCTGTTTTTCGCCCGTGATCTTGCACACCGTGTCGATGGCCGTCAGGTAGCCATCCTCGATATAGGTCTCGAACCCGGTGTCGGCATAGCTCGCATCGGGGTTCTTCCAGCTGACCACGAACAGCGTGTAGCCCTGATCGACGATCCACTGGATCAGCGAATTCTGCGGCTTCAGGTCAAGGATGTAGTACTTGTTGATCCACGGCGGAAAGATCAGCAGTGGGGTCTGATGCACCTCGTCGGTGGTCGGCGCATACTGGATCAATTCGATCATGTGGTTGCGGAACACCACCGATCCCTTGGCCGTGGCAAGGTTGTCTCCGACATGGAACGCCTTGGGGTCGGCCAGCGTCGGCAAGATCTCCCCGTGCCGCGTCTCAAGATCATGGACGAGGTTCTCCAACCCTTTCACAAGGCTCTCGCCCTCGGTCTCCACCGCCTTTTCCAGCGCGTCGGGGTTCGTGGCCAGGTAATTGGTCGGCGCGAACAGGTCGATGATCTGGCCCGCAAAGAATTCCACCCGCTTCTTGTCGCGCGGGCTCAATCCCTCCAACTCGTCAACCGCCTTCTGCATCGCCTGCGCGGTGACCTGGTACTGGCGCTTGATCAGGTTGAAATAGGGATGCGTCTTCCACAGCGGGTTGGAAAACCGCTTGTCCTCGGGCAGGTCGTCGTCGGACTGGATCACCATGTGCCCCTGCGCCAGCTCCTTCTGGATCTCGGCGAAATGGGACATGGCCTGCCCCCAGTATTGCACCTGCTGTTCCATCATCTTGGCGGGATTGGTCAGCATCTCCTGCCACATGGCCATCCCGGTCTTGAGGTAGAGATCGTGACCCGGCCCCGACAGGCCCGCATCTCCGGGCTTGCGCGCGCTCAACGCGGCCACCAGCCGCGCCGACAATTCCTCGATCCGCCGAAGGTTCTGGTTCAGCCGGTCAAGGGTCTCGCCCGCCACAGGCTCCTCTGCATCGTCGCGTGCCACCTTGATTTTACCCTTCCAATGGTTCACCTACACTCTAGCGATGCCGAGGTGAGGGGGCAAAGCGACGATTTGATCCGGGGCCGTGCTCCAGCTCCGTTTCTCAGGCAGGAGACGCCGATGCGCTACATGCTCACCTATGACCTCATGGAATCCCTGCGCGTAACGAATCAATGGATGGGTTCGACCGCGCGCGCGATGTGTTCCTATCCCCAGCTGGGATTGGTCGCCAATCCGATGATCCGCCTGACCGCCGCTTGGGGCGAGGTCACGGAACGCAGCTTTGCCCGTATGTCCGTCAAACCGGACTGGGGCATCTATTCCATTCCCGCCGAAGACGGGCGCGATCATACCGTGTCGGTCGAAACCGTCGTGTCCCGCCCCTTCGGCGACCTGATCCGGTTCAAGGTCAACGGCCGCGCGCCGACCGGCCGCAAGGTTCTTCTGGTTGCGCCCATGTCCGGGCATTACGCGACGCTCCTGCGCTCGACCGTCACCAGCTTGCTGCCCGATTGTGACGTCCACATCACCGATTGGCACAATGCGCGCGACATTCCCGTCAGCGCCGGCAAGTTCGACATCGAGGATTATACCCTCTACCTCGTCGATTTCCTGCGCGCGCTCGGCCCCGACACCCATGTCATCGCCGTCTGCCAGCCCGCGCCGCTGGCCCTTGCCGCCACCGCCTATCTCGCCGAGGAAGATCCCAGCGCGCAGCCCCGCACGCTCACCCTCATCGGCGGGCCGATCAACCCCGATGCCGCGGCCACCGATGTCACCGATTTCGGCAACCGCGTCACGATGGGGCAACTGGAACGCATGGTGATCCAGCGCGTCGGCTTCAAATACGCGGGCGCCGGGCGTCTGGTCTATCCGGGCCTGCAACAGCTGTCGTCCTTCATGGCGATGAACGCCGAAAAACACGCCAAGGCGTTTTCCGACCAGATCGTGCGGGTCGCCAAGGGCACGGCCAGCGACCACGACAAGCACAACAAGTTCTATGACGAATATCTCGCCGTGATGGACATGACGGCGGAATTCTACCTCTCCACCGTCGAACGCATCTTCAAGGGTCTGGAAATCGCCCAGAACCGCTTCACCGTGAACGGCAAGCAGGTCGATATCGGCAAGATCACCACCGTCGCGGTCAAGACCGTCGAAGGCGGAAAGGATGACATTTCCGCCCCCGGCCAATGCGTCGCGGCGCTCGATCTCTGCACCGGCCTACCCGACCACAAAAAGGCGAATTACCTCGAACCCGACGCCGGACATTACGGCATCTTCGCCGGAAAAAGCTGGCGCAACCGGATCCGCCCGCTGGTGCTCGAATTCATCGACGCCAATTGCGACGCACCCAAGACCCCGGTGCGCGCGGTCGGCTGACCGTGCCACCCTCTGCGGGGGCGGCCTGATCGGGCCATCCCCGCGGGCCCATCTGCGGACCGCGCCACCGCCAGATGCCACGGACGGATCAATCCGCCAGCGCAACCTCCGCCCAATCCAGAATCGTCTGAACCACCTCGTCCGTCATCGCCGGGCTCAAGATATCGCCCGCGATCACATGGTGGAACGGATCGGCCCCATCACCGGGCAGGCTTACCGGGGCCAGCGTCACCGGCCCGCCCCAGCGCGCCATCGCCGCCCGCGTGGCGGGGGCCGACACCACCCTGTCGCTGTCCGCAAACAACACCAACACCGGCTGGACCGCAGCCCCCAGATCGCGCGCTCTCAATTCCCGCAACAGCGTCCCAAGGCTGACCGTTGCGACCGTCGGATACTGCGTCGTCCAATGCGCCGCCTGACCCGCGTTCAGCGGCTCGAACCGCCGCTCAGCCCCCGCCACCAGCGGGATCCAGTGGCGCGCCAAGGGCTGTTCCAGCAAGAAACCCGCCCGGTTCGCCACCGCGAAATTCGGAGAGACCAGCACGACGCCCGCCACATCCAAAGCCATCGCCGGATCGCTCATCGCCCATGCGGCAAGCGTACCCCCGGTCGAGGTGCCGATCACCAGAACCCGCTCGCCCAGCCTGCGCCCGATCTCCAGAAACAGCGCGGTATCCTGCACCCAATCGCCCGCCCGCGCTTCGGCCATCGCCGCCCCGCTGCGCCCATGGCCAGCCAACCGCGCATAGATGAGGTTCGCGCCCAGCGCCTCGGCCACCCGATCGGGCACGGGGCGGATTTCCTCGGTCCCGGCGGAAAACCCGTGCAGGTAGACGATGGACAAGGGCGTCACCGCCCCCTCTTCGCCCGCCCAGACGATCCGCGCCGCCTCGCCCGGACGGATATCGTCGTATGCCCCTTCGCGCGCCGCCAAAAACGCCGCCGCATCCTCGAAATCGGGCAGCGCGCCGACCTCGACCCGTTCGCGCGGCAGCACGGCAAAGCCAAGGGCCAGCACCAAGGCTACCCCGAAAGCCCATGCAAAGCCCGGCGCCTTCCTAGACACGCGTCAGAACCTCCTCCACCGCGCGGGTGATGGTATCCAGACAACCCGCGTCGGAAAACCGGTGATCGGCCCCCTTGAGTAGCTCCAGCCGGATATCCTCCCCCTCCAGATGATCCAGCAGGCGCAAGGCGACCGCCATCGGCACATCGGCATCGGCTGTCCCCTGCAACATCCGGATCGGGATCGGCAGCGCCAGCGGCGCGCGCAACACCAGTTGGTTGCGCCCATCCTCGATCATGCGCCGCGTGATGATCATCGGCTCGCCATAGTCGGACGGCAGCGCCACCTGCCCCTCCTCCATGCAGGCGCGGCGCTGGTCCTCGGACCATTCGGCCCACATCCCGTCTTCGGTGAAATCCGGCGCGGCCGCGATGGTCACAAGCCCCGCCACCTTCTCCGGCATCCGTTTCGCCATCAAAAGGCTGATCCAGCCGCCCATGGACGAGCCCACCAGCACCTGCGGCCCCTCGGTCAATGCGGTGATCGCGGCCATCGCATCCTCGGCCCAATCGCCGATGCAGCCTTGGGTGAATTCCCCGCTGCTCTGCCCATGCCCCGAATAATCGAACCGCAAAAACGCGCGCCCCGTGCGCCGCGCCCAATCCTCCAGATGCACGGCCTTGGTGCCCGTCATGTCGGACCGCAAGCCGCCCAGAAACACCACCCCCGGCTCGCGGCCCGAAAAGCGGTGCCACGCGATCTTGCGCCCCGCGGCGGTCTCCAGAAATTCGGGCGTCGCCATGATCGTGCCTCCTGTCCTTGCCTTTGCGCGACCCTGCGACAGCAGACAGCGCGCGGCAATCCCCGCGCGTCCCCATGCGCGGTCTCTTGCCCGCCGTTGACTTCGCCCCGCGCCCCGGCCACATAGCGCCCACGACATACCCGCAACCGGGCGTTCCGTGGGCGCCAAACCGACGAGGAGGCCGATAGATGGCCCAGATCACCCTTACCTTCCCCGATGGCAATGCGCGCGAATTCCCCGCCGGCACCACGCCTGCCGAGGTCGCGGCCTCCATCTCCAAATCGCTGGAAAAAGCCGCGATTTCCGCAACCGTGAACGGCGCGCATTTCGACCTGCAATGGCCGATCACGGGCGACGCCACCATCGCGCTGCACACGATGAAGGACGAGGCGCAGGCCCTCGAACTGATCCGCCACGACCTCGCCCATGTCATGGCCCGCGCCGTGCAGGAAATCTGGCCCGACGTGAAGGTCACCATCGGCCCCGTCATCGAGAACGGCTGGTATTACGATTTCGACCGGACCGAACCCTTCACCCCCGAAGACCTCGGCCGGATCGAAGCCAAGATGCGCGAGATCATCAACCTGCGCGATCCGGTCCGGACCGAGCTCTGGGACCGCGCCCGCGCCATCGCCCATTACGAGGCCTCCGGCGAACCCTACAAGGTCGAGCTCGTCGGCATGATCCCCGAGGATCAACCGATCCGCATGTACTGGCACGGCGGCTGGCAAGACGTGTGCCGCGGCCCGCACCTGCAACACACCGGCCAACTCCCCGCCGATGCTTTCAAACTGATGAGCGTCGCGGGCGCCTATTGGCGCGGCGACAGCAATCGCCCGATGCTGCAACGCATCTACGGCGCGGCCTTCCAGAACCGCGACCAGCTGAAAGCCTACCTCACCTTCCTCGAAGAGGCCGAGAAACGCGACCATCGCCGCCTTGGTCGCGAAATGGGCCTCTTCCACATGCAAGAAGAAGCCCGGGGGCAGGTCTTCTGGCACCCCAACGGCTGGACCGTCTACACCACCCTGCAAGATTACATGCGCCGCCAGCAAAAGCGCGGCGGCTATGTCGAGGTGAACACGCCCCAGGTCGTCGACCGCAAGCTGTGGGAAGCCTCCGGCCACTGGGAAAAATACCAGGAAAACATGTTCCTCGTTGAGGTGGACGAGGATCACGCCCGAGAAAAGGCCGTGAACGCCCTCAAGCCGATGAACTGCCCCTGCCATGTGCAGATCTTCAACGTGGGCCTCAAATCCTACCGCGACCTGCCCTTGCGCATGGCCGAATTCGGATCGTGCAACCGCTACGAGCCCTCGGGCGCGCTGCACGGGATCATGCGCGTGCGCGGATTCACGCAAGACGACGCGCATATCTTCTGCACCGAGGACCAGATCGAGGCGGAAACCGCCCGCTTCATCACCTTCCTCTCGAACATCTACCGCGATCTGGGCTTCCCGGATTTCGAGGTCCTGTTCTCCACCCGCCCCGAACAGCGCGCAGGCAGCGACGAGGTCTGGGACAAGGCCGAAGCGGCCCTTCTGTCAGCCACCCGCGCGGCCGGCATCGAACCGAAGGTGAACCCCGGCGAAGGCGCCTTCTACGGCCCGAAACTGGAATTCACCCTCACCGACGCCATCGGGCGCAAATGGCAATGCGGCACCCATCAGGTCGATTTCGTCCTGCCCGAGCGGCTGGACGCCAATTACATCGGCCCCGATGGCGAGAAACACCGCCCCGTCATGCTGCACCGCGCCTGCCTTGGATCCTTCGAACGCTTCATCGGCATCTTGATCGAGGAACATGCCGGGAAACTGCCCTTCTGGCTGGCCCCGCGTCAGGTCGTCGTCGCCTCCATCGTCTCCGAAGGGGATGATTTCGTGCGCCAAGCCGTGGCCCAATTGCAGGAAGCAGGCGTCCGGGCCGAGGCCGATATCCGCAACGAAAAGATCAACTACAAGATCCGCGAGCATTCCGTGGGCAAGGTCCCCGTGATCCTCGCCATCGGCCGAAAAGAGGTGGAGGAGGGCACCGTCACGCTCCGCCGGCTGGGCGAGGCGCAGACCCGCGTCCTGCCCCTGGCCGATGTGGTGGCGGAACTGGCGGCCGAGGCCGTGCCGCCCGATCTGCGGCCCGCAAGCTGAAAGGGGGGCGGGGGGCTCTGCCCCCGCCACGGCCCGTTCCGGGCCGCGTCTCCCCCGGGATATTTTCAAAACAGAGAAGGGGCAGGGCCGGTGAGGCCCGCCCCACGCACAGGCTCAGGCGGCTTTGTCGAGGCCGCGCCCCTTCAACAGCGCCTCGACCCCCGGCATCCTTCCCCGGAAGGCGGTGTAGAGCGCGTCGGCCTCGCGGCTGCCGCCCGCCGACAGGATGAAACGCTCCAGCCGCGCCGCCGTTTCGGCATCGAAAGGCCCGCCCGCCTCTTCGAAGGCGTCGAAAGCATCGGCATCCATCACCTCGGACCACATGTAGCTGTAATAGCCGCTGGAATAGCCGTCGCCTGCGAAGACATGGGCGAAATGCGGCGTCGCGTGCCGCATCCCGATGGCGCGCGGCATGCCCAGGCGCGCCAGCGTTTCCGCCTGAGCCGCCATCGGATCGGCGGGGGCCGCACCATCGTGGAAATCCAGATCGACAAGGGCCGAGGCGACATATTCCACCGTCTGGAACCCCATGTCATAGGTCCGCGCCGCCAGAAGCCTGTCGCGCAAGGCGGGCGGCATCGGCGCACCGGTTTCCGCGTGGCGCGCGTGGCGATCCAGCACCTCGGGCACTTCCAGCCAATGTTCGTAAAGCTGGCTCGGCAATTCCACGAAATCACGCGCGACACTCGTGCCGCTGATCGAGCCATGGGTCACATCGGACAGCATCTGGTGCAGCGCATGGCCGAATTCATGGAACAGCGTGCGCGCATCGTCATAGGACAAAAGCGCCGGATCGCCCTTGGCGAAATTGCAGACATTGACCACGATGGGCCGCACATCGCCGCCAAGCTTCTTCTGGCTGCGCATCGCCGAACACCAGGCGCCCGAGCGTTTGGAGCCGCGCGCGAAATAATCCCCGATGAAGGTGGCGAGATGCGCGCCCCCGCGCGTCACCTCCCAGGCCCGCGCATCCGCATGGTAAAGCGCCACCTCGAGCGGTCGGAACTCCAGCCCGAAAAGCCTTCTGGCGCAGTCGAACGCCGCCTCGATCATCGCCTCGAGCTGGAAATAGGGCTTCAGCTCCGTCTCGTTCAGGTCATGTTCGGCCGCGCGGCGTTTCTCGGAATAATAGCGCCAATCCCACGGCTCCAGCGCGCCGTTGATCCCATCGGCATGCAGCATCGCCTCCAGCCGTTCGGCATCGGCTATGGCCTGCGCGCGGGCCGGTTCCCAGACGCGCATGAGCAGATCCCGCACCGCCTGCGGGTTGCCCGCCATCTCGGTTTCCAGCTTGTAGGCCGCGAAACTCTGATAACCCAAAAGCCGCGCCCGCTCCTCCCGCAGGGCCAGGATCTCGGCGGCAATCGCCCGGTTGTCCGTCGCGCCCCCGTTCATCCCCCGCGCGGTCCAGGCGCGATAGGCCCGCTCTCGCAGATCGCGGCGCGGGCTGAATTGCAGGAACGGCACGATCAACGAGCGTGACAATGTCACGACGGGTCCATCCTGCCCCTTTTCACGCCCCGCCGCGCGGGCGGCATCGGTGACGAATTTCGGCAAACCCCCCAGATCGGCCTCCGACAGGGGCATGAACCAATCGCGCTCATCGGCCAGAAGGTTCTGGGTGAACTCCGTACCCAGCACCGCAAGCCGCGCCTTCACCTCCGTCAGCCGCGCCCGCGCCTCCCCCTCCAGCGCCGCGCCCGACCGGGTGAAGGACCGATGCGTCAGGTAAAGTACCCGCATTTCCTCCTCTGTCAGGTCCAGCGCCTCGCGTCGCTGCCACAGATCGTCGATCCGGGCGAACAGCGCCGCATTGTTGGTGATCTCGGAGGCATAGGCCGACAGCTTGGGCGCAAACTCCCGCTGCAAGGCCTCGCGCGCGGCATTCGAATCCGATCCGGCGAGGTTGTAGAAAACCCCCGCAACCCGGTCGAGCGTCGCATCGGCCAATTCCAGCGCCGCGATCGTATTGGCGAAACTGGCAGGCTCGGGGTTGTCCGCGATGGCCCGGATCGCCGCGCGCCCTTCCTCCAGCGCCGCCTCCATCGCAGGCGCGAAATCCGCATCCGCGATGCGGTCGAACGGCGGCAGGCCAAAGGGCGTATCCCAAGTCTCGAGCAGCGGGTTGGTCATCGACAGCACTCCTTGGCTCTGGCGGATATCGGCCATCCTAGGCCCCGCCGCATCCTCTCGTGGCCCTACAAGCCGCCGCACACCGGGCAATCGGCCCGCCGTTTCAGCGCGATCTCGCGGGTTTCGGCATGAAGCGCGTCATGGATCATCATCCGCCCACGCAGCGTCTGGCCTGCGCCGGTAATCTCCTTGACCGCCTCAAGCGCCATCATCGACCCGATGACGCCCGGAAGCGCCCCGATCACGCCGGTCTCGGCGCAGGTGGCCGACAGGCCGGGTGCCGGCGCCTTGGGAAAGACGCAAGCCATGCACGGCGCACCGCCCGCCGGATCGTAGATCGTGACCTGCCCTTCCCAGGCCGAGATTGCCCCCGCGATCACCGGCCGCCCCGCCGCGACCGCGGCCTCGTTCACCATGGCACGCGTGGCAAAGGCATCGGTCCCGTCAAGGATCAGGTCATAATCGGCAAACAGCGTCGCGGCGATATCGGGGGTGAGCATCCGGTTGTAGGGCCGCAGATCGACATGGGGGTTCAGCGCCGCCACCGCCTTTTGCGCCGAAAACACCTTGGGCATTCCCTGCCGGTCATCGGTATGGATCACCTGCCGTTGCAGGTTCGACAGGCTGACCTCGTCGGCATCGATCACCCCGATCCGCCCCACGCCCGCCGCCGCGAGATAGAGGATCGCGGGCGAGCCCAATCCCCCCGCCCCCACGACCAGAACCGACGCCTCCTTGAGCGCCCTCTGCCCCGGCCCGCCGATCTCGCGCAGCGTGATATGGCGGGCGTAGCGCTCCAGCTCCTCGCCGGAAAACGGCCCCTGCTGCACCGGCGGGGCGACGCGCCCGGCCTCCACCACCTCCGCCCGCGCCCGGATGCGCGCCAGAACCGCCCGGTAGCCCACGACCAGCGCCCCCAGCGCCCCCAGCGTCAGCCATTCCGCCAGCGATCCCCCCACCGCCTCGCGCAAGGCATTGCCCGGCGGCAACGCGATCTGCACCGCCAGAACCGCAAGGTACAACAAGCCCAGCATGTAAAGCCGCGCCTGCACCGGGGCCTTCATCAGATGGCCCAGACCCCACAACAACCCCGCCAGAACCAGAACGAACAGCATCAGCTAACCCCGGTGGAGCCAAAGCCCCCCGCCCCGCGTCCTGTCATCCCCAATCGCGTGACCACCTCGAAGCGCGCCACCGACACTGGGGCGATCACCGCCTGCGCGATCCGCGCGCCATGCAGCACGCGATAGGCCTCACTCCCGAAATTCACCAAGATCACCCCAAGCGGCCCGCGGTAATCGCTGTCGATCGTTCCGGGGCTGTTGGGCAACCCCACCCCGTGCTTCAACGCCAACCCCGACCGCGGCCGGATCTGCATCTCGAACCCCTCGGGGATCGCCACGCGCAGCCCCGTCGGCACCAGCATCCGCGCGCCGGGCTTCAAGAGCAGCCCCGCCAACCGATCTTGCTCCCGCAAATTCGCGCGCAGATCGGCCCCCGCCGCCCCCGCCGTCGCGTAATCGGGCAAGGGCACGGCCGGATCGGCCCAATCCTCGCGCAAAACCTCGATCAGAACGGCCACGAAGCCCCCTTCATCTTCCTGCAAATACGGATATGCACCGCTTGCCGCTCAGGCCAAGGCCTGCGCGATGCGCGCGGCCAGACGCCGCGCCACCTCGGCCTTCGCCAGGCGCGGCCAGGCCTCGGCGCCCTCCGCCGTGATCAGCGTCACCGCATTCTCGGCCCCGCCCATGATCCCCGTCCCGGGCGAGACATCATTGGCCACGATCCAGTCACAGCCCTTGCGCGCGCGTTTCGCGGTCGCATGGGCCTCCACATTCTCGGTCTCGGCGGCAAAGCCCACGACCAGCCGGGGCCGCCCTGCCCCCATCCGCGCGACACTCGCAAGGATGTCGGGGTTTTCCGCGAAATCCAGCGACGGCAGCGCGCCCGTCCCGTCCTTCTTCATCTTCTGCCCCGCCGCATTGGCCACCCGCCAATCGGCCACCGCCGCGGCAAAGACGGCCGCCTCGGCCGGAAGCGCCGCCTCGACCGCCGCCGCCATCTCGCGCGCCGTCTCCACCCGAACCACCGAAACGCCCGCAGGCGGCGGCACGCTCGCCGGCCCGGTGACAAAGGTCACCCCTGCCCCAAGATCGCGCAAGGCCGCGGCCAGCGCCGTTCCCTGCGCCCCCGACGACCGGTTGGCGATATAGCGCACCGGGTCGATCGGCTCATGCGTCGGCCCCGAGGTCACCAGCACATGCCGCCCCTTGAGCGGCCCCTCGCCCAAGGCCCCCTCCACCGCCGCCACGATCTCCGGCACCTCGGCCATGCGCCCCGGCCCGAATTCGCCGCACGCCATCGCGCCTTCGTTCGGCCCTACGACCAGAACCCCGTCGCCCTGCAACAGGCCAAGGTTGCGTCGCGTGGCTGGATGCTCCCACATCCGCACGTTCATCGCGGGCGCGATCAGCACCCGCTTGTCCGTCGCCATCAACAGGGTCGAGGCCAGATCATTCGCCAGACCATGGGCCATCTTGCCCATCAGATCGGCGGTCGCTGGCGCGACAACCACCAGGTCGGCGGCGCGCGACAGCTGGATATGCCCCATCTCCGCCTCGTCGGTCAGGTCGAACAGGTCGCGATAGACCTTTTCCCCCGCCAAGGCCGAGACCGACAGCGGCGTCACGAATTCCTCGCCCGCCCGCGTCAGGACCGGCACGACTGACGCGCCCGCATCCTTCAGCCGCCGGATCAGGTCCAGCGCCTTGTAGGCCGCGATACCGCCGCCGATGATCAAGAGAATCCGCTTGCCCGCCAGCATGATGGCCACCTCATTCCACGGGGGGCGAAGGTAGGGGGCCGCCCGGTCAAGGGCAATCCATTTCAGCGAAAGGCGGCACAGGGGTCGGGCCGGTCCACCGGACCCGACAGCGCCCAAAGGTCAAAGGGCACATCGCCCTCCGGTTCCGCCTCGAATTGGCCAAGGCTGAACACCGACACCTCGGGCGCGGCGCGCGCGATCAGCGCGGGCACACCCCAATCGCGGCGCGCATGTCCATTGCCGGTGATCACGGCGACCGGCCCACCATGCGCGTCCAGCGCCGCCAGCGCCGCCGCGGCCAGCGCGGCGTCGCGCAGCCGTTGCGCCTCCACGAAACCGGGCAGGATATCGGGGGGCAGCGCATCGCAATGCGCCGCCATCTGCTCGGCCTCGCGCGCCGCCTGCTCCGCGTCGGGCAGAGCCTCGGTCAACCCGAACCGCGCCGCATCGCCTGCGAAAACAGCGGCGGCACCTTGGGCAAAGGCCCCTTGCGCCGCCTCCCGCCCGATCAGCGCGCCATATACAGGCACCTCCGCCCCGTAGGCAAAGAGCGGTGCGTAATAGGAAAAATCCGGCCAGCCGGAATTGGCCCAATCCAGAAGATCCGCCAAAGCCTGCGCCTCTGCGGCGATATCGGGCGTGATCCGCTGGGCCTCCTCGGCGCTCACCATCTCGAAGACGATGGCCGATGGGCCGATCCCGTCCAGAACATCCGCCTGCCGTGCGTGATGGCCGGGGTTGTCATGCACTTCGCCCAAAATCACGACATCCGCGCCGGATGCCGCCGCGACGATCGCGGACAGGTCGGACTGACCCGCCGCCGGAAAGGCCAGCGCGCTCAGCGCGCAGGCCAGCATCAGGCCCCGCCGCACCTCAGCGCAGCGCGACGAAGGCCACCGCCATCGACGGCGTGCCATCCACCCCGGGCAGATCAGCCCGCGGCGCGGCTGTCGCCAAAGAATAGGCGAAAAGCGCCACCAGAAGGGCCAGCGGCGCGTGAAGGATCAGGCGACGAAGAATGACCGAACCTCCTTCGACTGCGCTTCCAGCGTCTTGCGCATCTTGGCGAAAGCCGCAGCTTCCAGCTGACGCACCCGCTCCTTGGACAGACCCAGCTCTTCGCCCAGGCTTTCCAACGTGCGGGGCTCCTCGCGCAGCTTGCGCTCGCGCACGATGAACCGCTCCCGGTCGTTCAGCGCCTGCATCGCCACGATCAGCCAATCACGCAGCTGCTCGGTGTCATGCGCTTCTTCCACGATCTCGGCGGCCTGGGTGCTCGTATCCTCCAGCGCGTCGATCCATTCGCGGCCCTCGTCATCGACCGATTGCGTGGCGTTCAGCGAATAATCCGACCCCGCCAGACGCCCCTCCATCATCTCGACATCATGGAGCGGCACGCCCACCTCGGTCGCGATCATCTGGCGCATCTGGTGCTTGTCGAGGCTTTGACCCGCAGCCAGCGCCTCGCGCTCCAGCCGCGCCTGAACCCGGCGCATGTTGAAGAACAGCGATTTCTGGCTCGACGTGGACCCGGTGCGCACCATCGACCAGTTGCGCATCACGTAATCCTGGATCGACGCCTTGATCCACCAGACCGCATAGGTGGAAAACCGCACGCCGCGATCGGGGTCGAACTTGTCCGCGGCCTTCATCAGGCCCAGACCCGCTTCCTGGATCAGATCGTTCATCGGCGCGCCATATCGCTTGAACTTGGCCGCCATCGAAATCGCCAACCGCATGTAGGCGGTCACAAGGCGATGCAGCGCCTCTTCGTCGCGCTCGTCGCGCCACGCATAGGCCAGCTTCAGTTCCGTTTCCGCATCGAGCAGTTCCGCCCGCATCGCGCGGCGGCTGAGGCTCTGGTCTCCACCCATATCAAGTGCCATGTCGCACCCCCCGATTGGTTTTAGAAACGCCGCAGGCAGATCGCGTTTCATCCCTGTTACGCAGCCCGGACCGCTTCGGTTCACTTCGAGGAGCGGAATTTTTCGAAACATCGCGGATTTTCGCCCGCGCGCCCTTGTCATGAAGGCCAAAAGCCCCAGATCACGAAATCGCGATCAGGTGATCCGGCCCCAAACCGCGCCGTTCCGGTCGCGTGCGACATCCTCCCGACATCCGCATCGCGACCTTGGCCTCCCACGGGTGCTGCACTGTGCGGCCCGCCCCGTTTCCCCAATGCGTGAAGCCATCCTTGACGGCGCAGGCGCTTGTTCAGCTTTTGGAAAGCTTGGGCCCCGTTTCTTCAGCTTTCGGTAACGGATCGGCCGATCCCGTTTACGTTTCGCTAACGGCTCTGACGTAGCAATTAACCATGTTTGACGCCGCGCGCCCCGAAAGCCTGTCCCGCATCCACACCGTCGCTTTCGAGGGGCTCGAGGCGCGCCGGGTCGAGGTGCAATGCGCCATAACCCCCGGAATCCCGGCCTTCGCCGTCGTGGGTCTGCCGGACAAGGCCGTGTCCGAGGCCCGCGAACGGGTGCGGACCGCGCTCTCCGCCATGGCCATCGCGCTGCCCTCCAAACGGATCACGGTCAATCTCTCCCCCGCCGATCTGCCCAAGGAAGGATCGCATTTCGATCTACCCATAGCGCTCGCACTGCTAGCGGCCCTCGATATTGTGCCCCGCGACCGTGTAGACGCCGCGATGGCGCTGGGCGAATTGTCCCTCGACGGCAGCCTCGTCGCGGTCATCGGCGCGTTGCCCACGGCGCTTGCCGCGGGTGAGGATGGCCGCGTCCTCTATTGCCCCGCCGGTTGCGGAGCCGAAGCCGCCTGGGTCGGCGCAACCCCTGTCTTCGCCGCCCGGACCCTCGCCGACCTGATCGGCCACCTGACCGACCGCGCCCCCCTCGACCCAGCCCGCCCCGGCGAGGTCATCGACACGCCACACCTCAAATGCCTCTCCGAAGTGCGCGGTCAGGAACGCGCGAAACGCGCTCTCGAGATCGCCGCCGCAGGCCGCCACCACCTCCTGATGGTGGGCAGTCCCGGCTCCGGAAAATCCATGCTGGCCGCGCGCCTTCCCGGCCTCCTGCCGCCACTATCGGCCCCCGAAGCCCTTGAAACATCTATGATTCATTCCCTTGCGGGCCTCTTGGACGAAGGCGGCATTTCCCGCACCCGCCCCTATCGCGCGCCCCATCACACGGCCTCCATGGCCGCCATCGTCGGCGGCGGGCGCGGTGCCAAACCGGGCGAGATCAGCCTTGCGCACAACGGCGTTCTCTTCCTCGACGAATTCCCCGAATACCCCCGCGCCGTCCTCGAAACCCTGCGCCAACCCATCGAGACCGGCGATGTCGTGGTCGCCCGGGCCAACGCGCATGTCACCTATCCCTGCCGGTTCCTTCTGATCGCCGCCGCCAATCCCTGTCGCTGCGGACAACTGTACGACGCCGCGCAGGCCTGTGGCCGCGCGCCGCTCTGTGGCGAGGATTACATGGGCCGGATCTCCGGCCCCCTGATGGACCGGTTCGACCTGCGGCTGGAGGTGCCACCCGTCGCCTATGCCGATCTCGACCTGCCCGCCACGGGCGAAAAAAGCGCTGTCATCGCCGCCCGCGTGGCAGCGGCCCGCCGCATCCAGGCCGATCGTTTCACCGCCTTGGGCGCCAGCGCGCGGGTCAATGCCGATGCCGAGGGCGCACTTCTGGAGGCCATCGCGACGCCTGACGCGGCGGGAAAAGCGTTTCTTGTCAAGGCGGCGGAACGGTTCCGCCTGACCGCGCGGGGCTATCACCGGCTGCTGCGGCTTGCCCGCACCATCGCCGATCTGGAAGGCGATACCACGGTCGCCACGCCGCATATCGCCGAAGCGCTCGCCTATCGGCTGATCGGCTCGGGGACCGCCAACAGCGATTAGAGCTTGGCCGCGATTGCGTCCCAGATCTTGCCCGCGACATTGATCCCGTCGAACCGCTCCAGCTCCTGGATGCCGGTGGGCGAGGTGACGTTGATCTCGGTCAGATAGCCACCGATCACGTCGATCCCGACGAAAACCTGCCCCATCTCGCGCAGGCGAGGGCCGATGGCGGCGCAGATTTCATGCTCACGCTCGGTCAATCCGATCTTTTCCGCGCGCCCGCCGACATGCAGGTTCGACCGCGTCTCGCCCGCCGCCGGAACGCGGTTGATCGCACCCACGGCCTCCCCGTCGACCAGGATGATGCGTTTGTCACCTGCCGCGACATCGGGCAGGAATTTCTGCGCGATCAGGGGCTCACGGTTCATACCGGTGAACAATTCGTGCAGGGAGTTGAGGTTGCGGTCGCTGTCGGTCAGCCGAAACACACCCGCGCCACCATTGCCGTAAAGCGGCTTGAGGATGATGTCGCCGTGCCGATCCTTGAACTCGCGCAGCACCGACAGATCGCGCGCAATGGTGGTAGGCGGCGTGAGGTCTGGAAAATCCAGCACCAAAAGTTTTTCGGGGCAATTCCGGACCCAGAACGGATCATTCACCACCAAAGTCCGCCCCTTGAGACGATCCAGAAGATGTGTGGTGGTGATGTAGCCCATGTCGAAGGGCGGATCTTGCCGCAGCCAGACCACGTCGACATCGCCCAGATCCAGATCCTCGACCGGGCCGAGATGGGCATGATCGCCGCGCACGCGCTGCACGGTCAGGCTTTGGGCGCGCGCCATGATCCGACCTTCGCGGTAGCTCAGGTGATCGGGGGTATAGGCCCACATCTCGTATCCGCGCGCCTGTGCCTCCTCGGCAAGGCGAAAGGTGCTGTCGGCGTCGATGTTGACCGACCCGATCGGGTCCATCTGAAAGGCGACCTTCATGGCCCATGCTCCCCGCGGTTGCGACCTGTGCTTTCCGGCGCGAGGTCGCGCCGTGCCCTGTTTGGCGCGCTGCCGCGCCGGGCGCAAGACCACGTCGGGCGCGCGGATCGCTTAGGCCGCCATCAGCGCATTCGGCAAAACATCGATGCGGCCGCTTCGGTCGACCAAGGCCACATCGAAACGCGTCTCGGTCAGGGATCCGTGCGCACAGAACCCCAGCGCCGCCTCGGCACTGGCCAGAAGGCGACCGATCTGACGCTGCGACAGGCGCGTCACCGCCTCCGACCAGCTGCGCCCGCATTTCACCTCGACGAAGACGATCTCATCGCCGCGGGACAGGACAAGATCGATTTCTCCGACCGGACCCCGCCAGCGGCGGCACAGCACCCTGTAGCCGTCCTGCGCATACCGGGCGGCAACGCCGTCTTCCGCCGCCTTGCCGGAGAGATACGACCGTAATCCGCTCATTCTTCCGATCCTTCCTTCAGCGCCAGCGCGCGTTGATACACATCCCGCCGGGCCAGCCCCAGCGCCTCGGCCACATGGCTCGCCGCATCTTTGACGCGCATCCGTCCCAGCGCATCCAGAAGTGCGGCATCAAGGTCCGCCGCATCCGCCACAATTTCCAATGGGCGGCCGATCACCAGAACCACCTCACCCTTCAGGCTATCCCCCTCAAGCGCGTCCCTCAGGCTACCCAAGGTGCCGCGGCGCACCTCTTCGAATCGTTTGGTCAATTCGCGGCAGAGCGCCGCTTCCCGCATCTCTCCCCAGTGCTCGCAGAATTCCCCTAACAACCGGTGAACCCGCCTTGGGCTTTCGTAGACGATCAGGGTCGCGGGGATGTTGCCGATCTCCTCGATCCACCGCGTTCGCGCGCCCGCCTGGGCAGGCGGAAACCCCACGAACAGGAACCGGTCGGACGGAAGGCCCGAAATGCTCAGCGCCATGATTGCCGCCGAGGGGCCTGGGGCGGCATTGACCGGATGGCCAGCCGCGATGGCCGCCCGCGCCAGTTGGTAGCCGGGGTCGGCGACCACGGGCGTGCCCGCCTCGGAGCAATAGGCGACGCTGCGGCCCTCGGTCAGGTGGCGCAAGATGCGGGGTCGGGCCTCGGCCCCGTTGTGGTCGTGATAGGCAATGAGCGGCCGATCCCCGAGCTTCAGCCCGTGGATCTCCATCAGGTGGCGCAGCGTGCGGGTATCCTCGGCCACGAGCACCTCGGCGCTGGCCAGAATATCGAGCGCGCGCAGCGTGATGTCGCGGGCCGCCCCGATCGGTGTCGCGACGAACCACAACCCCGGCGCCAGCGCGACACGGCGGGCCACGCCCATCCCCTCTCCGGGCTCTCGATCCATCGGTGACATCCCGCCTGACCCGCCATCCCGCGCGCGGGCATCGTTTACTTGCCGTGGCGGACGCTCTAGCCTAATCGGAACAGGCTGCCAGCGTCCCACGGAGGTATCGGGTTCATGTTTTCCGCTTTGCGTGCCATCCGCAAGCCCTTGCGGCTCCTGTCGGTCCTCGGTCTCGCGACGGCGCTGGGGGCGTGCCAAGTGGCCGGTCCGCGTCTGGGCAACGGGCCCTCGGTCGGGGGTCAGACGGTGCAGGTGGCGATGCTTCTGCCGATCAGTTCGGCGCAGGGCGGCGACGCGACGATCGCCCGCAGCCTCGAGAACGCGGCGCGTATGGCCGCCGCCGACCTGACCGGCGTGACGATCGAGATCACCGTCTACGATACCGCAGGCCAATCGGCGCAAGCGGCCAATGTCGCGCGCGAGGCGGTTCAGGCCGGTGCCGACATCATCGTCGGGCCGCTCCGGTCGGACAGCGCAGCGGCAGCAGGCGTGGCCGTGGCCAATTCCAACGTCAGCATCCTGAGCTTTTCGAACAACACCGAGATCGCGGGCGGCAACGTCTTCGTGCTGGGCCACACGTTCCAGAACACGGCTGCACGCGTCGTCAGCTATGCGGCGTCGCGCGGCCGGGACCGGATCGTGGTGGCCCATGCCCAGAACCTCGCGGGCGAAGTGGCGCGCGATGCTGTCCTGCGCTCGGCTCAGGCATCGGGCGCAACCATCGTGCGCACCGTGCCTTATGAATTCTCGCAAAACGGGGTCATCAACGCGGTACCGCAGATCATGTCTGCCGTGCGCGAAGATTCGGCCAATGCGCTGATGCTGACCTCGGACAGTGCCGGCGCGCTGCCTTTCTTTGCGCAGCTTTTGCCGGAAAACGGGCTCGACACCGAGGTGGTGCAGATGATGGGCCTGACCCGTTGGGACACGCCGCCCCAGACGCTGGAACTTTCGGGTTTGCAGGGCGGGTGGTTCGCCGTACCCGACCCGCAGGCAGCCGCCGATTTCAACGCGCGCTACGAGGCCACTTATGGCACCCCACCCCATATCCTCGGCGCGCTCGGCTATGACGCGATCCGCGCCGTAGGCGAGACCGCGCTGGCGTCGGGCCGCCTCGGTGCAACCGATCTGACCGCAAGCGCTGGTTTCGCGGGCGCGAACGGGGTATTCCGTCTGCTCACCGATGGCACGAACCAGCGCGCTATGGCCATCGCCCAAGTGACCCAGAACCAGGTGGCCATGATTGACCCCGCCCCAAGACGCCTTGCCGGTTTCGGTTTCTGACCGGAACCCGAGCCTTCCGCCCACAGCCTCTGCCCCCGGCGCGCTGATCGCGCCGGCGGACGTCATTCTTGACGAAGCCGCGCTGCAGGCGCGGCTCGATCAAGCCGTGGCGGGCCTGTCCGACCCGGCCGCAATCCGGGCGGCCGCCACCCGGATCCTGCAAGAGGCCCAGACCGAAGGCCGCCGCGCCATCGAGGACGGGATCGCCACGAACCCCCTGACCGCGCGCCGCATCACCCGCGCTTATACCTATCTGACCGATGGTCTGGTGCGGGGCGTTCTGCACGTGGCGCAGACGCATCTGCACCCCAATGCCCGACTGGCGCAGGGCGAGCGCATGGCGGTGATGGCCATCGGCGGCTACGGACGCGGAGAAATGGCGCCCTATTCCGATGTCGACCTCCTGTTCGTGACCCCCGGCAAGATCCCCGCGCAGGTCGAGAGCGTGATCGAATCCGCGCTCTACATGCTGTGGGACCTGCACATGAAGGTCGGGCATTCCAGCCGCACGATCCGCGATTGCCTGCGCCTCGGGAAACAAGACATCACGATCCGCACCAGCCTGCTGGAAATGCGCTTTCTATGCGGCGAGGCTGCGATCGCGGAGGATCTGCGCCGGGCGCTGCGCGACCAGCTGTTCCAAGGCACGGTGGGCGAATTCATCGAGGCCAAGCTCGAGGAACGCGCCACGCGTCACCGCAAGCAGGGCGGTCAGCGCTACGTCCTCGAACCGAATGTCAAAGAGGGCAAGGGGGGCCTGCGCGACCTCCAGACGCTGTACTGGATCGCGAAATACGAACATGGCGTGAACCGCGCGGGCGAGTTGGTGGATCTGGGCGTCTTCACCGCCGAGGAATTCGCCGCCTTCGACGCGGCAGAACGCTTCCTTTGGGCCACGCGCTGCCACCTGCACCTGATCGCGGATCGCGCGCAGGACCAGCTGACCTTCGACAACCAGGTCGCGGTCGCGGAACGGTTGGGCTACCGCGATCATTCCGGCCGGCGCGCGGTCGAACATTTCATGCAGGATTATTTCCGCCACGCCACCCGCGTCGGCGAATTGACCCGGATCTTCCTGACCGAGCTCGAGGCGCGCCACGTCAAGCAGGAACCCAGCATCCTCGGCTTCCTGCGCGGGCGCACACGCCGAAAGAAGCTCAAACCGGGCTATGTCCTGAAACAGAACCGGCTCGCCATCGCGGACGAACAGGCGTTCTTCGCGGACAAGCTCAACATCCTGCGTCTCTTCGAAGAGGCCTTGCGCACCGGCTACCTGATCCATCCGGACACGATGCGCGCCCTGTCGGCGAACCTGCGCCTGATTGACGACGAGATGCGCCGCGACCCCGAGGCCTGCGCGATCTTTCTGGACCTGATGCTGAAACAGGGAAACCCCGAACGCGCGCTGAGGCGGATGAACGAGCTGGGGGTTCTCTCGGCCTTTTTGCCCGAATTCGCGCCCATCGTCGCGATGATGCAGTTCAACATGTATCACAGCTACACGGTCGACGAGCATACGATCCAGGTGATCTCGACACTGGCGCAGATCGAACGCGGTGAACTGGTCGAGGAATTGCCGGTCGCCTCGGGCATCCTCAAGCGGGGCGTGAACCGAAAGGTTCTTTACGTCGCCTGTCTGCTGCATGACATCGGCAAGGGCCGCAAAGAGGATCATTCCGTCGTCGGCGCCCGGATCGCGCGCGCGCTCTGCCCGCGTCTGGGGTTGAAGCAGGCAGAATGCGAAACGGTGGAATGGCTGGTGCGCTATCACCTGCTGATGTCGGACATGGCGCAAAAACGCGACATTGCCGATCCCCGCACGGTGCGCGATTTCGCCAAGGCTGTGAAAACGCGCGAAAGGCTGGAATTGCTGACGGTGCTGACAGTCTGCGACATCCGCGGCGTCGGGCCCAACACCTGGAACAACTGGAAGGCGACGCTGTTGCGCGGCCTCTTCCGGGCGACGGCGACCGCGCTCGACACCGGCCTTGAGGATCTGAACCGCGAGAACCTCGAGGGTGAGGCCAAACGCGCGCTCCGCGATGCGCTGGCCGATTGGTCCAAACCCGATCTCAAGGCCGAGATGGATCGTCATTACGGTCCCTATTGGCAGGGGCTCGACCTTGCGGCGCAGGTCACCTTCGCCGAGATGCTGCGGGGCATCGGGGACGACGAGATCCGCATCGACACGCGCGAGGATCCCGACCGCGACGCCACGCGCGTCTGTTTCGCGTTGAACGATCACCCGGGCATCTTCAGCCGGCTGGCCGGTGCGCTGTCGCTCGTCGGGGCCAATGTGGTCGACGCGCGCACCTATACGTCCAAGGATGGCTATGCCACCGCGGTCTTCTGGGTGCAGGATGCCGAAGGCAACCCCTACGAGGCGCGCCGCCTGCCGCGTCTGCGCGACATGATCGACAAGACGCTCAAGGGCGAGGTCGTGGCCTCCCGCGCGCTGGAGACCCGGGAAAAGATCAAGAAACGCGAACGCCCATTCAAGGTGCCGACCAACATCATGTTCGACAACGAGGGATCAGAAATCTACACGATCATCGAGGTCGATACCCGCGACCGGCCCGGCCTGCTGTACGATCTGACCAAGACGCTGGCGGCGTCCAACATCTACATCTCGTCCGCCGTGATCGCGACCTATGGCGCGCAGGTGGTCGACACCTTCTACGTCAAGGACATGTTCGGCCTGAAACTGCACGCCAAGTCCCGCCAAGAAGGTCTGGAACGCAAGCTGCGGGACGCCATTGCGCGGGTCGCGGAACGGGCGGGGGCCTGAGATGGCGGCCATCGCCCGGCCAATCCGGCTGATTTCAGGGTTCATAACGGTCGGCATGTGGACGCTGGGCAGCCGGCTTCTGGGCTTCGTGCGCGACATCCTGATCGCCGCCTTCATGGGTACGGGGCCGGTGGCGGAGGCGTTCTTCATCGCCTTTTCCTTGCCCAACCTGTTCCGCCGGTTTTTCGCCGAAGGCGCGTTCAACACCGCCTTCGTGCCGATGTTCTCCAAGAAGCTGGAAGCGGGGGAAAACGCGCTTGGGTTTGCGCGCGATGCCTTCGCGGCCTTGGCGACGGTTCTGATCGTCCTGACGCTTGTGGCGCAACTGGCCATGCCTTGGCTGGTGCTGGCGATGGCGGGCGGCTTTGCGGGCGATGTGCGGTTCGAACTGGCGGTGGATTTCGGGAGGGTGGCCTTTGGCTACATTCTCTTCATCTCGCTCGCGGCGCTTCTGTCGGGGCTTTTGAACGCCACCGGGCGCTTTGCGGCGGCAGCAGCCGCGCCGATCCTGTTGAACCTCGTGCTGATCGCGATGCTTCTGATCGCGGAAACCGATCTTGCCGCGGGCGCGGCCTTTGCCATCGACAGCGCCGGGCCGGGCGACGATCTGACGGGCCTGCGCCATGGCACCCTGCTCAGCTGGGGTATCCTTGTGGCGGGGCTGGCGCAGGTGGCGCTGGTCTGGGTCGTCGCCGCGCGCGCGGGCTTTCGCCTGACGCCGCGCCTGCCGCGCCTGACACCCGAATTGCGGCAACTGGCCATCATCATGCTGCCCGCGATGCTGGCGGGCGGCGTTGTGCAGATCAACCTGCTGGTGGGCCGTCAGGTCGCCAGCTTCTTCGAAGGGGCCATCGTCTGGATGAGCCTTGCCGACAGGTTGTACCAATTGCCGCTGGGCGTGGTGGGCGTGGCCATCGGCGTGGTGCTCCTGCCCGACTTGTCGCGGCGTCTGCGGGCAGGCGATGGCGCGGGCGGGCGCTACGCGCTGAGCCGGGCGGGCGAGATCTGCCTTGCCCTGACCGTGCCCGCCGCGGTGGCGCTTTGCGTCATTCCCGTGCCGCTGGTCTCTGTCCTGTTCGAGCGTGGCGCCTTTGACGCCAGCGACACCGCCCAGACCGCGCTGGCATTGGCGGCCTACGGCATCGGCCTGCCCGCCTTCGTCATGCAAAAGGTGCTGCAACCGCTTTATTTCGCACGCGAGGATACGAAAACGCCGTTCCGTTTTGCCCTTGTGGCCATGGTGGTGAATGTCGTGGTCGCCATCGGCCTTGCCTTCGTGATCGGCTTCGTGGGCGCGGCGCTGGCCACCTCCTTCGCGGCGTGGACGATGGTGTGGCTTCTGGCGCGGGGGCGGCGCAGCATGGGCGAGGTCGCGATGTTCGACGACCGCTACCGCCAGAGGCTGGGGCGGATCGTTCTGGCCGCGATGCTGATGGGTCTGGCCCTTGTCGTCGCCGCGACGCTCTTGGCCCCGATGCTGGCGACGCCGGGTCTGCGGTATCTGGCGCTCACCGCGCTGGTGTTGGGGGGGCTTGCCGTTTACGGGCTTGCCGGGCAGGCGCTGGGGGCCTTCCGGATCGCGGAGTTCCGCGACGCCCTCCGCCGGCGTTAGAGCATGTCGCGCAAAAGTGGGAACCGGTTTTGCGCTCCCCGGACATGCGAAATCAGAAGGTTAGAGAGCGGCGCGTGAAGCGAGCGAACGCACCGCTCTCTAACGGTTTCGCAGCTTCGACAGAACGCGCTGCCAGCCGCCGGGGCTGAGCACGAAGGACATCAAGAACCCCGCGACAAAGCCTGACAGATCGGCCACGACATTTCCGAATTCGCCCTGGATCAGCCCGAACAGAAGCTGGATCGCCAAAAGCATCCCGATCAGCCCGAAGGCACGATATCCCGCGCCCCCGCGCAGATGTTCGCGTGTCCACAAGATGAAGGTGAAGGCCCCGATCAGCCCGTAAACCCCGGGATAGCCCCCCACCAACGGATAGGGGCTGTTCATCAGGACGACGAAACCGACCGCACCCGCGATGGCCGAACCAAGGAACAAAGCGACAAAGGCCAGCGGCGAAAACACCTCTGCCACCATCTTGCCGATGGCGAGGATGAAGACGACGACAAAGGCCGCGTGGGCAAAGCCCGTATGGATCAGCGGGTAGGTGACCAGCCGCAGCACTTCGCTGGCGGGCCAGATGTTGTTGACCCACATGGCGCGCGCGATTTCATCGAAAATCCCGTAATCGCGGATCGCGTTCAGCCGCCAGCCGACACCACCCTGCCCGCCGAGGAACCCAGCCGTCGCCGCCTGGAACATAACCTCGAGGCCGAAGATCACGACCGCCAGCGCCACCACCACCGGGGGCAGCGCGTTGAAGGGGGAAACGCTGTGCCGATCCATCACGGGCCTGCCCTTGGTTGACGCCATCTGCCCCCGTGGGTAAGCGATGCGGCGGCACTTGGCCAGAGGCGGCCAGGCCACAGGCAGGCCAAGGGGCACGATCATGACGGCACCGCATTTCGCACCGCGCGTATTCTCGGGCATCCAGCCCTCGGGCGGGCTGACGCTGGGCAATTACCTTGGCGCGATGAAGCGCTTCGTGACCATGCAGGATGCGGGCACCCACCAGACGATCTACTGCATGGTGGATTTGCACGCGATCACGGCCACCCTGCACGATCCCGAAACGCTGCGCCGCAACACGCGTGAATTGTGCGCGGGCTTCATCGCCGTCGGGATCGACCCGGAAAAATCCATCCTCTTCAACCAATCCCAGGTTCCCGAACACGCGCAACTGGCGTGGATTTTCAACTGCGTCGCGCGGATGGGCTGGATGGGCCGCATGACCCAATGGAAGGACAAGGCCGGCAAGAACGCCGAGGCCGCCTCGCTGGGGCTGTTCGCATACCCTGCGCTGATGGCCGCCGATATCCTGATCTATCACGCGACCCATGTGCCCGTGGGCGAGGATCAGAAACAGCATCTGGAACTGACCCGCGACATCGCGGCCAAGTTCAACCACGATTACGGGCAGGAATTCTTCCCCATCACCGAACCCGTGATCGAAGGGGCGGCAACCCGTGTGATGAACCTTCAGGACGGGACAAAAAAGATGTCCAAGTCCGACCCGTCCGACAAGACGCGCATCAATCTGACCGACAGAGCCGACGATATCGCCAAGAAAATCCGCAAGGCCAAGACCGACCCCGATCCTCTGCCCGAGGCGTTGGCGGGGCTCGATGCCCGACCCGAGGCGCGCAATCTGGTGAACATCTACGCGGCACTGGCCGATATCAGCCCGCAGGCCGTGCTCGACCAGCATCAGGGCGCGCTTTTTGGGCATTTCAAGATGGCGCTGGCCGATCTCGCGGTCGACAAGCTTTCCCCTATCACGACCGAGATGTCGCGCCTGATGGCCGACCCCGCCGAGATCGACCGCATCCTCGGCCGCGGGGCCCAGCGTGCGCGCGAGATCGCAGCGCCGATCCTCGCACAGACCTACGACATCGTGGGGATGCTGCGCAGCTGAAACGCGACCGGCATCAGGTCATGGCCATGTGACCGGCCAGCCCCAGCGCGAACCCCATGACCGAGCCAAGCGCGGGCGCATAGGCTTTGTCGAGATGCGCTTGCGGGGCAATGTCCTGAAACAGCAGGTAGACGATCCCGCCCGAGGCGAAGGCCATGACAGCGGCCAAGATCGCGGGCTGGTCAGCCAGTAAAAACAGGCCCACCGCCGCCGCGACAGGCCCCAAAGGGGCAACCATCGCGAAAAGCAGGACCAACCGCCGTCGTGGCAGATGGCTGTCAGCCGCCATCTCGCGCCAAGCGCCGAAGCCTTCGGGCAGATTCTGCACCGCGATCAGCCCCGCCGTCACCAAGGCCACGCCCGGATCTGCCGTGATCAGCGCACCCAGCGCCATGGCCTCCGGCAGGTAATCGAGCATCATTGCCAGAAACTGCGCCACCCGCCCCCCGATCGCCGCGAGCATCCGGTCCACCGCGAAAAACACCAGACCGCCCCCGAGAAAACAGCCCAGCACCAACTGGGGCGTACCCCGCTCGACCGCCTCGGGGATCAACACCAGCGCCACAGCGGACAATAATGCGCCACCACCGAAGGCCACGACCGAATGGCGCAGCTCTGTCTCGAGCCAATCGGGATGGATGCGTTCAAAACGTGCAAGCGTTGCACCCAAGGGAACCGACAGCCCGGCCAGAAAGGCAAGCGTCAGCCCGGCAATCACAGGGTCGAGGCTATAAAAATCCAAGGCTGAAATCCACTTTCGGGGTCATCGAGCAGTCTAGCGTGCCGCGGTCATGTCGCAACCCGGCGCAAGGATCAGGTCATCCGCACCGCCTCGACGGACAGGATCGTGGGCAAGTGGCGGGCGATCTCGTTCCATGTCTCGCCCGCATCCGCGCTGGCAAAGACGGAGCCCGTGTTGGTTCCGAAATACACGCCGCCTGCAGCGGTATCGTCGGTCGTCATCGCCTGCCGCAGCACGGTAAAGAAACAGGCCGATTGCGGCAGGCCATCGCGCTGCGCAGTCCATGTGGCGCCGCCATCCTGCGACCGCCAGACCGCGGCGCTTGCGCCCGGCGGATAGCGGCCCGCGCTGTCGCCGTTCAAAGGCAAGGTCCACAGCATCAGCGGATCATACGGATGGACCGCCACGGGAAATCCGAAGGTGGAGGGCAGGCCTTCGGTGATGTCATCCCAATGCCGCCCGCCGTCGCGCGATCGCCAGACGCCGTGGTGATTTTGCTGATAGAGCAGGTCGGACCCCGGCGCGCGCACCATGTTGTGCACGCAATGCCCGGTTTCGCCCCCGCGCGGGGCCGCGGGGTGATCGTGGCCGTCGCAGGCGGCGGCATTTGACAGCCGGTTGCGCCTTTCCCAGCTTGCGCCGCCATCTTCGGAAGCGAAGACGCCCGCCGCCGAAATTCCCAGCCAGATCTTGCGCGCATCCTCGGGCGCCGTGACGATGGTGTGCAGCGTCAGGCCAGCCGCCCCGCCGTTCCAATCCTCGCGCCCCGGAAACGTGGCCAGCGCCTCGTTGGCGGTCCATGTCGCCCCGCCATCGCGGCTTTGCAGCAGGGTGGCGGGCTTGGCCCCGGCCCATAGCACCCCATGTGCGTGATGCAGCGACCAGATGGAATGGAGCGTGTCCCCGAAGGGCGCGGGAACGTCCTGCCACTCGATCATCGCGGCAAAGTCGGGATCCTTGGCTGCCCAGTGATCCATCTGACCCGACGACAGTTTGGCCAGCGCCCAAGTCTGGCCGCCATCGCCCGACCGCCAGACACCTGCACCCCACCAGTCACCACCGCCACCCGCCCAGATCATGCCGGACACGGGATCGGCCGCCATGTGGTTGATCGACCAGCCGGCGCAATGCGGGCCACTGACCGACCAATTCTCGGCCTTTCGGGACAGGATGAAGGCCCCCTTCGTGGTGCCGACCAGCAGATTCACAATCCCTGACATGCGCGACCCTCCCCGGATGCCCGGAGAGGATAGCATGATCGGACCCCAGCCAATGCGGATTTCCGGGGCTCAGGCAGCCAGCGGCAGGTCCTCGTAGGGATGTGCCTGTGGTGCCGGGCGCGGGCCCGGGGTGAAATAGGCCCAAGCCTCGTCCAAGAGACGCAAGGCTTCGTCGGGATCGAGGGCGGGGGTTTTCGGCTGCTCGGCCATGGGGATGTCTCCGTGACGGTTTCTGTCTCCCTCGGATCCAAGCTAGGGGCTCGGGCGCTTCTCTACATCCCGTGTTCGTGCATGGCCCCTCTGCGGGTGGCGCAACGGAAAACCCCGCCCGGTCAGGGGCGGGGTTTTGCAAGGGGTCCGCTACAGGCCCGAAGACCTCAGAGTTGGCGTTCCACCATCATCTTCTTGATTTCCGCGATGGCCTTGGCCGGGTTCAGACCCTTGGGGCAGGTCTTCGCGCAATTCATGATCGTGTGGCAGCGGTAAAGCTTGAAGGGATCTTCCAGATCATCCAACCGCTCGCCCGTCGCCTCGTCACGGCTGTCGATGATCCAGCGATAGGCATGAAGGAGCGCCGCCGGCCCAAGGTAGCGGTCGCCGTTCCACCAATAGCTGGGGCAGGACGTCGAACAGGACGCGCACATCACGCATTCATAAAGCCCGTCGAGCTTTTTGCGATCCTCGATCGACTGGCGCCATTCCTTTTCGGGCCGCTGGGTCTTGGTTTCCAGCCACGGCATGATCGAGGCGTGCTGGGCATAGAAATGCGTGAGGTCCGGGATCAGGTCCTTGATCACCGGCATATGCGGCAGCGGGTAGATCTTCACGTCGCCCTTGATCTCGTCCATGCCGTAGATGCAGGCCAGCGTGTTGATCCCGTCGATGTTCATCGCGCAGGACCCGCAGATCCCCTCGCGGCAGGACCGGCGGAAGGTCAGCGTGGGGTCGATCTCGTTCTTGATCTTGATCAGCGCGTCCAGAACCATCGGGCCGCAGCTGTCCATGTCGACCCAATAGGTGTCGACGCGCGGGTTTTCCCCGTCATCGGGGTTCCAGCGATAGATCTGAAACTTGCGCAGATTGGTCGCGCCTTCGGGTTTGGGCCATGTCTTGCCCGTGCGGATGCGGGAATTCTTGGGAAGCGTCAGTTCGACCATGGATCATGTCCTCCGGGTCAGAAGATCGTCACAGGATCAGGGGCCGCGTCGGGCCCGCGCCGGTGAGTCTGCGAAAACAGGTGTCATAGACAACGTAAGGGTCACGCCCGCGCAGGAAGTCGCTCGTCACGGTCAGATCGAACGAGGATGACACCCCGCCCGTTCCGGCCCCGATCCCGACCGACCCCCGCGGACGTTCTGCAAGCCGCGCCTGCTCGCTGCATTGCTCGTAGGCGCGCGTGGTGCTGACCGGCCCGCAGGCGGCCAACACAAGCGGCAGCAGGGCGGATACGGCCAGCATGCGGATCAATAGACCCTCGCTTTCGGCTTGATGCGCTCGAGGTCGATACCGCCCTCGTTATGGCCCATCAGCGGGTTCAGATGCACCGGGCGATAGGACAGGTCCACCTGCGCGCCGTCGACGGTCGCCAGCGAATGCTTGCGCCATTCCACGTCGTCGCGGTCGGGATAATCCTCGTGGGCATGGGCCCCCCGGCTTTCCTTGCGCGCCTCGGCCGATACGATGGTCGCCATCGCATTGGGCATCAGGTTGGTCAGTTCCAGCGTTTCCATCAGGTCCGAATTCCAGATCATCGACCGGTCCGTCACCTTGATATCGTCCATCTTGGAGGCCACGCCCTTCATCTTTTCGACACCCTCGGCCAGCGTCTTGTCGGTGCGGAACACGGCGGCATCGGCCTGCATCGTTTTCTGCATCTCCAGCCGCAGTTCGGCGGTCGAGGTGTTGCCCGAGGCATGCCGGATATCGTCGAACCGCGAGATCGCGAAATCGAGCGAGGCTTTCGGCACATCCGGCACCGCGCTGTCGGGATCGACGATCTGCCCCGCCTTGATCGCGGCGGCACGGCCAAAGACGACAAGGTCGATCAGGCTGTTGGAGCCCAGACGGTTCGCGCCATGCACGCTCGCACAGCCTGCCTCGCCCACGGCCATCAGGCCCGGCACGATGGCATCGGGATCCTTGGCGGTCGGGTTCAACACCTCGCCCCAGTAATTCGTGGGGATACCGCCCATGTTGTAATGGACCGTGGGCAGAACCGGGATCGGTTCCTTGGTCACGTCGACGCCCGCAAAGATCTTGGCGCTTTCGGAAATGCCCGGCAGGCGCAGCGCCAGCGTTTCGGGCGGCAGGTGGTTCAGGTGCAGGTGGATGTGATCCCCCTCCTTGCCCACGCCGCGACCCTCACGGATTTCCATCGTCATGCAGCGCGAAACCACGTCGCGCGACGCCAGATCCTTGTAGGTGGGCGCGTAGCGTTCCATGAACCGCTCGCCCTCGGAATTGGTCAGGTAGCCGCCTTCGCCGCGCGCACCTTCGGTGATCAGACAGCCCGCGCCATAGATGCCGGTCGGGTGGAACTGCACGAATTCCATGTCCTGCAACGGCAGCCCCTGCCGCGCGACCATGCCGCCACCATCGCCGGTGCAGGTATGGGCCGAGGTGGCCGAGAAATAGGCGCGGCCATAGCCACCGGTCGCCAAAACGACCATCTTGGCGCGGAACACATGCATCGTGCCATCGTCGAGCTTCCAGGCCACGACGCCGACGCAATGCCCTTCGTCGTTCATCAGAAGGTCGGTCGCGAAATACTCGATGTAGAATTCCGCGTTGTTCTTGAGCGACTGGCCATAGAGCGTGTGCAGGATCGCGTGGCCGGTCCGGTCGGCGGCGGCACAGGTGCGCTGCACCGGCGGGCCTTCGCCGAATTGCGTGGTGTGGCCACCGAACGGGCGCTGGTAAATCTTGCCATCCTCGGTGCGCGAGAACGGGACGCCGTAATGTTCCAGCTCGTAAACCGCCTTGGGCGCTTCACGGGCGAGGTATTCCATCGCGTCGGTATCGCCCAGCCAGTCCGACCCCTTCACGGTGTCGTACATGTGCCAGTGCCAATGGTCGGGCCCCATGTTGCCAAGGCTGGCCGCGATGCCGCCTTGCGCGGCAACGGTGTGGCTGCGCGTCGGGAACACCTTGGAAATGCAGGCCGTCTTGAGACCCTGTTCAGCCATGCCAAGCGTGGCGCGCAGGCCAGCGCCGCCGGCGCCCACCACGACCACGTCGTAGCTGTGGGTATTCAGATCGTAGCTCGGGGAAACGGTGTCTTTCATTTCGTCCTCAAAGTGCAATCTGCGCCAGCGCCACGACCCCGCCCGCGGCCAGCGCGTAGCACAGGATGGTCGTTGCGATCAGGCCGATCTTGCGGCTCAGGCCGCGCGTGTAATCCTCGATCAGCACCTGCATGCCCAGACGCATGTGGTGAAGCCCGACGACAAGGAAAGCCCCGACGATCAGCGCCGGAACCGGCCGCGACAACGAGGCCACGACCGCCTCGTGCGGTTGTCCCAGAAGGCCACCGATGATCCACAGGAAAAAGGGCGTCAGGATCAGGAGCGCGACCGACGTGACGGTCATCGTCCAGTGTTGTTCCGTGCCGGTCTTGGCCGAACCCAGACCTTCGACGCGTTTGCGGTCGGTTACATATGCCATCGTGCCGCCTCCTCAGATCGCGATCAGGGTCAGGGCGGTCAAGACCACCGACCCGATGATCATGCCCCAGCCCAACTTGTCCGAGGTTTCCACGTCCAGCGCCCGGCCCGTATCCCAGATCAGGTGCCGCACACCACCCAGCGCATGATACCACAGCGCCAGAACCGACAGCGCCATCACGATGTCGCCAAGGACAGACGTGACCAGCCCGTCGATCATGTCGAAATAGGCGGCGCCGCTGGCCGCGGCCATCAACCACCACACGACGGCGATCGCGCCCACGATCAACCCGTTGCCGGTGATGCGCACGAAGATCGAGGTGATGGAATTCAGCTGCGGACGGTAGATCGTCAAATGAGGGGAAAGTGGCCGGTTTCCCCGGTTCACGTCGGCCATGGCTTGGACCCTTCCGGTTGTTCTCAAAGGTCTGGCGGTTGTCTTTCCAGATGAATAGCGGGTTTTGCCACGCTGTCACGTGCAACGATTGCAGATTCCGCGCCTGATCTTGGGTCCAAACGCCGCAGATCGGTGCTTTGTGATCACAGTTTTCAAATCCGTGATCACAAAATCCGCACCGCGCGATCACACAGGCATCAGCGCCCAGTAATCGAGGTCGAGCAACACATGCGGCAGGTATTTGCCCTCCGCATCCTTCAGCTCGCCCGCCCGTCCGTCTTCCTTGACGGCCACCAACCGCAGCCGGATCGCACCGACGCCGGGGGCTGCCGTTGGCGCGGTCTCCAGCACCTCGGACCAGGCGCGCAGCGTATCGCCCGCGAAACAGGGATTCGCATGGCTACCGCCGTTGATCGCGACGATCATCTGCGCATTGGCCAGACCGTTGAAGCTCAGCGCGCGGGCCATCGACATGACATGCCCGCCATAGATCAGCCGCCGCCGGTCGGCGCGCGGGGTCACGTCGAAATGGGTTTTCGACGTGTTCTGCCACAACCGTGTGGCCATCATGTGTTCGGCTTCCTCGATTGTCACGCCATCGACATGGTCGATCACCTCGCCCACCGCGTAATCGCCCAGACGATGCGGCTCGCCCGCCAGCGTCAGGTCATAGCGGCTGAAATCCAGCCCCTCGGGCAGGATCAGCGTGGCGGGGTCCACGACCTTGGCCAGCTCCGGCACCACGGTCTCGGGCGCGGGGGCGGCCTCGTCGCCTTTGCGCACCATGACCCAGCGCACATAGTCCAGCACCGTCTCGCCACGCTGGTTGCGCCCTTCGGTGCGGACATAGACCACGCCCGTCTTGCCATTGGAATTCTGCTTCAGCCCGATCACCCGCGACGAGGCACGAAGCGTGTCACCGGGCCAGACGGGGCGATGGAACCGCCCTTCCGCATAGCCAAGGTTCGCCACCGCATTCAGCGAGACGTCAGGCACCGATTTGCCGAAGACCGTGTGAAAGGTGATCATGTCATCCACGGGGCTTGCCGTCAGACCGCAGGACCGCGCGAAGTCATCCGAAGAATACAGCGCATGCCGGGCCGGGTAGAGCGCGTGGTAGAGCGCGCGCTCGCCGCCCGACACCGTGCGCGGCACGGCATGCTCGATCACCTCGTCCAGCCGGTAATCCTCGAAAAACCGGCCGGGATTCGTCTTGGTTCCCGCCATCTATTGCTGCCCCAGCTTCATGTCGGGGCTATACGGGGTCTGGATCTCCTTGGTCACCGCCTGACCGCAGCGCATCACGCCGCGCCCGGCGTCAAAGGACATCACCGGGCTGCCGTGCAGTTCCCATCCCTTGGACAACGCCTCGGACACCTTGTGGCAAAAGGCCGAGGTGTCATCCTCGGTCAGCAGGCGATAGATCTTCATTCCAGCCTCACATCGGGAAGGGATAGTAACCAAGCCAGGTGTGGATCGCGGCGACGATGCCATAAAGAACCGCACCGACACCGAACGCGATGGCATCCTTGGCCACGCTGACATTGGCAGGCCGTTCCCATGTCCGCTGCGCCTTGTTGATCAGGATGACCGACACCACCGCCCAAGCCAGCATACCCCCGAACAGGATGATCGAGGCCAGATCGCCGTTCACCAGCAAATGCGCCACCGCCCAGGATTTCACACCGGTCAACTGCTTGTGCCGCACCCGCGCCGCCATCGTCCCGTTGATCGACGACAGCGCAAAAAACCAGAACCCGATCAGCACCAAGAGGTTCGCGATATGTATCATGAAGGCGGGCGGCACCCAGACGTTGACGAACCCCGCGTTCCGGTAGCCCACCACCATCAGCACGACACCGGCCAGCATCACGACCGACAGGATGCCCTTGCCCTTGTCGCCCCATGCCGCCCGCTTTTCGGGGGCCAGCCTCTTGACCCAATGCCCCCCCGCGAACAGCGCGATCCCGAGGATCAGAAGAATATAGCCCATCACGCAGCCTCCTGCCCGGCGATGGCGCCCGCCTTGGCCAGCGTGGCGCGTGCCGTGTCCACATGGAGATTCTCGACGATTTGCCCGTCGACAACCGCGACGCCCTCACCGCGCGCCAGCGCCTCTTCGTAAGCGGCGATCTGGCGACGCGCCAGTTCGATCTCGGCCTCCGACGGGGCAAAGGCGGCATTTGCAATGGCGATCTGCGCCGGATGGATCAACGTCTTGCCGTCGAAGCCGAAATCGCGCCCCTCCGCGCATTCGCGCGCCAGCCCTTCCTCGTCGCGAAACGCGTTGTAGACCCCGTCGACACAGACGATGCCCGCCGCCCGCGCCGCCAACAGGCAATGCTGCAACGCCGTGTGCATCGCGCCCCGCGTGCGGCAGCCCAGATCCTTGGCCAGATCGTTCGTGCCCATAACGAACCCCGCCATGCGCGGCGCGCGGGCGATCTCGGCGGCGTTCAGGATACCCACAGGGCTCTCCATCATGGCCCAGATCTGCGTGCCCGCAGTCTTGGGATGGGCATCGAGCCTTGCCGCAACCGCCGCCACATCCGCCGCCGATGCGACCTTGGGCAACAAGACCGCCTCCGGCCCGATCTCCATCATCGCGGCCAGGTCATCTTCGCCCCATGGCGTGTCCATGCCATTGATCCGCACGATCTGCGCCCGGTTGCCGTAGCCCCCCTCGGCCAGCCGCTCGGCCAGAAGCGCACGGGCATTCCCCTTTTCCTCGACCGCGACTGCATCCTCGAGGTCGAAAATGATCGCATCGGCGGGCAGCTCCTTGGCCTTTTCCAGCGCACGGTCGCGCGAGCCAGGAATATACAGGACGGAGCGGTAGGGGCGGGCGCGAAGGGTCAAGGGACATCTCCTTGGCTTTGGTCTAGCACGGGGCTTTGACGGCATGGGGGACCACAACTTTGCCGCGAAAGCAAGATGATCCCGCCGCGTCGCAGCAAAAAAATTTCGTCACGAAGCCTTTCAGCGCAAGAAAACCACCCGACCACCAAGTCGCGTTCAGGTCAGGCCGTCCCACAACAGTTTCAAACCGGTCAGCACCAGCGCGACATAGGCAACAGCGAAAAACGCCCGCTCGGGAATGACCTGATGCGCCCGGACCCCGGCAAAGGCCCCCAAAAGCGCAAAGGGGATCAGCGCCGCACTCCATCCCAGAAGCGACAGGGTGAACAGGCCCATCATGCTGTAAATCGCGGCCTTGAGCGCATTCACGATCCAGAAAACGATCACCGATGTCGCGTGATACTGCGTCTTGCCGATCCCGCCCTGCCCCAGCATGAACACGGAAAAGGGTGGCCCGCCGGCATGGGCCACGAAACTTGTGAACCCCACGGCCGTTCCCGCGATCCAACCCTTGCGCCGGTCGAATCCCTGAGGGCGTGGCGCAATCAGTCCACGGGCCAGCGCCACGCGAAACGCCACGAAGCCCACCGCCAGAAGGCCGATCATCACCCGGATGCCATCCGCCGACACGACGTAGAACAAGGCCGCGCCAAGGCCCAAACCCGGCAGCGCCCCGGTCAGGATCGCCCCGGCCGAAGGGGCGTGCCATTTCCCCCAAAAGGCGCGCACGGCGGCCACGTCGATGGCCATCAGGACCGGCAACATCAGCGCGAGCGCCACCCCCGGCTCCACCACCATGGCGAGAATCGCAGAGCCGGCAAAGCCCAGCGATCCGCCGAATCCACCCTTGGACAGCCCGGCCAGAAACGCGCCGAGGGCTGCCAGCGCAAACACCCATCCTTCCAGCATGGGCTCTCCTTTCCCAAGGGTATCAGCGGCTTGGACCCTGCCGCCCGCGCCGCCTGCGACGTCTGGCGCAGGGCGCCGCAGCGCGGCGGGCTTGCGCGCGCCACGGCGCAGGGCTACGCCCATCGCCGATATCAACGAGGGACTTGGAGATCAATCTCATGGCCAGACCCAAGATTGCGCTGATCGGTGCCGGGCAGATCGGGGGCACGCTCGCCCATCTCGCCGCGCTGAAGGAACTGGGTGACATCATCCTGTTCGACATCGCCGAAGGCACGCCGCAGGGCAAGGCGCTCGACATCGCCGAATCGGGACCGTCCGAACGTTTCGACGCCAAGCTCAAGGGCACCAACGATTACGCCGATATCGCGGGTGCCGATGTCTGCATCGTCACCGCCGGCGTGCCGCGCAAGCCGGGCATGTCCCGCGACGATCTTCTGGGCATCAACCTCAAGGTCATGAAATCCGTGGGCGAAGGCATCCGCGACCACGCCCCCGACGCCTTCGTCATCTGCATCACCAACCCGCTCGACGCGATGGTCTGGGCGCTGCAGAAGTTCTCCGGCCTGCCGCCCCACATGGTCTGCGGCATGGCGGGTGTCCTCGACAGCGCGCGCTTCCGCCACTTCCTCGCCGAAGAATTCGATGTCTCGATGAAGGACGTGACCGCCTTCGTTCTGGGCGGGCATGGCGACACGATGGTCCCCTCGGTCCGCTACTCGACCGTCGCGGGCATCCCCCTGCCCGACCTGATCGAGATGGGCTGGACCACCAAGGAAAAGATGGACGCCATCGTCCAGCGCACGCGTGACGGCGGCGCGGAAATCGTGGGCCTGCTCAAGACCGGCTCCGCCTTCTACGCGCCCGCCACCTCCGCCATCGAGATGGCCGAGGCCTATCTCAAGGACCAAAAGCGCGTCCTGCCCTGCGCCGCCCATTGCGACGGCGAATTCGGCCTGAAGAAGATGTATGTCGGTGTGCCCACCGTGATCGGCAAAGGCGGCATCGAACGCATCGTCGAGATCAAGCTGACCAAGGACGAACAGGCGATGTTCGACAATTCGGTCGCGGCCGTGAAAGGCCTTGTCGACGCCTGCAAGGCGATCGACGAAAGCCTCGCCTGATGATCTTCGCGGCGGCCCCCGAAATGCGGGGCCGCCGCATCCCATGACGCGGCCCCCCTCCCCCTATCTCGAACCCGGTTTCTATGACCGCGCGCTGCGTGACGGGCGGCACCGCGACATTGTCGGCGGCCGCTGGGAGGAAATAGGCCGCTTGCAACTGGCGCTTCTGCGCGCCCATGGCCTGCAACCTCACCACCGCCTCCTCGACATCGGCGCGGGCTCCCTGCGGCTGGGCTGCAAGGCGGTTCCCTTCCTCGACCCCGGCCACTACTGGGCCACCGACGCCAGCCGCGCCTTGATGCTGCGCGGGCGCGAGGTGGAACTGACCGATCCCGACCGCCTGCCCGAGGATCATCTGATCGAAGATGCCGATTTCGCCTTTCCCGGCCTGCCGCCCCATGTCGATTACCTCATGGCCTTCGGCCTCTTCACCCATCTGCCGCCGGGCCAGACAGCCCACGCGCTCGCACAGATCGCCCGCCGCTGGCCCGCCCCCCGCGTCTTTCTGTTCACGGTATTCCTCGCGCCCGAAGGGCAGGAGGACACAAGCCTTCGCCAACCCGATGGCGTCGTCACCCACCCCGACCGCCCGCCGTGGCACATGACGCAAGCCGCGCTTGAGGCCATGGCCGATGCCGCCGGCCTGACCCTGACGCGCCAACCCGACCGCCTGCCGCGCGGACAGGTTCTGTTCCGCGCCTGAGGGGGCGTATTCCTCGCGGAAAACGTGGGAAAAACTGCAGTTTCTCCAGACAGAAAACTGCAGTTTTCCGCCCGACCCTCAACCCGCAGGCTCGTTGCGCTGGTGCTGGTAGCGCCCGCCGAGATGCCGCCAGACCCCATAGGGGGGCGACACGCCGCGATAATTCTGCACCCAGATATCGGGAAACCCCTCCGACAGCTGGGCCAGATCGAGCCACAGGCTCACTCCCGTGGTCGCATAGGCCTGCCGGAACGGCCCGCCCGGATCGGCGGTGAAGACATAGGTGCCGACCCCCGTGATCCCGTAACTTGCCGTGCTGACCCCGTGCTCGGCGACCAGGATGCGCCGCCCATCGGGTAACAACGCAATACTCGCCACCACCTCCGTCCCCGGTTCTTGCGCCAGCATCTCCGCCAACAACCCACGCGCTAGATCCGTCGCCTCGGCATGGGCAAGCCCCGGATCGATCTGCACGAACCGCGCCGCATCCTGCGCCGGCGTGCCGCCGCCCATCCCCGCCACAACCGGGGCACCGCACCCCGCCAAGGCCGCATCGACCGCACCAGGCCTATTGCCCAGAGTATAGGCCAGCGGGTTCGACGCCGGATCATAAACCGCGATCTCGGCGACCCGGCCCGTGCGCAGCGCCGCCAACAGCGCGCCATGGCGACCCGGATCAAAGGGCACCGCCGCATGTTGCACGTCGAACAGGCTGAGAACATTCATCGACAGCGCATGAACCGGCCCACCATCAACGCGGATGAAAACGGGCAGCATGGGTTCCAACCCGAAATTGCCGCCATAGGCCATCATCCCAATTTCCAAGGGTCCGCCATCGCGGCAACTCAGCATCAGGCAGGCGCTGTTCTCCCCCCGGATCCAACAGGCCGCCTGACCCCGCCCCAGCCGCGCCTGATCAAGGATCGGTGCCCACCCATCGGCCTCTGCCGCGACAGGTTCGGCACCAAACAGGCCCAAAACACACCCGGCCATCGCCAGCTTTCTCGGGATCATGACGAAACGCGCCTCCACTCGATACCTGTGCACAACGCCGCAAAGTCTGCGGTCCGCTGCCCAGACCAGCAACCAAAAAAACACCCCGCTTGACACTGGCACAGACCGCGCCCCTCATCCCCCCAACCCGACAGGAGACCCCGATCATGCGCGATTTCGACACCGAGCTGGAAACCCGCCTCGTCCGCTACGCCGCCATCGACAGCCAGTCCGACATGGACAGCCCCGCCCAGCCCTCGACCGCCATACAACACGCGATGCTCGACCTGATGGCGCAGGAACTGGCCGAGATCGGCGCGGCGGAGGTGACGAAAACACCCTACGGTACGGTCATCGCCACGATCCCCGGCAATGCCCCCGGCCCCACCATCGGCTTTCTCGCCCATGTCGACACGGCGCCCCAATTCAACGCCACGGGCGTCAAACCCCGCGTGATCCGGGGCTACAACGGCGGCGCGATCACCTTTCCCGACGCGCCCGACCTGACCCTTTCGCCCGAGGATTTTCCCTATCTCGCAACCAAGATCGGCGAGGATCTCGTGACCGCCTCGGGCACCACGCTTCTGGGGGCCGATGACAAGGCCGGCATCGCCATCATCATGACCGCTGCGCGCCATCTGATCGACAACCCCGACCTGCCGCGCCCGACGATCCGCATCGCCTTCACCCCCGACGAGGAAATCGGGCGCGGCGTCGATCCGAAACTGCCCGCCGATCTGGGCGTCGATTTCGCCTATACGTTCGACGGCGGCGACGCGGGTGAGATCGTCTATGAAACCTTCTCCGCCGATTTCGCCGTGATCACCGTCACCGGCGTCTCGATCCATCCCGGCGAGGCGACGGGGAAACTGGTGAACGCCATCCACCTCGCCTCCCGCATCGTCGAAACGCTGCCGCAGGCGACCATGACGCCCGAAACCACCGCCGACAGGCAGGGCTTCATCCATGCCGTCGACATGAAGGGAACCGCCGACCAGATGGTCCTGCGCCTCATCTTGCGCGATTTCGAGCGCGACGGGCTGGCGGCCAAGGGCGATCTGGTGCGCCAGGTCTGCGCCGCCATCGCCGCCACCGAACCCCGCGCCCGGATCGACGTGCAGATCACGCCGCAATACCGCAACATGCGCTACTGGCTCGAGGAGGACATGACCCCCGTCAACCTCGCCCGCGACGCGCTCCGCGACATGGGCCATGAGCCCATCGAAGCCGTCATTCGCGGCGGCACCGATGGCTCCCGACTGACGGAAATGGGGGTCCCCTGCCCCAATCTCTTCACCGGGATGCAGAACGTGCACGGGCCGCTTGAATATGTCTCGGTGCAGGACATGGCCCTTGCCACGCAGTTGATGCTGCGCATCGCAGCGCGGGCGACAGGCGCGGAACCTGCCTGAGTCGCACCCGGCATACCGCTGCATACCGCTAACAGGAAAATCTTGTGATCACACGTTTTCAGGCTGTGATCACAAATGTCGCTTTTTTCCCGGAAAGCCCCGTCCTGCGGCACAAAGCCGGTTTATTGCGCGCTTCGGTTGTGCTTAGGCCAGTGCAAACACCAGCAACGACGGGACAGTTTCGTGAACATTCATGAATACCAGGCGAAAGCCCTGCTTCGCCAATACGGCGCACCGGTCAGCGATGGCCGCGTTGTTCTCAAGGCCGAAGAGGCCAAGACCGCGGCGGGCGAGATGGACGGGCCGCTCTGGGTCGTCAAGGCACAGATCCACGCCGGCGGACGCGGCAAGGGCAAGTTCAAGGAAGCCGATGCCGGCGAAAAGGGCGGTGTGCGCCTGACCAAATCGGTCGAGGAAGCCGCCGAAGAAGCCAAGAAGATGCTGGGCCGCACCCTTGTCACCCACCAGACCGGCCCGGCCGGCAAGCAGGTGAACCGCATCTACATCGAAGATGGCTCGGGCATCGAGCGCGAGATGTATCTCGCTCTGCTCGTCGACCGTCAGACCAGCCGCATCTCCTTCGTCTGCTCGACCGAGGGCGGCATGGACATCGAGGAGGTCGCCGCCGCGACCCCCGAAAAGATCCTGTCCTTCTCCGTCGATCCGGCCAGCGGCTACCAGCCCTTCCACGGCCGCCGCGTCGCCTTCTCCCTCGGGCTCGAAGGCAAGCAGGTCAAGGAATGCGTCGCCCTGATGGGTCTTCTCTACAAAGCCTTCGTCGAGAAGGACATGGAGATGCTCGAGATCAACCCGCTGATCGTCACCGACGAGGGCAGCCTGAAAGTGCTCGACGCCAAGGTCGGCTTCGACGGCAACGCGGTCTACCGCCACGCCGATATCGCAGCGCTCCGCGACGAGACCGAGGAAGACCCCAAGGAACTGGCCGCCTCCAAATATGACCTGAACTACATCGCGCTCGATGGCGAGATCGGCTGCATGGTCAACGGCGCGGGTCTGGCGATGGCCACGATGGACATCATCAAGCTCTACGGCTCCGAGCCGGCCAACTTCCTCGACGTGGGCGGATCGGCCACCAAGGAAAAGGTGACCGAGGCCTTCAAGATCATCACGTCCGACAAGAACGTGAAGGGCATCCTCGTCAACATCTTCGGGGGCATCATGCGCTGTGACATCATCGCCGAAGGCGTGGTGGCCGCCGTCAAGGAAGTGGGTCTTCAGGTTCCTCTCGTCGTCCGCCTCGAAGGCACGAACGTCGAAAAGGGCAAGGAGATCATCAACGCCTCCGGCCTGAACGTCATCGCCGCCGACAACCTGTCGGACGCCGCGGAAAAGATCGTGAAAGCGGTCAAGGGCTGAACCGGGAACCCCCGCCATGCGCCTGACCCCCATCCCCGCCACCCTGTCCCAGACAGCGGCAGAAGCAGCCCAGCCCACGCTGGTCGGCCCCGCCCTTGTCATCGGCAGGCGGCGCGCGATCTGGTCGGCGCTGCACCTTCTGGGCGCGGGCCTGTTCGTCCTGGCGATGATCACGCATCTGGCACAGGCCCAGCCCAACAGCGCGCCGTCCCCCGCCGGGACGGGCGCGGCCCAATCCCCCAGTTCGGAGCGGCCCCTGCCCTCCGACCCGCACAAGATTTAAGGAGAAAGACGATGGCCGTCCTCGTCGACGAAAACACCAAGGTGATCTGCCAAGGCTTCACCGGCAGCCAAGGCACCTTCCACTCCGAACAGGCCATCGCCTATGGCACCAAGATGGTTGGCGGCGTGACCCCCGGAAAAGGTGGCTCGACCCACCTGAACCTGCCCGTCTTCAACTCGGTCCACGAGGCAAAGCACGCCACGCAGGCCAACGCCACCGCGATCTACGTTCCCCCCCCCTTCGCGGCGGACAGCATCCTCGAGGCGATCGACGCCGAGATGGAACTGATCGTCTGCATCACCGAAGGTATCCCGGTTCTCGACATGATGCGCGTCAAGCGCGCTCTCGAAGGGTCGAAATCGCGTCTCATCGGGCCGAACTGCCCCGGCGTGATGACCCCCGATGCCTGCAAGATCGGCATCATGCCCGGCTCGATCTTCCGTCGCGGCTCGGTCGGCGTCGTGTCCCGCTCGGGCACGCTCACCTATGAAGCGGTCAAGCAGACCTCGGATGTGGGCCTTGGCCAGTCGTCTGCCGTCGGCATCGGTGGCGACCCGATCAAAGGCACCGAACATATCGACGTGCTGGAAATGTTCCTCGCGGACCCCGAAACCCATTCGATCATCATGATCGGGGAAATCGGCGGCTCCGCCGAGGAAGAAGCCGCCCAGTTCCTCGCCGACGAGAAAAAGCGCGGCCGCTGGAAACCGACCGCCGGCTTCATCGCGGGCCGCACCGCCCCTCCGGGCCGCCGCATGGGCCATGCCGGCGCCATCGTCGCGGGCGGCAAAGGTGATGCCGAAAGCAAGATCGAGGCGATGAAAGCCGCAGGTATCGTGGTGGCAGACAGCCCCGCAGGTCTGGGCGAGGCCGTGCTCAAGGCCATCGGCTGACCCGAACCCACACTTCTCCCGGGCGGTGAACGACCCCGCCCGGGATGCTCAACCCCAGTCAGGTGCGCACCCATGACCGACCAGAGCTCCAACGACCAGTTCCACGCCTCCTCCTTCATGCAGGGGCATAACGCGGCGTATCTCGAACAGCTTCAGGCACAATACGCCCGCGATCCGAACGCGGTCGACGAGGCTTGGCGCGACTTCTTCGCAGCCATGGGCGACAGCGCCGCCGATGCGCAGGCCGAGGCGCAGGGCCCTTCTTGGGCGCGCCGCGACTGGCCGCCCGTGCCGGGCGACGAGCTGACCGCCGCGCTGACCGGTGAATGGCCGCAGGCCGCGGCCGAGATCAAGGGCGCGGGCGACAAGATCAAGGCCAAGGCCGAGGAAAAGGGCGCGACCGTCACCGATGCGCAGGTGCAGCGCGCCGTGCTAGATTCGATCCGCGCGCTCATGCTGATCCGCGCCTACCGCATCCGCGGCCATCTGGTCGCCAATCTCGACCCGCTGGGGATGCGCGACCAGACCCAGCACCCGGAACTCGATCCCAAATCCTACGGCTTCACCGAAGCCGACATGGACCGCCCGATCTTCATCGACAACGTCCTGGGCCTGCAGATGGCCTCCATGCGCCAGATCGTCGAGATCGTGAAACGCACCTATTGCGGCACCTTCGCCCTGCAATACATGCACATCTCCGACCCCGAACAAGCCGCTTGGCTGAAAGAGCGGATCGAAGGCTACGGCAAGGAAATCGCCTTCACCCAGAACGGGCGCAAGGCGATCCTGAACAAGCTTGTCGAGGCCGAGGGCTTCGAGAAATTCCTCCATGTGAAATACATGGGGACCAAGCGGTTCGGCCTTGATGGGGGCGAGGCGCTGATCCCCGCGATGGAGCAGATCATCAAGCGCGGCGGCGCGCTGGGTCTGCAGGAAATCGTCATCGGCATGCCCCACCGGGGCCGCCTGTCGGTTCTGGCCAACGTGATGGGCAAACCTTATCGCGCGATCTTCAACGAGTTTCAGGGCGGCAGCTTCAAGCCCGAGGATGTCGACGGCTCGGGCGACGTGAAATACCACCTCGGCGCCTCGTCCGACCGGGAATTCGACGGCAACACCGTCCACCTGTCGCTGACCGCCAACCCCTCCCACCTCGAGGCCGTGAACCCCGTGGTTCTGGGCAAGGTCCGCGCCAAGCAAGACCAGATCGGCGACACCGAGCGCCGCAAGGTGATGGCGATCCTTCTGCACGGCGACGCGGCCTTTGCTGGTCAGGGCGTCGTGGCCGAAGGCTTCCAGCTGTCGGGCATCCGCGGGCACCGCACCGGCGGCACGATGCATATCGTGGTGAACAACCAGATCGGCTTCACCACCGCGCCGCATTTCAGCCGGTCCTCGCCCTATCCGACCGATATCGCCCTGATGGTCGAGGCCCCCATCTTCCACGTCAACGGCGACGACCCCGAAGCCGTGGTCCACGCCGCCCGCGTCGCCACCGAATTCCGCCAGAAATTTGGCAAGGACGTGGTGCTCGACATCTTCTGCTACCGCCGCTTCGGCCATAACGAAGGCGACGAGCCCAACTTCACCAACCCGGTGATGTACAAGCGGATCAAGACCCACAAGACCACGCTCCAGCTTTATACCGAGCGTCTGGTCAAGGACGGCCTGATCCCCGAGGGCGAGATCGAGGACATGAAGGCCGCCTTCCAGTCCCGCCTGAACACCGAGTTCGAAGCCGGCAAGGATTACAAACCCAACAAGGCCGATTGGCTCGACGGGCGCTGGTCCCACCTCAACCGCGAGGGCGAGGATTACCAGCGCGGCGAAACCGCCATCAAACCCGAAACCATGGCCGAGGTCGGTCGCGCACTGTCCACCGCGCCCGAGGGGTTCAACCTGCACAAGACGGTTGCCCGCCTTCTGGAAACCAAGGCCGAGATGTTCTCCTCGGGCAAGGGCTTCGACTGGGCCACCGCCGAGGCGCTGGCGTTTGGCTCGCTCCTGACCGAAGGCTATCCCGTCCGCCTCGCCGGTCAGGACAGCACGCGCGGCACCTTCTCCCAGCGCCATTCCGGCCTGATCGACCAGGAAACCGAGGATCGCTATTACCCGCTCAACCAGATCCGCGAGGGGCAGGCGAAATACGAGGTGATCGACAGCGCCCTGTCGGAATATGCCGTCCTCGGGTTCGAATACGGCTACTCCCTCGCCGAACCCAACGCGCTGGTGATGTGGGAGGCGCAATTCGGCGATTTCGCCAATGGCGCGCAGATCATGTTCGACCAGTTCATCAGTTCCGGCGAACGAAAGTGGCTGCGCATGTCGGGCCTCGTCATGCTCCTGCCCCACGGCTTCGAAGGCCAGGGCCCGGAACATTCCTCCGCCCGGCTCGAACGCTTCTTGCAGATGAGCGCCGAGGACAACTGGATCGTGGCCAATTGCACGACGCCGGCCAATTACTTCCACATCCTGCGCCGCCAGATCCACCGGACCTTCCGCAAACCGCTGGTTCTGATGACGCCCAAGTCGCTCCTGCGCCACAAGCTCGCGATCTCGGATGCCGAGGATTTCACAACCGGCTCCTCCTTCCATCGCGTTCTGTGGGACGATGCCGAAAAGGGTCACTCCGACACGGTTCTGGCCAAGGACGACAAGATCCGCCGCGTCGTGATCTGCTCGGGCAAGGTCTATTACGACCTGCTCGAGGAACGCGACGCCCGCGGCCTGACCGATGTCTACCTCCTGCGGCTCGAGCAATTCTATCCGTTCCCGGCGCTCGCGCTGACCAAGGAACTCGAACGCTTCAAGAAGGCCGAGATCGTCTGGTGCCAGGAAGAGCCCAAGAACCAGGGCGCCTGGTCCTTTGTCGAGCCGAATATCGAATGGGTCCTGTCCCGCATCGGTGCGAAACACACCCGCCCCCGCTATGCTGGGCGCGCGGCGAGTGCCTCGCCCGCCACGGGTCTGGCCAGCCAGCACAAATCCCAACAGACCGCGCTCGTGAACGATGCGCTGACCATCGAAGGGTAAATCCATGTCCATAGAAGTCCGCGTGCCCACATTGGGCGAAAGCGTCACCGAAGCCACCGTCGCCACCTGGTTCAAGAAACCGGGCGATGCCGTTGCGGTCGATGAAATGCTCTGCGAGCTGGAAACCGACAAGGTCACGGTCGAGGTTCCCTCGCCCGCCGCAGGCACCTTGGGCGACATCATCGCCGCCGAAGGCGAAACCGTTGGCGTCAACGCGCTTCTGGCCACGCTGAGCGAAGGCGCAGGCGCCGCCACGGCCAAGGCATCCGCCCCCGCCACTGCCGCCGCCCCTTCCGAGACGGGCGGCAAGGCCGTCGACGTCATGGTCCCCACGCTGGGTGAAAGCGTGACCGAGGCAACGGTGTCGACCTGGTTCAAGAAGGTCGGCGATACCGTCGCGCAGGATGAAATGCTCTGCGAACTGGAAACCGACAAGGTTTCGGTCGAGGTGCCCAGCCCTGCAGCCGGCGTCCTGACCGAGATCCTCGCGGCCGAGGGCACGACGGTCGAGGCATCGGGCAAGCTTGCCGTGATCGGCGGCTCCTCCGGTGCCGCCGCAGCGCCCGCTCCGCAGGCGGATCCCGCGCCCGCCGCCGCCCCCGAAGCCACGGGCAAGAAAGACATCGAACACGCCCCTTCGGCGCAAAAGCTGATGGCGGAAAAGGGCCTTACGCCCGCACAGGTAACCGGCACCGGCCGTGATGGCCGGATCATGAAGGAAGACGTGATGAAGGCCGCCTCCGCCCCGCAGGCCGTGCCCGCTCGCCGCCTTGCCGTCAACGCCCCCACGGGCTAGAGGGGGCGCGACCCC
>NZ_JASJOF010000006.1 GCF_030163795.1 Roseicyclus marinus | reverse complement strand
GCCGGGTTGGGGACACGCTGGACCTGACGGGTCTGGACGTGGTCTCGGTGACCTTCGACCCGACGGATCCGACCTTCGACCCGGCGACGGGCGTGGGCGAGAGCGGCACGGTGGTGTTCACCAATGCTGCGGGCCAGCCGGTGACGATCAACTTCAGCCAGATCGAGAACGTGGTCTTCGACCCGCTGCCCGACGGGGTCGTGGACGGCGAGGAGACCGGCGAGGTCATGGGCGTCGGCTATGACGACAGCAACGCGCCGACCGATGGCGGCGGCGATGTGATCGGCAACGGGCCGGATGTGATCGAGGGCAACGGCGGCGACGATACGATCGACGCGGGCGCGGGCGATGACACGGTCGATGGCGGTGCGGGCGACGATGCCATCGTCGGCGGGTTCGGCAATGACAGCCTGACCGGTGGAGAGGGCGGCGACAGCCTCTATGGTGGTGCGGGCGATGACACGCTGGAGGGCGGCGCGGGCGATGACCTGCTCGTTCCCGGCAGTTTCGACGGCACCCAGCCCGTGGGCAATCCCACGAGCAATGACGGGCCGGGCAACCGCAATCTCGTCAACGGTGGCGATGGCAATGACACGATCCTCGCCAGCGTCGGTGCCGATACGCTGAACGGCGATGCGGGCGACGACCTGATCATCGGCAATGGCGGCAACGACCTGATCGCGGGTGGTGACGGAGCCGACACGCTGGACGGCGAGGATGGCGTCGACACGATCGACGGCGGCGCGGGCGACGATGACATCGTGGTCAGCGGCGGCGACCTGGCGACGGGCGGATCGGGCGATGATGTCTTCACCGTCGACGACACCCGCCCCGAGACCGGCACGATCACGGTCATCGGTGGCGAGACCGGCGAAGAGGCGGTCATCGATCCGACGAACAACCCGGGCGGACGGATCGGCGACGTTCTGGACCTGCGCGGCTTGGACGTGGTGTCGATCACCTACGACCCGACCGACCCGACCTTCGACCCCGTGACGGGTACGGGCGAAAGCGGCACTGCGGTGATCAACAACGCCGCGGGCCAGCCGGTCACCATCGCCTTCTCGGAGATCGAGACAGTCCTGTTCGACGTTCTGCCCGATGGGGTGGTCGACGGGCTTGAAACCGGCGAGGTGATGAACCCCGGCTATGCCGATGCCGAAGGCGACACGATCGACGGGCCGGACGGTCTGGACGACGTGATCGAGGGCAATGGCGGCAACGACACGATCAATGCCGGGGACGGCAACGACACGGTCGATGGCGGTGCGGGCGAGGATGTCATCAACGGTGGCATCGGCGACGATGTGCTGGATGGCGGCGCGGAGGACGACACGGTCAGCGGCGGTCTGGGCGATGACACCGTTCAGGGTGGCGCGGGCGACGACGAGCTGTTCGGCAACGAGGGCAATGACCTTGTCGACGGGGGCGTGGGCAATGACGTGCTCGGCGGGGCCGAGGGCGACGACACGCTGCTGGGCGGGGCTGGCCTCGATACGCTGACGGGCGGCTCGGGCAACGACAGCCTCGACGGCGGAACCGGCAGCGACACGATCACCGGCAATTCCGGCCGTGACACGATCACCGATCTGGACGGCGACAACCTGATCGTGAGCGGCGACACCGGCCTTCCGGATCGCGGGTTCCCGATCGTGGGCAATGCCGATCCCGATCCGGCCGATGACCGCGATGTGGTCACGACCGGGGCCGGCAATGACACGATCCAGACCGGCGATGATGCGGATGTCATCGACGCGGGCGACGGTGACAACGTGGTCGACGGCGGGTTCGATGACGACGTCATCAGCACGGGCACCGGCGCTGACCGGATCGTTGGCGGCGAAGGGTCGGATACGATCACCTCCGGGGATGGCAACGACACGATCTTTGCCGGTGTCGATGCGGCGGGGGCGGATACGCTCAACCTGATCGACGACAATCTCGTGGCCTCCCGCAACGATCCGATCCTCGACAACGGCCGTGACGTGATCGATGCCGGGGCGGGCGATGACCTCGTCTTCGGGGCTGACGATGACGACACGATCTTTGGCGGCGCGGGCAATGACACGCTCGACGGCGGCATCGACGATGACGTGATCGACGGCGGCACGGGCGATGACATGATCATCGGAGGTCAGGGGGCCGACAGCCTCTCGGGCGGTCTGGGCAACGACACCTTCACGGTCGGCAATTTCACCGATCCGATCTTTGGCGACACCTACCGCGAGGGTCTGGGCGATACGATCGTCGGCGGCGAGGATCCGGACGGAAACGACATCGACGTCCTCGACCTGACCGGAAACCGGGATTTCGACATCTTCCTCGAGGATTCGATCGATCCCACGGGGGCATCGGGCGAAAGCGGGCGCGTCGTCTTCTACACGGACGCCACGAAGTCGGTCGTGCAGGGCGAACTGGTCTTCCGCGAGATCGAAGAGATCGCCGGGCCGATCTGCTTTACCCCCGGTACGCTGATCGCCACGCCCAAGGGCGAGGTTCCGGTGGAAAGCCTGCGCGAGGGGGATCGGGTGATCACCCGCGACAACGGCATCCAGGAAATCCGGTGGCTGGGCCAAAGGACGCTGGACCGTGCGGAGCTGGGGCAGAACCCGCATTTCCGCCCGATCCTTGTCCGCAAGGGGAGCCTTGGCCATGGCTTGCCGGAACGCGACATGGTGGTGTCGCCCCAGCACCGGTTGCTGATCGCCAACGAGATGACCGACCTCTATTTCAACGAGAGCGAGGTTCTGGTTCCGGCCAAGCATCTGGTGGGCACGTCGGGGATCATGCAGCTCGATACGCTGCGCACGACCTATGTCCACTTCATGTTCGACCGGCACGAAGTGGTCCTGTCGAACGGGTCCTGGACGGAAAGCTTCCAGCCGGGCGCCCAGTCGATGGGGACGCTTGCCGACGAGGTGCGCGACGAGATCCTCGGGCTCTTCCCCGAGCTGAAGACGCGCGAAGGTCTGGATGGCTATGTCTCGGCGCGCCGGTCGCTCAAGGCGCATGAGGCCAAACTGCTGCAGCACCGCGGCTGAGGGCCGGGCCCGCGACAGGCGGGCCCTGACCCGGGGCAACGGAGAGGAGAAAGGGGCGGCCTTCGGGACCGCCCCTTTCTTCATGGGGAGGGCGTCAGGCGCCCTGTCGCGCCCGCCATTGCGCCCATGCCTCGGGCGTGTCGAGATCGACGAGCGCCCGGTCGCCCGCCAGCGGCAGAAGATGGACGCGCGCCGCTGCCGCGCGCAGGATGTCGCGCGCGCCTTGGTCGCCACGGATCTGCGCCAGTTCCGGCACGAGATCGGCGGGAAACAGAACGGGGTGGCCGGGTTGGCCGTCGCGGCTGGCTGCGCGCAGGATCGCCTGCGGGGCCTGTGCGCCAAGCGAGACCATCAGGTAGAGGTCCTGCGCCGTGATCTCGGGCATATCGGCCAAGACCAGCAGGACCGGCCCGGTCAGGCCTTCGACGCCCGCGCGGATCGAGGCGGCCATACCGTCGCTGTCCGTGGCTTCGACGATCCGTAGATCGAGCCCGGCAAGGGCCGCGCGCCGCGTCTCCTGATCCGGGCCAAGGACGACGCGCACCGGCACGCCGGCCCGCGTCGCGCGGCGCGCCATGATCTGCAAAATCGGCGCGCCGTCGATCTCTTCCATCAGCTTGTCGGTGCCGCGCATCCGGCTGGACCGGCCTGCGGCAAGCAGCAGGATCGTGGTGGCATCGGGCTCCATCGCGGCCCTCCTTCATCTTGGCCGAAAAACTCCGGGGGAGTCGCCAAAGGCGACGGGGGCAGAGCCCCCTACTTTGAAGTCGTCGCCTCTGGTGACGGGGGCAGAGCCCCCTACTTTGACGTCGTCACCTCTGGTGACGGGGGAGCTTGCGCCTTCCGGCGCGCCGTCCCTACGCCCGCATTCGCGGATCTTCCCAAAGCGGTGACGTCACCACACGCGCGGGCCGCATCTCGCCCAATATCTCGATCTCGACGGGCAATCCATCCATGATCCGCTCGGAGGGCAGGAAGCCGAACGCGGTCGATTGCCCGGTCCAGTGCGAATAGCCGCCCGAGGTGCAGAAACCCACGACCGCACCGTCGAGCCAGATCGGTTCATAGGCGACCACATCGGCATCCGCGGCATCGACCAGAAATTGGGTCAGGCGGCGGGCGGGGGGCGCGGTGCGTGCAGCCTCGGCCGCCTGTCGGCCGATGAATGCGACGGGTTTCTTCCACGCGATGAAGCGGTCGAGGCCGGTTTCGGCAGGGGTGTAATCGGGCGAGAATTCCCGCATCCAGGACCCGAACCCGCGATCGAGGCGCAGGGACATCATGGCGCGCATGCCGAAGGGCTTGATCCCGAAGTCCTGCCCTTTGTCCCAGAGCGCCCGCCAGAGCGCGCGTTGTTCCAGGGTGTCGACATAGATCTCGTAGCCCAGATCGCCGGTGTAGCTGACACGCTGGACGATGGCATCCGAGAGGCCGATGGTCAGGCGGCGGACATCCATGAAGGCCATGTCGCTGACATCCTGACGCGCAACAGCGGCCAAAAGATCGCGCGCGCGGGGGCCTGCGATCTGGAAGCCGCTGCGGGTGTCGGAGATGTTCGCGACATGAACGTCACCCGACAACCACTTGTCGAACCAGCGCAAATGGTAATCCTGTGCGCCATAGCTGGCGGTCAGTTGAAACTCTGTCTCGGACAGGCAGGAAATGGTGAAATCGCCGACGATCCGTCCCTTTTCCGACAGCATGGGCGACAGCGAAATCCGCCCCGGTGCGGGGATGCGGCCCGCCATCACGTGGTCGAGCCAGCCGCGCGCATCGCGGCCCGTGACGCGGTATTTGCCGAAATTCTGAAGCTCGTTGATGCCGACGGCGGTGCGCACGGCCTGCACTTCGCGCGCGGTCGCGTCAAAGGCGTTGGAGCGGCGGAAGGAGGGGGTTTCGTATCTGTTTTCGCCGGCACCCGCGAAGTAATTGACCACCTCGAGCCCGTATTGCTGCCCCCAGACCGCGCCCATGGCGTCGAACGTGTCATACATGGGCGTGGTGCGATGGGGGCGGGCGGCGGGCTTTTCCTCGTTCGGGTAGCTGACGGAAAAGCGCGTCTGGTAGTTTTCGATCACCTTGGGTAGGGTGTAGCCCGGACCGATCCAGCGGCCGAAGCGGGCGACATCCATCGCCATCACGTCGCGTTCCGTCTCGCCCTCGACCATCCATTGCGCGAGCATGAGGCCCACGCCGCCGCCTTGCGAAAAGCCCGCCATCACGCCGCAGGCCGACCAGTAGTTCCTGAGGCCCGGGACGGGGCCGACCAACGGGTTGCCATCGGGGGCGAAAGTGAAGGGGCCGTGGATCACGGATTTGACGCCCGCCCGTTCCAGAACCGGGAAACGCCGATAGGCGAAGGCGATGCTGTCCTCGATCTTGTCGAAATCGTCGGGCAGGAGTTCATGGCCGAAGGTCCAGGGCGTGCCGTCGACGGCCCAAGGGCGGCAGGGTTGTTCGTAAAAGCCGATGCAAAGCCCGCGCCCCTCTTGCCGGAGATAGCTTTCGCCTGCGGGATCCATGACGTGGGGGTGTTCGTGCCCTTCGGCCAGAAGGGCCATGATCTCGGGCACCTCCTCGGTCACGATATACTGGTGTTCCATCGGATGGAGCGGCAGGACGCAGCCCGCCATCGCGCCCACCTCGCGCGCCCAGAGGCCTGCGGCATTGACCACGTGTTCGGCATGGATCGTGCCCTTGTCGGTCACGACGTCCCATGTGCCATCGGGTCGGGGGTTGGTTTCGATCACCTTGGTATGAAGCACGATTTTGGCGCCCGCCATGCGCGCGGCCTTGGCATAGGCGTGGGTCGTTCCCGAAGGATCAAGGTGACCGTCGAGCGGGTCGTAGAGCGCGCCGAGGATCCCGTCGATGTTGGTGATGGGGGAGAGTTTGCGGATCTCCTCGGGCCCGAGGATCGCCGTGTCATTGCCCATGTAGCGGTGTTTCGCGCGTTCGGCCTTGAGCATGTCGAAGCGTTCGGGCGTATCGGCGAGCGTCAGGCCGCCGACATGGTGCAGGCCGCAGGACAGGCCCGTGATCTCTTCGAGTTCGCGGTAGAGGCGGATCGTGTAGCCCTGAAGGGCGGCCATGTTGGTGTCGCCGTTCAGAGTGTGAAAGCCGCCCGCCGCGTGCCATGTCGACCCGCTCGTCAGTTCCGAGCGTTCCAGCAGCATCACGTCCGTCCAGCCCAGTTTGGTCAGGTGATAGGCGACCGAACAACCGACGACGCCCCCCCCGATGATGCAGACGTGCGTTGTGGTCTTCATCTTCCGCCTCCGTTAGCTTGCCTGCGGAAGGTCGCGCGAAGGGTGTGCGACCCACTTGTCCAAAAGCGACATGCCCTGTCGCAGAGCGGAGGCTTGCCCGATGTTCTCCACCTTCTTGCGTTGGCTGCGCCAGCAGACGCGCCGCATCCATGTGCGGGTGATCCTTGTCGCGGTTCTGGCGCTGATGGCGCTGGGGGTGGCGACGGTGATCGGGCCGCTGATCCCCGCTGGATTGGCGGGTCTGGTGGGGGCGGAGGCGGTCGATGCGATCTTGCCGGTTCTGGCGAGTTCGATGCTGGCAGTGGTGACCTTTTCGCTGACCATCATGGTGACGGGATTCTCGCGCGCCGAGGGGCAATGGTCGCCGCGCAGTCACCGCCTCTTGCAGGAGGACAAGACGACCCATTCGGTGCTGGCGACCTTTCTGGGGGCGTTTCTATACGCGCTTTTGGCGATGATCTTGCGGGCCGCCGACCTGTTCGGAGAGCGGGAGCTGGTGGTCTTGTTCATCACAACGGTAGGGGTGGCGCTGTGGATCGTGGTGACGATCATCCGCTGGATCATCCACCTCGATAGCTACGGGAGCCTTGGCTATACCGCCGACTTGCTGGAGGCGCGGGCGCGCATCGCGCTGGAAGAGATGGCGCGGCGGCCCGCACAGGGCGCGCGGGTCATGGCCGAGGGCAGCACGCCGCCCAAGGGCGGGGTCACGGTCGTGGCGACGCGGGCGGGCTATGTCACGCAGGTCTTCGAGGGTGCGTTGCAAGACAGCGCCGCCTTTCTGGGGGCGGAGATCTTCGTCGTGCAGCCGGTGGGCGCTTTCGTGCAGCCGGGCGAGGTTCTGGCGCGGGTGATCGGGGGGCAGAGCGCGAGCGAGGAGGTTCTGGCCGCGATCCGCGCCGCGATCCCGGTGGGTCCTGCGCGCACCTTCGAGATGGACCCGATCCATGCGGTGGCGACCTTGGCGGAGGTGGCGACGCGCGCCCTGTCGCCGGGGGTGAATGACCCCAACACGGCGGTCGATGTGACCTATCGGCTGGCGCGGGTCATGGGCGCCCTTGCGCTGGAGCCAGAGGACAGCCCGCGCTGCGAGCGGGTCTGGATGATGCCGGTCGATCGCAGCCGTCTGTTCGAGGTCGGTTTCGGGGCGGTGGCGCGTTATGCGGGCGGCGCGCTGGAGGTGCATCTGGCGTTGCAAGATGCGCTGGGGTCTTTGGGGCGGCTGGGCAATGCGCGGCTGGCCGATGCCGCGCGCAAGGCCGCCGCCGATCACGCAAGGCGCGCGATGGCCGAGATGGAGGACGAGACCGACCGCGCGCGGCTGGAGGCCGCCTGCCTCAGCCCAGTTTCCGGATCTTGAGCCGCGTCAGACGGTTGCGGTCGCGTTCGGCCACCTCGAAGCGGAAGCCGTGAAAGCTGAAGCATTGGCCGACAACAGGGATGGATTGCGCCTCGTGGATGACGAGGCCCGCGACGGTATTGGCCTCGTCGTCGGGCAGGGAAAAATCGGTGGCGCGGTTGAAGTCGCGGATCGTCATCGCGCCGTCGATCACGAAATTCCCGTCGGGGCCGGGGGCAAGGACCGGGGTTTCGGCGACGTCGAATTCATCGGTGATCTCGCCCACGATTTCCTCGAGGATGTCCTCGAGCGTGATGAGGCCGCGCAGCGCGCCGTATTCGTCGATCACCAGCGCGAAATGGGTGTGGCGCTTGAGAAACTGGCGCAACTGGTCGTCGAGCGTGGTCGTTTCGGGAATGAAATAGGGCTTTACCGCCACGTCCATGATCTTGAAGCCCTGAAGGCCCGACGCATCCTCGCCGCGCGTCAGGCGGTCGACGGCGCGAAGCAGGTCCTTGGCATGGATCACGCCGATGACATTCTCGGGCTCGCCCCGGTAGACGGGCAGGCGGGTGTGGGAGGATTGCAGGGCCTGGCTGAGGATTTCCTCCGGGTCGGCATCGGCGTCGATCATCTCGATCCCCGAGCGGTGCAGCATGATCTCCTCGACCGTGCGTTCGTGCAGGTCGAGCGCGCCGAGAAGGCGGTCGCGCTGTTCCTTTTCCACGGTGCCTTCCTGGTGGCCGAGGGAGAGCGCGCCCATGATCTCCTCGTGGACGGAGAGCATGTTGGCGGAGGCGTCGATGCGCACCCCGAAAAGCCGCAAGACACCGCGCACCACGATGCGCACGAGGCTGACCACCGGGGCCATGATCGCGATGACAAGGCCGATGGGCCGGGCAATGCGCGAGGCGGTGCGTTCGGGATCGTTGATCGCGTAGGTCTTGGGCAGAACCTCGGCGAAGATCAGGACGAGCGCCGTCATCACCAGTGTCGCGGCCGCGATGCCGCCCTCGCCCAGAAGGGCGGTGAAAAGGGCCGTGGCAAGCGAGGTCGCGAGGATGTTGACGAGGTTGTTGCCCAGAAGGATGCCGCCGATCAGGCGTTCGTTATCCTCCTTGAGGGTGAGGGCGCGTTCAGCACCCTTGGCGCCCGCCTCGTCCCGGTCGGCCATCGACCGCAGCTTGCCGCGCGAGGCGGCGGTGAGCGCGGTTTCGGAGCCCGAGAAGAAGCCCGAGCAAAAAAGCAGGAAAAAGATCACGGCGGCCGTGATCCATGTGCTGGGATCGGCGAGGGCGGAGACACTGTCGGTCAGGGGTGTGGGATCCATGGCGTGGTTATGGGGTGCGGCGGGGCTTGTCGCAAGATGGGCCCGTGCGGTGGCGGTGCAGATGTTGCAGGGGGGCTCTGCCCGGAGGCCAAATAGGGGGGCTCTGCCCCCCATGGCCTCCGGCCATTCCCCCCGGATTTTTTCGGCCAAGATGAAGGGGCGCGCGCGTTAATCTTGCTGGGGGGTCAACGGGTAGAGGGCCGGGCGGTGGCGAGCGGGTGGTTTTCGAGGACGAGGCGTTTGAGGCGTTCGTCGAGGATATGGGTGTAGATCTCGGTCGTGGCGATATCGGCATGGCCCAGAAGCGTCTGGATCGCGCGCAGGTCGGCGCCGTTTTGCAGCAGATGGGTGGCGAAGGCGTGGCGGAGGGTATGGGGTGTGACGCGGGCGGGATCGAGGCCGGCGGCGAGGCTGATTTCCTTGATCAGCGTGAAGAAGCGGATGCGGGTCAGGTGGCCGCTTTGCCCGCGCGAGGGAAAGAGGAAGGGCGAGGGTTTCGCGCCGGTTTTGGTCCGGGCGGTATCTTCCTCGGCGTCGCGATGGGCAAGCCAAGCGGTCAACGCCGCGCGGGCGGGTCGGGAAAGGGGGACCATGCGGTCCTTGTCGCCCTTGCCGCGCACGAGCAGAAGCTGCGGATCGCCGCGCACGGCGGCCACGGGCAGCGAGACCAGTTCGCTGACGCGCAGGCCGGTGGCGTAGAGGACCTGCATCAGGCAGGTGTTGCGCAACCTGTCGGCGGGTTTGCTGCCATGGGTTTCGGCCGCGGCAAGAAGCGCGTCGACCTCGGCGAGCGTGAGGGTGTCGGGAAGCGCGCGGGTCTTGCCCGGGCCCTTGATCTGGAGGGCGGGATTGTCGGCGCGCCAGCCTTCGTCGACGGCGAAGCGGTAGAGCTGTTTCAGGGCCGAGAGGCGGCGCGCACGGGTGGCGGGCGCAAGCCCTTGGGCATCGAGATGGGCGAGATAGGTTTCGAGCGCGGGGCGGGTGGCGGTGGCCAGTGTGGCGCCCTGCCGGACGAGCCAGCCCGAGGCATCGACGAGATCGCGGCCATAAGCGAGGCGCGTGTTGCGCGCGGCGCCTTGTTCGGCGGCTTGCGCATCGAGGAAGGTGCTGATCCAGCGGGGATCGGTTGCGGGGGCGGCCATGGCGTCAGCCCCGCAGCAGCACGAGTTGCAGCGCCGCACGGCGGGCCACATCCTCGAGCCCGACGGTGCGGTAAAGGGTCAGCGCATCGGTGATGTCGTCGGGATCGCGGGCCGGATCGGAGAGGACGAGGGCCGCGCGCAGGAGCGCCTCGCCCAGCCGGTCATTTTGCAAGAACCAGGTGTAGCGGTGATCGGGGGCGTTATCTGCGAAGGCATCGGCCACGGCGCGGGCCACAAGGTCGGCGTCGGGCGGGGGAGACGTGGCCTGACCACGGGCGAGCGCGAAGCTGAAAGCCTCGGCCGGGTTTTGCGGTACGGCGGTTTGGGCCACCTGTTCGTAGCGCGAGGACAGGAGTGCGATGCGGCGGGCGAGGAGCCCCGCCTCGCCGGTGAGGGGCAGGCGCATCAGGTGATCAGCGTAGGTTTCGGCGAAGGCCGCCTCCAGCCCCGCCGCCTCCATCGCGGACCAGGCGGTGGGCAGGTGTTCGGTGGTGGCGACGAGATTGCCTGCGAGGATCGCGCCGTCGAAGCGTTGCAGCGCCGCGACCCGGTCCCAGATGCCACCCGAGGCGGAGGGGACGCGCTGGGTGTAGATCGCGAGCCATTGCGCCGGTTCGATGGCGCCCGCGCGGGTCAGACGCTCGGCCGCGTCGAGTTGTGCGCGCCAGCCTGCCAGATCCCCCAGATCGGCATGGGCGAAGGCAAGCGGAAGGCCGGTGGTGGCGGGCCGTTCGCCTATGGCCGAGCGCATCTGGAACGTGAGCGGGGTGAGGTTGGGGTCGGGGGGCAGGGGCGGTTCGCCCTCGAACAATTCGGGGTCGAGGAAACGGGCGATCAGGTCGCCCTCGGCGCGGGTGATGCGGCCGAGCGCCTCGCCGGTGCCGAGCGTGAGGGCGGCGGCCGACCAATCGCCCGACCGCGCGAGGCAGAAGATGCGCGCGGGCAGGGTGGGGGCGATGTCGGGATTGGCCTGCATCGCTGCGCAGGCGCGTTCGGGATGGTCGAGCAGGAGCGAGATGTCGAACCAGCGCCGGAAGACCTCGGGGTTGCGGGGGGCGGCGCGTTCGATCAGCGCCTGTGCCGGGTCGAGCGCACCGCGCGCCAGCAGCATGTCGAGGCGCGCAAGAAACAGGGCGGCGCGGTCGGGGTCGGCATCGGCGGGTGGATCAAGCTCGGCCAGGGCGAGGGTTTCGGTGAAGCTCTGGATCGCGGGCAGGCCTTGCAGCGGTTGCGCGCCGAAGAGCCGGGTCAGTGTCTCGGTGTCGGACGCCCCCCAGAGGTCGCGCGGCAGGCCGGTGATCGCGGGCGGCAGAAGGCCGATCGCCTCGATCTCGACCGCGCCGATGGGCATGACCGTGATGGCGGGCGGCAGCGCCGAGGTGGCGACATCGGCATGGGGCCGGGTGATCGTATCGGAGAGCCAGCCGGGTGGCGCGAGCGCGGGCAGGTCGCCAAGGTCAGGCGGGTCCTGCGCCAAGGCGGGCAGGGCAGCGCAGAGCCACAGGGCGAGGGCGGCCCGTCTAGTCGACATCGAGCTCCACCGGGGTGGTGATGGTTTGCTGCTGGGGCACGAGATAGCCGGAATAGGAATAGCCGATCAGCCCCAGGACGGCCAAAACGGCCAGAAGAAGGAAGAACCGGATGATGCGCCCCATGTCGTTCGTGCCCCTTGCCTCGGTCGATGATGCCGCGCGATGGTGGCGCGGATCGGCGTTTGCCGCCGTTCTGGAAACCTTATAAGGCATCCGGCGGCGGATTGCGCCAGTCGGGGAGAAGAAATTTCGGGATGATGGGCGAAACAACGCCACAATCGCGTGAGGCCGAGGCGCCGAAGCTCAAGCGGACTGTCGTGCTGGTGGGCATGATGGGCGCGGGCAAGACCGCCGTGGGGCGCGCCTTGGCCACGCGGCTGGGGGTGGAGATGCGCGACTCGGACGCCGAGATCGTGGCCTCGAGCCAGCTGACCATCGCCGAAATCTTCGACCGCTACGGCGAGCCGTTCTTTCGGGAGAAGGAAAGCGCGGTGATCGCGCGGCTTCTGGAAGGGGAGCCCTGCATCCTGTCGACGGGGGGCGGGGCGTGGATGTCGGAGGGCAACCGCGCGCTTTTGACAAAACGGGCCGCTGTCCTGTGGCTGGAGGCGGATCTGGAATTGCTGTGGTCGCGTGTGCGCCACAAGACGACACGGCCCCTGTTGCGGACTTCGGCGCCCAAGGCGACGCTGACGGCGCTGTTGGCCGAGCGCGCGCCGGTCTATGCACTGGCGCCCCTGTCCGTGCATGTGCAGCCCGATTGGTCGATCGAGGATACCGCCGAGCGGGTGCTGGCGGAGCTGGCGCGGGCGGGCGCGGTGGAAGGATATCGGGAATGAGCGTGACCGTGCATGTGGCCTTGGGCGAGCGGGCCTATGACGTGCGGATCGGCGAAGGGCTGATCGGGCGCGCGGGCGCGGAGATCGCACCGCTGTTGCGCAGGCCGCGGGTCTGGATCGTGACCGAGGAGACCGTGGCGCGTCTGCACCTCGGCGCGTTGCAGGCGGGGTTGCGCGCGGGCGGGGTCGAGAGTGCCGCGCTGGTGCTGCCGCCGGGCGAGGGAACGAAAAGCTGGCCGCACCTGATCCGGGTTGTGGAATGGCTGTTGGAAGAGCGCGTGGAGCGGCGCGACGTGGTCGTGGCCTTTGGCGGCGGCGTGATCGGCGATCTGGTCGGCTTTGCCGCGGCGATCCTGCGGCGGGGCGTGCGGTTCGTGCAGGTGCCCACCTCGCTTTTGGCGCAGGTGGACAGTTCGGTGGGCGGCAAGACCGGGATCAACACCGCGCAGGGCAAGAACCTTGTGGGCGCGTTTCATCAACCAAGCCTCGTTCTGGCCGATATCGAGGTGCTGGGAACGCTTGAGGCGCGGGATTTCCTCGCGGGATATGGCGAGGTGGTGAAATACGGGCTGTTGGGCGATGCCGGGTTCTTTGACTGGCTGGAGCGACATGGGCCCGCGCTGGCGGCGGGGGATGCGGATCTGCGGGCCGAGGCGGTGCGCAGATCGGTGCAGATGAAGGCCGATATCGTCGTGCGCGACGAGACGGAACAGGGCGACCGGGCGCTCTTGAACCTTGGCCATACCTTTGGTCATGCGCTGGAGGCGGCGACGGGCTATTCCGACCGGCTTTTGCATGGCGAGGGGGTGGCGATCGGCTGCGCGCTGGCCTTTGGCCTGTCGGCGCGGCTGGGGCTGTGCGCGCAGGAGGATCCGAGCCGGGTGAGGGCGCATCTGGCCGAGATGGGGATGAAGCGCGACCTGTCGCAGATCCCCGGTGATCTGCCGGATGCCGAGGCGCTGATAGGCCTGATGGGGCAGGACAAGAAGGTGGTGGACGGCAGGCTGCGGTTCATCCTTGCGCGGGGGATCGGGGAGGCGTTTGTTGCGGGGGATGTGCCGGGGCAAGACGTGCGCGCGCTGCTGGACGAGGCGCTGGGCCGCTAAATCGGGTGCGGCCGGCGGGGGGTCTATGAGACCCCGCGCCTTGCGGCTGGGCACGGGTGGCGGAGCGGGTTTTCCGCCGCGGCAGTAAAGCAATCTTCATACATGCCGTTCTTGATAATGCAGCAGGTGCCGTGCCCGGTCGTGGCCCACGGCATGATCCGTGCATCTGCCGCGACGGGATACCGGCACGTGTTCGAGCCGGGATGCGTAAGACAGTATTGGATTGAGCCATGGTGAACATTACCGACAATTTCGTCATTCTCACCAACGAGGCTTGGGATGGATCAAGCCTCGTGATCACCCAGCTCAGCGGGAACATCTACAATTTCAACGGCAACGACACGTCGGGCACTGCGACGCATGTGGCGGAATCGACGACAGGCACGTTCTCCGACACCTCGGGCAACGGGCAGTTTTCGGATTTCAGCGCCGCCGAGCCCGCGGAGCAATATACCGCCGAGCCGGGAAATACCCTGCCGGGGACATCGGGTTTGTTGCAGTTCAGTATCGAGGTGCAATCGCGTGTCACCTACATGGATGGCACGTCGGATACCGTGACGTTGGACGTGATGGTTCTGGACAACAACCAGATCCTGTTCGATTTCGGCGACGCGATCATGGCCGGTTTCCTGAACCAGAACCGGCCCATCGCCACGATCGAGGTCATCGGGACCGAGCAGAATACCTATGATTGGGTGAATATCGCCGAGCATTACGATGCCTATGCGCCGATCTGCTATACGGATGGGGCGATGGTGCGCACCGAGCGGGGGCCGCGCCCGATCGAGACGCTGAAGGTGGGTGACAGGGTCTGGACGGCCGACAACGGGTTTCAGCCGATCCGCTGGATCCACGCCCGGACGCTGCGGGCCAGCGCCTTGGCCGGTGATCCCAGGCTGCGGCCCGTGGTGATCACGCAAGGCGCGCTGGGCGACCGGATCCCGTCAGAGACGTTGCGCGTGTCGCGCCAGCACCGGATCCTGATCGCCTCGGACAGGGTGCGGCGACTGTTCGATACGGGGGAAATCCTTGTTCCGGCACTAAGCCTGACGCGGCTGCCGGGCGTTTACCTCGATGACGCCATCACCGAGGTCACCTATCATCACCTGCTGCTCGACCGGCACGAGATCCTTGAGGTGAACGGGATGCTGAGCGAGAGCCTGTACACCGGGCGCGAAGCGATCCGGAACCTGCCGCAGGAGGCGCGCGCCGAATTGTGCCGCATCTTCCCGGAAGTGTTCGTGCCGCAGCGCCGCCCGCGCAAGGCGCGCCTTGCGCTGGAGCCACGGCAGGCCCGGTGGTTGGTGGCGCAGGAGCCGCCGCGCATGGCGGCGGCGGTTCAGCTGGCTTGAACCAAGACGCGGATCGGGGGCGGTTTGGCTGCCCCTCAATCCTTGCCGCGATAGGGTTCGACGTATTGCAGCGCCATATCCCAAGGGAAGAAGATCCAGGTGTCCTGGCTGACGCCGGTGATGAAAGTGTCGACCATCGGCTCACCCTTGGGCTTGGCGTAGATCGTGGCGAAATGCGCCTTGGGGTAGAGCTGGCGCACCAGTTCCAGCGTCTTGCCGGTGTCGACGAGGTCGTCGACGATCAAGACGCCCTCGCCATCGCCCATGACGGCGGCGTCGGGGCTTTTGAGCACCTCGGCCTCGCGCTGCTTGTCGGCCTTGCCGCCGCCGGCGTGGTAGGATTTCACGCTGATCGTGTCGACGGTGCGGATGTCGAGTTCGCGCGCAACGATCATCGCGGGTGCCATGCCGCCCCGCGTGATGGCTACGACCGCGCGCCATGCGCCATCTTCGCCCGGGCCGCGCTTGTCGAGACGCCAAGCCAGCGCGCGCGCGTCGCGGTGCAGCTGGTCCCAGCTGACGTGAAAGCCCTTTTCATGGGGGAGGGGCGTGATCATGGCGTCAGGCTTCCTTTTTGTCGAGGCTGAGATCGGGCGCCTCGGGGTTCTTCATGCCGATGACGTGATAGCCCGCATCGACGTGCAGCACCTCGCCGGTGACGGCGCTGGACATGTCGGAGAGGAGGTAAAGGGCGGATTGGCCCACCTCGTCTTGGGTCACGGTGCGCCGAAGCGGCGAGTTGTATTCGTTCCACTTCAGGATGTAGCGGAAATCGCCGATGCCCGAGGCCGCCAGCGTCTTGATCGTGCCCGCCGAGATCGCGTTGACGCGGATGCCGTCGCGGCCCAGATCCTCGGCCAGATACATCACGGAGGCCTCGAGCGCCGCCTTGGCCACGCCCATGACGTTGTAATGCGGCATGACCTTTTCGGCGCCGTAATAGGTGAGGGTCAGCAGGCTGCCGCCATTGGGCATCATCTTTTCCGCGCGCTGGCAGACGGCGGTGAAGGAATAGACCGAGATGTTCATGGTCATCGCGAAATTCGCGGGGCTGGTTTCGACGTACCGGCCGCGCAGTTCGTTCTTGTCGGAGAAGCCGATGGCGTGGACCACGAAATCGAGGCTGCCCCATTCGGATTTGAGCGTGTCGAAGAGCGCGTCGAGCGAGGCCTCGTCGCCCACGTCGCACGGCACCATGAGCGAGGAGCCGAGGCTTTCGGCCAAGGGCTGCACGCGCTTCAAGAGCGCCTCGCCCTGATAGGAAAAGGCCAGTTCCGCGCCCTCGGCGGCAAGCGCCTTGGCGATGCCCCAGGCGATGGATTTATCATTCGCCAGACCCATGATGAGCCCGCGTTTGCCCGTCATCAAACCCATCGGTGCCCCCGTATCTGCCGCGATGCTTTTCCCGGTCTCGTAAGCCATAGCCCGGAAGGCTTCAAGAGAGGCAGGCTTGCCCATGGGCTTGTCGCGGCGCTACTTGGCACCATGATGTGACACCCAAGGCCATGCGAGGGAGCAGGAAATGAGCGACAGGGGCGGTATTTTCGCGGGCGAGGATCCTTTCGTGATCGCGCAGGCTTGGCTCAAGGAGGCCGAGGCGAGCGAACCCAACGACCCCAACGCGATCGCGCTGGCCAGCGTTGATGCCGATGGGCTGCCCAATGTGCGCATGGTCTTGTTGAAGGACATCGAGGCCGAGGGCGCGGGCAAGGGGGCCTTTGTCTTCTACACCAATTACGAGAGCGCGAAGGGCCGAGAGATCAGCGCGTCGGGCAAGGCGGCCTTTGTCATGCATTGGAAATCGCTGCACCGGCAGCTTCGGGTGCGGGGGCTGGTGACGCGCGAGGACGGGCCGAAGGCGGATGCCTATTTCGCCTCGCGCTCGCTCAAGAGCCGGTTGGGGGCCTGGGCCTCGCGGCAATCGACGCCGCTGTCCGGGCGCGGTGCGCTGGTCGCGGAAGTGGCGCGTGTAACGGCGCAGCACGGTCCCAACCCGGCACGCCCGCCGCATTGGGGCGGGTTCCGGATCACGCCGGTCGAGATCGAGTTTTGGGCCGATGGGGCCTTCCGGCTGCATGACCGGTTTCGCTGGACGCGGGCGGAGGCCGATGCCGACTGGTCGGTGCAGCGGCTGAACCCCTGAAACCTTTCCCTAGCTAGAAGGTCAGGAATTCTGCGAATTCACGAAACGTGAATTTGCAAGTATATGACAAATAAATGAATTTTATACTTGTGCGCGACGCGCGCCCGCGCCAATTCTAGGAGCGGGACGAGATACGCGAGTTTACGCCATGGGGTATGTCAAGATGGCCGATGTGACGGAGGCCGCGCCTGCAACGATACGGGGGCGCGTGAAGTGGTTTGATGCTGGTAAGGGCTTTGGCTTTGTTTTGAACGATGAGGGCGGGCCCGACATTTTGCTGCACGCGAACGTGCTGCGGAATTTCGGCCAGGGGTCTGTCGCGGAAGACGCGCGGATCATGATCGTTGCCCAAGAGACCCCCCGTGGCATTCAGGCTGTCGAGGTGCTGGAAATAGAGCCGCCCGAGGACCTTGAGGGGTATGAGGGAGAGGCGGCCGAGCCCATTCCGGATGTTCCCTTTCTCGCGGCGCGGGTGAAATGGTTCGACAAGGCGAAAGGTTTTGGGTTTGCCAATGTTTTCGGCTATCCCGAGGATGTGTTCGTTCATGTCGAGGTGCTGCGCCGGTTCGGGCTTGCGGACCTGCAGCCGGGTGAGGCCGTCGCGATCAAGGTCGTAGATGGGCCGCGCGGCAAGATGGCCGTCGAGGTACGCAGCTGGGATTACGTCTGACCGGCCCGGAGCGGGCCCGGACAAGGGCGCGTAACAGGGGTAGGTGATGCGTCTCTTTCTTGTTGTTCTGGCCGCGATTGTCGGCCTTGCGTGGGGTGGGTCGCCAGCCCGTGCGGCTTGCAGCGACGACCGGCTGGAAATGCGCGGGGATTTCGGCAGCGTCAGGTTCCGGGTGGTGATTGCCGATACCCCTCAGGAACGCGCGCAGGGCCTGATGAACGTGCCGGAAATGCCCCGGATGAGCGGGATGCTGTTCGTCTACGAACGGCCGCAAAGCGTGAGTTTCTGGATGGAGAATACGCTGATCCCGCTCGACATGATCTTTGCAGATGAAACCGGGGTGGTGCGCCGCATCCATGAGAATGCCGTGCCGCTGGATCGCACGCCGATCCCCGGGGGCGAGGGCATACAATATGTGCTCGAGATCAACGGCGGCATGGCGGCGGTTCTGGGCCTGTCGGAGGGTGACGAGATGCGCCACCCCTCGATCGTGCAGGAGGCCGCGGCGTGGCCCTGCGCCGCGGAGTGACGCGAGCGGGCTCGCAGGGCTTTCCAAGGGCGCTTTGGCGCGCTAACAGGGCGCAGTCGGGGCGTAGCGCAGCCTGGTAGCGCGTCTGTTTTGGGTACAGAAGGTCGTGAGTTCGAATCTCGCCGCCCCGACCAATCCCCACTCTGTGCTATCTATCGATGGACATCGCGCACCATCGTATCGCAACATGTTGTGTTTGTGTCCTATCCAACGGCATTCATATGCCGCGGCTGGTGGCGTTGGGGCCTGTGGACAAGCTTCATCCATAGCCTGACCTGCGCGGCTCAAATGGCGCTGTCGCAAGGGAAATCTGCGAGCGGCGCGGGTTCGCGCGATCTGGGGGTGAATCGGGTGCCCGGGCCGGATCGCGGAAACCCTGTGATTGCAACAGAAAAAACAGTTGCGGCAGTCCAAAAAAAGCGTTGACCACTCCCCTCTACCTACGTCAGTTTGTGTAGGCCGACACGCCACCCACTAAATGTGGTGGTGGTTGGCGGGGCCGGGGACCAACCCACCGACATCGCGACAAAGCCCGTGACATCGGGCTGGAACGGGCCACGCGGCGCGATGCGATGGGGTTTGTCCTGGCCACCGGAAAGAACGGTCAGAGCGCCAAGACGCTGGCAGACCGCGGACAGGGAACCGTTGAGCTAACAAGGGGCAGCCGACATGAAGATTGAACGCAGGTTCACGCGGGATGGTGCAGACGTTTACGCCGATCTCGAATTCACCACCACCACCTCCGAGATCCGCAATCCGGACGGGACCGTCGTGTTCAAGCTGGACAACGTCGAGGTTCCCGCGGGCTGGAGCCAGGTCGCGTCCGATGTGATCGCCCAGAAATATTTCCGCAAGGCGGGCGTTCCCGCACGACTCAAGCCGGTGAAGGAAAAGGGTGTGCCCGAATTCCTGTGGCGGCAGGTCGCCGACGAGGCGGCGCTGGAAACGCTGCCCGAGGATGCGCGCTATGTCGGCGAAACCTCGGCCAAGCAGGTGTTCCGTCGTCTGGCGGGCGCATGGGCCTATTGGGGCTGGAAGGGCGGTTATTTCACCGCCGAGAGCGATGCCCGCGCATATTTCGAGGAAATGCAGCTGATGCTGGCGCGCCAGATGGCTGCGCCCAACAGCCCGCAATGGTTTAACACCGGCCTGCACTGGGCCTATGGGATCGACGGCCCGAGCCAGGGGCATTTCTATGTCGACTGGAAGACCGGCAAGCTGACCAAGTCGTCGAGCGCCTATGAGCATCCGCAGCCCCATGCCTGCTTCATCCAGTCCGTCGCGGACGATCTGGTGAACGAGGGTGGCATCATGGACCTGTGGGTCCGCGAGGCGCGCCTGTTCAAATACGGCTCGGGCACGGGCACCAATTTCAGCCATCTGCGCGGCGAAGGCGAGAAGCTGTCGGGCGGCGGAAAGTCGTCGGGCCTGATGGGCTTCCTCAAGATCGGCGATCGGGCGGCCGGCGCGATCAAGTCGGGCGGCACGACGCGCCGCGCGGCCAAGATGGTGATCGTCGATGCCGACCATCCCGATATCGAGGCCTTCATCGACTGGAAGGTGATCGAAGAGCAGAAAGTGGCCAGCCTCGTCGCGGGCTCCAAGACGCACGAGAAGATGCTGAACGCGATCTTTGCAGCCATCGGCGCATGGGATGGCACGGTCGAAGATGCCGTGGAGCCTGCCAAGAACGATGGGCTGAAAAAGGCGATCCGCGCCGCGAAATCGGCCTCGATCCCCGAGACCTACATCAAGCGGGTTCTGGATTACGCCAAGCAGGGCTATACGGGGATCCAATTCCCGACCTACGACACCGACTGGGACAGCGAAGCCTATTCCAGCGTGTCGGGCCAGAATTCCAACAACTCGATCCGCGTCACCGATGCTTTCCTGAAGGCGGTCGAGGACGATGCCGATTGGAACCTCGTCAACCGCGTCGGCGGCAAGGTCGCCAAGACGATCAAGGCGCGCGAGCTGTGGGAAAAGGTCGGTCACGCGGCATGGGCCTGCGCCGATCCGGGCATCCAGTTCCATGACACGGTCAACGCGTGGCACACCTGCCCCGAGGATGGGGCGATCCGCGGCTCGAACCCCTGTTCGGAATACATGTTCCTCGACGATACGGCCTGCAACCTTGCGTCGATGAACCTGCTGACCTTCTACGCGGGCGGCAAGTTCGATGCGGAAAGCTATATCCACGCCTGCCGTCTTTGGACCCTGACGCTGGAAGTCAGCGTGATGATGGCGCAGTTCCCCTCCAAGGAAATCGCGCAGCGGTCCTATGACTTCCGCACGCTGGGTCTGGGCTATGCCAATATCGGCGGCCTGCTGATGAACATGGGCCTGGGCTACGACAGCCCCGAAGGCCGCGCGATGTGCGGGGCGCTGACGGCGGTCATGACCGGCGTATCCTATGCGACCAGCGCGGAAATCGCGTCGGAACTGGGCGCTTTCCCGGGCTTCGCCAAGAACCGCGAGCACATGCTGCGCGTCATTCGCAACCACCGCGCTGCCGCACACGGCAAGACGGATGGCTATGAGGGCGTCAACGTGAACCCCGTGGCGCTCGACCATGCCAATTGCCCCGACCAGACGCTTGTGGCGCTGGCCAAGCAAGCCTGGGACGAGGCGCTGGCGCTGGGTGAGCAGCACGGCTACCGCAACGCTCAGGCGACCGTGATCGCGCCGACCGGCACCATCGGTCTGGTGATGGATTGCGACACGACCGGGATCGAGCCGGATTTCGCACTGGTGAAGTTCAAGAAACTGGCCGGTGGCGGCTATTTCAAGATCATCAACCAGTCGGTTCCGGGCGCGCTGGAGACGCTGGGCTACAGCCCCAGCCAGATCGAGGAGATCGTCGCCTATGCCGTGGGCCATGGCACGTTGGGTCAGGCACCGGGGATCAACCACACCTCGCTGATCGGGCATGGCTTTGGCCGCGCGGAGCTGGAGAAGATCGAGGCGGCGCTGCCGTCGGCCTTCGACATCCGGTTCGTGTTCAACCAGTGGACGCTGGGCGCGGAGTTCTGCACCAAGACGCTGGGCATCCCGGCCGAAAAGCTGAACGATCCGACCTTCGACATGCTGCGCCACCTTGGATTCACCAAGGCGGAGGTCGATGCCGCGAACGATCATGTCTGCGGGACCATGACGCTGGAAGGCGCGCCTTTCCTGAAGACGGAGCATTACCACGTCTTTGACTGCGCCAACCCCTGCGGCAAGAAGGGCAAGCGCTACCTTGGTGTCGACGCGCATATCTACATGATGGCGGCGGCGCAGAGCTTCATCTCGGGGGCGATCTCCAAGACGATCAACATGCCCAATTCCGCGACCATCGAGGATTGCCAGAAGGCTTATGAGCTGTCCTGGTCGCTGGGCGTGAAGGCCAACGCGCTCTATCGGGACGGGTCCAAGCTGTCGCAGCCGCTGGCCTCTGCGCTGGTCGAGGATGACGAGGAAGCCGCCGAAATCCTCGAGACCGGCACCACCATGGAAAAGGCGCAGGTCATCGCCGAGAAGATCGTCGAGAAGATCGTCATCAAGGAGGTCATCAAGGCGCATCGTGAAAAGATGCCCGACCGCCGCAAGGGCTATACCCAGAAGGCGATCGTGGGTGGCCACAAGGTCTATCTGCGGACCGGGGAATATGCCGATGGCAGCCTCGGCGAGATCTTCATCGACATGCACAAGGAAGGCGCCGGTTTCCGGGCGATGATGAACAATTTCGCCATCGCGGTCTCGGTCGGTCTTCAGTACGGCGTGCCGCTGGAGGAATTCGTGGATGCCTTCACCTTCACCAAGTTCGAACCGAGCGGGATGGTGCAGGGCAACGACTCGATCAAGAACGCGACCTCGATCCTCGACTACATCTTCCGCGAGCTGGCGGTGTCCTACCTCGACCGCACCGATCTGGCGCATGTGGCCCCGCAGGGCACGAGCTTCGACGATGTGGGCCGGGGTGCCGAGGAAGGCGTGTCGAACATCCGCGAGGTTCCCGAAAGCCGGGGGTCGACGCCGATCGAAGTGCTCAAGCAGGTCGCATCGACCGGCTATCTGCGCAAGCGCGCGCCGCAGGATCTGCTGGTGTTCCAGGGCGGGGCCGATCCGGTCGCGACGCTGGAGACGCTGATCCCCGAGGTGCGGGGTGCGTCGGGCACGATTGCCGCCGTCGCTTCGACAACGGCAGTCACCACCGGCACGGTCAGCATGGATGCGGCGACGCGGGCCAAGATGCAGGGCTACGAGGGCGAGGCCTGCGGCGAATGCGGCAACTACACGCTGGTCCGGAACGGCACCTGCATGAAGTGCAACACCTGCGGCGGGACCAGTGGGTGCAGCTGAGGAACTGACGCATGGCACGCCGGCCGATCATATCCATTCCTAGAACTGCCCAAATCTATCAAGAGATGCTGTGGGCGAGGCGGGAGCTGTACAAAGATCATCAGTTCTTTGTCATGACAGAGGCTTGGGAAAAGATATGTGAAGAGAACGATGATTGGCAGATTAGAGCTTACCACTCTGATCCGTCAGTCCCGGTAAAGCACAAAGCTGGTGTTGTTTTCTTCAACGGTCGTATGACGCTGACTACTGATCAGAGGCTCTTGGACGATGCGGAGAAGGGGTGTCGGATATCCAACTTCATACTCGCCCATGAACTTGGCCACGTGGCTCTTGGGCACCACGCCACGGGCGCAGTGGTAAAAAACTTTCAATTGTTCGACGGGCCTACTGGCCTGTCGAACCTACCTCCAACGGTCGAAGAATTGGAAGCAAACTATGCGGCGGCATTCTTCCAGTGTGGGGCAGCCCTATCTGACCTCAGGTGGGGTGTTCTCGATCTCGCACGGAGGGCTGCCTCTGACGTTACCTACGTTAAGCACGCACGTTCAGCGGTTTTGTTGCCAGGCTTCCAAGTTGCATTAGACAAGTTGAGCACTCCAAATCCGAGGGTAGTTCTTTGAAGAAATCGGGCGCGCCCCTGTCCCATGTGGGCGCGTCTGACACACGGGGTGGGTGCGCTCGCCCCTGACGCGGATCAGGCCGCAGGCAGAAACTTCGGGCGGAATATCAGAGCCTGATACGCGAAACTTGAACGGGGGGCCTTGGCCCCCCGCTTTTCTTTTGCATCAATGGGTTGTGGCGCGTTCTTCAGGTCGCGGGGCGGAAGGCGAAGCCCTCGGACAGACGTTCCACCCGGCCAATGCCGCCATGGCCGCAATGGAAGCCCACGACCGCCATGTCATCCGCCGTGATCCGGTCAAACAGCGCGAGCCGCGTCTGGGCGGCCATGGCCGGATCCTGATCCGAGCCGGAGATCCAGCCGGGGCGGGCAAAGGCCACGTGATCGTTGCCGATCGCATCGCCGAGGATCATCGCCCTGCCATCGACCGCGAAGGCCAGATGCCCCGGCGTATGGCCGGGGGTGAGGGCGGCGATGACGCCCGGTAGAACCTCGTCCCCGTCGGCGATGCGGGTCATGCGATCCGCGATCACCTCGAGCCGGCGTTGCGCGCCAACGGCAAAAGCCGCGCGTTCCGCGCCGATGCTGGCGACGGTTCCGTCATCCATCCAGTAGTCGAATTCGACCGCCCCCATCATGTGTTCGGCATCGGGAAAGAAGGGTTCGTCGAAATCGTCGAGCACGCCCCAGAGATGGTCGGGATGGCCATGGGTGAAGATCACATGGGTGATGTCGAAGGGGTCGATGCCCGCGGCATCCAGCGCCTCGGGCAGACGGCCCACACCCGGCTGGAAGGCAAGGCCCGAACCCGCGTCGAAGAGTGCGAGCGTATCGCCGCGGCGCAGGAGCGTGACGTTGCAGGGCGGGGTCAGCGCCGCGCCACGGTCGATGCCGAAACCGGAGAGAACCGGCCCAAGCTCTTCCTGCGGCATCGGGCCAAAGATGAAATCGGCGGGCAATTCGAGGTTGCCGTCGCTGAGCGTGATCAATTCGGCATCGCCAAGGGCAAGCGTGGTTTGCGTCCAGCCGCGGCGGGGCAGGGCGCTGGTGGCCAGAAGGGCCGTGCCGGTGGCCATGAGCTGGCGGCGTGTGATCTGCATGGTCTGGGTCTCCTCCCCGTTACGGGGGCGAGCCTAGCGCGGCGAACACATGCAGGAAAGCGGATATGTTCAGGCCGCATCGGCGGAAATCGGCGTCTTGTCGCCGTGTTCACCGAATCGATGCAGGCTTTGGCCATGTGGCTGCATGATGCGGTCACGGACAGGCCGTAAGGCGGAGGGCTCAGGATGCCGGGCGCGGGTCGGGTGATGATCGGGGCGGGATTGGTGGCAGCGGGCGCGCTGTCGGCCTTGTGGGTGCCGCCGGGCCTGCTGGGGGCGCTGGCGCTTTTGGCGCTGCTGCGCATCTGCTGGCTGGAGGACAATATCGTCTCAGACCTGTTCGGGCGGGATCGCCCGCCGCCCGGTTACCGCAACGCCGCCGATCTGCGGCGGTTGCTTATGCTCAGGGTTCTGGGCATCTGGCCGAGGGCCGCGGCGGAGGTTTCCGCGCATCAGGTCGCCACGGCGATGCGGACCGAGGCGCAGGTCTGGGGCTGCCTGTTGATCGCGATGGCGGCGGGGCTGGTGGCGCAGCGGGGTGTGTTCGGGCCGGTGACGAACCTGTGTTTCGGGGCGGTCCTGTTCGCGCTGGCGCTGATGCGGGCCGACAGGCTGACCCTGTCGTTGTTTCATTGCGAGACGGGGCGCGCGCTGCCCGATCACCTTTTGTTGCCTGCGCGCCGCCGCCTATTGGCGGAACGCAAGCGGTAGCGCCGATCAGTCGTCGGCCGTGGTGATCACGGGCTGCATTTGCGCGAGAATGTCATCGGCGAGATGACATTTGATCTGGTGCCCTTCGGCCAGCGTGCGGGTGGGCGGCACCTCGGTCTCGCAGAGGTTTCCCGGCACGTCGGATTTCCAGCGGCACCGGGTCTGGAACGGACAGCCGGACGGCGGGTTCATGGCCGAAGGGATGTCGCCCTCGAGCACGATATGCTGTTTCTGGACCGAGGTGTCGGCGATGGGCACGGCGGACAATAGCGCCTCGGTATAGGGGTGATAGGGCGGGCTGAAGACCTGATCCGTGGTGCCGATCTCGACCACATGGCCCAGATACATGACCATCACCCGGTCGCTGAGATAGCGCACGATGCTGAGATCATGGGAGATGAAGAGAAGCGTGGTTTTCTCGCGGCGCTGGATTTCCATCAACAGATCGGTGACAGCGGCCTGAACCGACACGTCGAGCGCCGAAACGGGTTCATCGGCCACGACGATGCGCGCGCCGCCCGCAAAGGCCCGCGCGATGCCGACGCGCTGTTTCTGTCCGCCCGAGAGCTGGCGCGGCATCCGGTCTGCGAAGGCGCGCGGCAGTTTCACGAGGTCGAGCAGGTCGAGCATCCGGTTGCGGCGATCCTCGTCGCTGTCGCCGATGCCGAAGATTTCCAGCGCGCGGATGATTTGGCGGCCCACGGTCATCGACGGGTTGAGCGTGTCGAACGGGTTCTGGAACACCATCTGGATCGAGGAAATCGTCCGCGTGTCGCGGTTTTCGATCGCGATCTGTTCGATGCGGCGATTGTCGAGAAGGACACTGCCCTCGGTCGCGGTCTCGAGCCCCATCAGGACCTTGGCGAGGGTGGATTTCCCGCAGCCGCTTTCGCCCACGATGGCGAGCGTTTCGCTTTCGCGGGCCTCGAAGCTGAGGGTTTCATTGGCCTTGACCACGCGCGTCTCACCGCCGCCGAACATGGAATTGGCCGCGACCTCGTAATATTTGCGCAGGTTTTCGACCTTGAGGACGACATCGCCGGCCTCTGTCCGTTCCGCCGTTTCGGCCGCTTGCGGCGGGTTCGCCCAGTCGATTTCGTCGTGGCGCAGGCAACGCGTCTGGTGCCGGTCGCCCTGCGGCAGATCGGCCATGAGAATGTCGGTGGCATCGCAGCGCCCGGATTGGAAATATTCGCAACGCGGGCCGAAGTTGCAGCCTTTGGGCCGTTCATGGGGCAGGGGGAAATTGCCGGGGATCGCCACGAGCGGGCGCGTCGTCTTGTCGGCACCCGGCAGCGGGATGGAGCGGAACAGCGCCTGTGTGTAGGGGTGGCGCATGTCGTCGAAGACATCGGCGATCGCGCCGGTTTCGACCGCTTCGCCCGAATACATCACGCAGATGCGGTCGCAGGTTTCCAGCACCAACCCCAGATTGTGGCTGATGAAGAGCATGGAGGTACCGTATTTCCGGCCCAGATCTTTTACAAGATCGACGACCGCCGCCTCGACGGTCACGTCGAGGGCGGTGGTGGGTTCGTCAAGGATCAGAAGCGAGGGTTTTGACATCAACGCCATGGCGATGACGATGCGCTGCTGCTGTCCGCCCGAAAGCTGGTGGGGATAGCTGCGCAGCATCCGTTCGGGATCGGGCAGGCGGACGTCAGTGATGACCTCGAGGGCGCGTTTGCGGGCCTCGTCGCGGGAAATACCCTCGTGGATCATGGGCACTTCCATCAGTTGTTCGCCGATGCGCATGGCCGGGTTCAGCGAGGCCATGGGTTCCTGATAGATCATCGCGATCTCACGGCCGCGGATGGCCCGCAATTCCCGCGCAGAGAGGCTGTTGAGGTCGCGCCCCTTGTACTTGATCGTGCCACCGACCACGCGCCCGTTGACGCCCAGATCCTGCATCACGCCAAGCGCCACGGTGGATTTGCCGCAGCCGCTTTCGCCTACAAGGCCCATCGCTTCGCCCGGCATGACGGTGCAGGAGAAATCCATCACGGCCGGGATTTCGCGGGCGCGGGTGAAGAAGGAGATCGACAGGTTCTCGATCTCGAGGATCGGGCCGTCATAGGCCTCGGGCAGGATGGCGCTGGCGTCGGGGGCTTGGTCGAGCATGGCGTCAGTCCTTCAGGCTTTCTTCGCGCAGGCCGTCCGCGAGCAGGTTAAGGCCAAGAACAAGGCTCATCAGGGCAAGCGCGGGCGGCAGCGCGGGATGGGGGTAGATCGTCAGGAGCCTGCGGCCCTCGTTGATCGTGGACCCCCAATCGGGGCTTTCGGGGCTGACGCCCAGACCGAAGAACCCGAGCGTTCCGAGCAAGATCGTGGTGTAGCCGATGCGCAGGCAGAAATCGACGATCAGGGGGCCACGCGCATTGGGCAGCATTTCCCACAGCATGATATACCACGGGCCTTCACCGCGCGTCTGACCTGCGGCGACGTAATCGCGTGTCTTGATGTCCAGAACGATGCCCCGGACGATGCGGAAGACGGTGGGCGAATTCACGAAGACAACCGAAACGAAGACGATGAGCAGGTTGCCCGGCACGTCGAAGAGATCGAGCACCTCGGGCCAGAGCCGGAACAGCAGCGGCAGTTCCGGGTCTGACGGGTTCGAGATGAGCGAGAGATAGGCCAGACCGCCCAAGATGACCGTCGCGCCCACCAGCAGGTTGCGCCGTGGCGGGTCGGTGCGGAAGCGGGAGTTGAAGAGCACCACCATGAAGATGATGGGGAAGATGAACAGCACCATCGACAGGTAGTTCGGAATGCCTGCGGCCACGATCTCGGGCGTCACCAGAAGGTAGAAGAGCAAGATCACCGGAAAGGCGAGGACGAGATTGGCGAGGAAGGTGATGATCGTGTCGAGCCTGCCGCCGAAATAGCCCGCGGGCAGGCCAAGCGTGATGCCGACCATGAAAGCGAAAAGCGTGGCCAGCGGCGCGATCTTGAGAACTTCGAAGGCGCCGTAGATGACCCGGCTGAACACATCGCGCCCCAAGGCATCACCGCCGAGCAGATACCATGCGTATTGTCCCTCGGCGGGACTGGGAAGCGGGGTGCCCGGAACCTCGTTGCGCATCCCGGAGATGACGCTGATCGCGCCATGGGTGGCGATCATGCCCGAAAAGACGGCGGAAAAGACCCAGAAAATGACGAGACCCAGACCGATCATGCCGATCGGGCTGTCGAAGAGTTTGCCGTAAAGGCCAAGCCTGCGCTTGAGGGCGATGGAGAGACCGAAGAGCAGCGCAAGCGACAGCCAGACAGGGGTGAGCCGCGCGGCGATGCCGCCCAGGATGCCGGTGCGCAGCGGATCGGCAAGGATCATCCCGCCAAGGACATAGCCCAAAACCCCGAGGACGAAGACGAGTGTCGCCACCTTCATCGCGGCGACGGCCAGATCGACAGGTGTGCGGCGGAAGGTAAGTGTGCGGTCGGCATTCACCACCATCTCGCCCGGGCGCAGCCCGGCGAGGCTGAGGGCGAAATTGGCGACGAAGCCCGCGGCGAACAGGGCCGCGCTGAGCGCGAGAACGGGGTTCAGGAAGGGGCCCAGATCACCCGACCATGTGAGCGGTTCCATGGTGCGTCCCTCCTTCAGGTGATCCGGATGCGCGGGTTGAGGAAGACATAGCCGATGTCCGAGATCAGCTGCGTCACCAGCACGACGAGAACGGCGACGATCGAACAGGCCAGCAAGAGCTCGATGTCGTTGTTGGAGGCGGCCTGCACGAGCGTCCAGCCGAAGCCGTTGTAGTTGAACAGTGTTTCCACGATCACCACACCGGTCAGCAGCCACGGAAATTGCAGCATGATCACGGTGAAGGGCGCAATCAGCGCGTTCCGGAGGGCATGTTTGATGACGATGTTGCGGAAACTGACACCTTTGAGGCGCGCGGTGCGGATGTATTGCGCGGTCATCACCTCGGCCATGGAGGCGCGCGTCATCCGCGCGATGTAGCCCATCCCGTAAAGGGCGATGGTCAGGACCGGCAGGGTGAAGTTCCAGAATGTCACGTCATCCATGGCGCTGCGGGCGGACCCGAGAAACAAGGTGCCGCCGTCAAGCCAGCCCCATTCGACCAGCAGGGGCGACAGCCCGATCTGGGAGGAGGCAAGAAGCACGATCAAGATGACGCCCGAGACATATTCGGGCGTGGCGGTCGAGGCGATCGAGAAGGTGGACAGCGACCGGTCGAGCCGCGAGCCCTCGCGCATCCCGGCCAGAACGCCCACCAAGAGCGCCGAGGGCACCATGACGGCAAAGGCCCAGAACATCAGGATCCCGGTCAACTGCAGCCGCCCGCCGATGATATTCGACACTTCGTCGGCGGAGACTGTGGAATAGCCCAGATCGCCCTGCAACAGGCCGCAGAAACGGGGCGCATCTTCTGGGGCTTGGTCGCGCGCGAGGCAGCGCCCGCGCCATTCGCCGGTCACCGGATCCTCGCGCAGCCAGCCGGGCACGACGCCCAACCATTCGCCATAGCGCTGGACCAGCGGCCCGCCATAGCCGTTGCGGTCGAGCCACGAGATCACCTCGGCATCGCTCATGCGGGCGTTGCCTTGGGTCTTGGCCAGCTTTTCGAGATTGGGGGCGAGATTGGTCAGAAAGAAGACCACGAAGGTCAGGCACAATGCCGTAAGGGCCATCACGCCGACCCGGCGGAGGATGAAGAACGCCATCGTTTTTCCCTGTCCTTGCGGCCCGTCTTGCGGGTCTTTTGGAACGGTCCGCCGGGGGCGGGCCATCCTGTCGCTGGGCTGTGAGGGGGGGCGGGCGGGGTGAAACACCCCGCCCGGTCCGGATCAGGCCGAAAGGCCGAGATGGTGGATGTTGATCTCGAACTTCGGATGCATGTCGGCGTTCACGACGCCCGGACGGTAATGCCGGAACAGCGAGCGCCAGTAGGGCACGATGGTCACGGCCTCTTCTTGCATGATCTGTTGCAGGCGGGCCATCACCTCGCGGCGGGCATCGGCATCCTGAATGCCGTTTGCCTGGTCGAGCAGGCTGTCGAATTCCGCGTTGGAAAACGCGGTTTCGTTCCACGCCACGCCCGAGCGATAGGCAAGGTTGAGGATCTGCACACCCAGTTCGCGGTGGTTCCATTCCGTGGCCGAGAACGGGTAGTTCAGCCAGTCGTTCCAGAAGGTGGAGCCCGGCAGAACTTCGCGCGTTACCGTCATGCCCGCGTCGCGCATCTGCGCGGCCACCGCATCGCAGGTGAACCGCCCCAGACCATCATCGAGCGAGATGAGCGTGAAGTCCGTATCGCCGTGTCCCGCTGCCTGAAGACGGGCCATGGCTGCGGCCTTGTCGACGGTCATCGGGGGCAATTCGGCATATTCGGGATGGATCGGGCAGACGTGGTGGTTCTCGCCCGTGGTGCCCTGACCGTTGATGCCGAGTTCCAGCACGACGTTCAGGTCGACGGCTTCAAGGATCGCGCGACGCACCTCGACATTGTCGTAGGGCGCGTTGAGCTGGTTGAAGCGCACCGCCAGCGTTGCGCCGGTCGTGGCATCCGAGCGTTCCCAGCCCACGGCCGAGAATAGATCGACGAATTCACCGACCGTCTGGTAGGTCAGATCGAATTCGCCGGCTTCGGCGGCGGCGAACCAGGCTGCCGGGTCGGTGCCAAGGTCGATGAAGGTCACATCGTCCAGATAGGCATTGCCCCAGTAATTGTGATCGGGGGTGCGTTCCAGCCTGGCCGAGATGCCGACCTGATAATCGGCGAACCGGTAGGCGCCGGTGCCGACGTTGTGATCGAGCGGGTTGGTGCCGATCAGGTCGCGGTGCTGGATGGCGGCGGGGTAGTCGGCCATGCCGGGGACAAGCGTGATGTCCGGGGTGGGCAGGTTGATCTGCACGGTCAGGTCATCGACGACCACGATACCGCCTGCGCGCGCCTGTCCCGTGTCGGCGTCAACCAGCCCGCCCATGCGTGCGGCCATGGAATTGCCCTCGACCGTGCTGTCGCACCATGCGGTGAAGTTGGCTGCCACGTCTTCGGCGGTGAAGGCATCGCCGTTGTTCCAGGTCACGCCGGGGCGCACACGCAGCGTGTACTGGGTGACGTCGGCATTCGTTTCCCAGCCTTCCAGCAACATGCCGCTGAAGCTGCCGTCGCGGTTGTATTCGACGAGATATTCCAGAAGGCCACGGGACACGTTGCCCATCTCGGACCAGTCGTAGGTGCGCGGATCCTTAAGCGCGAGCACGCCTTGCTGGATGCGCAGGCTGCCGCCCATGGAGGGCGTCGCGCGCTGGGCCATCGCGGGCTTGAGCCCGATCAGGCTGTAGGCGGCCGCGGCGCTCAGGCCCAAGGCCGTGGAGCGTACGAGGAATTCGCGGCGGCTCAGTTGCCCCGCCTTGTATTCACGGGCGTACATCTCGGCCGCCGGATGGCTGGTCGGACGTGCGCGTGTCGTGGGTGCGTTCATGTTATCGTCTCTCCCTGTGACGTCATGCTTGGGTCAGGCGGCAAGGCCGCGGCCGATCTTGTCGCCGGTCTGCAACCCCTGGATGACCTGAACGCCATTGCGCAGGGTTTCCCCAAGGTCGTCAATCAGAAGTTGCGAAGCATTGAAGTTCGTTTGCGACATCGACCGGTAGGAAAAACGACGCCACCCTGAGGCGCAACCCCTTTTCGACCCCGGCGCGCGCGAAAAGGCGCTTCTGTCGGTCAAGCGCGGATCTTTGGTGCGCGGAATTCGGACGGGGTGCGCCCGCTGGCCTGCTGGAAGGCACGGGTGAAATAGGCGGCTGAAGAAAAGCCAAGCGTTTCGGCTACTTCGCGCGCGGGCATGTCGGTGTCGCGCAAAAGGCGACGGGCCTCGTACATGATGCGTTCGGTCAAAAGCGCATGGGCGGGGCGGCCCGCGGCCTCGCGGCAGATGCGGCTGAGGTGGGTGGGCGTGACCTGCAGGGCCTCGGCGTAATCGGCGATGCCGCGCCCACTGCGGAACCGGGCTTCCATCATCACGCCGAACAATTCGGCCAGGCGGTGAGTCTTTTCGCGCAGGATGGCCCCTTCGGCGCGTGTCAGTTCGCGTTCCATCCAGGCCGAGACGAGCAGGCCATAGGCCGTGATCGCACGGTCCATCGCGGGGGCCTGTGCCCCCAATTCGCGCTCGATTCGTTCCAGATGGCCGGTCAGGCTGGCCTGAGCCTCGATGCTGGTGATGCGCAGATGAAAGGGATCTGCGGGCAGGCCCAGATCGACATCGGCAGGCAAGCGCAGTTCCAAGCCTTGGATCTGCGCGGGCAATTCGAGCGCCATCTGGCTGCCTGCGGGAACGAAGACGGCGGTGTTGGGGCCATAGCCGCGTGTCACGCAATTGATGGTCACCCGGCCCTGTCCCCGCGTGATCCAGTACAGCCGGTGCAGGGGGCGGCCGTGCAGCAATTCGAGCCGCCACGGCTCCTGCATCCGCATCTTGCCCAGCGAAAGGACACTGTAGGGGGGGCGTGAGTCGCTCATGGGTCGAAAGCTGCGGCGGCGGTCGCAAAATAGCAAGCTTTCCGCAGGCGATTGTCTCGATTTGGCGAAGATCGGCCTGATTTGTGCAAGCCGGGGAAGAAGGTGCCTAAGGCGCGGGCTGTGCGATGCGGGTCCAGCCGCCCATCCGGGCACGAAACCAGGTGCGCTGCCGCTTGGCATATTGGCGGCTTGCGACGATGGCGGCCTCGCGCGCCTCGCCCAGCGTGATCCGGCCCTGGAGATGCGCGATCAGTTCCGGCGCGCCGATGGCCTTGCGCGCGCCGCCCGCCGTCTCCCAGCGGGGCAGGTTGGCGCGGGCCTCGTCCAATGCGCCAGCTGCGAGCATCGCGTCGAAGCGGCGTTCGATGCGCGCGGCGAGCCAGTCGCGGTCGGCGTCGATCAAAAGGGGCAGGGTGGCTTCGAGCGGCAGGGGCGGCGGCCCGGTGTCCGCCTGCCAATCGGACAGCGGGCGACCGGTGGCCTGCCAAACCTCCCATGCCCGGCGCAGGCGCGCGGGGTTTTGCGTGTCGATCCGGGCGAGGATCGTAGGGTCACCCCGTTGCAGATCCGCGATCAGGTCGGCGGGGCCAAGCGCATCGGCCCGCGCACGGATGGACGCAGGCGTCGGCGGGATTTCGGCCAGCCCTTCGGTCAGTGCGCGGAAATAGAGCCCGGTGCCGCCCACGATGATCGGGCGCTCTGACCCGGACAGGAGAGGCAGGACGGCGCGCAGCCAATCCCCGACGGAATAATCGTCGTCGAAGGGGACGTGACCGTAAAGCGCATGGGGCGCGCGCGCCTCTTCCTCGGGGCTCGGGCGCGCGGTCAGGATGCGCCAGCCCTCATAGACCTGAAGCGCATCGGCATTGACGATCACGCCGCCGCCCGCCTCGGCGATCGCAAGAGCCAGCGCGGATTTGCCCGAGGCTGTCGGCCCTGCGATCAGGACCGGCATTGATGGGGGGATGGCGGCGGGGTCGATCATGCGTCTCGATCTGGCGGGCTGCCGCAGCGTCAGGCTGCAGGACAGGCGGCGGAAGGGGCGTTGAACACCGCCCGCTTTTAGCCCATGGTCCGCCCCGCGCAACCGCCATCCCAACTGCCCCGAGGAGACCCAGATGCCGGACGAAACCGAGACCTCGTTCGCGCCGCTCTACAGCCGCGTCATGCTCAAGATTTCCGGCGAAGCCCTGATGGGTGACCAGGGATTCGGCCTGCATCCGCCGACCGTGGAGCGTATCGCGCGCGAAGTGAAATCGGTGCACGACCTCGGCGTCGAGATCTGCATGGTGATCGGCGGGGGCAACATTTTTCGCGGGCTTCAGGGCTCGGCGCAGGGGATGGAACGCACCACCGCCGATTACATGGGGATGCTGGCGACCGTGATGAACGCGCTGGCGATGCAATCGGCGCTGGAGGGGATCGGGGTTTTCACCCGCGTTATCAGCGCCATCACCATGAACGAGGTGGCAGAGCCCTATATCCGCCGCCGCGCCGTGCGCCACCTTGAGAAAAAGCGCGTCTGCATTTTCGCGGCAGGCACCGGCAACCCGTATTTCACCACCGACACGGCGGCGACGCTGCGCGCGTCCGAAATGAATTGTCAGGCGATCTTCAAGGGTACCAAGGTGGACGGGGTCTATGACAAGGATCCCAAGAAACATGCCGATGCCAAGCGTTACGAGACGGTCACCTATGACGAGGTTCTGGCGCAGCACCTTGGCGTCATGGATGCGTCCGCCATCGCGCTAGCGCGCGAAAACGACCTGCCGATCATCGTCTTCAGCCTTGATGAGCCCGGCGGGTTCAAGGGCATTCTGGCGGGCCAAGGCACCTACACACGCGTCTCCTGACGGGCGGGCCGCGCACTTCGGTTCTGGAAACCGGGGACGTGGCGCGCTATCACCGCCGCAAAAGGACCGAACGAAGGGCTATCCCCCATGGCAGACGACGATCTGGATATCGACCTTGATGACCTGACGCGCCGAATGGAAGGCGCGCTTGCCGCGTTGCGCACGGAATTCGCCTCGTTGAGGACGGGCCGCGCCTCGGCCTCGATGCTGGAGCCGGTGATGGTCGACGCTTATGGCCAGCCGACGCCGATCAACCAAGTGGGTACCGTGAACGTGCCGGAATCGCGTATGGTCACGATCAACGTTTGGGACAAGGCGCTGGTCGGCAAGGTGGAAAAGGCGATCCGCGAAAGCGGGCTCGGCATCAACCCGCAGCTCAACGGCACGATCATCATGCTGCCGATCCCCGAGTTGAATGAAGAACGCCGTACCCAGCTGACCAAGGTGGCCGCGCAATATGCCGAGCACGCGCGCGTCTCGATCCGCAACGTGCGGCGCGACGGCATGGACCAGATCAAGAAGGCCAAGGCGCAGGGCATGTCCGAGGATGACCAAAAGCTGTGGGAAACCGAGGTGCAGGAGCTGACGAACGCCCATATAGCCAAGGTCGATGCCGCGCTGGAAACCAAGCAGGCCGAGATCATGCAGGTCTGAAAAGACCAGCCCGGCAGCGTTGCCGCCCGGTCGCACCCCGTCGGGGATTGCCAGGCGGGCATTGCGCGGGCGCAAGGCTCGGGCAATCTTGCTCTGACGCAGGGTGGCGAGGCGTGGATCATCCCCACCGACGCAGAACGTATCCATGAGGACAGCCCCGTGACATCGGACAATCGGACCCCCGCCCATGTGGCGATCATCATGGACGGGAACGGGCGCTGGGCACAGTTGCGTGGACGGCCGCGCCTCTTCGGGCATCACGAGGGCGCAAAGCGCGTCAAGGAAATCGTCCGGGCCTGCCCGGAACTTGGGGTTGATTACCTGACGGTCTTTGCCTTTTCGACAGAGAATTGGAAACGGACGCAGGCCGAGGTGGCCGGCCTGATGCGCCTGTTCAAACGCTACATCCGCCGCGAGGCCAGCAACCTGCACAAGGAAAACGTGCGGGTGCGCTTCATCGGGGACCGGATCCGGCTGGAACCCGCGCTGGTCGACCTGATGGACGGGCTGGAGCTGATGACGGCGGGCAATACCGGCACCAACCTCACCATCGCGCTGAATTACGGCGGCCGTGATGAGGTGACCCGTGCCGCCCGTCGCCTTGCCCACGACGTGAAGGCGGGCAATCTCGATCCGCGCCAGATCAACGACGAGACCTTTCCCCGCTATCTTGACACCCATGTGCTGCCCGATCCCGATCTGGTGATCCGCACGAGCGGCGAGGCGCGCATCTCGAATTTCCTCCTGTGGCAATCGGCCTATTCGGAATACGAGTTCATCGACACGCTCTGGCCCGATTTCACGGCAAAGGTCTTTGCCGAGGTGTTGGCGCGGTTCGGCCTGCGCGAGCGCCGGTTCGGCGCGGTCAAGGCCTGAGCCCGTCGTGGCCCTGACCCGCGGCAGTTTCGGCGACCTTGCCACCCGGATGCTCACCGGGTTGGTGCTGGCGGTGGTCGGTCTGACGGCAGTCTGGGCAGGGGGATGGTGGTTTACCGGCCTTGTCCTCGTGATCGTCGCGACGCTGGTCTGGGAACTGGTGCGCATGCTCGGTGGCGGGCCGAAACGCGCGCTGGTCCTGGGCGGGTTGGCGGCGCTTGCGATCCTCTCCTCCAAGTTGTTGCCGCCGGGTATCGCCTTGCCGCTGATGCTGCTTGTCGGGATCGCGGGCATCGGCGTGCTGGAGCGCAACCGCACGCTCTACGTCGTGATGACCACCGTGATCATGCTGGCGGGTTTTGGTCTGATCCTGCACCGCGACGAATTCGGCCTGACATGGATGTTGTGGCTGGTGCTGTTGGTGGCTGCGACCGATATCCTTGGATATTTCGCGGGGCGTATTCTTGGCGGGCCGAAATTCTGGCCGCGCGTGAGCCCCAAGAAGACGTGGTCTGGCACCATCGCCGGATGGGTCGGGGCGGCGCTGATCGGCTGGGCCTTCATGTCCCTGACCGGCTCGGGCGTCGAACTGGTGGGGATTTCGGTCGCGCTGAGCATGGCGAGCCAGATGGGCGATATCGCGGAATCCGCCGTCAAGCGGCGCATGGGGGTCAAGGACAGCTCGAACCTTTTGCCGGGGCATGGCGGGGTCTATGACCGGTTCGATGGGCTTCTTGGTGCGGCCTTCCTGCTGGTCATCGTCGAAAGCCTGACGGCCTTTCCGCCGCCCCCGGTCTGAGATAGCAATCGCCATATGCGCAGCGTCAGCATCTTCGGGGCCACGGGGTCCATCGGGCAGAACACCGTCGACCTGATCGCGCGCGCGCCGGGCGAGTACCGGGTCGTGGCCCTGACCGGGGCAGGCAATATCGCGCGGCTCGCGGGTGATGCGATCCGGCTCGGGGCGGAGATCGCGGTCACCGCCGATGACGCCCGGCTTGACGATCTTCGCGCGGCGCTGGCCGGCACCGGCATCGCGGCGGCGGCAGGCGAGGCTGCGCTTGTCGAGGCGGCCGATCGCCCCGCCGACTGGGTCATGTCGGCCATCGTCGGTGCGGCGGGCCTTGCGCCGGGGTTCCGGGCATTGCGCCATGGCACGACGCTGGCGCTTGCCAACAAGGAAAGTCTGGTCACGGCAGGCCCTTTGCTGATGCAGGAAGCGCGCGACCACGGCGCGACCATCCTGCCTGTCGATAGTGAGCATTCGGCCGTCTTTCAGGCGCTTGTGGGCGAAGACATGGCGGCCGTCGAACGCATCATCATCACTGCCTCGGGCGGTGGGTTGCGTGACTGGCCGATCGAGGCACTGACTAAGGCGACCGTTGCCGACGCCGGCGCGCATCCCAACTGGGCCATGGGCCAGCGCATCACCATCGACAGCGCCTCCATGTTCAACAAGGGCATGGAACTGATCGAGACCAAGGAATTCTTCGGTGTCGCGCCCGACAAGATCGAGGCGGTGATCCATCCGCAATCCATCGTTCACGCACTGGTGGGCTTTGTCGACGGGGCGCTGATGGCGCATCTGGGTGCGCCCGACATGCGCCATGCCATCGGCTATGCGCTGCATTGGCCGGACCGACGCGATCTGCCGGTGTCGCGGATCGATCTGGCGCAGGTGGCGACGCTGGAATTTCGCGCACCCGATCCCGCGCGTTATCCCGCGCTGGCGCTGGCACGTGCGGTGATGGAAACCGGCGGCCGGTCGGGCGCAGTGTTCAACGCCGCCAAGGAGATCGCGCTGGACGGTTTCATCGCCGGGCGCATCGGGTTCATGCAGATGGCCGAGGTGGTGGAGCGGACGCTCGACACGATTTCACCTCAGCTTCGCCTGTCTTCGCCCCTGTCAAGCCTTGAGGATGTCCTAGATACCGACCAGATGGCCCGTCAGATGGCCACGACCCAGATCGCGCAGATGGAGAAGACCTGACCCATGGAGTTCATTCCACAATTCGGCAGCCTTGCCTTTACCCTCGCCGCCTTTGTCGCGGCGCTGTCGATCATCGTGGCGATCCATGAGTATGGTCATTACATCGTCGGCCGCTGGAGCGGGATCCACGCCGAGGTCTTTTCGCTCGGCTTCGGCCCCGTCCTGTTCAGCCGCACAGACCGGCGCGGCACGCGCTGGCAGGTGGCGGCGCTTCCTTTTGGCGGTTACGTCAAATTTCTGGGCGATGCCGATGCGGCCAGTGGCAAGGACGGCGCGGCGATCGACGCGCTTGATGCAAGCGAGAGACGACGGTCGATGCATGGCGCACCGCTGTGGGCACGGGCGCTGACGGTTGCGGCGGGACCGGTGTTCAACTTCATCCTGTCCATTCTGGTCTTCGCCCTGTTTCTTGCCTTCACCGGCCGCGCCGTGGATGAGCCGCGCGTGGGCGGGCAGGTGGCGTTGCCCGCCGATATCGTGCAATTCGAACCGGGTGATCTGATCGTGTCGATGGAAGGTCAGCCGGTCAGCGCCTTCGCCGACCTGTTCGAGATTGCCGCAGACCTGACACCCCAGCCGACCGTTGCCTATACGGTCGAACGCGACGGGCTTCTGCGCGAGATCGAGGCGGCCTTTCCCCTGATCCCGCTTGTACAATCCGTCGCGCCGCAATCGGCGGCGCTTGCCGCGGGTCTGCGCGAAGGTGACGTGATCCGCGCCGTGGATGGCGAACCCGTCTACGCCTTTCGCCAACTGCGCGAGGCGGTCGATGCCGCTGAGGGAAGCGCCCTGACGCTGACGGTCTGGAGCCGGGGCGAGACGCGCGACGTGACGTTGACACCGCGCCGCACCGATCTGCCGACCGAGGATGGCGGGTTCGAGACGCGCTGGCTCATCGGGGTAACCGGCGGATTGAGCTTCGAGCCGGTCCGCGAATCCGTGGGCCCCCTCGCGGCCTTGGCCTATGGCGCGGAACAGACCGTCTTTGTGGTGCAAAGCTCGTTGTCCGGCCTGTGGCACATGATCACCGGGGCGATATCCTCGTGCAACCTGCAGGGGCCGATCGGCATTGCCGAAACCTCGGGTGCTGCGGCCAGCCAAGGGATCGACAATTTCATTTGGTTCGTCGCGGTCCTGTCGACGGCGGTGGGGCTTTTGAACCTGTTCCCGATCCCGGTTCTCGACGGCGGCCATCTTGTGTTCCACGCCTATGAGGCCGTGTCGGGCAAGCCGCCCTCGGACAAGGCGATGCGGGTGTTCATGACCATCGGCCTGACGCTTTTGTTGTCGCTGATGCTTTTTGCGCTGACCAACGACATCTTCTGCCCCTAGGGCGGGCCGCGCCGCGCAGGACGTGGACTTGCCGCGCCGGGGTCGCAGTCTTGCCATATTGGCGGGCTATCCCATCGCCGCGGGGCCGGAGTGCGCCGCATCGGATGACGGAGGCTGGCATGAAAACGCTGATCAACAACACCCGCGGCATGTCCGTGTTTCTTCAGGCGAACACGGATCGGTTGCTTGTGCCGCTTTTGATCGTCGCGGCGCTGTTTCTGGGCGGCATGGTGTTCAGCCAGGCGGCGGTACACTGAGGCCACTGCAGCGGCGGGCATTTCTGCCGCTCCTGCGATCATGGCGAAAATGCGGCAATCGGTGCCCGATGATCCGCAGGCGGCCAGTTCGTTTTGACAACCCCCGGACCCTCGGCTAGGCAGGGTCAAGCTGCACGAAGAAACCTGGGGTTGGAATCGATGAACCTGCGTTTGCGCGCCCGTCTGAACCTTTCGACGTGCCCTGCTGCACCTGGATCGTCGCGGTCTGCGCGCTTTGGCATCGGCCCCCTTGTTGTCGCTGGTTTTCTTGGGCTTTCGCTGCCGCTGGCCCCGATGGCCGAGGCGCAGACGTTCCGCTTTTCCAGCTTTGACGTGCAGGGCAACGCACGGATTTCCGACAGCGCGATCCTGACCTATGCGGGAATCGCCCCGGGCGCTTCCGTGACTGGCGCGCAGGTCAACGACGCGCTTCAGCGTCTCCAGAATACCGGGTTGTTCGAAGCGGTCGAAATCACGCCGCGCGGTGGCACGTTGGTCATCGAAGTGCAGGAATATCCGACGATCAACCGCATCACGGTCGAGGGCAACCGCCGTCTGGATGACGATGCGCTTTTGTCGGCGATCGAATCCGTGCCGCGCCGCACCTATTCACCATCGGTCGCTGAGCAGGATGCCAATGCCATCGCTGAGGCCTATCGCGTCTCTGGGCGGCTGACCGCCACGGTGACGCCGCGGATCATCCGCCGGTCGGATAATCGTGTCGACCTCGTGTTCGAAGTGGCCGAGGGCGGTGTGATCGAGACCGAGCGTCTGTCTTTTGTCGGGAACCGCGCCTATTCGGATCGTCGGCTGCGCCGCGTTTTGGAAAGCACGCAGGCGGGCCTGCTGCGGCAGCTTATCCGCCGCGACACCTTCATCGCGGAACGCATCGCGCTTGACCGCCAGCTTCTGACCGATTTCTACCAAGATCGCGGTTATGTGGATTTCCAGATCCTCAGCGTCACGCCGGAACTGTCGCGTGACCGCGGCGCGTATTTCGTGACCTTCAACATCCAGGAAGGTCAGAGCTTCGACATCGGCGAGATTACGACTGTCTCCGAAATCCCCGGGATCGATGCGGCCGAATATCAGGATGTGATCCGCATCAGCACCGGCGAAACCTACAGCCCGCGCCTGATCGACAACACGATCAGCCGGATGGAGACGCTGGCCACCCAGCAGGGGCAGCGCTTCGTTAGGATCGAACCCCGCATCACGCGCAATGACGCTGATCTGACGCTGGACGTGGAATTCGTGATTTCCCGGGGCGAGCGCGTTTTCGTCGAACGGATCGACATCGAGGGCAACACCACCACGATCGACCGCGTCATCCGCCGCCAGTTCACGCAGGTCGAGGGCGACCCCTTCGATCCGCGCGCGATCCGGCAGGCCGCCGAACGCATCCGCGCGACCGGGTTCTTCAGCGATGTCGCGGTCGAGGGGCGCCCCGGATCGACCCCCGATCAGGTCATTGTCGACGTGGATGTCGAAGAGCAACCCACGGGCTCTCTCGGGTTCTCGGTCAGCTTCTCGACTGATACCGGCGCAGGTCTTGCCGTGAATTTCTCGGAGGAGAATTTCCTTGGCCGGGGGCAGGCTGTCCGGCTTGGCTTCAACACGACCGAGGGAAGCCAGTCGTTCAACTTCTCCTTCACCGAACCCTATCTGCTGTCGCGCGATCTGTCGGGCACGATCGGGCTGTTCTACACCGAGACGGATTCGCAGAACCGCGAGTTCGACACGCTCGATATCGGTGCGCGCTTCGGGCTGGGCTTCCCGGTCAGTGAATTCGGCCGGATGGATGTCTATTACGGGCTGGAAGTGAACGAGATTTCCGGCCTCAGCGCGACCAACAGCTCGGCCATCCTGCGGGCCGAACCGACCGACCGGCTGAATTCTTACGTCGGCGCGCAATACGCCTACGACACCCGCAACACCGGCCTCGATCCGACGCAGGGTGTGCGGTTGCAGTTTGGGGCCGAATTGGCGGGTCTTGGTGGCGATACCGAATATCTCGAAACCACCTTCCTCGGTATCGCCGAACGGCAAGTGATGCGCGAGGAAGTGACGCTGCGCGCCAGCTTCGAAGCGGGTGCCTTGCAGATGCTGGACGGGGACAGCCGCCTTGCGGATCGCTTCACGCTGTCCAGCCGGCAAATGCGTGGCTTCGAGGCGAATGGTCTTGGTCCGCGCGACCTGAATGTGGCCAACCGCGACGCCTTGGGCGGCAATTATTTTGCCGTGGCGCGGTTCGAAGCGGCCTTCCCGTTGGGGCTGCCGGATGAATACGGCATCTCGGGCGGTCTGTTCTACGACGTCGGCACCGTCTGGGGCTTGGACAACGTGAACGGTGGGCCGAATGGCGCGAACCCGGTCGATGACAGCATCGCTTGGCGTCAGGCCATCGGTGTCTCGGTCTTCTGGGACACGGCGATCGGGCCGTTGCGGTTCAATTTCTCGCATCCGCTCCAGTTCGAGAGCTACGATCTGACGCGCAACTTCGATCTGACGGTCGAGACGCGGTTCTGAGGGCGCGGCATGGCCCGCACGCCCCGGACGCTAATCGCCTTGATCCTCTCGCTGGCCCTGACAGGTGGGGCAGCGCCTCTTTTCGCGCAAGGTGAGGGGGGCGATCCTGCCTCGGCGGTGCTGGTGTTGAACCAGGAGCGGCTCTTGTCACAATCGCTCTACGGTCAGCGCATCCAGCGCGAGGTCGAGGCGGCGGGCGCGGTGCTGGCCGCCGAAAACCGCCAGATCGAAGCGCAGCTGACCGAAGAAGAACTGGCCCTGACCGAGCGTCGGTCGCTGATGACGCCCGAAGATTTTCGCCCCATCGCCGAGGAATTCGACACCCGTGTCAATGGCATCCGCGCTGCGCAGGAGGCCAAGGGCCGCGCCTTGCAGCAACAGGCCGAGGCTGCGCAGCAGGCGTTTTTCGAGACGGTCTTTCCGATCCTCGTGGAAATCCTGCGCAACCGCGGGGCCAGCGTATTGATGGACAATCGCGCCCTTCTCCTGTCGGCGGACGGGATCGACATCACCGAAGAGGCCATCGCCCTGATCGATGCGCGGCTGGGCGAGGGGGGCGATGCACCCCTGATCGATCTGGATGGCACGGTGCAAGGGGCCACACCGACGGATCCGCCGACCACCGCGCCCTGACCGGCGGCTTGCCGCGACCGGGCCGAGTTGCTACCACCGCTGCGACACGGGCGGCGAGCCCTGAAATGACGATGCAGGAGCCCTCCGCATGACGGACGAGACGCCCACCACCGCAGATATCGACCTGATCCAGCGGATCATTCCGCACCGCTACCCCTTCCTTTTGGTGGATCGGGTGCGCGATATCGTGCCCTTCCAATCGGCGGTCGGCGTCAAGAACGTCACCTTCAACGAACCGCATTTCCAGGGGCATTTCCCCGGGGCGCCGATCATGCCCGGCGTCACCATCGTCGAGGCGATGGCCCAGACTGCCGCCGTGATGGTGGGCGTTTCCGCCGATCTCGCCGACAAGAACCTGCTGGTCTATTTCATGGGCATCGACGGGGTGAAGTTCCGCCGCAAGGTCGTGCCGGGCGACGTTCTGGAAATGGAAGTCACGACGCTGCGCGGCAAGCCGGGCGGTAAGGTCTGGAAATTCGGTGGTCGTGCCACGGTCGAGGGCGAACTGGCCTGCGAGGCCGAATTCACCGCCATGATGGACCTCGAGGCGATGGGCGGGGCCGCGTGATGGGGATCGATCCAAGCGCCCAGATCCACCCCTCTGCGGTGATCGAGCAGGGGGCCAACGTCGGCCCGGATTGCCATATTGGCCCGTTTTGCGTCGTCGGGTCCGAGGTCACGCTCGGGGCACGGGTCACCCTGAAATCCCATGTCGTCGTCACCGGCTGGACCGATCTTGGCGATGACAGCACCGTCTTCCCCTTCGCCAATATCGGGGACGTGCCGCAGGATCTGAAATATGGTGGTGAGCGGACCCGGCTGATCGTGGGCAAGCGCAACCGCATTCGCGAAGGCGTGACGATGAACACCGGCACCGAGGGCGGTGGCGGCATCACCAAGGTCGGCGATGACGGGTTGTTCATGGCGGGTGCCCATGTCGCCCATGACGCGCAGGTCGGTGACCGCGTGATCATGGCGAACAATTCCGCAGTCGCGGGCCATTGCGTCATTTCCGATGACGTCATCATCGGCGGGCTGTCGGGCGTGCATCAATTCGTCCGGATCGGGCGCGGCGCGATCATCGGGGCGGTCACCATGGTCACGCATGACGTGATCCCATATGGGCTTGTGCAGGGGCCGCGCGGGGGACTGGACGGGCTGAACCTCGTGGGGCTCAAGCGTCGCGGCGTCGCGCGCGAGGATATCATGGCGCTCCGCGCGGCCTTTCAGGCGCTGGCGCAAGGCGAAGGGGCGTTTCAGGATCGCGCGCGCCGGTTGCAGGATGATGAGGCCGGCCAAAGCCCCTATGTCCGCGAGATCGTGTCCTTCGTTCTGGGCGACAGCGACCGGTCTTTCCTCACGCCGGGCTGAGGGATATGGGCGCGCGGGCCATCATTGCGGGCGACGGGGCGTTACCCGGCCTTGTCGCGGCGGCAGGCCCAGCCTTGATCGTGCGGCTTGAGGGGATGCCGGGGGGCACCGGCGGCGCCGATGTCGTTGCGCGGCTTGAACGGTTGGGCACTCTTTTTGCAGATCTCCACCGGTCCGGCGTGACCGAGGTTTGTTTTGCGGGTGCGATGCGGCGCGTGGGGTTCGACCCTGCGGCCCTCGACGCGGAGACCCGTGCGCTCCTGCCGCGGCTGACGGCGGCCATGGGGCAGGGCGACGACGCCCTTTTGCGAGATATTGTGGCGATCTTCGAGGAACAGGGATTCACCATCCGCGGCGCACATGAGCTGCGCCCCGATCTGGCTGCGCCCGAAGGGGCCATCGCGGGCACGCCACGGCCCGAGGGGGATGCCGCCCGCGCCCGCGCCGTTCTGGCGGCGCTCGGCCCCCTAGACGTTGGGCAGGCAGCAGTGGCGGCGGGCGGCCAGATGCTGGGGATCGAAACCTTGCAGGGCACGGATGCCATGCTGCGCTTCGTGGCAAAGACTGCGCCGGGGTCGGGTGGCGTTTTGGTGAAACGCGCCAAGCCCGGGCAGGATCTGCGCGTCGACATGCCGGTGATCGGCCCCGATACCGTGACACTGGCCGCAAGCGCGGGTCTGTCCGGCATCGAGATCGAGGCCGCTCGCGTCCTCCTGCTTGACCCAGAGGCGGTGCTGGCCGCCTGCGCGGCGCGGGGTGTCGCGCTATGGGCCGTGCCATGACGCTCCGGTTGTTTCTGGTGGCGGGTGAGCCGTCAGGCGACCGGTTGGGCGCGGCGCTGATGGCGGGGCTCAAATCCCTGGTCGAGGAAAACATCGAATTCCATGGCATCGGCGGGCCGCTCATGCAGGCCGAGGGTCTGGTGCCGCTTTTCCCGATGGAGGAATTGTCGGTCATCGGCCTGACCGAGATCATCGCCAATTACCGCCGCCTTGCGCGCCGCGTGACCGATACCGCCGATGCCGTGATCGGCTGGAAACCCGATGCGCTGATCACCATCGACATCCCGGAATTCTCGCTCCGCGTTGCCGCGCAGGTCAAGGCGCGGGCGACCCATATGCCGACCGTGCATTACGTCGCCCCCACGGTCTGGGCGTGGCGGCCCAAACGCGCGCGCAAGATGGCGCGCAGCATCGACCATGTTCTGGCCCTCCTGCCTTTCGAGCCGCCCTACATGCAGGCCGAAGGGATGTCGTGCGATTTCGTGGGCCACCCGGTCGTCACCGAACCGCAGGCGAGCGTGGCCGAGATCGCGGCGTTCCGGGCCAAATACGGCGTGGCAGAGGGCGAGACGGCGATCCTTGTCCTGCCCGGGTCACGGCGGTCCGAGATCGAGCGGCTTTCGCCCGTTTTCGGCGAGGCGCTGCGCCCGGTTCTGGCCCGCCATCCGCAGGCCCATGCCATCTTGCCCGCGGCCCCTGCGGTGGCCGGCATGATCGGCGATCGGATCGCGGGCTGGCCGGGCCGTCCGCATGTGCTGGACCCGCGCGGCGTGTCCTCTGCCGCCTTTGCCGCCGAGAAACGCGCCGCCTTTGCCGTGGCGGATGTTGCGCTTGCGGCCTCCGGTACGGTCAGCCTCGAACTTGCGGCCAGCGAGACGCCGATGGTCATCGCCTATGACATGAGTTGGCTCAGCCGCAAGCTGGTCCTGTCGATGTTGCAGGTCGATACCGTGACGCTGGTGAACATGGTGGCCGACAGCCGGACGATCCCGGAATTCATCGGCGATAAATGTCGTCCGGCCCCCATCGGCGCGGCGTTGAACCGGCTGCTGGATGATGAGGGCGCACGCCTCGGTCAGCTGGACGCCATGGCCCTTACAATGATGCGGCTGGGCAAGGGCGGCGAGGCTCCGGGTCTGCGCGCGGCGCGGTCGGTTCTTTCGGTGATCTGACAAAACCGTCCGTTTGGCCCTTTGCCAGGCCTTTCAGGCCGTGAATTCGGCCTTTTGCGCGCCGCTTAGCTTCAACAACTCATCCGGCGCGATGGCAAAGACGTGGCGCGGCGTGCCGGCGGCGGCCCAGACCACGTCGAAGTCCAGCAATCTGGGATCGAACCACGCCCGGATCGGGGTCAGATGCCCGACCGGCGCGACGCCACCAATGGCGAAACCGGTCTGTTCCCGGATCAACCCGGCATCGGCCTTGCCCAAGGGTTCGCCCGCCACCGCGCTTGCCTTGGCCGCATCGACGCGGTTGCCACCTGCGGTGATGAACAACACGGCATCGCCGCTCTGCTCGGCGCCGAAGATGATGGATTTCGCGATCTGGTCTAGAGCGCACCCCGCCGCGCGCGCGGCATCCTCGGCGGTGCGGGTGCCTTCGGCCATTTCAAGCACCTCGGCGCGGATGCCCGCCTCCTCCAGCGCGCGTTTCACCCGGGTCAGGCTCTTTGACATGCCCCATTCCTCCGTTTTGTGGGCTGGTGATGCCAAGCCTTTTGCCCGTCCGCAAGCCGTTGACCGCCCGCCCGCGCCGCGCCAGTCTCCGCGCCATGAGCCTTGCATCGCGCCTGACCCGCCACCCGATCCCCCATTCCCCCGAACGCGGCACCGACGCGCTGTCGTACCTGCCGGGGCTGGCCCCCGAACTGCGCCCTTTGATCGAAGGCACAGGCGGGTCGTCGCCCTATCTTGGCGGCCTGATCGCGCGGGAGGCCGATTGGCTGGCTTCGGCGCTGGCGGATGCGCCCGAGACAGTGGTGAGAAACCTGATCGCAGAGGCCGCGAACCTGTCCCCCGGCGAGCTTGACACCGGCCTGCGCCGGATCAAGCGGCGCGCGGCGTTGATCGTGGCGCTGGCCGATCTGGGCGGTGTCTGGCCCTTGGCGACCGTGACGCAGCATTGGACCGACATCGCCGATGCCTGCCTGCAAGCGGCAGTGCGTGTCCATGTCGGGGCAGAGGCCCGCCGCGGCAAGCTGCCCGGCCAGACGGAGGAGGATGCCCACCGCGATGGGGCGGGTATGGTGGCGCTCGCCATGGGCAAGATGGGTGCGGGCGAGCTGAATTATTCCTCGGACATCGACCTGATCTGCCTGTTCGACGACGACCGTTTCGATGGGTCCGACGCGATGGAGGCCCGGGCAGGGTTCATTCGCGCCACGCGCAAGATCGCGGCGACCCTCGGGGATACCACGTCCGAAGGCTATGTCTTTCGCACCGATCTGCGGCTGCGGCCCGATGCCAGCGTCACGCCGGTCTGCATCTCGATGACGGCTGCCGAACGCTATTACGAGGCCGAAGGGCGGTCTTGGGAACGCTCCGCCTATATCAAGGCGCGGCCTGCCGCGGGCGACCTGGCAGTGGGTGCGCGGTTTCTTGAAACGCTCAAACCCTTTGTCTGGCGGCGGCATCTGGATTTCGCGATGGTGCAAGACACCATGGATATGCGACAGAAGATACGCGATCACAAAGGCTTGCACGGCGATCTTAAACTAGAAGGACATAACATGAAACTCGGCGCGGGCGGGATCCGCGAGATCGAGTTCTTTGCCCAGACACGCCAATTGGTGGCAGGTGGCCGTGACCCGTCTCTTCGTTCCCGCCGCACGGTGGGGGCGCTGGCCGCGCTGGCTGAAGCCGGGTGGATTCCTCCCGAAGTGGCGGGAGAGCTGACCGATCTTTACGCCCATCACCGCGAGATCGAACACCGCGTCCAGATGATCGACGACGCACAAACCCATGATTTACCGAAATCTTCTCAAGGCTTCGATCGTCTGGCGCGGCTTTGTGGCGAGGGTGACACGCAGGCCTTCCGCGACAGGCTGGCCGCGCGTATCCGGCGGGTCGAGCATCTCACCGGCGACCTGTTCCAGCCGACCCGTGGCGGGACCACGCCAAGCCTCGAGATCACCGAGGCCGAGGCGGAGATCATGGCGCGCTGGCCCAGCTACCCGGCGCTGCGCAGCGAACGGGGGCGACTGATTTTCGAACGGCTGAAACCCGAATTGCTGCGTCGCTTCCACACGGCTGCGAAGCCCGACGAGGCGCTGTCAAACTTCGACAGTTTTCTCAAAGGCTTGCCGGCCGGTGTTCAACTTTTTTCACTGTTCGACGCCAATCCTCCGCTGGTCGATCTGCTGGCAGATATCTGCGCCACGGCACCGGGCCTCTCGCGGTACCTGTCGCGCCATTCGGGCGTTCTGGATGCCGTTCTGGACGGTCGGTTCTTTGCGCCGTGGCCCGGGTCGGATGGATTGCGCGCGGACCTTTCGCACATGCTTTCGGGCCGTGATTACGAGGCCCAGCTCGATCTTGCGCGGCGATGGCAGAAGGATTGGCATTTCCGCATCGGCGTGCACCAACTGCGCGCGCTTATCGGGCCGGACGAGGCAGCCGGGCAATATACCGATCTGGCCGATGCGGTGATCGGCGCGCTTTGGCCCGTTGTCTGCGCGGAGATCGCGCGACGACACGGCCCGCCTCCGGGCGTGGGTGGTGCCGTTCTGGGCATGGGCAGTCTTGGGTCCGGGCGAATGAGCGCGGGCTCTGACCTTGACCTCATCGTCATCTACGATGCGGCAGGGGTCGAGATGAGCGAGGGGCGCCGCCCGCTCGATGCACGCGGCTGGTACGCCAAGGCGACGAAATCCCTCATCACCGCGCTGTCCGCGCCCACGGCGGCAGGAAAATTGTACGAGGTCGATATGCGCCTGCGGCCCTCAGGGCGACAGGGACCGGTGGCGACATCGGTGACGGGCTTTGCCAGCTATCAGCGCGACGAGGCCTGGACATGGGAACATATGGCGCTGACGCGGGCGCGCGTCATCGCAGGCCCCCCAGCTTTGGCGGCCGAGATCGAGGGCATCCGCTGCAGCGTTATCGCGGAAAAGGCCGCGCCCGATCATGTGCGGACCGAGGCCGCCGCGATGCGCGCGCGTCTGGCTGCGGCGGGCCGGACCGGTTCGACCTTTGCCGTCAAGGAGGGGCCGGGCGGCATGCAGGAGATCGAGCTTTTGGGGCAGGCGGCGGCGCTGGCCTCCGGCAAGGGCCATCGCGCCAGCGCCGCGCAATTGGCCGAGGCGGCGGGGCTTGGCTGGCTCGATGCCGACGGCGTGGCCTGCGTGCAGGCGGCCCATGCGCTGTTCAGCCGGGTTCAGGGCGCGGCGCGGCTGTTGACAGACGAGGCGCTGGATCTGGAGGCCATCGGAACGGGTGGCCGCGCCTTTCTTGCACGGATCGCGGAGGCCGAGGATGCGGGCGTGCTTGCAACGCGTCTGGACAAAGCGCGCGCCGATGCGCTTTCCTGCCTCGACGCCGTTTTCGGCGCAGTGACCGAGCAGGATGGCGCATGACGGCAGACCGTGACCCGATCGACCCCAAGAACCTGATCCGTGAGGCTTACAGGATCGAGGGGATCGGCGATGCCGAATGTCGCTCGATTCTGGTCGATTGGGCGCTGAGCCTGTCCGGGGTCGACCCGCGCACGGCCATTGCCGCCCTGCTGGAACGTCATGCCGATGCGCCTGCGGATCATCCGATGACGGCGGTCCTGCGCGAAGGATTGAGCCAAGCCCCGACACCGCGCCGGCGCGGCGGGCGTGCAGCGCGCGTGTCCGACTGAAGCCTCAGACCTTGTCGCGCGCGCCCTGTGTCCCGCGTTCGCGGTAGGGGGTGGTGTTGTAATGCGCGCGGTAGCATTTGGAGAAATGCGAGGGCGAGGCGAAACCGCAGGCCAGCGCCACGTTGATCACGCTCATGTCGGTTTGCATCAACAGGTTGCGCGCCTTGGACAGCCGCAATTCCATGTAATAGCGCTTTGGGCTGCGGTTGAGGTAGCGCCGGAACAGGCGTTCCAACTGCCGGGTCGACATGCCGACCTCTTTGGCCAGCGTCGCGGGGCTGATCGGGTCTTCGATCGCCTGTTCCATCATCCGGATGACCTGTCCCAGCTTGGGATGGCGCACGCCGATGCGGGTCGGGATCGACAGGCGCTGCGTATCCTGGTCGGTGCGGATGGATGTGTAGATCAGCTGATCGGCCACCAGATTGGCCAAGTCCTCGCCATGCTCATCCGCGATGATCTTGAGCATGAGGTCGATGGAGGCCGTGCCCCCCGCCGTGGTGATGCGGTTGCCGTCGATCACGAAGACCGATTTGGTCAGGATCACCTCTTCGAATTCCTCGGTGAAACTGTCTTGGTTTTCCCAGTGGATCGTCGCGCGCTTGCCATCAAGGAGGCCCGCCTTGGCCAGCGTGTAGCCAGCCGTACACAGCCCGCCCATCACCGCGCCCTTGCGCGCCTCGCGCCTGAGCCAGCTGACCACACGCTTGGTCGTGGCCGAGGCCACGTCGATGCCGCCGCACACAAGCACCGTGTCGTCGCGCGTCACTTCTTCGAGGTCGCTGTCGAGCCGAAAGCCGATGCCCGCGCTGCAATAGGCGATATCGCCGCCGTCGCCCACCAAGGTCCAGCTGTAAAGCGGGCGGCCCGACATGCGGTTGGCGATGCGCAAGGCTTCGACCGCGCTGGAGAAACACAGCATGGTGAATTGGTCCAGAAGGACGAAAACGAACCGCCGTGGGCCGGTGTGGTCGGGCATCTTTGGGCCTTTGCCTGTCGTGCAAGCACGGGGCGGCCCCGCGCATTCCTTGAGCGAAAGCAGTTTTTTCAGGCGGGCGCAATCCCCGGGGGCGGCGATTCAGGGGATTGGATGGTCGCGGTCATGCGCCTATAAGCACCCCCCGAGAGACGACCCTGAAGGAGACACGGCGCCATGACCCGCACGACCGGACCGGCCTGGAACAAATCCGACTGGCGCGCCAAGCCGCGCGTTCAGATGCCGAGCTATCCCGACGCCGCGGCCTTGCAGGCTGCCGAGACGCAATTGGCGAAATATCCCCCGCTGGTTTTCGCGGGCGAGGCGCGCCGCCTCAAAAAGGCTTTGGCCGCCGCCTCGCGCGGGGAGGCTTTCTTGCTTCAGGGCGGCGATTGCGCTGAAAGCTTTGCAGAATTTTCCGCCGACAACATCCGCGACACCTTCAAGGTGATGCTCCAGATGGCGATGGTGCTGACCTATGGCGCCAAGGTGCCCGTGGTGAAGGTCGGCCGCATGGCGGGCCAGTTCGCCAAGCCGCGCTCCGCGCCCACCGAGGTGATCGGCGGCGTCGAAATGGACAGCTACAAGGGTGACATCATCAACGATATCGCGCCCACGCCCGAGGCGCGTATCCCCGATCCGAACCGGATGTTGCAGGCCTATACGCAGGCCGCGGCCTCGCTAAACCTGTTGCGCGCTTTCTCGACGGGTGGTTTCGCCGATATCCACCGGGTGCACAGCTGGACCCTTGGGTTCACCGATCACGACGATGCCGAGAAATACCGCGATCTGGCCAACCGCATTCAGGACAGCCTTGATTTCATGACGGCGGCGGGCCTGACCAGCGAGACAAACCACGAGCTTGCGACGGTCGATTTCTACACGAGCCACGAAGCGCTGCTCTTGGAATACGAGGAGGCGCTGTGCCGCGTCGACAGCACCTCGGGCAAGTGGCTGGCGGGATCGGGCCACATGATCTGGATCGGCGACCGCACACGCCAGCCCGATGGCGCGCATGTGGAATTCTGCCGTGGCGTTCTGAACCCGATCGGGCTGAAATGTGGGCCGACGACGACGGAAGAGGACCTCAAGGTCTTGATGTCCAAGCTCAATCCCGAGAATGAGCCGGGCCGCCTGACGCTGATCGCGCGCTTTGGCGCGGGCAAGGTGGGCGATCACCTGCCGCGCCTGATCAAGACGGTCAAGGCCGAGGGCGCGAACGTGCTGTGGTCCTGCGATCCGATGCACGGGAACGTCATCAAATCCTCGACCGGTTACAAGACGCGGCCCTTCGATGCGATTTTGCGCGAAGTTCAGGAATTCTTTGCGATCCATCGCGCCGAGGGCAGTGTTCCGGGCGGTGTGCATTTCGAGATGACCGGCAAGGACGTGACCGAATGCACCGGCGGTATGCGGGCTGTGACGGACGAAGATCTGTCCTCGCGCTACCACACGGCCTGCGATCCGCGGCTGAACGCCAGCCAGTCGCTGGAACTGGCCTTCCTCGTCGCGGAAGAGTTGCAGCAAAGCCGCCAGAGCCTGCGCGCGGTGGTCTGAGGATCGTTGGTAAACGGGGCCGTGTGCTGGGGACGTGGTACCCCGCATCCGGTCCGGTTTCCTTGACGAAGGTTAAGATTTCCCTTCCAAATCGCGCCACTCCTTGAGGATTTCTTGAGGAGACCGGGAGGAGTTTGCATTTGGGTAACCAAGAGGCGAGAGGCGTCATCGCCTCCATGACCGGGTTCGCCGCGCGCGAGGGGGCGGACGGGACAGGCGCAAGCTGGAGCTGGGAGTTGCGCAGCGTGAACGGGCGCGGGCTCGACCTGCGGCTGCGGTTGCCCGATGGCTTGGGCGCGCTGGAGGCGCCGTTGCGCAAGCGGCTGTCCGAAGTGATCGGGCGCGGGTCGATCAGCCTGTCTCTGCGAGTGACGCGAGACCATGGGGCGCATGGCCTGACCGATCCGGCGAAGCTTGCGGCGGCTCTGGCGCAGGTGGCGCAGGTGCGCGCCGCCGCCGAGGCGCAGGGCATCGCCTGCATGCCTGTCGATCCTGTGGCGGTCCTGTCGTTGCGCGGAGTGTCGGAGGCGGGCGAGGTGGCGGCCATGCCCGCGCCCGAGGTTCTGCTGGCCGATGCCGAGCCGTTGATCGCGGCCTTCACCGACATGCGCCATGACGAGGGCCGTGCGCTTGCGGCGTTGTTGTCTGGCCAGATCGACGGGATCGCGGAGCTGATCGAGGCCGCGCAAAAGGCCGCCGCCGCCCGCGCCGAACCGCAGGCCGCCCGCCTGCGCGCGGCCATCGCGATGTTGGTCGAGGCGACCGAGATCGACGAGGCGCGTTTGGCGCAAGAGGTCGCTGCCTTGGCGCTCAAGACCGATGTGACGGAAGAAATCGACCGGCTGCGGGCCCATGTCGCGGCGGCCCGTGCGTTGCTGGCGCAGGGCGGTGCCGTGGGGCGCAAGCTTGATTTCCTGATGCAGGAGTTCAACCGCGAGGCCAATACGCTGTGTTCCAAGTCGCAAGATGCGGGCCTGACGGCGATCGGGCTTGACCTCAAACTGGCCATCGACCAGACCCGCGAACAAGTCCAGAACGTGGAGTAGTCATGGCCGCCGCCACCCAGTCCCGGAGGGGTCTTCTGATCATCTTGTCCTCGCCCTCGGGCGCGGGAAAATCGACGCTGGCCAAGCGCTTGATGGACTGGGACCCCAGCTTGCGCTTTTCGGTCTCGGCCACCACGCGCCAGCCGCGCCCGGGCGAGGTGGATGGGGAACATTACCACTTCCTGCAAGAGACGCAGTTCAAGGCCATGGTGGCCGATGGCGCGATGCTGGAACATGCCCATGTCTTCGGGAATTTCTACGGCTCGCCCATGGCGCCCGTGGCCGAGGCCATCGAGGCGGGGCGCGACGTGTTGTTCGACATCGACTGGCAGGGTGCGCAGCAGATCCGCAATTCGGCTTTGGGGCGGCATACGCTGTCGATCTTCATCCTGCCGCCCTCGATCCCGGAACTGAAACGGCGGTTGGTCAGCCGGGGACAAGATGGCCCCGAGGTCATCGCCAAGCGGATGCTGAAAAGCTGGGACGAGATCAGCCATTGGGATGGCTATGATTACGTTCTGGTCAATGACGATCTCGACGCGACCTTCGAGAAGCTGAAGACCATCGTTGGAGCCGAGCGGTTGCGGCGGGAACAGCAACCGGGCCTCGCCGCGCATGTGCGCAAGCTGCATGACGAATTCCGGGAGGAACAGGAATGATCTACGCGCTCGACGGGATCGCGCCCGAAATCCATGACGACACATGGGTTGCCCCCGGCGCGCATGTGATCGGCCGCGTGGTGCTGGAGGCGGGTGCGAGCGTCTGGTTCGGCGTCACCTTGCGCGGCGACAACGAGGAAATCCGCATCGGCGCAGGGTCGAACGTGCAGGAAAACTGCGTCTTTCACACCGATATGGGCTATCCGCTGTCGGTCGGGGAAAACTGCACCATCGGCCACAAGGCGATGCTGCATGGCTGCACGATCGGGGACGGGTCGCTGGTCGGGATGGGGGCCACGATCCTGAACGGGGCCGTGATCGGCAAGGGCTGCTTGATCGGGGCGGGGGCGTTGATCCCCGAGGGCAAGGTGATCCCCGATGGATCACTGGTGATGGGGATGCCCGGCAAGGTAGTGCGCGAGTTGGACGCGGCGGCGCAAGACAAGCTTCTGGCCTCGGCCGCGCATTACCGCGAGCGGATGCGCCGGTTCCGTGCGGGTCTGACGCCTGTCTGACAGCCGCGCCGCTCAGGCGGTGGCGATGGTCAGCCGGTCGTCTTGCGCCACATAGTTGATCGTCTTGTCCAAGGGCGTGACCGCAGCATGGAGCGCGGGAAACTGCGCCTCGGACGGGCGGAGGGGACGGCCAGCGGAGGCCATGCCGAATCGCAGCACCGACCACAAAGCCTCGTCGAGCGAGAGGCGCGGGCCGGACGCCGTGACCTGCCAGTTTCCCGATGGATCAAGGCCGATGCGCAGGCTGCCCCCCATCGGCAGCGCGGTTTCGGCGCACAGAAGCATCAGGTAGCCCAGTTTCACGCCAAGCCGCGGCAGGTCGCCCGGCACGGCCCAGTCGAGCGTCAGGCGGCTGTCCTGCCAGGGGGCCAGCGCGGTGGCCCGCGCCTCCCGTGCGCTCATGATCTGCTGGCTGCCTGCCGCCCCGAAGGCCACGCGCAAAAACCGCACTCGGGCCTGCGCATCGCGCACCGCGTCGCGGATCAACGCCATTTCCGGGCCGCGGGCCGAGCCCGTCATCTCGATCAGTTCGACCCCGTTGCCGATCGCGCCCAGCGGGTTTACGAGGTCATGGCACAGGCGCGACCCGATCAGGTCCGCCAAGGTCTGGTCGCCATGCGGGGACTGGTCATTCATGGGGGCGATCCTTTCATGGCAGGCGATCTGAGTTCGATCCTGGAACCCGGGATGCTGGTGCGCTGCCCCGACCAGCCCGATTGGGGGCTGGGGCAGGTGCAATCCAACGTGGGCGGGCGCGTCACGATCAATTTCGAGAATGCGGGCAAGCTGGTGCTGGATGGCGCGCGGGTGGCGCTGGAGCTGGTGTTTCTCGACTGACCCATCCTGTCCCCGCGGGTTTCCTGGCCCGACCCTAGCTGCGGGGAGGTTAACACGGGTTTAACATGCGCGCGCCCTTTGCGTGCGGTTTGCAAGGTTGCCCCGGCCTGCTAAGGGGCGCGGGCCTGACCGGTGACAGCCGAGGATGCCGATGGAGATCGACGACCGCCATTTCGAGCTGCGACTTGCCGCGACGGGGGAAGACCTGCGCGCCGCGCAACGGCTGCGCTACGAGGTTTTCGTGGCCGAACTGGGCGGCGACGGGCCGATGGTCGATCATGACGCGCGGCTGGAGGCGGATCGGTTCGACCCCTATTTCGATCACCTGCTCCTCCTCGACCGCCGCAGGGATGCGGGCGATCAGGTGATCGGCGTCTACCGCCTGATGCGCGAGGACGGGGCAGAGGCCGCGGGGCAATTCTATTCCGAGGGGGAATATGACCTTGGGCCGCTCCGCGCCTCGGGGCGGCGCCTGTTGGAGCTGGGGCGGTCGTGTGTCCACCGCGACTATCGTGGCGGCACGGCGATGATGCAGCTGTGGGCGGGGTTGGCCGAATATATCGCTGAGCACGGGATCGAGGTGATGTTCGGCGTGGCCAGTTTCCACGGGCTCGACCCCGCGCCGCTGTCGGGGCCCCTGTCGCTCTTGCACCATCGGCACCTGGCACCTGAGGCGATCCGGCCCGTGGCGCGGCCCGAGGGGTTTTTGGCGATGGACCGTATCGCGGAGGCCGATCTGGACCGGCCGGCAGCCATCCGGGCGATGCCCGCGCTCATCAAGGCCTATCTTCGGCTGGGCGGGTTCGTGGGGCAGGGCGCCTATCTCGACCGGGAATTCAACTGCGTCGATGTGTGCCTCGTGATGGATGTGGCGCTGATCCCGGAAAAGCACCGCGCGATCTATCGGCGGGGGGCCGCGTGAGCGAGTTCTGGCGCGAGGCACCGCCGCCCGCGCGGCGCCCGCTTGGGCCGGGCGATCTGGGGCGCGTCGCCTTGCGCGGCGGGGCGATCGTGTCGCTGCTTCTGGTCTGTTTTCCGGCCTTGTTGATCTTGCGGATACCCGAGCATTTGATCTTTGGCCTGAGCCGACCGGTGACGCCCCATCTCACGCAATTCGTGTGCAAGATGTCGTGCCGCATCCTTGGACTGAGGCTGATGGTGCGGGGGCGGCCGATGGCGGGGCCGGGGGCCTATGTGGCCAATCATGTCGGATGGCTGGATATCTTCGTGCTCAATGCGTCCAAGCGGCTTTATTTCGTGGCGAAATCCGAGGTTGCGGGCTGGCCCGGCATCGGTTGGCTGGCGCGCGGGACGGGGACCGTGTTCATTGCGCGCGATCCCAGGCAGGCGCAGGCGCAGACGCGGCTTTTCGAGGATCGGCTGCGGGCGGGTCACAGGTTGTTGTTCTTTCCCGAGGGGACATCGACGGATGGGCGGCGCATCCTGCCCTTCAAGCCGACGCTGTTTCAGGCCTTCTTGTCGGAGCGGTTGCGGGATGTGTTGAAGGTGCAGCCCGTGACGCTGGTCTACCATGCGCCCGAGGGGGAGGATGCGCGGTTCTATGGCTGGTGGGGGGACATGCCGCTTGCGCCTGCGATCCTGTCCACGCTTGCCGCGCGGCGGCAGGGCAGGGTGGAGGTGGTCTATCACCCGCCCCTCGCGGTCGCCGATTATCCCGACCGCAAGCGCCTGTCGGCGGCGGCGGAGGCGGCGGTGCGCGCAGGCTTTTATGCCGCTCTCGCGGAGTGATCTTCTCTGTTTCGAAAATATCCCGGGGGGAACGGCCAAGGGCCGTGGGGGGCAGGGCCCCCCATGGCGTTGACCGCTAGCGGATCGGCGCGATCAGGGCGCGGAGTGCGGCCACAGCGTCGTCTTCGCGCCAGATCTCGGGGCCGATGGCGAAGAAATCGGTGACGGGGGCGAAGGCCTCGACGAGGCTGACGTCCAGCGCGCCTTCGGCCACAACGGGCACCTCGATCATCTGCGACCACCAGGCAAACAGATCATGCTCGGCGCGGGGGCCTTCCATCAGCTTGGTCTCGCCCAAGGGGCCGAAGGCGACGTAATCGGCCCCGGTTTCGCCCGCCGTCATCCCGTCATGGCGCGACGCGGCGCAAAAGGCGCCCACGATGGCATCGGCGCCAAGCGCCTTGCGCGTGGCGCGGACAGACCGGGAGCCATCGGTCAGATGCACGCCGTCGAGGCCCAGACGCTCCACCATGCCGGCATGGTTCGACAGGACCAGCGGCACGTCGCGGGCATGGGCGATCTCGCGGAGCGCATCGGCGGCGCGCGCCAGATCGTCCTCATCCTCGACCGCCAGCGCAAGGCGCAGGCAGGCGATGGGCTCGGCATCGAGGAGCGCGGCGAGGCGCGGGGCGAAGGCGTCGATCTCGAACCGCGTGGGGGTGACGAGATAGAGGTTCGGCTGGTCGCTCTGGTCGCGCTCGGACATGGATCTGGCCCCTTGCTGGTGGCGCGGGTGATAGCGGGGCGGGCGGGTTTGAGCAACTGGCGTCTCGCGGTCCCGCCAAGACACGAGGGGTTCTTGCCCCGACGCCTGCCGCGCGGTATCGGCGCGGCATGAGTGACACACAAGATACCCGCCAGCCCGCCTTTGTCCTTGTTCGTCCCCAGATGGGTGAGAACATCGGGGCGGCGGCGCGCGCGATGTGGAATTTCGGGCTGGACCGGATGCGGGTGGTCAGCCCCCGCGACGGCTGGCCCAACGAGCGCGCGGTGGCGCTGGCCTCGGGCGCGGGGCGGTTGTTGGACCATGCGGGGCTTTACGAGGATGTGGCGGGCGCGATCGGGGATTGCACCTATGTCTTCGCCACCACGGCGCGGCCGCGTGGCATGACCACGCCCATCGTCACGCCCGAACGCGCGATGCAGCAGGCGCGCGCGATGCTCGAGGCGGGGGGCAAGGTGGCGGTTCTGTTCGGGCCAGAGCGCGCGGGGCTCGAAAACGCCGATATCGCGCGGGCCAATGCCATCATCTCGGTGCCCGTGAACCCGGATTTTCCGTCGCTGAACCTTGCGCAATGCGTGCTGCTTTGTGCCTATGAATACCGCCGCGCGGGCGACACCACGCCGCCCGAGGTGATGGAGATGGCGGGCACGGATTTCGCGACAGGTGCGGAACTGGCCGCCCTTGGCGATCATATCGAGGAGCGGCTGGAGGAGGCGGGGTTCTTTTTCCCCGCGACCAAGGCCCCCGCGATGCGGCAGAACCTGCGCCAGATCTGGGGGCGGTTGCCGCTGACGCGGGCCGATGTGCAGACGTTCCACGGCATGTTCCGCCAGATGGTCCGCTGGGCCGAGGGCAAGAGGCCCAAGGGGTGAGCGCCCCCGACCGGATCGAGACAGAGGCCGATCTGGTGGCCGGTGCAGCCGTGCTGGTGGCGCGCGATGCGCGGTTCAGACCCATTCTGGAGGCCACGGGCCCCTTGCCCTTGCGGCGCAGGCCCGACGGGTTCGGCGCGCTTTTGGCGGCCATCGTGGGGCAGCAGGTGTCGACGGCCTCGGCGGCGGCCATTCTGGCGCGGCTGGAGGCGGCGGGCCTTGCCGAGGAGGCGGCGGTTGCGGCAGCAGCCGATGAGGATTTGCGCGCCTGCGGGCTGTCGCGCCCCAAGATCCGCTACGTCCGGGCGCTGGCGGCGGCGCGGCTGGATTATGAGGGCCTCAGGGCCGCGCCTGCGGAACTGGTCGTGGAACGGCTGGTTGCCTTGCCCGGGATCGGCCGGTGGACCGCCGAGATCTACGCGATGTTCGCGCTTGGCCATGTCGATGTCTTTCCGGCGGGCGATCTGGCCTTGCAGGTGGCGGCTGGCCGCGCCTTTGACTTGCCTGCGCGGCCGGCTGAGGCGCAGTTGCGCGCATTGGCGGGCGATTGGTCGCCCGTGCGCGCGGTTGCCGCCTGCGCGCTTTGGGCCTACTACCGTTTGGACACGAGCCGGGAGGGTGTGCTGTGAGCAAGGGACTGGATTTCGGCCGGGTCGAGGCCGCTTCGGGCGAGGCGGACAGCATGGTCATTTTCCTGCATGGCTACGGGGCCGATGGGCAGGATCTGCTGGGACTGGCCGAGCCGCTGGCCCCGCATCTGCCCAACACGATGTTTCTTGCCCCCAATGCGCCCGAGCGCTGCGGGATGAACCCGATGGGCTATCAATGGTTCCCGATCCCGTGGATCGACGGATCGTCGGAGGAGGAAGCCGCCCAAGGGATGGTGCGTGCGGCCGAGGATCTGAACGCCTTTCTCGACCGGGTGATGGTCGAGGCGGACATGATCCCCGAACAGGTTGCGCTGGTCGGCTTTTCGCAAGGCACGATGATGAGCCTGCATGTCGCGCCGCGCCGCGACGAGGCCGTGGCGGGCGTGGTCGGTTTCTCGGGGCGGCTGATGTTGCCCGACGCGCTGGCCGATGAGGTCGTGGTGCGCCCGCCCGTCCTGCTGATCCATGGCGATCAGGATGATGTCGTCCCGATCTCGTCCCTGCCCGAGGCGGCGGAGGCGTTGCAGGCTGCGGGTTGGACCGAGGTCTATGCCCATGTGATGAAGGGCACGGCCCATGGCATCGCGCCTGATGGGTTGTCGGTGGCGCTGGCATTCTTGCGGGAACGCTTCGGCCTCGACTGATCGCCCGGGTCTCGCGATCTGTGGATAACGTCACGAAACTGTGAGCTTGGCGGGCTATCCCGAAACTGTCGGGCCACAGCATCTGGTAAGGCTTGCCGGATCCAAAAGCCTAGATATAGTGGAATCGTTGCTGGAGCGGGGTGCTCCCGCTCTGGTGCCGGAAAGACGGGCAGACAGGGCGGGATCGGAGTCACTCATGCAACCAGCCACCGAGGTCGAATTCCGGACCCAGTTCGTGCGCGAACCGGGCGCGTTGAAGAGCCACCCCGCGCTGGTCCTGAATGCTGATTACCGACCCTTGAGCTACTATCCCCTGTCGCTCTGGCCATGGCAGGAAGCGATCAAGGCGGCCTGGCTCGACCGGGTTCAGATCGTCGCGGAATACGACGCCTTCGTTCATTCGCCCTCGATGCGGATCAGGATCCCGTCGGTCGTGGTGCTGAAGGATTACGTGAAGCCGCAAAAACGCGTGGCCTTCACCCGGTTCAACCTGTTTTTGCGTGACGAATTTTCCTGCCAGTATTGCGGGGCCAAGGGCGATCTGACCTTTGACCACGTGGTGCCGCGCGCCCGGGGGGGCGTGACCAGTTGGGAAAACGTGGTCGCGGCCTGTTCGCGGTGCAACCTGCACAAGGGATCGAAGAGCCTGCGCCAATCGGGATTGAGCCTGCGCAAGCCGCCGCGCCGTCCCGGTGCGGAGGAATTGCGCAACATGGGGCGCAAGTTTCCGCCGGGGCATCTGCATGAGAGCTGGCTCGATTTCCTGTATTGGGACAGCGAGTTGGACGCCTGACACGCCATCCACGCGGCAGAGCGGCGGCATGTGGATTGACCTTTGACCGTTTTGCGTGCCAGTCAGGGCGCGTGACGCGGCCGAAGGGACGAACGGTTCATGAAGGTCATCATCTGTGGCGCGGGCCAGGTCGGCTGGCAGATCGCGCGCCATCTTTCCGGCGAAAACAACGATGTGACGGTGGTGGACAGCAACCCCGAACTGGTGCGCCGGGCGACCGAGACGCTGGATGTTCAGGGGCTTGCGGGCTTTGCCAGCTATCCCGACGTGCTGGAAAAGGCGGGCGCGCGGGATGCTGACATGATCATCGCCGCGACCTTTTCGGACGAGGTGAACATGGTCACCTGCCAGGTCGCGCATTCGGTTTTCGCGGTGCCGCGCAAGATCGCGCGGCTCAGGGCGCGCAGCTATCTGGATGCGATCTATTCGGACCTGTATCGCCGCGACCACCTGCCGATCGACGTGGTGATTTCCCCCGAGGAGGAGGTGGCGCAGGCCGCGCTTGCGCGCATCCGGTCGCCCGCGACCTTTGACACCGAAACCTTCCTGTCGGGCGATGCCAAGATGCTGGGCATCCAGCTGGACGCGGACTGCCCGGTTCTGGACACGCCGCTTCGGCAATTGTCGGAGCTGTTTTCGACGCTCAGGGCCATTGTCGTGGGGGTCCGGCGCAAGGGAAAGTTGTTCGCGCCGGAACCCGGCGACCAATTGTTCGCGGGCGACCAGATCTACGTTTTTACCCATGCGCAGGACGTGGGCCGCACGCTTGAGATTTTCGGCAAGACCGCCAAGCGGCCCGAGCGGGTGCTGATCATCGGGGGCGGCAACGTGGGGTTGAACGTGGCCCGCGCGCTGGAGCAGGGCACCGACCGGGTGCGCACCCGCGTGATCGAGAAATCGCGTGCGCGGGCCGAGGTGGCGGCGGATGCGCTGGAGCGGACCATCGTTTTGAATGGCGACGGGCTCGACATGGATATCCTGCGCGAGGCGGGGGTGGAGCGGGTCGATGCGGTTTTGTGCGTCACCGATGACGACAAGACCAACCTGCTGAGTTCTGTGCGGGCGAAATCGGCGGGGGCGGGGCTGGCCATCGCGCTGGTCAACGACCCGACGCTGTTGCCGATGATGGGACCCTTGGGGATCGACGCGCATATCAACCCGCGCGCCTCGACCGTGAGTTCGATCCTGCGTCATATCCGGCACGGGCGGGTGCGGGGTGTCTATTCCATCGGCGATGCGGAGGCCGAGGTGATCGAGGCGCAGGTTCTGTCGACCTCTTCCATCGCGGGGCGTCAGATCCGGGAGATCGATTTCCCCGAGGGCGCGCTGGTCGCCGCCGTGCAGAAGGGCGGCAAGGTGATGCGGCCCAGCGGATCGCTGCGGTTGGAGGAAGGCGACAGCATCGTGATCTTCGCGCTGGCCGCCGATGTGCCGGCGGTCGAGACGCTGCTTCAGGTCTCGATCGATTTCTTCTGAGCCGATGGGGAGCTATTTCCGCAACCTGCCGTTTTTTGTCGTGCTTTTGTTCACGGCGGCGGGCGCGATGCTGGTGCCGTCGGTCTACGGGCTGGCGGTGCGCGACCACGATGCGGCACGGGTGTTTTTCTACACCGGCATTCTGGTTGCCATCCTTGCGACGCTGTTGGGGTTCGCGACGCAGGGCTGGGCGCGGCGCCGGATCGACAACGATCAGAAATACCTTGTGTCGCTGTTGTCTTCCTATGTCTGGTTGCCGGTGATCCTGGGTGTGCCGATGTTCGAGGTGATCGGCAACACGCGGGCGATCAACGTCTATCTGGACATGGTGTCGGCCCTGACCACGACCGGCGCGCCCGTGTTCGAGCCGCTCAGGCTGGCCGATACGGTGCATCTGTGGCGTGCGACGGTGGGCTGGCTGGGCGGGCTTTTGACTTGGGTGACGGCCATGGCGATCCTTGCGCCGTTGAACCTTGGCGGGTTCGAGGTGACCTCGGAGGCGACGGCGGTCGGGCAGCGGATGCCCAATTCTGGCCAGATGCGCGCGGCAGCCCCGGCCGAGCGGTTGTGGCGGCAGGCCCGCGTTCTGGCGCCGGTCTACATGGCCTTGACCGCGGTATTGGCCGCGGGGTTGGCGCTGGCGGGGGAGCGGCCGCTTCATGCCGCGATCCACGCCATGTCGACGCTGTCGACCTCGGGCATCATGGCGACCGGGGGCTTCAAGGATTCGGACACGGGAGTCGTGGGCGAGATCCTGATCGCGCTGTTCCTGATCTTCGCATTGACGCGGCGCAGCTTCACATCGGGTTTCGGGATGGCGGCGCTGGACCGGGTGGCGCGCGACCGGGAGGTGCGGTTGGCGCTGTTCGCGGTAGTCGTTCTGCCCACCTTCTTGTTCATGCGCCACTGGTTGGGCGCCTACGAGGTGGACGAACTGGCCAATACGGGCGGGGCGTTGACGGCGCTTTGGGGGAGTGTCTTTACCGTCTTGTCCTTCCTGACGACGACGGGCTTTGTATCCGACCATTGGGCGGGGGCACAAAGCTGGTCGGGGTTGGAAACCTCGGGGCTGATCCTTGTGGGGGTGGCCATCGTGGGGGGCGGGGTGGCGACCACGGCGGGCGGGCTGAAGCTGCTCCGGGTCTATGCGCTTTACAAGCATGGGGCGCGGGAGATCGACCGGCTGGTGCATCCCCATTCGGTGGCGGGCGCGGGACGGTTGGGGCGGCGCATTCGGCGCGAGGGCGCCTTTGTCGCGTGGATCTTTTTCATGCTGTTCCTCGTGTCCATCGCGGTCGTGATGCTGGCGCTGACGGCTGCGGGATTGCCCTTTGAACAGGCGCTGATGCTGGCCATCGCGGCCCTGTCGACCTGCGGGCCCTTGGCGAGCGTGGCGGGCACCGAGCCGGTGATCTACCTCGCGCTGGGGGATGCGCCCAAGATCATCCTCTCCGCCGCGATGATCGTGGGCCGGATGGAATCGCTCGTTTTCCTTGCGGTGCTTTCGCCGGGGTTCTGGCGCAGCCAGGCGTAAGGCCCCATTTTCATGGCTGGGGGTTGATCTTTGGACTCAAATATCGGCACACAATAGGTATTCACGACGGATTGCTTACCGAGACCTTGCCCAACGACCGGCAGCCCAACCTCAAGAAGGCACCAACGAAATGGCCGAAACAAAACAGAATCTCCAGGACGCTTTCCTCAACCATGTCCGCAAGACGAAGGTTCCCGTGACGATCTTCTTGATCAACGGGGTCAAGCTGCAGGGCGTGATCACCTGGTTCGACAATTTCTGCGTTCTGCTGCGCCGCGACGGACAGAGCCAGCTGGTCTACAAGCATGCGATCTCGACCGTCATGCCGGCCCAGCCGATCAACCTGTATGACGGGGAAGAGTGACGGAAACGTCAACGCCCGCACGCGACGGTGACGCAACGGCCAAGGGGCCGATGCGTGCGCTTGTCTTGCATCCCGACATCAAGTCCGACCGCGACCGCCGCGAGCCGGGACCCGCGCTGGAGGAGGCGGTGGCACTGGCCGCCGCCCTGCCGGATCTGGAGGTCGCTGAGGCGCAGGTCGTGCGTCTGCCCAAGGCGCAGCCGGGGCTTTTGTTCGGATCGGGCAAGATCGCCGAGTTGAAGGAGCGGATCACGGAGCTGGAGGTCGGGCTGGTCCTGATCGACGGGCCGGTGACGCCGGTGCAGCAGCGAAACCTCGAAAAGGAATGGGGCGTCAAGCTGTTGGATCGGACGGGCCTGATCCTTGAGATCTTTGCCGACCGCGCCGCGACGCGCGAGGGCGTGTTGCAGGTGGAACTGGCGGCCTTGTCCTATCAGCGGACGCGGCTTGTGCGGGCTTGGACGCACCTTGAACGCCAGCGCGGCGGATTGGGGTTCGTGGGCGGCCCCGGCGAGACGCAGATCGAGGCCGACCGCCGCGCCATCGACGAGGCGGTGACGCGGATCCGGCGGCAATTGGCCAAGGTGGTCAAGACGCGCGAATTGCACCGCAAGGCCCGCAAGAAGGTGCCGTATCCGGTGGTGGCGCTGGTGGGCTATACCAACGCGGGAAAATCCACGTTGTTCAATTACCTGACCGGGGCCGAGGTGATGGCCAAGGACATGCTGTTCGCGACGCTCGATCCGACGATGCGCGCGGTCGCGCTGCCTGATGGGACAGAGGTGATCTTGTCCGACACGGTGGGGTTCATCAGCGATCTGCCGACGCAATTGGTGGCGGCCTTTCGCGCCACGCTGGAAGAGGTGCTGGACGCCGATCTGATCGTGCATGTGCGCGACATCAGCCATGCCGAGACCGAGGAGCAGGCGGGCGATGTGCGCGCGATCCTGCGCGATCTGGGCGTGGCCGAGACCGCGCCGATGATCGAGGTCTGGAACAAGTTGGACCGGCTGCCTCCCGAGGCGGCGGAGGCGCTGCGCGCCATGGCCGAACGGCGCGAGGGGGTTTTCGCGGTTTCGGCGCTGACGGGCGAGGGGCTGCCCGCGATGCTCGCCGCCGTGGGCGAGACGCTGTCGCCGCCCCGCCACCGGACGGAGGTGGTGCTGCCGCATGACGACGGGCGCAGGCGCGCATGGCTGTTCGCCCAAGGCGTGGTCGAGGACGAGGTTGCGGGCGACGGGGAAACGCGGCTGAGCGTGCAGTGGACGGATCGGCAGGCGCAGGCGTTTCGCCGGTTGTGAGGGGCGGAACGGAAAAACCCCGCGCCGGTGGCGCGGGGTTTTCGTTTGTCGTGCCGTTGGGCGTTGCGTCAGAACCGGAAGCCGACGCGCAGGCCGACAGCGAGGATCTCGTTGTCGTTGAAGTTGAGCGGGCCAACGCCGGTAGCTGCGGCAGTGTTGACGATCTGGTCACCGGGGAAGCCGTAGGTGACGCCTGCCGAAACGGTGATGTTGTTGCGGTCATAGCGCCCCGCCAGCGTGATCGTGTCGAAGCCGGTCGTGGGTGAAAGCGCCGTATCGGAGGGCGTAGTGCCCGAAGTGCGGTGCTGGTAGCTGAACGAACCCGACCAGTTTTCCGTGAACCGCCGACCCACACCAAGCTGGTAGGTGGTCGAGTCGCTGGTGAAGTTCACGTAGCGGCCAACCGGCGTCGTCAGGTTGAAGCCATCCCACCACTGGTGCCGGATCGAGCCGAAGAGCAGCGTATCCTCGGCGATGCCGGTCTGGAATTCGAGGTTCAGGCTGTCGGGCAGTTCGATCGAAAAGGCCGAAGGCGTGACTGCGCCTACTGCTGCACCCGTCTGCGGGTTAAAAGACTGCTCGGTTCCGGTGAAATCGAGATCGATGGCCGAATGGTACGTAAGGGCCACGCGCAAGGCAATTTCGGGCATTTCGTAGGCTGCGCCCACGAGATAGCCGAGGCCAGTGTCGCTGGTGGCGTTCAGCTGGTGATACAGGTTTCCGCTGACGTTCGTGTAGATCGAGCCGGACGCTTCCAGCGCGCGGATACCGGCGTGGACGCTGAAGCCGTTGCCGAATTCGTAGCGGCCGATGACCGTCAGCGCGTCGCTGTCCACCGAGGCGTTGCCGCCGAAGAAGGGGACGCCGGTCTGGTAGCCGACATCCGCGCCGAAGGGCGTGTCGTAGATGACGGCGAAGGACAGCGTGTCGTTGACGCGGGCGAGATAGGCCAAGCCCGGCAAGGTGTAGTCGCGCAGCGGGTTGTAGGCGACGCGGGCGTTGGACGTGCCGGCGGTGGGGCGGACTGTGCCGAAGGACAGTTCGGCATATTGCCTCGTCGGGCCGACCTCTTCGAAGAGCACGCGCATGCTCTGGTCGGTGCGGCTGATATCGGCCTGAGCGAGGCCGGTGGTCGCCAGAAGTGCCGCGGTTGCAGCAGTGATGCGGTTCATGGATGTCCTCCCAGACCTGTCCCTTGGTTCTGGGGTCGAGATAAGCGGCCAAAGGTCGGGGCTGGTCAATTCTTCCGCTGCGTCACGCACTTTCGAGAAGGCTTCCACCGGGGGGAATGTGACGATTTCGCTACAGTCCCGACCGGCGCGCTGCGCGCTGGCTGGTCAGGATGTTGAGGTAGTTGGCCGCAAAGATCAGCGCCGCGCCAAGAATCACGCCCCATTCCAGCGGTTCGGCATAAAGCACGACGCCCACGACCGCGATGGCGGGCAGGCGGGCGAAATCCATGGGCATCACGATCGAGGCGGGCGCGATGGACAGCGCGTTGGTCAGGCAGAAATGCGCGGTCAGGCCGCCCAGACCGATCACGAGCAGCCACGGCAGCATCGCGGGCGATGGTATCGCCATGTCGCCGTCCCAAAGGCAGGCGGCAAGGCCGACCACCAGCTGGATCGTGGTCAGCCAGAACAGGATGCAGGTGATCGTCTCGGTCCGCGTGAGGCGCTTGGTGAAGATCGCGGTGGTGGCAAAGAAGATCGCGGCCACGGCGGCGGCGATCATGCCCATGTTGATGGCCTGCGCGCCCGGCTGGACCACCGTGAGGATCCCGACAAAGCCCAAAAGCCCCGCTGCGGCTTTCCACCATGTGAGCCGCTCGCCCAGAAACAGCGCGGCAAGCAGCATGGTCCAGAGCGGCGAGGTGAATTCAAGCGCGAAGACGAGGGCGAGGGGGGCCACGGTGATGGCGTAAAACCACAGGTTCTGGCCGGTGAAATGGGCGAGGTTGCGCAGCCAGTGGACGCGCTGATGGCGCAGCGTCACCTGGTTGAGTGTGCCCGCCACGCTAGCCACCACCAGCACCACGACCAGCCCGATCATCGAGCGGTAGGTCATCATTTCGAAGGTGTCGAGTTCGAAGGAGGCCGCGCGGCCCGCCACGGCCATGGCCGAAAAGGCCACGATCGCGCCCAGCATCCAGACCGCCGCACGGAGCGGCCGGTTCGGGGCGGGCGGAGCGATCGGGGCGGTGGGGTTATCGGTCATGCGGGAACGCATCCTGAAATCTGGGTCGGGGAGCGCCCCGTGGCGAGCATGATATGGCGCGCCGCGCGAGATCGACCAGCGCGCGAAGGATCACAGACCAAGGGCCTTGGCCTCGTCCCAGAGTGCGTCCATCTCGGGCAGGTCGCTGTCCTCGGGGCGTTTTCCGCGGGCTGCAAGTTCGGCCTCGATGAAGGCGAAGCGGCGGGTGAACTTGGTATTCGCGCGGCGCAGCGCGGTTTCGGGGTCCACCTTGAGGTGACGGGCGAGATTGGCCATGACGAACAGGAGATCGCCCATTTCCTCTTCGATCTTGTCCTTAGGGAGGGTGTCGCGCGCCTCGGCCAGTTCGCGGGCCTCCTCGGCGATCTTGTCCACGACATGGCCGATGTCGGGCCAGTCGAAACCGACGCGGGCGGCGCGTTTTTGCAGCTTCTCGGCGCGCATGAGGGCGGGCAGGCCGAGCGCCACGTCGTCGAGCACGCCGCCGCGCGCCTTGGCGGCGCGTTCGGCGGCCTTGACGCTTTCCCAATCGGCGACCTGCTGTTCGGCGGATTTGGCGTTGCTGTCGCTGCCGAAGACATGGGGGTGACGCGCGATCATCTTGTCGGAAATGGCGGTTGCGACGTCGTCGAGATCGAAAAGCCCCGCTTCCTCGGCCATGCGGGCGTGAAAGACCGACTGGAAGAGAAGATCGCCCAATTCGCCCTTGAGTTCCGCCCAATCCTGCCGCTCGATCGCGTCTGAGACCTCGTAGGCTTCCTCGATCGTGTAGGGGGCGATGGTGGCGAAGGTCTGTTCCACGTCCCAGGGGCAGCCCGTGGCCGGATCGCGCAAGGCGGCCATGATGGCGCGCAGGCGGTCGAGCGGGGGCAGGTGGGTCAGGTCATCCATTGCACGGGCCGGGGCTTTGGGTCAGGGATGGAGCGGTTAGACAAAAGCCTGCGCAAGGAGTCCAGCCATGCCGATCCTCAACCGCATCGCGGGGCTGCATCCGCAGATGACCGAATGGCGCCGCCACCTGCATGCCCATCCCGAGATCGGCTTTGCCTGTCACGAGACGGCGGCCTTCGTCGCGGCACGGCTGCGCGAGATCGGGGTGGACGAGATCCACGAGGGGATCGCGCAGACCGGCATCGTCGCCATCATCGAGGGCCGTGGGCCGGGGCCTGTCGTGGGTTTGCGCGCAGACATGGACGCGCTGCCGATGACCGAGGAGACGGGATTGCCCCATGCCTCGACCAATGCCGGGCGGATGCATGCCTGCGGGCATGACGGGCATACCGCGATGCTGCTGGGCGCGGCGAGCTACCTTGCGGAGACGCGGAATTTTCGCGGCAAGGTCGCGCTGATCTTTCAGCCTGCGGAAGAGGATGGGGGCGGAGCGGGCGTCATGGTCGAGGAAGGGATCATGGAGCGCTTCGACATCGCGGAGGTCTATGCGCTGCACAATGTGCCGGGACTGGAACTGGGGCGCATTCTGACCACGCCCGGGCCGATCATGGCGGCGGTGGATGAGTTCACCATCCGGATCGAGGGGCGTGGCGGGCATGGGGCGATGCCGCACGAGACCGCCGACCCGATCCCGGCGGCGGTGTCGATGGTGCAGGCGATCCAGACCATCGTGTCGCGCAACCATCATGCGATGCAGGAACTGGTCGTATCGGTGACGCAGATCCATGCCGGGACAACGGACAACGTGATCCCCGGAAGCGCGATGATCAACGGGACGGTGCGGACCTTCGACCCGGAAGTGCAGGCCATGGTGATGCGCCGGATGGAGGAGATCGTGGCGGGTCAAGCGGCGAGTTTCGGGGTCGAGGCTGCGCTCGATTACGCGGTGGGATATCCTGCCACGGTGAACGATCCCGCGCGCGCGGCTTTCGCCGCCGAAGTGGCGGGCGAGGTGGTGGGCGAGGCGCTGGTCGAGGGGCAGGCCGGGCGCGAGATGGGGGCGGAGGATTTCGCCTATATGCTCGAGGCGCGGCCCGGGGCCTACCTGTTTCTTGGCGCCGGGCCGGGGGCGGGGCTGCATCACCCCAAATTCGAGTTCAACGACGAGGTTCTGCCGATCGGTGCAAGCCTGCTGGCGCGGTTGGCGGAACGGGCGGCACCCGTCGGCGGCTGACGCCGCGGGGGCGAATTTTCCTGCGACAATGAGGGGGCTCTGCCCCCGTCGCCTTTGGCGACTCCCCCGGAGTTTTTCGGCCAAGATGAAGGGGGGCTGGGTTTTAGGGGGTGTCGGGCGGGGCGCCTTGGGTGCTCAGTGATCCTCGGGGCGCAGGTAGCGGCGCATGCCGTACAGGAGCGGGCTGCCGTCGGGGGTGGTGCGCACGGCCTGAACCGCGCCGATGCAGATGTGATGCGTGCCCACGCGCTCGGCCGAGACGAGGCGGCAATCGAAGCTGACCAGCGCCTCGGACAGGCAGGGCGCGCCGGTGACGAGCGTTTCGATCAGGACCGCGTTGAACTTGTCCCCGCCGGGGGCCGGGCGGCGCGAGGAGAAGACATCGGAAATGTCGGTTTGGCCGGTGCGCAGTACGTTGATCGCGAAACAGCCGTTTTCGAGCACCATGGGCAGCGCCGAGGAGGTCGCGTTGAGGCAGGTGAGCATGGTGGGCGCGGGGCCATCGGCCGAGATCGAGGTCATGGCCGAGACGGTGACGCCCGCGCGGCCCGCAGGCCCATCGGTGGTGACGACCGAGACGGAGGCGGCAGCCCGGCTCATCCCGTCGAGAAAGGCCGCGCGCAGCGCCTCGGCATCGGTTTTCGCATCGATCATCGCCTGTCTCCTGCTGCCGCGCTTTTCGCGCGGGTTCTGCTGCTGCGCGGCTTTTGGCGGTCTGCGCAGGCGTTCCTGCCTGAAGCGCCAGCTAGGGGCAAGGCCGGGAAAGTCACGGCGGGGATTGCGTTTCTTTTCACGACGCGGCAGGCCCATGTGCAGGAGTGCTGCCGGACGGAGGATGAGCCATGGCGCTGGAAGACGCGAAATCCGAGGTGGACGGGGCCTTTGGCCGGGCGGATTTGAAGGGATTGGCCTTCGAGAATGCCTTTGCCGGGGCGACCAGTTTCCTGAGGCGGCGCTACACCAAGGATCTGGCCGGAGTCGATCTGGCGGTCACGGGCATTCCCTTTGACCAGGCGGTGACGAACCGGCCGGGCGCGCGGCTGGGGCCGCGGGCGATCCGGGAGGCGTCGAGCCTGCAACCTTTCGATCCGCCCTATGGCTGGGACGGGTTTTCGCCGCTGGAGCGCTTTGCCATCGCCGATTACGGCGACATGGCCTTTGACTATGCCCATACCGGCGATGTGCCTGCGCGGATCGAGGCGCATGTGGCAGGGATTTTGAGCGCGGGGGCGGGATGTATCGTCTTGGGCGGCGATCATTCGGTGACGCTGCCGCTCTTGCGGGCGCATGCGCAAAAACACGGGCCCTTGGCGCTGATTCAGGTGGATGCGCATACCGATACCTGGCGCGATGACGATCCGGCGCGGATCGATCACGGGACGTTTTGCTACACGGCGGTGCAGGAGGGGCTGATCGATGTGGCGCGCTCCGCCCATGTGGGCATCCGCACGGTGGTCGAGGACAACCTGGGCATCCATATCCATGACGCGGCCGAGGTGCATGCGCGCGGGGCCGCCGCCGTGGCGGCGGATCTGAAGGCGCGGGTGGGCGCGGCCCCGGTCTATCTGAGTTTCGACATCGACGGGCTGGACCCGGCCTTTGCGCCCGGCACCGGCACGCCGGTCTGGGGCGGGTTGTCGAGCGCGCAGGCGGCGGCGCTGCTCCGGGGGCTGGCGGGGATCAACCTGGTGGGCGGGGATGTGGTCGAGGTCTCGCCGCCCTATGACCATGCCCTGATGACGGCGGTCGCGGGGGCGCATGTGGCGATGGAACTGATCTGTCTTTGGGGCTGGACGCGGCGCTGAGGGTGCTGGACCGACTCGGGCATGGGCACTAGAGCTTGGTCAGGGTTTGCTTTTCGCGTGAGGACTGGCCGGGATGCCGCGACGCCGTGTGACCGATGAGCAGCGCGCGGTGGCGCGCGAGATCTCCTACGCGTCTTCGGCCGCGTCGCGGGGCGGGCGGGCCCTGATCCGGGTGATGGAGAATGCGACGGGGCGGATTTCGCTGATCAAGCGGGCCGAGGGCTATGATGCCGAGGTCGCGCAGGGGCGCGATTTCTGGCAGGTGATCGTCGAGCGCTACGGGCTGGAATTGCGGGTCGTGGGCGGATCGCTGGACCTGATCCCGCGCGAGGGGCCGCTGGTTCTGATCGCCAATCATCCCTACGGCATCCTCGACGGGTTGATGATGGGTCATATCCTGAGCTTTGTGCGCGGCGATTTCCGCATCATGGCGCATCGGATCTTTCGCAAGGCGGAGGATATCAACCGGGTGATCTTGCCGATCTCCTTCGACGACACGAAGGAGGCGCTGGCGCTCAACCTTCAGACCCGCAAGCATGCGCTGGCCTATCTGGCCGATGGCGGCGCGATCGGCATCTTTCCGGGGGGAACGGTGTCGACGGCGGCGCGGCCTTTCGGGCGGCCGATGGATCCGGGCTGGCGCAGTTTCACCGCCAAGATGATCGCCAAATCCGAGGCCACGGTCGTGCCGGTGTTTTTCGATGGCCACAATTCGCGGCTCTTCCAGTTGATGAGCCACCTGCACACCACGTTGCGGATGGGTCTGTTGATCAAGGAATTCAGGGCACGGGTGAACAGCCCGGTGGAGGTGGTGATCGGCCAGCCGATCCCGCGCGCGGCGCTGGAGGCGCATGCCAAGGACCCCAAGGCCATGATGGAGTTCCTGCGCGAAACCACCTATGCGTTGAGCCCGAAACCCGTGGACGGGCGGCAGCGCGGTTTCGAATTCGAGGAACGCCACCGCGATCCCGAGGCCCGGCAGGGCCGGGTTCTGGGTGGATTGAAGGACAGATACTGATGGCAGTGGGCATTTTCGACAGCGGCCTTGGCGGGCTGACGGTGCTGGATGCGGTGGTGCGGCGGTTGCCCGAGGTGCCGCTTGTCTATTTCGGGGACAATGCCCATGCGCCTTACGGCGTGCGCGACGCCGAGGATATCTACGACCTGACGACGCGGGGCGTGCAGATCCTGTTCGACGAGGGCTGTGACCTCGTGATCCTCGCGTGCAACACGGCCTCGGCCGCGGCGCTCAGGCGGATGCAGGAAGGCTGGGTTCCCGAGGGCAAGCGGGTGCTGGGCGTCTTCGTGCCGCTGATCGAGGCCCTGACCGAGCGCAAATGGGGCGACAATTCCCCGCCGCGCCCGGTGGCGGTGCAGACCGTGGCCCTGTTCGCCACGCCCGCGACGGTCTCGAGCCGCGCCTTTCAGCGCGAATTGGCCTTTCGCGCCATCGGCGTCGATGTGGAGGCGCAGCCCTGCGCCGGTGTCGTCGATGCGATCGAGATGGGTGACATGATCCTGGCCGATGCCTTGGTCCGGTCCCATGTGGAGGCCCTGATGCGCCGGATGCCGAAACCGCAGGCCGCGATCCTTGGCTGTACGCATTATCCGCTGGTCGAAGAGGTGTTCCGAGAGGCGCTTGGCCCCGATGTGGCGGTCTATTCGCAACCCAATCTCGTGGCGGAGGCGCTGGCCGATTACCTTGGCCGGCATCCCGACAAGATCGGCGCGGGCGGGCACTCCAAATTCCTGACCTCGGGTGATCCGAAATCGGTGTCGAACAAGGCCACGCAATTCCTGCGCCGCCGGATCGAGTTCGAGGCGGCAACCTGAACCTGTGCGCTGTTTGCGGCTTTGTGATCAGCGGGATGGGTGTTTTGCTGCTGCGATTTGGCACCTGCCCCTCGACAGGGCGGGGTGCTAGGCTCACATATGGGTTTCATTGGTCGGGCAGGGGCCGGAGACCGGGGTGCGCCAGCATCCCCATGCGAGCGAGAGGAGAGCGCCAGCCATGCGCGGCCTGAAGAAACAACGCCGGATCCAGATCATCATGGTGGCCACCGCCGCGCTTGCGCTGTCGGCGGGCCTGATCGGCTATGCGATGCGCGACGGGATCAATTTCTTCCGCCCGCCGTCTGAGGTGGTGGCGAACCCGCCGCCCGCGACCGAGGTGTTCCGGATCGGCGGCATGGTCGAGGAAGGGTCGCTGGTGCGCGACGCGGGCGAGACGATCACCTTTCTGGTGACGGATGGCGGTGCCTCGATCCCCGTGACCTACACAGGCATCCTGCCCGACCTGTTTGGCGAGGGCGAGGGCATGGTGGGCACCGGGCGGCTGGTCGATGGCACCTTTGTGGCGACCGAGATCCTTGCCCGCCACGACGAGACCTACATGCCCGCCGAAGTGACCGAGGCGCTGGAGGCCGGGGGCTACCGCGGCGATTACAGCAGCCGCCCGGATAGCTGATCGGTCATCCGTTCCCTGCCAGAAGCGCGGCGTTGCCGCGCGCAGCCGTGGTGTCGATGCACAGCTGCCGTTCTAGGGTGAGGCGCGGGGCCGGTTCGGCCTCGGTCACCAAGGGCACGATCGCGCCTTTGCGGGACGCCAACGCCTGCGCATAGGGGCGGGCGGTGTCGGCATCCGCCCACAGCACCACGGCATCGAGCGCGTCGAGATCGGCCAGCCATTCCGGCGGCACATGGCCAGCCACGGCCAGCGCCGTGCATCCAGCGGCCTCTGCCGCGCGTTTTTGCGCCGCGGCGGCCTCGATCCCCGGCCCGAGGCATAGGACACGGCCGCGCGGATGCGTGCTCAGGCGGTTCGATTCCCCCGTCGGGCCCGGCAGCGTATGGGCCGACAGCGTCCGGTCTCTTGGATCGGGAAGCGCGGCCAGCGCGCGGGACAGCGTCACGCGGTCTTCTGTTCCATCGGGTGCGGAGCTTGCCAGTCCCGGCACGCTTTGTGTGAAGCGCGGCAAATAGGCCGGGCCGCCCGCCTTGGGGCCGGTGCCTGAAAGCCCCTCGCCGCCGAAAGGCTGGCTGCCCACGACCGCGCCGATCTGGTTGCGGTTGATATAGGTGTTGCCCACCCGGATCGCGGTGGCCACGGCCTGCACCCGGTCGTCGATGCGGCTGTGCATCCCGAAAGTCAGGCCGAAGCCGCGCGCGTTCACGGCGGCGATGACCTGCTCCAGTTGTTCGGCGCGGTAGGTTGCCACATGGAGGACGGGACCGAAAATCTCGCGCTCGAGCGCGGCGATGCCGCCTTGCAGGCGCAAGATGGTGGGGGGCACGAATGTGCCGCCCGTCGGTGCGGTCAATTCGGCCAGAACCCGCCCCTCGGCCCTTGCCCTTTCGATATGGGCGATGATGCCCGCCTTGGCCTTTGCATCGATCACCGGGCCGATATCGGTCGAGAGGGCCCAAGGATCGCCAAGGCGCAATTCTTCCATCGCGCCTTGCAACATCTCGAGAAGCGGCGCGGCTACATCTTCCTGCACATAGAGGATGCGGAGCGCCGAACAGCGTTGGCCCGCCGATTGGAAGGCGGAGGCGACGATGTCGCGCACCGCCTGTTCAGGTAGCGCGGTGCTGTCGACGATCATCGCGTTCAGCCCGCCTGTTTCGGCGATGAGGGGCGCGGCGGGATCGAGATGGGTTGCGATGGTGCGGTTGATTGCCTGCGCCGTTTCGGTGGAGCCCGTGAAACACACGCCCGCGATGCGCGGGTCCGAGGTGAGCGCCGCGCCCACATCCGCGCCCGCGCCCGGCAACAGCTGCAGCGCGTCATGCGGCACGCCCGCCTCGTGCAGGAGCCGCGTGGCCAGATGGGCGATCAGCCCCGTCGCCTCGGCCGGTTTGGCGATCACGCCATTGCCCGCAGCCAAGGCCGCCGCGATCTGGCCCGTGAAGATCGCCAGCGGGAAATTCCACGGGCTGATGCAGGCGAAGATGCCGCGCGCGGGGGCAGTCAGGCCCTGCGCCTCCACGGCGTAATAGCGCAGGAAATCCACCGCTTCGCGCAATTCGCCCACGGCATCGGGCAGGGTCTTGCCCGCTTCGCGCGCCAGAAGCGCGAAAATCTCGCCAAATTGCGCCTCGTAGAGATCGGCGGCGCGGTTGAGGGCCGCCGCGCGTTCGTTGACGGGGGCGGACCACGGCCGCGCGGCGGAAAGCGCCGTTTCGATATCGGCGGGCGCGGCAACGGTCAGATGACCCACCGTCTCGGCCTGTGTCGCGGGATTGGTCACGACCCAGACCGCGCCGCCCGTCACATCGCCCGCAAGGAGCGGCCCGGCCGTCCATGTCGCGGCGGCAAAGGGTGCGCGCGCCGCCTCGATCCGCGACAGCGTGGCGGGATCGGTCAGGTCGAAGCCCATGGAATTGCGGCGATCGGGGGCAAAAAGCTCGGGCGGGGAGATGACCGCCGCAGGCCGCGCGGCATCGAGCGCCGCAAACGGATCGCGGGCGACGGTTTGGGCGGGAACGGATGTGTCCAGCACCTGGTTCACGAAGCTGGAATTCGCCCCGTTTTCCAGCAAGCGCCGCACGAGATAGGCCAAAAGATCGCGATGCTTGCCCACCGGCGCGTAGATCCGGCAGCGCGGGCCGTTGCCCTTGCGCACCAGTTCATGCAGCGCCTCGCCCATGCCGTGCAGGCGCTGGAATTCATAGGCGTCGTGATCGCCGCCCATCTCGAGAATGGCGGCCACGGTATGGGCGTTATGGGTGGCGAATTGCGGAAAGATGCGGTCGGTCAGGCCCAGAAGCTTGCGGGCAAGGCACAGATAGGCGGCATCGGTGGCGGGTTTGCGGGTCCAGACCGGGAAATCCTTCAGTCCCGCGACCTGCGCGCGCTTGATCTCGGTGTCCCAATAGGCGCCCTTGACCAGCCGCAGCATGATGCGCCGGTCATGGTGCGTGGCCAGCGCATGGAGCCAGTCGATCACCGCGCCCGCGCGCTTGCCATAGGCCTGCACGACGATGCCGAACCCGTCCCAGCCTGCCAGAGTGGGATCGGCCAGTGCCGCCGCGATCACGTCAAGCGACAGGTCAAGGCGGTCCGCCTCCTCGGCATCGATGCTGAGCCCGATGTGCAGCGCGCGCGCCTCCTCCGCCAAGGCCACGAGGCGCGGCACAAGCTCGGCCATCACCCGGTCGCGCTGGCCCTGTTCGTAGCGCGGAAACAGCGCCGACAGCTTGACCGAGATGCCGGGATTGCGGCGGACGTCCGGGGTTTTGCAGGCGGGGGCAAGCGCCCGGATCGCGCCGCGATAGGCCTCGAAATAGACATGGGCATCGCGGGCGGTCATCGCGGCCTCGCCCAGCATGTCATAGGAATAGGCATAGCCGCGCGCCTCTTGCCCGGCGGCGCGGGCCATGGCCTCGGTCATGGTTTGGCCCAGCACGAAATGCTGGCCCATTTCGCGCATGGCGCGGGCCACAGCGGCCCGGATCACGGGTTCGCCCAGACGCCGCAGCGCGCCCTTGAGAACACCCGCCATCCCCTCGCCATCTTGCAACACGCGGCCCGTCAGCATCAGCGCCCAGGTGGAGGCATTGACCAGCGGCGAGGCAGAATGCCCCAAATGCGCGCCCCATTCGGACGGCGCGATCTTGTCCTCGATCAGCGCATCCATCGTGGCGGCATCGGGCACACGCAACAGCGCCTCTGCCAAACACATCAGCGCTACGCCTTCCTTGGTCGAAAGGCCATATTCGGCAAGAAACACTTCCATCAGGCCCGGGCTGCGGTCGGCGCGCAATTGTTCGACCAGCGCCGCGCCGCGCCGGTTCGCCCGGTCGCGCAGATCGGCATCGGGGCCATGGGCCGCGATCAACGCGGCCAGGGCGGGGCCTTCGGGGGCAAGGCGGGCGGCGCGGATCGCATCGCGCAACGGGGCAAGGGCGGGGGCGGGACGGTCGAGCGGCATGGCGGCGTTCCTGACGGGGTGATATCCCACATTACCACCTGTATCGCAGGCGGTTTTCCTTGAATTGATCCGATAACAGCCATAACGTCCAAAAAATTCGAAAATAACGGGCGAAAATATGGAAAACCGGATGCAGGACAGCCCCCTGGACGATTTTGACCGCAAGCTTCTGGCCGAGGTGTCGCGCAACGGCCGCCTGCCGGTGACGGAATTGGCCCGCCGGATCGGTCTATCGAAAAGCCCGACACAGGCGCGGCTCAGGCGGCTGGAGGCGCAGGGGTATATCCTCGGCTACCGCGCGCTGCTCGATCCCGCGCGGTTGGAACTGGAACATGTCGCCTTTGTCGAGGTGCGCCTGACCGATACACGCGAACCCGCGCTGACGGCCTTCAACGCGGCGGTGCGAGATGTGCCCGAGATCGAGCAATGCCATCTGATCGCGGGTCAGTTCGACTACCTGATGAAGATCCGTTGCCGCGACATGCGCGCCTATCGCGACATCCTGGCCGAGGTCGTGTCGAACCTGCCCCATGTCGCCTCCACCTCGACACATGTGTCGATGCAGGCGGTCAAGGACGCGGTGCTTTAACCGAAAATCAAGGTCAACGCGGCCCGCCCCTTCATCTTGGCCGAAAAACTCCGGGGGAGGCGCCGAAGGCGACGGGGGCGGAGCCCCCTATCTTCAGCTTCGTCGCCTCTGGCGACGGGGGCAGCGCCCCCATACTTTGTCAAAGCCGCGAAAGATGCGAGGCACATCCCGTCAGGGCGGCGTAGTCATCCTTGACCACGAATACCCCGAATTGCTCCATGAAACCCGAGAACCGCCCCTTGGCCCGCATCGCGCCCACCATGTCGAATTGACCAAGCCACGGCGCGAAGGCGCGGGTGACACCACCCACAAGGTAGATGCCGCCAAAGGGCAGGTGGCTGAGGGCGAGGTCGCCCACGACCGTCCCCATCACCTGCACAAAGGCGCGCCCGGTTTCGGTCGCGCGTGTCTCGCCCTTGTCCAGACGCTCCATGATCGCGGCGGGTTCCACGGTTTCGCCATGCAGGACGCGGTGCAGATAGCTGATGCCGCGCCCCGACAGGGCCTCTTCGACCGAGGCGAAGCCGTGGTCCTTGCGCATCGCCTCGACCAGCACCTGCATCGCGCCGCCACACGAGGGCAGGCTGACATGGCCGGCCTCGGAGGGGGGGACGAAACGGCCCCCTGCCGTGTCGAAGACCGGGCAGGCGTTGAAGCCGGTGCCAAGGCCGATGACGAGTTTCGCTGCCAGATCGGAGGCGGGCGGCTGCGGCACGATCTCTTGCAGGTCGGCAGGGTCGATGTTGCCGATGGCATGGCCTTGCGCCTGCAGGTCGTTCAGAACCGCGACCTTCTCGGCGCTGAGGCGTTGGCCAAGGCTTTCGCGGTCGATGCGCCAATCCAGATTGGTGAGCGTCGCCACGCCGTCATGGACGGGCCCGGCCGCGGCGACGCAGACGCCCGCGATCTGGCGGTCGGTGACGCCCTTTTCCGACAAGTAGCGCCCAAGGACCTCGGACAGGTCGGCATGTTCGGCATTGGCGTAGCGCGTGACGGTGGCGCGGTCGACCATGGGACCGCGCGCCAAGGCGACACGGGTGTTGGTGCCGCCGATATCGGCGACGAGGCTGAAGCCCGTCTCGCCCGTCAGATCCGTCATCTTGTTCCGTTCCCAGTCGCGCCACAAGCGCGCAAAAGCCTATCCGCGCCACCAGCGCGCGAGCGCGTGATAGGACGCTTTGGGCGTCCTTGCCAAGCTGTCGAAGTCGACATGGACAAGCCCGAACCGCTTTTCATAGCCGAGCGACCATTCATAATTGTCCATCAGCGACCAGACGTAATAGCCCGCAACCGGCGCACCTGCGTCGATGGCGGCCTGAACCGCGCGCAGATGCGCATCGAGATAGGCGATGCGCGCCGCGTCGGGCTGATCGGCCGCATCGGGATTGGCCATGCCGTTTTCGGTCACATGGATCGGCAGGTCGCCGGAATATTCGGCCGCGTTACGGATCAGGAAATCGCGCAATCCATCGGGATAGATCTCCCATCCCATCTGGGTCAGCGGCAGGCGCGTCGGGGCCTCGGCGTAATTGGGCCAGGGGCCATCGGCGTGGCGGATAAGCTTTCTTGTATAATAATTCACGCCCAGCCAGTCGATCGGCGCGCGGATCGTGTCGAAATCTTCCTGCCAGCCCTTGGGCAGATGCGGCTCCAACCCCTCCAGCACCTCGACGGGATAGGCACGCTTGAACAAACCACCGGCAAAGAAGCGATTGTAGATCGCGTCGTAGCGGGTGGCGGCGGCAATATCCTCGGGTGCGTCGCTGGCTGGGGTGGCCCATTCGAAATTGCACACCGCGCCAAGGTTGGACATGCCCAAGGCCCGCATCACTTCGATGGCGCGGCCATGGCTGACCAGAACATGATGCATCGCGCGTGCGGTGGCGCGGATGTCGCGCAGGCCCGGCGCATGGACGCCGTCGAAATGAGACAGCCAGCCCACGCACCACGGCTCGTTGATCGGGGCCGCGGACCAGACACGGTCGCCGATGCGGGACATCATCGTATGGGTGTAATCGGCGAACCAATCGGGCATGTCGGCATTGCGCCATCCGCCCTTGTCGGCAAGGGGCTGAGGCAATTCCCAATGATAGAGCGTCGCGGCCGGCTTGATCCCGCGCGCAAGCATCCCGTCGACAAGCCGGTCGTAGAAATCGAGACCTTCGGCATTGGCCTGTCCGGTCCCTTCGGGCAGCACCCGCGCCCAACTGGTCGAGAAGCGGTAGACATCGGCCCCGAGGTCGCGGATCAGGTCGAGGTCTTCCTCCCAGCGGTGATAATGGTCGCAGGCGCGCGCGCCATGTTCGGCGCGCACCACGTTGCCGGGCGTGGCGGCGAAACTGTCCCAATGGGTCGGGCCCGCGCCGCCGAAACCATGCCCCTCGATCTGGTAGGACGAGGTGGCGACCCCGAAGAGAAAGCCTTCGGGGAAATCGCTGCGCTGGAATTGCATCTTGGTCCTCTCTCAGCGGGGGCAGGGGCCGGTCGATTGGCCTACGGTCAGGTCGACATCCCACAATTCCTGAAGCGGCGGCCGCTCCGGATTGCGGATCAGGTCGATCAGCATCTCCGCGCAGCGCCGCCCCGCCGCCCGGATCGAGGATCGGGTGGCGGTGAAGGCGGGGCCGCCCACGTCGTTGTTGAGGTAGCTCAATTCGTCGTCGTGGCAGATCACCGACAGGTCGCGGCCCAGCCGCAACCCCCGGTCGGCGGCTGCCCGCCGGATGCCGATGGCGATGATGACGGAGGAGGCGAGGAAGGCGGTGGGCGGCTCCGGCCCGTCCAGCATGGCGCTGGCCGTGAGATAGCCGAAGCTTTCGGTCATTGCGTCATTGGCCAAAAGATGGGGCAGGGGGGCAAGGCCGCGCGCCTCGTGCGCCTCGGTATAGCCCTTGAGACGGCGTTGGGCGAAATCGAAATTCGCCTGCCCGTTCAGGAGCGCGATGCGCGTATGCCCCAGATCGAGCAAGAAATCTGTCGCGCGGCGGAAAGCGCGGATATTGGCGATGTCGAGCCAGCTGTAGCCCTTGGCGTCGCCGGTGCGGCCATGGACTAGAAAGGGCAGGTCCAGTTCCTTGAGGAGCGCGATCCGAGGGTCGTTGTCCTGCGGTGCCTGCACCATCACCCCGTCGACCGAGCCGTTGGCGGCCAATTGACGAAAGGCCTTGTCGGTGTCCCCGTCCGTGACCATCGACAGCAAAAGGTCATAGCCTTCGCGGGCATAGACCTCGCCCGCGCCGATCAGGAAATCGGCAAAGATCGGGTTCACCATCTCGGCGCGCCCGGTCAGGGGGATCACATGGCCGATGGTCATGGCGCGGCCCGTCGCCAGCCTGCGGGCGCGGCTGTTGGGGGCGTAATGTGCGGCCTTTGCGGCGGCCAGAACCCGGGCGCGGGTTTCCTCGCGCACCTCGGGATAGCCGTTCAGCGCGCGGCTGACGGTGGTCTGGCTGAGGTTGAGGGCTGCCGCCAGCTCCTTGAGATTCATGATGAATGATCGGCCAAAGCGGTTTGAATGCCGGTCGAGGCTAGACCTGCCAAAGACGGAATGTCAAAGATTCTCGACAGCTCAAAAATGCTGCACCTGCGAGATAACCCATAAATTCCAAGGTCTCCGGTTTCGCGGATTGACAGACTCGCTTGCATCCGAAACTGTGTGGGCAACCCAAAGCGCTTTAAAATTTGCGACTGGGTATGTGAACAGGCCGGCGTACCCGGCAGATCTGGGAGGAAACCATGAAACGCAGTCTTTACGCCAGCGCGGCCGTGCTGGCGATCACCGCCGCTGGCGCACAGGCGCAAGATCTTGTCTTCGCGCCGGGTGAAGGCGGCTTCAACTGGGCCAGCTACGAGGAATTCGCGGCCGCCCATGACCTGACCGGGCAGACGGTCACCGTGTCCGGCCCGTGGCTGAGTGGCGACCGTGATCTCGTGAACTCGGTCTTCGCCTACTTCACCGCCGCCACCGGTGCGACGGTCGAATATGCAGGCTCCGACAGTTTCGAAGCCGAACTGCGCCGGGCCGCGCAAACGGGCGGCCTGCCCAATATCGCGGTCATTCCGCAGCCGGGCCTTCTGGCCGACCTCGCCCGCCAAGGCAGCATCGCGCCGCTGAGCGACGCGGATGCGGCATGGATCGCCGAGAATTATGCGGCGGGCGAGTCCTGGGTCGATCTGGCCACTGGCGAGAACGCGCAGGCGGGTGGCGAGGCGCTGAACGGCTTTTTCTACAAGGTCGACGTGAAATCGCTGGTCTGGTATTCGCCCGCGGTCTTCGAGGAACTTGGCTTCGAGATCCCCGAGACCATGGAAGACCTGATCGCGTTGAGCGACGCAGCGGTGGCCGAGGGCATCGCGCCTTGGTGCATCGGTGTGGGCTCGGGCGACGCGACCGGCTGGCCCGCGACCGACTGGGTCGAGGATATCATGCTGCGCACCCAACCGCTCGAGGTCTATGACCAGTGGGTGGCCAACGACATTCCCTTCAACGACGAGCGCATCGTAAACGCGATCGAGGTCTTCGGGTCCTTTGCGCGCAACGAGGACTACACCGGCATGTCGCCCGCGCAGGTCGTGGCGACCGACTTCCGCGACAGCCCGGATGGCGTCTTTTCCGTGCCGCCGACCTGCCTTATGCACCGTCAGGCCTCGTTCATTCCCACCTTCTTCCCCGAAGGCGCGGATTTCGACTTCTTCTACTTCCCGCCCTTCGCCGCCGAGGATCTGGGAAGCCCGGTTCTGGGTGCCGGTACCGTCTGGGCCATCACCGAGGACAGCGAGGCGTCTCGCGTGATGATCGAATTCCTCAAGACCCCTATCGCGCACGAGATCTGGATGGCGCAGTCGGGCTTCCTCACGCCGCATACGGGCGTCGATACCAGCCTTTACGGTGACGACACGCTGCGCGGCATGGGCGAGATCCTGCTTGGCGCCACGTCCTTCCGGTTCGATGCTTCCGACCTGATGCCGGCTGAAATCGGCGCGGGCGCCTTCTGGACCGGCATGGTGGAATACCTGCGCACGGGCGATGCCGCGGGTGAGGCCGGACGTATCCAGGAGACCTGGACCGCGATCCGCTGACGGACCTGACACAGACGTGCCGGGCGCCTCGTGCAGGTGCCCGGCACAGCCCTGAAGGCGCAGGGAAGGCGGACCGGACAGTCCCGCGCGCCCCGCAGACATCAGCACGTTCAACTCGGGGAGGTAAGACGCGATGCCGATCATCGTAACAGGCCTGATCACGATCCTGATCGGGGTAGGCGGCATGATCGCCTATTTCTGGCTCTCGAACTACCTGCTCGATAAGGTGCTTTTTCCCGCCAAGGGCGAGAATATCGGCCGCAACGTGCGGCGCGCGACGGCGATCCGGCCGTGGCTTTTCGTCTTTCCGGCAGTCTTTGCCTTGGGTCTCTACCTCGTGGTGCCGGTCTTCTATTCGGCGTGGCTCTCGGTATCGTCCTTCGCTTCGTCCGATCTTGCCGCGCGCGGTCCTCTGGCCAATTACGTGGCCGTTTTGTCGAACCCGGAATTCCGCATCGCGCTTTTGAACAATTTCCTCTGGGTGCTGGTCGTGCCCTCGGCCTCGACATTCATCGGGCTTCTGGCGGCGCAGCTGACCGACCGCCTGTCTTGGGGCAATATCGCGAAATCCCTGGTCTTCATGCCCATGGCGATCAGTTTCGTGGGCGCCTCGCTGATCTGGTCCTTCGTCTACCACCCCGACCCGGAAATCGGCATCCTGAACGCGATCCGCGCGACATTCGGGGCCGAAGGCGGGCGGACCTTCATCGACGGCGATATCGTCGACAGTTTCTGGTTGATGGTGGTGCTGATCTGGATCCAGACGGGCTTTGCCATGGTGATCTTGTCGGCGGCGCTGCGCGGCGTGCCCGAGGATACGATCGAGGCGGCCATCGTGGACGGGGCCAACCCGTTCCAGATCTTTTTCAAGATCAAGGTGCCGCAGATCATGCCCACGATCCTCGTGGTCTGGACCACGATCACGATCCTCGTGCTCAAGGTCTATGACATCGTGGCCGCGATGGGGAACCAGTACCGCAACGTCGAGATCCTGCCGACGCAGATGATGCAGAGCTTCGACAGCGGGAATTACGGCTTCGCCACGGCGATTTCCGTGATCATCATGGTGCTGGTCCTGCCGGTGATGATCTGGAACATCCGCCAGTCGCGCGCCGAGATGCGCTGAGGGGAGGGGGCACAATGGACAATATCGCCGGCCAGAAATCGGGCCTTTCCATCGCCACCCATCTCGCCACGGCGCTTCTTGTGCTGTTGTGGATCATCCCGACGCTGGGCCTTTTGGTGACATCCTTCCGCGATCAGGACGCGATTTCGCAATCGGGCTGGTGGCGCGCGCTGCAAGGGGCACCACAGCCCTATGTCTTGTCGATCCCGGTCGACGGGCAGCGCCAGATCGACGGCGGCACCTGGCTGCTCGAGACCAACATCTTCGAGGTCGCCGCCGCAGACCTTCCTCAATCGGTCGTGGACCGCCGCGCGGTCGATGCCTTCGGCGTCAGCCGGTTGCGCGGGGCCGATACGCCCGCAGGCGAAACGGTGGAAACCCGGCAAGGCGTCGCCGTGACGATCGAGACCGATGGCAGCCTGCGTGCCACTGCGCCCGAGGAATTGTCCGACCTGTCGATCCCCGTGTCGCTGGTCGCCCCGCCGCAGATGACGGTCGAGAATTACGCCGAGGTCCTGACCGACACCACGGCCGAGGAACGCGCGGCGCTGCGCGAAGAGGGCACGACGCTGGACCGCCTCTTGTTCTCGGACGAGGCGTTGTTCGGGCCTTTCGTCAACACCCTGACCGTCGCCATTCCCGCCACTGTCATTCCCATCGTGATCGCGGCCTTTGCGGCCTATGCGCTGGCGTGGATGGATTTCCCCGGGCGCGGGTTCCTGATCGCCATGGTGGTGGGCCTTCTGGTCGTGCCGTTGCAACTGGCCTTCGTGCCGATCACCATCATCCACGAATGGTTCGGCATCGGCAAAAGCTTCCTCGGCATCTGGCTTGCCCATACGGGGTTCGGCCTGCCACTCGCGGTCTACCTGCTCAGGAATTACATGGTCGGCCTGCCGCGCGACATCATCGAATGCGCCAAGGTCGACGGGGCCACCGATTTCGAGATCTTCCGCAAGATCGTGCTGCCTTTGTCCTTCCCCGCGCTGGCCAGTTTCGCGATCTTCCAGTTCCTGTGGACGTGGAACGACCTGCTCGTCGCCTCGGTCTTCCTGCCCTCCAACACCGAAAGCACCGTCATGACGCGCTTTGTCGTCACCTCGCTTCTGGGGTCGCGCGGGGGCGAATGGCACATTCTTGCCGCCGCGGCCTTCGTCATGATCGCCGTGCCGCTCGTCGTCTTCTTCACCATGCAACGATACCTGGTCCGCGGCCTCTTGGCCGGATCGGTGAAATAACCCAAGGAAAGATTGCCCTGCCATGAACCTTATGCAGGATCTCAAGCCCGAACATGTTCTTGCTCCCGACCGCGACTGGTGGCGCGGCGCGGTGGTCTACCAGATCTACCCGCGCAGCTATCAAGACAGCAATCATGACGGCGTGGGCGACCTTGCGGGGATCATCCACCGCTTGGGCTACATCGCCGAGCTGGGCGTCGATGCGATCTGGATCAGCCCCTTCTTCCGCTCGCCCATGCTCGATTTCGGCTATGACGTCAGCGATTACCGCGATGTCGATCCGATGTTCGGCAGCCTTGGCGATTTCGACGCGCTGATCTCGCGCGCGCATGAATTGGGCCTGCGGGTGCTGATCGATCTTGTGCTGTCGCATACCTCGAACCAGCATCCGTGGTTCCACGAAAGCCAGACAAGCCGCGACAATCCCAAGGCGGATTGGTACGTCTGGGCCGACGCCAAGCCCGATGGCAGCCCGCCCAACAACTGGCTGTCGATCTTCGGCGGCTCGGCCTGGGAATGGTCGGGCGACCGGATGCAGTATTTCTTGCACAACTTCCTGAAAGAGCAGCCCGACCTGAACCTCCACAATCCCGAGGTTCAAGATGAACTGCTATCGATCGCGCGCTTCTGGCTCGACCGCGGCGTCGACGGGTTCCGGCTCGACACGATCAACTTCTATTTCCACGACCCCGAATTGCGCGACAATCCCGCGCTCGCGCCCGAACGGCGCAACGCGACCATCGCGCCCGAGGTGAACCCCTACAACTGGCAAGAACACCTCTACGACAAGAACCAGCCCGAGAACCTCGAGTTCCTGCGCCGGTTCCGTGCGCTGCTTGATGAATACCCGGCCGCGACGGCGGTGGGCGAAGTGGGCGATGCGCAGCGCGGCATGGAGCTTCAGGCGCAATACACCTCGGGCGGCGACAAGGTGCATATGTGCTATTCCTTCGAATTCCTGTCGGGCATCACGCCCACGCCCGACCGCGTGGTCGAGGTGTTGCAGGACTACGAGGACAAGATCGGGGATGGCTGGGCCTGCTGGGCCTTTTCCAACCATGACGTGGTCCGCCACGCCAGCCGCTGGAACCTCGGCGAAGAGGCGCGCCGGGCCTATGCCGCGCTTTTGCTCAGCTTGCGCGGTTCGGTCTGCCTCTACCAGGGCGAGGAACTGGGCCTGACCGAGGCCTATGTTTCCTACGAGGATTTGCAGGACCCCTACGGCATCCGCTTCTGGCCCAAGTTCAAGGGCCGCGACGGATGCCGCACGCCGATGCCGTGGATTTCCGACAACCAGAACGGCGGCTTCTCGGATCAAAAACCGTGGCTGCCGGTGGCGGTGGAACATCTGCAACGCTCGGTCGGTGCACAGGCAGCGGACGAGGACAGCACGCTGCAATTCTATCGCAAGATGATCGGGTTCCGGCAGGCCTGGGATGCACTGTCCAAAGGGGATTTGAGCGAGCTGAAGGCCGAGGGCAGCGTCGTCAGCTTCCTGCGCAGCCACGGGGAACAGCGCCTTTTCTGCGCCTTCAACCTCGGCGATGCGGCCGCATCCGTCACCCTGCCCGAGGGGGCGTGGCGCCAAGACAAGGGCGGCCCTTTCGCGGCCATCCACGACGCCGGAACGGACAAGGTGACGCTGCCCGCCTGGCAGGGCTATTTCGCGGCGGCCGAAACGGCCTGAGACGGGACACACGAGGGAGGAGACGGGGACAATGGCCGAACTGAAGCTGACCGATGTCGAAAAGGTCTATGGCGGCACCGTCCGCGTGCTGAGCGACATCAACCTCGATATCGAAACGGGCGAGCTGATCGTTTTCGTGGGCCCATCGGGCTGCGGGAAATCCACGCTTCTGCGGATGATCGCAGGGCTGGAAAAGATCTCGGGCGGGACGCTGGAGATCGACGGGCAAGTGGTGAACGACGTGCCGCCCAGCCAGCGCGGCATCGCCATGGTGTTCCAGTCCTACGCGCTCTACCCGCATATGACCGTCTATGAGAACATGGCGTTTTCCCTGCGCATCGCCAAGTTCGACCAAGCCACCATCGACAAGAAGGTGCGGGCGGCGGCCGAAAAGCTGCAACTGACCAATTTCCTCGACCGCCTGCCCAAGGCGCTCTCGGGCGGGCAGCGGCAGCGGGTGGCGATCGGGCGCTCCATCGTACGCGACCCCAAGGTCTATCTCTTCGACGAACCGCTCTCGAACCTCGATGCGGCGCTGCGTGTCGCCACCCGGATCGAGATCGCGCAGCTCAAGGAACAGATGCCCGACAGCACCATGATCTACGTCACCCACGACCAGGTGGAGGCGATGACGCTGGCCACCCGCATCGTGGTTCTGGCGGGCGGCGGCATCGCGCAGGTCGGCACGCCCCTCGACCTCTACGAGCGGCCCAATTCCACCTTCGTCGCGCAATTCATCGGCAGCCCGGCCATGAACCTTTTGTCGGGCAAGATCGTGGGCACCGGCGAGACCACGGTGCTGGAGCTCGACGAAGGGGCAGGGCAGATCACTTCGCATTACCCTTCGCGCGACAGCGACATGGGCGCCGCCGTGCAGGTCGGCATCCGCCCCGAGGATATGGATGCGACCGACGGCGACACCTACGCCTACGAGGCCAAGGTCGAGATCACCGAAGCCTTGGGCGAGGTCACGCTGCTCTATTTCCAGAAATCCGCCCCCGAAAACGACCCCGTGATCGGCAAGCTTGCCGGCATCCATCCCGGCTTGCGCGGCAAAGCCGTGCGCCTGACGGCAAAACCGGAAAAGGTGCATGTCTTCAAGGATGGCATCTCGCTCCTGCACAGGGACGAAAAGGTTTTCCTTCCCGGCGTTCAGCCGCATTGATGCGGCGGTTCCGAGGCCGGCGGGGCCAAAGGCATGAGCGGACTGTCGCTGTTCAGCGAGGGGGCGCGGACATTCCATGGCGCCGCCCTAATTACGCCACATTCCTCGCAAAGGCCGAATCACCTCATCGTTTTCTGAATGGCTACGATCTGTCAAAATGGCGCGATTGTTCAGCGCATGGAAACAGTGGCACGCATCTTTCATTCGGGCGGAGGGGGTGCCCATCTCAAGGCATTGAATTATGGATAAAAATTATTTGCCAGCTCGGTGCAATTTTTGATTTGTCGCTGGCAATCCGCTGTTACCCTGATCTCGTTGTAGTTTATGGGGGAACAGTATGTTCAAAAAATCCTTCATTGTCGCATTCGCAGTCGTCGCTGCCACATCGTCCGCCCAAGCATGGGAGGGCGAAGTCGTCGCCTGCTATGATACGGTTCTCGTGCCGGCACAATATTCGGTGCGTGAAGAACTCGTGCGTCCGGCCCGCACGGAATGGGAGCACCGCAACGGACAAGCCGTTCGCATGCACTATCCCGCCGTCTACGTCGAGGTGCGCCATGAAACCAGGCCTGAGCGGTACGTGAACCGCCCTGCCGCCTGCCGGTAGGCCGACCCACATCCGTCGGAAGGGGGGCAATTCCCCTTCCGACAAGAAAAGGTCAATTTCTCACCAAATTAAAACCTTCTCCACATTTCAACGTGTCGGAGTCGAATTGTTTTTATCGAGGTGAGAAATGAAGTGGCTCATGGCTACGATTGGGGTCGTCATGGTGACACCATCGATTTCAATGGCGAACGGAACGCAGGAGGTTGCCGTTCAAGCGCGCGACACGGACCGCCGGATCGCTTGCTACCGCGAGGTGCAGGTGCCCGCGCAATACCATGTCGAGGAAGTTCTCGTTACGCCCGCCGTTCAATACTATTTCCGGCGGACCACGGGCGTGCTGGAATTGCGCGAGACGCCTCCCGTCTACGAGGAACGTCGCACGTTGGTGCAGGAGGCGCGGATCGTCATGCAGGAAGTCGCCTGTCCCAGCCAATAGGGGACGCGGCCATGCAGGCGCCGGCGGAGCTTTCGGGCCCCAGATCTGCGTCGGTGCCAGGGCAAGGAGCGCGCACCTGCTCGCATGCGCGCAAAAGTCTGTTTCAAGGGGGTTCATCGTGCCGCACGGTCCATCATCTCGTCCCGCCAGAACCGTGTTCGCACTTGTCCTCGTGATGTCGCTCGGAAATTGCGGGATTTTGTTTCCGGATTGGCGGGCGCCACAGGCACCGGTTTCCTCGGGTGCCGAAACGATGATGATGCAGGATGGTCAGGTCGCCTATTCCTCGCTCACGTCGGAACCGCCGCCCGGCTTCGCGGAAGTGGCGGAATTCCGGACGCGGGAACTTTGCGCAGCCCAAGGTGCTTCGGAGACCCGCCTCGTATCCGCACCCTCCGCGACCCATCTGCATTTCGAATGTGCCGAGTGACGGGGTCCGCGTCTTCCTAAGGCCCCCCCCTCTGGTATTGTTAGCGCTAACATGATACACCGACCCCGACTCGAAAACAGGGGATTGGGCACATGGCGCTTGACGACCGGATCGCCGCCGTCACGGATCGCATCATCGCGCGCTCGGCCGGGCCGCGCGGAACCTATCTCGACCGGATGCGCCGCCTCGCGCAGGACGGGCCGCGCCGCGCGCATCTGACCTGCGGCAACCAGGCCCATGCCTATGCCGCGATGGAGGGGGACAAGGACGCGCTGGTGGACGCGCGCGCGCCCAATATCGGGATCGTCACGGCCTATAACGACATGCTGTCGGCACATCAGCCGTTCAAGGATTACCCGGACCGGATCAAGGACGCGGCCCGCCGTGCCGGTGCCACCGCACAGGTCGCGGGCGGCGTGCCTGCCATGTGCGATGGCGTCACCCAAGGCCAGGTGGGGATGGAACTGTCGCTCTTCTCGCGCGACGTGATCGCGCTGGCCACAGGCGTGGCGCTCTCCCACAACACGTTTGACGCGGCCATGTATCTGGGCGTCTGCGACAAGATCGTGCCGGGGCTGATCATCGCGGCGGCCACCTTCGGCTACCTGCCCGGCATTTTCGTGCCCGCGGGTCCGATGACCTCGGGCCTTCCCAATGACGAGAAATCGAAGGTGCGCCAGCAATTCGCCGCCGGCGAGGTCGGGCGCGACGCGCTGATGGCCGCCGAAATGGCCAGCTACCATGGGCCTGGCACCTGCACCTTCTACGGCACGGCCAATTCCAACCAGATGCTGATGGAATTCATGGGGCTGCACCTGCCCGGCGCCAGCTTCGTGAACCCCGGCACGCCGCTCCGCGATGCGCTGACCGATGCCGCGACCGAACGGGCCGCGGCCATCACCGCGCTTGGCAATGCCTATACGCCCGTCTGCGATATCCTCGACGAAAAGGCCTTCGTGAACGGGATCGTGGGGCTGATGGCGACGGGCGGCTCCACCAACCTCGTCATCCATCTCGTCGCCATGGCGCGGGCGGCAGGCGTGATCCTCGACCCCGCCGATTTCGCTGATATCTCGGCCGCCACGCCGCTCATGGCGCGGGTCTATCCCAATGGCCTGGCGGATGTGAACCATTTCCACGCTGCGGGCGGTTTGGCTTACATGATCGGCGACCTGCTCGACGCGGGCCTCCTCCACCCCGACACCAAGACGGTGGCGGGGCAGGGCCTGTCTCTCTACGCGCAGGAACCCCGCCTGACGGATGGCGCGATCACCTGGACCGAGGGTCCGCGCGAGACGCTGAACGACCGCATCTTGCGCCCCGCCCGCGATCCGTTCCAGCCGCAGGGCGGCCTTGTCGAACTGGTCGGCAATCTTGGACGGGGTGTGATGAAGGTCTCCGCCGTCGCCCCGGAACGCCATATGGTCGAAGCGCCCGCAGCCGTTTTCGAAGATCAGTCCGATGTGAAAAAAGCATTCCAGAACAAGGAACTCGACCGCGATGTCATCGTCGTGGTCCGGTTCCAGGGGCCCAAGGCCAACGGGATGCCGGAACTTCACGCCCTGACCCCGATCCTGGCCGTGTTGCAAGATCGCGGGCACAAGGTGGCGCTTGTCACCGATGGCCGCATGTCGGGCGCGAGCGGAAAGGTCCCCTCCGCCATCCATGTCGCGCCCGAGGCACTGGACGGCGGGCTGATCGGCAAACTGCGCGACGGCGACGTGATCCGCGTCGATGCCGCCCATGGAAAGCTCGAGGTGCTGACCGAGGGCGTGGCCGACCGGACGCCTGCAACCCCGGATCTCTCCGCCAATTCCCACGGTGTGGGCCGCGAGATGTTCGAGATCTTCCGCCGCACCGCAGGCCCCGCGAGCGAAGGCGCGGGCGTCGTGGTCTAGGCGATACCTCCTCCTTTCATCTTCCCCCAAATACGGATGCAAGACGTGCCCGACAGCGCCCCGATGACCCCCAAGGCCCAATCCGCCGCCACCCGCGAGATCGCGGCCCTTGCCCCCATCATCCCGGTGCTGGTGGTCGAGGATCTTGCCCATGCCCGCCCGCTGGCCGAGGCGCTGGTGGCAGGTGGCCTGCCCGCGCTCGAGGTGACGCTGCGCACGCCCTGCGCGCTCGACGCGATCCGCGCCATGGCCGCTGTGCCGGGCGGCGTCGTGGGCGCCGGAACGCTGCTCACCCCCGACGATATCCGCGCGGCCAAGGATGCGGGCGCACGGTTCGGCGTCTCGCCCGGCGCGACGCCGCGCCTGATCGCGGCTTCGGTCGAAATCGGCCTTCCGCTCCTGCCGGGCGCTGCCACGGCATCCGAGGTCATGGCCCTGTTCGAGCAGGGCTACGACATGCTGAAATTCTTCCCGGCCGAGACAGCGGGCGGCGCACCCGCGCTCAAATCCATCGGCGGCCCGATCCCGCAGGTGGCCTTTTGCCCGACGGGCGGTGTCACGCCCGAAAACGGGCCCGGCTACCTCGCCCTGCCCAACGTGATCTGCGCGGGCGGGTCGTGGGTCGCGCCCAAAGCGTCTTGTGTCGCGGGCGATTGGGCCGGGATCGAGGAATTGGCGCGCGCGGCCGCACGGCTCGGGCCTGCCCGCTCCTGACGCTCAAAGCGCAGCGGCAAAGGCAAGCAGCCGGTCGATGGCCTCCTCGAATGTCGGATCGGGCAGGGTCAGTGCGATGCGCAGATGCCCCGCCGCCGCATCACCGAAGCTTTCGCCCGGCATCACGGCCACGCCACTGTCCTCCAGCAGGCGCTCGGCAAACCCGGTTCCCGACAGACCGGTGGCGCGGATATCCAGCATCGCATACATCGCCCCGTCGGACGGGATCATCCGCAGGATGTTCTGCCCGGCCAACCGTGCGGCCAACCAGTCGCGGCGGCGGCGGAACGGGGCGGCGATCGCCGCCTCCCGCGCGGGGCCTTGCTTCAGCGCGAAAAGCCCCGCTTCCTGAATATAGCCCGGCACGCCGTAGGTCGTGTGGGTGGCGAGCGTGATCAGCCGCGCGATCACGGCCTCGGGTCCCGCAACCCAGCCCAGCCGCGACCCGGTCATCGCGTGGCTTTTCGACAAGGACCCCACCGTCAGCGTCCGCGCGGCCATGCCGGGCAGCGACGCAAACGGGATGTGCCGCCCGGTCCAGACCTGCGTGTCATAGACCTCGTCCGAAATCACCCACAGATCATGCGCCTCGGCGATGCGCGCGATCCCCGCAAGGCTCTCGGCGCTGTAGACGGCACCGGTGGGATTGTTGGGACTGTTGATCAGGATCGACCGCGCCCCCGGCGCGGCCCGCTCCAGCGCGGCAAGATCGGGTTGAAACCCGTCCTCGCTGCGCGCGGCGACGGGCAGGGGGCGCGCACCCACCGCGCGGATCGTACCGGGATAGGTCGTGTAATGGGGATCGATCATCAGGGCCGTATCGCCCTCGTCGCAGGCGGCGTGATGGGCCGCGAACAACCCCGCCTGCGCGCCGGGCACGATCAAGATGTTCGCCCGCCCATACGCGACGCCATGCTGCGCGCTCAACCGCCCCGCCACCGCGTCGCGCAGGGGGGCGATGCCGGGCACGGCGGCATAGCCCGTGTGCCCCGCCATTGCCGCGCGGTGCATTTCGGCCAGGATGTCGGGGGCGGTCCCCACATCATGTTCGCCGATGGTCAGTTCCAGAACGTCGCGGCCCACGGCCTTCATCGCCCGCGCCTTGTAGAAGATGCCCCAACCGTCGTCACCCTCTGCGGTCAGCGTCGCGATACGGGTCGAGGGGCGGGGCATGGCGCAATCTCCGGCTTTGATGCTCGGCCCGAGATGCGCATGGGGCGCGGTCGGGCGCAAGGCGGCCTCGCGCTCATTCCTCCGCCGCGCCGACATCGCGCGGCCAATCGCGCCGCACCAGATTGTAGCTTTCGATCAGCCGCAGCCGCAATTCCTCGGGCGCGGTCTCCCACGGCAGAAGAACCCAACCACCCCCCGTCAGGTACGGGGCCGAGGCGGGGCGGCTTTGCCGGATCACCGCCAGCGCACGGGTGAGGTTGGTGGTGCGCACCGACAGGCCCGCGCCGGTCTCGGTATAGGCGGCGAACATGTGGCCGTTGATCTTCCAGACGACCGTGTCCGGTCCGAAGGGTGTGACCCGCTCGGTTCTGGGCATCGCCCTGCAGTGCCGATCGACGAACTCATGGCGCATGTTTTCATATACAACGGTATACGGGGGCAAAGTCAAAGGGGCTTTGCGGCGTGGACGCGGGCGCACGCAACTGCCGGTTTTCAACGCGCCCGCAACCTGATAGGCGGCTGTCGCCGGTTTCCTGTACGCTGAAAGGCCCGTTCCATGGTCGACATCCGCCTGCGCAATTCCCGGAGCCGTTCGGTCGAGACGCTGCGCCCGCTCGATGCGGCCCAAGGCGTCCGGATGTATCTGTGCGGACCCACGGTCTATGACCGCGCGCATCTGGGCAATGCGCGCCCCTCGATCATGTTCGACGTCCTCTACCGGCTCTTGCGCCATGTCTCGCCCGACAAGGGCTGGGCCGCGCCGGTCTATGTCCGCAATTTCACCGACGTGGATGACCGGATCAACGAGACCGCGCTCGCGCGGCGCGAAGCGGGTGCCCAAGGCACGCTCGAGGCCCTTATCGCCGAACGCAGCGAGGAGACGATCGGCTGGTACCGTGACGACATGGCGGCGCTTGGCTGCCTTCCGCCGGATCACGAGCCCCGCGCGACCGCCTATATCGGCGAGATGATCGCGATGATCGAAGCCTTGATCGCGGATGGCCACGCCTATCCGGCCAAGGGGCATGTGCTCTTCCGCGTCCGCTCCTTCGCCGCCTATGGCGCGCTGTCCGGCCGGTCGGTCGACGACATGATCGCAGGCGCGCGGGTCGAGGTCGCGCCCTTCAAGGAAGACCCGATGGATTTCGTCCTGTGGAAACCCTCTACCGACGATCTGCCGGGCTGGGACAGCCCGTGGGGCAGGGGCCGCCCCGGCTGGCACATCGAATGCTCGGCCATGTCCAAGGCGCTCTTGGGGGAGACCTTCGACATTCACGGCGGCGGCAACGATCTCCTGTTCCCCCACCATGAAAACGAGATCGCCCAAAGCTGCTGCGCCAACCACACCGAGCAGATGGCGCAGATCTGGCTGCACAACGAAATGCTCCTCGTCGAGGGCAAGAAGATGTCCAAGTCCTTGGGCAATTTCTTCACCGTGCGCGATCTTCTGGATCAGGGCGTGCCGGGCGAGGTGATCCGCTTCGTCTTCCTCTCCACGCATTATTCCAAGCCGATGGATTGGACGGAGAAGAAGCGGGAAGAGGCGGAGAAGGTGCTGCGGAAGTGGCGGGACATCGTCTCGGGCGTCACGGCAACGGCGGCCCCGGCGGATGGTGTGCTGGAGGCGATTGCCGATGATCTCAACACGGCAGGGGCCATTGCAGCTTTGCACGGCCTTGCACAGGAACCGGCGCGTCTGAAAGCCTCTGCGCGGCTGCTTGGCCTCTTGGAAGACGAGATGGGCGATTGGTCGGTGGCAAATGTCGATGCCGCGGGTCTTGCCCCCTACCGGCAAAGATTTGAAGATGTAAGGGCAGAAGCCAAGCAAACCAAGGACTTCACCGCCGTCGATGCCCTTAAATCCGCCCTGACCGCCGCGGGCGTCGAAGTGCGAATGGCCAAAGATGGCGTCGAGCTGATCCCCGGACCGGGCTTCGACCCCGCCAAGCTGGAGGGGTTGGTATGACCCTCGCAACCCGCATGGTGTGCCTAAAGGCACACTCTACGATGCTTTGGGTCGGGTACGCCGTAGGGTGCGCCTTCAGGCGCACCGCCCCCCAAAACGCCCCCACACCCACCACCCCCAGCCGGGGAAAACTCCATGCCTGACCGCCTCTATCTCTACGACACGACGCTGCGCGACGGGCAGCAGACGCAGGGCGTTCAATTCTCCACCGCCGAAAAGCTGCGCATCGCGACCGCTCTCGACGCGCTCGGCCTCGACCATATCGAAGGCGGCTGGCCGGGCGCGAACCCCACCGACAGCGCCTTTTTCGATGCCGCGCCCAAAACCCGCGCCAAGATGACCGCCTTTGGCATGACCAAGCGCGCGGGCCGGTCGGCGGAAAACGACGATGTGCTGGCCGCCGTCCTCAACGCCAAAACCCCTGCTGTCTGCCTCGTCGGAAAGACGCATGATTTCCACGTGACCGAGGCGCTCGGGATCACCCTCGACGAAAACCTCGACAATATCCACGCTTCCATCGCCCATTGCGTGGCCCAAGGCCGCGAAACGTTGTTCGATGCCGAACACCTGTTCGACGGCTACAAGGCCAATCCCGATTACGCGCTGTCTTGCCTGCGCGCCGCCCGGGACGCAGGCGCGCGCTGGATCGTGCTCTGCGACACCAATGGCGGCACATTGCCCGACGATATCGGCCGCATCACGGCCGAGGTGATCGCGGCAGGCATCCCCGGCGACAGGCTCGGCATTCACACCCACAACGACACCGAAACCGCTGTCGCAGGCAGTCTTGCCGCCGTCATGGCGGGCGCGCGCCAGATCCAGGGCACGCTCAACGGTCTGGGCGAGCGCTGCGGCAATGCGAACCTCACCACGCTCATCCCCACGCTTCTTCTGAAAGAACCCTACGCCAGCCGGTTCGAAACGGGCATCACCCGCGACGGCTTGCGCGGCCTGACCCGGATCAGCCGGATGCTCGACGACATCTTGAACCGCGTGCCCATGCGGCAGGCCCCTTACGTCGGCGCCTCCGCCTTCGCGCACAAGGCGGGGCTTCATGCCTCGGCCATCGTCAAGAACCCCGCCACCTACGAACACATCGACCCCGCGATGGTGGGCAATGCCCGCATCATCCCGATGTCGAACCAGGCGGGGCAGTCGAACCTGCGCCAGCGGCTCTCCGACATGGGGCTAGACGTGCCGCGCGATCACGCCGCCCTTCCCGCCATCCTCGAAGAAATCAAGGCGCGCGAGGATCAGGGCTATTCCTACGACACCGCGCAGGCGAGCTTCGAACTGCTGGCCCGCAGGGCGCTCGGGGACATGCCCCGGTTCTTCGAGGTCAAGCGCTACAAGGTCACCGTCGAACGCCGCAAGAACAAGTATGACCGCATGGTCAGCCTGTCCGAAGCGGTGGTGGTGGTGAAGATCGGCGAGGAAAAGATGCTCTCGGTCTCCGAATCCATGGACGAGGCCGGCACCGACCGCGGCCCCGTCAACGCGCTCGCCAAGGCGCTCGCCAAGGATCTTGGCCCCTACCAGCGCTACATCGACGATATCCGCCTCGTCGACTTCAAGGTTCGCATCACCCAAGGCGGGACGGAGGCCGTGACCCGCGTCATCATCGACAGCGAGGATGCCACCGGGCGGCGCTGGTCGACGGTGGGCGTCTCGGCCAATATCGTCGACGCCAGCTTCGAGGCGCTGATCGATGCCGTGATGTGGAAACTCGTCCGTGATGGGGCACCCGCCGCATGAGCCGGGATGCCCTGTCCGCTGCGGAGCTTGCCGTGCTGCGCCCGTCGCGGCTCAGCAACTCCGATCTGCACGAGGATGGATGCCGCATGGTGGAAATCGTCTGCGACAGCGACGAGATCTTCGTCCTCTTCGCCGATACCGACGGCGGCGACCTGACCACGCTCACCGAACCCGGCCGCTTCGCCGGAACATGGCAACGACTCGCCGCCGCATTGGCCGGGCTTCCCCTCTCGGATGGCGGCGACGGCTTCCCGCGCAACGAGATCGCGCTGCACCTCGCCGACGGGGCAGGGGTGCTGCGCTGGATCGGCCACGGACAGGACAACGCTGTCTACAGTGCCACCGCCGCCTTCGGGATGAACGAAGAGCGGCACTTCCACGACCTCACGCTGACGCAGGTCGACGCGACCCATCCCGCCTGCACCGCCCCGACCGGAGACTGGCCATGACCGATCGGCCCGAGGACGCTTTCTTCACGCTGCACGCCGACTTGCCCCGCGAAGGTCCGGGGGAAACCGCAGATGTCGCTTGGGCGGCGGAGCTTGCAGGCCTCAAACCCGATGCGCGCATCCTTGATGCCGCCTCCGGCCCGGGGGGCGATATCGGCGCGCTCTTGCGCGCGGCCCCCTCGGGTCATGTGACGGCCATCGACCTTCATGCCCCCTTCATCATTGCCGCGCAGGCGCGCTGGGGGGTTGACGCGCGCGTCACGCTCCTGACGGGCGACATGACCGCGCCGGAAGGGCCCTTCGATTTCATCTGGTGCGCGGGTGCGGTCTATTTCCTCGGGGTCGAGGCGGCCTTGCGGGCTTGGACCCCGCGTCTTGCGCCGGGTGGTGTCATCGCCTTTTCCGAACCCTGCCTTTTCACCGACACCCCGTCCGAGGGGGCACTCGCCTTTTGGGAAGGGTATCCGCGGCTGACCGATGCGGCGGGCATCGCGGCCCAGGTCGCGGCGGCGGGCTTCACCACGCTGGCCACGCGACGCATCGGCGACATCGGTTGGGAAAGCTATTTCCGCCCGATGGAGGCGCGGATCGCCCGTCTGCGCCCCGGCGCGGATGCGGCGCTTTCGGCGGTCCTCGATCAGGCCGAGGCGGAAATCGCGCTCTGGCGCGCCCATCGCGCCGAAACCGGATATCTCCTGTCGCTGGTAAGCCCGGCATGAGCCTTCAATCCTGCGCCGAAATGGTCGCGCGCGGCGCCCCCGACCGCTTTCGCGCCGCCATGGCCTCGCCCGTTGCGGCGCGTCGTGTTCTCTTCCCGCTCTACGCCTTCAACATCGAGGTCAGCCGCGCCCCTTGGGTGACGGAGGAACCCTTGATCGCCGAAATGCGTCTGCAATTCTGGCGCGACGTGGTCGAGGAGATCGCGGCAGGCAAAAAGCCCCGCGCCCACGAGGTCGCCCAACCCTTGGCCGCGGCCATCCCCGCCGATCTGTTCGGCCCGCTCGACGCGCTCGTCGCCGCGCGTCGCTGGGACATCCACAAGGACCCGTTCGAAGATCGTGCGGCCTTCGATGCCTATATCGGCGACACCTCCGCGCCCCTTGTAACGGTCGCCGCCCGCGCGCTCGGCGCAACGCCCGAGGCGGAACCGGTGTTGCACGATGCCGGATGGGCCTATGGCCTCGCCGGTTTCCTGCGCGCCATCCCGGCGCTCGAGGCGGCGGGCCGCGTGCCTTTGGTGGAGGGGACGCACGACGCCCTGCGCGACCTTGCAAAAGACGGTCTGGCGCGGCTCACCCGTGCCCGCGCTGCGCGGGCCATTGTCCCGCGCGCCGCAGCGCCTGCGCTTTACGCCGGATGGCGGGCCGAGGCGACGCTCAAATCCGTGCTGGCCGACCCCGGGCTGGTTGCGGCGGGACGCTTGCCGGGCGCGGGCCTGCGCGACAGCCTGCGCCTTGCGCGGCTTGCCGCGACGGGGCGCTGGTAGCGGCCGCCTAGGCCGCAACCGCATCCTTGGGCCGCAGCGCCAGCCAGATCAGCGCGGCACCGGCCAAAATCAGGAAGGGCAGCATCGCAAGGTTCACCGCCGTCCAGCCCTGCTGCACATCCTCGCCAAAGCTCATCATCAACCCCGACGACAGCGAGGCGAAGGTGACGCAGCCAAAGACAAGGAAATCGTTCAATCCCTGAACCCGGCCGCGTTCCTCGGGCGTATGGGCCTGCGTCAACATCGCCGTCGCCCCGATGAAGCCGAAATTCCAACCGATGCCCAACAGCACGAGTGCCGCGAAGAATTGCGTCAACTCCACCCCGCTCAGCGCCACACCGCCCGCCAATGCCAGCAGGACCAACCCGATGGCCACGATCCGCATGGCCCCAAAACGCGCGATCAGGTGCCCGGTGAAAAACGACGGCGCGAACATTGCGATCACATGCGCCGAAACCACGTCGGCGGCATGTCCGGTGGTGAACCCGCAGCCCACGACCGCCAGCGGCGTCGAGGTCATCATCAGGTTCATCAGCGCGTAGGACACCATCCCGCAGATGACCGCGACCGCGATCTTGGGATCGCGCAGCAATTCCATCCGCGTCCGCCCCGTCGCAGCCCCCGGCGCAGGCGGCATGGGTTTCGGGACATCGAGAAAGGCGAACAGGAACGACCCGCCAAGGTTCAGCACCACGACCGCCATATAGGCCCCGACAAAGGGCACCACCGTCGCATCCACCGTCAGCTTGACCAGCTGCGGCCCGATCAAGGCCGACAACAGGCCGCCGGCCATGACGTAGGAAATTGCCTTGGGTCGGAAGGCAGGGCTTGCCGTATCGGTCGCCGCAAATCGGTAAAAGCCCTGCGCCGACATGTAGATGCCGGTCAGGTAGGAGCCCAAAAGGAACAGCGCGAAACTGTCGATCCAAAGGCCATAGCCCGCCGTTGCGGCCCCGATGGCACCGCCAAGCGATCCGGCAAGGAACCCCGCGCGCCGCCCGTAACGCTGCATCAGCGCCGACAGCCACGGGGCCGTGGTCATGGAGCCAAAGACGATCAGCGAGATCGGGATCGTGGCCAGCGCGGGCGCGGGCGCGATCATCAGACCCGCAAGGCCGCCCACGGTAAAGATCAGCGGCATCTGGCTGCCAAGGATGGCTTGCGCCATGACCAGCACCGCGACATTGCGCCGGGCGCGGGCATCATCATTGGGGGCCGGTGCGCCCTGTGCGATCGTGTCCGTCATGGCTGACGCGGTAGCGGGAATTTCTCGCCCCGTCCAGCGGGGGAGGTGTCGCGCATCTTTCGACGGCGCTCGGGCCCCTCGGGCAGGGGGCAGGATGACGCGGTCGCTTGAAGGGGGGGGCGGGGCGCGATAGGTCTTTGCCGCGAAAGCAGGAGGGACGGGTGATGGCCAAATCGCGCAGCATCTTCGAAGAGGTTTCCCAGACGCAGAAACCCGCCGCCACGCCCGGCGGCGTCACGCGCGATCACGGCCCCGCCCGCCGCCGCGTGCGGATCTGGCTGATGATGCTCTTCTCGCTGGTCGTCACCATGATCGCCGTGGGCGGCCTGACGCGGCTGACCGACTCGGGCCTTTCCATCACGGAATGGGCACCCTTGTCGGGCGCGATCCCGCCCTTGTCGGCCGAGGAATGGCAGGCCGAATTCGATGCTTACCGCCAGATCCCCGAATACCAGTTGCAAAACCGCGGCATGAGCATGGCCGAATTCAAGGTGATCTACTGGTGGGAATGGGGTCACCGTCAGCTGGGCCGGGTGATCGGCGCTGTCTGGGCGCTCGGCTTTCTGGGCCTTCTCGTGACGCGCAACATCCCGCCGGGATGGAAGGGGCGTTTGCTCCTGCTTGGGGTTCTGGGTGGCACGCAAGGCGCGATCGGCTGGTGGATGGTGCATTCGGGTCTGCAGGAGGGGATGCTCGATGTCGCCTCCTACCGGTTGGCGACGCATCTGGGTCTCGCCTTCCTGATCCTCGGGTTGATCGCGTGGTACCTGTTCAAGCTCGGCCGCGAAGAGGCGCTCTTGATGCAGGCCCGCCGCGACGGCGACCGCAAGCTCAAGGGAATGTCGACGGGGCTGTTGCACCTGTCCTTCGTCCAGATCCTGATCGGCGCGCTGGTCGCGGGCATCGACGCGGGCCGCAACTACATCGACTGGCCGCTGATGGCGGGGGGATTTCTGCCGCCGAATTTCTGGGTCGCGGAACTTGGTTTCCGAAACCTTTTCGAGAATGACGGCACGGTACAATTCATTCACAGAATGGTCGGCTATGTTATCCTTCTGTTAGCGATTGGCACCTGGTTCGCAGCCCGCCGCAACGCGCGGATGGCGACCCGCCGCGCCTTCGACTGGGTGCTGGTGGCGATCTTCGGCCAGATCGTTCTGGGCATCGTCACGGTCATGCATTCCTCGCCATGGTACATCGCGATCTGGCACCAGCTTGGCGCGGTCGCGGTGCTGACCCTGATCCTGCGGGCGCGGTTCCTGTCGATCTATCCCCTTTCGCAAAGCGTCAAAGGCACACGGGCATGAGCGGGGTCGCACTCTCCGATCTCCTTGCCTTCCAACGCGAGACCGAGGCGCTGAGCCAGGTCATGGGGCGCCTTGGGTGGGATCAGGAAACCATGATGCCGCGCGGCGCGGCGGCGCAACGCGGCGACGAGATGGCCGCGCTCGAAGGCGTGTTGCACGCCCGCCGCACGGATCCGCGCATCGCGGATTGGTTGGCCTCTGCCAAGGCCACCACCGAGGCCGAAACCGCGCAATTGCGTTTGATTTCCCGCAGTTACGACCGCGCGCGCAAGGTTCCCGGTAAACTCGCCGCCGAGATCGCGCGCGTGACCTCCGTCGCTCAGGGCCAATGGGCCGAAGCGCGCAAGGCCGAGGATCTGGCCGGTTTCCTGCCGGTTCTGGGGCAGGTCGTGTCGCTGCGCCGCGAAGAAGGCGCCGCCCTCGCAGAAGGCGGCGATGCCTATGACGCGCTTCTGGATGGCTATGAGCCGGGGCTGAAAGGCGACGAGATCGCGGCCCTTTTCGATGCCATGCGCCCGCGCATCGTCGCGCTGCGCGCACATGTCATGGCCGCAGCACCCGCGCCGGAACTGACAGGGCATTTCCCGAAAGACCGGCAATTGGCGCTGGCCCATGAGATCGCCCAAGCCTTCGGCTACGACCTGTCGCGCGGCCGGATCGACGAGGCGGTCCACCCGTTTTCCTCGGGCTCCTTCAACGATGTCCGCATCACCACGCGGGTGGACGAAAGCGATCCGCTCGGCTGTCTCTATTCCACGATCCACGAGGTCGGCCACGCGGGCTACGAGCAGAATATAGACCAAATCCATGGGCTTACCGTTCTGGGGCAAGGCGTGTCGATGGGCGTCCACGAAAGCCAAAGCCGGATCTATGAAAACCAACTGGCGCGCTCGCCCGCCTTTTGCCATTGGCTTTACGGGCGGATGGTCGATCTGTTCGGCCCGCTCTCCGTCACGGGCCCCGAGGATTTCGCCCGCGCGGTCAACCGCGTCGCCTCGGGCTATATCCGGACCGAAGCGGACGAGGTGCATTACAACCTCCACATCATGCTGCGCTTCGATCTCGAACGCGCGCTGATGCGCGGTGATCTGGACTTGGGCGATCTCGAAGCGGCTTGGAACGACCGGTTCCTGTCCGATTTCGGGGTGGCGGTGGATCGTCCCTCGCACGGGATGTTGCAGGATGTGCATTGGCCCGTTGGCCTGTTTGGATATTTCCCGACCTACAGCCTCGGCAATGTCTATGCGGGCTGCCTGCACGCGGCCCTGCGCGCCGACTTCCCGGGGTTGGACGAGGATCTGTCAAAGGGCGATCCATCGCGCGCGCTTGGCTGGCTCAAGGAGCGCGTCCAGACCCATGGCGGCTTGCGGCCCCCGCGCCAGACCATCGAACACGCCACGGGCGGCCCCGTCACCGAGGGGCCACTGCTGGATTATCTCGAAACGAAATTCGGCGTACTTTACGGGCTTTAGGCCGCGTCGGGGCGTGGCACCAGCGGCGGCTTGTGGTCGGGCGGCATCGGGCAGGTGTAGGGCGTCAAAGCCAATCGGTTGGCGTGCTCCTCCTTCGCCTCGGCCAGCCGGGCCGGATCGCTGATGAGGATTTCGGCGACCCGTCCCATCGCCTTTGCGGCGTGGATCATCCCTTTGTGCGCCGCGCCCGATTTGCCCTGCGCCGTCATCTGCCAGCTGTGCAGCGGCGTACCGATGGCCGCCGTCGCGACCAGAACCTCGGTCGTCGGCACCTTCCACGTCACGTCGCCCACATCGGTCGACCCGATCAGAACCTTGCCGTTCGGGCGCATCGGCACCACCCAATCGCACAGCACCGCGTCGCCGGGCGGTTGGTTCACCACCGACCATTCGGCGGCGATGTCGGACGGAGACAGCGTCGCGCGGATCTTGGCGGCATAGGCACGGTCCAGATCGTCGAAGGGCACGCCGCCCAATTCGTCGAGCGCCTGTTGCATGACCTTGTCCATCGTCAGGTTCTCGAAATGGTTCGAGACGGCGGCGAACATCTGGAATTCGACACTGGTTTCGGTCATCAGAGCGGCACCTTGGGCCACTTTTTTGACCCGTTCGACCAGCGCCAGCATCTCGTGAAGGTCGAGCGCCCGGATGGAATAGCGCACGCTTGCCCGCGCTTGCACGACATTCGGAGCCTTTCCGCCCGCGTCGAGATAGGCGTAATGGATGCGCGCATCCTGCACCATGTGTTCGCGCAGGTAGTTCACGCCCACCGACATGAGTTCCACGGCATCAAGCGCGGAACGCCCCAGATGCGGTTGGGCTGCGGCATGGGCCGCGCGGCCCGAGAAATGGAAATCCATCCGTGTATTGGCGAGCGACAGGGGGTCATCGACCCGCGTCATGCCGCCCGGATGCCATGTGACGGCGGCATCCACATCGTCGAAGGCACCATCGCGCACCATGAAGGTCTTGGCCGCGCCGCCTTCCTCGGCGGGGCAGCCGTAGTAGCGCACGCGACCCGGTGTGCCTGTCGCCTCCAGCCAATCCTTGACCGCGCAGGCGGCCAGCATCGCGGCAGAGCCCAGAAGGTTATGACCACAGCCATGGCCGGGACCGCCTGCCTCGACCTCCTCCGGGCGGTCGAGGCCCGCGACCTGGCTCAACCCCGGCAGCGCATCGTATTCCCCGAGGATGGCGATGAGAGGCCCGCCCGATCCCGCCTCGCCGGTGACGGCGGTGGGAATGCCCGCGACCCCTTCGGTCACGCGAAAACCCTTGGCGCGCAGCATGGCGGCATGTTCGGCCGAGGACCGGAATTCGCCATAGAGTGTTTCGGGCATGCCCCAAACGCGGTCGGCAAGACCGGTCAGATCCTCCTGATGGCGCGCAACCAGATCGGGAATGGCAGAGGTATTTTGCATGATCTTCCTGTCTGTCAGCCTGCGACGGGTTCGGCCAATCGCACGGCGGTCTTTCCGCGCCATAGCCTGCGCGAGGGCATGATGAGAACGGTCACCGGATGCGGCGCGCGCACCTCGGTCGGGCCATCGTATCCGATCAACGTGCCCTCAGGCAGGCGTTCCAGTCCGGTCCAGTTCTCGGCAAACCGGAAGTCGTCGGTTTCGATCGTCACAGCGCGAGAGACCTGAAAGAATTGCATCGGATCGGGGGCAGGGCGGCTGTCCATCCAGTCGGCGGCGAAATCGGGTGCCACGACACCCGTCGCACGCAAGAAGCGGATCGCGGTTTCCATCGCGACGCCCTCGGCGGCGGCTTCCCAATGCTGGCCGCATTCGACCAGCATGGCGTTCTTGGCCGAAGACGGATCGGCGAACCCGCCGTAATCGCGCATCCGCACCCCCTCGGCATGGCCGTGGTCGTTGATGACAAGATCGGGGTAGCCCACGTCGCGCGCCAATTCCCGCCCCTTGGGGCGCAGACCCGCGATGGTGAGCGGCGCGTTGCGGTTCTGCATCGAATGGATGTCGAGCAGCAGATCGACCGTGTCGAGCCATGGCCGGATTTCCCGCGCGCGGCGGAGTTCCTCGGTCACGGGGCGGTCGGGATCGTCCAGAACCTCGGGCGACCACAGTCGGTTGAAATCCTCGTCGATCCAGCGCGAGGCGTCCGGCACCTCGGGATCGAAGGCTTCGTGGGCCGCGACGTTGACAAAAGCGAAGGATAGCTTGCCACGCTGTGGCCGCGTCTGGCGTTTCATCAACCAGTCAAGGGTCAACGCCCCGCAAGGTTCGTTGCCATGCACGATGGCCGTGATCGCCACATGGGGGCCGGGCTGGCCACTGTCGAAGGTCCAGATATAGGGTATGCCGTCCGTGCCTTTTGCATAGGCACTGATATCGGGCGGCGTCAGTTCGACGGGATAGGGGTTGGGCAGGCCGGTAGCCGAACCCTTGCGCTGGTCGGTCATTCTGCGGGTGTCCTTTCGAGCCGGGATTGCACATGGACGGCCAGATGGGCGGCAAGTGCCGTGAAACAGGCCTTGAGCTCGGCGTAACCGGCATTCGGTGCGCGCGTCGTCTCGTCCATGTAGAGCTTGCGGTTGACCTCGATCTGCATCGAGTGGCGCCCATGCGCCGGATCGCCGTTGGCGCGGATCAACTCCATCCCCTTGTAGGGATCGTTGACGGCGACCGAATAGCCGCGCGCGATCAGAAAATCGCGGACGGTTTCGGTAAAGGCCGGCTCGCAGGCCGTGCCGTCCCGGTCGCCCAGAACGAAATCGGGGCGCGGCGTGCCGCGTTCTTGCGTCGACATGGCCGAGGCGACTTCCTGCATCGAATGGCAGTTGATGTGCCAGACCGCCCCCCAGCGCCCATGGGCGTGGTCAAGCAGGGCGCGCAGGCGCTGCTGATAGGGGCGGTGATAGCGCGCGACGCGCGCCGCGACCTGATCGGCGGTCAGGCGGCTGGCATACATCGGCCCGCCCGCAGGCGGGACGCGGGTCCAGCACAGGCCGATACCGAGCTGGCTTTTGACCGTGGGGTTCAGCGCGCCCGGATATTCCCCCTCGATCTGGTCGGGGTCCATGTCGTCGGGGGCGCGGTTGGCATCGACATAGGAGCGGGGGAAATGCGCCTCGAGCAGGATTGCGCCCGCATCCAGCGCCCCAGCCCAGAGATCGGCCACATGCGTATCTTCGGCGTTCCTGAGCGTGGTGGGATCAGCGATATGGCCGAAATCCTCCGGGTAATCGGTGCCCGAATGAGGGCTGTCGAAGACGAGCGGCAGGCGCTGGTTGGCCAGACCCGATACGGTCAGCACACCGGGGATGGTTTCGGTCATTCGGTTCCCCCGTCGTGCAGGTGGCAGGCGGTCAAGTGATCGCCCGTGGTCAGGCTCCGCGGCACCTCGCGGCGGCAACGGGGGCCGGCCATCGGGCAACGCGGGTGGAAATGGCAGCCGGGCGGCGGGTTCAGAGGCGAGGGGATCTCGCCCTTCACCGTGCGGAACTCCTGCCGCCCCCCATCAAGGCGCGGCACCTGGTCGAGCAGCGCCTGCGTGTAGGGATGGCGTGGGCCGTCGAACAGCGCCTCGGTCGGCGCGGCCTCCACGATCCGGCCCAGATACATGACGACGACACGGTCGGCGATATGTTCGACCACGCCAAGGTCATGGCTGATGAACAGGTAGGTCAGGTCCAGATCGCGGCGCAGGTCTTGGAACAGGTTGATCACCTGCGCCTGGATCGACACGTCAAGCGCCGCGATGCTTTCGTCGCAGATCAGGAATTCGGGCTGCACCGCAAGCGCGCGGGCGATGCCGATCCGCTGACGCTGGCCGCCGGAAAACTGGTGCGGGTAGCGTTGGGCATAGGCGGGGTCGAGGCCCACCTTTTCCATCAGACCCGCGACATAGGCGGGCATGTCTGCGCGGCTGGTCAGGCCGTGATAGACGGCGGCCTCGCCGATTATATCCTGCACTTTCATGCGTGGGTTGAGCGAGGACATGGGATCTTGGAAGATCATCTGGATGCGCAGGCGTTTCTCGCGCGCCTGCGGACTTTTGGCGTCGGTCACATCGACGCCCTCGAACCGGATCGTGCCGTCCGAAACCGGCAGAAGGCCCGCCACCATGCGCCCGAGCGTGGACTTGCCGCAGCCGGATTCGCCCACCAGCCCTACGACTTCGCCTCGGGTAACAGTGAAACTTGCGCCGTCCACCGCGTTCACGCAGGTCTCGCGCAGGTCGGCCCCGAGGCGACGGGCAAGGCGTTCCACGCCGTCTAGTTTCTTTTCGAACCGGCGCGAGACATCTTGGAGTTCCAGCATCGCGTTCATGCCGCGCCCTCCGCCGCGAGGATGGGATGGTGACAGCGCAGGCCGCGCCCGGTTCCGTAATCGGTGATCTGGGGCGCGCTGCCGCGACATGTGTCGCTGACATGTGGGCAACGGGGCCCAAAGGCACAGCCTTGAGGCATGTGCGCCATGTTGGGGGCCATACCGGGGATCTGCGTCAGGCGCTCGCCGCGCCGTCCGTGGCCGGGGATCGAGCCCAAAAGCCCAGCGGTATAGGGATGGCCCGGCGCGGTCAGGACCGCATCGGTCGGTCCGCTTTCGACGATCCGGCCCGCGTACATGACGGAAATCTTGTCTGCCAAACCAGCCACCACGGCAAGGTCATGGGTGATCCAGATCAGCGCCGTGCCGGTGTCGCGCGCCAGTTCCTGCACCTCGGCGAGGATCTGGCTCTGGATCGTCACGTCGAGCGCGGTGGTCGGTTCATCCGCCACGATCAGGTCGGGGCCGTTCAGAAGTGCTATGGCGATGGCCACGCGTTGGCGCATGCCGCCCGAGAATTGGTGGGGATAGGCCGCGAGCCGTTCGGCGGGCGAGGGGATGCCGACCTTGTCCAAGGCCGAAATGGCGCGGTCGCGGGCGGCGGCGTGGCTGACCTTTTCATGAGCGCGGACAGCCTCCACCATCTGGGTCTCGATCTTGAGAACCGGGTTCAGCGTCATCATCGGGTCTTGGAAGATCATGGCGATCTTGTTGCCGCGAAGGGCGCGCATCTCGCGTTCGGGCAGGGCGGCAAGGTCTTGGCCACGGAAATTGATCTGCCCGCCCACGACGCGCCCCGGTGGATCGACAAGGCGCAGGATCGAAAAGCCGGTCACGGATTTGCCCGAGCCGCTTTCGCCGACAAGGCCAAGAACCTCACCCTCGTCCAAGGAAAAGCTGACGCCGTCCACGGCCTTGACCACGCCCGCATCGGTGAAGAAATGCGTTTGCAGATCGCGAAGTTCCAGCACGCTCATCGGGTCAACCTCGGGTTCAGGGTGTCGCGCAGCCGGTCACCGACCATGTTGATCGAGGCGACGATCGCCAAGAGCGCCACGCCGGGATACATGCTCATCCAGTATTGGCCCGACAGCATGTAGCCATAGCCATTGGCGATCAGCAGCCCGAGCGAGGGTTGGGTGATCGGCACACCGACGCCGAGGAAGGACAACGAGCTTTCCAAGACGATGGTATTGGCCACCTGCACGGTGGAAATGACGATGAGCGGCGGGATGCAATTGGGCAAAAGATGCCCGAAGATGATGCGCCAGGACGGCAGGCCGAGGCCGCGGGCGGCATCGATGTATTCCTTGCGCGCTTCCGACAGGGCGGTGCCGCGTACGGTGCGGGCATAATAGGCCCATTGCACGATGATCAGCGCGATCACGATCTTGTCGAGGCCACGGCCAAAGGCCGCCATCAGCATCAGCGCGACAAGGATGGAGGGGAAGGAGAGCTGGAAATCGACGATACGCATCAAGATCGCCTCGATCCGCCCGCCTGCCCAAGCTGCATAGATGCCGACCACGACCCCGATGGCCATCGCCGCGAGCGTCGCCGCGATGGAGACCGAGAGCGACACGCGCAAACCGTAAAGGATGCCCGACAGAATATCGCGACCCTGTTCATCGGTGCCGAGGTGAAAGGTCATGCTGCGGTCAAAATTCGTCGAGCCGGGCGGCTGCCGACCGTCCATGATGTCGAGCTGGCGCAGATCATAGGGATTTTGCGGCGCGAGTTCGGTGGCGAAGATCGCGAGCACAACCAGCAAAAGAAGGCTTGCCGTCGCTGCATAGGCTGCGGGGCCGGAAAAGAACTTGGCGTATTTGCCGCGCAGCAACAGTGCGGCCAAGGCGATGAGGCCCACGAGCAAGATGATGCGCGAGGCAAGGGCAGGCAGGCCGACACCGGACAATAGCATCGCAAGCGAGGCTGCGACCGCAAGGCCTGCCACCCGCGCCGCGATGCGCCATGGGCGGTTCGGGTCTGTCGTGACCGCTTCGGGCAGGGAGGGGGTGGTCGTGCTCATGCCGCTTCCCCTTTCACACGCACGCGCGGATCGAGCAGCGTGTAGATCACGTCCACGGTGAAGTTGATGACGATGAAGATGATGACGGTCAGCATCAGGTAGGCGACGATGACCGGGCGATCCAGCGTCGTGATGCTGTCGATCAAGAGCTTGCCCATGCCGGGCCATGCAAAAACGGTTTCGGTCACGACCGCAAAGGCGATCATGGATCCCAGTTCCAGACCCAGCACCGTGATGATCGGGATCATAATGTTTTTCAGCACATGCACGAAGAGGATGCGCGTTTCCGACACGCCCTTGGCGCGGGCGAATTTGACGTAATCCTGGGTCAAAGCCTCCTGCGTGCCTGCGCGGGCAAGGCGCGTCACGAGCGAGGCCTTGTAGAGCGCGAGGGTGAGGGCGGGCAGGATCATGTATTGAAGGCCGTTCGACGAAAAGATCGAGAGCCGCATTCCCAGCACCTCGACGGTGTCACCGCGCCCGGTCGAGGGCAGCCATTGCAGCTGAACCGCGAAGATCAGGATGAAGAGCATGCCCACCCAGAAATTGGGCAGGGAGAAGCCGAAGATCGAGCCGGTCATGATGGCGCGGCCCTGCCAGCGGTCGGCTTTGTAGCCGGCATAGACGCCAAGCGGGACACCGATGGCGACCGAAAAGAGCAGACCCAAGGCGGCAAGCTCCAGCGTTGCGGGCATGTAGGACAGGATCAGCTGAACGGCGGGTTCGCCATGCACGAAGCTGCGCCCCAGATCGCCTTGCAGCGCGTTGCCGACGAATTTGAGAAACTGGATATAGACCGGCTGGTCGAAGCCGAAGCGGGCCATCGTCTCTTCGATCTCGGCGGGTGTCGCGTCGGGCGAGATCAGGATGTCGACGGGGTTGCCGATCATGTAGACGCCGAAGAACACGACGATCATCATGGCGATCAGAACGAAGACCGATTGCGCAAGGCGTCGGAGCAGATAGACGAGCATCGTGGATGCGTCCCGGTGTCTGGAGGGTGTGGGGGTGCCGCGCGGAGATGGGTCCCCGCGCGGCGAAGATCATGCGGCTTACTGGGCCGGGCTGATCAGATAGGGCAGCGTGTACTGGTCGGCGCGCGGGACGTAATCGATGCTGGCGCGCATCGCCCAAGGCGTCACTTCGTAGTGCAGCGGGATGATCGCGTAATCGTCCATCGCCATCCGCGAAGCCTGACGCAGCAGCGCTTCGCGCTGGCCGTCATCGACCGTGCGCAGCGCCTCGAGCAGGACGGCGTCCATCTCGGGGTTGGAATATTGACCCCGGTTGGTGCCGCCCAGACCCAGATCGCTGTTGCGCGTCGCCAGAAGCGCCCGCAGCGGCGAGGACATTTCGCCCGTGCCCGCGCCCCAGCCTGCCAGATAGGCCGAGAATTCGAAGGCATTGCGCCGCGAGAAGAAGGTCGAGGCGGTGGAGGCGTCGATTTCCGTCTCGATCCCTATGCGCGACCACATCTGCGCCACGGCCTGTGCGACCTGGGCGTCGTTGATGTAGCGGTCGTTGGGCGTGCCGATGGTGATGCCGAACCCGTCGGGATAACCCGCCTCGGCTAGAAGCGCCTGAGCGCGTTCCGCGTCGAAGCCGCGGGGCGGCAGATCACCTTCTTCATGCGCGCCGAACATGCCGGGCGGCAGCAATTCGCCCGCCGACACGGCAACGCCGCCCATGATGCGTTCCACGATGGCGTCGCGGTTGACGGCGATGGTCAGCGCCTCGCGCACCCGGATATCTTGCAGCGGGTTGGCCCCGTCCGTGCCGGTGATCATCGGCGAGGGAACCTGCGCGTGATCGAGGTGGATGTAGATCACGCGGTTCGAGATGCCCTGAACCACCCGCAATCCGTCATCCGAGCGCAGACGCTCCAGATCCTGAAGCGGCGGGTTCTCGATGAATTCCACGTCGCCCGCGATCAGTGCCGCGACGCGCGGCCCGTCCGAGGTGAGCGGCAGCATGGTCACGCGCTCCCACGGCGCGGCATCGCCCCAGTAATCGGGGTTGCGGACCAGTTCGATACCCTCGCCACGGCGGAAGCTTTCCAACAGGAAGGGCCCGGTACCGATCGCGGCGGTGCCGTCGTTGAAGGCTTGCGTGGCAGGCACGGGCATATCCGCGCCGCAACCCTCGGGGCTGAACGTGAGGGTCGAGCCGTCGACGCCGTTGGCGCGCGCCGAGATGATGCCGAAGGTCGAGAATTCGGTCGGCATCAGCGGGTAGGGTTCGGCGCTGTGCACGATCAAGGTGTGGGGATCGACGACTTCCATCCCCGTGATCCCACCGGTGTAGGTGGTAAAGAGCGAGGGCGAATCCGGCACGCCGGGGATGCGGCAGACGGTATAGACCACGTCATAGGCATCGAAGGGCGATCCATCCGAGAAGGTCACGCCTTGGCGCAGGTTGAACTGCCAGCTTGTATCGCTGACCGGTTCCCAGCTTTCGGCAAGAAGCGGCGTAAGCTGCTGTGCCTCGTCCGTGCCGACGAGCGACTCGAAGATGTTGCGGCGCAGCTGGTTGTTGGGACCGAGGTTGTGGAAGTGCGGGTCGGCCGAGGACGGTTCGGACGCGAGCCCGATACGCAATTCCTGAGCGGCAAGGGGCAGGGCCGGGAGGGCGCTGGCAAGCAGCGCCGCAACCAGGCCACGAAAAACGGGACTGGACATCGGGGGTGGTCTCCTCTGTTGTTGGGTCGGGTTTCGCACCCGGCCTCGTTTCTGTCTTGTGACAGGGGCACCCTATCCGAGCGTCCGGGCACGGGAATTGGAAACTGCATGTTTTGGTGTTATGGACCCATAAGGGTTTCGCATGACCCGACAGCACGGGGGGAATGCCATGCGTCCACGCGCGTCGATCCGCGAATACGAGGTGCTGCGCGCCGTCATCACGTCAGGCACGGTGACGGCAGCGGCGCATCGGCTGGGCATTTCGCAGCCCGCCGTCAGTCGTCTGTTGGCTCAACTCGAGTCCAATGTCGGGGTCACGCTGTTCGAACGGCGCGGCGGGCGGTTGCGAGCCACGGCCGAAGCGGTGCGCCTGAACGGGCGGCTTGACCGGTTGTTCGACGCCTTGGCCTATCTGGACGGCACCGACCCGACGGACCCTGCAAGCCAGCCCCTGCGTCTGGCGGCGCCACCCACTTTGGGGCATCGGTTCCTTGCAGGGCTGATGGCCAGTTTCATCAAGCAAAACCCCGGTCAGATGGTGTCGCTGGAAACCTGCACCTCGAACGGTCTGGTCAGCCGTCTGGTCGATGATACGATCGACCTTGGCTTTACCCTTGCCGAACTGACGCATTCGGCGATGGAGCTGATCCCGTTTCACAAGACGCGCGCGGTCTGCGTCATGGCCCATGACCATCCGCTGGCCCGTCACAAGGTGATCACGCCGGAAATCCTGCACGGTCAGGACCATATCGCGCTGATGCGGCGGCACATGGTGCGGACCCGGCTGGATCAGGTTTTTGCCAATGCCAATGTGCGCCCGCGAACCGTGGCGGAGGTGGCGACCGGCGTGAGCGCCATCACGCTGGCGCGCGCCGGGGTGGGGGTGGCCGTGATCTGTCCCTTCCCGCTGGTGCGGCAGGCCGATCCCGATATCGCGGTCCGGCCATTCGAGCCGGAATTCGTCTATCGCGCCTCTTTCGCGGTCTCGACCGTGCGCCCCATGACGCGGGCCGCGCGGGCCTTCATGCGGCATGTGCAATTGGCCGTACGGACGGACGCGCGCAGCGCCTATGAACTGCGCCCGCCCGAGGAGCTTGTGCCTGCCGGTTGACGATGCGTCAGTCCTGCGACCAATCCGGTTTGCGTTTGTCGAGGAAGGCGGCGATGCCCTCGGCCGTGTCGCGGTCAAGCATGTTCTCGACCATGACCGCGCCCGTCATCTCGTAGGCTTTGTCGAGCGGCAATTGGATCTGGTCGTAAAAGGCGCGCTTGCCCACGCGGACCGCACTGCCAAGCTTGCCCGCGATGTGATCGGCAAGGGATGCGGTTTCATCGTCCAAGGCCTCGGGGGCGGCGATGCGGTTGATCAGTCCGATTTCGCGGGCTCGTGCGGCGGATATGAATTCGCCCGTCACCAGCATCTCGAATACCTGCTTGCGCGGCGCGTTGCGCGACAGGGCCACCATCGGTGTGGAACAGAACAACCCGATGTTCACGCCATTGACGCCAAAGCGGCAATCCTCGGCGGCTACGGCCAGATCGCAGCTGGCGACCAACTGGCATCCCGCGGCTGTGGCGATGCCATGTGTCTGGGCTATCACGGGTTGGGGCAGGCGAGGGATCATCTGCATCATGCGCGCACAGCGGTCGAACAAGTCACGCAGCGCGGCGGCTCCACGGTCGTTGCTGTCGCGTTTGGCCTGCATCTCTTTCAGATCGTGACCGGCGCAAAACGCCTTGCCCGCACCCTTGAGGACGATCACGCGCTGCGTTTCGGAGACCATCAGATCACCAAAGGTGCCGGTCAGCGCCGCAATCATGCCGTCCGACAGCGCATTGAGCTTTCCGGGCAGGTTCAGCGTCAGATGCGTCACCGCGCCACGATCCTCGCGGATCACCAGTTCCTCGGTCATGGTCTTTCCTTCCCTTGCCGTCTGCCCTAACCCCATGGGCGGTGACCCTGTATAGCGGCAAGTCCGCCTCAGGGAAGGGAGGGTAAGATGGCACTGGCGATGGATGTGGCCGCGCTGACGCGGTTTCTGGACGAGGTTTTCCCACAGGTCGCACCCGATTTCGTGATCGAGGACCTTGCCGACAAGCGTCTGACCGTGCGGTTACGGGTCGAAGATCGGCACCTCAGACCGGGGGGTACGGTCTCGGGGCCGACGATGTTCGCGCTGGCCGATGTGTCGGTTTATCTCGCCATTCTCGCCATGATCGGACCCAAGGCGCTGGCCGTGACGACGAATTGTTCGATCGATTTCATGCGCAAGCCGGCCGCCGGGGTCGACATGATCTGCGAGTGCCGCATCCTGAAACTGGGCCGGGTTCTGGCGGTGGGCGATTGCCTGCTCTATTCGGTCGGGCAAAGGGAGCCGGTGGCGCGCGCCTCGCTGACCTATTCGATCCCGCCCGAGCGCTGAGGCGGCGCGCCACGCCACGGGGCGTTGTTGCGTCCGGCGAGAGAAGATGCTCAATCATCGGCATGTATTCGGGGGCAGGGACGAACCATGGCCGGAGTCGCGACACGGAACGAGGGCGCATTCAGCAGGCTTGAACACCTGCCGGTTACCCTTTTCGCCATCACCATGGGACTTTTCGGGCTTGCTTTGGCACTTCATGCCGCCGCGGGCAGCTATGACTGGGCCGAGACACCGGCGCGCGTGGTCCTGTGGATCGGACTGGCCTGTTTCGCGATCATCGCGGGTTTCTACCTTACCAAGGCGGTCAGGCATCCCAAATCCGTGGTGGCCGAATGGCACCACCCGGTCAAACTGGCCTTTTTCCCGACAATCACCATCTCGCTGTTGCTGATGGCCACCGCGATTCACGGCTATCGCCCCGATCTGGCGCAACCCTTGTGGGTTCTGGGCGTGCTGGGGCAGGGCGCGCTGACCATCGCCGTCATATCGGGCTGGATCAGCCACCGCGCTTTCGAGGTCGGGCATCTGACGCCTGCGTGGTTCATTCCGGCGGTGGGCAACGTGATCGTGCCGCTTGCGGGTGCGCCACTTGGCTGGACCGAAACAAGCTGGCTGTTCTTTTCGGCCGGCATGATCTTTTGGCTGGTGCTGCTGGTGCTTGTGTTCAACCGGCTGATCTTCCACGCCCCCATCCCGGCGCGGTTGTTTCCGACGCTGGTGATTCTGATCGCGCCGCCCGCCGTGGCCTTTGTCAGCTATGTCCGATTGTCGGGTGGCGTGGACGCCTTTGGTCACATGCTGCTCAGCAGCGCCTATGTCTTTGCTGCGCTGGTGTTGGTTCAGGTGCCCAAGCTGTTGAAGCTGCCCTTTGCACTCAGTTGGTGGGCGCTGAGCTTTCCTTTGGCGGCGCTGTCGGTTGCGAGTTTCGTCTATGGGCGCGAGGCGACGAGCGGCACGCATATCGCCATCGGTATGGTCGTTCTGGCTGCGCTGGTGCTGGTCGTGGCCGGGCTATTGTACCGAACGGGTCTGGCCATCCTGCGGGACGAGATCTGCCGCCCCGATTAGGTGGGACGAGATCTGCCGCCCCGATAAGGCGGGGCAAGGTCGACGCGCCCTGATTAGCCGATCAGCCTCGACACATAGGGGGGGAGCGCGAAGGCGCCCAGATGCACTTCGGGCGTGTAGTAATCGGTCTGGATATCCGCCGCCTCAAAACGTTGGCGCAGCGTCGTCACATCGACGCCGCGCGCCGGCCCGTCTGTTCCCCAGCCAAAGGCCATGGGCCCACCCGCATAGGTCGGGATCGTGGCAAGATAGCAGGTGGCATCCGCGAACAGCGCCGTGAAGGCGCGCATCGTGTTGGTCAGTTCCGCGCCCTGCAGGAACGGCACGCCGTTTTGCGTCACGAGGATGCCACCCGAAGCCAAACGCGCCTTGGCATGGCCATAGAACGTGTCGGTGAACAGAACCTCGCCGGGGCCTACAGGATCGGTGGAATCGACGATGATCACGTCGTAGAGATCCGCGTTCTGCCGCATGAATTGCGCCCCGTCAGCAATCACCAGATCGAGGCGCGGATCGTCGAATGCCCCGGCGGAGATCGCCGGCAGGTGCGATTTGCAAAAATCGACCACCGTACCGTCGATCTCGACCATGGTGACCTGTTCGATCTGCTCATGCTTCAGCACTTCGCGCGCCATGCCGCCATCGCCACCGCCCACGATCAGGACACGCCGCACCGCCCCATGGGCAAGGATCGGCACATGGGTCATCATCTCGTGGTAGATGAAATTGTCGGCTTCGGTGACCTGCACGACGCCGTCGAGCGTCATGCTCCTGCCAAAAGTCGGGTTCTCGAAGACGCGCAGGCGCTGATGTTCTGTGGCGCTGTCATAGAATTCCGCCGTGATGCGCAAAGCTTGCGCATGATCGGCGTGCAGACGTTCGACATTCCAATCTGCAGGCCAGGTTTCTCGAGGGGACATGGTATTCTCCGGCAGTAAGAGGGGGCCGCCGTGGCAACACCCCGTTGGATCGCGTGGATCAGGCAGCGACCCTGTCGCTGACCAGACCTTCGCCGCGGCGCAACTCTTTGACGTGCACCCGATCCGTGCCGAAGGCCCGTTTCAGGACGCCTACGGCCTGCCACGGATCTGCTTCGCCGCACATGAAGACGTCGAAAGCGCCATAGCCGATCTCGGGCCATGTGTGGACCGAGATGTGACTTTCGGCCAGAACCGCGACCCCGGAAACGCCCTGGGGACTGAACTTGTGGGTGTGGATGTGTAGAAGCGTCGCGCCACAGGCATCCACGCAATCGCGAAACGCCTGTTCGATCCGGGTCTCGTCATCCAGACCATGCCCGTTTTCCACCTCGATGATCAGGTGTGTCCCGGCAAAGACAACGCCATCGCGGCGGATGAAATGATCATCGCGGTCGCCATCCAGCATATCGCGGGTCATGACGGGATCGGTGAACGGGATGTCATCGGCCTGACGGCCGTAGTTGTCTTCCGCATGGGCGCCTGTCTCCAGACCAGTCCCCAGTTGGAAGAGGTCGGCGCGGGTCATGGGCGCTCCCCCTTCTTACCAGCAGATTGATGTGGTGGGTCCTTAGCGCCCCCCCGAAGTTACCTTCGAAGTTGGGATCGGTCCCGGTTCTCGTGAGGGGTGCACCTAAGGCCCCCGTACGTTTCGTTCAAGGGGAAATCGCGGCCCGTTGCGACCGAATAGCCGCCGTGGTTGATCGAAAATGCATTGGTTTTAATGGGGTAAAATAATACCTTCAACCCAAGTCTCTGATTTACATGATTTCTTTCGGAAACAAAGCCATTGACGCCGCCATCTCTTCACGTAGAAACGCGCCATCGCAGGGCGGCCATGGGCCGTCTTTCGCCATTCCGGCCGGGCCCCTGTGCCCGCCCCCGAAAGGACCGACACAGATGAAGACCTTTTCTGCCACCCCGGCGGATATCGACAAGCAGTGGGTCGTGATCGACGCCGAGGGCGTTGTTCTGGGCCGTCTTGCCTCGATCATCGCCATGCGGCTGCGCGGCAAGCACAAGCCGAGCTTCACCCCCTCCATGGACATGGGCGACAATGTCATCGTCATCAACGCCGAAAAGGTGCAGGTGACGGGCAACAAGCGCAACAAGCCCAATTACTGGCACACCGGGTTCCCGGGCGGGATCAAATCGCGCACGACCGGCCAGATCCTCGAGGGCGATCACCCCGAGCGCGTCGTCATGCAGGCCGTCAAGCGCATGCTGCCCGGCGGCCCGCTGTCGCGCAAGCAAATGACCAATCTGCGCGTCTATGCCGGCGCCGAGCATCCGCATGAGGCGCAATCGCCCACCGTGCTCGACGTCAAGTCGATGAACCCCAAGAACACCCGGAGCGCATGACCATGGCCGAGACCCTGAGTTCGCTCGACGCGCTGAAAGGCGCCGTGGATGCAAGCCCCGCCGCGATGACCCTGTCTGAAGCCCCCCGCGAGCCGCAGCGTGACGCGCTCGGACGCGCCTATGCCACCGGCAAGCGCAAGGACGCGGTCGCCCGCGTCTGGATCAAGCCCGGTTCCGGCAAGGTTGTCGTGAACGGCAAAGAAATGGCCGCCTATTTCGCGCGTCCCGTGCTTCAGATGATCCTGCGTCAGCCGTTTCAGGTTGCAGGCGTGGAAAACGAGTTCGACGTGATGGCGACCGTCAAGGGCGGTGGCCTGTCCGGTCAGGCCGGCGCGGTCAAGCACGGGATTTCCAAGGCGCTGCAGCTGTATGAACCGTCGCTCCGTGGCGCGCTGAAGGCGGCAGGTTTCCTGACCCGCGACAGCCGCGTGGTGGAACGCAAGAAGTTCGGCCGCCGCAAGGCTCGCCGCAGCTTCCAGTTCTCCAAGCGCTGATCCGTTTTCAGCCTTGGAAACATCGAAAGGCCGCCCGTCCGGGCGGCCTTTTGCTTGTGAAGATCACGCTTTTGTGAGCGGGGCTTCAAGCCGCGATCGGGCTTCCCAAATCCCGCGCCGTGGACGTCAGCAATGGAGGTCTTTCCATGAAAGCCATGGCTCTTTCCGGCGTTTTCGTTCTGGCCAGTGCCGGACTGGCCCTTGCATCGGTGGCTGCGAGTGACAGCGGCGCGACCAAGCCCGAGGCCGCCACCCTTGTCTCCGTGACGCAAGATGAGGTCGAGACCATAATCCGCGCCAAGAAGGCCGATTTCGTCGAAGAGGTCACCGCCACCGCTCTGCCTTGTGGAGAGGGGTCGGCCGCACTGCTGTGCGCCGAGGCTGTGGCCAAGGAGTGATGTGGCCCCCGGGGGGGGGCGGGGTTGTATGACGACCTCGGCCCCCACGGACGTGTGCGCGCGCAGCAGGCGCTTGACGCCGCCCGAGGCTGTGACTAGCTGGCCGCCATGGCGCGCGCACCCCTTTTGCAATTGACCGACATCTCGCTGACCTTCGGCGGGAATCCGGTATTTTCCGATCTTTCCCTTGTCGTTCAGGAGGGAGACCGCCTTGCGCTTGTCGGGCGCAACGGGTCGGGAAAATCCACCCTGATGAAGGTGATGGCGGGCCTTGTCCTGCCCGATACGGGCCGGGTTGTCACGCCCGACGGCGTGCGTGTGGGCTACATGGAGCAAGATCCCGATTTCGTTGGGTTTGCCACGCTCGGCGATTTCGCTGCTGCCAATCTGGACCCGGCCGAGGCTTGGCGTGTCGAGGCGGCGGCCGAGGGGCTGAAGCTTCGGCTCGATGCGGAACCCGGTCGCGCCTCGGGCGGGGAGAGGCGGCGCGCGGCGCTCGCGCGGCTTCTGGCCGAAGCGCCCGAATTGATGCTGCTCGACGAACCCACCAACCATCTGGACATCGAGGCCATCGGCTGGCTGGAACGGACGCTGCTTGAGACGCGGGCGGGCTTTGTCCTGATCAGCCATGACCGCGCCTTTCTGACGGCGCTGGCGCGCGGCACGCTCTGGCTCGACCGGGGGGTGGTGCGGCGGCAGGATCAGGGCTTCGACGCCTTCGAGGCTTGGCGCGAAAGAACCTGGGAAGAGGAAGACGCAGCGCGCCACAAGCTTGACCGCAAGATCAAGGCAGAGGCGCGGTGGGCCGTGGAAGGCATCAGCGCGCGGCGCAAGCGCAACCAGGGACGGGTCCGCGCACTGCAGGCGCTGCGCGCCGAACGCGCAAGCCAGATCCGCCGGCAGGGCACCGCCGATATGGCACTGGAAGCAGGCCAGCAAAGCGGCAAGCGCGTGATCGAAGCGCGCGGTATTTCAAAGGTTTACAACGGGCAGAAGATCCTCGAACCCTTCGATCTGCGGGTGCTGCGGGGGGACCGGATCGCCTTTGTCGGGCCGAACGGGGCGGGCAAGACGACGCTCTTGAACATGCTCACCGGCCAGCTTGCGCCCGATACCGGCGAGGTGACGCTGGGAACCGGCATCGAGATGGCGGTGTTCGACCAGACGCGCGCGCAGCTCGACCCCGAGGCGACGCTGTGGGACAGCCTGACGGATGATCCCGCCGCCCGGGTCAGCGGCGCGTCTGACCAGGTGCTAGTGCGGGGTCAGCCGCGTCACGTGGTCGGCTATCTGAAAGATTTCCTGTTCGACGAGGCGCAGGCGCGTGCGCCGGTGAAATCCCTGTCGGGCGGGGAAAAAGCGCGGCTTTTGCTCGCGCGGATCATGGCGCGGTCGTCGAACCTTCTGGTGCTCGACGAACCGACCAATGATCTGGATATCGAGACGCTCGATCTTCTACAGGATTTGTTGGGGGAGTATCCCGGCACGGTGCTGCTTGTCAGCCATGACCGTGATTTCATCGACCGGGTGGCCAGCGTGACCGTCGCGCTGGAGGGGCGGGGCCGCGCGGTGGTCTATGCCGGTGGCTGGAGCGATATGGCAGCCCAGCGGGGGCAGGTTGATGCCGTGGCCGAGGCGAAAGCGACCCGTAGCGCCACACCGGCCCCTGCGGCCAAGCCAAAGGCGCAGAACGCAAAATCGGGGCTGTCCTTTACCGAGACGCATCGGCTGAAGGTGCTGCCGGACGAGATCGCGCGACTTGAGGCGGAGATCGCCAAGCTTGCGGAACTGCTCTCCGACCCGGCGCTGTTCAGCCGTGAACCAGTCAAGTTCCGCAAGGCGACCGAGGCGATGGCGGAGCGGCAGGCGAAGCTGTCTGCGGCGGAGGAAGAATGGCTTTTTCTTGAGGAAAAGGCCGAATCCGCGGGTTAGGAACAGAGGCCGTTTGGCTCGATTCCCTGCCACGGCAGGAAGGTTTCGATTTCATCGGCGCGGGCCTGCCACGGTGTGACGGGCATGACCTGACCAATCAAGGTTTCGAGCCGTGCGGTGCGGTTCCCCGTGGGGTCCAGCGCGCGGCAGCAGACGTATTCTTCGACAAGAGAGGCCTGGGCCTCGTAGCCGTAATCGAGAAAATTGCGGTTTTCCGTGGTGTCGAACAGGTAGGGATCCTCGATCCGGGCGTGTTCGCGGGCGGCGCGGAGCGGGTGGTAGCCGGTCAGCTCGCGGTTCTGCCATTGCCAGACATGCGTCATCTCATGGGCAAAGAACATCGCAGCATATAGGTGGCGGCGGCCGTCCGGCATCAAGGTGTAGTCGGGCACGCTCATGTCGCTGCGGATGTGGAGCGTGTTGAAAAGGACCATTCCGGCGGTGCGCCCCTCGATCATCGGGCCGTCGGGCGGCGGAAAAACACGTTCGCGGCAGGTGGTTTGGGGCCGTGCCGGGTAGCGCTGCACGATCAGGCCGATGAGCGGGTTTTCAGCGATGCGGACGGGGGCGGGGTCGAAGCTGTCGCCCTGGAGGTCGGCCATATAGGCGACCTCCGCCTCGGTCAGGGGACGGCCGCAGGCGGCGAGCGCGAGGATCAGGAGGAGGGCGAGGGGGCGGCGCATGACGGGAGGGTAGGGGCGGGACGGGGGCCGGGCAAGGGGCGTAGGGAATGCGTAGGGAATGTGTCGGGAAGCTGTAGGGAATCTGTAGTTACAGATGTGGTGTGGGGGGATGGGTGGGTTGGGCGGGTTTGGTGGGGTGGAACCCCACCCTACGGAGGTGGCGGAGATGAGGGGACCCTATCCAACGGTGTTGGGTGGAGACCCTAGCCGGAATAGCGCCGAAGGCGGCCCCCTCTCGCACATCGCCTTGCGATGTGCTGCCGGGCAACGGGCCAGCGCCTGCCCGCCCGTCGCACCGAAGGTGCGCCGGATCTTTAGTCGGCCCGCCTTTGGCGGGACGGGCTGGCGCTTTGGTGGGGCTGGGTGCCTATGTCAGAGCGGGGAGGGACCTGGCGGGCATAAAGCGCGCCATTCGGCCGGTGCAGCGCCATCCCGCGGGCAGGCGCTGGCCGGGTGCGACGAGGATGGTAAGGTGGAACCCTAAGCTGCGCGTGTTAGACTGGCTGTCATCTTGTGAGATTTTCAAGGCTATTGGCAAGCTCCGGCACCTCTTCCTGATAGAATAGAATACAAGCTTCCGAAAGTTCCCCCGTTCCGCCAACCTCACTCACAATACTTCGCAAGACACGCAAGTAAGCATCGATAGAACAGACCATAGTATATGTCGCAAATGCACCTATTTCTTCTGGTCCGAAAAAAGGGCCAGATCCGGAAAAATTCGATTGAGTGATATCAAAGCTGAAATGGGATCCATGCGCGATCTCAGAAGCAAGATCCCAGCTCATTGCCTCAATGCCATTGAAAAGAACGGCGGCTCCAGGTGAAATTCTCTCGATTGCACGTATCTTTTCTGAGCGATTTTCGGTAAAGCAAGGCCGAAGGCCCCCACCAGCCTTTTTTTCGAATATAGAAAGAGCATCTGCGACAAGTGGATCATTCTTGCGTAAGCCAAAGTCGTTCTTCACAAGACCTTTGTGCACGCCGAAATCAAAGAAATTTTTCTGTTTCTTGAACAACTTGTAAATAGTGTATTTGGAAGCTCGCTCTGCCAATACACCTTTATCAGTGAGAACAAACGACGCATTTAGAATGCACTCATAGAAAGTTCTTGCTAAGGGTAATGCATCTTTGCTGCATATCGAGAGCGGATTGAGCAATGTCGAAATAGTTTTTCCAGTGGCAATTGCAGAAAGTATGTGCGCGCTTGCCACGCGTAGTTGATCATAAGACAGTGGAACGTTTTCGCCCGGACGCGTAGCCCTCAGAAGAATAAAATTCACATTCACTGCATTCAGCATAAAGAGAATAGTGTCTCGGTACTCCGTTCGCTTCTTGTTGGTCGCGGTGTCAAATGTTTCGATAGATACAGTATTCAAACATCCAACTCCTCCACGAACCGCGCGTTCTCCTGGATATACTGGAACCGCAATTCCGGCTTCTTGCCCATCAGCCGTTCCACCAGGTCGCCCGTTTCGCCCGGTGCGTCCTCGTCCACCGAGACGCGGATCAGTTTGCGGGAGGCGGGGTCCATCGTGGTGTCCTTGAGATCCTTCGCGTCCATCTCGCCCAGACCCTTGAAGCGGCTCACGTCGATCTTGCCCTTGCCGCCCAGACCCTTGGCCATCCATGCGGCCTTTTCCGCCTCGTCCAGGCAATAGACGCGGCGCGCGCCTTGGGTCAGGCGGAAGAGCGGCGGGCAGGCGAGATAGAGGTGCCCTGCGTCGATCAGCGGGCGCATCTGGGAAAAGAAGAAGGTCATCAGGAGCGAGGCGATATGCGCGCCGTCGACATCGGCGTCGGTCATGATGATGACCTTGTCGTAGCGCAGATCCTCGATGTTGAATTTCGTGCCCATGCCGACGCCAAGCGCCTGGCAAAGATCGGAAATCTCGGCGTTCTGGCCGAGCTTGGAGCTGGCAGCCCCCAGAACGTTCAGGATCTTGCCCCGGAGCGGCAGGAGGGCCTGGGTCTTGCGGTCGCGGGCCATCTTGGCCGAACCGCCCGCGCTGTCACCTTCGACGATGAAAAGTTCCGTGCCCTCGCGGGCGCTTTGGGAACAATCGACGAGCTTTCCGGGCAAACGCAGGCGCTTGGTCGCGGATTTGCGGGCGGTTTCCTTTTCCGCGCGGCGGCGCAGACGTTCTTCGGCGCGGAGCACGAGGAAATCGAGGATCGCGCCGGCGGATTTGGTGTTGGCGGCAAGCCAGTTGTCGAAATGGTCGCGCACGGCGCCTTCGACCATGCGGGCGGCCTCGGTTGTGGCGAGGCGGTCCTTGGTCTGGCCCACGAATTCGGGTTCGGCGATGAAGCAGGAGACAAGCGCGCCCGCGCCCGAGACCAGATCGTCACGCGTGATATTTGCCGCTTTCCGGTTACTGGCAAGCTCGCCGTAGCCGCGAATGCCCTTGAGGATCGCGGCCCAGAAGCCCGCTTCATGCGTGCCGCCCTCGGGCGTGGGGACGGTGTTGCAGTAGGATTGGATGAAGCCGTCACGTGCGGGCGTCCAGTTGATCGCCCATTCGACGGAACCCGGCTGGCCGAAGCGGGGCTGGAATTCCACTTTTCCGGCGAAAGCGGTGTCGGAATAGGTTGCGGCGTTCCCCATCGTCTCCTTGAGGTAATCGGCAAGCCCGCCGGGGAAGTGAAAGACGGCCTCGGTGGGCGTTTCGCCGTCGTCGATCTCGGACTTCCAGCGGATTTCGACGCCGCTGAACAGGTACGCCTTGGAGCGGACCATTTTCATCATGCGGGCGGGCTTGAACCGGTGCGAGCCGAAGATCTGTTCATCGGGGTGGAAGGTGACGGAGGTGCCGCGCCGGTTGGCCACGGCGCCCGCCGCGCGCACCGGGCCCTGCGGGATGCCGCGCGAGAATTCCTGCACGAACAATTCGCGGTTGCGCGCGACCTCCACCCGCACATGGTCGGAAAGCGCGTTGACGACCGAGACGCCCACACCGTGCAGGCCGCCCGAGGTCTGATAGGCCTTGCCCGAGAATTTGCCGCCCGCGTGGAGCGTACACAGGATCACCTCGAGCGCGGATTTGTCGGGGAATTTCGGATGCGGATCGACGGGGATGCCGCGCCCGTTGTCGCGGATCGTGACGGAGAAATCGGCGTGAAGCTCCACCTCGATGCGGGAGGCGTGGCCGGCCACGGCCTCGTCCATGGAATTGTCGAGCACTTCGGCGACCAGATGGTGGAGCGCGCGTTCGTCGGTGCCGCCGATATACATGCCGGGACGTTTGCGGACGGGTTCCAACCCTTCCAGCACCTCGATGGAGGAGGCGTCGTAGGTGCCCGGATCCTGGGCGTTTTTCAGCAGGTCATCGGCCATGGGGTTTCGCTGCCTCTGCTCTATCTTGTGGGCGTTTTGCGCGATCATGGCAGGTTTGGGGTCGCGGGGAAAGGGGAGGACGCAACGCCCCTGCGGCGCCGAGGGGCATGGGCGCGGGGGCGCGACAGGGCGCGTCTGTCCGGGCGGGGCGGCCGCGGCCGCCCTCAGGGCAGGTCAGATATGGAGATTGATGACGCCCGCGCCGCCGTCGACGCCGAAATAGTAATCGAGCATTTCGGGATCGAGGATGTTGCGCTGCCGGGCGACCGAGGCGAGACCGAGCAGGGTGATGACCTCGTCTTGGGTGAGTTGGCCCGCCTCCATCTTCTGGATGCCGGCTTGCAGGCTGTCGATGATTTCCTGGTTCATCATGGTGTTCGCGGCGTCATAGGCCAGTTCCGCCTGCTCGGCGGTGGCAAGGTTGTGCTGGTAGAGCGGCTGGAAATGGGCCGAGGTGAATTGCACGAAATTGTCGCTCATCTGCTGTTCGCGCAATTCGGCGTCGACGCGCGACACCACGCTTTGCAGGCCGCCGTTGAGAACGCCCACGGTCGCAAGCGACATCGCCACGCTGGCCGCGCTGAGGACGGTCCAATCGACGGTGACGGCACCGGAGTCGTCGGACACAAAGAAGCGGAAGATCGGGGGCATGGCGTTCTGCATGAAGGATGACATGGCCCCGTCTAACCCGGAAACGCGCCCCAAATGTGTTCAATTTGCAGTATTTCCACGAACAGCGCGGTCACGATCCGGCAACAAAGCCGCCATGTGGCAGGCTGGCGGAGGGCCGCCGGAAGGGCGGGCCGGTCCGGTCTTGGGGATTGTGTCGGCCTGTGCGGGCGTCCTATGTCACCTCCATGACGGCGTTTCGGATCCTGTTTTGCGCGTTCGGGGTGGTGTCGGCCCTGTCGGCCACGCCGGTCGCCGCGCATCCGCATATTTTCGTCGATGCCGGTCTGCGGCTGTTGCGCGACGCGGATGGGGTGGTCAGCGCGGTCGAGGTGACGTGGCGCTATGACGAGCTTTACACGCTGCTTCTGACCGAGGATTACGGGCTCGACCCCGATTACGATCTTGTCCTGACCGAGGCGGAGGTCGCGCAGATGCTGGGGTTCGACCTGAACTGGAGCGGCGGGTTCGAGGGCGGTCTGGTCTTGCGTCAGGGCGGTGCGCCTCTGGATCTTGGCGCGCCCGAACCCGTTTCGCTGACGCTTCTGCCGTCGGGGCAGCTGGAAACCACGCATCGGCGTGCGGTGCGGGGCGCCGTTGCGGGGGATCTGTTGGCACAGGTCTATGATCCTGAATTCTACATCGCCTTCGAAATGATCCTACCCATCGATATCGAGGGTGCGCCGGCCTGTGGGGTTGAGTTGCTGCGTGCAGATCTGGATGCGGCCTATTCGGTGCTGGAACAGGCGCTGGAAGAGATCGGGGGCGCGGTCGCTGCCGAGGACAATTTCCCGCCCGTGGGTGCCCATTTCGCGGATCGGGTGGAGGTGACATGCCCCGGCTGATCGCGCTTGCGGCGCTGGCGGTGGTCGCGGGTCTGGCGGCGCTGTACCTGACGGGGGGCGCGCGGGTGATCGAGACCTGGGCTTTGGCGGGACAGCAAGAGGCACAGGGCGAAATGGCACGGGGCCTGCGGGCGCTGCGTGCGGGCGATGCTGCCGCCTTGGCCGGATTTCTCGCCGTGTGTTTCGGCTATGGCTTTTTCCATGCCGCGGGGCCGGGCCATGGCAAGCTGGTGATCGGCGGCTATGGTGCGGCGCGGGCCATCGGGGCTTGGCGCCTTTCGGCGGTTGCGCTGGCGTCTAGCCTTGCACAGGGGCTTTCGGCCATCGCGTTGGTGACTTTCGGGATCTGGGTCTGGCGGATCGGGCGCGAGACCATGACCGACATGGCCGACCGGCTGTTCGCGCCCTTGAGTTTCGCGGCCATCGCGCTGGTTGGGCTGTGGTTGGTCTGGCGTGGGTTGCGCAAGCTGACGGTGTTGGTGCGGGAGGGGGAGCACATCCACGGACATGGCCACGACCATGCACACCATCACGATCATGGCGCCAATTGCGCGGTCTGCGGCCATGCCCATGCGCCGGACCCCGAGCATCTGGCGCAGGCGACGTCATGGCGCGAGACGGCGGCCTTGGTCGGTGCTGTCGCGATCCGGCCCTGCACGGGCGCGCTGTTCGTTCTGATCGTGACAGCGCAGATGGGGATTTTCGCGATCGGCATTGCCGGCACGATCGCCATGGCGCTTGGCACGGCTTCCGTCACGGTGGCCGTCGCAGTGGCTGCGGTGACGCTCCGGCGCGGGGTTCTGGCCGGGCTTGCGGACAGCCCGGCGCTGGCACGGGCGCAGCCGATCGTCGAAATCGCTGTTGGGATCCTTGTCGCCATCCTTGCCGCGCAATTGGCGCTGGCCGCGCTCTGACGTGACGGGTGCACTTGCCGGGGGCAGGTAGCGGGTCTAATCCCCGATCATGACAACGCTTTCCGCCCATATCCGCGCGACGCTGACGCTTGGCCTGCCGTTGATCGGCGGGATGCTGGCGCAGATCGCCATCACGCTCACCGATACGGTGATGATGGGCTGGTACGGGGTGCCGGAGCTGGCTGCCGTAGCCTTGGGCGGTTCCTATTTCCATGTCGTGCTGATTCTCGGCATGGGGTTCGGGCTGGCTGTCATGCCGATGGTTGCGGCCGCCGCCGCCAATGACGACAGGCGGCAGGTGCGTCGGATCACACGGATGGGCCTTTGGATCGCGCTGATGTTCTCGGTACTGGTCCTGCCGCTTTTCTGGTTCTCGGGAGCGATCCTGCTGGCGCTCGGTCAGACCGAGATCATTGCGGAGATGACGCAAACCTATCTCAGGATCGCGGGGTTCGGCATTGCGCCCGCGGTGGTGATGACGGTGCTGCGCAGCCATCTCTCGGCGCTCGATCATGCGCGTGTGGTCTTGTGGGCGACATTGGCGGGCGCCGTTTTGAACGCGGGTCTGAACTGGGTCCTGATCTTCGGCAACCTCGGCGCGCCGGAACTGGGCGTCGCGGGGGCGGCCTTTGCGTCGGTCGGGACACAGGCGCTGATCGCGCTGATCCTTGCGCTTCATGCCGGGCTGCATCGGGATTTGGGGCAAGACACGCTGTTCGCGCGGTTCTGGCGACCCGATTGGGAGGCTTTCGCGCAGGTGTTTCGCCTTGGCTGGCCCATCGCGCTGACGCTTTTGTCCGAATCCGGGCTCTTCATGGCGACGATGGTGATGATGGGCTGGCTTGGGCCGAACCCACTGGCCGCGCACGGCATCGCGCTGCAGATCTGTTCGGCGACCTTCATGGTGCATATCGGCTTGAGCCAGGCCGCGACGGTCCGTGCCGGGCGGGCCTGGGGCAAGCGGGATGTCGCTGGGTTGCGGCTTGCGGCTGCCGCGGCGCTTATACTGTCGGGGGGGATGGTGGCCCTGACGATCCTTGCGTTCGTGCTGATCCCCGAGCCGATGATCGGCCTCTTTCTCGACCCGACCGATCCGCTGCGCCCCGAGATCATCGCGATCGGGGTGAGCCTTTTGCTGGTGGCGGCGCTCTTCCAGCTCGCGGATGCGGGGCAGGTCATGGCGCTGGGGCTGTTGCGCGGCGCGCAAGATACGCGCGTTCCCATGATATACGCGCTGGTCTCCTATTGGGGGTTGGGCCTGCCCGCGGCTTGGGTCATAGGCTTTCCCTTGGGCTATGGGGGGCCGGGGATATGGGCGGGGCTGGTCGTGGGGCTTGCCTTTGCGGGCGGGCTGATGATGGCCCGGTTCTGGCGCGGGCCTGCGCGCATCGCGGCATCACCCGTCTGATTTTCTCTGTTTTGTAAATATCCCGGGGGTCCGGGGGCAGAGCCCCCGGCCGCCCTCAATATTCGGCGATGCCCGTCAGGATGCGCGCCCAGGCCCGCATGCCCCGGTGGAAACTGTCGAGATCGTATTTCTCGTTCGGGGAGTGGATCGCATCGTCATCCTTGCCGAAGCCCGCCAGAAGCGAATCCATCCCGAGGATCTGCTTGAAATGCCCCGCCACGGGGATCGAGCCGCCGCCCCCGATGAAGGCGGCCTCGCCCGGCCACTCTTGTGACAGCGCGGCGCGGGCGATGGAAAAGGCGGGGTGGCCGATATCCATGCGGCTGGCCGGGCTTGCGCCGTGATCTTTCCACGCGATGCTGCAATCGGGCGGAAGCTGCGCCGTGACCCAGGCGCGAAAGCTGTCGCGCAGTTTCAGCGGGTCTTGGCCCGCGACGAGGCGGAAGGACACCTTGGCATGGGCCTGCGAAGGCAGAACGGTTTTGAAGCCCGCGCCGGTATAGCCGCCCCAGATGCCGTTGATTTCGGCCGTGGGGCGGGACCAGAGAGATTCGAGGGGCGTCCGGTCGGTTTCGCCCGCCGGAACCGACAGGCCCACATCGCCCAGAAAGCCGCCCGCGTCGAAGCCGAGGCCCGCCCATTGCGCGGCGAGATCCTCGGAAATCTCCTCGACCCCGTCGTAGAATCCCGGCACCTGCACCCGTCCCGTGTCGTCGTGTAGCCCGCCCAGGATGCGGGTCAGCACCCGGATCGGGTTGATCGCCATGCCACCATACATGCCCGAATGCAGGTCGATGCGGGGGCCGGTGATGGTCATCTCTTCACCCAGAAGGCCGCGCAGCTGGGTGACGATGGCCGGCACGCCCTCGGCAAAAAGGCCCGTGTCGCAGATGAGCGCCAGATCGGCGCGGAGCGCGTCGCCATGGGCCTCGAGATAGGGGACGAGGGAGGGGGAACCGGATTCCTCCTCACCCTCCAGAAACACGGTGATCTTGCAGGGCAGGGTGCCGGTTTCCGCCTTGATGGCGCGGCAGGCCTCCAAGAATGTCATAAGCTGGCCCTTGTCATCGGCGGCACCCCGCGCGCGGATCACGCGGCCTTTTGGCGTGTCCTGCACCTCGGGATCGAACGGATCGCGTTCCCAGAGCGAGAGGGGATCGACGGGCTGCACATCGTAGTGGCCGTAGAACAGCAGATGCGGGCCGGGGCCGTCGTGATGGGCCACGACCATCGGATGGCCGGTGGTGTCATGCACCTCGGCCTGAAATCCGATTTGGGCCAGATCGTCGCGCAGCCAATCCGCCGCGCGGCGCACGTCGGCGGAAAAGGCCGGATCGGTCGAGATCGAAGGAATGCGCAACAGCTCGAACAGGCGCGCTGTGGCGGCATCGAGGTCTTTGTCGAGACGGGCGAGGACAGCATCAAGCGACATCAGCGCGGGGCCTTTCGAAAGGGTTTCGTGTTTGGCAGGAGACTGGCCCGGAGGCGGCGGGAATGTCCAGCGGTTGCCGGGGGCGCGCTGGGACGCTATTTCGGGTGGCAACCGGCAAAACGAGCGAGAGAGCCATGGTGCGAACACTTCTTCGGGGCGGTCTGGCGGCTGCGGTGGCGCTGGCGGTCGCAGGACCCGCCGCCGCGCAGGACCTGCCCAATCTGCGCGAGGCGCGCGGGATGGTCTTTGCCGAGGATGGCGGGGTCGAATGGGAGGTTTACGCCGCCGACGGGCTGACGGCTGCCGATATCGCCACGCTGGAACAGATCAACCTGATCCAGCCGCAACCGCATTACGCGGCGATGGCGGTTCATCCGGCCTCGGGGCTGGCGTCAGAGCGCACGTCGCTGGCGGCGAATTATCATGACGAGGATAATGCCCGCGCCGCGGCGATGGCCGCCTGCGGGGCGGATTGCGCGGTGGTGATGGTGATCCGTCCTGCCGGGTGGGAACCGGGCCGCGCGCTGCAATTGTCGCAACAGGCGACGGCCGCGCTGACAGGGGAATACCGCCGCCTGCCGCGCAGGTCGCGCGCCATGGCGATCAGCCCGTCGACCGGGCAATGGGGCATCGGTGAAAGCCGGGAGGCCGCCGTGATCGCTTGCGCCGCAGAGGATTGCCGCGCCGTCGTCGAAGGCTAGGCCGGGTAAGATGCGCGGATTGACACAGGTCAAAGTCAGGCGCGCGTCAATTTGTAACTTGGCCCGGGACGTGCAAAGGACATATTCCGAAGCCTGAATGGATCAGCCAGCGTCTTGACGGTGGGCCCCTCGTGACCGGGGCCGGGAAGGGAGACAGCCAGTGAATTACGACAGCGCGCTCGACGCAGCCCTCAATCGCCTGCACGAAGAAGGCCGGTATCGGACCTTCATCGACATCGAGCGTCGTCGCGGCAATTTCCCCCATGCGATCTGGAAAAAGCCCGACGGTACGGAACAACAGATCACCGTCTGGTGCGGCAACGATTACCTTGGCATGGGGCAGCATCCGGTTGTCCTCAATGCGATGCACGAGGCGCTGGAGGCGACGGGCGCAGGCTCGGGCGGCACGCGCAACATCTCGGGCACGACGGTGTATCACAAAGCGCTCGAGGCCGAACTTGCGGATCTGCACGGCAAGGAAGCCGCGCTGATCTTCACTTCCGCCTACATTGCCAATGATGCGACGCTGTCCACTTTGCCCCTGCTGTTTCCGGGGCTCATCATTTATTCGGACGCGCTCAACCACGCCTCGATGATCGAGGGGATCCGCCGCAACGGCGGAGCCAAGCGCATCTTCAGGCACAACGATCTGGCCGATCTGCGCGCCAAGCTGGAGGCCGACGATCCGTCCGCGCCCAAGCTGATCGCCTTTGAATCGGTCTATTCCATGGATGGCGATTTCGGCCCCATCGCCGAGATCCTCGAACTGGCCGAGGAATTCGGCGCGCTGACCTATCTGGACGAGGTGCATGCCGTCGGCATGTATGGCCCGCGCGGCGGCGGCGTGGCCGAGAAACTGGGCCTGATGGACCGGATCGACATCATCAACGGGACGCTGGGCAAGGCCTATGGCGTGATGGGCGGCTATATCGCGGCCAGCGCGAAAATGTGTGACGCGATCCGCAGCTATGCGCCCGGGTTTATCTTCACCACATCCATCCCGCCGGCGGTTGCGGCCGGGGCCGCGGCAAGCGTGCGGCACCTGAAAACGGATCAGGCGCTGCGCGATCTGCATCAGGAACGCGCCGCGGTTCTGAAGCTGCGTCTGAAGGGGCTGGGCCTGCCGATCATCGATCATGGCAGCCATATCGTGCCGGTCATCGTGGGTGACCCGGTGCACACCAAGAAGATCTCGGACATGCTGCTGTCGGAGTTCGGGATCTATGTGCAGCCGATCAATTTCCCCACAGTCCCGCGCGGCACAGAGCGCCTGCGTTTCACCCCCTCGCCGGTGCACGATCCCCGGTCCGTCGATGCGCTTGTGCGCGCTATGGATGCGCTTTGGAGCCATTGTGCGCTGAATCGTGCCGAGATGTCAGCCTGACGTAATCTGTTGATGCAAAGCGCGGTTTGCCCGTGTTAGGCGTGCGAAAGTAACGGGTATTGGGGAATCACCCCATCTGGGCGTAATATATGCGGTAGCGGGGCGGATCTGGACCACCAGATACTGACCAAAGGCAACCGCAGGCACGGGCAGGGAAGGCAACAGGCGCATGGGTCAGGACCACGACCAGTGGCAGGGGCAGGGCAACGTACAGCCCGATGCTTCTGTTGCCGTGTCCGGGTCCTTCGACGGGTATGACGTGACCGACGTGCCGCTTGGCGACCTGATGCGGGGCGAGCGGGCAACCCTTGGAAAATCCCTGCTGGATGTCGAGCGCGAGCTGAAGATCCGTGCCGCTTACATCGCCGCGATCGAGAATGGCGACATCGGGGCGTTTTCCTCGCCCGGCTTTATCGCGGGATATGTCCGATCCTATGCCCGATATCTCGGGATCGATCCGGAATGGACGTTTCGGCGGTTCTGTGACGAAACCGGTTTCTATGGTGTCCACGGCCCCTCGGCCCAGCAGGCCCGCGCCGCCAAGCGCGAGGTGAGCGACGCGCCCCCGCGCCGGATAGACCCCAACGAGGTCATAAAGGGCGCGCGGATCAGTTTCGCGCCTGAACGTGACCGCATGTTCTCGGGCATCGAGCCAGGCGCCCTTGGGTCCGCCGCCGTTCTGGTGGCGCTGGTGCTGGGGCTTGGCTACGGCGCGTGGTCCGTTCTCCATGACATCCAGCGGCTGCAGATCGCTCCGGTGGACGAGGCGCCCGTTCCGCTGGCGCAGCTCGACCCGCTGGCGGGAGCCTCGGAAGGGGCCTTTGCCGTCGCGCAGGATTTCGACATTGCCGTACCGGGCCCCGAAAGCTTTGGCCGGATCTATCGGCCCGAGGCGCTGGAAGCGCCGGTTTTGACGCCGCGCGATGGCGCGCTCGCCACGCTCGACCCCGACGAGGTCGGAACCTTGGGTGGTCTGGACAGCGCCGCGTCGCGGGATGTGCCACGGCTTGCCGCAGCAGCGTCGTTCGAGCAGGGGGGAGAGGGCGAACCCGCCCCCGCGGTACAGGTCACCGAAGCAAGGCAGGACGAACTGGTCATCTTTGCGGTGCGCCCGTCTTGGGTTCGGGTGACATCGGCCTCGGGCGCGACCCTGTTCGAGGGGACGTTGAACAGAGGCGACAGCTACACCATCCCCGAAAGCGCCGAAGCGCCGCGTTTGCGGTCGGGCAATGCGGGATCGGTGTATTTCGCGGTCAACGGCGTCACCATGGGCCCCGCCGGTCCGGGTGCCTCGATCGCGCGAGACGTGGAATTGTCGGCCGATGCGATCAGCACGAATTTCGCGATGGCCGATGCCGCCGCCGACCCTGACCTGCCCGAGGTGGCTGAATTGATCCTGTCGGGTGACGCTGCGCGCTGAAAAGCGTCTGCCGCTCTCGCGTCTGGATAACCCCCCGTTGTCGTCGCAGGTTTACAGGTCTATCGTTCGGCCATTGCCGCTATAGATCCCGCAAAGGCCCTGTTCATGTCGCACAATCCCATCCGCCCTTGGCGCAACATTGACCGCCGCAAGAGCCGCAAGATCCATGTCGGCCCGGTCGCGGTCGGGGGCGATGCGCCGATCAGCGTGCAGACCATGACCAACACGCTGACCACAGATGTGAAGGCGACGGTCGAGCAGATCCAGCGCTGTGCCGAGGCAGGGGCCGATATCGTCCGTGTTTCCGTGCCTGATGAGGCGAGTTCCAAGGCGCTCAAGGAGATCGTGCGCGAAAGCCCCGTTCCGATCGTGGCCGACATCCATTTCCACTACAAACGCGGCATCGAGGCGGCCGAGGCAGGCGCTGCCTGTCTCAGGATCAATCCCGGCAACATCGGCGATGAAAAGCGCGTCAAGGAGGTGATCCGAGCCGCGCGCGACCATGGCTGTTCGATCCGGATCGGGGTCAATGCCGGGTCGCTTGAAAAGCATCTGCTGGAAAAATACGGCGAACCCTGCCCGGAGGCGATGATCGAAAGCGGGCTGGACCATATCCGGATCCTGCAGGACAACGATTTTCACGAGTTCAAGATTTCCTGCAAAGCCTCCGACGTCTTTCTTGCCGCCGCTGCCTACCAAGGGTTGGCCGAAGCGACGGATGCGCCGATCCACCTTGGCATCACCGAGGCGGGGGGGCTGATGTCGGGGACGATCAAGTCCTCCATCGGTTTGGGCAGCCTGCTATGGGCCGGGATCGGCGATACGATCCGCGTCAGCCTGTCGGCAGATCCGGTCGAGGAGGTGAAGGTCGGCTTCGAGATCCTGAAGTCGCTGGGCCTGCGCCATCGCGGGGTGAACATCATCTCTTGCCCGTCCTGCGCGCGGCAGGGCTTCGATGTGATCAAGACGGTCGAGGCCTTGGAAAAGCGACTGGAACACATCAAGACGCCGATGAGCCTGTCGATCATCGGCTGCGTGGTGAACGGGCCGGGAGAGGCCTTGATGACCGATGTGGGCTTCACCGGCGGTGGGGCCGGGTCGGGCATGGTCTATCTTGCGGGTGTCCAAAGCCACAAGTTGTCGAACGAAGGCATGATCGAGCATATCGTCGAGCAGGTCGAGAAGAAGGCCGCCGAGATCGAAGCCGCCCGTGCAGCCGAGAGCCAAGCGGCGGAATAGCGGCCGGATCGGCGCCTGATTTGGCGTTGCGGGCCGCTGTCCCGCCCGCTATATGCCAGATCAGAACGCACCCGTAGCTCAGCTGGATAGAGCGCTGCCCTCCGAAGGCAGAGGTCACAGGTTCGAATCCTGTCGGGTGCGCCACTTTCCCAACACGCAAATGTTTTCGCGCCTTTATGTAGCCATGGCTTTTGCGGGCGTGACGCAGCACGCGCCTTGGCGGGTCACGACGTCACTCCGTCATCAAGGTCTTGATCCAGCCGATGAACGCGGTGTCGTCCTCCTCTTTGCGACGGTCCAATAGGTCGACGGCATCCGGCCCGGCGCGGAATCGCAATTGGTCACCGGGCGCGATGGCCGCCTGCCAGATTACATCTGCGACCAATTCGGGCGCTGACGGTTGCGAGGCCAGTTTGCCAAACAGCCGACCCATGGCGGCGGCGGTTGGGGCGTAGTCGGACAAGTCTTCATCCATGGCAAAGTCGAAAGATCGTCCGCCGAAGTCGGTCTTGATCATACCCGGCTCGACGATCCGGACACGGATACCCAGCGGTTCCAGTTCATAATGCAGCGCCTCGGACAGGCCTTCGACGGCGAATTTGGTGCCGTGATAAAGCGTTCCGAGCGGGAAGGTGATCTGCCCGCCGATGGAGGATATGTTGACGATGGTGCCGGTGCGCCGTGCGCGCATGTGGGGCAGAACGGCCTTGGTGACCTCCAGAAGGCCGATGACATTGGTGTCGAATTGGCGGCGGATGCGCTCTGTCGAGAATGCCTCCAAAGGGCCATAGGCGCCGTAGCCCGCGTTGTTCAGCAGCACGTCGATGGCGCCGAAGCGGTCGACGCCCAAGCTTACGGCATCCGCGATCGAGCTTGGATCGGTCACGTCAAGGCGCGTGACCAATGTGGCGTCAAGCCCGACCAATTCGGAGTTGGAGGGATCACGCATCGTGGCGATGACATTCCAGCCTTCGGACTGGAAGCGCAAGGCTGTGGCCTTGCCGATGCCGGAGGACGCGCCGGTGATGAGAATGGTGGGCATGTCTTTTCTCCTTCAGGCGTTGAGGCGCAGCATGTCGGCGAGGCCGAAATTGCTCAGGACGGTGCGTGTGACGTCATGCAGGGCGGTGTTGTAGCGTTCGATCTCGGGCCCGACCCCGGTGTTATCGACCACGGTCCGGAACGGCTTGGCCCCGAATGGCAGGGCCAGAAGGTCGACAACGGCTTCCGCGACACGTTCCGGGCGCTGGTTCGGTGTCGCGTCGAGCATGCGCGCCAGACCCTCTGCCGACATCGCAGGGATGCCGGCGAAATCGCCATACGCCGTTTCGCGCAGCGGATCGTTCGGCGTCACCATGCCGTCGAAGAAGGCGGTAGGCATGGCGCCCGGTTCGATCAGGCAGGACTCGATGCCAAAGCCCGAAAGCTCGGTGCGGTAGCATTCGACGATGGCCTCTAGCGCCCATTTCGAGGCGGAATAGGTGCCGTAGAACGGCGTCGTGATGCGGCCGATCAGGCTGGAGGTGTAGAGCACGGTGCCGCGCCCCTGCGCCCGCATGTGCGGCAGCGCCGCCCGCATGACACGCTGCACACCCATGACGTTCACGTCGAAGACATGGGCCATGTCTTCGGGCGACATCAGTTCATGGATGCCATAGGCGCCGATCCCGGCGTTGTTGAAGAGTACGTCCAATCCGCCAAGGGCGGCGATGGCATCGGCCATGGCAGCATCGGTGCTGTCGGTGTCGGTCACGTCCATCTCGACGATCTGCGCGCCCTCGGCCAGCAACGCGGCCACGGTCGCGGCGTTGCGCCCCGTGCGGCTGCGGACGCTGCCCGCCACCTCGTAGCCCTGCGCCATCAGGGCCCGTGCCGTGGGCAGGCCAAAGCCGCCCGCGATCCCCGTAATGAATACTTTTGTCATCTGGTCTGCCCTCGCTGTCTGATGCTGTGACCATAGTCGACGCGGGCGTCAGCCTCTTTCCTGATCGTCCAGATGACTTGCCTGATCCTCCAAACAGTCTTCTTTTCTGGCATTAATTTGGGCCAATCCATGCTAACTGCTCCGAAAGAGAGGATAGTCATGGCAAGCTTGCTGGATCACGCTTTGACGCTTTTGGACCGGGCGCGGCTGGCGCAGGGCGCGTTCGCACATGACGCGAGCGGTCTTCACCTGTTGCGTCACGCCCAAGAGACGCCGCAGACAGGCACGGTCTATCGTCCGCTGCTCTGTCTGGTGCTGCAAGGCGCAAAGACGGTTGGCGCAGGCACCCGGAACCTGACGGTGGCCCAAGGGCAATCCTTGATCGTGAGCCATGCGCTGCCGGTCGTTTCGCGGATCACAAAGGCGACGCCGGACGCGCCCTATGTCGCGCTGGTCATGCCACTGGATCTGGATGTGTTGCGCGGGCTCGCCTCCGCCGTGCCGCCCGTGCGGGCGTCGCAATCGGTTGATCCGTTCTCCATCGCACTTTGCGCGACGGACACAGATCTGGAACACGCTCTCAGCCGTCTGATCGTTCAAAGCGAGGCGGAGGATACGCGCCGGTTGCTTGCCCCAATCACACGGCAGGAACTGCATGCCCGGCTATTGCTCGGGCCACATGCGGAGGTCCTTAAACGGCTGCTCTGGCATGAAACCACCGCAAGCCGCATTTTTCGCGCCACGCGCGACATCCAGTCGGACCTGTCTCGGCCATTGGTCGTGAGCGAACTCGCAGGGCGCATCGGGATGAGCGTTTCGGGGTTCTTCGAGCATTTCAAGGCTGTCACCGGCACCTCACCCTTGCAGTACCAAAAAGACCTTCGCCTGCTACAGGCGCGCGACGCGCTGCGGGGCTCGAACGTCAAGGTATCCGAGATCGCCTATCGCGTCGGCTATGAAAGCCCGGCCCAATTCTCGCGCGAATACGCGCGGAAATTCGGTCTGCCCCCTCGCCAAGATCGGGGGGCAATGGCTGCGGAGTGAACCTGCCGAAGACCGGTCCCGGGCCGCCGGGCAGGGTTAGAGAGCGGCCTTACCTCCGGTCTGGTGTTGCGCCTCGGTCATGCCGCCCTTTGCGATCGGCCGTTCCGGGAATTTCGCCATCGCGGCAGGCACCGACGGCAGCCCGCCCCTGATAGATCCGCTTGCCCGCGTCGAAGCACAACGTAATGCCGTCAAGCCTTGCCCCATGGCGCGCGCGGTGCGGTTTCGCCTGTCACCGGAACAACGGTGACACCCAGATGCGTTGCCTTTCCCTCGGTGAGCGCGCGCACGACACACCAATCCGGCAACCCGATGAGCAAAAGGATTGAGCCATCCAGCGGGTAGATCACCGCAGGTCAGCCCCGATGCCTTGACTGTCGCACCGCGCCCTGCGTCTCCACTCGCGCCAGTGTTTCATCGCTAACGCCGCGATCCACCGATCCAAGCCACAAGACTGATCTTTCGCCAAACAAGCCGAAAATCACATAAAATCAATGGCCGAACGTGGTGCGGCTGGCGTCAATCGTTCAGATCTGAAGGCCGAAAAAGATCATGGCCAGTGGCACGGGAGAGACGGCAATCATGACGGTCAGCACCGTGGCGAGCGGTGAAAAGATGCCGCTCAGTCCCGCCAAGATCATGATGCCGCCGCCGCCACCGATGATCGAATTGCCCGGGGTGTTCACGGCGATCGCCAAGCCGAGGTAGCGGAAGCGCAGCACGAGGCCCAGCGTGCGTTTCGACTGCCCATGGAGCAGCATCTCCAGACGTTCCTCGGAGGAAAGGGGCGCGGCGCGCGCAACGAGAGCTGACGCCTTCCGCAGTCTGAAGAACGACAGCAGGCGTTCGAGAATACGGATCGGAAGAAACCGCCCGACGATATAGGCTAGCGTCATCGCGGCGACCGTGCACACATAGATCAGCGGCGCAATCGCAGTCCCAAAAGCGGCAAGCATGGCGAGGCCGATTTCGGCCCCCGGAACGAAGGGAAGCGCCAGAAGGCCGATATAGGCGATTGCGCCAAACATGATCGCCCGATGCACTTGCTGCTCGTTGTCTGGCCGAACCTGCAGGTTGAGCGCATCGCGGATCTCGTGCGCGGCCCAGGTGGCCAGCACCAGCACCACAATCAAGATCGCGACGCGCCTCGCGATATCACCAAGAGTTGGGCCTGAGGGGCGCATGGCGCGACCACTACCCCGATACGCCGACGGCAGCCTCGAAATCGGTGGCTGTTCCCGATGCCTCCATGACGATCTGGTTCGTCCAGTACCAGCGGCGGGTCGTCCATGTCCCTTCGAGGGTGATCGTGTCGCCGACGACCTGACCGTAAAACACAACCGTATGCGGCGCATCGGGGCAAATCGTGGTGGCGGTGAAATGGATCACGTCATCGATCTCTTTGGTCTGGTATTCGGACCAGCCGAAATCGCAGTAGTTCTGGCAGTCGACCGACTGAAAGGCCCCATTGCGGAACAACAGTTCATCTTCGAGAACGGCGCCGCTTTCGACATCCGTGCCCAGAACGGTGAAGGCCCGACCGTCCAATGCACCCGAAGATGACCAGGCGCCTTCGGGCACCTGGAGGTCGGGGATGTCTTCATGCATCACCGACATCGTCGCAGCGCCGATCCCAAGCGTCGCACATGCCATCGCGGCCACTTGAAGGATCTGGGTCATGACGATCTCCGTCCAATATCTGCGTGCGAAGTCTGGAGTGCGACGCGCGTCCAGACACCCTATTGCACCGTGTGGCAACTGACAAAACGTAAAAGGCCGATTTGTATGGGCGGTATCGACTTTGGACAAACTTTGGGCAGGTCGCCCTTTGCACGTTCAACGCAGTGATCCGCTGTCGGGCACCCCATGAAGCCGCCCTGTGCCGACCGCTGTACGAGATAGGGTAGTGCACCCGATGCCCTGTGGGTATGATGTTCGGATCAGGTTTGCGCCGACCAAGGGCGGCCGAGTGGAGAATTTTGAATGCCCCTGAACGCAGCCACCCCGGCGGCGCGCCTGTCCGTCGCGCCGATGATGGACTGGACCGACCGGCATTGCCGCTATTTTCACCGGCTCATGTCGCGCAATGCGCTTCTCTATACAGAAATGGTCACGGCGCCTGCGGTGATCCATGGCGACCAGGATCGCCTGATTGGCTTTGACGAGGCCGAACATCCCGTCGCGCTGCAACTGGGCGGATCGGATCCGGGCGAATTGGCAGAGGCCAGCAGGATCGCTGCGGCTTATGGCTATGACGAGATCAATCTCAATGTGGGCTGCCCATCCGACCGGGTGCAATCGGGATGTTTCGGGGCCGTCTTGATGGAGCGACCCGAGCTTGTCGCCGAGTGCATTTCGGCCATGATCGCGGCGAGCCCAGTTGAGGTGACGGTGAAATGCCGGATTGGCGTTGATGACCAGATCCCGGAGGAGGTCTTGCCGGCATTTCTGGAAACCGTCTCTGCCGCAGGCGTCACGCGCTTTGCCATCCATGCCCGGAAGGCGTGGTTGCAAGGGCTGAGCCCCAAGGAAAATCGCGATATCCCGCCGCTGGACTATCCGTTGGTCCATGCGATGAAACAGGCGTTTCCGCATCTCCACCTGTCCATCAACGGCGGGATCACAATGTTGGAGGAGGCACAGGTGCATCTTGCGGCAGGCATGGACGGGGTGATGATCGGGCGCGCGGCCTATCATGCGCCCGCCGGTATCCTGCTGAGCGCTGACCGAGACATCTTTGGCGACAGCGCGCCGCCGCGGAGCGCGGAGTCGGTGGCGCATGCGATGCTGCCCTATATCGAGGCGCATCTGATGGCGGGTGGGCGGCTGCATCAGGTGACGCGGCACATGCTGGGGCTTTTCACCGGGCGACCCGGCGCGCGGGGCTGGAAACGCTACCTGAGCGAGAATGCACATCGCGACGGCGCGGGCCCCGAAGTGGTCGAACGCGCACTGGCCGAGGTGACGGCCCGCGCGGCCTAGCGGCTGGAGATGAAGGGGCCTGTCTCGCCCCGGTCGATCGCATCGCGGGGCCGCATCCGGCGATAGACCGCGAACATGACCGCAACGCCCCCGATCTTGACCAAAAGCGCCCCGCCAACCATCAGGTCGAAGGGTGGAGGCACCAGCGCAAAGGGGCCGGGCGGTGTGCGGTTCGCCTCCGGTCCGGCAAGCAAGACCTCGATCACCGTGAAAACGACCCAGATGGCCAGCCAGACCGGCAGGGTCGCGGGCCGTGGGCCGATCGGGTGATCCCCGCGCCTTGCGATCCAGATCCGCAAGACAAGCCAGACCGGCCCCAGAAATACCGCCCATAGAAAAACACCCGGTAGAACCGCGAAGAAAGCGCCGTTGTCGAACCAGGCCCGGAGCGCCGCGCCATAGGACCGTTCGGTATCGAGCGTCGCGGCGAAAAGCGGGAAAAAGATTACCGTGATGGCGATGCCGCCCGCGATCCAGCCAGTGAACCATGCGAAAAGCCGATGACCTCGCAATCCCGTAACCCGCCGCCCCGGCGGCAAGGGAAGCGGTCTGTGCATCCTGTCAGCCTTCGGCGCGCCGCTTGAGGCGGGCCGCACGCCCGCCCCGCCGTTGGCCCAGATCCGCGCGCCGTGCCGGCAGGGCGGCCATCACCGCGCGGCGATCATCGGCGGTCATGCGCGACCATTGCGTGATCTCGTCGATGGTGCGCAGGCAGCCGGTGCAGATCCGCGCCTCGGGATGAACGACGCAGATCTTGATGCAGGGGCTCTCGATCTCGTCGCGCTTCCAGACCTCGTCTCCGGAGGCGCGCGATCGTTCGGGTGTGTCGGTCATTGCGCGCTCCTCAGGTGGCGCAACCGGTCGAGCGCCCCTTGCAAGATATACCCCGCTGCGACGGCGTCGATCACCTCTGCGCGACGTTTCCGCGACGTATCCGCCTCGAGGAGTGCCCTTTCTGCCGCAACCGTGCTCAACCGCTCGTCCCAAAAGGTGATCGGTAGCGCCTCGAACTCCGGCAGGCGGGAGAGGTTCCGGGCAAAGGCGCGGGTCGATTGGGCGCGCGGCCCTTCGGTTCCGTCCATGTTCGCGGGCAGGCCAAGAACGATGCCGCCAATCTCGCGCCCGGCCGCGATCTGGCCAAGCCGCGCGGCATCTTGGGTGAATTTCACCCGCTTCACGGTTTCCAGCGCGCTGGCCGAGGACAAGAGCCTGTCGGAAACGGCAACGCCGATGGTCTTGGTTCCCAGATCCAACCCCATAAGACCACGCGCGACGGGCAGGGCGGCAGCGAATTCCGCGATATCTTCGAAAATCACTCTGGCGCCTCGGTCAAGGGGGCGGCGGCCTCCTCCAGCAGGCGCAGCGCTTCGGGGCTTTCGGCGAAGACGCTACGGCCCTCCTCGTAGATCGCTCGGGCCTGATCGGTCCGGCCAAGGACGATCTGCGCCCCGATCAGGCGCGCCCATTCGTCTGGCGTGCCGCCCTCGTTGGCCAGGCGGCTGCCGAGGCTTGCCACCATGCTTTCGATCATCGCCTGCCGATCCTCGGGCGACATGTTTTCGGCGGCGGCCAAGTCTTCAGCGCTGGGGCCGCGCGCGGGCGCGGGTTGGGGCAGCTCGGACATGCTTTCAGGCACGCCGGCAAGGAACATGACCTCTTCGATCTGCAAGAGGATCGGCTCCACCCAAGGGGCGTCGATGGTCGAATCCGCCAGAAGGTTGCGCCAGATGGGAAAGGCAAGGTCGGGCCGGCCCTGCTGCGCGAACATCAGGCCCGCATAGTAGCGCCCGGTTCCATTGCGCGGCTCCATCTGAAGCCCCCGCGTCAGCGCCGCCTCGGCCTCCGGCGAGACATAGCCGCCCGCAGCCAAGATCATCATCTCGGCCAGATCGATGTGGTGAAAGGCGTCCGCGTCATCGCCAAGAAGCGCGATCAGACGTTCCTGGGCCACGCGCGCGGCGCGGAAATTGCCCAAGGCCGCCTCGTTCGTCGCCAGAAGCCCAAGGCCCTGCACATCGTCGGGGCGCTGTTCCATGATGGTGCGCAGTTGCGCCACCAATTCCTCGCGCCGGGGATCGGGCGGCAAGCCTTCGCGGAATGGCACCTGTTCCTCGGCCTCGGCCTGGGCTGGGCGCGTCGCGCGCGCCTCTTCGACCATGTCGATCCGGGTGGCGATGGGCAGGTCGGGATAGCCCGGTGCGCCGATGCCAAGGTAAAGGCCAAAGGCGCCGGCAACCGTCGCAACCAATCCTGCGCCCAAGATAACGCGGTCAAGGCCGCTGGCGCGCAGGTCCGCAGCCTTGGCCTGTTGCAGGGCGCGGTCGGCCTCGAGGATGCGGCGCGAGACTTCGGTGCGGGCGCGGGTGGCTTCATCCTCCGACAGGATGCCGCGCGCTATGTCCTTTTCGATCTCGCGCAGCTGGTCGCGATAGACCTGCAGGTCATAGGCGGCTGCGGGCACCGTGGCCTTGCGCGGGCGCAGCACGGCCAGCATCAGCACCAGCACAACCAGCGCCGAAAACGCCCCCGTCGCGATCCAGAATCCCATCGTGTCTGCTGCCTTTGCCTGTCGTCCTTGCCTTCACATAAGTCCTGCGCGCGCCGCCGAAAACCGGGGCCTTTGCCGCAGGCTTGAGACATTCTGCCCCTGCGTCGCAATTTGCGCAGATGTGGTCGGCCTTGGTATCCTGTTCGGGACTGTCCTGTCCCACATCAGGCACAGAGCCAGAGGGAGCCGCAACACATGCGTCGCTATTCCGCCTTTGCCATCGCGCGCCAGGCTTTTCGTCACCACGAGGGATGGGAGCGCGCCTGGCGCAGTCCCGAACCCAAGGCACGCTATGACGTGGTGATCGTCGGCGCGGGCGGGCATGGGCTTGCCACGGCCTATTACCTTGGCAAGAACCACGGCATCCGCAATGTCGCCGTGATCGAAAAAGGGTGGCTGGGCGGCGGCAACACCGGGCGCAACACCACGATCATCCGCTCGAACTACCTGCAGGATCCGTCGGCGGCGATCTACGAAAAGGCGCGCAGCCTCTACGAAACGCTGAGCCAGGACCTGAATTACAACGTCATGTTCAGCCCGCGCGGCGTGATGATGCTGGCCCAGACCGAGCACGAGATCCGCGGCTACCAGCGCACGGCCCATGCCAACGCGCTGCAAGGGGTGGCCACCGAATTCATCAGCCCCCGCAGGGTCAAGGAATTGTGCCCGATCATCAACCTCGACGGGCCGCGCTATCCTGTTCTTGGCGCGCTGTGGCAGCCGCGCGGCGGCACCGCGCGTCATGACGCGGTCGCCTGGGGCTATGCGCGGGCCTGTTCGGACATTGGGATGGACATCATCCAGCAGACCGAGGTGACGGGCGTGCAGCGCGAGGGCGGCCAGGTCGTGGGCATCGACACGACGAGGGGCCCTATCGCCTGCGGCAAGCTCGGCATCGTGGTGGCGGGCCATTCCGGCGTCATGGCCGAGCGGGCGGGATTCCGGCTGCCCATCGAGAGCGTGGCGTTGCAAGCGCTGGTCTCGGAACCGATCAAGCCGGTGATGGACGTGGTCGTCATGGCCAACACCGTCCATGGCTACATGAGCCAGTCCGACAAGGGCGAAATGGTGATCGGCGGCGGTGCGGACGGCTACAACAACTACACGCAGCGCGGATCTTTCCACCATGTCGAGGAGACTGTGCGCGCTTTGATCGAGACTTTCCCGATCATCTCGCGGCTCAAGATGCTGCGCTGGTGGGGGGGTATCGTCGACATGACGGGCGACCGCTCTCCCATCATCTCGAAAACACCTGTCGAGGGTGTTTTCGTCAACTGCGGCTGGGGAACGGGCGGCTTCAAGGCCATTCCGGGCTCGGGCTGGGCGATGGCGGAACTGATGGCCAAGGGGCATTCGCCCTTGGCCGATGCCTTTTCGCTCGACCGTTTCCGCGAAGGGCGGTTCATCGACGAATCCGTGGCGGCAGGGGTGGCGCATTGATCCCAGCCATTCCCAGACGGCTTGCCCATATCTGGATCGGGGAACGGCCGCCGCCGCTGCACTGGATGCAGACATGGCGCGACCATCATCCCGATTGGGAGTATCGGCTCTACGACAACGCCTATCTGTCCGGCAGGCGGTGGAGGAACCAGCGGCTGATGGCCGAATATTTCCGGCGCGGCCGGCTCGAAGGCGTGGCGGACCTGATGCGTTACGAGATCCTGTTCGAGACGGGCGGCTTCATCCCCGGCGCCGATTTCGAGGCGTTGCGCCCTTGCGATCCGATCTTCGGCGAGGCCGTGACCTATTCCTGCTACGAGACCTATCCGATCGGGCGATGCCGGGTGACGCCGTGGCTTGCCTCCGCGCCCGGGACGCAGACGCTGGCGCGCACGATCGGTGAGATTCATGCAGCCTATGGGGCCGATCCGGCCAAGGCGGACCAGCCCTGGATGTCGGTCGGCAACCTGTTCCTGCGCGGTTTCATGGAACGCCATCGTTTCACGCTCAAAGATTGCCGGATCCTGCCGGCCTATACCTTCATCCCGCGCCACAAGGACGGGCCGCGCTATGACGGGCCGGGTGTGATCTATGCCGAGCATCACTGGGGCACGACCAAGGACCGCTACGCGCCCGCGGACCCGGCCAAAGCCGCGATGACCAAGGCGGAGGTGCAGGCCGTGCTGGATGCGGCGCTGCCGCTGGATGTGGCGCAAGACCCTGAAAAGGAACAGATTTCATGCTGACATTCCGCTGTCCCTATTGCGGCATCGACGCCTGCGAGACGGAGCTTGCGCCCGGTGGCGAGGCGCATCTGAAGCGCTTTGGCCCCGGTTCCGCTGACGCGGATTTCGAGGCCTACCTGTTCCTGCGACACAATGCCAAGGGCGTGCATTTCGAACGCTGGCGGCACGCGATGGGTTGCGGCAAGTGGTTTCTCGCCGCGCGCTGCACCGCGACGCTGGAGGTTTTCGGAACCTATCCAGCGCAAACCCCCGAACCGCCGCAAGACATCGTGGCGGCGATCCGCGCCAAACGTCCCGACTGGAGCCTGTCATGAGCCTGCGTTTGCCCAAGGGTGGCCGCCTGATCGACCGCGATAAGCGCGTCGTTTTTTCGTTCAACGGCAAGAGGTTGACAGGCTTTGCCGGGGATACGCTGGCCTCGGCTTTGATGGGATCGGGGCAAAGGATCATGGGCCGGTCGTTCAAATACCACCGCCCGCGCGGCGTGGTCGCGAGCGGGGTCGAAGAACCCAATGCGCTGGTCAACCTGGGCAAAGGCAAGACGCACGAGCCGAACCAGCGCGCGACGACGACCGAGATTTTCCAAGGTTTGCAAGCCACTAGCCAGAACCATTGGCCCAGCCTGAGCTGGGATATCGGCGAGGTGAACGCGCTGATCCCGCGGTTTTTGCCCGCGGGCTTCTATTACAAGACCTTCATCCATCCGCGCCCCTTCTGGAAACACGTTTTTGAACCCTTCATCCGACAGTCTGCCGGATTGGGAAAGGCGCCCGATCCGAAACTTCAAGACCCTGATAGATATGAACAATTCTACGCGCACACCGATCTCGTGATCGCGGGCGGCGGCATTGCGGGATTGCAGGCCGCACTTGAAGCGGGACGGTCTGGGGCGCAGGTGATCTTGTGCGAGCAGAGCGCCCATTGGGGCGGACGCGCGCCGGTGGATGGGGTGGAGATCGAGGGGCAGCCTGCGGAAGTTTGGATCAAGAACGCCGTAGATACGCTTGAAAAGATGGAGAATATTCATCTTCGCCTGCGTTGCATGGTGGCGGGTGTTTACGACCATGGCTACGTGTTGGCCTATGAGCGGGTCAGCGATCATGCGCCACAAGATGATGTGGTGCGCCACAGGTTGTGGCGTATCCGTAGTCGCCATGTGATCGCGGCGACGGGGGCTTTGGAACGGCCGCTGAGTTTCGCGGGCAACGACAAGCCTGGGGTCATGCTGGCTTCGGCGGTGCGGGATCACGTCGTGAATTACGGGAGCGCCCCGGGAGAACGCGTTGTAATCGTTACAAATAATGACGACGCTTACCGGACGGCGCTGGTGCTGGCGGAGGCTGGCCTGACGGTTCCTTGCGTCGTCGATGCGCGCGCGCGGGCTGAGGGGGCGCTGCCCAAGGCCGTGAGGGCGCGGGGCATCCGGGTTTTGGCCGGAATGGGAATAAGCAATATCAAAGGGTTGCGCGGCGTTGTTGCGGCACAGCTTTGCCGTCAGGATGGCGCGGGTGAGGTGATCGAGGATGTGATCTGCGACGCGGTCGCCATGTCCGGTGGCTGGTCGCCGGTCGTGCATCTGTGGTCGCATTGTGGCGGCAAGCTGTTGTGGGAAAAAGAGAATTCCTTTTTCAGGCCCGATCCCGACAAGCCGCCGACCGACCAGAATGGCGAGGGGTTCGTGATCTGCGCGGGCGCGGCCAATGGTGCTTTACACGCAGGCCAAACCCTTGAGGATGCGTTAAATTCGACGCGCAAATCCTTGCAAGACCTTAACATGCCGGTGAGCGATCAGGCGTTCCTTAAAGTTTCCGTCCCGGAGGAGGAAAAGCTCGAACCGGTCTGGATCATGCCCGCCAAGGCGGGGCCGAAAAAGCGTGCCAAGATGTGGCTCGATTTCCAGAACGACGTGAAGGTCTCGGACGTGCAGCTGGCTGCGCGCGAAGGCTATGAAAGCGTCGAGCATACGAAGCGCTACACAACGCTGGGTATGGCGACGGATCAGGGCAAGCTGAGCAACATCAACGGGCTTGCGGTTCTGGCCGGCGCGCTTGGCGCGGAGATCCCGCAGGTGGGGACCACGACGTTCCGGCCGCCCTATGCGCCGATCTCGATGGGGGCGATCGCGGGCGAGGCGCGCGGTGCGCTGTTCCAACCGCTGAGGCGCACGCCGATCCAGGGCTGGCACGAGGACAACGGCGCGCATTTCGAGCCCGTGGGCTATTGGCGCAGGCCGTATTGCTTCCCGCGCAAGGGCGAGAGCCACCGGGATGCCGTGAACCGCGAGATCTTGGCGGTTCGAAACGGCGTGGGGCTGCTCGATGCCTCGACGCTGGGCAAGATCATCGTCAAGGGACCGGATGCGGGGCGGTTTCTGGACATGCTTTACACCAACGTGATGAGCAGCCTGAAGCCGGGGAAATGTCGTTACGGGCTGATGTGCAGCGAAAACGGGTTTCTCATGGATGACGGCGTGGTCGCGCGGTTGGACGAGGAGACGTTCCTTGTGCATACCACGACGGGCGGCGCGGATCGGATCCATGCGCATATGGAGGATTGGCTGCAGTGCGAGTGGTGGGATTGGAAGGTCTATACCGCCAATGTCACCGAGGCTTTTGCCCAGATCGCAGTCGTTGGGCCGAAAGCGCGGGCGCTTCTCAACAAGATCGGGGCGGATATCGACCTGTCGAAAGAGGCGCTGCCCTTCATGGGGTGGGCCGAAGGGCGGATCGGCGGCTTTGACGCGCGGGTCTTCCGGATTTCGTTCTCGGGGGAATTGTCCTTTGAGATCGCGGTTCCGGCCAGCCAGGGCCGGGCGTTCTGGGACAAGCTTCTGGAGGCGGGCGCGGAATTCGGCGCGACACCCTATGGCACCGAGGCGTTGCACGTGATGCGGGCCGAGAAGGGCTTCATCATGATCGGGGACGAGACCGATGGCACGGTCATCCCGCAGGATCTGGGGCTTGATTGGGCGATCTCGAAGAAGAAGGACGACTATCTGGGCAAACGTGCCCAGGAGCGCAGCCATATGGCCGACCCCGAGCGCTGGAAGCTGGTGGGGTTGGAAACGCTCGATGGCTCGGTTCTGCCCGATGGCAGTTATGCGCTGGACGAGGGCGTGAACGAGAACGGGCAGGGGAACACGCAAGGGCGCGTCACCTCGACCTATTTTTCGCCGACGCTGGGGCGGGGGATCGCCATGGGTCTGGTGCGGCACGGACCCGACCGGATGGGCGAGGTGATCGCGTTCAACACGACCAAGCCCGCCGCAAAGGGCGCGGCGCCCAAGACCATCAAGGCGCGGATCGTCAGCCCGGTTTTCTATGACCCCGAGGGGGAGAAGCAGAATGTCTGAGTTTTCGGTGAGCGCGTTGGACGGGCTGTCGGTGGGCGGGTCTGTCACGATCCGCGAGATGGGGCGGCAGGGGATGGTGAGCCTGCGCGCCGATCTGTCGGCGGCGGCGAAGGCCGTGGCGCGGGTGACGGGGGCCGAGATGCCCGCCCAGCGCAAGATCAGCGCGGGCAAGGAATGCGCCGTGGCGTGGATGTCGCCTGACGAGGTGTTGATCCTGTGCGCCGCCGATCAGGCGGGCAAGATCGCCTTTGACCTGTCGGAAGCTTTGACGGGGCAGCATCACCTTGCGCTCGACATCAGCGATGCGCGGGCGATGTTTTCGGTGACGGGCGAGGCGGGTGCGATCCGCGACGTGCTGGCCAAGATCACGCCCGCCGATATCGGGGCCTTGGGCCTTGGCGAGATGCGGCGCACGCGGCTGCAGCAGGTGGCGGGCGCGATCTGGTTTGAGGCCGGGGACGAGGCGCGGGTGATCTGTTTCCGGTCGGTAGCGCGGTATGTCTTTGATCTGTTGGCGATGTCGGCGCGCGAGGGCGGCACGGTCGGCTATCACGGCTGAGCCGGAAAGCTTTAGTTTTTCGGGGAGGATAAAGGGCGTGGGGTTGACGCCCCCCCGGTCCGACCTCCATCTGTGCCTCAACCGACAACCAACAACGAGGGGGGCCGACACATGGCTTTCACACTTCCCGATCTTCCCTATTCCCATGACGCGCTGGCCGGTCTGGGCATGAGCCGCGAGACGCTGGAATATCACCACGACCTGCACCACAAGGCCTATGTCGACAACGGCAACAAGCTGATCGCGGGCACCGAGTGGGAGAACAAATCCCTCGAAGAGATCATCACCGGCACCTATCAGGCCGGTGCTGTCGCGCAGAACGGCATTTTCAACAACGCGTCCCAGCATTGGAACCACAACCAGTTCTGGGAAATGATGGGTCCGGGCGAAGGCGGGATGCCTGGCGAGCTGGAAAAGGCGCTGGTCGAAAGCTTTGGGTCGGTCGACGAGTTCAAGGCACAGTTTTCGGCGGCGGGCGCGGGCCAGTTCGGGTCGGGCTGGTGCTGGCTGGTCAAGGATGTCGATGGCGGTCTGAAGGTCACCAAGACCGAGAACGGCGTGAACCCGCTGTGCTTCGGTCAGACGGCATTGTTGGGCTGCGATGTGTGGGAGCATTCCTACTACATTGATTTCCGCAACAAGCGGCCCGCCTACCTTGAGAATTTCCTCAACAAGCTGGTGAACTGGGAAAACGTGGCCTCGCGCCTCTGATCCCCCGAAGGTCATGATGCGATGCGGCCCGCCCTTTGTGGCGGGCCGTTTTCGTTTACGGGGTCAGGGGGCGGGGGCGAGATGGGCCATGAGGGCTGGCACGTCGGGAACCACGGTGAGGTAGTCGCGCAAGGTGGGATCGGCAAAGCCTTGGGCGATCACGTGGTCGATGAGCGCCAGAAGCGGCTGCCAATAGCCGTTCACGTCGAGGAGGTAGACCGGTTTGGCGTGCAGGCCGAGTTGGCGCCATGTCAGCACCTCGAACAATTCGTCGAGCGAGCCCGCGCCGCCGGGCAGGACGGCCACGGCATCGGCGTTCATGAACATGACCTTTTTGCGTTCGTGCATCGTTTCGGTGATGACGAAGGTGGTGAGGTCGCGTTTGCCGACCTCCCAAGCCATGAGATGGGTGGGGATGACGCCGAAGGTCCGGCCGCCCGCGGCCTGCGCCGCGCGGGCAACGGCGCCCATGAGCCCGACATCGCCCGCACCATAGACGAGGCGGAGGCCCGCGCCCGCGAGGCTGAGGCCCAGTTCGGTGGCCGCCTCCATATGCGCGGGATCGGTGCCGGGGCGCGCGCCACAATAGACACAGACGGAAAGGCCTTGCATCGGTATCCCTTGCACTTGAACGGGTTTTATCACCTGATAGGCGCAAAGGGCGGGGCGCTCAAGCGGCGCGGAATGGTCCTGCCGGAGTGGGGCCTGCCGGGGTGGGGCGTTCGCCTGTCCCCCGGTGACCCGGACAGGGAGACAGCGCATCCATGGCGGAGCAGAAGAACACGGGACAGGCCGCGGGCGGCGCGAGCGGTGTGTCGACGATCGCCGGGGCGGCGGCTCTGGCGGGCGTGTTGATCGCGGCGGCGGTGGGTTTCGCGGTGCTGCGCGAGACGCCGGAAGAGGCAGCAGTGGTCGACAGCGCGCCGGAGACGGTGACCGAGGGTGCGGCGGAGACTGCGCCGGAGATCGTACCGGAGGCCGAGGAGACGCCCGAGGCGGCGGTGGCGGAAGCCACGCCCGAGGTCGCGCTGCCACCTGAGGGGCCGCGGTTCGACCTTGTGCGGGTCGATGCCGAGGGCGGCGCGGTGATCGCGGGGCGGTCTGTGCCGGGGTCTGCGGTGACGCTGACGCTTGACGATATGCCGATCGAGACGGTGACGGCCGATGCGGGCGGGCAATTCGCCGCCATCCTGACGCTGCCGCCCGCCGATGTGCCCAGGATCCTCGCGCTGCGCGCCGTGCTGCAGGACGGGACCGAGTTGGACGGGCAGGGGACCGCGATCATCGCGCCCTTCGCCTTGCCGGCGGTCGCGGCGGTGGATGTGCCCGTGACGCCGCCCGAGGCGCCGGGTCTGGGCGAGACGACGAGCGCTGCGCCGGTTCTTGAGGAGGCCGTCCCCGAGGCTGCCCCCGAGGTCGAGGCGGCGGGCGCGCTTGCCGAGGTTGCGGCCGGTGCGGCCCCAGCGCCAGAGACCGTGCCCGCGCCGCAGGCCCCGGCCGTGATCTTGGCCGATGAGGGGGGATTGCGTGTCCTGCAGGGTTCGGGTGGCGCGCCCGAGGATCCGAGCGCCCTGCGGCTCGATGCCATAACGTATGATGTGGCGGGCGAGGTCACGCTGGCGGGTCGCGCGCCTGCCGAGGGCGCGGTGCGCGCGACCTTGGACAACCAGCCGATCACGTCGGGCGAGGTCGGGGCGGGCGGTCAATGGAGCCTCGAATTGCCCGATGTCGATCCGGGCACCTACACGCTGCGGCTGGAACAGCTGGGCGCGGATGGGCAGGTGACGGGTACGGTCGAGACGCCCTTTTTGCGCGAAGATCCCGAGCGGATCGCGGGCAACCCGATGCTGGTCGCGCCGGGTGCGACGGTGATCACGGTGCAGCAGGGATTCACGCTGTGGGGGATCGCGGAGGCGAATTTCGGAGAGGGCATCCGCTATGTCCAGATTTTCGAGGAAAACCGCGACCGGATCCGTGACCCGGATCTGATCTTTCCGGGCCAGATCTTTGCGCTGCCCGATCTGCCGCGGGACGGGCAATAGGGGCAGACCTCTGGCCATTCCCGGCGGCGGGGCATAGGTAGTCGGCAAGACGCCCGCAAGGACAGACCATGCCAGCCGACACACGCGCAGCCGATACCGGCGCACAAGACAGACAAGCGGCCAAGACAGGCCGGGATCCTTCGCAAATTGCCGCTGCCGCGCGCGCCGATGCCGATGAGCGGCGGTCGGGGCTGCGCACGATCCGGAAGGTTTCCCCCTATCTTTGGCCGGTGGACAAGCCGTGGGTGAAGCAGCGCGTCGTTGCGGCGATGGGCTTTTTGATCCTGGCCAAGCTGATCTCGATCGGGACGCCGTTCCTGTACAAATACGCCGTCGACAGCCTTGGCGGCGATTTTGTTAGCCCCGCCTTCCTGCTGGGCTTGGGCGCGGTGGGCCTGACTGTGGCCTATGGCGTGGCGCGGGCGGCCAATGTGGGGTTCCAGCAATTGCGCGACGCGGTGTTCGCGCGCGTGGCGCAAGGCGCGCTCAGGCAACTGGCGCTCGAAACCTTCAACCATATCCACGCGCTGTCCTTGCGCTATCACATCACGCGCAAGACGGGCGGATTGAGCCGGATCATCGAGCGCGGGGTGAAGGGCGTCGATTTCCTGCTGCGGTTCATGCTGTTTTCCATCGGGCCGCTGCTGGTGGAATTGCTGCTGACGGCCATCGTGCTGGGGCTTTATTTCGACCTCAGCTACATGTTGGTCCTGATCGTCACCATCGTGCTTTACGTCTGGTTCACCTTCACCGTGACGGAATGGCGGGTGAAGATCCGGCGCGAGATGAACGCGCAGGACACGGATGCCAACCAGAAGGCCGTGGACAGCCTGCTGAATTTCGAGACGGTCAAGTATTTCGGCGCGGAAGCCCGCGAGGCGGAACGCTATGACCGCGCGATGGAAGGATACGAGGGGGCCGCGATCAAGACCGCGCTGTCGCTGGCGGTGCTGAATTTCGGGCAATCGCTGATCATCACGGCGGGGCTTGTCATCGTCATGGTGATGGCGGCCATCGGCGTGCAGCAGGGCGAATTGACGGTCGGTGATTTCGTGATGGTCAACGCCTTCATGATCCAGATCACCATTCCGCTGAATTTCCTTGGCACAGTGTATCGTGAGATCCGGCAGGCCTTGGTCGACATGGGCGAGATGTTCGACCTGCTGGAGCAGCCGCGCGAGATCGCGGACAAGCCCGGCGCGCCCGATCTGCGCGTGGCAGGCGGCGAGGTGCGGTTTCAAGACGTGCGATTTGCCTATGACCCAAGCCGTCCGATCCTGAAGGGTCTCGATTTCACGTTGAAGCCGGGCGAGACCGTGGCGCTGGTCGGGCCGTCGGGGTCGGGAAAATCGACCATCGGTCGGTTGCTGTTCCGGTTCTACGACGTGACGGGCGGGGCAATCCTGATCGACGGGCAGGATCTGCGCGACGTGACGCAGGTGAGCCTGCATGACGCCATCGGGGTGGTGCCGCAGGACACGGTGCTGTTCAACGACACGATCCGCTACAACATCGGCTATGGCCGGGCTGGGGCCACGGACGAGGAGATCGTCGCCGCCGCCAAGGCCGCGCGCATCCACGATTTCATCCTCTCCTTGCCCGAGGGCTACGAGACGGCCGTGGGCGAGCGGGGGCTGAAGCTGTCTGGGGGCGAGAAGCAGCGTGTCGGCATCGCGCGGACGCTTTTGAAGGATCCGCCGATCCTGCTTTTGGACGAGGCGACATCGGCGCTGGACACGGAAACGGAGCGCGACATCCAGAACGAGTTGCGGATGATGGGGCAGGGTAGATCCGTAATTACCATCGCGCACCGGTTGTCGACCGTGGTGGAGGCTGATCAGATCCTTGTTCTGGAGGCGGGCGAGATCGTGGAGCGCGGCACGCATGACGAATTGCTGGCGCGGGGGACGCGCTATGCCTCGATGTGGGCGCGGCAGATGGCCGAGGAGGAAGAGGCCGAGGGCGGGGCCTAGACGGGCCATGGACGGGCCGCGCGGCGGGAGGTAGCGTGATCTGAACCCAACCCGAGGTGCCCCTGATGTCCGATCCGTTCTTTCAGCCGCCTTCGGGCACGGAATTGCCGCGCTACGCGGGTGTGCCGAGTTTCATGCGGCTGCCCTATCTGCCGCCCGACCATCCGCGCCGGGGGGAGGTGGATATCGGGATTTTCGGGCTTCCGTGGGACGGGGCGACCTCGAACAGGCCGGGGGCGCGGCATGGGCCGCGGGGATTGCGCGACGCCTCGACCATGGTCCGGGAACGCAACCGCGCGACGGGTCAGGAGCCGTTCCGGGCGCTCAATATAGCAGATCTGGGCGATGTTGCGATGAGCCCGGTCGATCAGGATGCGGCGCTGGCGGCGGCGCAGGGTTTTGTCAGGGGAATGTTGGCGCAGGATATCCGGCCCTTCATGGTCGGGGGCGATCATCTGTGCACGCTGACGGTTTTGCGCGAATTGCGCGCGGCGCGGGGGGAACCCTTTGGCCTCGTGCTTTTGGACAGTCACACCGACCTTTACCCGCCCTATTTCGGCGGGGATGTGCTGACCCATGGCAACCCGTTCCGGCAGGCCATCGAGGAAGGCTGTCTGGATCCCGCGCGCTGCGTCATGGCGGGGATGCGGGGCACGTCCTACAACAACGAGGATTTCCAGTATGGCTGGGACCGCGGCGTCAGGATCGTGCCGATAGAGGAATGTGTCGCGATGGGCTGGCCCGCGGTGATGCAGGCGGCGCGCGAGATCGTGGGGGATGGGCCCTGCTACGTGAGTTTCGACATCGATTTCGTCGATCCCGCCTATGCGCCGGGAACGGGGACGCCCGAAGTGGGAGGGCCCACGAGTTTCGAGGCGATCCAATGTGTGCGCGCGCTGCGGGGGCTCGACATCATCGGGGCCGATCTGGTGGAGGTCGCGCCGCCCTTTGACACCGGCGGGATCACGACATGGCTGGGTGCGTCGGTGATGTTCGAGTTGCTCTGCGCGATGACCGGCTGACTTGGGCCTGCGGTTGTGCGTTGGGCGGGCCTTTTGCTAGACAGGGGCACGGGCAGGGTGTATCTGGCGGGAAAGGCTTCCGTTAGCGCTAACAAATCGTGAGATTTGCGCGTGTGGAGGCGGTCCGGCAGGGAAAGGCGATCATGGTTTCGCGTGTCATTCCGGTCGATCCGTTCGACCTCGTCATCTTTGGAGCCACCGGCGATCTGGCGCGGCGCAAGATCCTGCCGGGGTTGTACCGGCGGTTCTGCGACGGGCAGATGCCCCCCGAGGCGCGGATCATCGGCGCGGCCCGGACCGAGCAGGACAATGCCGCCTTTGCCGAGCAGGTGCGCGAGGCGATCGAGACCTTCCTTCCGGCCAAGAAGCGCGACCCCAAGGGGTTGAAGGCGTTTCTGGAGCGGTTGAGCTATGTGGCGGTCGATGCCCATGGCGAGGCGGGGTGGGAAGATCTGCGGGCCACGATGCGCGACAACGTGGTGCAGGCCTTCTATTTCTCGGTCGCGCCGGCGTTGTTCGGGGTTCTGGCCGAGCGGCTCCATCATTTCGAGATCGCGCGCAAGGATGCGCGCATCGTGGTGGAAAAGCCCTTTGGCCGTGATCTTGGCACGGCGCGGGAGTTGAACGCGACGCTGGCTGCGCATTTCGACGAGGCGCAGATCTACCGGATCGACCATTACCTGGGCAAGGAAACGGTCCAGAACCTGATGGCCGTGCGGTTCGGCAATACGCTGTTCGAGCCGCTGTGGAACGCGCAATACGTCGATCATGTGCAGATCACGGTGGCCGAAGAGGTCGGCGTTGGCGGGCGCGGGGCCTATTACGACAAGTCCGGGGCCATGCGGGACATGGTGCAGAACCACCTGATGCAGCTCCTGTGTCTGACCGCGATGGAGCCGCCGGCGCGGTTCGAGCCCGATGCGGTGCGCGACGAGAAGTTGAAGGTCATCCGCGCGCTCGACCCGGTCGCGCCTGTCGATATCGTGCGCGGGCAGTATCGGGCATCGGGCGATCACGCCTCCTATCTGGAGGATGCGGAGGCGGAGGTGAGCCGCACCGAAAGCTTCATCGCGATGAAGATCCATGTCTCGAACTGGCGCTGGAACCGGACACCGTTTTACCTGCGGACCGGCAAGCGGCTGCGGTCGCGCAAGTCGGAAATCGTGATCCATTTCAAGGAAACGCCGCATTCGATTTTTGACGCGGATGCGGGCAACCGGGCCAATGTCCTGTCGATCCGGTTGCAGCCCGACGAGGGCATCGACCTGCGGGTGACGATCAAGGAGCCGGGGCCGGGCGGGATGCGGTTGATCGACGTGCCGCTCGACATGAGTTTCGCGGATGCCCTTGGGCCGGAAGTGGCCGATGTTCCCGACGCCTACGAGCGGCTGATCATGGATGTGATCCGGGGCAACCAGACGCTGTTCATGCGCGGCGACGAGGTGGAAGCCGCCTGGGCCTGGACCGATCCGATCATCGCCGCATGGGAGGCGCGGGGCGACCGGCCCGTTCCCTATCACGCGGGCAGTTCGGGACCGGAGGAAGCGGCGATCCTGATGCATCGCGACAACCGCCGCTGGCGGGAGATCTGAGATGGACCTGATCGAATATCCCGACCGCGATCTGCTGATGCTGGGGTTGGCCGACCGGTTGACCGCCGATCTGGCCGAGGCGCTGCGCCTGAACGAGCGGGCGAGTTTGAGCGTGCCGGGGGGCACGACGCCGGGGCCTGTTTTCGACCTTTTGAGCGAGCAGGCGCTGGATTGGGACCGGGTGTCGGTTGTCTTGAACGACGAGCGTTGGGTGCCCGAGGACAGCCCGAGGTCAAACACGGGGCTGTTGCGCAAAAGACTATTGGTGTCAAAGGCCTCGGCGGCGACGTTGATCCCGCTTTACGCAGCAGTGGAGCGGCCCGAGGATTGCATCGAGGATTTGGCCGAAGGGCTTGAGCCGCATCTGCCGCTGTCGGTCGTCTTGTTGGGGATGGGGGCGGACATGCATACCGCGAGCCTGTTTCCCGGCGCGGACAATCTGGAGGCTGCGTTGGCCGAGGATGCGCCGCCCCTGATGGCGATGCGGGCCGAAGGCGCGGCCGAGCCGCGGATCACGCTGACGGCGCCGGTGCTGAAGGGCGCGTTGAGCCTGCATATCCTGATCACGGGTGCGGAAAAGCGCGCCGCGTTGGAAAAGGCGCAACATCTGCCCGCCCTGGAGGCGCCGGTGCGCGCCGTTCTGGGGCAGGCCGTGGTGCATTGGGCGGAGTGAGGGTGATGGACGCGATCTGGAGCGATCTCAAGGGCTTGGCCAAGAAGGTCGAAGGGCGCAGCATGCTGTCGCTGTTCGAAGATGACAGCCGCGCCACGCGGTTTTCGCGGCGTCTGGACGACATGCTGTTCGACTTCTCCAAGACGCAGATCGACGATGCGGTGTTCGCCGGGCTGATCAATCTGGCGCGGGCGGCGGAGGTAGAGGCGCGGCGCGACGCGATGTTTTCCGGGGTCAAGATCAACGAGACCGAGGGACGCGCGGTGCTGCATACGGCGCTGAGGGCCGAGGCGGGACCGATCCTTGTCGATGGTCAGGACGTGATGCCGGGCGTTCTGGCCACGCGGGCGCGGATGGCGGCATTCGCCGACAAGATCCGGTCGGGCGAGATCAAGGGCGCGGGCGGATCCTATACGGATGTGGTCAATATCGGGATCGGGGGATCGGATCTGGGTCCGGCGATGGCGACGCTTGCGCTGGCGCCATGGCATGACGGGCCGCGGATCCATTACGTCTCGAACGTGGACGGGGCGCATATCCATGACGTGCTGAAGGGGCTGGACCCGGCGCGGACGCTGATCGTCGTCGCCTCCAAAACCTTCACCACGATCGAGACCATGACCAATGCCGATACGGCGCGGGATTGGATGGGAAAAGCCGTGGCCGAGCCCGCGGCGCAATTCGCGGCCCTGTCGAGCGCGGTGGAGCGTACGAGCGCCTATGGCATTGATCCCGAGCGTGTCTTCGGCTTCGAGGATTGGGTCGGGGGGCGCTATTCGCTGTGGGGGCCCATCGGCCTTGGCCTGATGCTGGCAGTGGGGCCGGAGTGTTTCGGGGAATTCCTGCAAGGCGCGCGCGAGATGGATGCGCATTTCCGGGCTGCCGATCTGTCCGAGAATCTGCCGGTGCTGTTGGCGCTGGTGGGCATCTGGCACGCGCAGGTGCAGGGCCATGCGACGCGGGCGGTGCTGCCCTATGACCAACGGCTGGCGCGGCTGCCCGCCTATCTTCAGCAGTTGGAGATGGAGAGCAACGGCAAGCGCGTGGCGATGGACGGGCACGATCTGACGCTGCCCTCGGGGCCTGTGGTCTGGGGTGAGCCGGGGACGAACGGGCAACATGCCTTCTACCAGCTGATCCACCAGGGCACGCGGGTTGTGCCTTGTGAATTCCTGGTGGCGGCCAAGGGGCATGAGCCGGAGCTGGCGCATCATCACCGGCTGCTGGTGGCCAATTGTCTGGCGCAGGCCGAGGCGTTGATGCGGGGCCGGAGCCTTGACGAGGCTTTGGCCATCATGGCGGCCAAGGGTTTGGAGGGGGGGGACCTGCAGCGGCAGGCGCGGCACCGGGTTTTCCCCGGCAACCGACCCTCGACCATGCTGGTCTATCCCGAGTTGACGCCTGCGATGCTGGGGCGGATCATCGCGCTTTACGAGCATCGGGTTTTTGTCGAGGGCGTGATCCTTGGGATCAATTCCTTTGACCAATGGGGTGTGGAGTTGGGCAAGGAGCTGGCGCAATCGCTGGAGCCGGTTCTGGCGGGCAAGGCCGATGGTGCGGGCAAGGACGGCTCCACGCTGGCGCTTGTCGCCTTTGCGCGGGGGGAGGGTTGACCTCTCTCCGGTACGCGCGCGGCGCGGTCGGGCTGTTCCGTATTTGGGGGAAGATGAAGGATCAGGCGCTTTCAGGGATGGCGCCGTCGAGCCTTTGGAGGGCGTCGCGGGCTTCCATGGGAATCTTGTGGCGGCCGTTTCCGTGGCGGTCGAGCAGCACGATGATCGCGCTGCCCGCTGCCGTTTGCCGCGCGCCCGCGGGATCGGGGAGCCAGACGGCGTAATCCATCGTGAAAGACGTGGTGCGCAAGGCCCGCGTGCGGCCCGTCACCACGTAATCCATCGCCTGATACATTTCGGCCAAGTAGTCGCAACTGGCGTGTTTGAGGACAAGGCGCGGGCTGTCGGGGCCGTAATCGGTGACATGGCGCGCGGCGAGATAGGGCAGGCGGAAGCTTTCGAACCAGCGCAGATAGGCGGTGTTGTTGACGTGACCCAGCGCGTCGATCTCGCCGAAGCGGACGCGGTCGGCAAGGCCGAAGCCCCAAGGGGCGGGGATACCCAGGGCGCGCAGCGCCGGGGCGTCGAGGGGCGTGTGATAGCGCAAATCCATGGCGCATGGTTTGGCGCGGGGCGTTCGGCGGTGCAAGCCCGCTTGAACCCGGCGCGCAATCGCGGTTTCTGGGGCGAACGGGACATGCGGGCGGGCGGAATGCGCAGGACGATCTACGAGACAGGACTGACGCTGGTCATCGGGGCTGCGGGGGCCGTGGTGTTTTGGCTGATCGGATTTCCGGCGGCGGTTCTGACGGGGCCTGCGGCAGCGGTATCGGTGGCCACGCTGATGGGGGCGCCGACGCTGATGCCCGCACGGCTGCGCGACGCGGTGTTCCTGATCATCGGGGTGACGATCGGCAGCACGGTCACGCCCGAGGTGATCGCAACCGCGCTGACCTGGCCGATATCGCTGGCGGTGCTGGTTGCGACCTTGGTGGCGGTGATCGTGGGGGCGCAGCAAGCGTTGATGCGGGTCTTCGCCTATGACCGGATGACGGCCCTGTTGTGCGCGACGCCGGGGCATCTGAGCTATGTGTTGACGCTGTCCACGGAACTTGGGGCGGATGTGCCGCGCGTGGCCTTGGTGCAGACGGTGCGGGTGTTGTTGCTGACTTTGGCGGTGCCGGTTCTGATCGCGCTGTGGGGGGTGGAAGGGCAGGCCTATCTGACCGATTACGGCGCGATTGCGCCGCTGGCGCTGGCGCTGACCTTTGTTGCGGCGCTGGCGGTCGGTTGGGTGTTCTTGCGCCTGCATGTGCCTGCGGCGCTGGTTCTGGGCGGGATGGCGGTGTCGGCCTTGGGGCATGGCAGCGGGCTGACGCCCGGGGTGATCCCGGCATGGCTTCAGATCGGGGCGTTTTTATGCATGGGTACGCTGATCGGGACGCGGTTTCGGGGGTTTGATCCGCGCGGCATCTGGGCGGCCTTGGGCGCAGGGATGGTGACGACGCTGGTGGCTTGTGCCGTGGCATCCGTGGGCGCGGTGGTGGCGTCTTGGATGATCGGGTTGCCGGCGGCGGCGCTTTTGTTGGCCTTTGCGCCGGGGGGCGTGGAGGCGATGGCGGCGATCGCGGTCGAGACGGGGCTGGAGCCTGCCCTTGTCGCGGCGCATCACGTGTTTCGTCTGTTGGTTCTGACGGTTCTTGTGCCGGTGATGATCGCGCGGGCAAGGACGGGTGCTTGACAGGAAAAAGGGCCGCACCGGGAGGAGGTGCGGCCCGAAGTCGGGTCAGGGAGGGGAAAACCGGGCGGGCCGGGAGGAGCGGGCCCGCGGTTTCGACAGGTTGAAAGTGCACAGGGATCGCGGCGTCATTGCGGCGCGTTCAGGATGATCCGAAGGAATTTTCGGGGATCGCAGCGGGCTGGCCCAAGGGCAACAGCTGTCCGGTTTTGGAGCGGGTAACGGGAATCGAACCCGTAACTGAAGCTTGGGAAGCTTTCGTGATACCTTTTCACCATACCCGCATCACGAGGGTCAGATAGTCCCGTGGGGCCGGGGGCGTCAAGGCCCCTCAGCCGCGTCGGCGACGCCGCCCGCCTTCGCCGCCCGGCGCGGATCCGGAGGCGCCGAAGGCCACCTGCGGGAGGGTCGCGATCTTGGCGAGTTCCGGGAAAGGATCGGTCGCGTGGGGGATGGCGTTGGCGTTGACGAAATGTTCCTGAAAGCGGGGTTCGATGGCGGTTTCGATCTTGTCGATCCGGCGCACGATCTTTTCGATCCTTTGGCGCGCCTCGCGGCTGCAAAGGGCGATGCGCGCGCCGTGGCCTGCGGCATTGCCGGCGCTGGTGACGTGGTCGAGGGACGCGTCGGGGATCATGCCCAGCACCATCGCGTGTTTGGGGCTGATATGCGCCCCGAAGGCGCCCGCGAGGACGACGCGGTCGACGCGTGTGACGCCGCGCTTGTCCATGAGAAGGCGTGCGCCCGCGTAGAGCGCGGATTTGGCGAGCTGGATGGCGCGGATATCGCCCTGGGTCACGGTGATGCGGGGGCCGCCCGTGGCGGTCGCGTCATGGACGAGATAGGCGAAGGTGCGGCCCGTGGGTTCGGCGCGGGTTGTGCCCGTCGCCTCCGGCCCGCCGATGAGGCCCGAGGCGTCCAGAAGGCCCGCCATGCGCATTTCGGCCACGGCCTCGATGATGCCCGAGCCGCAGATGCCGGTGACGCCGGTGTCCTTGGTGGCCTCGGCGAAACCCGGATCGTCGGACCAGAGATCACAGCCGATGACGCGGAAGCGGGGCTCCTTGGTCACGGGGTCGATTTCGATCCGTTCGATGGCACCGGGCGCTGCGCGTTGGCCCGCGCTGATCTGCGCCCCCTCAAACGCCGGTCCGGTGGGGGAGGAACAAGCGAGAACACCGGTCTTGTCGCCCAAGAGGATCTCGGCATTGGTGCCGACATCGACGATGAGGGTGAGGTGATCGGCCTGATCGGGTTCCTCGGACAGCGCGACGGCGGCGGCATCGGCCCCCACATGGCCTGCGATGCAAGGCAGGAGATAGACCTGTGCGGCAGGTGCGATGGTGGACAGGCCGATGTCGCGGGCCGCAAGCGTCATGCTGCCCGATGTGGCGAGCGCGAAGGGCGCTTGCCCCAGTTCGACCGGATCGATGCCCAGAAGAAGATGGTGCATGACCGGGTTGCAGACGATCACGGTTTCCATGATCAGCGCGGGATCGATGCCGCCTTCGGCGGCGATTTCGGTGGCGAGGGTGGCGATGGCCTGCTGGACGGCGGCCGTCATCTCGGCATCGCCGCCGGGGTTCATCATGGCATAGCTGACGCGGCTCATCAGATCCTCGCCGAAGCGGATCTGGGGGTTCATGAGGCCCGAGGAGGCGAGCACGCGCCCATCGGCGAGGTCGCAGAGATGCGCCGCGATGGTGGTGGAGCCAAGGTCGATGGCAAGGCCATAAAGCCCGCCCTCATGCAGGCCTGGCCAGACACCGAGGATCTGGAATTCATCTGTATTCGCAGGCTGATGCAGGGCGACGCTCACCTGCCACTTGCCCTTGCGAAGCGCCGGTTGCAGCTGTTGCAAGACGCTTAGCGGTGCCGTGACCTTGTCGATCTGCCATTGGTCGCGGAGGGCGGATTGAAGGCGTTCGAAATCGCCCGAGGGTTCGTGCATGTCGGGTTCCACAACCTCGACCAGAACGAGGCGCGTGGCCGGGTCCATGGTGATGGCGCGGGTGGAGGCGGCCTTGCGCACGACCTGGCGGTGGACCTGAGACTCGGGGGGAACATCGACGACGATATCGCCCTGAACAATCGCCTGACAGCCGAGACGGCGGCCGGGCTTGAGGCCGCGCACGCGGTTGTAGCGGTCTTCGACGGCGTTCCATTCGGAAAGCGCGCCGTCGCGCACTGTGACGCCGTGCTTGGGAAAATCCCCGTAGGAGGGGGCGATCTGGCATTTGGAGCAGATGCCGCGCCCGCCGCAGACCGAATCCAGATCGACGCCCAGCTGGCGCGCGGCGGTCAGGATCGGTGTGCCGACCGGGAAATGCCCGCGCTTGCCCGAGGGGGTGAAGATGACGAGAGGATCGGTGGTCATGCGGCGGTATCTGGTCCTGTTTTGTCAGACAACAAGATGCCGCCCCTCGGGGCGACATCCGTGAACATGGTTGGGGTCACTCAGCCTGCGCGACGCCGCCGTCCGCCGGCACGCCCACCGCGCAGAGCCGCGTCGGGATCTTGGTTGAACTTGATCCAAGCGGCCCCGCCATCATCTTGATTCATCAAGAAATTCGCGGCGCGGATCGCCTCCATCTCCTTGCCGGGGCGGGGCTTGGTCGAGCCCATTCCGAAAAGTTTGACGAAGACCTCGTCGTCCAGATCGGGGGGGAGCATGATGCCCGCCGCCTCGATCTCGGCCTTTTTCGCGGCGATGGCCTTGGGGCCCACGGGTAGGGTGATGGGGTTCATGATGGCGCTGGTCATGCCCGCGCCATAGGCCATGGGCAGGAAGGCGTTGTTGATCCCGTGGCGGTTGGGCAGGCCGAAGGAGATGTTGGAGGCGCCACAGGTCGTGTTCACGCCCAGTTCCTCGCGCAGACGGCGCACAAGGGTGAAGACCTGCTGACCCGCCGTCGCCATGGCCCCGATGGGCATGACGAGCGGATCGACCACGATGTCATGGGCGGGAATGCCGAAATCGGCCGCGCGTTCGACGATCTTTTTGGCCACGGCAAAGCGGACATCGGGATCTTCGGAAATGCCGGTGTCGTCGTTGGAGATGGCGACGACCGGGACGTTGTATTTCTTGATCAGCGGCAGGACGATTTCGAGGCGTTCCTCCTCGCCGGTCACGGAATTGACCAGCGGGCGGCCGTGCGCGACGGCCAGACCCGCCTCGAGCGCGCCGGGGACCGAACTGTCGATGCAGATCGGGCAATCCGTCACCTCCTGCACCACGCGGATCAATTCGGGCATCAGCATGGGTTCGACGAAATTGTTGTCGGCGTAGCGGGGGTCTTCGCCCATCTTGTTGGAAAAGACCGCGCCGGAATTCACGTCGAGCACGGTCGCGCCAGCCTCGACCTGGGCCACGGCGTCGGATTGCACGCGGGAGAAATCGCCGCGCTCCAGTTCCTCGTTGAGGATCTTGCGGCCTGTGGGATTGATCCGTTCGCCGATGACGCAGAAGGGCTGATCAAAGCCGATCACGGTGGTGCGGGTCTGCGATTCGATGACGGTGCGGGTCATGGTCGGGTTCTGTTCCTGTCAGGTTTGGGGGATCGGGGCAGCACCGCCATGGGCGGTGGCCCAGTCGGCATTGGTCTTGATGCCGCCAAGAGGGAAGAAATGGATCGCCTCGATCGACTTGCCGCGGCCCTTGGCGCGGGCCTGGGCCAGCGCGGTCAGGATGTCGTCCGGCTCGAAGGGCAGGAGCAGTTTCGACACGTCGCGGGCGCGCTTTTGCAGGACCGAGAGCGAGGGGCCGACGCCACAGGCGATGGCGAATTTGATCAGCGTCTGGAGTTTTGCAGGCCCCGCCACGCCAAGGTGGATGGGCATGGTGATGCCGTTTGCCGCGAGCCTGTCGGCCCAGTCGAGAACCGGCGGCGCCTCGAAGACGAATTGGGTCGCGATGGCGAAATCCGCGTCGGACCGGTTGGCGAAAGCCTGTTTCCAACGGAGTGCCGCCATCACCTCGGCCTCGCCGCCATCGCGGTCGATGTCGCGATTGCCCTCGGGGTGGCCCGCGACATGGAGCCGGGTGAAGCCGTCGAAGAGGCCGGTTTCCAGAAGCTGCATGGAGGCGTGGAAATCCCCGCGCGGGCTGGCGATGCCGCCTGCGAGGATCAGGGCCTGCGTCACATCGGCCTCGCCCCGGTAGCGGGCGATCATGTCGGCCAGCGTGGCGCGGTCGGGGATGGAGCGGGCTGGGAAATGCGGCATCGGCTCGAAGCCTTCGGCGCGCAGGCGGCGCGCGGTGGCAAGCATGTCCTCGAACGGGGTGCCGTCGATATGGGCGATGTAGACGCGGGTGCCGCGGGGCAGGAGCGCGCGGAAATCCTCCACCTTTTCGGCGGTGCGCGGCATCACCTCGATCGAATAGCCAGCCAAAAGCTCAGCCAAGCCGGTGGGCGCGGGCGCGGTGTCGCGCGAGCGGAATTTCAGGAGTGCCATCATTTTCTCCCTCAGGGCGGCCATGGGATCAGGGCGCGCCCGTGTTTGCGGATGTGTCGGTGTCATGTCCGTCGGCCGCGATCAGGCTTTTGAGGCGGTCGGCATCATAAGCGGCATCGAGGCGCGCGATTTCGGCGGCGGCGATGGCGGCTGGATCGCCTTCAGCCTCGCCTGCGGGGACGCGACGCCATTCAGCGAGATAGGCGTCCTCGTCCTTCGCGCCGATTTTCATCGCGCAGCGGTCGATGGCTTGTTCGAAACGCTCGGGCAGCACAGCCTTGGACCCGGTCCGGCCCTTGCCCACGATGACCTGGGCGGGGATGTCGCGCCAGAAGACATGGGTGATGGCGGGCATGGTCGGGTCCTTTGGTCTGGCCTGAAGCCTTGGGTTGAGGCGCACCATAGGCGAGGCCGGGTGCGGCACGGGTTCCGAATTCGACACAAGCCGGATCGGGAGCGACCCGGCCTGCCATGGGAGATAGCCGCAAGGCGCATCGGGGGCGAGGGGCGGGGCGACCCATAATTCTCATGAAGATGTTGAAGCGGGTTGCCGCATGGCGTCGCGGCGTGCCGGTGCACATGAGGGGCGAGGCCTGCCTTCTGGCACAACCTTTGGCGGAGGAATTCATTGTGACGGGGCGCGGTGGTTGCTACATTGCCTCCAACACCTGATTTCCGGAGGCCCCGCATGTCGCGCAAGCGCAAAGGCGGCGCCGGTCCGTTCCCCAGCGTCGTGGCCAATGTGGTGCCCTTGGTGCCGATGGCCGACGCAGCAGTCGAACGGCGCCTTGCGCCCGATCCCAAGCTCGAGCCGCGGCCCGATCCAGCGGACCTGTATGCGGCGCTAGACCTTGGAACGAATTCGTGTCGGATGCTGATCGCCCAGCCCAAGGGCAACCAGCTGCATGTCGTCGACAGTTTTTCCAAGAGCGTGCAGCTAGGGCAGGGGTTGGAGGCTTCGGGACGGATGTCGCGCGCCTCCATGGCGCGGGCCGTGGGCGCGCTGAAGATCTGCCAAAGAAAGCTTGAAAAGCACCGGGTGAGCCGGATGCGGCTGGTTGCGACCGAAGCATGTCGGCGCGCGTCGAATGCGGGTGAATTCATCAGTGTCGTCAAGCGCGAGACGGGGCTGGCGCTCGAGATCATCAAGCCCGAGGAGGAGGCGCGGCTGGCGGTCGTGTCCTGCGCGCCGCTGGTGTCGATGAAGACCGAGCAATTGCTGGTGGTCGATATCGGGGGCGGGTCCACGGAGCTGGTCTGGATCGATCTGAGCCGTGTGCCCCCGGTGGAGCGGCCGCGCGCGATCATGCGGCTGCACCAGGGTTTCGATCACGAAGAGACGGTTTTTCCCCGCGCCAAGGTGGTGGACTGGATTTCCATTCCGCTGGGGGTGGCGACGCTCAAGGACATGTATGCGGACGTGGCCGATGACGGTGCGCGCTTTGCCCTGATGAGCTGGTATTTCGAGGAGCAGCTGGCGGGCTTTTCGCCCTATGACGACGCCGCCGACCAAGCCCGCGAAGGGTTCCAGATCATCGGGACGAGCGGGACCGTGACCACGGTGGCGGCCTCGCATCTTGGGTTGAAGCGCTATGACCGCAACAAGGTGGATGGGCTCCGGATGACCTCGGACCAGATCGACCGGGTGATCCAAGATTATCTGGCTCTGGGTCCCGAGGGGCGGCGGCGCGACCCGCGCATCGGACGCGACCGGCAGACGCTGATCATGTCGGGGGCCGCGATCTTGCAGGCGCTGTTGCGCGCTTGGCCGACGGACCGGTTGAGCGTGGCCGACCGGGGCCTGCGCGAAGGGCTGCTTTACGCGCAGATGTCGGCCGATGGCGTGCTGGAGGACGGGCCGTTCTGAGCGCTCTTGACGGGCGGTGGGGCGGCGGGTGCGTCGGGCCGTCCGTATTTGGGGGAAGATGAAGGGCAGGGTTTGGCTTGACCGTCCGGCGCAAGCGCTAGCTTCTCGCGGCACAGAGCAGCCGAAAGACCAGACCCGCCATGACCGAGCCCGTGATCTACTGGACCCGCCGGGATTTCCGCCTGTCGGACAACCCGGCCCTTGTCGCCGCCTGCGAGAGCGGCGCGCCCGTCATCCCGGTTTTCCTGTACGACGAGACGATCGACACGCTGGGGGCCGCGCCGAAATGGCGGTTGGGTCTGGGGGCGGAGGCTTTTGACGCGCGGCTGGAGGAGGCGGGGAGCCGGTTGATCCTGCGGCAGGGCGATGCGCTGGAGGCCTTGCGCGCGCTGATCGCGGAAACGGGCGCGCGGGCCGTGCATTGGAATCGGCTTTACGATCCCGTCAGCCGCAAGCGCGACGAGGCGGTGAAAGCAGGGCTGAAGGCCGACGGTGTGACGGCGGTGAGCCATGCCGGGCATCTGGTCCACGAGCCGTGGACGGTCGAGACGGGAACAGGCGGGTTCTACAAGGTCTATACACCGTTCTGGAAGGCGGTGCGGGGGCGCGATGTGGCCGAGCCTTTGGCCGTGCCCAAGCTGCGCGCGTCGGAGGTCTGGCCCAAGAGTGACGCGATCGAGGATTGGCATCTGGGCCGTGCGATGGATCGCGGCGCGGCGGTGGTAAAGCCCCATTGTGTGATCGGGGAAGCGGGCGCGCAGGGGCGGCTTGGGGCCTTTGTCGCGCATCGGATCGCGGAGTATGCCGAGGCGCGCGACAAGTTGGATGTCGATGGCACATCGGGCTTGTCGGAGAACCTCACCCATGGCGAGATTTCGGCGCGAGCCTGCTGGCACGCAGGTGTGCGCGTGATGGAAGAGGGCAAGGCCGGGGCGGAGACATTCCTCAAGGAATTGATCTGGCGCGACTTCGCCTATCACCTCGTCCATCATACCCCCCATATCGTCGAGCGGAACTGGCGCGAGGAATGGGAGGCGTTTGGCTGGAACGAGGATGCCGATTATGCCGATGTCACGGCGTGGCGGCGGGGCCGGACGGGCATGGCCATCGTCGATGCCGCGATGCGCGAGATGTATGTGACGGGGCGGATGCACAACAGGGCGCGGATGCTGGTCGCCTCCTACCTGACCAAGCACCTGTTGACCCATTGGAAGATCGGGATGGATTGGTTCGCCGAGTGCCTGATCGATTGGGACCCCGCGTCGAATGCGATGGGATGGCAATGGTCGGCGGGATCGGGGCCGGATGCCACGCCTTATTTCCGGGTCTTCAATCCCGAGACGCAGGCCGAGAAATTTGACCCGCATGGCCGCTATCGCCGCGCCTATGTCGCGGAACTGTCGAACCGCCCGCCCGAGACGGCGCTGGCCTATTTCGACGCGGTGCCGCGGTCTTGGGACATGGCGCCCGATCAATCCTATCCGTCGCGGCCGGTGGTCGATGCTGCCGAGGGGCGCAAGCGGGCGCTGGACGCCTACGAGAACAGAGGATTCTGAGGCACGTCGGGCCCTGCGGCGTGAAAGCGGCGGGGCGAAACAATCAGGGCTTGTGCGACGTGGTTCGTTCGGTCCAAATCGGACGCCAGACAAGAGGATTGCATGGATATCAAGACAAGCACGAAGGGAGAGGACAATCTCCCCCGATATTTCGCGGCGGTGTTCGAGACCGCGACCAAGATGAAGCACGGCAGGCTCGACATGGTGCTGCCCGACGGCCGGGTGTTTCGCGCGGGCGGCCATGCGCCGGGGCCGGTGGCGGAACTGGATATCCACAATCCCGAGATTTTCGCGCGGCTGATCCGCGAGGGGGATCTGGGGTTTTGCGAAGCCTATCTCGACGAATGGTGGTCGACGCCGGATCTTCAGGCTTTCATGGATCTCGTGCATGCCGACAACGAGGAGGTCTATGACGGTTTCCTCGGGATGGGGCTGGTGCGGGCCTATGAGCGGCTGCGGTTCTGGTTGCAGTCCAATTCCAAGCGACAGGCCAAGAAGAACATCGCCCATCACTACGATCTGGGTAATGATTTCTACGGCCTGTGGCTGGACGAGACGATGACCTATTCCTCGGCGCTGTTCACCACCGGGCAGGAATCGACCGAGGTCGCGCAGATCGCGAAATACGCCAGCATGGTCGACCAGATGGGCGCGCAACCCGGCGATCACGTGCTGGAGATCGGCTGCGGCTGGGGCGGGTTTGCGGAATACGCCGCCAAGGAGCGGGGGTTGAAGGTCACGGGCCTGACGATCAGCCGCGAGCAATACGATTACGCGGTGGCGCGGATGGCACGGGCGGGGTTGCAGGACCGGGTCGAGATCAAGCTGCAAGACTACCGTGACGAGCGCGGGCAATATGACGGCATCGCCTCGATCGAGATGTTCGAGGCGGTGGGCGAGCGCTACTGGCCGGTCTATTTCAACACGCTGCGCAAGAATCTGAAGCCGGGCAAGAACGCGACCTTGCAGATCATCACGGTGCAGGACCGCCGTTGGGAGGTCTACAAGCGGGGCGTGGATTTCATCCAGAAATACATCTTTCCGGGCGGCATGTTGCCGGCGCCGAAAGTGTTGCGCGCCGAGGTCGAAAAGGCGGGGCTGCGGGTCGCGCATTCCATCGAATTCGGCGAAAGCTACAGCCAGACGTTGCGGCGGTGGCACGAGACGTTCAACGCGCGTTGGCCGGAAGTGGCGGCCTTGGGCTTTGACGACCGGTTCCGGCGGATGTGGAATTTCTACCTCACGTCCTGTGCCGCGACCTTTCATTTCGGCAATACGGATGTGACGCAGATCACGGTCACCCGGCCCGCCTGAGGCGGGGCCGGAGCGGGGCTTTCATGGCGGCGATCTTTTTGTTCGGCACTTTGCTGCATGCGCCCCTGTTGCGGGCGGTGGCGGGAGAGGATGTGCCGAGCGTGGAGGCCGCTTTGCCCGATGCGGCGGTCGCGGGCGTGGCGGGTGCGCCCTATCCCGTCCTTGTGCTGCGGGACGGGGCGCGGGCCCGGGGGCAGTTGATCGAGGTTTCGGGTGAGGCGCTTGCCCGGCTTGATTTCTACGAGGCGTGTTTTGGCTATCTGCGGTCTCCGGTAGAGGTCGTGGTTGCGGGTGTGGTGCGGGCGGCAGAGGTTTGGCGGCCCGGCCCCGGCATGACGGCCGCGACGCCGGAGGGTGATTGGTCGCTTGATGCATGGGTGCGCGACTGGGGCGCATTGGCCGTGATCGCCGCGGGCGAGGTGATCCGCCAGCGGGCGGGCGGGGCGACAGCCGCCGAGGTGGGCGCGCGCTACTGGATGATCGCGGCCCGCGCGCAGGCGGAGGTGTCCGCCGGTGCATGGCGCAGGCCCGCACGTGTAGGGAAGAATCCTGCCCGCGACGCGGTCGAGGTTGTGGAGCGCCACCATCCTTACTCCGGCTTTCACACGGTCGAGGACTTGGTTTTGCGCCACCGGCAATTCGACGGGGCGCTGTCGGAGCCTCAGCGGCGGTCGGTGTTCCGCGCGGCGGATGCGGTGACGGTGCTGCCCTATGATCCTTTTCGCGACAGGATCCTCGTGATCGAGCAATTGCGCATGGGGCCCTTCGTGCATGGGGATGCGCATCCGTGGCTCTTGGAGCCTGTGGCGGGCATGATCGACGCGGGCGAGACGCCCGAGGCTGCGGCGCGGCGCGAGACGGTGGAGGAAGCAGGGCTTGAACTTGGCGCGCTGCATCCTGTCGCGCGCTATTACCCCAGCCCCGGCGGGTTGGCGCAGGTGCTGATCTCCTATGTCGGGATTGCCGATCTGCCCGACGGGGTGGCGGGGACCGGCGGACATGTCTCGGAGGGGGAGGATATCCTGTCCCATCTCGTCGATTGGGAGACGGCCCGCGCCATGCTGGAGGGCGGTGACATGGCGAACGCGCCCCTGATCTTGTCCATGCAATGGCTGATGCTGCACCGGTCGCGGTTGCAGGAGGAAGCCTGACCTCCTCGCGCCGCCGTGATCGGCGGGACGCGGAGGATCGGGTTGAGGTTTCCGGCGCGCGCCCCTATCCCTTAGGCCTCATTACCGGCTTTCGCCGCAAAAGGGTCCGACCGATGAACGTTCATTCCGATCTTGCCGCCGCCATCGGCAACACCCCCCTGATCCGTCTGCGCCGCCTGAGCGAGGAAACGGGTTGCGAGATCCTGGGCAAGGCCGAGTTCCTGAACCCCGGGCAATCGGTCAAGGATCGCGCGGCGCTTTACATCATCCGCGATGCGGTGGCCAAGGGGATGCTACGCCCCGGTGGTACGATCGTCGAGGGGACAGCGGGCAACACCGGGATCGGTCTGGCGCTGGTGGGGGCCTCGATGGGGTTTCGCACCGTCATCGTGATGCCCGAGACCCAGAGCCAGGAAAAGAAGGACATGATCCGGCTGGCCGGCGCGGAGCTGATCCTTGTGCCGGCGGTGCCCTATTCCAATCCCAACAATTACGTCCGCTATTCGGGACGTCTGGCCGAGCGGCTTGCGCAATCGGAACCCAATGGCGCGATCTGGGCCAACCAGTTCGACAACGTGGCCAACCGGCAGTCCCACGTCGAGATGACGGGCCCCGAGATCTGGGAGCAGACCGAGGGCAAGGTGGATGGTTTCGTCTGCGCCGTTGGGTCGGGCGGCACGCTGGCGGGTGTGGGCATGGCCCTGCAACCAAAGGGCGTGAAAATCGGGCTGGCCGATCCCGAGGGGTCGGGGCTTTACAAGCTTTATACCGGGCGCGAGGCGGGCGGTGACAGCATCACCGAAGGGATCGGGCAGGGCCGGATCACCGGAAACCTCGAAGGGTTCACGCCCGATGCCTGCTACAAGATCCCCGATGCCGAGGCGCTGCCCATCGTCTTCGACACTTTGGCCGAGGAAGGTATCTGCCTTGGCGGGTCGTCTGGGATCAACATGGCAGGCGCGGTCCGCATGGCGCGCGAAATGGGGCCGGGGCATACGATCGTGACGATCCTGTGCGATTACGGCACGCGCTACCAATCCAAGATCTTCAATCCCGCCTTCTTGCGGGAAAAGGGGCTGCCCGTGCCGGAATGGCTGGTGCGCGGTCCCGCCGATATTCCTGACGTTTTCGAGGATGCATGACCTTTAGACTTCTTTTCCCGTTCCTTCTGTCGCTGTCGTTGATCCTTTCGCTGCCCGGTGTCGGTGCGGCGCAGGACACCGGCGCGCCACCGCCAGCGGCGGCTGGCGAGGCCGTTGCCATCGATTACGTCGCGTGGGAGGCGGCGGCGACGCGGGCCGAGAACCTTATCGCCGCGGGCACGGCCTCGACCGCGTTTCTTGCGAACCTCCGGTCGACGCTGGCGGAATGGCGGGCGCGGTTCCTGCAAGGTCAGACCGCGAATGCGACGCGGATCGACACGATCCAGGCGCAGATCAACGCGCTGGGGCCGGCCCCGGCGGAAGGCGCGAGCGAACCCGCTGCCATCGCCGAGCGGCGCGCGCAACTGACCGAGCAATTGGCCGCGGCGCAGGTGCCGCGCGTAACCGCCACCGAGGCCTTCAACCGCGCCAATGGCCTGATCGGCGAGATTGACACGATCCTTGCCGCGCGTCAGGCGCGCGCGCTTTTGGAACGCGACCCCGCTCCGGTGAACCCGTTGCATTGGGGTACGGCCCTGACGGCACTGGCCGACGTGGCCATGGTTCTCGAACGTGAGATCGAGGGCAAGATCGAGGAACACCGCCGCGCCGATCAATCGCCGTGGGACCGGTTGCCCTTTGCCGGGCTTCTCGGATTGATCGCGCTCGCGCTCTTGACGCGGAGCCGGTATTTCGTGGGCCTTTGGACGGACCGGTTGCAGGTGCAGGTGGGGGTGCGGCGCGGCCGGATCGCGCTGGCCTTCCTTGTTTCGCTGTTGCAAGTGCTGCTGCCGATGATCGGCCTGATCCTGTTCGGGGCGGCAATGGTCACGATCGACGTGCTCGGGACCTCTGGCAGCGCGCTTTTGTCGAGCGGGATCGCGGTCTTTGTGTCGATCTTCGCGGCGCTTTGGCTGGCAGGGCGGCTGTTCCCGGTGAACGAGGATACGCCGGGCGCGCTGGGGGCACCGCTGGAGTTGCGTCCCGCGCTGCGGCGGGCCGTGGTGACGATCGGGATCTTCCTCGGGCTGGGCGGGTTCGCTGAAACCTTTTCGACGCTCGATGCCGTGCCGCTGGAGGCACGGGGGATGTTCGTTCTGCCCATCTATCTCGGACTGGCTTGGGGCTTTTACCGGCTGGCCGCGCTGATCCGGCGCGTGCGCCGTGCCGAGCTTGCGGGGGCCGGTGCCGAGGAGACGAGCCCGGAATCGGGATTTGCGGGGCGCAGCATCGCCATCATCGGCCAGCTTTTGCGGCTGGTCGCCGTGGCCGGGCCGCTTTTGGCGGGTGCGGGCTACCTGAACCTGACGGGCGCGATCATGACGCCCACGGCCATGACCCTTGGTCTGATCGGGGTGCTGTTGGCCTTGCAGGGGCCGATCCGTGATCTTTACGCGCTGGTGTCGGGCAAGAGCTATGAAGAGGCTGCGCAAGCGCTGTTGCCGGTTGTGGTGAACCTGCTGCTCATCCTTGCGGTGCTGCCGGTGGTGGCGCTGATCTGGGGCATGCGGCCAGAGCAATTGGGCGAAATCTACGAGCGCCTGTCGGCCGGGTTCACCTTGGGTGAAACGCGGATCACGCCCGGCATCGTCTTGGCTGTCATCCTTGTCTTTACCATCGGGCTTTTCGCGACCCGGATGGTGCAGGGCGCGCTGCGCAGCACGGTCTTGCCGCGCACCAAGATGGATGTGGGCGCGCGCAACGCGGTGACATCGGGCATCGGCTATGTCGGTATCGCGCTGGCGGCCGTGATCGCCATCACCACGGCGGGGATCGACCTGACCGCGCTTGGTGTCGTGCTTGGTGCGCTGTCGGTCGGCATCGGTTTCGGTCTGCAGAACGTGGTCAGCAACTTTGTCTCGGGCATCATCTTGTTGATCGAGCGGCCGATTTCGGAGGGTGACTGGATCGAAGTCGGATCGACCATGGGGATCGTCAAGGCGATCTCGGTCCGCTCGACCACGATCGAAACCTTCGACAAGACCGATGTGATCGTGCCCAACACCGATCTGATCGCAGGCACGGTGACGAACTGGACGCGCGGAAACACCATCGGGCGGGCCGTTGTGCTGGTGGGTGTTGCCTATGGCAATGATACGCGCCGGGTGCAGCAGATCTTGCTCGATATCGCGCGCGCCCATCCCGATGTGTCGAAATATCCTGAACCCGGGGTTGATTTTCTGGGGTTCGGGGCCGACAGCCTCGATTTCCGTGTGCGGATGATCTTGCGCGACATCAACAAGCTGGTGGCGGTCAAGACCGAGGTGAACCACCAGATCGCGGAACGCTTCAAGGCCGAAGGGATTGAGATTCCCTTTGCCCAGCGTGACATCTGGCTGCGCAACCCCGAGGCGTTGCGTCCGCCCGCCGAGGCCGCGCCGCGGCCGCCCGAGGCCCCCGCTTCGCCTGAAAAGGATCAACTGGCATGATGACCGAGCCCCTGTTCCTGAGCGATCCCTACCGCAAATCCGCCGCGGCGCAGGTGATCGCGCTGACGGAGGAGGGAGGCATCGTGCTGGATCGCACGATCTTTTATGCACGCGGCGGAGGGCAGCCCGGCGACAGCGGCACGCTGGATTGGGAGGGCGGGCGGATCCCGGTCGCCACGGCGGTGAAGGGCGAGGGCGCGGCCATCGTGCTGGTGCCCGCCGAACCCGGGCGGCTGCCGCCCGTGGGGGCAGAGGTGAACCAGCGCATCGACTGGGACCGCCGCCATGGCCACATGCGTATTCACACGGCGCTGCATCTTTTGTCGGTGGTGATGCCTTTTCCCGTAACGGGGGGCGCCATCGGCGCGGACAAGGGACGTCTCGATTTCGACATGCCCGAGGCACCCGAGGACAAGCTGTTGATCGAAGGCAAGCTGAACACGCTGGTGACGCGGGATCTGCCCGTGAGCGTGGATTGGATCACCGAGGCCGAGCTTGACGCCAACCCCGGCCTCGTCAAGACGCTGTCGGTCCAACCGCCGCGTGGCGCGGGCCGGATCCGGCTGATCCGGATCGGTGAAGGGGCGGGGCAGGTCGATCTGCAACCCTGTGGTGGCACCCATGTCGCGCGCACCGGAGAAATCGGAAAGCTCGCCATCGGCAAGATCGAGAAGAAGGGCCGCCAGAACAGGCGGGTCACGATCGAACTGGCCTGAGATCTGGGAAAAGCGCATGTCCGCAGCCCGGCAGGGCGGCGTGAGGTGCACCTGAACTTCGGTGCCGTCCCGCCGGGCTTTTTACGCGGACATATCTTGGAGTGTCAGATGCAAAGTGCCACAAATCGGCAACATCTCCAAGAAAAATTTTTCCAGCCTCTTGGTGTCTAGCTGCGGCCCCGCGCCTCGAACCGGGGCAGCATGGCCGAGAAATCGCGGCCACGTCCGTCCTCGTCCTCGACAAAGCGCGCGTAAAGCTCTGCGGCCAGTGCACCCATGGGCGTGTCGGCATCGGCGCCTTCGGCAGCGGCCTGGCTCAAGCGCAGGTCCTTGAGCATCAGGTCGGCTGCGAAGCCGGGCTTGTAGCCATTGTCTGCTGGGCTTTTGGGGCCGACGCCGGGGGCCGGGCAATAGGTGTTCATCGACCACGACTGGCCCGAGGAGGTCGAGACCACGTCGAACATCGCCTGTCGGTCGAGGCCCAGCTTGTCGGCCAGTGCGAAAGCCTCGCATGTGGCGATCATCGTGACGCCGAGGATCATGTTGTTGCAGATCTTGGCGGCCTGTCCGTTGCCCGAGGGGCCGCAATGCACGGCCTTTTGGCCCATCACGTCAAACAAAGGGCGCGCGATGGCGAATGCCGCGTCGCTGCCGCCGACCATGAAGGTCAAGGTTCCCGCGGCCGCCCCGCCGACACCACCCGACACCGGCGCGTCAAGCGCACCAAGGCCCGCAGCCTCGGCCATGGCCGCGACCTCGCGCGCGCTGGCCACATCGACGGTGGAACAATCGAGAAGCACCGCGCCCTTCGTCATGGCCGGGATCAGTTCGGCGGCGACCGCCTTGAGGATCGTGCCGTTTGGCAGCATGGTGATGACCACCTCTGCCGTGTGGGCCGCTTCGACGGCGCTGGCAGCCATGATCACGCCCTCGGGCGCGGGGGCCGCGGTGTCAAAGCCCGCCACGCTATGGCCCGCGGCCACCAGATTGGCGGCCATCGGCGCGCCCATATTGCCCAACCCGATGAACCCGATCTTCATGGCCTTCGCCTCTTTGTTCATAGTTTCAATCCTTGTGCGCCGAGCGGCATCAACATGCCCGCCACATCGGCCGGAGGCACGGCATCAAGCGCCTCGTGCCGCCATTTCGGTGATTTGTCCTTGTCGATGATGGCCGCGCGGATGCCTTCGAGAAAGTCACCCTTTTCCATCGCGCGGGCAGTAAACCGGTATTCCTGTTCAAGCGCATTCTCGATCGTGTCGCGTAGCCGGGCGCGATGTACCAATTCGATCGTGCAGGCGACCGCAAGCGGGCTGCCCCGGTCCATCATCTGCTGCGCGCGCGCCGCAAGCGGGCTGTCGGTGACGCGCAGGACGTTGAGGATGTCGCGGATCGTTTCGCCCGCGAAAATCCAGTCGATCCCGTCTTGCTCGGCGGCAAGCGGGCTGGCGGGCGGGGGCAGGGCGGCGCGATCGACCGCTTCCCAATCGCCGGTGGCGCAGAGTGTGGCAATGAGGGCGGGCCAGTCGCTGCGCGGTATGTAGTAATCGGCGAATTGCGCATGGATCGCATCGCCCGGTCCCATCCTCGCCCCAGTCACGCCAAGGTATTCCCCCAGCCGTCCGGGCGCGCGCGACAACAAAAGCGTGCCGCCCACATCGGGAATGAGGCCGATGCCGCATTCAGGCATGGCGATCTGGCTCGTCTCGCAGACCACGCGGTGGGAGGCGTGACACCCCACGCCGACGCCACCCCCCATGGTGAAGCCCTGCATCAGGCTCACCACGGGTTTCGGGAAATGAAAGAGCCGCGCGTTCATCCGGTATTCGTCGGCCCAGAAACGCCGCCCGTAATCGTAATCGCCCGCCATGCCCTTGGCATGCATCTGTGCGATATCGCCGCCCGCGCAAAAGGCCTTGTCCCCCACCGCGTCGATCACGATCAAGGCTACGGCCTCATCCTCGGCCCAATCGATCAGGGCGGCATCTATGGCGCAGCACATGTCATGGCTCAGCGCATTAAGCGCTTGGGGCCGGTCAAGCGTGATGCGCCCCGCGCAACCCTCGACCCGGATTTCGATCCCCTCGGTCATGGCTTCATCTTTCCATAAATATGCAAACCCGCCCGCCCTTCAGCGCGCGGCCAGCATCTGGCGCGCCACGATCAGGCGCATGATCTCGTTCGTGCCTTCGAGGATCTGGTGAACGCGCAGGTCGCGCACCAGTTTTTCGATGCCGTAATCCGCCAGGTATCCGTAGCCGCCATGAAGTTGCAGGCATTGGTCGACGACGCGGCTGCCGGCCTCGGTCACGAATTTCTTGGCCATGGCGCAGGCCTTGGTCGCGTCAGCCGCGCCGGTGTCGAGCTTCCAGGCCGCTTGGCGCAACAGCACGGTTGCCGCCTCCAGCTCGATCTCCATGTCGGCGAGGCGGAATTGCAGGGCTTGGAACTGGTCGATGGATTGGCCGAAGGCCTTGCGCTCGGCCATGTATCCCAAGGTTGCGGAGAGCGCGGCGCGGGCTGCCCCCAGCGAACAGGCCGCGATGTTGAGCCGCCCGCCATCGAGCCCCGCCATGGCATAGCGGAACCCGTGGCCTTCCTCACCCAACAGGTTTTCAGCAGGCACCACGCAGGCGTCGAATTGCACCTGCCGCGTGGGCTGCGACCGCCAGCCCATCTTGTCCTCGAGCCCGCCGAAGCTGAGCCCGGGCGCGCCATCCTCGATGATCACGGCCGACACGCCGCGCGGTCCGGCCTCGCCGGTGCGGCACATCACGATATAGGCATCCGAATAACCACCGCCCGAGATGAAAGCCTTGGTCCCGGTCAAGGCGTAGCTGTCATTCGTCCGTTCCGCCCGCGTCTTGAGCGCTGCCGCATCCGACCCGGAACCGGGTTCGGTCAGACAATAGGAAAAGAAGCTTTCCATCGTCAGTGCGCGGGGCAGGAACCTTTCCTGCAGATCCTCCGAGCCATAAAGCTCGATCATCTTGGCGCACATGTTGTGGATCGACAAAAACGCCGCGACCGAGGGGCAAGATTGACTGAGCGCCTCGAAAACCAGTGTCGCTTCTAGCCGGGACAGGCCCGATCCGCCCTTGTCGGCGGAAACGTAGAGCCCGCCGAAACCCAGCTCGGCCAGCTTGGGCCAGAGTGCGCGGGGGATCGTGCCCTCGCGTTCCCATTCGCGGGCATGGGGCGCGATCTCGGCCCGGCCCACGTCGCGGGCCATGTCGAATACGGCCTCCGCCTCCGGCGACAAAGCGAAATCCATCCCCGCACCTCCCCTTTGCGTTTCGTGGAATTGAACGCTTGTTTAATTTCCGACTGTTGCAGCAGTTTTGCAAGCCCCGCGACCCCCATTGCGAGCCGTCATGCGCAGGGATATATCGCCCCTCGGCGCATCGCGGGCGGCATCGGGCCGGCCCTGCCGGCGCATCGCACGGGTGCCTCGGTGTCCTCCCCCACATATGATTGCACGGCCTGCGGGGCCTGCTGCTTTGGCGGTCACGACCGCTATATCGCGATTCTACAGATGGATCAGGGGCGTCCGATCCCCGACAGTGCCACGAATGAGATTGACGGGCGGCGCTACATGAAAATGTCCTGCGGGCATTGCGCGCAACTGACCATCACGCCCGAGGGCCAGACGCTGTGCGCCATCTACGAGGATCGACCCGAAGCCTGCCGCGCCTTTCGGGCAGGCAGCTTCGAATGCCTCAAGGCGCGCCAGCATCGCGGGGCAGAGGCTGAAGGGTTGCGCGCATTCGCCATGGCGCGAAAGGGAACGGCGCTGCCCCCGGAGGAGACAGCGCCGCCGATGATCACGGGGCAGGGGCTTGCCCTGCCCTCGGCCGATCCGCTCAGTCCATCGCCTTGAAGTTGAAGGCGGCCCCTTCCTTGATGCCCGAAGGCCAGCGCGCGGTGATGGTCTTGGTGCGCGTGTAGAACCGGAAGGCATCGGGCCCGTGCTGGTTCAGGTCGCCGAAGCCCGATTTCTTCCAGCCCCCAAAGGTGTGATAGGCCAAGGGCACCGGGATCGGCACGTTGATGCCCACCATCCCGATGTTGATGCGGTTGGCGAAATCGCGCGCCGTGTCGCCATCGCGGGTGAAGATCGCGGTGCCGTTGCCGTATTCGTGGTCCATCGCAAGGCCGATGGCTTCCTCGTAGCTTTTGGCGCGCACGGTCGACAGGACCGGCCCGAAGATCTCGGTCTTGTAGATGTCCATGTCGGGGGTCACGTGATCGAAGAGATGCGCGCCCACGAAATAGCCGTTCTCATAGCCTTGCAGGCTGAAATCGCGGCCATCGACGACCAGTTTCGCGCCTTGCGCCACGCCGGTTTCGACAAGGCGCAGGATGTTGGCCTTGGCGGCCGCCGTGACGACAGGGCCGAAATCGACATCGTTGCCGGCGGTATAGGGGCCGACCTTGAGCGCCTCGATCCGGGGGACCAGTTTCTCGATCAGGCGGTCGGCGGTTTCATCGCCTACGGGAACGGCCACGGAAATCGCCATGCAGCGTTCGCCCGCTGCCCCGTAGCCTGCGCCCACCAGCGCATCGGCGGCCTGATCCAGGTCGGCATCGGGCATGATGATCATGTGGTTCTTGGCACCGCCGAAGCACTGGCTGCGTTTGCCGTTCGCCGTCGCCCGGCTGTAGATGTATTGCGCGATGGGGGTGGAGCCGACGAAGCCCACGGCCTGGACCGCCTCGTTGTCGAGGATGGCGTCGACCGCTTCCTTGTCCCCGTTGATGACCTGCAAAATGCCATCGGGCAGTCCCGCTTCCTGGCAAAGCTCGGCCAGCATCATCGGGCAGGAGGGGTCACGCTCGGACGGTTTGAGGATCATCGCATTGCCCGAGGCCAACGCCGGACCCATCTTCCACAGCGGGATCATGGCGGGGAAGTTGAAGGGCGTGATGCCCGCGACCACGCCCAGCGGCTGGCGCATGGAATACATGTCGATGCCGGGGCCCGCGCTGTCGGTGAATTCGCCCTTCAGCAGATGCGGCGCGCCGATGCAGAACTCGATGACCTCAAGCCCGCGCTGCACATCGCCCTTGGCGTCGGGGAATGTCTTGCCGTGTTCGCGGCTGATCGCCTCTGCCAGCTTGTCCATGTCGCGGTTCAAGAGGCGTACGAGTTCCATCATCACGCGCGCGCGGCGCTGCGGGTTGGTGGCACCCCAGGCCCGCTGCGCCTTGGCGGCGCTGGCAACGGCGGCGTCAAGCTCTGCCTTGGAGGCGAGGGCGACCTGCGCCTGCACCTCTCCGGTTGCGGGGTTCATCACGTCGGCGGTGCGGCCCGAAGTGCCTGCCACGTGCTTGCCGTCGATCCAGTGTCCGATCTGCTGCATCTGTCCCTCCCTTTGGGTGATCCGTGTCTCATCCATACTCTAGCCTTGCAGGAATGTCGGGAAAAGCGGCAGGTTGCCAAAGTCGTTTTGCGAAATTGCAAGATGGCGGTGCACAGGCGGGCCGAAAACTGCGGCTTTGCGCAGGGGCGGGAGAGGGTGGCATGAACTGGGACGATCTGCGCGTGTTTCTGGCGGTGGCGCGCGCCGAAGGCCTGTCGGGGGCTGCGCCGCGCCTGAAACTCGACCCGGCCACGGCCGGGCGCCGCATCGCCCGGCTGGAACAAAGCCTTGGCGCCGTGCTTTTTGCCCGCTCGCCCCAAGGTTACACCCTGACGGAAGCCGGTCAGCGGCTGCTTCCTCGCGCCGAGGCGGCGGAGGCCGCGCTGTCCGAAGGGCTGGAGGCCGGTGACGGGGCAGGGCGTCTGTCGGGCACGATCCGGATCGGCGCGCCGGATGGCTGCGCCAATTACCTTTTGCCACAGGTCTGTGCCGCCATCGGGGCCGATCATCCCGACCTGGATATCCAGATCCTTGCCCTGCCGCGTGTCGTGAACCTGTCGCGCCGCGAGGCGGATCTGGCGATCACCGTATCGGCCCCGGCCACCCAGCGCCTGAGCGCCGAGCGTCTGTCGGATTACCGCCTGTCGTTGGCCGCGTCGCGCGATTGGCTGGATCGGCACGGAACACCCGACGGCCCCGAAGCACTGAGAGGTGCGCGGATGATCGGCTATATCCCCGACATGATCTTTGACGCGGAATTGGATTATCTGGCCGGATTCGGCGTGGCCCGGGTGCCCATGGCTTCCAATGCCGTTTCGGTACAGCTCAACCTTGCGCGCGCGGGCGCGGGATTGGCGATCGTGCATGATTTCGCGCTGCCCTTCGCACCGGGGCTTGTGCGCGTGCTGCCCGATCAGGTGCGGCTCACGCGGACCTTTTGGCTTGTCACCCATGCAGGTCCGCGCGATGCGCGGCTTGACCGGTTCACCACGCTATTGCGGGACGGTATGCGCACCGAGATCGCGCGGCTGGAGGCGCTTGTCGCCTGAGGCGCGCCGTTTTCCTTGACAGATCAACCCATGCGGGTGGACGCTGCCCGACAGGGGACGGAGAAACGACAACCACCAAGGGAGGTTTGCCATGCTGGTTCAGCAGATCCTGAAATCCAAGTCCGACGATGGCGTGGTGACGATTGCACCGGGCACAAGCCTTGCCGATGCCGCCCGCCTTCTGGCGCAGCGCCGCATCGGTGCGGTGGTGGTCTCGCCGGATGGCAAACGGGTCGCAGGCATCTTGTCGGAGCGCGACATCGTGCGGGAACTGGCGAACAAGGGCGTTGGCTGCATGGCCGAGAGCATCGACGGCGTCATGACGCGCGAGATCGTGACCTGCGGACGCAACGACAATTCCGATGCCGTGCTTGCCCTGATGACCGAAGGGCGGTTTCGCCACCTGCCGGTCGTCGAGGCTGGCGAGATGGTGGGCCTCATCTCCATCGGCGATGTGGTCAAGGCGCAGCTGTCGGAATTGGCCATGGAAAAGGAAGCGCTGGAAGGAATGATCAAGGGCTTCTGAGACCTGCGACGCGCGAGGGGGTTGCATCGGCGCGCGCCCGGTGATTGGGTCGCGCCCGCAATGGACCGGCGGCAGGGACAGGCGATGCGGATAGGGCTTTACCCGGGCACTTTCGACCCGATCACCTTGGGTCATATCGACATCATCAAGCGGGCCTGCCTGCTGGTGGATCGGCTTGTGATCGGCGTCGCGATCAACCGTGACAAGGGTCCGCTCTTTACGCTGGAAGAGCGCGTGGCGATGGTCGAGGCGGAATGCGACAAGCTTTCCGAAAAGACCGGGACCGAGATCGTGGCCCATCCGTTCGAGAACCTGTTGATCGATTGCGCCCGCGATGTGGGGGCCTCGATCATCATTCGCGGCCTGCGGGCGGTTGCCGATTTCGAATACGAATACCAGATGGTCGGCATGAACCGGAAACTGGACCATTCCATCGACACCGTCTTCTTGATGGCCGAGGCCGACCGGCAGGCCATCGCGTCGAAGCTGGTCAAGGAAATCGCCCGTCTCGGCGGCGATGTGTCGGCCTTCGTCACGCCTCCGGTCAAGGTGGCGCTGGACGTGAAATATCCCAAACATTGAGACAGGAGACTTGGCGCATGGCCGAGATCAAGGACCCCGAGAACACGATTCTCATCGAGCTGAAGACCGGAACCGTGGTGATCGAGCTGATGCCCGCCATCGCGCCCAAGCATTCCGAGCGGATGAAGGAACTGGCCCGCGAAGGTGCCTATGACGGCGTGATCTTCCATCGCGTGATCGAAGGTTTCATGGCCCAGACCGGCGATGTGGAGCATGGCAAGGACGGCGGCAATATCCGCCGCGCAGGCACCGGTGGATCGGACAAGCCCGATCTTCCGGCCGAATTCTCCGGTATCCCGCATGATCGTGGCACGCTGGGTGCCGCGCGGTCGTCGAACCCCAATTCGGCCAACAGCCAGTTCTTCATCAACTTCAACGACAACCATTTCCTGAATCGGCAATACACCGTCTATGGCCGGGTCATTTCGGGCATGGAACATGTCGACCAGATCACGCGGGGCGAGCCGCCCGCGAACCCTGACAAGATGATCTCGGTCAAGGTTGCCGCCGATGCGTAAGGCGTTTGTTGCGGCCCTTGTCGCTGCTCTTCCGGGGGCGGCGCTGGCCACGGGTCTCGAGATCGATGTCGCGGGCGAGGCCGAGGGCACGATCGTCATCGACCTGTTCGAGGATGTGGCCCCGCTCCATGTCGAACGGATCACGACGCTGGCCAGCGAAGGTGCCTATGCGGATGTCGTCTTTCACCGCGTGATCGACGGGTTCATGGCGCAGACGGGCGATGTGGAATTCGGCCGCGCCGGTCAGGATATGCGCTATGCGGGCATGGGCGGTTCGGATTACCCGGATCTTCCGGCGGAGTTTTCCGACATCACCTTCGACCGGGGTGTTGTGGGTATGGCGCGGGCGCAGAACCCAGACAGCGCCAATTCGCAATTCTTCATCATGTTCTCGCCCGGCCCGTTCCTTGACGGGTCCTACACGGTCGTGGGGCAGGTGGTGGACGGGATGGACGTGGTCGACGCGATCAAGCGCGGCCGCGGCCAGAACGGCGCGGTGATCGGCCAACCGGACCGGATGGTTGCCTTGCGTGTCCGCGCCGACGATCCCGTCGCGCCCGCCGAGACAACCGGCAATTGATCGTTGCAAGGGCAGGCGCGCAAAGTGCCTGCCCGTTATCCCGGCGCATTCCGCCGCGTTCGGGCTGCAGTGCAGCAATCCCCTTGCGGGCGGGGCTGAAATCCGCAACGTGGTGAGAAACGTGGCGCGGGGGTACGCGAATGGGTGAGGTTGCCGGAATCGGCAAGTTGATGCGCAGCGAGGCGGGAAAGGGTCTGACCCTGATCTCCCCCACCTTCGTATACGCGCTTCTGCTGCTGGCGGCGCCGCTTGCGATGATCCTACTTCTGTCCTTCTGGACGCAGGAATTTTTGACCATCGTCCGCGATTTTCAGCTCGGCAATTACCAAGAGGCGCTGAGCGACCCGATCTACACTGCGCTGATGCTCCGCTCGCTCCGGATTTCAGCCACGGTGACGCTGGTTACGGTGGTTCTGGCCTTTCCGGTCGCCTATTACATTTCCTTTCACGTTCGGCACGAGCGCAAGTCGCTGTGGCTTTTCCTGATTACCATCCCCTTTTGGACCAGCTACCTGATCCGGGTGTTCCTGTGGCGGGTGATCCTTGCCTATGACGGGCCGGTGAACAGCGGGCTGCTGGCGCTTGGTGTGATCGACGAGCCCTTGGGCTGGATCCTCTACAATGCGAATTCCGTGGTGATCACGCTGGCCCATGCCTATGCGCCCTTTGCCATCCTGCCGATCTTCGTGGTGCTGGAAAAGATCGACCGGTCGCTCCTCGAAGCGGCGCGTGATCTGGGCGAAAGCCGCGCAATGGCGTTCTTGCGCGTTACGCTGCCGCTGGCGATGCCCGGCGTTCTGGCGGCCGTCTTGATCGTCTTCATTCCGACCGTGGGTGATTACGTCACGCCGCAGTTGGTGGGCGGTTCGGGCGGGTTGATGATCGCCAACAACATCCATGCGCAGATCTTTGCCTTCAACAACCGGCCCATGGGCGCAACGCTGGCGGTTCTGGCGATGCTGATCGTCGCGATGACGCTCCTGTGGGGCATCAGCCGTTTGCGGTTCTGGCTGTGGCTTGCCGATCGCATGGGTGGCGGCATGCGGGGCGGCGCAATCGCCCTTGGCGCGGCTGTCGCGGAAATCGCAGCGATCCGTGTCGCGTTTTCGGCGGCACCGGGTCTTGTCGGGCCGGAGGCCGCAATCATTGGCCTGTTGCTGATCGTCAGCGCGGGATCGGCCCTCATTCTTACACGGGTGCCCAAGGGGAGGTGGGGGATATGAAACTGAACCTGCTCGCCGTTTTCGCAGGCGTCTACCTTGTCGTGCTGTATGCGCCCATCGTGCTCTTGCCGCTCTTCGCGTTCAACAGCGGCTCGGTCATCGCCTTTCCGCTCAGGGGGTTCACCACCGAATGGTTCGGCCTGTTGCTCGACACGCCTGCCTTGCATGCCGCCACGCTGAATTCGCTGATCATCGCGATATCCACGGCGATCTTTTCCACCATCCTCGGGCTTTTCGCCGCGCGGGCCGCGACGCGCTACGGCTTTCCGGGCAAGGGCGGCATCGTGGGGTTCATCATGCTACCCCTCGTCCTGCCCGAGGTGATCGTGGCGATCTCGCTTCTGATCGTGCTGATGCAACTGGGGCTGAACAGCGGCACATGGTCGATCATCGCGGGTCACACGTTGATTTGCACACCTTTTGCCATCGCGATCCTTCAAGGCAGCTTTGCCAACATGGACCGCAGCCTCGAAGAGGCGGCCGTAGACCTTGGCGAAACGCCGTGGTCCACCTTCCGGCTGATCACGCTGCCACTGGTGGCGCCCGGCATCGTGGCGTCGCTTTTGATCTGTTTCATCATCTCGCTCGATGAATTCATCATCGCCTTCTTCCTCTCGGGCAATTCGCCGACCCTGCCGGTCTATCTGTGGTCGCTTTTGCGCTTTCCCGCGCAATTGCCCATGGTGATGGCCCTTGGCACGATCCTCGTGCTGCTGTCGGTCCTGCTGCTCGTTCTTGCCGAAACCTTCCGCCGCCGGGGCCTTCGGCGCGCGGGCCTGAAAGACACCGGAGGCTTTTTGTGAGCCAGAAGACCCCCATCGTCACGCTGACCGGCGTGCAGAAATATTACGGCGATTACCACGCCCTGCGGGGGATCACCGCCAATATCGGGCAAGGCGAGTTTTTCTCGCTGCTTGGGCCCTCGGGCTGCGGCAAGACCACGCTTCTGCGGTCCATCGCGGGGTTCGAGGATATCTCGTCGGGGCAACTGCTGCTGGACGGGCGCGACATGGAAGGTGTGCCGCCGAACAAGCGGCCGACCAACATGGTGTTTCAGTCCTACGCGATCTTTCCCCATATGAACGTGGCCGAGAATGTCGGCTTCGGCCTGCGCCGGTCGAACATGTCCAGCGAGGAAAAGCGCCGCGCTGTCGGCGAGGCGTTGGAGATGGTGGGATTGGGCAAGTATGGGGCGCGCGCGGCCCATGCGCTTTCAGGCGGGCAGCGGCAGCGCGTGGCGCTGGCCCGCGCGCTGATCATGAAGCCCAAGGTCCTGTTGCTGGACGAACCCCTGTCCGCGCTCGACAAGAAAATGCGCGAGGTGATGCAGGTCGAATTGATCCGCCTTCAGCGCGAGGTCGGTATCACCTTCATCCTCGTGACCCATGACCAGGAAGAGGCGCTGGTCATGTCCGACCGGATCGCGGTGATGTTCGAGGGTGAGATCGCGCAACTCGACGATCCCGAAACGCTTTACCGTAGGCCGAAGTCGCGGCGGGTTGCGGAATTCATCGGGATGATGAATTTCCTGCCCGCGCAGGTTCTGCCGACGGGTCCGGGCGGTGGGCGTGTGGCGCTGGATGTGGCGGGTCTTGGCCATGCCGAGCTCGAGGCCGCGCAATGCCCCAATGGGGCCACGATAGGTGCCGCCGAAATCGGCGTGCGCCCCGAAAGCCTGACGATCCTTTACGAGGGCCAATCCGCCGAAGGTGGCCGCGAGGCCGAAGGCACGGTGCGAGAGGTCGTCTATTACGGCGACATGACCTATTACGACGTGCTGCTGGATGGCGCGCCATCGCCCGTGCGGGTGTCGATGCGAAACATGCCTGGCCGCAAGGTTCTGGATTTCGGCGCGCGGGCGCGTCTGGCCTGGGATCCGCGGTCCATGGTCATGTTCTGCTGAGGAAGACGGTTCGCGGGCTTATCGCGCGTGTTCATCCCCGGCCGCTTGGCGCGGGGTTATGTTGAGCCAAATACCGTCCTTTGCTCGGACCGTGAGATAGGCCACGGGCATGGGCACACGATCCGCTACGGGCGCGAACCGGTACGCGCGAACCAGCATCGCCAGCAGCAAGGGCCCCTCGACCATTGCGAACCCTGCGCCGGTGCAGACGCGCGCGCCGGCCGAAAAGGGGATGAAAGCCTCACGCAGGCAGGTCTTTCCGTTCTCGGTCTGCCAGCGGGCCGGGTCGAAGCCGTCTGGGTTTTCCCATAGCCGTTCGTGGCGGTGCAGATGCCAGGGCGAAATCACGATCTGACTGCCCCGGGTCAGGTTGCGCGCACGAAAACTTTCGGTGCAGGTCGTCTCTCGCACCATCATGGGCACGGGGGGATAAAGCCTGAGCGTCTCGCGGAAGATGTCGCGCGCGAGCCGCAACTTGCCCATCACGGCGAAATCGGGGGCCTCCGTCAGTGCCGTCTCTGCCTCTTGGGCAAGTTTGTCCTGCCACTCGGGATAGCGCGCGAGCAGGTACAGTGTCCATGCCAAGGTCGAGGCGCTGGTTTCATGTCCTGCGAGGAAGAAGATCGCAACCTGATCGACCATCTCCTCGGTGGTGAACCGCTGGCCCGTTTCGGGATCGGCAGTCGTCATGATCTTGGTCGCCAGATCGTCCGGTGCGGTTCCGGCCTCGATCTCGGCCATGCGGGCGGCGGTCATCTGGGTGATGAGCGTGCGGATCGCGGCGGCGGTGCGGCGCGTCTCGGCCCGGTGGCCGCGCGGCATCCAACGGGGCAGGGGCAGGAAGGCGGCAGCGTTCAGGATCGGCTGGGTGCGCTGATAGGCGCGGAAGAGGTGAAAGACCTCGCTCGCCACCTGATCCTCAATCGGGAGCGAAAAGAGCGTGCGAAAGATCACGTCGGCGGCGGCGTGGCTCATCTCGGCCTCGATCTCGCAAGGCGCGTTGCCATTGGTCGCGCCGATGCGCGAGACGGCGGCCTTACCTGCGGCCCAGATCGCGGGAAAGGTATCGCGCAGCCGTCCGCCCTCGAAGGCCGGGTCAATGATGCGGCGCTGTCGCTGCCATTCCGCGCCATTGGTCAGGAAGACGGAGCGTCCGAGAAGCGGCCGCAACCCTTCGCCCACTCGGTCGGATTTGGGGAAATCCATCGGGCGCGCCTTGAGAACCTCGTCGATCAGGGCGGGCTGATTGATCATGTAGCTGCGGAAAAACGGCGTGCGGAATTCAGCCATCCATGCGCGATAAAGCCGGGCGGGTTGGGCCGACAGGATATCTTGCCGAAAAAGCCGCATGTAGCGCCAGAGCGAGACACGGTCAGCACGAGAAGGCGGCTTGGGTGGCAGATCGGGTGTGCTCGTCATGCCGCGATCCCGCTGTGGCGGTTAACCGGCGTCTCGATCCGGCTGGCTGATGGTGCGCGACCGGCAAAACGCGCGCCCAAGGTCAAGGGCCCGGCCGTGATGCGGAAATAATCGTAATCGTCGGGCCGACCCGGCAGATTGTCGAAGGCGTTGAGATACTGGAAATGCAGTTCGAAGAGCCTCCAGCGCAGGGCCGCGCGCGTCTCGGGGCGCAGGGTCTGCGTGAAGGCGGCGGAAATCACCAGCGGCCAGCGTTTGTTCGCCGGGGCGACGCCCGATACGGCAACCGGATCGCAAAGCGCAAAAGCGCATCCATCGCCCGGCGCAGTCACATCGACCCAAGGCATGTCTTGCGCTGCGAGAAAGGCGAGATCTGTGCGAAGGCGCGTGGCATTGGGCAGAAAGCTGACCATCGGCACGACATGGCCGAGCGTCAGGAGCGACAGCGCCGGACCATCCCCGGGCAAACGGCGCGCCCGGATCAGGTCGGCCAGAACGGACACCGCGATATAGGCGCCCGAGGAATGGCCGATGACCAAAACCTCGTCGACATCGCTTGCAAGCGCGGTGGCGATCCGGTCAGCGAAGTCCCGCATCCGCTTTTCTTGCTCGCGAGGGTAGGCGCCTTTGTAGCGGGAGGAAAAGGCGTAATCCTTCATCAGGTACCACGCGTAGAGATGATCGCGGCGCTGGAACCAGCGCAGGATCAGCCAGCCGATCGACAGGATGGACATTGTGTAAAGAAGAACGGCAACGGGTAAAGGCACGGCAAGCCCGAGTGACCCAAGGATTGCTAACAGACCCGCGCCGACCAGCAGGCCCGCACCCATGGCAAAGGCTAATTGGATCAGCAGCACCAGAACAGGATAAAGTGCGGCGATCACCGGTCCCTTCCTGAGGCGCATCAGCCGGAACAGCGCCCCCGAACCGATATAGGTCCAAGCCGTGCGGAGAAGGCTGAGATAGCTGAAGAGGATACCGCCCTTCATCCCCGCCTGCACGATATCGGCCCAGTAGAGAACCTCGATGCCCGTCGCGACATCGGCGCCTTCGATCCGAGCCTGAACGCCCCAACCAAATCGCGCGCCCTTGGGGGGGCTGCCCGGCGCGATGTCATAGCCGGAAAGTGCGGCTTGCCGCGCGGCCTCGCGCCGGTAGCGTTCGCGATAGGCGCGTGGCGGCACCGGGTCGAAGCCCGGGATATAGAAGACATGCCTGCGCGCCACGTGCGTCATGTTGCGCAGAATAGCGAGGGATTGCGGCAGCGGTAGGGCGGATCAGCCCAAGAGGCCAAGCGCCGGGAATGTTTCGAGAAGCCAGAAGGAAAAGGCCGAGAATGCCCCCGTCATCAGCGCAACGCCGACCCCGATGAGCAACAGGCCCATAACGCGCTCGATGGTTTTCATGTGTCGCTTCATGCGGTTCATCACACCCATCGCGCGGTCGATGAAGCCTGCGGCGAGCAGGAAGGGAATGCCGAGACCCACGGCGTAGATCGCCAGAAGCGTCGTGCCGCGCGACACGCTCGCCTCGGTCGCGGCGATCGACAGGATCGCGCCCAGTTGCGGGCCGATGCAGGGCGTCCAGCCGAAGGCGAAGGCGAGGCCGAGAATATAGGCGCCAAAAGCCGAACCGCCCTGGTCGCCGGCATCAAGCCGGGCTTCGCGGTTCAGGATCGGGATGGTGATGACGCCCAGAAAATGCAGTCCGAAGACGATGATGACCGCACCCGCGATCTGGCCCAGAAGGATCTGGTTCTGCAGGAAGAACTGGCCGAAGATCGAGGCGGTGAAGCCCAGAAAGACGAAGACGGTCGACAGGCCGAGGACGAAAAAAAGCGCTGCCATCAAGGCCTTGCGGCGGGCGGCGCGGGCGTTGCCGTCGATCTCGGCCATGGTGATGCCGCCCATGTAGGCCAGGTAGGGCGGCACGATGGGCAAGACGCAAGGGCTGAGGAAACTCAGGATGCCCGCGGCGAAGGCCACGAGCATCGCGGGCAGAAGGCTGGCGTCGAAGAGGTCGATCCCGAACATGGGTTTCGTCTAACCTGTTCGGGCGGAGGCGTCACGCGCCATCGCGTCACATTCGCGTTGGGGAGAAACGGTCCTGTTGTCTCGTTCACGAAAATCGAGACTTTGTAATGTGTTGTTGCGTTTTGCTGCAGCAAAACGGATCGGAAAACTGCAGTTTTCCGGGACGCGAAACTGCAGTTCGGCGGCTTTCGGCTAGAGAGGCGCGCGCGGTCGGAGGATACGGACCGGTTCTTGGTTGCAGAAGATGATGATCTGGCCCGCATTCTCGATGGCGCAGAAGCCACGGCGATACACTTCGGCGATGAAGGCTTCGCGGCCGATATAGCGTTCGACATCGCGGCTGGCTCTTCGGATGACCTTGCCGTCACGCACAAGCCGCGACTTGAACACGTCCTGCAAGAAGGCCTCGGGCGAGGTGTTGGGGGGCAATCTGTCCATGTCCCACCATCCCCGATTCCGGTTAACGGAGGCCTAAGATCCAGCCTTGAGTCTTTCCAGAACGTGAACGCGGATGGCGGAGGCTAACCCGGATTTAACGCCCCGGGCGCCGTCGATGTCCGCGACCAGTTCGTTGACCGATTTTCCCTCCAGATCGGCCAGCCGCTGCAACTCCACCCAGAAGGCATCTTCGAGCGAGACGGAGGTGCGGTGGCCGCGCAGGGTAAGGGAATGCTTGCGCGGTCGGCCGGTCATTCGTCGCCGTCCTCGCGCTTGTGCTGGTCGAGGTGGCGGGCGGCTTTCTCGGCCGCTTGCGCCTCGGCATCGCGCTCGGCCTTGGTCCGGCCGAATTTCGCGGCATTGGCATCGGCCTTTGCGCGCTTGTCGTCCCGCGCGCGGGTTTTGCGCGCGCGGGAAAGGTTCACGACCTTGGCGGTCATGACGGGCCGATCATGTCCTCGGGGCGGACCACGCGGTCGAAGGTTTCGCCATCGACGAAGCCGAGGCGGATCGCCTCTTCGCGGAGCGTCGTGCCGTTCTTGTGCGCGGTCTTGGCCACGGTGGTCGCATTGTCATAGCCGATGGTGGGCGCGAGTGCTGTCACCAGCATCAGGCTTTCGCGCATCAACTTGCCGATCCGCTCCACATTCGCCTCGGTCCCGTCGAGCATCCGCAAGGTGAAGCTGTCGGCGGCATTGCCCAGAAGCGTCATCGACTGCAGGAGGTTGTAGGCCATCATCGGATTGTAGACGTTCAGTTCGAAATGGCCCTGCGACCCGGCGAAGGCGATGGCCGCGTCATTGCCGAGGATATGGGCGCAGACCTGCGTCATCGCCTCGGCCTGCGTCGGGTTCACCTTGCCCGGCATGATCGAGGAGCCGGGCTCGTTTTCGGGCAGGATCAATTCGCCAAGGCCCGAGCGCGGGCCGGAGCCGAGAAAGCGCATGTCATTGGCGATCTTGTAGCAGGCCATGGCGGCGGTCTTGATCGCGCCGGACATGAAAACCATGGCGTCATGGGCGGCCAGCGCCTCGAACTTGTTCGGGGCGGTGACGAAGGGCAGGCCGGTGATGTCTGCGATCCGGGCGGCAACGGCCGTATCCCAACCCTTGTCGGTGTTGAGCCCCGTGCCGACGGCAGTGCCGCCTTGGGCCAGTTCGTAGATGCCCGGAAGCGCGAGCTTGATCCGGGCGATGCCGTTGCGGATCTGCATGGCATAGCCGGAAAACTCCTGCCCCAAGGTCAGGGGCGTCGCATCCTGGGTATGGGTGCGGCCGATCTTGATGATGTCCTTGAACGCCTCGGCCTTGGCCTCGAGCCCTGCGGCCAGTTTTTCGAGGCCGGGGATCAGCACCTCGTGGCAGGTGACGGCGGAGGCAATGTGCATCGCGGTGGGAAAGGTGTCGTTCGACGACTGGCCCATATTGCAATGGTCATTGGGATGGACCGGCTTTTTCGAGCCGATCGTGCCGCCCAGCATTTCGATGGCGCGGTTCGAGATGACCTCGTTCGCGTTCATGTTGGATTGGGTGCCGGAGCCTGTCTGCCAGACGACGAGGGGGAAGTGATCGTCGAGCTTGCCGTCGATCACCTCTTGGGCGGCGGCGATCATCGCATCGGCGAGATTTGCATCAAGCTTGCCGGTGGATTTATTCACCTCGGCGCAGGCCCGCTTGATCACGCCCAAGGCACGGACGATGGCCACGGGCTGCTTTTCCCAGCCGATGGGGAAATTCATGATGGACCGCTGGGTCTGCGCGCCCCAATAGCGGTCGGCGGGCACCTCGAGCGGGCCGAAACTGTCCGATTCTGTGCGTGTGGCGGTCATTTTGATCCCTCCGGTATGCCGTTGCATGCCGTTTAGCGGCCCCTCGCGCGTCGTGCAATGCGGCCAAGCGGCCTCAGGCAGGTTTGGTGAAACGATAGACGCGGGCGGGGGGCATGTTCCACCAGATCTTGCGCGATACGGTCCAGTCGAGACCCAGTTCCTCGCGGACTGCGCGGGCCACGGGGGGCTTGGGTCCATAGGTGAACTGGACATAGCTGCCGCCCGGTTTCAGCCGCTGGAAGGTGCCCGTGAGAATGTCGCGCTGGAGCGCGAGCGGCATGGAAAGAAGCGGCAGGCCCGAGATCACGGCCTGCGCGCCCTCGACGGGGAGGGCGCCGACATCGCCCGCGCTCATCTGGTGGACGTTGAGGCGGGGAAAGCGCGCGCGCAACCGGTCGCAGAAATCGGGGTTCATCTCGATCGAATGGAGGTTTTCGGGGGCGATGCCGCGATCGAGGATGGCTTTCGTGATGTTGCCCGTGCCCGCGCCCAGTTCGATCACGGGGCCCGCGGCGGGGTCGACCTGCGCGACCATTTCGGCGCAGAGAAAGCGCGAGGAAGGAGCGAGCGCCACCACCTGATGGGGGCGGCGCAGAAGTTGGCCCATGAAGAGCGCGAAATCGCTGTTGGACATCTCTGCTCCGCCTGCCTGAACCGGGGTTTTGGGCAGTTCTAACCCGCGCCGGGGCCGGGGCAAGGTCAAACCCGGGCCGAGGCCTTCGCAGGGTCAGTGGTTCTTGCGAAAACGGTCGAGGCGGACAACCTCGGCATCGCCTTGCCGGTCGGAGGGAGGGGGCGCGGGAGGTTCATCCTCGGGGCCATCGTCGGGCGTTTCGGTACGCTCGAAGCGCAGGCCGAATTCGACGGAAGGATCGACGAAGGTCCGGATCGCGTCGAATGGAATGCGCAAGCTTTCGGGGTTGTCGCCGAAATTCAGGATGATGGAAAAGCCGTCATCATCAACCGCAAGGCCATCATACCAATGCTGGATGACGATGGTCATTTCCTCGGGGTAGCGGTCGCGCAGCCAATCGGCCAGCCCCACGCCATCGGCGGTGGTGTCGAAGGTGATGAAGAAGTGGTGATCCCCCGGCAGGCCGGTTGCCGCGACATCCGACAGGACCCGCTGGATCAGGCCGCGCATCGCGTGATGCATGAGGCGGCCATAGGCGATTTTGGTGGGTCGGTCGGTCATGAGCGGCAGGGCATCCCTTAAGGTGCCCTCACCATAGAAGATTCGTTTCGATTTGAAAGGCGGTGCCTGAGGCGGTCAGGCAGCGGGCAGGTTTGCGAGGATCAACCATGCGGCAAGCCCGGCCTCGCAGCCAAAAAAGCTCCAGCTTTGACGGCTGGCGGCATTGTCGCGGAAGATGGAGGTCACGCGCCCCGTCGCCGCCCCGGCATAGGCCAAACCCACGACCACCCAAGCCAGCGGCTGATCGAGGAGGATGGCCCCCAGACCCAGACCGACGAAGAGACAGCCCGAGGCGGCCGAGACCTCGGTATAGGCCATGTTGGAGGGGCCCGATTTCATGTCGAGCTGTTCCATCGTCCAGCGCGGCGCGAGCCAGCCCATCAGGCCCAGCACGATCGTGAGGATCGCAACCGCGTAGTTGACGAAATCGATGGCGGTCATGTCGGTCCTTTCGGGAAGTTCTGGCGCGCTGTCCCCTCTTTAACGAAGCGGGGGCGAGGGCGGATCACTTGCGCGTGAAAAAAATCGCCCGGACGGGGCGCCGCGGGGAGGTGGGCGGCCGTCAAAGCCATGCGAAATCGCCTGTTTCGGCCCGGGTAGCGACATTTCACTCGACCGATGGTTGCATCGGGGCTATCCAGACAGGGCCGCATTTTAATCGTTACACCCTGTCGAAGGTTCCGGATAACCGAGGCCCAGAAATGCGGCGTGACCGGCCCATGTATCCGCCCCTTCGGGAGACGATCATGAAGAACTTGACCGCGCTTGGCGTGCTTGCATTCCTTGCGTCAACGGGGATGGCCGCCGCTTGTCCCTCGATCTCCGATCCGGCCGGGGCGACCATCGCCACGACAGGCGAGGATTTGTGGAGCCCCAACAGCTACGCCGTCGCGGCGGGGGGCAACATCGACCTAGCAGCCTGCCCCTCGGTTCCGGGAACGGGTATGGTCATCGCGGGTCCGGATTTCGAATTCGACCTGTCGGGTCTTGCCGCCTACAACCTGCTGCAACTGCGCGTGGTGGGCGATTGCGACACGGTGCTTTTGGTCAACGACAGCATGGGCCAGTGGCATTTCTCGGATGATTTCAACGGTGCGGTGCATCCGGTGATCGATATCGTGGGCGCGACCGACGGCGTGTTCGACGTCTGGGTCGGCACCTATGGCAGTGAGCTGTGCAACGCGGAACTGACGCTGGAGACCTTCTGAGGCGACTAGGGGCGGTCCGGGGTCACAGCGGCCCCGGGCTGTCGGTTGTCGCGAAGGAGGGAAAGTGCAGGCTTCTGTTGCCAGGTGCCTGCGAACCCCGCCTTACGCTGCTAGGCGCAAGGACTTAGTTTCGGCGACTCGAGCTGCTTACGCAGCCAGAGCCATTGCCGGAGCACGGTTGTCATTTGCAACTGTACGTTTCGGACCGATAACGGTGGTACCTCACCGGGACAAAGCATAACCCCTTTAGACGTTCGTCGATCCTGTTTCGGCCCCATGCACCGCAAATGACGGTTGTTGGTGGAGCCGCCGGGTACCGCCCCCGGGTCCGAGCCGCTTATTACGAGCGCGTTTATGTCCATAGTCCCGTTGCCGGAACGCTTCAGAGATACGCCCGACAGACCGGGTTTTCAAGATGGATGGGGTGTGATTGCCCCTTGTGGAAAAGTAATGACATAACATAACGTATGCTCCCGACACGTGGAGGGCATGCGATGCGTCAACACCCGAGATCCAGCCGATTTGCGCCGCCACTGAGCGATCTTGCGCCAATGTCGGCGGGCAAGGTGCGGCCCGGCGGCAATCGGGGTGCGACGCGGCTGAAGATACGGGCACGCGCGGAGGATCCGATGCGGGCCTATGATGCGCTGCCGCCTGAATTGCGCGACTGGATCGCCCATGCCGCAAGGCCATGGTCGCCGCGGTCCTGCCTGCGGCTGTGGCGGCGTGCCTTGGCTGAGGAGGGGTGCACGGAACGGGCGCGGGCGCGGTTGGACCGCGCAGAGGCCGCGATGCTGGCACGCGATAGCGGGCTTGCGTGAGGCAAAAGAAAACGGGCGCCGTGAAGGGCGCCCGTTTCCGTGTCTTGCGGGGATTGGCGGGATCAGAAGCCCGACTTGATCCGCTCGAAAGCTTCGGCCTGACGCTCACGCTGTTCGTTCGACATCGGCAGCTGCGCCAGAACCGGCACGGTCACGGGGCCGAGGCCAGCGGCCTCGAGCGCCTCGGCGCCGAGCGCCTGCAGCGCCGCGTCATTGGCGGTGCCGAACCCGTTGTCGAGCAGCGGCAAGGCGGACGCCTCGGCGTGCATCGCGTTGATGAAGTCATAGGCCAGATCCTCGGAGCCTTCGCCCTCGGCCATGTTCACATAGCCGCAGAGCCAGACGGAGGTGCCTTCGACGGTGTTGCGCTGGAAGCCGACCGGGAAGCCTTCGTCGGCGAGGGCCACGGGAACCTCGTTCCAGACCCAAGCGGCCTGCACCTGACCCGAGGCCATGAGCTGTGCGATCTCGCCGGGATCGACCCAGTAGTTCAGGAGGTTGGGATGGATGCCGCGCAGCCAAGCGGTGGCCGCCTCGAATTGTTCGTCGGTGGCGTTGGTCCAGTCGGTCACGCCGGTGGCGAGATAGGCCAGCGCATAGGCATCATCGACGTTGTCGGGGATGGACAGGCGGCCGGCATAGGCGGGGTTGTTGAAGATCTCGAGCGAGGCGACATCCTCGGCCGGGACGGTTTCGGCGTTGTAGGCAATGGCCGTGGTGCCGAAATCGGTGGGAACCCACATCAGGTCGGCAGAGCCCGCGCGCACATCCGAGCCCAGAAGGTCGGAGTTCAGCGTGTCATAGGCTGCGATGCGCGACCGGTCCCAGGGCTCGATGATGCCCGATTCCTGCCAGCGCGGCACGGAGCCTGCGCAGATATGCGTCACATCCGAGCGGAAGCCCGCGAGCAGGCGCTGGAACGCCTCGTCCTCGTCGCCGAAGAAGACGAATTCGGGCGATGCGCCGTGCTGATCGATATAGGGCTGGTGGAATTCGGGGGTCTCGAAGCCGGAATAGTCGAAGACGAGGAGGTCCTGGGCTGCGGCCAGCGAGGGCACGGAAAGCGCCAGGGCCATGGCAGTGCCGAGGGCGGTGCGATAGGTCATGTGTTTGCGATCCCTGTTGGTGTGAATCCGGGGCTCGGATCGGGGAAGAACGTAAGAAGATCTTGCCATGTGGACAAGGGCATATGCCCGCCGCCCCAGTCCTCGGGCGGATTTCTTTTGTCAGTCTTGCCCGGGTCTGACAGGTTCGACGCCGGAAGCAGAGTCGCAAGGGGGAGGGCGGCCCGCATGATCGCCACCCGTATCCGCAACATGGGACAGCCGCATTGGCTGGGTCTTTACGGCCTGATCCTGGGCGCTTGGGGCCTTTTGTATGCCATGGCGATCCCGGCCGATCTGCGTGCGGCGGGGGCGGTCTATGGCTGGGAGGTGTTGGCGGCGCTGTGTGCGGCGACGCCCGATGCGGCAGGGTTTGCGGGGCTTGTGGCGATGTGGGCGATCATGGCGGCGGCGATGATGGCGCCCACGATGCTGCCCGCGCTGGCCACCTATGAGGATCTGGCGGCGGCGGGGGCCAAGACGCGGATCGCGGCCTTGGTCGGGGGATACCTTGCGGTCTGGCTGGGGTTTTCGGTGCTGGCGGCGGGGGCGCAGATGGCGCTGGTCTCTGCCGGGTTGATCGACCCGTTCGGGGCAAGCCTGTCGGTCGGTCTGTCCGCCGTGTTGTTGGCATTGGCGGGCCTGTGGCAGTTCACGCCCCTGAAGGCGGCCTGCCTGTCGAAATGCCGTCAGCCGATGATGTTCTTTTTGCAGCATTGGGAAGAAGGGCCGTGGCGCAACGGGGTGCGGCTGGGTGCGGTCTGCGTGGGATGTTGCTGGGCCTTGATGCTTTTGGCTTTCGTGGGCGGGGTGATGAACCTTGGCTTCATGGGGATCGCGACGGTTCTGATGGTGTTGGAAAAGCTGCCGCACATCGGGCGGTGGTTGACGCGGCCCTTGGGGTTTGCGCTTTTGGGCGGGGCTGCGGCAACGCTGGCCTTGGGGCTTTGATCGGGGAAGAGGGAGAGACGGATGGCATCGGATCGGATCGCCGTGGCGGCGGAAATCGACAACCGCGCGCCGGGTGCGGCGCGCTCGGGGCATGGGACCGTGCCTTGGGCGATCAAGGGCGAATTGATCCTGAATTGCAATTGCACGGTCTTTTGCCCCTGCGTGGTATCCTTGGGCCTGCATCCGCCGACGGAGGGGCATTGCCAGACCTGGGGCGGGGTGCGGATCGATGCCGGCCATTACGGCGAGACCGATCTATCGGGGCTGAATATCGGGCTGTTGATCGAGATCCCGGGCATGATGAGCCGGGGCAACTGGAAGGTCGCGCTGTTCATCGATGACCGGGCAAGCGACGCGGCCTATCGCGCGCTTGTCGACATCTTTTCGGGCAAGGCCAAGGGGACCACGGGCCTGTTCAGCGTCCTCGTGGGCGAGGTGATCGGGGTGGAACGCCAGCCCGTCCGCTACGAGACCGACGGCAAGACGCGCCACATCACCGTGGGCCGCAAGATCGAGGGCGTGGTCTATCCCGTGGGCGGCAAGGACCCCGAGGAGGACATCGTGATCCGCAACACGAAGTATTGGATGGGGCCCGACATCACGGTCGCCACGGCCAGCAAGGGCCGGGTGCGCGCCTTTGGCCGGGTGTGGGATTTCGGGGGGCGGTCGGCCGAGATCTGCCAGATCGACTGGTCCGGGCCGGGCAAGGGGTGAGGGCATGATAACCCCGGACTATTGCCGGACCATGGCGCGCTACAATGCCTGGCAGAACCAGTCGATCTATCAAGCGGCGGCCGGGCTGTCCGAGGCGGAGCGGGAGGCGGACAGGGGCGCGTTTTTCGGCTCGATCCGGGCGACGTTGAGCCATTTGCATTGGGGCGATCTGATCTGGATGGCCCGTTTCGAAGGGGTCGAGGGGCCGGGAGGCAGCATTGCCACGTCGCCCGCGATGTATGATTGGGCGACGCTGTGGACCGAGCGGCCAAAGCTTGATGCGCGGATTGCGGGTTGGGCGTGGATGGTGTCGGCGGAGGAGCTGACGGGGGAAATCCGCTGGCATTCCTTTGCCATGGGTCGGGAGATCGCGAAACCCGCGGAGATCTGCGTGGTGCATATGTTCAATCATCAGGCGCACCATCGCGGGCAGGTTCATGCGATGCTGACGGCGGCAGGCGCGCGGCCCGACGATACCGATCTGCCCTTCATGCCCGATGATGCGCCGGAATGGAGATGATCGCGTGGCGCTGATTTCACCCTCGCGCCGGTTGCGGCGCACGCCTTTTTCCGAGGGGGTCGAGGCCGCGGGCGTCAGCGCCTACACGGTCTACAACCACATGCTGTTGCCGACTGTCTTCGCCTCTGTCGAGGAGGATTACCGGCATTTGAAAGCTGCCGTACAGGTCTGGGATGTCGCCTGTGAACGGCAGGTGGAGGTGCGGGGCCCCGATGCGGGCAAGCTGGTGCAGATGCTGAGCCCGCGCGACCTGCGGGGCATGTTGCCGGGGCAATGCTACTACCTGCCGATGGTCGACGAGACGGGCGGCATGTTGAACGACCCTGTGGCGGTGAAGCTGGCGGAGGATCGGTGGTGGATCTCTATCGCCGACAGTGACCTGATCTTGTGGGTCAAGGGCATCGCGCATGGCTACAGGCTCGACGTGCTGATCGACGAGCCCGATGTCTCGCCCTTGGCGGTGCAGGGTCCGCTGGCCGATGATCTGATGGCGCGGGTCTTTGGCGAGGGGGTGCGCGGCATCCGGTTCTTCCGCTTTGGACATTTCGATTTCATGGGGCGCGACATGGTGATCGCGCGGTCGGGCTATTCCAAGCAGGGCGGGTTCGAGATCTATGTCGAGGGATCGGACATCGGGATGCCCTTGTGGAACGCGCTGATGGAGGCGGGGCGCGATCTGGATGTGCGGGCGGGTTGCCCCAACGGGATCGAGCGGGTCGAGGGGGGATTGCTGAGCTACGGCAATGACATGACGCGCGATAACACGCCCCATGAGGCGGGGTTGGGCCGGTTTTGCAACACGGCGACGGCCATCGGGTGCATCGGTCGCGATGCGCTCTTGAGGGTGGTCAAGGACGGGCCGGTCAAGCAGGTGCGCGCCATCGAGATCGAGACCGACCGCTTGCCGCGCTGCGATAGGGTGTGGCCGATCCTCGACGGGACGCGGCGGGTGGGGCAGGTGACATCGGCCGCCGTTTCGCCCGATTTCGGGTGCGGCGTGGCGATCGGCATGGTGCGCATGACGCATTGGGACCCGGGCACCGAGGTGATGGTCGAGACGCAGGACGGCGCGTTTCCGGCGCGCGTTCGGGAAAATTTCTGGAATTGAAACAAGGAATTGCCGCGCGGTGTTGACGTGCGGCACGAAAGGAGAGGCAAGATGGCATTTCGCGCATTGGTGGTCGAGAAGGATAGTGAGGGCAAGACGCATGGCGCGGTCCAGACGCTCGACGAGGCGCAACTGCCCGAGGGCGATGTGACGGTCGCGATCGAGTATTCGACGGTGAATTACAAGGATGGCCTGTGCCTTGGGCCCGGCGGCGGATTGGTGCGGAGCTATCCGCATGTGCCGGGCATCGATTTCGCGGGCGTGGTCGAGGCCTCGGATGATCCTCGCTATGCGCCGGGCGACAAGGTCGTGCTGACCGGCTGGCGCGTGGGCGAGGTGCATTGGGGCGGTTATGCCGAAAAGGCGCGGGTGAAGGCCGATTGGCTGGTGCCGCTGCCCGAGGGGCTGACGACGCGGGCCGCCATGGCGGTGGGCACGGCGGGATTTACCGCGATGCTGGCGGTGATGGCGCTGGAGGATCACGGGCTGAAACCCGGCGCGGGCGAGGTGTTGGTGACGGGTGCGGCCGGCGGCGTGGGGTCGGTTGCGACAGCCATCCTTGCCCATCTGGGCTACGAGGTCGCCGCCGTGACGGGGCGGCCTGAGCAGGAGGGATACCTGCGGGGGCTTGGGGCCGCGCGGATCGTGCCGCGCGCCGATCTGGCCGAGACGGTCAAACGGCCGCTGGAGGCGGAGACCTGGGCCGGATGTGTCGATGCGGTGGGCGGCGCGATGCTGGCGCGTGTCCTGGGGCAGATGACCTACGGTGCCTCGGTCGCGGCCGTGGGTCTGGCTGGGGGTGCGAGCCTGCCCGCGACGGTCATTCCGTTCCTGTTGCGCGGTGTGAACCTCTTGGGCATCGACAGCGTGATGCAGCCTTATGACAACCGGCTGCGCGCCTGGGGACGGATCGCGCGCGATCTGCCGATGGACAAGCTCGAGGCGATGATCGAGCCCGCAACGCTGGAGGATCTGCCCGGGCTCGGGGCGGCGATCCTGAAGGGCGAGGTGCGCGGACGCGTCGTGGTGGACGTGCGGGCCTGACGGGTGTCGAGGCTGGGGGCGCGGCGCTTGCCGGGCCGGGGGCTTTGCCTTTCCCGTCGCGCCGCCGTATTTGGGGGAAGATGAAGCGCGGCGCGGAGAGAAACCATGGCCAAGAGCCCGACCGGCAAGAGCACGAGCGGACGCGGCCAGCGCGAGTTGCGCGCCAAGGTCAAGACCGCGCGTGGGCGCAAGTTGAGTTCGACGCTCTGGCTCGAGCGGCAGTTGAACGATCCCTATGTCCAGCGCGCCAAGCGCGAGGGCTACCGGGGGCGGGCGGCCTACAAGATCATGGAGCTTGATGATCGCTACCGGTTCCTTGTGCCCGGCGCGCGGGTCGTGGACCTTGGCTGTGCGCCGGGGGGCTGGTGCCAGGTGGCGGTGCCGCGGATCAACGCGCTTGGCGAGAAATCGGGCAAGGCTGTGGGCCGCATCATCGGCGTCGATCTGCAGGAGGTGGAACCGATTGCGGGTGCCGAGCTCCATGTTCTTGATTTCATGGAAGATGGTGCGGATGAAAAGGTGAAGGGCTGGCTGGGCGGGCGGGCCGATGTCGTGATGAGCGACATGGCGGCCAGCGCCTCGGGGCACAAGCAGACCGACCATTTGCGCATCGTGGCGCTGTGCGAGGCGGCGGCGCAGCTGGCCTTTGACGTGCTGGAGCCGGGCGGCACATTCGTGGCCAAGGTTCTGGCGGGGGGCGCGGAAAGCGGATTGCAGACGCTGCTCAAGCAGCGGTTCGACAAGGTGGCGAATGTGAAGCCGCCCGCGAGCCGGTCGGACAGTTCCGAGAAATTCGTGGTTGCGACAGGGTTTCGCGGCTGACCCCAGATTTCGGTCTTTTCTTCCGTTCCGGCCCATGGGATAGGGCCGTGGCAACGCAATCCCCGACCTGCAGGAGGATCCGATGGAGATTCGCGAAGCCCTGACCTTCGACGATGTGTTGCTTGTTCCCGCGGCGAGTTCGGTTCTGCCCTCGACGGCGGATACCCGGACGCGCGTCACAAAGGCGATCAGCCTCAACATTCCGCTTCTGTCTTCGGCCATGGATACGGTGACCGAGGGGCGCATGGCCATCGCCATGGCGCAGGCGGGCGGCATGGGCGTGATCCATCGCAATCTCGACGTCGAGGCACAGGCCCGCGAAGTGCGGCGGGTGAAGCGGTTCGAAAGCGGGATCGTCTACAGCCCCGTGACATTGACACCCGACCAGACGCTGGCCGATGCCCGCGCGCTGATGGAGCGCTATGGCTTCACCGGCTTTCCGGTGGTCGACGAGAACCGCCGGGTTCTGGGGATCGTCACGAACCGCGACATGCGCTTTGCCGAGCAAGACGACACGCCCGTGCGGGTGATGATGACGAGCGACAACCTGGCCATCTTGCGCGAGCCCGCGGACCGGGGACAGGCGATCAGCCTGATGAAGGCGCGGCGGATCGAGAAGCTGCTTGTCACCGATGCCGAGGGCAAGCTGACGGGTCTGTTGACGTTGAAGGATACGGAGCGGGCGGTGCTGAACCCGCAAGCCTGCAAGGACGAGCTGGGCCGGTTGCGCGTGGCCGCCGCCACGACCGTGGGCGATGCGGGGTTCGAGCGGTCCGAGGCGCTGATCGATGCGGGCTGCGATCTGATCGTGATCGACACGGCGCATGGCCATTCCGAGGGCGTGGCGCGCGCGGTCGAGCGGGTCAAGAAGCTGTCGAATGCGGTGCAGGTCGTGGCGGGCAATGTCGCCACCGGCGAGGCGACGCGCGCCTTGATCGGCGCGGGCGCGGATGCCGTGAAGGTCGGCATCGGCCCCGGTTCGATCTGCACGACGCGGATCGTGGCGGGCGTGGGCGTGCCGCAACTGACCGCCATCATGGATTGCGCCAAGGCCGCCGAGGACAGCGGGACGCCCGTGATCGCGGATGGCGGGATCAAGTATTCGGGGGATTTCGCCAAGGCGATCGCCGCAGGCGCGCATTGCGCCATGGTGGGCAGCATGATCGCGGGCACGGACGAAAGCCCGGGCGAGGTGATCTTGTACCAGGGCCGCAGCTTCAAGTCCTACCGGGGCATGGGGAGCCTTGGCGCGATGGCGCGGGGATCGGCGGATCGCTATTTCCAGAAGGATGCGGCCAGCGACAAGCTGGTGCCCGAGGGGATCGAGGGGCAGGTGCCCTACAAGGGGTCTGCGGGGACCGTCATCCACCAGCTTGTCGGCGGTCTGCGCGCCGCGATGGGCTATACGGGCTGTGCCACCGTCGAGGAGATGCGGGCGAATTGCCAATTCGTTCGGATCACCGGCTCGGGACTGAAGGAAAGCCATGTTCATGACGTGCAGATCACGCGCGAAAGCCCGAATTATCGTTTAGGATGAGTGCGTTCTGCGGCGATCTTGAGGTTGTTTCGTGACGCCCGGCGCCCGACTGGCAGCGGCTATGGCCATTTTGGATGCGTGGATTGCGGGGGCGGCGGCCGAGCAGGCGTTGACCAATTGGGCGCGGGGCGCGCGCTATGCCGGATCGGGGGACCGGGCGGCGGTGCGCGATCACGTCTATGACGTGCTGCGCGCGCGCGGCACCTGCGCGGCACTTGGCGGGGGTGAGGATGCGCGGGCGCTGGTGATCGGGTTGCTGCGGATGCAAGGCCTTGATCCCGACAGTTTGTTTGACGGCCAAGGCCACGCGCCCGCCCCCCTGTCAGAGGCCGAGCGGGCAGGCGGCGCGCCGCCCGAGGCCACGGCCGATGTGCCGGACTGGACGCTGCCGATGCTGGAGGCGCGGGTTGGCGGAGATCTTGCGCAGCTGATGTCGCGCCTGAGGGATCGTGCGCCGGTCTATCTGCGGGTGAACTTGCGCCGGTGCGATCGGGCGGCGGCCATCGCGGGTTTGGCGCGCGATGAGGTCGGCGCGGAAGAGATCACGGATTGCGCCACGGCGCTTGTCGTCACATCCGGGGCGCGGCGGATCAAATCGGCCGCCGCCTATCGGGACGGTCTCGTCGAATTGCAGGACCTGTCGGTGCAGCGCGCCTTGGCTGCCGTCGATTGGCCCGGGGGCCGCATCCTCGATTATTGCGCGGGCGGCGGTGGCAAGGCGCTGGCCATCGCGGATCGGACGGCCGGGCAGGTTTTTGCCCATGATGCCAATCCCGGGCGCATGGCCGACTTGGGCCCGCGGGCCGAGCGGGCAGGGGTTGCGATCCAGCAGGTCGCGGGCGCGGCGCTGGCGCGAATGGGCCGGTTCGAGGCGGTTCTGTGCGACGTGCCCTGTTCGGGAAGCGGCACCTGGCGGCGCGATCCGGAGGCGAAATGGCGGTTGACGCCCGCGCGCCTCGACGCGCTGTTGGGTGTGCAGGCCGCGATCCTGACCGAGGCTGCGCCACTGGTCACGCCGGGGGGAATGCTGGTCTATATGACCTGTTCGCTGTTTCCCTGCGAGAACGAGGCGCAGGTCGAACGGTTTCTTGCGGCCCATCCGGGATGGAGCCTCGATCGGGCGGGGTGTGACACGCCGCTGACGGCCTCGGACGGGTTCTTTCATACGGTTTTGCGGGCGCCAGAGGCGTGATCTTGCGGATACTTGCGCGAATTTAAACAAGGGTTAACCTTTGCCGGGTTAGGGGCGTGTGGCGCGATCTGTCGCGTGCGTGTGTGGAGGTCCCGGTGCGTGGTCAGGCGGCACTTGTGCAACGGCTTGCCTTGGGTGTTGTGCGGCCCGGGCGGCAGCCCCTGATCCTAGTCGTATTGGGGCTTTGCCTTTTGGCGATTGCGGCCAGCGCGCCCGAGATGCCGGTCCTGTTGGCGGTCTGGGCCATTGCGGGCGGTTTGTGCGCCGCGGGGATTTTGTCTGCGCTGTGGCAGATGCTGTCGGATCGGCGTGCGCGCGGTGATCTGCGGTCAGCGCTTGCCCTGATGGAGGATGATCCGGCACCGTGTTTCTGCACGGATGCCGATGGTGCGATTGTCGCGCAAAACAAGGCCGCGACACTCCGGTTCGGCGAATTGCAGAGCCACGCCATGGCCCGGGCATTGGCTGGGATTTTGCCCAATGCCACCGCCGTCATCTTGCGCCATCATGCCGTGCTGGAGCGTCGGGGGAGCGCGCAGGAAACCGTGGTGACGCAGCGGGGCGCGGTGCGGCTGACGGCGCATCGGCTGGGCGTGGGGCATTTCTGGCGGATCGACGAACCGCTCGGCCCGACCCAGACCGCCGGGGACGGGATCGGCCTGCCCATGATGGTGGTGAGCCAGTCGGACACGATCCTGTCGATGAATGGTGCGATGCGTGAGCTTCTGGGGCGGCGGGCGACCGCGCTTGCGGAGGTCTTCGACGGGCCGCTGGCCGAAGGGCAACAGGCACGGCTGAGGGGGGGCGCGGGGCCGGTCGACGTGCTGCCGCTCGTGCTGCCCGCGCGCGACGGGCGGCGCGAGATTTACGCCCTGCCGGGGTTGGGCGAACCGGCGGCGGCGACGGTTGCGGCCCGCGCCTTCGAATCGTTGCCGGTGGCCTTGTTGCATATCGGGGCGGATGGCGGGCTCTTGGCGGCGAACCGGCCGGCGCAGGATCTGCTGCGGATCGGACCGGAGGTGAGCGGGACGCTGGCGAGCCTTGTGGAGGGGTTAGGCCGGCCGGTGAATGACTGGGTGATGGATACGCTCGCCCAACGTATCCCGGACCGGTCCGAGGTCGTGCGCGTGCGCCGCAAGGATCACGACCTGTTCGTTCAGATCACCCTGAGCCGCATCATCAAGACAGGTGGACCGTCGCTGTTGGCGGTGCTGCACGACGCGACCGAGCTCAAGACGATGGAACAGCAATTCGTCCAGAGCCAGAAAATGCAGGCGATCGGGGAACTTGCCGGGGGTGTGGCGCATGATTTCAACAACCTGCTGACCGCCATCGGGGGGCATTGCGACCTGTTGATGCTGCGCCATGACCGGGGCGATCCGGATTACGCGGATCTCGAACAGATCCGTCAGAACGCCAACCGCGCGGCGGCCTTGGTGGGACAGTTGCTGGCTTTTTCGCGCAAGCAGACACTGGAGCCCGAAATCCTCGACCTGCGCGACACGATGGGCGAGCTGACGCATCTGTTGAACCGGTTGGTCGGGGAGAAGATCACGCTGACCCTTGTGCATGATCCGGGGCTATTGCCGATCCGGGCGGATCGGCGGCAGCTGGACCAGGTGATCATGAACCTCGTGGTCAATGCCCGCGACGCGATGCCGGAGGGCGGCGAGATCCGGGTCGAGACGCGGGTCGTGCGGCTGGCCGACCCGTTGTACCGCGACCGGGCCGAAGTGCCTGCCGGGCGCTATGTCACGATCCGGGTGCAGGATCAGGGACATGGCATTCCACAAGACAAGCTGTCGCGGATCTTCGAGCCGTTTTTCACCACGAAAAGGGTGGGCGAGGGGACCGGGCTGGGCTTGTCGATGGCCTATGGCGTCGTGAAGCAGACGGGCGGCTACATTTTCGTCGACAGCATGGTCGGGGTTGGCAGCACCTTTACCATCTATTGCCCGGCCTATGATCTGCCGCCGTCTCTCGGCGCCGACGGTGGCTGCGGGCACGGGACCGCGGCGGAGGATGCGCAACGAGAGGTCGCGCGGGAGCCACCGGGGCGCCACCGCGCGGGCAAGCCCGTGGTCCTCTTGGTGGAAGACGAGGCGCCGGTGCGTGCCTTTGCCGCCCGCGCCCTGCGCCTGCGCGGCTACATGGTGGTCGAGGCAGGTTGCGGCGAGGAAGCGCTTGAAAAATTGGAGGATCCGGCGCTGGAGGTCGATTTGTTCCTGACAGATGTGGTGATGCCGGGGCTGGATGGCCCAAGCTGGGTCCGCCGCGCGCTGGAACGGCGGCCGGGCGTCAAGGTCGTCTTCGTCTCGGGCTATGCCGAGGACCAGATCGAGAATGGATCGATCGGGGTTCCGAATTCCGTCTTCTTGCCAAAGCCTTTTTCGCTGACCGATCTGACCGCGACAGTCGAGGGGCAATTGCCCTGAGGGGTTAGCGTGCGAGGCTGTCCCACAGGGCAAAATCCGCCGCTGCCTCGCGCCGCAACCGCGCCTCGACTGCGGGAGAAAAGTTTGTGTCGGCAGGGGGCGAGACATTGCGACGAGGCAGGTTCAGTCGGCATTTCAGACGATCCTCGAGGAAGGCTATCGCCTCATCCAACGCCTCGTAGCGGAACAAGTGATCGACGATGACCTGCCCGGAGGCATCCGACACGAACCGCGACTGGCGCCCGACGCGGGCGAATTCCGGCTCTGGATCGGAGAGCCAGCCGGTGACGAAACTGTCGAAATCCATCCCTGCCGTGGAAGCGGGACTGCCCGCGATCTCGGGGCGCGCGCGGTAGCGGTGCCAGCTTTTGAGCCAGTCGACGGGCTCGCGGATCACCGCCATGGTCTGAAGCGGGCGAGCGCCCTTGTTCTCGAAAAACGGCGCAAGCTGGGTGCGCCAGCGCCGCGCGGTCAGGTGTTTCTTCTCGGGTGGATTGAGAATCGCTGCATCCGCATGAGGCAAAAGCGCCTCTTCCAGCGCCGTCGTGCCGGTCTTTGGCACCGCGAGCACCACCAGTTTCGCTTTCCAGAACAACAACATGCACAAAACTCCCCGGCTCGCATACGGCAGTAACACGTTCTTAACCAATCCCGCCAAAACTGCAGTCAGACAAGAATTTACTTGAAATGTTCTCCTTTTGTTTGCAGAGATAGTCGAGAACAAGAGGTGAACACGAGCATCCCGTTGCCGCCCCGCCGGTGACGTGGAATAAGGGGGCCCAACGCAATGGCAACGGCAAATCTTCTCGACATGACCGACCGCAAATCCGCCGACAAGCAAAAGGCGCTCGACAGCGCCTTGGCCCAGATCGAACGCCAGTTCGGCAAGGGCTCCATCATGAAGCTGGGCGGAGACAATGCCCTTAAGGATATCGAGGCGACCTCCACCGGGTCGCTGGGCCTTGATATCGCTCTGGGAATCGGGGGCCTGCCCAAAGGGCGTATCATCGAGATCTACGGGCCTGAAAGCTCCGGCAAGACGACGCTCACGCTGCATGTCGTGGCCGAAGAGCAGAAAAAAGGCGGGATCTGCGCCTTCGTCGACGCCGAACATGCGCTGGATCCGCAATATGCCAAGAAGCTGGGGGTGAACCTCGACGAGCTTCTGATCTCGCAGCCCGACACGGGCGAACAGGCGCTGGAAATCGTGGACACGCTGGTGCGATCGGGCGCGGTCAGCCTTGTGGTGGTCGATTCGGTCGCAGCGCTTACGCCCAAATCCGAGCTCGAGGGCGACATGGGCGACAGTTCGGTCGGCGTCCATGCCCGCCTGATGAGCCAGGCGATGCGCAAGCTGACCGGCTCCATCTCGCGGTCGAATTGTATGGTGATCTTCATCAACCAGATCCGGATGAAGATCGGCGTGATGTTCGGCAGCCCGGAAACGACGACGGGCGGCAATGCGCTGAAGTTTTACGCCAGCGTCCGGCTGGATATCCGCCGGATCGGCTCGATCAAGGACCGCGACGAGGTGGTTGGCAACACGACCCGCGTGAAGGTGGTCAAGAACAAGGTCGCGCCGCCCTTCAAACAGGTGGAATTCGACATCATGTATGGCGAAGGCATCTCGAAGATGGGTGAGTTGGTCGACATGGGCGTGAAAGCCGGTGTGGTCGATAAATCGGGCTCGTGGTTTTCGTACGGGGATGAACGGATCGGGCAGGGGCGTGAGAATGCCAAGCAATTCCTGCGCGATCACCCGGAAGTGGCCCTCCAGATCGAGGACAAGATCCGCGCCTCGCATGGATTGGATTTCGCGATGGGCGACGATGACGGCCCGATGGAAATGGTCGAGGAGTGAGCGCCTTGACGTGGGCGCGGCCGCCTGTGCGGGCCGTGTAGCACAAGTGACGGAACAAGAGGCGGCCCCGGGTTGGGCCGTCTTTTTTCTGCCGGGGATGCGCGCAGCCGTGGACAGGGGCGGGGTGCGGGGATACATGCCTTGTCCGACGTGACCCAAGCCCCGACCAGCGCGAGACCCGATGGCCAGCCTCAACGATATCCGCTCTACCTTCCTCGAATATTTCCGCCGCAATGGCCACGAGGTCGTGCCCTCGAGCCCGCTTGTGCCGCGCAACGACCCGACGCTGATGTTCACCAACTCGGGGATGGTGCAGTTCAAGAACCTGTTCACCGGGGTGGAACGGCGCGATTACGTCCGCGCCACCACCGCGCAGAAATGCGTGCGCGCGGGCGGCAAGCACAATGACCTCGACAACGTGGGCTATACCGCGCGGCACCATACGTTCTTCGAGATGCTGGGGAATTTCAGCTTCGGCGATTACTTCAAGACCGAAGCCATCCCCTTTGCGTGGGAATTGATCACCAAGGATTTCGGGATCGATGCCAAGCGGCTGTTGACCACCGTCTATCACACCGATGACGAGGCCTTCGAGATCTGGAAGAAGGTGGGCGTTCCCGAAGATCGGATCATCCGCATCGCCACCTCGGACAACTTCTGGCAGATGGGGCCGACCGGCCCCTGCGGCCCCTGCACCGAGATCTTCTACGATCACGGCGATCACATCTGGGGTGGCCCGCCGGGATCGGCGGAGGAGGACGGCGACCGGTTCATCGAGATCTGGAACGTCGTTTTCATGCAAAACGAGCAATTCACGGATGGGTCCATGGTGCCGCTCGACATGCAGTCGATCGATACCGGCATGGGGCTGGAGCGGATCGGGGCCTTGTTGCAGGGCAAGCACGACAATTATGACACCGACCTGATGCGCGCCTTGATCGAGGCGGCGGCCCATGCGACGAGCGTCGATCCCGACGGGCCGCAAAAGGTGCATCACCGGGTGATCGCGGACCATCTGCGGTCCTGCTCTTTCCTCATCGCGGATGGGGTGATGCCCTCGAACGAGGGGCGCGGCTATGTGCTGCGCCGGATCATGCGGCGGGCGATGCGCCATGCGCACCTGTTGGGGGCGAAGGATCCGCTGATGCACCGGTTGGTGCCGGCGCTGGTGCAGCAGATGGGGCAGGCCTATCCCGAATTGGGCCGGGCGCAGGCGCTGATCGCCGAGACGCTGAAGCTGGAGGAAGAACGGTTCCGCACCACGCTGGACCGGGGTCTGAAGCTTCTGGACGAGGAATTGGCGGGGCTGGCCGACGGCGCGGCACTGCCGGGGCAGGCAGCATTCAAGCTTTATGACACCTATGGTTTCCCGCTGGACCTGACGCAGGATGCCCTGCGCGAAAAGGGCCGGGCGGTCGATACCGACGGGTTCGATGCCGCCATGGCCGAGCAGAAGGCCAAGGCGCGCGCGGCCTGGTCGGGGTCGGGCGAACAGGCGGATGCTGCGATATGGTATGATCTGGCCGAACAGCACGGCACGACCGAGTTTCTGGGCTATGACACCGAGATCGCCGAGGGGCAGGTTCTGGCACTGGTGCGGGAGGGCGCGGGCGTCGATCAGGCGAAGGTCGGCGATACACTGGCCATCGTGGTCAACCAGACGCCATTCTACGCGGAATCGGGCGGTCAGGTCGGGGATACGGGCGTGATCCGCACCGCGACCGGCAAGGCGCGCGTGACCGACACCAAGAAGATCGCGGGCCTTTTCCTGCATATGGCCGAGGTGGTCGAGGGCACGATCAAGCCCGGTCAGGGTGCGGAACTGGAGGTGGATCACACCCGCCGGACGACCATTCGCGCGAACCATTCCGCAACCCATCTGTTGCACGAGGCCCTGCGCCGGGCGCTTGGCGATCATGTGGCGCAGCGCGGGTCGTTGAATGCGCCGGACCGGCTTCGGTTCGATTTCAGCCATGGCAAGGCGTTGACGCAGGCCGAGTTGGCGCAGGTCGAGCGGGAGGTGAACGATTTTATTCGCCAGAATGCGCCAGTGGATACGCGGATCATGACACCGGACGCGGCGCGTGATCTGGGCGCGCAGGCGCTGTTTGGTGAGAAATACGGCGACGAGGTACGGGTGGTGTCGATGGGCACACTTGCCGGTTCGGGCAAGGGTGCGGATGGCCAGACGTATTCGCTGGAACTTTGCGGGGGCACCCATGTGCGCCAAACGGGCGACATCGGTGTTTTCGTGGCGCTTGGGGATTCGGCCTCGAGCGCGGGGGTGCGCCGGATCGAGGCGCTGACCGGGCCTGCGGCCTTCGACTATCTGTCGGGGCAGGATCGTCGGGTTGCCGAATTGGCCCACGAGATGAACGCCACGCCCGCCGAATTGCTGGATCGGGTGCGCAGCCTGAAGGACGAACGCCGCAAGCTGGAAAACGAGGTGGCGCAGTTGCGCCGCGCGTTGGCCATGGCAGGCGGTGCGGGCCAGCCCGCGGCCGAGGCGCGGCAGGTGAACGGCGTTGCCTTCCACGCGCAGGCGTTGACCGGCGTGACCGGCAAGGATCTGGCCGGGCTGATCGACGAGCACAAGGCGCGCCTTGGATCGGGGGCCGTGCTGCTGATTGCGGATACGGGCGACAAGGCGGCGGTTGCCGCCGGCGTGACCGAGGATCTGACCGGCCGGATTTCGGCGGTCGATCTGGTGCGCGCGGCGGTGGAACAGCTGGGCGGCAAGGGCGGCGGTGGCAGGCCAGATTTCGCGCAGGGCGGCGGCAAGGACGCTACCAATGCCGATGCCGCGATCGCGGCGGCGGAAGCCGTTCTGAAGGGAGAGTGACAGATGCCCGGAGCCTTCTGGATCGCGCATGTGACCGTGTCGGACGATGCGGCCTATGCGAAATACGCCGGCCTTGCGACCAAGGCCATCACGGAGCATGGCGGGGAATTCTTGGCCCGCGGGGGACGTGCCATCCAGAAGGAAGGCCGCGCGCATCCGCGCAACGTGGTGGCGCGGTTCCCGAGCCTCGAGGCAGCCAATGCCTGTTATGAAAGCTCCACCTACCAAGAAGCGTTGACCCATGCGCAGGGCGCATCGGAACGCGATCTGGTGCTGGTCGAAGCGCTGGACTGATCCCGGCCGAACGGGCCGGGAGCGATGTCAGGTTTCGGCGGCTTTGCGGGCGGCGGCGATGCGCGCGTCAAGCAGTTTACGTGCCCGCTCCTCGGCCATGCGGACGCGCACGAGCGTGCGGAACAATTCCTCGGTCGTCGGAGAGGACGCCCCGAGCGCCTGAGCGATCTGTTCGACCAAGCGGTCGTCTCCCAGCGCCTCGGCTGCCGCGATCGTGTCGCGGGCCAGCTTGTCGGCCAGATCCTCGGCGATGCGGCTCATCTGGTGCGGTTCAGCGGCTGTTTTCGGTCAGGCGGCGCCGGACATAGGTCTGCACGCTCTCGATCATCGGGTCCATGTGCGGATCCTCGAAGAAATGGCCTGCGCCCTCCACCTCCTGATGGGTGATGGTGATGCCCTTTTGCTCGTGCAGCTTGTCGACGAGGATGCGGGTATCTTGCGGCTTTGCCACGCGGTCCGAGGCGCCGTTGATGACCAGCCCCGAAGCGGGGCAGGGCGCAAGAAAGCTGAAATCATACATGTTTGCCGGCGGCGAGACGCTGACAAAGCCCGTAATCTCGGGACGCCGCATCAGGAGCTGCATGCCGATCCAGGCCCCGAAGGAAAAGCCCGCGACCCAGCAATGCTTGGAATTGGGGTTCATCGACTGGAGATAATCGAGTGCCGAGGCGGCATCGGACAATTCGCCGATGCCCTGGTCGTACTCCCCCTGGCTCCGGCCCACGCCGCGGAAGTTGAAGCGCAGAACGGTGAAGCCGATCTTGTGAAAGGCGTAATGCAGGTTGTAGACGACGCGGTTGTTCATCGTGCCGCCGAATTGCGGATGCGGGTGCAAGATGATCGCGATCGGCGCGTCCTTGATCTTTTGCGGGTGGTAACGGCCTTCGAGCCGACCCTCGGGGCCGGGGAAAATCACCTCAGGCAAACGCACTCTCCTCAAGCGGGGTCCGGGCGGCGGCTTTGCTTGACGCATTTGGGGCCGCTGCCTAGAACCGATGAATTCCAGCCGGGTCCGGGGATGCCGGAGCCGGGTCGTTTCGCAGTTAAGCCTGCGGAACGAAAAGGTCAATCTTTGCAGGGGACGGCGTGCATGAAGCTGAGCACGAAGGGCCGCTATGCGATGGTCGCGATGGCCGATCTGGCGCTGCAGACGGGCAACGGGCTGATGTCGTTGGCGGATTTGTCGCGGCGGCAGGACATTTCGCTGCCCTATCTGGAACAGCTTTTCGTCAAGCTGCGCCGTGCCGATCTCGTCGTGTCGGTGCGGGGCCCGGGGGGCGGCTATCGGCTGTCGCGGCCCGCCTCGGAGATCCGGGTGGTCGACATTTTCGCAGCCGTCGACGAGACGGTGAGCGCGCTGCACACCGGGGCAGGCGCCACGGGCGGGGTGTCGGGCAGCCGGGCGCAGAGCATGACGAACCGGTTGTGGGAAAGCCTGTCGGCCCATGTCTATGTCTTTTTGCACCAGACGCGCCTGTCGGACGTGGTGCAGAACGGGCTGACGCCATGCCCGGCGGTGCCGACATTGTTCGAAGTGGTCGACGAGGGCTGACCACGGGCGGCCGGATGGGCGGGGCCGGTCGGACCGTCCGTATTTTTGGGAAGATGAAGCGGGGGCGGGATGGCGCGGGTCTATCTTGATCACAACGCGACGGCGCCCTTGAGGCCAGAGGCGCGGGCGGCGATGGCAGCGGCGATGGATGTGGTGGGCAACCCGTCCTCTGTCCATGCCGAGGGGCGGGTGGCCAAGGCCTTGATGGAGCGCGCGCGGGGGCAATTGGCCGAGGCGCTGGGGGCGCAGGCGGCCGATATCGTCTTCGTCTCGGGTGCGACGGAGGCGGCGGCGCTGGCGCTGGCGGGCCGCGACCTGCAGGGCGCGGCGATCGAGCATGACGCGGTGAGGGCCTGGGTCCGCGAGGATCTGTTGGTCGCGCCATCCGGTCGGGTGACGCTGGAAAATCCGGCCGCGAGTACCCTGCAGCTCGCCAATTCGGAAACCGGCATCGTGCAGGACCTGCCGCAGGGCTTGGCGGTCAGCGATTGGACCCAGGGTTTTGGCAAGATCCCGGTCGCCTTCGACTGGTCGGGGGTCGATATGGCCTTTGTTTCTGCCCACAAGATCGGCGGGCCGAAGGGAATCGGGGCGCTGGTGATGCGCCGCGGGCTGGATGTCGATGCCCGCATCCGGGGCGGCGGCCAGGAGATGGGGCGCAGATCGGGCACCGAGAACCTGATCGGTATTGCCGGATTTGGCGCGGCGGCGCAGGCCGCGACCCAAGATCTGGCTTCGGGCGTCTGGGAGCGGGTGGACAAACTTAGAAATATTCTAGAAAAGACTCTGGAACCTCGCGCGAACGGGACTATTTTTGTCGGGAAAGAAGAAACCCGGCTACCCAACACCAGCCTGATGGTCACACCCGGATGGAAGGGCGAGACGCAGGTGATGCAGATGGACCTTGCCGGTTTCGCCGTTTCGGCGGGATCGGCCTGTTCCTCGGGCAAGGTAAAGGCCAGTGGCGTCTTGCGCGCCATGGGTCTGGATGAGGAGGCGGCGGGCTGTGCGCTGCGCGTCTCGCTCGGGCCCGAAACGACAGAGGCGGAGGTCATGGCCTTTGCCGAAGCGTGGATCGGGGCGCGGGACAGATGGGCGGCCAAGCGCCGCTGACAAGACGGCCGGAACACGGCCAAGAGGATGACCCGGCCAAGGCCGGACAGAGGAGAGAAAAAGATGGCAGCCCTCGATACCGACATGCAGGACACGCAGGTCAAGGATGGCGTCGACCGCGAGACGGTCGAGACCGTTCAGGCGATGGGCGGCAAGTACAAGTACGGCTGGGAAACCGAGATCGAGATGGATTACGCCCCCAAGGGCGTGAGCGAGGACATCGTGCGCCTCATCTCGGAAAAGAACGGCGAGCCGGAATGGATGACGGACTGGCGTCTGCAGGCGTTCAAGCGCTGGAAGCAGATGGACGAGCCGGAATGGGCGATGCTGAACTATCCGGCCATCGATTATCAGGACCAGTATTACTACGCGCGTCCCAAGAGCATGGCCGAAAAGCCCAAATCGCTGGACGAGGTCGACCCCAAGCTTCTGGCGACCTATGACAAGCTCGGCATCCCGCTGAAGGAGCAGATGATCCTTGCGGGCATCGAAGGGGCCGAGGATGCGCCTGCCGAAGGGCGCAAGGTTGCGGTCGATGCGGTCTTTGACAGCGTGAGCGTGGGCACGACGTTTCAGGCCGAGTTGAAGAAGGCCGGCGTGATCTTTTGCTCGATCTCGGACGCGATCCGCGAGCATCCCGAATTGGTGAAGAAATACCTCGGGTCGGTCGTTCCGATCACCGACAATTTCTTTGCCACGTTGAATTCGGCGGTGTTCTCGGACGGCTCCTTTGTCTACATCCCGCCGGGCGTGCGCTGCCCGATGGAGTTGTCGACCTATTTCCGGATCAATGCCGAGAATACCGGCCAGTTCGAGCGGACGCTGATCATCGCGGACAAGGGCAGCTATGTGAGCTATCTCGAAGGGTGCACGGCGCCCAAGCGGGATACGCACCAGCTTCATGCCGCGGTGGTGGAACTGGTGCTGCTGGAAGATGCGGAGATCAAGTATTCCACGGTCCAGAATTGGTATCCGGGCGACGAGGAAGGCCGGGGTGGGATCTATAATTTCGTCACCAAGCGCGCCGATTGCCGTGGCGACCGGTCCAAGGTGATGTGGACACAGGTGGAGACGGGATCGGCCATCACCTGGAAATATCCGTCGTGCATCCTGCGGGGCGATGACAGCCAAGGCGAGTTCTATTCCATCGCCATCGCCAACAATGCCCAGCAGGCCGACACCGGCACCAAGATGGTGCATCTTGGCAAGCGCACCAAGTCGCGGATCGTGTCCAAGGGGATCAGCGCGGGTCGCGCACAGAACACCTATCGCGGCCTCGTGTCGATGCACCCGAAGGCCAAGGAAAGCCGCAACTATACGCAATGCGACAGCCTTTTGATCGGCGACAAGTGCGGGGCGCATACAGTTCCCTACATCGAGGTCAAGAACAACTCGAGCCGTGTGGAACACGAGGCCACCACCTCCAAGGTGGATGACGAGCAGATGTTCTATTGCCGCCAGCGCGGCATGGACGAGGAAGAGGCTGTGGCGTTGATCGTCAACGGCTTTGCGCGCGAGGTGTTGCAGGCCCTGCCGATGGAATTCGCCATGGAAGCGCAACAGCTGGTGGCGATCTCGCTTGAGGGCAGCGTCGGCTGAGGCGCGACGTGTCCGGTATCGAGGTGGGACGATGAACATGAAATTCTGGCTGACCGCCGGTGAACCAAGACCGCGTTATGCGCTGCTGGTGGCCATCGGCGTGGTGTTGATGATGACGCTGACCTACCCGGTGTGGCAGCCTGGCGGCCCCGGCATGGCGGCCTTTGCGGCGGTGACGGCGACGATCATCAGCCATGTCTCGGCCAAGCTGATCATGCGGCGCTGACGGCCCGTCTTGCGCGCGCTGGCCGCCGATTTTCGAAACATGCCCGGGCCGAGGTGGCGGGCGAAAGATTGCTGAGAGGACACGCCAATGCTGACGATCAAGAACCTGCATGTGAAGCTTGAGGACGAGGACAAGCAGATCCTCAAGGGTGTCGACCTGACGGTCGAGGCGGGCAAGGTCCATGCGATCATGGGTCCGAACGGTTCGGGCAAATCGACGCTGTCCTATGTGCTGTCGGGGCGCGATGGCTACGAGGTGACGGATGGCAGCGCGACGCTGGAAGGCGAAGACCTGCTGGAGATGGAGCCCGAGGAGCGCGCGGCGGCCGGTCTGTTCCTCGCATTCCAGTATCCGGTCGAAATTCCCGGCGTTGGGAACATGACCTTTCTGCGCACGGCCGTGAACGCGCAGCGCAAGGCGCGCGGCGAGGACGAGATCAGCGCGGGCGATTTCCTGAAGCTCGTGCGGGAAAAGGCCAAGACGCTCAAGATCGATGCGGAGATGCTGAAGCGGCCCGTCAATGTCGGCTTTTCGGGCGGTGAGAAGAAGCGCAACGAGATCCTCCAGATGGCGATGCTGGAGCCCAAGATGTGCATTCTCGACGAGACGGACAGCGGGCTTGACGTGGATGCGATGAAGCTGGTGTCGGATGGCGTGAATGCGCTGCGCGATGCTGGGCGTGGCTTCCTTGTCATCACGCATTACCAGCGGCTTCTCGACCATATCAAACCCGATGTGGTGCATATCATGGCCGATGGGCGCATCGTGAAGACGGGCGGGCCGGAGCTGGCGCTCGAGGTGGAGAAGAACGGCTACGCCGACATCCTGAACGAGGTGGCGTGATGGCGGTTGCACAACAAGCCAAGCAGGACCTGACCGAAAGCCGCATCACGGCGCTGGACCTGCCGCAGGGCGGCGTATGGGGCAATGCCGCGCGGGCCGATGCGTTGGCGCGGCTGCGCGCCATGGGCCTGCCGACGCGGCGGGATGAGTATTGGAAATTCACCGATCCCACGAGCCTGACACAGGTGGCCGCCCCGCGTGCCGCGCTGTTCGAGGCAAAGGACGAAGGGCCGATATTCGACGGGGTCGATCGTCTGAGGGTTGTTTTCGTCGATGGTGTTTTCGACCCGGAGCAATCTGACGATCTGAGCCTTTCGGGTGTCGAGATCGAGCGCCTGTCTGACGCGATGGCGCGCGATATTCATTGGGCGCGGGAATTCTACGGCAAGCTGGAAACCGCAGGGCAGGTGCCCGTTGTGCGCCCGTTGGCGGCGCTCAATACCGCCTTTGCGCAAGACGGCATCGTGATCCGCGCCACCGGCAAGGCGGAAAAACCCGTCAGCATCATCTACCTGCACCGTTCTGAGAACTCGGATGCGATCTTGCACCATGTCGTCCGGGTCGAGGAGGGCGCGGAGCTGACCGTGCTCGAGAACGGACCTGCGGCGGCACGGTTCAACAAATGCATGGAGATCAGCGTCGCGGATCGGGGCACGTTCCATCATTTGCGCGCGCAAGGCCGAGACCATGAACGCCGGGCTGCGACGCACATGTTTGCGCGGCTGGGGGAGGAAAGCGTCTACAAATCCTTTACCCTGACCGTGAACGGCGTTCTGACGCGCAACGAGCATGTCATCGAACTGACGGGCGACGATGCCATCGCCCATGTCGCGGGCGCGGCCATGGGGGATGCGCGGACCCACCCGTACCACCATGACGATACCGTTTTCATCACGCATGACGCCGAGCGCTGCGAGAGCCGGCAGGTGTTCAAGAAAGTGCTGCGCAACGGGGCCGAGGGCGTGTTTCAGGGCAAGATCCTTGTGAAGCCCGGAGCGCAGAAGACGGACGGCTACCAGATCAGCCAAGCGTTGCTTCTGGACGAGGAAGCGTCGTTTCAGGCCAAGCCGGAGCTGGAAATCTACGCCGATGACGTGAAATGCTCGCATGGGTCCACCACGGGGGCGATCGACGAAACCGCGCTTTTCTACCTGCGGGCACGGGGCGTTCCGCGCGAGACGGCGACGGACCTGCTGGTGCTGGCCTTCATCGACGAGGCGATCAGCGAGATCGAAGACGAGCGGCTCGCCAACGATATCCGTGTCCGGTTGCAGATGTGGCTGGAGCGGCGCAGGCGGGGCTGATCCATGGCGGTGACGAGTGACATCGTGGCGACATGGCGCAGGCCCGGCGCAGTGATGCGCAGGCTGTTGTCCGTTGGGCGGCGGGAAGATCGGGCGCTGGCGATCCTGATCGCGGCCTGCCTGATCATCTTTGTCGCGCAATGGCCGCGGTTGAGCCGGGAGGCCTTCGTCGCGGTAGAGGGGGGCCCGCCGCTGGAGGCGGTCATGGCAATCACCTTTTTCTCGATGATGATGGTCTGGCCGCTGATGGCCTATGCGCTGGCGGCGGTCACGCATCTGGTGGCGCGGCTCTTCGGGGGGCGGGGTACGTGGTATTCCGCGCGGCTGGCGCTGTTCTGGTCGTTGCTCGCCACATCGCCGGCATGGCTGTTTCACGGGCTGGTCGCGGGTTTCATCGGGCCGGGCGTGGAACAGACCGTCGCGGGGGGGCTGCTTCTGATTGCCTTTCTCGCGATCTGGGGCATGTCTTTGCGCGAGGCGGAACGCGAACCCGAGGCAGGGGCATGACCAATCTGATTTCTCTCGGCCCGCTCTTGCGGATGGCGCGCGAAACGGTCGCCAATCCGCGTGAGGGCGCCGAAACGGTGCTGGCGCTGGGGTTGCCGCGACAAGCGCTGTGGCTGGCCTTTGCGCTGGTCATCGTGCTGTCGATGTTGCTTGGCGATATCCTGTATCTTCTGGCGGGGATGCCGCAGAACGGGCCGCTGACGGGGCCGATGGGGGCCTCGCCCCTGGTCATGGGGGCGCTGCAGGCGGCGTTTTTGTACCTCATGGCCCATGCGGTCACGCGGATCGGACGCGTCTTTGGCGGAACGGGGCGGTTTGAAGAAGCTTTCGCCCTGATCATCTGGCTGCAGTTCATCTTTTTGTGCGTGCAGGTGGTGCAGTTGATTGCACTGGTCGCGCTGCCACCGGTCGCGGGTCTGATCACGATCCTCGCGCTGGGGCTGTTCCTGTGGCTCTTGGTCAATTTCATCGCCGCGCTGCACGGGTTCACGTCACTTGGCATGGTGGCGGTGATGACGATCCTGTCGGCCTTCGGACTTCTTTTCGCCCTGAGCCTCGCGCTGACGCTTTTGGGCATCACCTTCGGAACGGTCTGAATGACATATGATATCGACAAGATCCGCGCGGATTTCCCGATCCTGTCGCGGCAGGTGAACGGCAAGCCGCTGGTTTATCTCGACAACGGGGCCAGCGCGCAGAAGCCGCAGGTTGTCATCGACGCGGTCACGCAGGCCTATTCCATGGAATACGCCAATGTGCACCGGGGTCTGCATTACCTGTCGAACCTTGCGACCGAGAAATACGAAGGCGTGAGGGGCACCATCGCCCGGTTTCTTGGGGTCAAGAACGAGGAGGAGATCGTCTTTACCTCGGGTGCGACGGAGGGGATCAACCTTGTCGCCTATGGCTGGGCCATGCCGCGGATGCAGGCGGGGGACGAGATCGTCCTGACCATCGCGGAACATCATGCCAATATCGTGCCGTGGCATTTCCTGCGCGAGCGACAGGGCGTCGTGCTGAAATGGGTGGAGGTGGATGCCAAGGGCGATCTGGACCCGCAGGCGATGATCGATGCCATCGGACCCAAGACCAAGTTGGTCGCAATGTCCCATATGTCCAACGTGTTGGGGACCGTCTTTGATGTGAAACCGGTGATCGAGGCGGCCCATGCCAAGGGCGTGCCGGTTCTGCTTGACGGGAGTCAGGCGGCGGTTCACATGCCGCTCGACCTCGACGATCTGGGGGCGGATTTCTACGCGGTGACGGGGCACAAGCTTTACGGTCCCTCGGGGTCCGGCGCGATCCACATCAAGGCCGAGCGCATGTCCGAGATGCGCCCCTTCATCGGGGGCGGCGACATGATCCGCGAGGTGCATCGCGACCGGGTGATCTACAATGATCCGCCGATGATGTTCGAGGCGGGCACGCCCGGGATCGTGCAACAGATCGGGTTGGGCGTAGCGCTGGATTACATGATGGGCGTGGGGATGCAGAACATCGCGGCCCACGAAGCGCGGCTGCGCGATTACGCCTCAACGCGGCTGGCGGGGTTGAACTGGCTCAACGTGCAGGGGACATCGGCGCGGAAGGGGGCGATCTTTTCCTTCACGCTCGAAGGCGCGGCCCATGCGCATGACATCTCGACCGTGCTGGACAAGAAGGGGGTCGCGGTGCGGGCCGGGCAGCATTGCACCGGGCCGTTGATGGCGCATCTGGGGTTGAACGCGACCTGCAGGGCCAGTTTCGGGATGTACAACACCGAAGGCGAGGTGGACGTACTGATCGAGGCGCTGGAGTTGTGCCACGAGTTGTTCGCGTAAACACCAAGGATTGCCGAAAAACAGGCGCTTGCGATGCCAGTGCGGGGTAGGGCGCGCCCTCACGCACCCCCAATTCTGTCAATCCGGGCGACCCATCAACCGGTCGATGGGCGCGTAATCGTCGGTCAGGATCATGCCTCGGTCCGCGGCAAGCGCCTGAACAAAACGGTCATCAAGGGCCGCAAAGGCCATCAGGTCCGGTGCGGGCGCGGTGAACTGGCTGACCGGTGTGGGCAAAGATCCCGCCACCACTGCAAAGACCATGCGCGATCCGCGGGCGGGTTGGCCCGCTTGGGTCCAGACTTCGACCACCGGAAAGACTTCGCGAAGCGTCATGATGATGGAGCCGAGCGAGCCCAGACGATCCTCGTAATCGATCACCGTCATCAAGAATGATCCCTCGGGCGTCATCCGCGCCGCGACCAATTCGAAAAATTCGCGCGTTACCAGATGCACCGGTACCACCACATCGGTGAAGGCATCGCCGATGATGATGTCGAATTGCCGCTCGGGCCGGATCAGGAGGGCGCGGCGCGCATCTTCGTGCCAGATCTCGGCGGCGGAAGCATCGAACCAGAAGGCATCTTCGGCCAATTGCGTCACCTCGGGGTCGATCTCGGCGACGGTCATGGGGCCTGCGCCCTGCGCCATGAGGCTGCGCGGCACGGAAAAGGAGCCGCCGCCGATCACATAGGTGCTGAAATCCTCGCGCGGGGCGCGCATCCGCGTCAGCGTGTCCAGCATCGCGCCATGGACGGTGAACTGCACCTGCGGCGCGTCGCGCGCGCTGATCCCGTGGGCGAGGTGGTCGATCACCATCAGGTGCACGGGGCTGGAGGGATCGGCCGACAGATCCTCCACCCTCAGGCAAAAATACTGCGTCTCCTGATGGCATTGTTGGGGGGCGGCGAGCGCAAGCCCCGCCATGCCCGCGGCGGCGGCCCCGGCCAGCAGCGCGATGGCAAAGCCGCGTGACCGGGCGAGCCAAAAGAACAAAAGCCCCGAGGCGATGTAGACGATGGTCACCACCACAAGCGTCAGCGCGGAGCCAAGCCAAGCGATGAAGACGATCCCTGCCAGAAGCACGCCCGCGATGGCCCCGACCGCCCCAGAGGCGAACATTGCTCCAAGCGCGGGGCCCGACCTGTCGGGATTTGCGGTGATGGCGATCTGCGCCAGAACGGGCGCAGGCACCCCCGCGAAGAAGGAGGGCAAGAAGAACACCACCATGGTCAGGGCGGTGATGCCCCAGACCGGGCTGGTGACGATGGCGAGCACCGGGCCCGCGACCATGGGCAGGATCAGGACAGCTGCTGCCGTGGTGAGCGCCGCGGCCAGCGTCGCGCCCCCGGTCCAGGCCAGTGCACGGTCTGTGGGCAGCGCAGCCAGACGCCCGCCCCACCAATGCCCGGCCGAAAAACCGGCAAGAACCACGGCGATCACGGCCGTCCAAGTGTAGAGCGACATGCCCACATGCGGCGCGAGCATCCGGCCCGCCACGATCTCGACCACGAGCGAGGCGGCCGAGATGCCGCCTTGCAGGACCACCAGAAGCCAGAGCGGCGTCGGTCGCGTCATGTCGATCCTCCCCTAGATCCGAGGGTGCATGTGAAACAACCCCGCAACCGGAGGCAAGGGGGACCGTCACCGTCGCCCCGTGACAGCAGGTGCGCTTGCGCCGGGCCAGCGGATGGGGCTAAGCGAACGCCGAGGCCACAGGAAGCGGGGGATGGCATGGCGGGCGTTCACGATCTGGCACGCAACGAAACCGGCATCATGACCGCGATCGAGGTGCTGCGCCAAAGGTTCGGCGCGCGGCTGGAAACCGGGCAGGCCCTGCGCGAACAACACGCGCATACCACCACATGGCTGCGCAACCAGCCCCCCGATGCGGTGATCTGTCCCACCACCACCGAAGAGGTGCAGGCGATCATGGGCATCTGCGCGGAATACCGCGTGCCGGTGATCCCGTTCGGCGCGGGCAGTTCGCTGGAGGGGCATGTGAATGCGCCTGCGGGGGGCATATCGCTCGATTTCAAGGAGATGAACGCCATCCTCGCAGTCCATGCTGAGGATATGGATTGCGTGATCCAGCCCGGCGTGACGCGCAAGGCGCTGAACACGCATCTGCGGGCAACAGGCCTGTTCTTTCCCGTCGATCCCGGCGCCGATGCATCTCTTGGGGGCATGGCCGCGACAGGCGCCTCGGGCACGAATGCGGTGCGCTATGGCACGATGAAGGACAATATCCTGTCGCTGAAGGCGGTTCTGCCCTCGGGCGAGGTGGTGACCACAGCGCAGCGCGCGCGCAAGACGAGCGCGGGCTATGACCTGACGCGTCTCATGGTGGGGTCCGAAGGCACGCTGGGCGTGATCACCGAACTGACGCTGCGTTTGCAGGGCATCCCCGAGGCGGTTTCGGCGGCGACCTGTTCCTTTCCCGATGTGGGCGCGGCCTGCAACGCGGTGATCGCGACGATCCAGTATGGTATCCCGGTGGCGCGGATCGAATTGCTGGATGCGGTGCAGGTGCGGGCGGTCAACGCCTATTCCAAGCTGTCGCTGCCCGAAACGCCTCTGTTGCTGCTGGAATTCCACGGCTCCGAGGCGGGTGTGGCCGAACAGGCCCGCACCTTTGGCGAGATCGCGGCCGAAATGGGCGGCAGCGGGTTCGACTTCACCACGAAAGAAGAAGACCGTAACCGCCTGTGGCAGGCGCGTCATGATGCCTATTGGGCGGGATTGCAGTTGCGCCCCGGCGCACGCGGCCTGTCGACCGATGTCTGCGTCCCGGTCAGCCGTCTGGCCGATTGCGTCACCGCTGCCCAAGAACGGCTCGCGTCGATGGGGATGCTTGCCCCGATCGTGGGGCATGTCGGCGACGGGAATTTCCATTGCCTCTTGCTGGTCGACACGGCCGATACGAGCGAGGTGGCGCAGGCCGAAGCGTTCATCGGCTGGCTGAACGATCTGGCGATCTCGATGGACGGGACCTGCACCGGAGAACACGGGATCGGACAGGGCAAGTCGAGTTATCTGGAACGGGAATTGGGGCCGGGCGCGATGGGCATGATGCAGGCAATCAAGCGGGCGGTCGATCCCCTCAACATCCTCAACCCCGGCAAGATGGGTCTTGTCTGATGGCGCGGCCGATCCATCACGGCATTCCCTCCGCCCATGTCGAGCCGCATCTGTCGGGCCGGTCCGGGTGGCTGCGTGCTGCTGTCATGGGCGCCAATGACGGCATCTTGTCGACCGCCTCGCTCATTGTCGGGGTGGCGGCGGGGGCCGCAGATCATGTCACAATCTTGCTTGCAGGCGTTGCGGGCCTGACGGCGGGTGCGCTGAGCATGGCAGCGGGGGAATATGTCTCGGTCTCAAGCCAGGAGGATGTCGAACAGGCAGACATCGCCAAGGAAAAGCGTGAGCTGAAGCAAAACCCGGAGGCCGAGCTGGATGAGCTGACCGCGATCTACGAGACCCGGGGTCTGCCGCCGCCGTTGGCGCGCGAGGTGGCTGAACATCTGACCGAGGCGGACGCGCTGGGTGCGCATCTGCGCGACGAGATCGGCCTGACGGACCTGTCGCCGCCGCGCCCGTTGCAGGCGGCTTTCGTGTCGGCCCTGACCTTTGCCGCGGGTGCCTCGGTTCCTTTGGCGGTGGGGGCGGTCGCGCCCCTTGAAGGGATCCAGATCTGGGTCGGGGGCGCAACCTTGGTCGCGCTTGGCATTCTGGGCGCCCTTGGGGCACAGGCAGGTGGTGCGTCGCGCAGGCGGGGGGCCTTGCGCGTGATGATCTGGGGCGTGCTGGCCATGGCGATCACCAGCGGCATCGGCGCATTGGTCGGCGCGACGCTCTAGGCGCGCGCGCTCGTGCATCGCGCTTGCATCAGGCGGCGGCGTCTTGGCATTCTGCGGCCATGAGCGCCTCATCCGCCCCCGCCAACCTGCGTATCCGCATCCTGTTCGGGGACAGGGCGATGCTGGGCCCCGGCAAGATAGATCTGCTCAATCATATCCGGGAGACCGGGTCCATCGCCGCCGCGGGGCGCGCGATGAACATGAGCTACAAGCGTGCCTGGATGCTGGTGGAAGAAATGAACGCCGCCTTTCGCGAACCGCTGGTCGCCTCGGCGCGGGGCGGCAAGGCCGGGGGTGGCGCGCATTTGACCGAGACGGGGCAAGCCGTCCTGACGCTCTATCGCCATATGGAAGACACCGTGGCCAAGGCCGGTGCGGCACAGGTGCGCGCGCTGGAGGGGCTGCTTCGCGATATTCCCCACGAAAAATAACGCTTGCCTTGCCGCGCCTCGCTGGCGATATGTTTTGTGAAACATATCACCCGAAAGGGGCGCGACGATGCCAAAACCCCGCCGCCATTTGCCGCTTGCCGCGATGGTCTCTCTGGCCTGCGCCACACCGTCTATGGCGGAGGATGTGCTGGTCTTTGCTGCCGCCTCGATGCGCACGGCACTGGAACGCGTCGCGGCGGATTGGATGGCGGAAACGGGCCACATCGTGACGATTTCCTATGCGGGTTCAAACCAGTTGGCGCAGCAGATCATCGCGGGCGCGCCGGCCGATATCTTCATCTCTGCCGCCGTAAGCTGGATGGATGCGGTGGAGGATGCGGGGTTGGTGGTGGAGGGAACGCGCGGCGACCTTCTGGGCAATCAGCTCGTCCTGATCGGGCATGGGCCGCCAGCGGAACGGGTCGAGATCACACCCGATCTGGATCTTGCGGCGATGCTGGGCGACGAACGGCTGGCGATGGCGCTGGTCGATGCGGTGCCCGCGGGACAATACGGCAAGGCGGCGCTTGAAAGCCTTGGCCTCTGGTATTCGGTCGAGGGGCTTGTCGCGCAAGCGGACAATGTGCGCGCGGCATTGGCGCTGGTCTCGACAGGCGAGGCACCCTACGGCATCGTCTACGCGACCGATGCCGCCGCAGACGAAACCGTGACCATCCTTGGAACCTTTCCCCCGGAGAGCCATCCGCTGATCCGCTATCCCGCCGCGCTTTTGGCCGAAGCCGCAGACGATGCGGACCGCGCGTTTTTCGCGGCGCTGCGATCGGACAGCGCGCGCGCAGCCTTTGAGGCGGAAGGCTTCACGGTGCTAGATTGATGCCGTGACGGATTGGCTTTCCCCCAGCGAATGGCAGGCGGTGTTCCTGTCGATCCGCGTCTCATTATGGGCGACGGCGGTTAGCCTGCCTTTGGGGATTTTCACCGCCTATGCGCTGGCGCGCTGGTCGTTTCCGGGCAAGCAGCTTTTGAACGGGCTGGTGCATCTTCCCCTGATCCTGCCACCGGTCGTCACTGGGTACCTGCTGCTCTTGACCTTCGGGCGGCGGGGGCCGGTGGGTGGTTTCCTGGAGGAGTGGTTCGGGATCGTCTTCGCCTTTCGCTGGACGGGCGCGGCGCTTGCGGCGGGGATCATGGCCTTTCCCTTGATGGTGCGCGCGATCCGGCTGGCCATCGAGGCCGTGGACCCGAAGCTGGAACAGGCGGCGGGAACGCTTGGGGCAGCGCGTCTTTGGGTCTTTCTGACCGTGACCTTGCCCCTGATCCTGCCCGGCGTGATCGCGGGATCCATCCTCGCCTTTGCCAAGGCGATGGGGGAATTCGGCGCCACGATCACCTTTGTCTCGAACATCCCGGGACAGACGCAGACCTTGCCTTCGGCGATCTACACGTTCCTTCAGGTTCCGGGCGGAGAGGATGACGCGGCGCGGCTGGTCCTTGTGGCCATCGCGGTCGCCATGGGTGCGCTGCTGCTGTCGGAATGGATCAGCCGCGCCGTGGCGCGCCGGATCGGTGGTGCGTGATGCTGGAGGTCCGGCTCAGGCACCGTTTTGGCGGGTTCACGCTCGATGCGGGTTTCGCCGTGCCGCAAGGGATCACCGTTCTCTTCGGTCGGTCGGGGTCGGGGAAAACCACGATCGTCAATGCGGTGGCGGGCCTGCTCCGGCCCGAGGCCGGGCGCGTCGCCATGGGCAAGACGATCCTGACCGATGTTGAGGCCCGTGTTTGGGTGCCACCGCACAAGCGCCGGATCGGCTATATCTTTCAGGAGGGGCGGCTGTTTCCGCATCTGAACGTGCGGCAGAACCTGCGCTATGGCGCGTGGTTTGCCCCAAAGGACGCCCCGCGCGAGGATATGGGCCGCGTCGTCGAAATGCTGGGGATCGGTCCCTTGCTTGACAGGCGGACCGGCGCGCTGTCGGGGGGCGAAAAGCAGCGTGTTGCCATCGGGCGCGCGCTCTTGTCCGCACCGCAACTGATCCTTGCCGACGAACCGCTCGCCGCGCTCGACGAGGCGCGGAAGGCCGAGATCTTGCCCTATTTCGAGCGGTTGCGCGACGAGGTGACGATCCCGATCCTCTATGTCAGCCATTCCGCGTCGGAGGTGGCCCGGCTTGCCACGACCGTTGTCGCGCTGGAAGCTGGCCGCGTCATAGCACAGGGGCGTGCCGCCGAGGTTCTGGGCGATCCCGCCGTTTTGCCCACTGGCGCGCGCGAGGCGGGGGCGGTTCTGACCGCGCGGGTGGCGCGCCATCATGACGACGGGCTGACGGAACTGGATGCCGGGGGCGTGGCCTTGTTCCTGCCGCGCCTGCCGCAGGGGCCGGGAGCATCCGTGCGCGTCCGGATTGCGGCGCATGACGTGATCCTTGCGCAAGAAGCTCCGCGCGGGTTGTCCGCCCTAAACATCCTGCCCGGTGTGGTGGCCGAAATCCGGGCGGGCGAGGGGCCGGGGGCGCTGGTGGCGCTCGACACGCAGGCGGGGCGGGTACTGGCGCGGATCACGCGCCGATCCGTCGCGGCGCTGGGGCTGGAACCGGGCGCGTCGGTTCATGCGGTCCTGAAATCTGTCGCCGTGGCCCCGGCGGATGTGGGTGGCCCGCGCGGTGCGACCTGAGGGCGCGGCGCGGCTTTTGTGGTCGTTCGTGCTTCAATTTTTCCAAAAGGCGTCGTTCATGGGGCTGTCAGGCTCTTTTCCATCGGCCTGCAACCGCTTATCCAAGACGGAACGCCGCGTGCACGGCAGGGACGCATAAATGAACGACCAGGGCCATTTCCTGTTCCTGATATCCTTGTTGCCCTTTTTGGGCGCAGTGATTCCGGGGATCATGATTCGTGCAGGACGCAATGCCTGCGCAAGTTTTACCGCTGTCCCGACAGTGCTCGCCCTGATCCTGTTGATGATCCTCGCGCCCGATGTGCTGCGCGGAGAGGTCATCACGGCCGAGGTGATGTGGCTGCCGCAGCTGGGGCTTTCGGTCTCTTTCTTCCTCGACGGTCTGGGGTTGATGTTTGCCGCGATGATCCTTGGCGTCGGCTTGCTCATCACGCTTTACGCGCGGTTCTACCTGTCGGGCGACGATCCGATGGGGCAGTTCTACACCTATCTCCTGATGTTCCAGGGCGCGATGCTGGGCATCGTTATTTCCGACAACATCCTGCTACTGCTGATCTTTTGGGAGCTGACGTCGCTCTCGTCCTTCCTGCTCATCGGCTATTGGAAACATTTGCCCGAGGGCCGGCAGGGCGCGCGGATGGCCTTGGCCGTGACCGGGGCAGGCGGGCTTGCGATGATCGGGGGCATGTTGATCCTTGGCCATGTCGCGGGCAGCTACAAGCTGACCGATATCTTGCAAGCGGGTGAGGCGATCCGGGCTTCCGAATGGTATCTGCCCGCGCTGATCCTGATCCTTTTGGGGGCCTTCACCAAATCGGCGCAGTTCCCGTTCCATTTCTGGTTGCCGCACGCGATGGCGGCACCGACGCCCGTGTCGGCCTATCTGCATTCGGCGACCATGGTGAAGGCGGGTGTTTTCCTGATGGCGCGGATGTGGCCCGTATTGGCAGGGACGGATGCATGGTTCTACATCGTGGCGACCACGGGTCTGGTCACCATGGTGCTGGGTGCGCTGATCGCGCTGTTCAAGGATGATCTGAAGGCGCTTCTGGCCTTTTCGACGGTCAGCCATCTTGGTCTTCTGACCATGCTTCTGGGCTTCGGGACCGAGGCGGCGGCGGTGGCTGCGGTGTTCCACATCCTGAACCACCTGACCTTCAAGGCAGCGCTCTTCATGACGGTGGGGATCGTCGATCACGAGACCCATACCCGCGACATCAGCCGGCTTGGCGGTCTGCGCCATTTGATGCCGATCACATTCGCCATCGGAACGATCGCGGCATTGTCGATGGCGGGCATACCGCTTTTGAACGGGTTCCTGTCCAAGGAGATGATGCTGGAGGAGGCATCTCACACCTATTGGGCGGGCAGCACTTGGGCTGTGCCGGTTCTGGCGACCTTGGGTGCGCTGTTGTCGGTGGCCTATTCCTTCCGCTTCATCGGCCATGTCTTTCTTGGGCCGGTTCGCGACGATTATCCACACAAGCCGCATGATCCGCCCATGGGCCTTTGGGCTGCTCCCGCGCTTTTGACCGTTCTGGTGGTTGTCATCGGGGTCGCGCCCTTCCTTGCCGAAGGAATCGTGACGGCAGCGGCCAATGCCGTGACCGGAGCCGATCTGCATCCGCATCTGAAGATCTGGCATGGCGCGACGCCTGCGCTGTGGATGTCGATCATCGCGGTTCTTGGGGGCGGGGCCCTTCTTGGCCTGCACAAACCGTTTCTGTCGGCATGGGAGGCAGCGCCGCGCCCCGAGGCCAAAGCGATCTTCGACCGGCTTCTTGCTGCCATCATCGCCCTGTCGCGCGGCATAACCGAGATTGCGCATAATGGCGCGATCAGCCGCTATCTGGCTGTCTTTGTCGTCACCTCGGTCGCCCTTGGCTGGATCGCCTATTCTGGCAGCGCGTTGTCCGCGCCGACCCGTGGCCTGTTGCCGGTGCCTGCGGTGATCGGGATCGGTTGGCTGATGCTGATCGTTGCCAGTGTGGCGGTGGTCATCTTGCACCGTGACCGGTTCACCTCTCTCGTGCTGATCGGGATCATCGGCCTGACGATCTCGGCGGGTTTTGCCTATCTGTCGGCGCCTGATCTGGCGCTGACGCAAATTTCGGTCGAGACGGTGACCATCATGCTGTTGCTGCTGGCGCTGCATTTCCTGCCCAAGACGACACCCGTCGAAAGCAGCGTGCTACGTCGCGTGCGCGACGGTGTGATTGCCGTCGTGGCTGGGGGCGGGGTTGGCGCTTTGGCCTATGCCTTCATGCTGCGCGACATCTCGACCATCTCCCAATTCCACCTCGACAACAGCTACGAGGGCGGGGGCGGCACCAATGTGGTCAACGTGATCCTCGTGGATTTCCGGGGCTATGATACCTATGGCGAGATCATCGTTCTGGGGATCGCGGGCATGGTGATCTACGCGCTGGTCCAGACGCTTCTGGCCGGTCCCGTGGCGCGCAAGCTGCGCGGCGGCGGCGCGATGTCGGAGGTCTTGCGCGAGGGACTGGCGGTGACGCATCTGTCGCGCGACCGCCATCCGCTGATGATGGTCGTGGTCACCCGTGTCCTGATGCCCATCGCCATCGTGGTTGGTGCCTATATCTTCTTGCGCGGGCACAACGAGCCGGGCGGTGGTTTCGTCGCGGGTCTGGTCGTGGCCATCGCGCTCCTGATGCAATACATGGCTTCGGGCTTTGCCTGGACGCAGGCGCGCAAGCGGATCGAATACCATACGCTGATCGGCTTTGGCGTGATCATCGCCGGGCTGACCGGGGCAGGGGCCTGGCTTTCGGGCACGCCCTTCCTGACCTCGGCCTATACATACGTGCACCTCCCGCCGATCGAGGAATTCGAACTGGCCACGGCCATGCTTTTCGATCTGGGCGTGTTCCTGACCGTTCTGGGAGCCGTGATGTTGATGCTCTACAGCCTCTCACGTATCGCCCGCCACGCCGGCGAGACCGTGAACGTAGAAGCGATGGACTACGACCCCGCCGACAGGGTCACCGAACGCGGGGCGGAGACCTGACATGGAAGCGATCCTTGCAAGCGCCATCGGTGTTCTGACGGCGGCGGGTGTTTACCTGCTGCTGCGCCTGCGCACGTTCCCCGTGATCCTCGGTCTGGCCTTTCTGTCCTATGCGGTCAACGTCTTCATCTTTGCGAGCGGGCGTCTGGCCATCGACCAATCGCCGATCCTGTCGCGTTATGGCGAGGCAAGCTATACCGACCCTCTGCCGCAGGCGCTGGTGCTGACGGCGATCGTGATTTCCTTCGGGATGACGGCCGTTCTGGTGATGATCGGGCTCGCCGCCTATTTCGAGGCCGAAAGCGACCGGGTGGATATCGACGCCACCGATGACCGCGCCGACGGGGAGGGCAAGTGATGCACTGGATCATCCTGCCTGTCGTGATGCCCGCGCTCTTTGCGCCCATCATCGGCTTCGTCATGCGCCACGACATCAGCATGGCGCGCATCGCTTCGGTCACCGGAACGGTTCTGTTGCTGGGTGTGGCCGTCGGGCTCGCCATGATGGCCGCGGGAGGCGAAACCTTTGTCTACCGCCTGGGCGATTGGCCGGCACCTTTCGGCATCGTGCTGGTGCTGGACCGTCTTTCGGCGCTGATGGTGCTTTTGACCGCGACGCTGGCGCTGATCGTGTTGATCCATGCCATTGCGACCGGTTGGGACGCGCGCGGCAAGCATTTCCACACGCTGTTCCAGTTCCAGCTCATGGGCATCTGCGGGGCCTTCCTGACGGGGGACGTGTTCAACCTGTTCGTCTTCTTCGAGGTGCTTTTGATCGCGTCCTACGGATTGATGATCCATGCAGGCGGGCGGGATCGCGTCCGGGCGGGGCTGCAATACGTGGTCATGAACCTTGCCGGTTCGACCCTGTTCCTCTTCGCTCTCGGAACACTTTACGCCTCGACCGGCACACTCAACATCGCCGACATGGCGCGCGTGATCGCGACCATCCCGGCAGAGGAGGCGGCGCTGGTGCGGGTTGCCGCGATCCTTCTGATGATCGTCTTCGCGGTCAAGGCGGCGCTGTTTCCGGTGCAGTTCTGGCTGCCCGCGACCTATGCCAATGCCTCCGCTCCGGTGGCGGCGTTGTTCGCCATCATGACAAAAGTGGGGGCTTATGCGATCTTGCGGGTCCACACGATTTCCTTTGGCCCCGGCATCGCACCGACCGAGGATCTGGCGGCGACATGGCTGTTTCCTGCGGCCATCGTCACAATCGCCGTGGGCGCCTTCGGCGTTCTGGGTGCGCGTCGGTTGATGCCGCTGATCGCCTTTTCGGTCTTGGGCTCCATGGGGACGTTGATGGCGGCTGTTGCGGCCTTTTCTCCTGACGCAACGATGGCAGCGCTCTATTACCTCGTGCATTCGACCTTTGCCGCCGCGTGCCTTTTCCTTGTCGCGGATCTCGTGGTGTCACGCCGGGGCGGCGACGGATTGCGGCCGGTGCTTGCAACCGCGCAAAACGGGTTGTTCGCGGCCCTGTTTTTCGGTGCGGCCGTCGGTATGGCCGGGATGCCGCCGCTGAGCGGGTTTTTGGGCAAGCTGTTGATCCTCGACGCGCTGCGCGAGCCGGGCATCATGGCTTGGGCGTGGAGCGCGATCTTGATCGGTTCGCTTCTGACCATCGTCGGATTTGCGCGCGCTGGCAGCATCTTGTTCTGGTCCTCGACGGCGATCGAAGCGCCGCTTGTCGCCAAACCAGAGACGCGCAAGGCCGGGGCTTGGGAACTGGCGCCCGCGATGGTGGCCATAGGGATGCTGGGTTTGCTTGCGGTCTTTGCGTTGCCGGTATCTGGCTATCTGGAGGATACCGCGCAGCAGATCTTTGATCGGGCGGGATACATGGCCGCGGTGCTTGGCACCGGCACGGGAGGTTGAGGACATGCTGGCACGTCTGGTTCCCCACCCGCTGCTGACCCTGACGCTCGTCGTGGTGTGGCTTGCCCTGGTCAACAAGGTGACGCTGGGCAACGTCATCCTCGGCGCCGGCTTCGGCCTTGTCATCCCGATGCTGACGCGGGCCTATTGGCCCGACCGCCCGCGCGTGCGGAACCCACGGATGATCGTCGAATATACACTTGTCGTCTTGTGGGATATCGTGGTCGCCAACGTGCAGGTCGCCATGATCTTGCTGTTTCGACCCGAGGCGCGGATCCGGTCAACCTGGATCAGTGTGCCGGTCGACCTGACCTCGGCCGAGGCGATCACCGTTCTGGCCGGAACGATCACCATGACGCCGGGCACGGTCTCGGCCACGCTGTCGGCCGACAATTCCGCCATCCTCGTTCACACGCTGGACACCGATGACCCCGACGGCGTGCGCGACCAGATCAAGACCCGATATGAACGCCGTCTGAAGGAGATTTTCGAATGATCGAGATGGCCTTGTTCTTCGCGGCAAGCTGCTACGGCGTAGCGCTGATCCTCGACCTTTGGCGGATCGCACAGGGGCCGAGCGCCGCCGACCGGATCCTTGCGCTGGACACGATGGTGATCAACGTCATCGCGCTCTTGGTGCTCTACGGGATCTGGCGCGGCACGGCGATCTATTTCGAAGCAGCGATGCTGATCGCGATGGTGGGCTTCGTGTCGACCGTTGCCTATTGCCGCTATCTGCTGCGCGGCAACATCATCGAATAGGGGGGGCGAGAGATGGACATGATCGGTGAGATCCTGATTTCTGCGGCACTGGTAATCAGCGGCATCTTCGGCTTCGTCGGCTCCTTCGGGCTGGTGCGGTTGCGTCACACGCTGCAGCGCCTTCATGCCCCGACCAAGGCCACGACCCTTGGGGTTGGCGGCATGTTGATCGCCTCGATGATCTGGTTCTACGTCGAGAAGGACCAGTTTTCCTTCCATGAACTGCTGATCACCCTGTTCCTGTTCATGACCGCGCCCATCACGGCGCATTTCATTGCAAAGGTCTACATGGTTCAAAGCCTTCGGCCCGATGACCTGCCCGACAGCGGTAGTGAACATGGCTGGTCGCCTTACGAGGAAGCACCCGAAGGCCATCGCAAACCCTGACGGCCGCGCAGGATAGGCGGACGCCGGGGAGGGCGCATGGCAGAGACGATCACGCCGCAGGAGGCCAATGACCGAGTTCTGGGACAGGGCGAGATCGCCCTGATCGACCTGCGCGAACCCGGACCGTTCTCCGAAGGCCATCCGCTTTTCGCCGTACCCTGTCCCTTCAGCACGCTGGAAGTAGAGATCGCCGTGCTGGTGCCGCGCCCGTCCTGCCCGGTCATGTTGCTTGATGGCGGGGACGGCGTGGCGATGGAGGCAGCGGCGATCCTATCGGCCATGGGCTACACGGCGTTGTCGTGTGTCGCCGGCGGCGCGCCGGGATGGGCGGCGGCAGGACTGACCCTCTACAAAGGGGTTCACGTTCCCTCCAAGACGCTGGGGGAACTCGCGGAACTGGCGCTGCATCCCCGGCCCCTCGCACCCGACGACCTTGCGGCATGGCGGAAGGAGGGGCGGGATCTCTTGTTCTTCGATACGCGGCCCGCGACGGAACATGCGCAGATGACGGTTCCAGGTGCCGTTTGCCTGCCGAACGGTGAACTCGTCCACAGGATCGACAGCCTGCCCGCACATGTTCCCATCGTGCTGACCTGCGCGGGTCGGACGCGCGGGATCGTGGGGGCGGCCAGCCTGTCCTTGATCGAGCCTGCGCGTGAGGTCTGGTGGCTCGAGGATGGAACGCAGGGCTGGCGATTGGCCGGGCATGCGTTGGAGTGCGGAAATCCGGCAGCACCGCTGCCGCCCGCAGATGCAGAGGCAAGCGCCGCAAGAGCGCGGGATTTCATCGGGCGGCACGGCATTGCGACGATCACGGCGGCGGATCTGGCCAGATGGCGCGACGATCCGGGCAGGACGACCTTTGTCTTCGACGTGCGAGATCCGGCGGAGGCGGCGGGCGATCCCGTACCTTGCGCCACGCCGGTCCCTGTTGTGACATTGGTGCAGGCAACTGATCGTTTCATCGGGCCACGCCGCGCGCGCGTTGTGCTGGTCGATGACACCGGTTTGCGCGCGGGGCTTGCGGCCTATTGGCTGCGCGCGCTTGGTCATGAAGTCGCCGTTTGCCAGATCACGACGGCCTTGCGCATCCTGCCGCGGCAAGACCGGCCGATCGCACCCTATAGGCCCGTCCCGACCATTCGCGCGGGCGACGCGCTGGCCCAAGTCGCAGGAGGAGGTGCAGAGTGGATCGACCTGCGCAGCTCCACCGCTCACACCAAGAACACGGTCAGGGGTGCGATCTGGTCCCATCGTGCACGGCTGCGCGATTTGCCCGAAGGTCGCGCACCTTTCCTGATTGGGGATGATGGCCCCCGCGCGGCCTTGGCCGCCGCCAGCCTGATCGCGCGCGGGCATGACACGGTGCGGGTGGTCGAGGGCGGCCTGCCCGCGCTGCGCGACGCCGGGGCCGAGATCGTGCCGGGCGAGGTGATGAACCTGTCGGCCGCGGTCGATATCATCAGCTTTGCCCATGGTCGCCATGACGGTGACGCCGACGCCTCGCGCCTCTATCTGGCTTGGGAGAAGGGGCTGGTCGCACAATTGAGCCCGGAGGAACGAGGGCAATTCGCCCTCTGATCCGCTTGAGCGCCAAGGCCTCCGCAGGATAGGACGGATCATGGCCATCCTGACCGTCACCCTGAACCCGGCAATCGACCTCGAGACCACGACGCCCCAGATCGTGCCGGGCGAAAAGCTGCGCTGCACCGAGCCAAGGCGCGATCCGGGCGGTGGCGGGCTCAACGTCGCGCGCGCGATCACGCAACTGGGCGGGCAGGCCGTGGCGCTGGTGGCCGCGCAGGGGATGGCGGGTGCGGAATTGGCGCGGATGCTGGCCGATCACGGCGTGGCGATGGAACATCTGCCCGCGCCGGGCGATCTGCGCCAAAACCTGTCGGTGATCGAAGGGGCGTCCGGGCAGCAGTTCCGGTTCATCTTTCCCGGCCCGACGTGGGCCGCAGCGGATATGGCCGGGGTTCAGGATGCGCTCTTGAACCGCGCGGGACCCGGCGATTGGCTGGTGCTGTCGGGATCCTTGCCACCGGGGATCGCGCCCGAGGCACAGGTCGCGATGGTGCAGGCGCTGACAGGGCAGGGCGTTTTGGTTGTCGCGGACACATCGGGCGCGGCCTTGGCGGCACTGGCATCGGCGCGCACCTTGATGGCCGTCTTGCGGATGGATCAGGTCGAATCCGAAGCACTGGCCGGCCGCGCCCTGCCGGATCTTTTCGACAGCGCGGATTTCGCCGCAGATTTGGTGCGATCAGGGGCGGCCCGGACCGTGATCCTTGCGCGCGGGGCCGAGGGATCGGTCCTTGCCGCCGAAACGGGGCGTTGGTTCGCGCCCGCAGCAGATGTTCCGGTCGTCTCGCGCACCGGGGCGGGGGACAGTTTCGTGGCCGGGGCGGTTCTTGCCTTGTCGCGCGGCCAGCCTTTGCCGGAGGTGTTGTCTTGGGGCTGCGCTGCCGCTAGCGCCGCGGTGACGACGCCCGCCACCGCGCTGTGCGAGGCGGCGACACTGCAAGCGCTTTTGCCCCTGTGTGGGGCAAGCGCGATCTGACTTCGCCCGATTCGAAACTAATTTCTGCGTCAGCGGATGACCCCCGACGGGCTTTTGCGGCAATATCGCCGCCTGCAAGCGCTTTGGATTCCAAGGCTCTGGGTGAAAGATACTGTCACGTTAGATTTACAGTTGAAACTGCCCATCTGTCATGTCAGCCTGACAGTATTGGCGCTGTAGGGGCGACCTTCCGGTGTCCAGGAGCGGCGCGGCATTGTGCCCGCCGGTTTATCGCAAGAAAGGAGGGGCGGCACATGGCCGACGATCCCGATAAGGTCTGGCCGACCGGTCTGACCCTGAAAGAAGCAGAAGAGGTGCACAGCTACCTCATCGACGGCACGCGTGTCTTTGGCGCGATCGCGCTTTTGGCGCATGTGCTGGTCGCCGTGTCCACACCGTGGCTCGGTTGAGGGGAGACGCATCATGAACAACGCAAAGATGTGGCTTGTGGTCAAACCGACCGTGGGCGTTCCCCTCTTTCTCGGTGGCGTGGCGGTGACTTCGCTGGCCGTGCACCTGTCCGTGATCGGTGCGGGTGTCGGATCGTGGTACAGCCCCTATGTGACCGGCGGCGGATCCTCCGACAGCGCGGCGCTTGAAACGGCACCCTCGATGCTGCCGGCCTCGGCCGATGCGACAGCGGCCCTGCCGATGTTCATCGAGGCGAATGCCGACGGCTCGCAATCGCTGCGCGTCATCCTGCCCGATGGCCGGACCGCGACACTGGTGGTGGACGATCTGACCCAGGCCGCGCTGCGGCAATAGGGGCTGAACGCATGCCGAACGACCGTGACACACGGGTCGGAGGCCGCGGCTGATCCCGCACCCCCGACCCGATTCCGGCCCGCCCCCGGAAACATGATGCAAACGGGCGGATTGGACGTTTTTCCAGCATGGCCATTCTTCGCGACACAGCGCTTCGCAAGATCCAGGGTATCGCTCCGCGCTTCCTGCCCTTTGCCGATGTCGCAAGCGAAGCCGTGCCCTTGTCGCGCCTGTTGCGGTTGTCGCTGTTCCAGGTGACGGTCGGCATGGCGTTGGTGCTGCTGGTCGGCACGTTGAACCGGGTGATGATCGTGGAACTTTCGGTTCCTGCCTCGCTCGTGTCGCTGATGATCGCCCTGCCGCTGGTCTTTGCGCCCTTCCGGGCCCTGATCGGCTACAAATCCGACACCCACAAATCCGCCTTGGGTTGGCGCCGCGTTCCCTACATCTGGAAGGGGACGATGCTGCAATTCGGCGGTTTTGCCATCATGCCTTTCGCGCTGCTTGTGCTTTCGGGGTTCGAACAGGCCGCCGATGCGCCGGCATGGATCGGGCAGGGGGCCGCGGCACTTGCCTTCCTTCTCGTCGGGGCGGGCGTGCATATGGTGCAGACAGTTGGCCTCGCGCTGGCGACCGATCTGGTGGAGGTGGAGGATCAGCCCAAGGTCGTGGGCCTGATGTATGTCATGCTGCTGTTGGGGATGATCGGATCGGCCTTGGTCTTCGGCTGGCTGCTGCAGGATTACAGCCCGGGCAAGCTGGTGCGCGTGGTACAGGGGGCGGCCGTGATCACCATCGCGCTGAACCTGCTCGCGCTCTGGAAACAGGAGCCTCGCGACCGCGACCGCGCCAACCGTGTGGAAACTCATCCCGAATTCCGCGACGCGTGGCGACTTTTTGTACAAGGGCGCACGGCGGTTGGCCTATTGATCGTGATTGCGCTGGGGACCATGGGCTTTGGCATGGCCGATGTCCTTTTGGAACCCTATGGCGGTCAGGTTCTGGACCTGTCGGTCGCCGCGACGACCCGGTTGACCGCCGTACTCGCGGCAGGAGGGCTTGTCGGTTTCGCCATCGCATCCCGGGTGCTGATGGATGGCCGTGACCCGTTGGACGTGGCTTGGTGGGGCGCGCTGATGGGCCTACCGGCCTTTGCACTGATCATTGCCGCAGGGCCAATGAGCTCGGGCATCATGTTCGTGATCGGAACAGGTCTTGCCGGTTTGGGCGCGGGGCTTTTCGGGCATGGGACGCTGACAGCCACGATGCGCAGCGCGCCGCGCGCGCAGGTCGGACTGGCGCTTGGAGCCTGGGGCGCGGTGCAGGCGACGGCGGCGGGCATCGCCGTGGCGCTTGGCGGTATCTTGCGCGACCTGATCCTTGGCTTGCCCGGATCTGGCGGGTTCCGCCCAGAGGCGCCTTACACGCCCGTCTTTGCCCTTGAATTCGCGCTGCTGCTGACCGCAGTTGCCGCGATCTTCGCCGTGCGCCGAAAACAGGCGCGACTTTCCCAGACCGCAAACTATGTTTCCAGCCAGGATCGACCGGGTCCGAACGCTGTGCCCAGTGACCCAATGCCGCCCGACCGGCGGCCGACAGGAGGAGAGCCACATGACCACCGTCGTCTCACGGCTTTATGACAAGGTCGATACCGCCCGACGCGTCGCGGACAAATTGCGCGCCCAAGGCTTCCCGGAAAGCACCATCACCCTCGTAGCCAGCGCCGATGCGGATGCTATGGCGGCCGCCCGCGTAAGCGAGGGGGCAAGCGCCGCATACGCCCGCAAGATGACCGAAGGTCAGGCTGTGTTGGTCTGCCGAGCGCCCGTGACGCCATTCGGCGCCGCGCGCACCGCTATGGCGATTGCCGACAGCGAAGCCTGGATCGATGCCGGACGCGGGGCCTGCAACGAGTATATCCGCGAGGTCGCGGACCTGTCGGCCAAGACGCCCAGCGTCCTGACGAACCATCCCTTGATGATGACGCGTGACGATTACGTTGGGTCGGGATGGGCGGGCTGGACGCTGTCTGGCGTGTTCATGTGGCCGACCGTCTCGCGGCGGCGCGACTACAAACTGTCCGTGATGCGGGGCACACGCTACATGTCGCGCGGGTTCTGGCCGCGTCCGCTGCTCAGCAACAAACCGCGCCGCGTGACGGCGATCCGGGGCGGGCGCCTGATGCTCAGTTCCGCGCGCTCGGTCTCGTCGCCGGCCAAATCTTCGGTTCTGACGGGGCATCCGCGTATTTTCGAGAAATTCGGCTTCCGCAGCCTTTCCTCCCATCGCTGACGCAAAGCGGCGGACCGAGAAAAAAAGGCCGGGCGTTTCGCCCGGCCTTTTCACATTCACTCGGCCGCCGCGCGCCGGGGCAGGACCCAGTTGGGGCGGGCGAAATGGCATGTATAGCCATTGGGGAGGCGTTGCAGGTAATCCTGATGCTCGGGTTCGGCCTCCCAGAAGGGACCGACCGGTTCCACCTCCGTCACAACCTTGCCGGGCCACAAGCCAGAGGCCTCCACATCCGCGATCGTGTCGAGGGCGCAGGCGCGCTGCGCCTCGTCCACGAAATAGATCGCCGAGCGGTAGGACATGCCCCGGTCGTTGCCCTGACGGTTGAGCGTTGTTGGATCGTGGATCTGGAAGAAGAATTCGAGGATCTCGCGATAGCTGATCACTTCGGGGTCGAAAATGATCTCGATCCCTTCGGCATGGGTGCCGTGGTTGCGATAGGTCGCGTTGGGCACATCGCCGCCCGTGTAGCCCACGCGCGTCGCGATCACGCCGGGTTTGTGCCGGATCAATTCCTGCATGCCCCAGAAACAACCGCCGGCCAGTACGGCCCGTTCTCTTTGCGTGCTCATGCCACATCCTCCACTTGGTCCAGATACGCGCCGTAGCCCTCGGCCTCCATGTCGTCGCGATGGATGAACCGCAGGGCCGCGGAATTGATGCAATAGCGCAAGCCGCCCCGGTCGCGCGGTCCATCGGGAAAGACATGACCCAGATGGCTGTCGCCATGGGTCGACCGCACCTCGGTCCGGATCATGCCATGGCTCAGGTCACGCAATTCGGTGACATGGGCGGGCTCGATGGGTTTGGTGAAACTGGGCCAGCCACAGCCGCTTTCGTATTTGTCGGACGAGGCAAACAGCGGTTCGCCCGAGACGATATCGACGTAGATGCCGGGCTCCTTGTTGTAGAGGTATTCACCCGTGCCCGGCCGTTCCGTGCCTGAGGCTTGCGTGACGCGGTATTGCTCGGGGTTGAGGCGGGCGATGGCGTCGGGGTCCTTGATGTAGCGGGTCATGCACGCTCCTGCTCCGTGGGATCTGGTCGATATATGGGGGCGCGGATGCGTCCTGTCCAACCCGCCCGATAAACGAAAACCCCGCAGGCGGGGCTGCGGGGCGTGATGTCGGTGGACAAGGAAAGCGTGGTCAGGTCAGCCGCCCCAGCTCCGGACCGGGCCGCAATCCATGTGAACGAAGTTCGACCGGGAGTAGCGGCCCACGCCGCCGGCGTTGCAGGCGCGCGCCGCGTTGAAGATTTGGTTGACGGACCGGGAATTGATCCGCAGGTCCGCCGCCTCGCCTTGCATATGGAGCGAATTGCGCGCCACACCCGAAGACCGGCTGCGCAGCATCGCGTTGGTTTCCGGGCTGCGGTAGCCAGACAAAAGCATGTAGGGCTCAGAGGTTTCCAGCAAGCGATGGGCGGCCGTCATGATGTCGATGGTACGCGCGTCGATCGTATGGACCTGATTGTTGCGCCAGTCGCGCATGAAAAAGCTGATCTCCTCGAGGGCAGGCGCGATGTAGTCGCCCTCGATCCAATAGATCATGTCGATCGTTTCACCCGCGCGGCCGTTGTACATCTTGATGCGGCGCACATCACCGGCCCCGCGCAGAAAGCCCGTCGCGTTGGCCATAACTGGTGCCGCGGTCACGGCAGTCGCAGCAAACGCGCGCAATAGCGCGCGGCGCGAAAACGTCGTCGTCGTCATTGGTCAGGTTGCCCCATGTCTTGCCCGTCCGTGATGCGCCGATCCCTTGTTCCGGAACCTTCAAGGCGCGTGCCATCCCCAGGCGCTGTGAGATTCATGACACAACTGAAACTTTCGTGAAAGTCCTTGTTGCCGACCCAATGTGCCACGGCCCCAGTTTCGGCGAAATTTCGCCTGCCATCGATTCGTCAGCCGCCCGTCCGTCCATGTTTTCCTGACCTTCCGGCGCGGAGAGTCCGAAAATTCGGCCTGTTTCCGCGCGACCCTAGGCCAAAAAACTATCAACAAAGTGAATGGACAGTGTCGCGTCGACGCTGTTTTGCTGTATCCATAAGATAACCAAAGACATTCGAACCGAGGGTTGCCCGCAATGACGTTCAGGATCGCCCGTTCCGCACTTCTGGCCGCGACGATGGCCATGGCACCTGTCCTCGTGACGACAATGGCGCCCGCACCCGCCAGTGCGCAGGCATTTTCAGCTCTGCGGCAGGCGATTGCCGAAGCGGCCGCGCAAGACGAGGCGCTGGTCGCCTTCTACCGGGATCGGGATTTCGAACCCGTTTGGACCGTGACCGAGGCGGCCGAGCGGCGCAATGCGCTCATGCGCGCGCTGGAGCAGGCGCATGTGCACGGGCTGCCGACCGACCGCTATGACATGGACGGCTTGCGTGCGGCATTCGAGGCGGCGACGAACCCCTATTTGCGCGGGCAGGCGGATGTCTTGGCCAGCCGTGTCTTCCTCCAATATGCGCAGGACGTGCATGGCGGCTTCCTCGATCCGTCTTCGATCATTCCCGACATCTTCCAGGATCTTCCGCACCGCGACCCCTACGGCCTGATGTCGGAATTCCTCGACAGCAATCCGCATCAGTTCATGGCCACGCTCCCGCCGCAAAGTCCTGGGTACACGCGCCTGCTGCGCACCAAGCTGGAGCTCGAGGCGCTGGCCGCTGAAGGCGGTTACGGCCCGACCGTTCAGGCAGGCACCCTTCGGCCCGGCGACACCGGCGTGGCAGTCGTGCAATTGCGCAACCGGTTGATGCGTATGGGATATCTCGACCGTTCCGCCACGGCCGAATATGACGCGGCGCTTCAGGCCGCTGTTGTGGCGTTCCAAACCAACAACGGCATCACCGCCGATGGCATCGCCAATTCCGCGACCATCGCCGCCGTGAACCGGTCGATCGAGGACCACTGGAACGAGGTCGTCTTGTCCATGGAGCGTCATCGTTGGCTCAACGATGGGCAGGTCCATGACCGGCTCATCTACGTCAACCTGACCGATTTCCATACCCGCGTCATCGACAATGGCGAGGTGACCTTTGTCACGCGTTCCGTCATCGGGGCGCGCGACCGCCAGACGCCTGAATTCTCGGACGAGATGGAACACATGGTCATCAACCCGAGCTGGTATGTCCCGCGGTCCATCGCGATGCGCAGCTATATTCCGAACATCCTTGCGGGTGGCAGCACCTACATGCAGCTGATGTCGAACGGGCGGCCGGTCAACAGGGCCAATATCGACATGAGCCGGTATACGGTGAGCAACTTTCCCTTCGACCTGCGCCAGCCCCCGGGGCCGCGCAACGCGCTTGGCACGGTCAAGTTCATGTTCCCCAACCGCCATGCGATCTACCTGCATGACAGCCCCGAGCAGCACCTGATGAATTACGAGGTGCGGGCGTTTTCGTCGGGCTGCATCCGGCTCGATGACCCGCATGATTTCGCCTATCATCTGCTGGCACGCCAGACCGATGATCCGGTCGGATTGTTCCAGGGGATCCTGAACACCGGCGAGGAAACCTATCTCGATCTGGACGTGCACATTCCGGTCCACCTGACCTATCTGACGGCCTGGGTGGAATCGGATGGCCATATCCAGTTCCGCAACGACGTCTACGGGCGTAACGCGCGGCTTTCGGCGGCGATCCAGTCGCTTGGGGTGGCCATGCCCGAGCCAGCCAGCTAAACGCTGGTCCCGCGGCAGCAGGCCGGAAGGCGCAGGCGGGCAAGCATGACGGGCTACACCATCCAACAGATCGCGGCGTCGCTCGGGGCAGAGGCTTTGGGCGACGTTTCTATTGTCGTGACGGGTGTCGCCGAACCCGGCCGGGCTGGTCCGGACGATCTGGCCATGGCGATGAGCGCGAAATACGCTGCCGGTCTCGCGCAAGGATCCGCACGCGCCGCGGTGATCGGGGCGGGCATGGATTGGCGCGCGCTTGGCTTGCAAGCGGCAATTGTCGCGCCTCGTCCACGGGTGGCGATGGCACATGTCACCCGCACCCTCGATCCCGGCCCCATCATCACGGAAGGCATCCACCCGAGTGCCGTGATCGACCCGTCCGCACGGATCGGGGCAGGGGCCGCGATTGCACCCTTCGTCGTGATCGGCCCGGGCGTGAAGATCGGAGAGCGGGCCCGTATCGCAAGCCATGTCTCCATAGCGGAAGGGGCCGAGATCGGGGACGATGTCTTGATCTTGCAAGGCGCAAGGGTCGGCGCCCGTGTCGTGATCGGCCATCGCGCGATCCTTCAACCCGGCTGCGTGATCGGCGGCGACGGGTTCAGCTTCGTCACGCCTGAAACAAGCCAGGTGGAAGCCACGCGCGCCTCGCTGGGAAAATCCGATGGCGCCGTGCCCCCCCAAGGCTGGACCCGCATCCATTCCCTCGGCTCTGTCCGGATCGGCGATGACGTCGAGATCGGTGCGAATGCCACAATCGACCGGGGCACGGTTGCCGACACCACAATCGGCGATGGTACGAAGCTCGATAACATGGTCCATGTCGGCCACAATTGCCGGATCGGGCGCGATTGCCTGCTTTGCGGACAGGTTGGCATCGCGGGTTCCGTCACGATCGGGGACCGCGTCGTTCTGGGTGGGCAGACCGGCGTCGCCGACAATCTCGAGATCGGGTCGGACGTGGTGACGGGCGCATCGACCATCATCCTGTCCACAGTTCCCGCAGGTCGCGCGCTTCTGGGCTATCCGGCCGTTCGCATGGAAATGCAGGTCGAGATGTACAAATCCCTCCGCCGTCTGCCGCGGCTTGCCCAGACCGTCGCAGCCTTGCAGAAAGCCGTTTTCAAGTCCGACAAGACACCTTAAGTGACGAGCAAACCGGGAACGAGGGTTGGGGAATGTCTGACACGATCCGTGACAAGGTGATCGCGATCATCGCCGAACAGGCGGTGCTGGAACCCGGCGACATCGACCCCGAGGCAAGCCTTGCCGATCTCGGCATCGACAGCCTCGGCCTGGTAGAGTCGATCTTCGCAATCGAGGAAGCCTTCGACATACAAGTCCCGTTCAACGCCAACGAACCCGACCAGAGCGATTTCGACATTTCCTCGGTCGCGGCCATCATCGCTGCCGTCGAAGGCCTCGTGGCCGAGCAAAAGGGCGGCTGACCCCGACATGCGCCGCGTCGTCATCACCGGGCAGGGCACGATCAACGCGCTGGGGCATGACGTGCCCAAAACACTCGAAGCGATGCGCGAGGGGCGTTGCGGCATCGCCGAACTGGAACTGCGCGATCTGGACCGTCTCAGCGTCCGCATCGGGGGCCAGGTCAAGGGCTACGACCCCGAGGCGCTCTTCAACCGCCAGCAGATCGCGCTTTATGATCGGTTCACGCAATTCACCCTGATCGCCGCCCATCAGGCACTCGATGGCTGCGGCCTGACCTTCGCGGGCGAATTGGCCACGCGGTCGGGCGTCGTGCTGGGCACGGCGGGCGGCGGCGTGAACACCTGGGATGAAAATTACCGCACGGTCTACGAAGAGGGAAAGAACCGCGTCCACCCCTTCGTCGTGCCCAAGCTTATGAACAATGCCGCCGCCAGCCATGTCTCCATGGAATGGAACCTCAAGGGGCCGTCCTTTTCGGTGGCGACGGCCTGCGCCTCGTCCAATCACGCGATGGGTCTTGCCTTCCAGCTCATCCGTGGCGGGCTGGCCGATGTGATGGTAACCGGCGGGTCCGAGGCGATGCTGTCCTTCGGTGGCGTCAAGGCCTGGGAAGGGCTGCGCGTCATGTCCAAGGACGCCTGCCGCCCCTTCAGCGCCAACCGCAACGGCATGGTGCAGGGGGAGGGGGCCGCCGTGTTCGTCTTTGAGGAATACGAACACGCCCGGAAACGTGGCGCCGAGATCCTTGCCGAGGTGGTGGGTTTCGCCATGACCTCGGATGCCGCCGATATCGTCATGCCGTCGAAACAAGGCGCCGCACGCACCATTTCGGGCGCGTTGAAAGATGCGCGTCTGAACCCCTCGGACGTGTGCTACATCAACGCCCACGGCACCGGCACGGCCGCCAATGACAAGGTGGAATGCGCCGCCGTCGCCGACGCCTTCGGCCATCACGCCGACGATCTGATGATTTCCTCCACGAAATCCATGCACGGGCATCTGATCGGCGGCACGGGCGCGGTCGAGCTTCTGGCCTGCATCATGGCGCTGCGCGACGGGATCATCGCGCCCACCATCGGCTACGAGGAAGCAGATCCGGAATGCGCGCTTGACGTGGTGCCCAATGTTGCCCGCGAAGCCAAGGTGGAGGCATGCCTGTCCAACGCTTTCGCCTTCGGCGGCTTCAATGCGGTGATCGCGTTGCGTCGCGCACCCTGACACATGCTCAAAAATGATAACGCCCGCCCCGGACGGGACGGGCGCTATCCATCCGCCGAAGATAGGATCAATCCGCCGGTGCGGTCGCGCCTTCTGCAGCGCGCAACTGTTCGAACAGCGCCATGGCCACGCCATTGCGTTCTTCGAGGGCCTCGAAACCGGCGGTGAAACCGCGCAGCGATGCGCCAAGCTGCACCACCTGATCCGGGGCCGGCAGCGGCACCAGCGCGACAAAGGCATCCCCGCCCGAGCGGAAGGCGTCGAGATTTACCTCGGTCAGACCCAGCCGCGCGAAACAACCGATGGGCTGGCAAAAGGCAAAGGGAAACTCGGCCCAGTTGCCGTCATCCACCCGCAGCCGCAGCCCCGGTGTCAGCAGCGTGTCGAGCGGCGTGACGATGGTGGCACCCGCAACCACCTGGCCTTCGTCGGGCAGGTCGAAAATGTTGAACTCGGCAACCGCGCCACCGTTGTCGTCAAGCAGCAGCTGGTAAAGCTGGCAAGGTTCAGGCTGGCCTTCCTCGGCGCGGATGCAGCGCAATTCCCAATCGCCATGCGTTTCCGCGACATAGGTCTGGCCGACCTCGCTGACTTCCTGACCGACGGGAAGCCCATCCTCGACCGGGGCTGTTTCGGTCTGGGCAAACGCGCCCATTGGCAAAGCCGCGGTCAGCGCGGCCAGACCTGCCATGCGGATCCCGTGGGAAAACTTCTGAACCGACATGCGATTTCTTCCTTTCGCCTCGTCACCATATTCGACCCTGTCGCTACCATGCCATGGCGGCACTGTCAGGGCCAATTTCCCGTGAACCCCGAGGCCTCGCGACGGGTACCCCACAAAAGCGAAAGGGCCCGAGAAACCGGACCCTTTGCGTGTTTTTTTGTATCTCCCTGTCGGACTGGCCGACTTTCTGAGCGGACGCTATGACAGACCGTCGCATCCGTCAACAGGTCAATCGGGACCGGGACGGACCTTTTTTCAGCGCGCCCGCTATCACCTTACAAGCGTCCCCGGATCGTATCGCTTGGCACTGGCGCAGCAAGGCCAACCTTGTATTCTCGCCCGCGTGACCTGCGTGATGATCTAGGAATGAGGGCGGTATGGAAGACGGTATTTTCATCGGTGGCGGCGGCGAAGGCTATGGCACGGCGCAGCATCTCCTTCTGAAATACGCCAACCGCCATGGTCTGATCGCGGGTGCCACCGGCACCGGCAAGACGGTGACGCTCCAGATCCTCGCCGAAAGTTTCTCCGCCCGCGGTGTTCCGGTTTTCCTGTCTGATGTGAAAGGCGATCTTGCCGGACTTGCGCAAGCGGGCAGCGCCGCCGGCAAGTTGCACGAGGCCTTCACGTCGCGCGCACAGACCATCGGTTTCACCGATTTTGCCTACGCTGCCTGTCCCGTCACCTTCTGGGATCTCTACGGCCAAAAGGGTCATCCGGTCAGGACCACAGTGACCGAAATGGGGCCCCTCCTGCTGTCGCGTCTTCTGGAACTGACAGAGGCGCAGGAAGGCGTGCTCAACATCGCCTTCCGTGTCGCCGACGAAGAGGGGATGGCGCTTCTGGACCTCAAGGATCTTCAGGCTCTCTTGACCTTCGTGGGCGCGGCGCGGGCCGATCTGGGCCTGCGCTACGGCAATATCGCCCCCGCCTCCATCGGGGCGATCCAACGGCGCCTTCTGGTGCTGGAGGGGCAGGGCGGTGACCGTCTGTTCGGGGAACCGGCGCTGGATCTGGCCGATCTCTTTTTGACCGATGAAACCGGGGCTGGCCGCATCAACATTCTTGCCGCCGACAAGCTGATGGCCTCGCCCCGGCTCTACGCGACCTTCCTTTTGTGGCTTCTCTCCGAATTGTTCGAAGAACTTCCCGAGGTGGGCGACCCGGACAAGCCCAAGCTCGTTTTCTTCTTCGACGAGGCGCATCTGTTGTTCGACGATGCGCCCAAGGCCTTGGTCGACAAGGTCGAACAGGTCGCGCGCCTGATCCGGTCCAAGGGCGTGGGTGTCTATTTCGTGACGCAGAACCCCGCGGACGTGCCCGAGGATATTCTCGGCCAGCTGGGCAACCGGGTTCAACACGCTCTCAGAGCCTATACCGCCAAAGATCGGCAGGAATTGAAACAGGCGGCTCAGAATTACCGCGATAACCCCCGCTTCGATATCGAGGATGCGATCCGCGAGGTCGGGACCGGCGAGGCGGTGACCTCGATGCTGGAACGCAAGGGCGTTCCGGGCGTGGCCGAACGCACCCTCATACGGCCCCCGTCCTCGCACCTCGGCCCGATCGCGGATGCCACGCGCGCGGCACTGATCGGCATGTCGCCCGTCGCGGGCAAATACGACACGCTCGTCGACCGCGAAAGCGCCTTCGAAATCCTGCAAGCCCGCGCCGCCAAGGCAGCCGAGGAGGCCGCCCGCACCGAAGCCGCCGAGCGCCAGCCGGACCGCCCAGTCGACCCCGACGAGCCCCGCGAATTCAACACCGCCCGCCGCTACAGCGGCAGCCGCGTTGGCACCTCGACTGCCAGCAAGACCACCAGCCGCAGCCGATCCTCCTCCTCCCGCTCCGACAGCGTGGGAGAGGCTTTCGCCAAAAGCTTCGCCAGACAACTCGGCACCCAATCGGGCCGCGCGATCGTGCGGGGCGTGCTCGGCGGCTTGTTCCGAAGCCGCTGACCCCGTATTTGCTGCAAAAATACTCCGGGGGAGACGCCGCAGGCGGCGGGGGCAGGGCCCCCTAGCTGTCGGGTCTGATCAAGCCCAAACCGCGCAGGTAGATGCCGATCCCGGCCTCCAGCAGATCCTCGGGCGAAAAGGGCGATTGCGCACCGGGCCGCCCCCGCGCGAACAATTCCACCACGCCGTGGCTCATCGCCCAGATATGGGCCGAGAACATCGCGGGCGGCGGCCGCTTTTCGGGTGGGATGTGTTGCGACAGCGCCTCGGCCGCCCGTTCGAGAACCGCGCGCGACCGCCCCGCCGCCGCCGCAAGTTCCGGGGTTGCATTCACCGCCGTGCCGCTTTCGAACATCGCCATGTAATGGCCGGGAAACTTGCGCGCAAAGGCAAGATAGGCGCGCCCTGTCGCCTCGAAAGCGGCCAGCGCCGAGGGTTGCCCCTCCGCATAGGCGTGCTCCATCAGATCGGCAAAGATCTCGTGGCCTTGCCGCGCGCATTCCGCGATCAACTGCTCGCGCCCCTCGAAATGGCGGTAAACGGCGGCTGGCGTCACACCGGCGGTCTTGGCGGCTTCCGACAGGGTAAAACCAGTCGGCCCCAATTCCTCGATCAGGCGCAACGCGGCATCGACCAACGCCTGCTTGAGATTGCCGTGATGATAGCCGCGCTTGACCATGGGTTCAGGCCGCGCCGGACGGCGCGTGATCGGTCCAGATCTCGGGTCCGCCGCAGATCGCCGGGTCGGGTGCGCCGACTACGCTCGCATCCTTGCCGGGATAGTCCATGCCCTGCAGGATCGTCCGGATCACGGCCAGCCGCGCGCGACGCTTGTCATCGGAGCGGATCACCGTCCAAGGCGCATGGGCGCTGTGGCTGCGCTCCAGCGTGTCGCGGATCGCGGTCGAATAATCCTCCCACTTGCCAAGGCCCTGCACGTCGATCCAGCTCAGCTTCCATTGCTTGAGCGGATCGCCTTCACGGTCGAGAAAGCGGCGCAATTGCTCGGCGCGGCCCACGTTCAGCCAGATCTTGATCAACCTTATCCCGTCGCCAACCATCATCCGTTCGTATTCCGGCAATTGGTGAAAGAAGGTCTCGCGCTGTTCGGGCGTGCAGAAACCGAAGACATGTTCCACCACGCCACGATTGTACCAAGACCGGTCAAACAACCGGATTTCCCCACCTGCCGGCAGCTGGGCGATGTAGCGCTGGAAATACCATTGCGTAGCCTCGCGCTCGCTGGGCTTGGGCAGCGCGACGATCCCCGCGACCCTTGGGTTTAGATTGGCCGCCACCTGCGAGATGCAGCCGCCCTTTCCCGCCGCATCCCGCCCCTCGAACACGACCGCAACGCGTTGGCCCGTGTCCCGCACCCATGCGTGCCATTTCACCAACTCGATCTGGAGCGCCTCCAACTGATCTTCGTAATCGCCTTTGTCCATCCGCGTCCGGTAGGGGTAGGACGGGCTCAGCACGCTGTCCTTTTTCGCATCGCGGATGGCTGCGCGCACGTCCTGGGGTGCCTGATTTTCGAAATACGCGGTGATGTCGCCGACGAAGGGAACACTCATGCCCGACCTGCCTTTGCGCAAAATGTTATACGCTTTGACATTAGGGGCTTGGCCCGCTCAGTTCAATCCGGCGCGCGCGGCGGCACGGTCGATGGCCGCAACCACCATTTCCGGCTCGGCGTGATGCGGGGAATGGCCGACGCCCTCCATCACAACGAGATTCGCGCCCGTGATCTGACGGGACAGTGGCTCGGAATGGATGCGCAGCCAGACAGTCGTATCGGCATCCCCGTGCAAGATCTCGACAGGCAGGTCGAGCGCCGTGTAATCGGAAACCATGGCGGTGATTTCTTCCAGCACGCTCGCGCGCTGCAGCGCATTCTCGCGCAAGGCGCGGCGTTGCAGCGTCAGCCCGGCACCGAAATAATCCACGTAGCCCTCGGGCGTTGGCTGTGGGGCAAAGACCTCGGCGATCGCGTCGGTCACAACCCTGTCAGGCACCCATGCCGTCAACATCGGAACGGCAAGCGCCTGCCCCAAGGGATGCGACAGGACCTTGTAATAGGTCGAGAGCGGCGTGTCCCAAGGGTTCGAGGCTGCGGCGAGCAGGATCAGGCCCGCCGTCGCATCGGGATGCCGGGTCGCCCACGCAAGCGCAACCGCGCCGCCGTAGGAATGGCCCAGAACCAGCGGGCGCTCGACACCCAATTGGGCCACAGCCCGCACCAGGACATCGGCCTGCTCGAAGATCGTCGCCCCATCCCCGTCCAGCCGCTCGGAATGACCAAGGCCCGGGCGGTCCAGAACCGTAACCCTGTAGCGGTCGGACAGACGCCCCACGAGGTCCATGGTGAAATCGCGCATGTTCCCGCTGGCGCCGTGGATCAGCACGATGTCGGGCCCTTGGCCGACCTGATGCAGATGCAGTCTGACGCCATCGATCGTCACGAATTGCCCAAGCGGCGGGTGGGTCACCTGCGCGCGCGCCTCATGGCGAGCGGCCTTCCACAGCGTAACGCCCCAGAACAGCGCCAAAAGCCCAAGCAGGATCAGAAAAATCTTCATGTCCGCCAATCGGTCACGCGCTGCCCGATCTCTGCCATGTCGAACGGTGTCGTCTGATAAACCTCGGACACCCAGTTTCCGTACAGCAGATGGGCGTGGCTGCGCCAACGGTTCAGCGGCGCGCGCGCCGGATCATCCTTGGGGTAGTAATTCACCGGCACGTTTATCGCGGTGCCTGCGGACACGTCGCGGTCATATTCCTGTTTCAACGTGTCGCTGTCATATTCGAAATGGTTGAAAATATAGAGCGCGCGATGCGCCCGGTCTTCGACAAGGCAAGGGCCGACCTCGTCCGAGGCCAAAAGTGTCACCAGCTGCGGCACCGCGTCGATCTCGGCCTGTTTCATCTCGGTCCAGCGGCTCACGGGGATGATGAAATCATCCGAAAAACCCCGCAAATAGGGGGAGGCCGGTTCGCACACCTTGTGCCTGAAACACCCGAAGGCCTTGGCGCGCAGCATGTGTTTCTCGACGCCGTAGAAATGATTGATCATCGCCATGCCGCCCCAGCACACGCCGAAGGTGGAATGGACATGGCCTTGGGTCCAGTCGAAGACCTGCTGCAGCTCGTCCCAATAGGTCACGGCCTCGAAGGGCAAATGCTCGATCGGCGCGCCGGTGATGATGAGACCGTCGAACTTCTCACCCGTCGCCGCAACCTCGGCGAAGGGGCGGTAGAACTCCTCCATATGCTCGGCGGCGGTATTCTTGGTCTCGTGATCCGTCATGCGGATCAGGGACAATTCCACTTGCAAGGGCGAGGCGCCGATCAACCGGGCGAATTGCGTCTCGGTCTGGATCTTCTTGGGCATCAGGTTCAGCAGCCCGATCCGAAGCGGGCGGATATCCTGTCGGTCAGCCGCCTGTTGCCCCATGACCTGCACCCCCTCGCGGCGGAGGATGGAAAAGGCGGGCAGGGTGGAGGGCAGCTTGATCGGCATCGGCGGCAGAAGCGTCCTTTTTCGGGAAGGCCAGATTTAGCCGGGCAGGGCGCGCCTGCCAAGGGCTGCGGCGACCATGGCCACCGCGTCCTGGCCGTCGCGGACGGCCTCCACCTCGGCGGCGGTGACGGTGATGCCCCAGTTCCGGGCCATCGCGGCATAAAGCGGCGCGCGATGCGCCATGGCGCGGCGATAGGCATAGCGGATGAAAGCGTTGGGATCGGCGGCTTCCGCCGTCCCGCCCTGCTCATCCAGCCAACCCTGCCACAGTGGCAGCAGGAATTCGGGCTTGTAATACATGGGCTTGGGGTCACGCTCGAAACGGCGGATCAATTCCTCGGTATGGCTTTCGGGGCCTTCGATCCAGACCATCAGCGCATGGGCGGACATGGTGCGCAGCACCTCGTCATTGGGATCGTCGGGGTCCACCACCTCGCAGATCGACCCGCCGGTATCGGCGACGAAATGCGGATAGCCGTAGAGATCGCGGGCGCGGTGGATGAAATTGGGCGTATCCAGTAGCGCATTGATCTCGGCCCTCCGGTGCAGGGCCTGACGGCGCATGTACTCGTCGAAGGGCAAACCGCCCTTGGCCGCATCGCCCGGTTTACCGAGGTAGGTCGACAGCGGCGCGAGATTGCCGAAACTGATGTTGGAGGCGATGTAGATCGAATCCGATTTCAGCAGATCGGCCAGAAACGGCACCTGCATCGCCTGCCGCTTGAGATTGTCGTTGATGTGCTCACCCATGTAGGCGGTGCCGATGCGGTAATCGACCGAGTAATGATACCAGCCGCCCGCCGTCCTGAGCAGGCTTGCCAGCCGCGTCTTGCCAAGGCCAGACATGCCGAAAACGGCGAGGCTTTTTTCCCGGGCATCCGTCCAGGCGGCAGGGCTGTCGTAGAGAAGCGGCATGGATCGCGGCCTGTCGATTGTGGGTCCAATGCGGTGATAGCCCAGCGATCCGATGGGCGAAAGGGTGACACACCCTAGGGCGTCAACCGCGTGATCCCGATATTGCCTGCCCGCGCCAGCTCAGGGTCGAGCGACATGGGGATGTATTCCCCCCGCCGCCACAATTCACCCAGATCGTCGTAATGGCGCGACAACGGATTGCCCGATTGCCCCGTCGCGATCACATAGACCGAACTGTCGGGATCGGCGAAATCATAGACGCCGCGATAGCCTGCCGAATGGGTGTTGAGGAACGGGTCGGGCATCGTGGCGGGTGTGGCCGCCCTGTTCAGTGTGAAATCGCCTCCGCTGGTCGATTGGCGGATGTTCACGATCCATGAAAACAGCCGCGTGTTGCCCAGAACCGGGTGATCATGGCGCGCTTCGTGGGCCGTGCCCCAGCGCCAGCTCTCGATATCGGGGCCGTAGCGGTCTTCGAGCCATTGCAGCGCGTCGTCGAGCGCCAGCCGCGCGATATCGGTGCAGGTCTCCACGGCGGTCGAGGGTGCCACATCGCACCACCGGCTTGCTCCCCCGATGTCACGAAAAACCCGTTCGATGAAGATCGGCTCCAGCGACAGGAATTCCTCGGCCAGCGGGCCGATGTCGTCACGGATCAGGCGTTGCTGCAATTCGCGCATCCAGGCGGCGTAGATCAGCGGCTCGGGCAGATGTTCGTTCATCTCGCCGTTCCAATCCGCCAGCAACGCCAGCGCGCGCTGGCGGCGGCGTTCGGGCGTGCCGGGGGGCGCGCTTTCGTCCACGAACCAAAGATCCCGCGCGACGAGCGGCAAGATGTTGCGCGCCGCGGCCGAGACCGTGTCGAGCTGCGCCTCGATGAAACTGTCGCGCGTATGAACCTCGCGCGCCTCCATCAGCCGCGTCAATCGCGTGATCCGCTGCGTATCGCCCCAGTGAAACGAAACATGCAGCGGGAAATCCCGATCGACCATCTTGTTGTTGGTATTGCCCAAGATCCCGGTTTCCGGATCGACGAAGCGCGGATTGGCGAAATACTGCGTCACACCCTGCCACCGGTTGTCCGCGATCCAGCCGGGGCTTGGCATGCGCGCCTGCGTCTGGTGGGCGATCATGCGCCAAGGCATATGGCCGATGACCTGCATGGCGATCCGCCCGTCGGCACTGGCCAGCATAAGGTTCTGGGCGGGGGCCACGAAATCCTCGCCCGCGGCCAATCCTTCCTCGATCGTGCCCGCCCGCATCAGGCGCATCCCGGTCTGGATCGACGTGTTCTCGTCGGTCAAGGCGGTCCAGGCCATGCTCATCACGTGGCCGGGCGGCGTCACCGTGGCGAAATCGTAATGCGATCCGGGGATGACCGGGCCGTTCTCGGTCCAGCGGCGGGTGATGGTCACAGGCGCGCTGCCCGCCACTTCGATCACGCGGCGATCGGTGCGGAACTCCGCCCAACCCTCTGGCGTGCGGTATTGCTCGGAGTTCTCGGGGTTCACCTCCTCGATGTAGAGGTCGATATCGTCCAGATAGGCCGAGGTTATACCCCAGGCGAGCCGGTCGCTGCGCCCTGCCAGAACCACGGGCATGCCCGGGATCGTCGCGCCAATGACGCCGCCGGTCTCCAGTTCCAGCCGCGCGAGATACCAGATCGTCGGAGCCGTCAGGCCCAGATGCGGATCATTGGCCAAAAGCGACCCGGATGCCGCCGCCCGCTCCGGCGTCGCCGCCCATACGTTCGAGGCGCCGGCGCGCCCACGCCCCTGCGCATGGGGGTGCAGCGGGTGACGCGCGGCGCCCTCGACCTCGGCAAAGCGGGGCAGGGGCGCATCGAACAAGTCGCGGTATTGCGCCAGTTCAGCCTCCCCGGCGCCCGGTGCATCGGGCATCAGGTCCCGCAGGGCCGACGGATCCTCCAACGCCAGCGACAGGCGCGCGCGCAGCACCTCTTCCTCGTGGTGGTCGGCGAGTTGCAGCGCCATCATGAAACTCACGGCCACGCTGTCGGCGGGACGCCATGGCGAGATCTCTGGCGTGAAAAGAAACAATTCTGGTGCGCCGCGCCCCAATGCCTCGGACCCGACCAGCCCAAGCCACGCATTCACCCCGTCGGCATAAGCCTCAAGCTCCGCCAAAATATCGGGATCAAGCGCATCGACCGACGCCGTGGCCAGCGCGTAGACATCAAGCCGTCGCAGCAGATCATCGATCTGCAGCGTCGCCGTGCCGAAAAGCTCCGACAATTGCCCCTGCGCGGTGCGCCGCAACATCAGCATCTGCCAAAGCCGATCCTGCGCATGGGCAAAGCCCAAGCCATAGAACACATCCGCATCCGTCTGGCCGAAGATATGGGGCACTGCGGCCGTGTCGCGCACGATCTCGACCGGGCCGGTGATGCCGCGCACCTGCCATTCGGCCGCATAATCGGGGATCGACCGCGACCCGATCCACCAGGCCGCCACGACAACGGCCACCGTCAAGGCGACAGCGACCGAAACCAGTCGGACAAGCCAGCGGAGGAGAAGGGCCATGACACCTCGAGCGCGGGGGCGCGGTTGCGTGGCGCGTAGCTATCCCATGGCCCGGGAAATGCAAGCCGAAGGGCAGGCGGTCAGGGAATGATGCGGGTGTAGCGCGTCCCGTCGAGCGTTGCGCCGATGATCAGGCCCGCCTGACCATAGATCACCGCAATGACGGGGTCAGCCAAGGTCGTGGTATCGACGCCAAGGTTGCTGCCCTGGTCGATGGCCGCATAGCGCATGTCGGCCCCCACGGCCCAACCGGGCGAGGTGCGAAATTCCTGCAAGGCGGCATCCGTCATGAAGAAGAGCGTGTGGGCATATTGCTGCGCGCCGATCTGAAGCCCGAAGGTGCCCGAGATCGCGGAATAATAATCCACGGTGACGCCGTTGATCCGCAGGGCGCCGCGCCCGTAGGAGCCGCCGAACCCGAACCCGGCCTCGGTGATCAGGGGCATGATCAACATGCCGCGGGCGTTCTGGGCCAATTCCCGGGTGCCCGGCACCTCGCGGAACATGAATTCCTGCGCGGCATTGGCACGGGCGTCGATGCGCTGTGCACCATCGGAATTGATGCCGTTACCGCAGGCCGCCACCAGCGGGAGCGATGCGCCGGTGATCACGAAATGACGACGGGTCAGATTGCTCATGGGGTTTACCTCTTGCCGGTTGCCTCTGGGGGACGGGTCGTTGCGCTGCCCGCGAACTATGCGCAAGGATACGCCTCAAGGCCCCGCCTGTCACGGACCAAAGCACAAGGGATGGCAGCAAACCGCCGATCTTGCCCTATCCGTTGAGGATACGCGCCACGCGTGGGGCAAAATAAGTCAGCACCCCGTCACATCCGGCCCGGCGAAACGACATCAGGCTTTCCAGCATCACCTTGTCGCCCGCGATCCAGCCATTGGCGGCGGCAGCTTCGATCATCGCGTATTCGCCACTGACCTGGTAGGCGAATGTCGGCGCCCCGAACCGGTCCTTCACCTCCCGCACCATGTCGAGATAGGGCAGGCCGGGTTTCACCATGACCATATCCGCGCCTTCGGACAGGTCACGTTCCACGCAAGCCAGCGCCGCCAAGCGATTGGCCGGATCGATCTGGTAGGTGAACTTGTCCCCCTTGAGCGCGCCGGACGCGCCCACCGCATCGCGGAACGGCCCGTAGAAGGCGCTGGCGAATTTCGCGGCATAGGACATGATCGTGACGTTCTGGTGCCCCTCGGCCTCCAGCGCCCGGCGGATCGCGCCGATCCGGCCATCCATCATGTCGGACGGCCCGAGGATGTCGGCCCCTGCCTCGGCCTGCGCCAGTGCCATCTTGACCAGCGCCTCGACTGTTTCGTCGTTCACGATCACGCCGTCGCGCACGATCCCGTCATGGCCGTTGATGTTGTAGGGATCGAGCGCGATGTCGGTCATGATCGCGATCTCTATCCCGGCGTCCCGGATCGCGCGGATGGCGCGGTTCGACAGGTTGTCCGGGTTCCATGCCTCTTCGCAGGCTTGGGTCTTGAGGCTTGCGTCGGTGTAGGGAAACAGACAGATCGCGGGGATGCCAAGGTTTGCCGCCTCGCGCGCGGCCTCCACGATCTTGTCGACCGAGCGGCGCACGACGCCGGGCATGGAGGCGACCGGTTCCTCGATCCCCTGTCCGTCGCGCACGAAGATCGGCCAGATCAGATCGTTCACACTCAGTTCATGCTCGCGCACCAGATTGCGCAGCTGCAGGGTCGCGCGCAGGCGGCGGTGCCGGGTGATGGGGAAGGGGGCCTGGGGCATCGACGGGGCCTTTCATGATCGTCTGTGCCAGATCGGTGACATGCGCCCCGTCCGAGGGCAAGGGTGCAGGTTGTCCTGTCGCACAGGTCACGCCTCAGGCGCGCTGGACCGCGCCGGGGCTGGAAACCGCCAAAACGCGCGCCTATGGTGCGCCTGCACAGGCAACGGATGAACGGGCGGCGCATTGGATTTCTTCGACCTCGTCACTCAGGTCATCGGCCTCAGGTCGTTTTCCAACTTATGGTACTGGATCGTTCTGGCGATCTTGTGGTCGACCCTGTCGCATTGGGTCTTGGGCATCCCTTATGACCTTGTCCAGCGGGCCCGGGCGGGTGACGCGGACAGCCAGCGCGATGTCGAGGCGCTGGCCGTGATCAGTTGTCGGCGCATCCTCAATCTCGCCGAGGTTTCGGGGATCGCCATGGTGGCGCTGTCCGCCTTCGTCGTGACGTCGCTGGCTGTGCTGGGCTGGGTCTACCGGGTCGAATTCTGTCAGGCGCTGGTATTGCTGCTTTTGCCGCTGCTGGCGGTGACGGGCCTGTCGATCCATACCGCCCGCGGCCTCGTGGACAGCGGGTTCGAGGATCTGGCCCCGCGCCTGCGCCGTCATCGCCTGATGGTGCAGGGGATGGGCGTGATGTTCATCTTCCTCACCGCCTTTTGGGGCATGTACGTCAACCTTTCGGTCAGCCGCCTGTATTGAGGGGCCCAGACACGGCTTGACACCGCCCCCCGGCGGCGTAGGTGACGCGGCCATGACGAAAGATGCCGCACATATCCTTGCCTCCGGCACGCCCGAGGGGTTCGACGCCACCATGGTGCTGCGCGAACTGGCGCAAGGTGGCGGTACGCCCGTCCTGCACATCGCGCGCGACGACAAGCGTATGGCAGCGATGGCCCGTGCGCTGGCGTTTTTCGATCCCGCCGTCCCCGTCTTGCGCTTTCCCGGTTGGGACTGCCTGCCCTATGACCGCGTCTCGCCCAACCCCGAAATCTCGGCCGCGCGTATGGCGACGCTGGCCGCGTTGGCGGGCGGGCTTTCGGGCGGTTTCATCGTGCTGACGACGCTCAATGCAGCAACGCAATACCTGCCGCCGCGTGACCTGTTGCGCAGCTCGGCCTTCGTCGCGACCGTTGGCGGCCGCATCGACGAGGGGGCGCTCAAGGAATTCCTTGTTCGCATGGGCTTTTCCCAGACGCCGACCGTCACCGAACCCGGCGATTATGCGGTGCGCGGCGGCATCATCGACGTCTGGCCGCCCGGCGAAAGCGGCCCGGTGCGTTTGGACCTGTTCGGCGACGTGCTCGATGGCGCGCGGCGGTTCGATCCCGCAACGCAGCGCACGACCGAGAAATTGGAAAGGGTGGAACTAGCACCGGTCTCCGAGGTCGTTCTGGACGAGGCCGCGATCACGCGCTTCCGGCAGAATTACCGCATCGAATTCGGCGCGGCGGGCACAGATGACCCGCTCTACGAGGCGGTCAGCGCAGGACGCAAGCATCAGGGCGTGGAACATTGGCTGCCGTTCTTTCACGAGCGGCTAGAGACGTTGTTCGACTACGTGCCCAAGGCGCGGATCACGCTCGACGACCAGTCCACGCCGCAGCGGCTGGCGCGGTGGGAAACCATTTCGGATCAATACGATACGCGCAAGACGGCCTTGATTCAGAAGGGGCGGCTCGACACGGTCTACAAGCCCGTGCCGCCCGGTCTGCTGTATCTTGACGATGCGGCATGGGCCAAGGCGACGGCCGGACACCGCGTCGTTCAATTCGCGCCGATCCCTGCGGCGCCCGGCCCGGGCATCATCGACGCGGGCGGGCGCGTCGGGCGCAATTTCGCACCGGAACGCCAGAGCGAATCCTTGAGCCTTTTCGGCTCTTTGGCGGATCATGTTAAAGCATTGCGCAAAGAGAGCGCCGTGGTCATCGCGTCATGGTCCGAAGGGGCGCGCGAGCGATTGCACGGGTTGTTGCAGGATCAGGGGTTAAGCGACGCGAAGCTTGTCACCGACGCCCGCGGACTTGGCCCCAAGGGCAGTCTGAACCTTGTCGTCTGGCCACTGGACGAGGGGTTCACCGGCGCGGGCTTGAGCGTCATCTCGGAACAAGATGTTCTGGGTGACAGGCTTATCCGCCCGAAAAGAAAGACGAAACGCGCCGAGAATTACCTGACCGAGGCGCAATCCTTGTCGCCCGGCGATCTGGTCGTGCATGTCGATCACGGTGTCGGCCGCTACAAGGGGCTTGAGACCGTCACGGCGATGGGCGCGCCGCATGAATGCCTGCTTTTGGAATATGCGGGTGGGGATCGTCTTTACCTGCCCGTTGAAAACATTGAGCTTCTCAGCCGATATGGGCATGAGGAGGGGCTTCTCGACAAGCTGGGTGGCGGCGCGTGGCAAGCCAAGAAAGCGCGACTCAAGGAGCGCATACGACAGATCGCGGACAAGCTGATCCGTATCGCGGCCGAACGGATGCTCCGCAAAGCGCCCATTCTCGAGCCGCCCGGCGACATGTGGGAGGCGTTTTGCGCGCGCTTTCCCTACGAGGAAACCGACGACCAGCTGGCGGCGATTTCCGATGTTCTTGAAGACCTTGAGGCCGGCCGGCCGATGGATCGACTTGTCGTGGGCGACGTCGGTTTTGGCAAGACCGAGGTGGCGATGCGCGCGGCCTTCGTCGCCGCCGCACAAGGCTTGCAGGTGGCGGTGATCGCGCCCACGACGCTGCTTGCTCGCCAACATGCGAAGACTTTTGCTGATAGATTCCGGGGGTTTCCTGTCAATGTTCGGCAACTCAGCCGCTTTGTCAGCCAGAAGGAGGCGAACGAGACAAGAAAGGGCATGGCCGAGGGCACGGTCGATATCGTGATCGGCACCCATGCGCTTTTGGCGAAGGGGATCCGCTTCCAGAACCTTGGGTTGATGATCGTCGACGAAGAACAAAGGTTCGGCGTCAACCATAAGGAAAGATTGAAGGAAATGCGGTCGGACGTGCATGTGCTGACGCTGTCGGCCACGCCCATTCCACGCACCTTGCAGATGTCGCTGACGGGTGTGCGCGACCTGTCGATGATCGGGACGCCGCCCGTGGATCGTCTGGCGATCCGGACCTATGTGAGCGAGTTCGACGCCGTCACGATCCGCGAGGCGCTTTTGCGCGAGCATTACAGGGGCGGCCAAAGCTTCTACGTGGTGCCGCGGATCGAGGATCTGCCTGAAATCGAAGCGTTTTTGCGTGACCAGGTGCCTGAGGTCAGTTTCGTCGTCGCCCATGGGCAGATGGCGGCGGGCGAGCTGGATGACCGGATGGTGGCCTTTTACGACGGCAAATACGACGTGCTTCTGGCCACGACCATCGTGGAGAGCGGCATCGACATTCCCACGGCCAATACCATGGTCATCCATCGCGCGGACATGTTCGGGCTGGCGCAGCTCTACCAGATCCGCGGGCGCGTGGGGCGCGCGAAAACAAGGGCTTACGCCTATCTGACGACAAAGCCGCGACAGAAACTGACGCTTGCGGCCGAGAAGCGCCTGCGCGTTTTGGGAAGTCTCGACAGTCTTGGGGCGGGTTTCACCATCGCGTCCCAGGACCTCGATATCCGCGGCGCGGGCAATATCGTGGGCGAGGAGCAATCGGGGCATGTGAAGGAGGTGGGGTTCGAGCTCTACCAATCCATGCTGGAAGAGGCGATAACGCGCATCCGGTCGGGCGAGGACGAAGGCCTGCCGGGCGATGGCGGGCAATGGTCGCCGCAGATCAACCTGGGCGTTCCTGTCTTGATTCCAGAGACTTACGTGCCAGACCTCGACGTGCGGCTTGGGCTTTACCGGCGTTTGTCGCAGCTCGAGACCAAGGTGGATCTTGAAGGGTTTGCCGCCGAACTGATCGACCGGTTCGGGACATTGCCCAAGGAAGTCAACACCTTGCTGCTCGTGGTTCGCATCAAGGCCATGTGCAAGCGCGCCCATATCGCACGGCTCGATGCCGGACCCAAAGGCGCGACCGTCCAGTTTCACATGGATAAATTCCCAAATCCCAAGGGCTTGGTCGAGTTTGTTCAAGCGGAAAAGGGCGAAGCCAAGGTCAAGGACAACAAGATCGTCGTGCGCCGCGACTGGACGAGCGAGGCAGACAAGATCAAGGGCGCCTTTGCCATCGCGCGGGACCTGGCGGTCCATGCTGCGGAAAAGGCGGCCTGACGCGGCCCGTGCGGCATGGTTAATTGCCGTTCGGACAGGTTGCGGAAAGGTTAAGGTTTCGGCCCGATTGTGACCTGCAGCTTACCCATAAAGTTAACCGTTCATCTTTCGGCAAGAAAGCCTCAGCCCCGGTCGCGCGGCATCCAGATCATGACCAGCGCGCCGAGCCCCGAGAGCACGGCGGCCGACAAGATCAGGGGTAGGGGCGTGCCGTCGAAAAACTGCCCGATGATCGCGCCGAGAACAGCACCCCCAACGGTCGCCAGCGCCCCCATGACGGAGGCCGCCATCCCGGCGACATGGCCAAGCGGTTCGAGCGCCAGCGCGTTGAGATTGCCGATGGTGAAGCCCGCCAGCGCGAAGACGCTGCACGACCATGCGAAAAAGACCCAGAATGCCGCCTGATCCGACAAGGCAAAGGCAAGGACCACGGCGACCACCCCCGAGGCGAGCATCTGTCCCAGAAGCGCGCGGCGCACCAGCGGGCGCATCCCGAGGCGGACGACCAGCATCCCGTTGATCGGCGCGGCGGGGGCCGCGGCAGCCGCGATCAGCGCGAACCAGAAAGGGAAACTGCCCGCGCGGTCGAAGACGGTTTCGAAAATCGGCTGGATCGAGGAGATCGTGCCGAAGAGCGTGCCGAAAACCAGCGTCTGCACGAGGATGGAAAGCTGCATCTGGCGCAGGCTGAGCGTCTCGCGCAACGCCGCCAGAAGCGGCGTGACGTGAAACGGGCGCCGCGCGGGCGGCGGCAGCGTTTCGGGCTGGCGGATCAGGAGCCAGCCGACCGAGATGGCCGAAAAGACGAGGAAGGCGAGAAAGATCGCCCGCCAGCCGAAGCCCCAGATGATCGCGGCCCCGATCATCGGGGCCACGGCGGGAAAGATGGTGAAAATCAGCATGGCGAAGCTGACGATCTGGGCCATCTGGCGGCCGGAATAGAGGTCGCGGATGATGGCGGTCGCCACGACGCGCGGGCCTGCCGCGCCCAAGCCCTGCAAGAGGCGCGCGGCCAGAAGCCATTCGAGCGAGGAGGCGGTGAAGGCGAGGATCGCGCCAAGGACATAGAGCGCGGCACCTGCGAGGATCACGGGCTTGCGCCCGAAACTGTCGGACAAAGGCCCGGTGAAAAGCGTGCCGATGCCGAGGCCAAGGACGAAGCTGGTCAGGACAAGTTGCGCGAGATTGGGATCGGCGGGCGTGAGCGCCTCCGCGATCTGGGGGAGCGCGGGCAGCATCGCGTCGATGGAAAAGGCAACGGTTGCGAAGATCATGCCCATGAGCGCGATGAATTCGCCGCGCGAGAGGCGGGGGATGGGGGCGGTCTTGTCCATCATGCGGCGCGCGCGCGGCCGGCGTCGGGCCATCCGTATTTGAGGGAAGATGAAGCCATGTTCACGCGCCCTGATCCGGGAGCTGGGCCATGATCTCGTCGATGATCGAGAGCCAGGTTTCGGTCGGTTGCGCGCCGGTCAGCACATGCTGGTTGTCGATGACGAAGGTGGGCACCCCGGTGACGCCCCGCGATCTTGCATGGGTGTCGCGCGCGGCGATATCGGCGGCATCCGCATCGCCGGCAAGCAGCATCTCGACCATGGCGCGGTCCATGCCCGCGGCCGCGGCGATCTCGGCCAGGGTTGCGGCATCGCCGATGTCGCGCCCCTCGACGAAATTGGCGCGGAAGAGCGCGAGGACAACGGGGGTTTGCCGCCCCTCGATCCCGGCCCAATGGATGAGGCGGTGCGCGTCGAGCGTATTGGGGGTGCGGGTGATGGCGTCGAGGTTGAGCGTGATCCCGGCGCGTTCAGCATGTTGCAAGACGGGCAGATAGGCCTGAACCGCCCGTTCCTTGCCGCCGAATTTCGTCTCGAGATAGTGGCGGCGGTCCATGCCACCCTTGGGCATGTCGGGGTTGAGCTGGAACGGGTGCCATTCGATGAGAAAGGGGTGATCGGGCCGCGCCTCGAGCGCGCGGGCGAGGTTCGTCCAGCCGATCAGGCACCATGGGCAGATCGGGTCGGAGAGGATGTCGAGCTTGATCATGGGCTTTCCTTCAGGATCCGGGCCAGCGCGCGGCGGTCGAGCTTGCCGTTGGGCGAGCGGGGCAGGGCGGGGAGCGCGATGTAGAGGCGGGGTTGCTTGTAGCGGGCGAGGCGGGTTTCGGCCAGCGCGCGCAAACTGTCCTCGGTCGCGGTGCCGACATGGGCGAGCGCGATGATATCGGTCTCGGATTTGACGGTGACGGGGCTTGCGGCGCAGTCGACGAGGCCGGGCGCGCCCTGGAAGGCTGTTTCCACCTCGAGCGGCGAGATGCGGAAGCCGCCGGTGGTCATCAGGTCGTCCCGCCGCCCGTGATAGTGCAGCGCGCCATCGCGATCCTCGGAGACCAGATCGCCGGTCAGGAACCAGTCGCCCGTGAGCGGCAGATCGAAGCCATCCTGCCCCAGATAGCCGAGCATCAGGCCCGGATCGCCGCGATGGATGGCGAGGATACAGATCTTGCCCGGAGCGACCGGGGTGCCTTCGGGCGTCAGGATGGCGATGCGGCGGCCCGGTTGGGGATAGCCGAGCGTGCCGGGCGGCGCGGGGCGGGCGGGGCTGCCCGAGATGAAAGTGGAGCATTCCGACATGCCGAGCGCCTCGAAAATCGGGGTGCCGGTGGCGGCCTGCCAGCGGGCGCGCAACGTCTCGGGCAGTTTTTCGCCCGCCGCGAGCGCGTGGCGCAGTTTGGGCAGCGGCAGGGCGGTGTCGCCTGCCAGAAGCTTGCGGAAAATGCCGGGGGCCGCGGCAAGGATCGTGGCATCGTGGCGTCTGAGCAGGAGCGGCAGGGTTTCGGGAGCGGTCCCCGGCGCGGGGATGAGCGCCGTCGCCCCGATGGACCAAGGGTCAAGCAGGCCCGTGCCGAGCGTGAAGGTCCAGTTGAAGGCGCCCGCGTGAAGCACCCGGTCGGTGGATTGCAGGCCATACCAGCCGTCCCACATCAGGCGGCGGGCCCGCAGCGCGCGGTGGGCATGGGCCACGGGTTTGGGCCGCCCCGAGGAGCCGGAGGTGAAGACGATATAGGCCAGCCGGTCGGGATCGCCGGTGGCATAGCCGCCCGGCGCGTGGTCCATCAGGGCGGCAAGATCGGTCAGGACCGGGCAGGGCGGATCCGGGGGCAGCGCGATGCCGGGCGCGGCGAGGATCGCCTTGGGCGCGATGAGGGGGATCAGTCGGTCAAGTTCGGGAGGGGTCAGCCCCTCGGCGGTGGGAACGGGCACAAGGCCCGCCGCGACGGCGCCAAGGAAGGCCACGGGAAATTCTGGCGTGTTGCCGAGCCGGAGGAGGATCCTGTCACCCGGCGCGAACCCCTGTGCCAAAAGCCCGCCCGCCAGCCCGAGAACCGCGCGTTCGAGGTGGGCAAAGCTCCAACGGTCGGCGCGGGCGGGGCCGAGCACCGCGAGCGCGATCTTGTCGGGCGTGGCGCGGCCTGCGGCCAGCACGTCTTGCGCGAGGTTGTAGGGGCTGGGGCAGGGCTGCATGGCATCGGGATTACGCCCGGCACGGGGCCGTTGCAAGGCGCGCGGGGCGGCGCTAGAGCATCGCGCCATGAAGGATGAACCAAGCCTGATCCGCCTTGCCCGGGAAAGCGGCGAGGAAAGCCCGCCCCAGCCTGTCGACCTCGGCCAGCGGGTGCGCGACCTGCGCCGCGCGCGCGACTGGACGCTGGAACAGGCGGCCAGTCACGCGGGGCTGGCGCGATCCACGCTCTCCAAGATCGAGAACGGGCAGATGTCGCCCACCTACGAGGCGCTGAAAAAGCTGGCGCAGGGCTTGGGCATCACGGTGCCGCAACTGTTCACGCCGCCGACGGACCCAAGGGTGAACGGGCGCATGGCGGTGACGCGGCAGGGCGAGGGGCAGGCCCATGCGACCGCGACCTATGAACACGAGCTTTTGGCCGGCAGCCTGACGCGCAAGGCGATGCTGCCCTACCGGGCGCGGATCCGGGCGCGGAGTTTCGAGGAATTCGATGGCTGGGTGCGCCATGACGGGGAGGAATTCCTCTATGTTCTGACCGGCGTGGTGCGGCTGATGACCGAATTCTACGCCCCCGTGGATCTCAAGCGTGGGGAAAGCGCCTATTACGATGCCTCGATGGGGCATAACGTGATCTCGCTTTCGGAAGATGATGCGGTGATCTTGTGGGTCACATCGCTCTGATAGGGTGCGCACGCTAACGGTTGTATCTTTCGCTCGGCGTGCTACTATCACGGCTAGAAAAGCAACAAACAATGAGCAGTGCCGTGAAACATATCCTTGCCGCAACTTGCGTTGCGTTCCTTTCCGTTTCGCCCGCCTTGGCCGATGGGACCTTCATGCTTGGGGGCACCTTGACCTTCGGGGCGAACCAGCAGCCCAATTTCGGTGTGTCGGCCCGGTTCCTCGAGAACGATCAGGTCGATGAAAGCACGTTGGGCGCGGGCGTGACCTATTATTTCGCCACGCAAGATATCGGGGTCGATGTCTTTGCCGGCTATATTTTCGACAGCGCTGTTTTCGGCGTGGGCTACGACCTTGTGCAAAGCACTCCGATCATGAGCCTTGGTGTCGCCAACACCGACTGACGCCCGACGCGGTCAGCCGAACATTTCGGCCATATCGACGCTGCCGGTTTTGCCGATGGCGTCGATATGTTTCGCGAGGAAGGTCTCGGCTGCGCTGCGGCCGGCCTCGTAAAGTTGGTGCAGGACGGCGGGCACCGGCACCATCTTGGTGGCGACCGACAATTTCCGCATCAGGTCATCGTCCGAGATCATGTGGACGAGGACGCGTTTCATCCGGCCCTCGTCCATCCGGCCCTCGTCGATCAGGCGCTGCACGAAGGCTATGGCGCGCAATTCCCGCAACAGCGAGGCGTTGAAGCTGATCTCGTTGATGCGGTTCTGGATCGCGCGGGCGCTGGTCGGAAGCTCGTCGCGCCAGAGCGGGTTGATGTTCACCACGACGATATCGGCGGGCAGATCGGGCGCGAAGAGTGGGAAGAGCGCGGGGTTGCCCGTATAGCCGCCGTCCCAATAGGCCTCGGTCCGGCCGGTGGCGGGATCCTCGATCTCGACGGCGCGAAAGAGCGTGGGCAGGCAGGCGGAGGCCATCAGCGACAGCGGCGTGATCTCGGCCCCCTGGAAGACGCGGATCTTGCCGCTGCGCACATTGGTGGCGCAGATCGCCAGCATCGGGCCGTCGCCCGCGCAGACCTTGTCGTAGTGAAAGCGCGTCACGATCCGTTCCAGCGGGTTGGCGTAGAAAGGGCCCGTGGCATAGGGGCTGATCATGCGCCCGATGCCGTCGCCGATGGCGAAGGGAAGCGAGGCTTCGATCGCGGCGCTGATCGCGGCGGGGGCGGCGGCGCCGAGCCATGGCGCAAGGGCGGGATCGGTGATCGCGCCGACCTGTTCCCAGAACCAGTGCAGATTGTCCTGCGCGGCGGCCCGGCTGCCCTGCACGAGGCCCGCCTTGACCGCTGCACCGTTCAACGCGCCCGCCGAGGTGCCCGAAAGCCCCGCGATCTCGATCCCCGGCTCATCCAGCAACCGGTCGAGCGCGCCCCAGGTGAAGGCGCCATGTGCGCCACCGCCCTGCAGGGCGAGATTGATCCGCTTCGTCGCCATCGCCCGCCCTCAGCTTCTCTGTTTCAAAAATATCCCGGGGGAGGCGCGGCCCCATGGGGCCGTGCCGGGGGCAGAGCCCCCTCTATCAGACCTCGATCACAGCGCGGTCCAGCCGCCATCGACGCTGATCGTCGTGCCGGTGATCTGGGCTGCCGCATCGGAACAGAGAAAGACGGCGGTGCCGCCCAGCTGTTCGACGGTGGCGAATTCCTTGGACGGTTGGCGGGCGAGCATCACCTCGCGCACCACGGTGTCGCGGTCCATGTCATGGGTCTTCATCTGGTCGGGGATCTGCGCCTCGACCAGCGGCGTCAGGACATAGCCCGGGCAGATCGCATTGGCGGTGATCTGCTGGCCCGCGCATTCGAGCGCCGTCACCTTGGTCAGGCCGACGATGCCGTGCTTGGCCGCGACATAGGCGGATTTGTAGGGGCTCGCCGTCAGGCCATGGGCAGAGGCGATATTGATCACCCGGCCCCAGCCCGCATCGCGCATCAGGGGCAGGGCGGCCGCCGTGGTGTGGAAGGCGGAGGACAGGTTGATCGCGATGATCGCATCCCATTTGTCGACCGGGAATTTGTCGATGCCCGCCACATGCTGGATGCCTGCGTTGTTCACGAGGATGTCGCAAGCGCCGGCCTCTTCGATCAGGGCGCGGCAGTCGTCGCCTTTCGACATGTCAGCCTTGATGTAGCGCGCCTTGACCCCGCAGACGCTGGCGATCTCGGCGGCAAGCGCGTGATCTTCCTTGCGGTCGGTGAAGGAATTCAGAACGACATGCGCGCCCGCCTTGGCCAATTCGCGGGCGATGCCCAGCCCGATGCCGGAATTGGACCCGGTGATGACGGCGGTCTTGCCGGACAGATCGGTGGTGATGGCCATGGTCTTGTTCCCCTCATAACGACTCGGGGCGCAGCCTATTGCTGCAGCTGCGAGATGAACAGGGGCGCGGGGTCGGAACCGCCCAAGAAAAAAACGCCGGCACGAGGCCGGCGTTCAGTTATTGAGGCAGGTTTCATACAGGCAAGAAACCTATCGAGCAGTGACCCCTGTATAAGCAATGGCTTGGCCCTTGTCCAACCGAAAATCCAAGCGAAGGGTTTGTAATGGTTCGGCCGCGCGGCTAGCCTCGGGCCAGTTTCCCTTGATCGAACGAGGATTGTTCGCAGATGCACAGGAATTGTTTCCCGCGCGCCCGGGCCGCTTTGGCGGTCTTTGCGCTCACGGTGGCGTTTGCCGGGGCAGGTATCGCGCAGCCGATGCACGGGATCGCAATGTATGGGGAGCCCGCGCTCGGGCCCGATTTCCAGCATCTGCCCTATGCAAACCCCGATGCGCCCACGGGCGGGCGCGTTGTGACGGGCGAAGTGGGCAGTTTCGACAGTCTCAATCCGCATATCCGCGAAGGCTCGGTGCCGTGGCAATTGCGGCTTCTGGGCTACGAATCGCTGCTTGGGCGGTCGTGGGACGAGCCTTTCACGCTTTACGGGCTTTTGGCCGAATCGGTCGAGGTGGCCCCTGACCATTCTTGGGTCGAATTTGTCCTGCGCCCGGAGGCGCGGTTTTCGGACGGAAGCCCCGTGACCGTCGCCGATGTGATCTGGTCGATGGAGACCTTGGGCACGGTCGGCCATCCCCGCTACCTTGGCGCCTGGAGCCGGGTATCGGGGATCGAGGCCACGGGCGAGCGGTCAGTCAGGATCAGTTTCGCCGAGCCCGACAGGGAGCTTGCGATGATCATGGGCCTGCGCCCGATCCTGCAAGCCGCGCAATGGGAGGGGCGGGATTTCACGCAATCGGGGCTTGATGTCATTCCCATCGCAAGCGCGCCCTATGTCGTGTCCGATTTCGAGGCGGGCCGTTATGTCACGCTGACGCGCAACCCCGATTACTGGGGCGCGGATCTGCCGTTCCGGCGGGGCACGAACGTGATCGACGAGGTGCGGATGGAGTTTTTCGCCGATGGCACGGCGATGACGGAGGCCTTTACCGCGGGGCTCTTGTCGATGATGCGCGAAACCTCGGCGCAGGCCTGGGCCACGAATTACGATTTCCCCCGCGTGCGGTCGGGCGAGGTGGTTTTGTCGGAAGTGCCGCACCAAAGACCCTCGGGCATGACGGGCTTTGTCATGAACACGCGCAAGCCCGCTTTTGCCGATTGGCGGGTGCGCGAGGCGATGATCCGGGCCTTTCCGGCGGAATTCATCAACCAGACGCTGAACGGGGGCGTCGATCCGCGCATCACGTCTTATTTCGCCAATTCGACTCTCGCGATGGAGCCTGGCCCCGCGACGGGGCGGGTGGCCGAATTCCTGGAACCCTTTGCCGAGGATCTTCTGCCCGGCGCGCTGGAGGGCTACGAGATGCCCGTTTCCGACGGGACGGAGCGCAACCGGGCGGGGATCGCGGCTGCGATCGATCTGCTGGAGGAGGCGGGCTACACGGTCGAGAACGGGGTGATGACGACGCCCGAGGGCGCGCCCTTTACCTTCGACATCCTGTTGCAGACCGGATCGTCCGAGAACGAGGCCATCGTGAACATCTATACCGAGGCGCTGACCCGGTTGGGCATCGCGGTGGAGGTGTCGCGGGTCGATGCGGCGCAATTCCGGGAGCGTCGGGACAATTTCGACTTCGACATGATCTACGAGCGCTATGGCCTGTCGCTGTCGCCCGGCAACGAGCAATACAGCTACTGGGGCTGCGAGATGGTCGAGGTGACGGGATCGCGCAACCTGATGGGGGCCTGCCATCCGGCGATCGAGGCTATGATCGCGCGGATGCTCAATTCCGAGAGCCAGGAGGATTACGTGGCCGCCGTTCAGGCGCTGGACCGGGTGCTGACGTCGGAGCGTTATGTCGTGCCGTTCTGGCACAACCCGGTCAGCCGGATCGCGCATGATGCGCGGCTGCGGTTCCCCGAGACGATCCCGATCTATGGCGACTGGATCGGCTGGTCGCCCGATGTGTGGTGGGTGGAATAGACCGCGACGGCCTTGGGTACGCCTCCGGGCGGCCCCGAGGAGCCGCCCGGCACTCGTTACTGTAGATTGTAACGGCCGAAGACCCCCGGTGTGTTAGGGGCGTCTTTGAGGATCGGAGTTTTTTCTGTGCACGGTGGATGCGCCCGATCTTGCGCGTGGCCTGCGCCGGAGGGCCTTGTCAGGCGGAGCGTTTACTCGGCTGCGTCGGGCAGGATCTTGGGCGGTTTCGCCGGGTTCTCGGCATTGGGATAGACGAGCCCTGCCGAGATGATCAGCTTGGCCGCATCCTCGACCGGCATGTCGAGGATCGTCACGTCCTTTTGCGGCACGAAGAGGAGGAAGCCCGAGGTCGGGTTTGGCGTCGTCGGCATGAAGACGGCGACGACATCATCGGCGGTCTTGGTCTGCACCTCGCCCCGCGCCTTGGTCGAGATGAAGGCGATGGCCCAGATCCCCTTGCGCGGGTATTCGATGAGGCAGGCCTTGTCGAAATTCTGCTGGCCCTGTTGCAGGACCGTTTCGGCGATCTGCTTGAGCCCGGAATAGAGCGAGCGGATCACCGGGATGGAGAGAACGAGGGATTCCGCCCAGCGGATGAGCGAGCGGCCGATCAACCCCTTGGCCAGCCAGCCGATGATGACGGTGAAGAGCAGAAACGTCACGACCCCGATACCGCGGATATCGACCTCGAGCCCGGTGTATCGGTTGATCAGATGCGCGGGATTGTAGGCCGAGGGGATCAGCGGCAAAACCCAGCTGTCGATCCAGCCCGCCAGCGTCCACAAGAGCCAGATCGTGATGCCGATGGGCGCGATCACGATGAGCCCGGTCAGGAAATTCGACCGGAAGGCGGCAAAGGGGCCGCGGCGCGGCGGCGGAGGCGTTTCGGGCAGTTTCATGCGCGCGGGGTCCGGTAGGGCCACGGGCGCATCCAGCGATGCGCCCTTTGGGATGTATCTATGCGCGGGCCGTGCCACGCACAAGCACGCGATGAGGCGCGCCCTATTGTGCCAGCGCCGTGGCGATGCGGGCGGCGAGGCGGGCGTTGTTCAGCACCAGCGCGATATTGGCCCCAAGCGTGCGCCCGTCGGTCAGTTCGAACAGATGTTGCAGGAGAAAGGGCGTGACGGATTTGCCCGCGATGCCGCGCGCCTCGGCCTCGGCCTGTGCCTTGGCGATCAGGGGGGCGAGGGTGGCGGCGGGGATTTCATCGGCCGCGGGGATCGGGTTGGCCACCAATTGCCCGCCGGGCAGGCCGAGGGCCGCGCGCATCCTGTGGGCGCGGGCGATGGCGGCGGGATCATCCATGCGCAAGGGCGCCGGCAGGCCGCTGTCCCGGCTCCAGAAGGCGGGAAAGGCATCTTGGCCGACAGCGATCACGGGGACGCCCAGCGTTTCCAGAACCTCGAGCGTCTTGGGCAGGTCGAGAATGGCCTTGGCCCCGGCGGCCACGACCGTCACGGGCGTTTGCGCCAGTTCCTGAAGATCGGCGGAGATGTCGAAACTGTCCTCCGCGCCCTTGTGGACACCGCCGATGCCGCCGGTGGCGAAGACGGCGATGCCGGCGCGGGCGGCGCAGATCATGGTGGCGGCGACCGTCGTGGCCCCGGTACCGCCCGTGGCGAGACAGGCGGCGAGATCGGCGCGGCTGAGCTTGGCGACGCCCTTGGCCTGCGCAAGCGATTGCAGCGCATCGGCATCGAGACCGGCGTGGATCACTCCGTCCAGCACGGCGATGGTGGCCGGCGTTGCGCCCGCGCGGCGCACCTCGTCCTCGACCGCGCGGGCGGTCTCGAGGTTCTGGGGATAGGGCATCCCGTGGGTGATGATGGTCGATTCGAGCGCCACGATGGGCGCGCCGCAGGCCTTGGCCTCCGCCACCTCGGGCGACAGGGTAAGGGGCAGGGGGGTCATGGATCGTCTCCCGAGACATAGGTGGCGGCAGCCTGCACGGCGCGGGCAAGGGCCGCCGCGCGGTCGAGCCCCGCCTGTTCGGCGGCGACATGGGCCGCCATGAACGTGTCGCCCGCCCCGGTGATGCGATGCGCCTCGACCGGCGGGGGGACGGCGCTGATCGTGCCCGTGGCATCGGCATCGACGGCCATCTCGGCCCCGGCGGTGACCAGCACGCGCCGCGCGCCCTGCGCCAGGAGGGCCGATGCGGCGGCGGCGGCATTGGCGGGCCGCGTGCCGGTCAGAAGCCCCGCTTCCTCCCGGTTCACGTAAAGCGTCGCGCGCGGATGGCGCAGGAGCGGGCGGAGGCGTTCAGCCTTGCCGGGGGAGGCGGGGGCAACGCGCAGATCGGCGTGGGCGAAGAGCGGGCTTTGCGCGATCTCGGCCAGCAGATCCTCGGTCAGGTTGCCGTCGATGGCGATGGGGCCAGTCCAAGGCGCATCCGTGCTGGCCAGACGGCCATCGCTGAGCGGGGCAAGGATACGCGCGCCCGCGGCCTCGAGCGAATGGGCATCGGCAAGCGCCGCGACCAGCGTGCCCTGCGCCTCGATGGCCATGTAGCAATCGGTGGGCAGGTCGGGGTCGACCAGCAGCCCGCGGCAATCAAGGCCCATGGCTGCACAGGCCTCGATCAATTCGCGCCCCGCGGCGTCATCGCCCAGAACGGAGACAAGGCCCGGGCGCATCCCGAACCGGCGCAGCGTCATGGCGATGTTGAGCGCGACGCCGCCCGGCCCGCGCGCGATACGCCCCGGCTTGTCGTTGCCCGGTGCCATATGGAGGGGCGTGCGCCCGATGATGTCCCAAAGGACCGAGCCTATGCAGAGGATATCGGGGGCGCGTGTCATGCTTCGGCTCTACAAAAGCCGCCCGCGGGCGTCCATCCTTGATCTTGGCCTTGATCTTGGCCTTCATCTTGGCCCGAAAACTCCGGGGGAGGCGCGGCACGCGCCGGGGGCAGAGCCCCCAGCCGCGACTGCCACCGCGACAAGAGGTCGGGCAGGGCTTGCCATTCCCCGCGAAACCCCGTAACGGCACGCTCACTTCACAGGCGGAGGCGGGCCTGCGGCGGGAGACATCCCCGCAGCGTCCACCGGTTGGGGCAGATGCCCCTATCCTCCGCTCAGGCGCAAACCGGAAAGGAACCATTAGGATGGCGCTTCCTGATTTCTCGCTGCGTCAGCTTCTTGAAGCTGGCGTGCACTACGGCCACCAGACCCAGCGCTGGAACCCGCGGATGGCCCCGTATATCTACGGCGACCGCAACGGCATCCACATCATCGACCTGACCCAGACCGTCGAATTGCTCGACCAGGCGCTGCAGGTCGTGCGCGAAACCGTCGCAAAGGGCGGCCGCATCCTGTTCGTGGGCACCAAGCGCCAGGCGCAAAAGCCCATCGCGGAAGCCGCCGAGCGTTGCGCGCAATATTACATGAACCACCGCTGGCTGGGCGGCACGCTCACCAACTGGAAGACCGTGTCGAATTCGATCTCGCGTCTGAAATCCATCGACGAGCAGATGGAGCAGGGCCTTGACGGTCTGACCAAGAAGGAACGGCTCGGGATGGAGCGGGACCAGGTCAAGCTTCAGGCGTCGCTGGGTGGTATCCGCCAGATGGGCGGCCTGCCGGACCTGTTGTTCGTCATCGACGTGAACAAGGAAGATCTGGCCATCGCGGAAGCGCGCAAGCTGGGCATTCCGGTCGTGGCCGTGGTCGACACCAATTGCGCGCCCGATGGCGTCGATTACGTCATCCCCGGCAATGACGATGCGGCACGCGCCATCGCGCTTTACTGCGATCTGATCAGCCGCGCGGCGCTCGATGGCATGTCGGCCCAGCTGCAGACCGCTGGCGTCGATATCGGGGCCTTCGAAGAGGTGGCCGCCGAAGAGGCGCTGGCCGAGGACATCGTTGCGGAAGACGCCGCCGAGGGCTGAACGCCTTGTCATCCAATTGACACGCGCGCAGGGCAGATGCCTTGCGCGCCGACACGAGATATCAGGAGAACGCTCATGGCGATTACCGCTGCAATGGTGAAGGAACTGCGCGAAGCGACCGGCGCAGGCATGATGGACGCCAAGAAGGCGCTGACCGAGACCGATGGCGATTTCGAAGCCGCCGTCGATTGGCTGCGCACCAAGGGTCTGGCCAAGGCCGCCAAGAAATCGGGCCGCACGGCTGCCGAAGGTCTTGTGGCCGTCGCGGTCACCGGGGGCACCGGCGTCGCGGTCGAGGTGAACTCGGAAACGGACTTCGTGGCCAAGAATGCCGAATTCCAGGGCATGGTCGCGGGCATCGCGAAGGCAGCACTGGGCGCATCCGATGTCGAGGCGCTGCTGGCGGCCGATATGGGCGGCAAGTCCATCGCCGACACGCTGACCGACAAGATCGCCACGATCGGCGAGAACATGGGCGTGCGCCGCATGGCCCGGATCGAGGGCGAGACGGTTGTGTCCTACATCCACAACGCTGCCGCCGATGGCATGGGCAAGATCGGCGTTCTGGTCGCGATGACCGGTGGCGACGAGGCATTCGCCAAGCAGGTCGCGATGCATGTCGCAGCCGTCAACCCCGCCGCGCTTGACGAGGGCGACGTGGACCCGGCGGTCGTGGAAAAGGAACGCCAGATCCAGATCGACATCGCGCGCGAATCGGGCAAGCCCGAGGCCGTGATCGAGAAGATGATCGAAGGCCGGATGAAGAAGTTCCTGGCCGACATCACGCTGGTGAACCAAGCCTTCGTCATCAACCCCGACCTGACCGTGGGGGCCGCCGCCAAGGAAGCGGGTGCCACGATCACCGGTTTCGTCCGCCTCGAAGTGGGCGAGGGGATCGAGAAGAAGGAAGAGAACTTCGCCGAGGAAGTCGCCAAGGCCGTCAAGGGCTGACAGGCCGGACCGGGCCCAGCCCGACGAAAGATCCGGTGGATCTTTCGGAACTGTGACGGGCGGAACCGAAGCGGTTCGGCTGGTATCAAAGGGGCAGGGGGCAACCTCTGCCCCTTTTCCTTTGCCAGCGCCCAAAAAAGTACGGTGCCACCCGGGAACCGGATGGCACCGCCGAAACGAGGCCGGTGCGGGTATTTGGGACGAGCACACGACCCCGAAAGAACGACCCGTGCCATGGACGTAATCGCGCCCGGACACGCGTCTTTTCGGTTGCCCGAAGGAGGATCGACAAGGCGGGACTAAACCGCCGTATCCCCCTGTTCCTGGCCAAATCGCCATCACTCGCGGAACCGGACAAGGATGCACAGGGGCGGGCCGGAGCGAAACGGAGGGAAACCTTACCCTAGCTTGCGCGGCTGACGCTGCCCTTCATCTGCACGGGGCGATTTGCGCTCTGGGGCGGTTCCGCCTCGATCCGGAAAATCTGGTTGAGGATCGAGGCCTTGCGCACCGCTTGTGCCGTGGTTTCGACGCGCAGCGCATCGCGCGCGCCGCGCAGATGCTTTTCCACCGTGGCCACGTTGCGGCCGAGGATCAGGGCGATGTCTTGCATGGTTTTACCGTCGGCGACGAGTTCCAGAACCTCGGCCTGACGCGCGGTCAGAAGCCGCCGTTGCCCGGTGGCGGGCAATTGCAGGATGCACAGATGGGCGACGTGGTTGATGATCTCGATCTCAGCCCCGTGTTCGGCCCAGATCGCATCGGCATCTGCCTGCGTCATGTCACGGCGCGCCGCCATGCCGATCCCGGCATTGGCATTCTTGATCGCCATGGGAAAGCTGATCGTATAGCCCGCGAGGATGCCGTGACGCGCATTGAGCGCGCGGAGCGCGCGTTCGCCTTCGGTCAGCGGTTGATCGGCCATTTCGGCATAGACGCGTTGCCAAGACGCGGATCCGGTGTTCTTGATCGCCCACCGCATCATCACGCCGTCGCGGAACATGCCGCCATCGACATAGGCGTCGATATATTCGGCCGGCATGTTGGTGAGCAGCAGCGCGTCTTCGGGATTGTCGTAGAGACCGGCACCGCGAAAGGCGTTGAAGGCATAAAGCAGCCGGTCGAACCCGAATTCGGCCATGAGGGCGGTGTGGTGCGACCAAAGCTCCTCGACCGTGGTCATGGCGAGGTACGGGCGCAGGCGTTTCATGCCGGATCGGGCCCCAGATGGAAGCGCAGCGCCTGGAGCGCGAGCCGGTAGCCGCGCGCGCCGAAGCCTTGGATCCCGCCGACGCAGACCGGCGCGATGAGCGAGACATGCCGGAAACTTTCGCGCGCATGGGTGTTGGACAGGTGCAGTTCGACCACGGGCAATTCGCTGGCCGTGATCGCGTCGCGCAGCGCGACGGAGGTGTGCGTATAGGCGCCCGCATTCAGGACAACGCCCGAGATGACGCCACGCGCGGCATGAAGGTGGTCGATGAGCGCGCCTTCGTGGTTGGATTGCGCGCAAGTGACCTCGAACCCGAGGCTCTGGCCATGAGCGATGCAATCGGCCTCGATATCGGCAAGGGTCGTGTGCCCGTAGATCGCAGGTTCACGTGTGCCGAGGAGGTTCAGGTTCGGGCCGTTCAGGACCAGGATCTTCATGCAATTTCCCCAATCAGACCGGCAGTATACGAAGGATTATGGGCTTAGAAAGGGGGATAAATCCAAGAAGCTCAAGTGTTTGGCGGGTTGTGTGGCGGGTGGCGACGCCAGTTCTGTTGGGGTTTGGGCGGCAGGGTGTCACGATTGCGTTGATCGAAGTTGTTTTTTTACAGCGGGTTATGTTGGGCTGTTGATGTAGCGCGTTGCGGGCGGCGCGGCGTGGATTTGCCCGGATGGGCCGGTTTTCGGGCGTTTTTGGTATATCATTATTTAACATAATCATGATTACAGGACTTATGGATGTGGCAACGGGGAGCTGCCCCGCCTTGGCTCAATCCGCCGGAAACAGCACCGTGAAGGTACTGCCCTGTCCCTGCACCGAGTCGATGCGCAGCCGCCCGCGATGGCGGTTCACGATATGCTTGACGATCGCGAGCCCCAGCCCCGTGCCGCCCATGGCGCGGCTGCGATGCGTGTCGACGCGGTAGAAGCGTTCGGTGAGCCGCGGCACGTGCAACGGGTCGATCCCGTCGCCGCGGTCGATCACATCGGCGCGCAGCACCGGCCCCTTGAGATGGCCGCTGCCCTCCTGCCAGCCGAGCCGCAGCGTTACGGGACGCCCGGTGCCACCGTATTTCAGCGCGTTCTCGGTCAGGTTCAGAAAAACCTGCATGAGCTGGTCGCGGTCGCCTTTCATCCGGAAGCTTTGGCCGTCTTGGCCCAGCAACAGGCCGGGATCGGCCGGATGCACGTCGAGATGGAGGCTGGAACCCTGATCCTCGGCGACGGGTTTGAGGGCCGCGATCACGCCGTCCAGAACGGCGCGCAGATCGACCTCGGTCGAGGGGCGCTGGCGTTCTTGCGATTCGACGCGGCTGAGCGACAGGAGATCGGAGACGAGCCGGTTCATCCGCCGCGCCTCCCCTTCCATGATGCCGAGGAAGCGGTCGCGGGCGGCGGTGTCATCCTTGGCCGGGCCGCGCAGGGTTTCGATGAAGCCCAGAACGGCGGTCAGTGGCGTGCGCAATTCGTGGCTGACATTGGCGACGAAATCGCGGCGCATCTCTTCGGCCTCGCGCAGGTGGGTGATGTCGGTGAAATGCAGGACAAGAGCGCGCAGGCCAGAGCGCGGCGCAGGCTCGCCCAAGGGCGTGATCCGCACGAGATACTGGGTTTCGCCGGTCTGGTCGGTGATCTGCATCCGCGCCTCGCCCGCCGCCTCGCCGGCCTGAACGGCCTCGATCCGGTTCAGGAGGCCTGGTTGGCGCAGGACGGTGGCGCAGCTGCGCCCCTCGATCCAGTCGCCCAGAAGCACGCGGGCCGCCGTATTGGCCGCCGCGATCTGCCCCGTGGCCGAGATGTGCAGCATCGGATCGGGCACCGCGTTCATCACGTCGCCGAATGGTGTGTCGGCCATGGCCGGATCGCTCCCCTGATCGTGCAGACCTGACGTGCCGCAAAAAGAGCCCCTTGGCAATCATGTGGAAAACCTGTGCTTTTCCAAAAGTTGTCTTTGCCAAAGACATGTTCCGGGTGTAATTTCGAGGCACGGCACCTGCGCGGCGGGGGGTGACCGTCATTCATGTTCCGATGGAACGACCGGACCTGCCCTGGCGCGATGCCGATGATGGACGGAAGAGACAGGCGCCCGCCGGTGCCGGGCCGCCCGATAGATCTGGACGAGGATGGAGCCACCCTGACGGCGCTGGCGGTTGCGCTGCGCGAGGAGGCTCTGGGTGCCCTGCCCCGGCATGTGTTGCCGCCCGCCGCGCGGATCACGCCCGTGACCTATGCCCGCCTGCCCGAACGCCGCCTGACTGGGCCGGACGCACCGGGTTTGGTGTTGTCGCCGCTTCTGACGGCCGAATTCGACGCGCTGGATCTTGCGCGTGTGTTGACGCAATGCGGGTATCGGGGACGGTATCTTGCACTGGTCGACCGGTTGCCGAGTGCGAACCTGATCCGGCGCGAGGTGGCGGCGCAATCCCCCAACATCAATTTCGACGTGATCATTCTGGATGGATCGACGTCGCTGCATTCGCTGTGAGGAGCGCTGGCGGAGGCTTGCACCCCCGCCCCTGCTGCATCAAGTCGGACCGCCGATGATCCGAATGCGCGGCGGGTCAGACCGCCGATGATCCGAATGCGCGGCGGGTCAGACCGCCGCGAGGCCCGCCGTGAAATCGGCGATCAGCAGATCCACATCCTCGATCCCGACCGACAGGCGGAAGAACCCGTCGGTGATGCCGAGTGCTGCCCGGCCCTCGGGGGTGAGGCCCCGGTGCGAGGAGGACGGCGGATGGCTGACCGTGGTGCCGACATCGCCGAGCGTGGGGGCGAAGGCCATCTCGGGCATGGCCATGATCATGCGGTTGGCCGCTGCCTCGTCCCCGTCGATGCGGAAGCTGAGCATGTTGCCGTAGCGCCCGCCGAGCAGGTGTTTGGCCTGCGCATGGTCGGGGTGATCGGCGCGGCCCGGGTAAAGCACCTGCGCCACCTTGGGCTGTTCGGCGAGCCAATCGGCGAGTTTGGCGGCATTCGCCTCGGCCCGGTCGAAGCGCAGCGGGAAGGTGTAAAGGCCGCGTTCGGCAAGCCAGCATTCATAAGGGCTGGGCGTCATGCCGGTGGTGACGGCGAAATCGTAGATCGCCTTGGCGTCAGCGGGATCGCGGGCGGCGACATAGCCGAGCGTCACATCGGAATGACCGGCCAGAAGCTTGGTCACGGAATGGATGACGATATCCGCGCCATGGTCGAAGGGACGGTAGCCGATGGGCGTGGTGAACGTGTTGTCGACGGCGACGCGCACGCCCGCCTCGCGCGCGACGGCAAGGATACCGTCCATATCGGCGATCCGGAGCGTCGGGTTCGACACGACCTCGAGCAAGATCATCTTGGTCTCGGGGCGGATCGCAGCGCGCAGCGCCTCGGGCTTGGTCGGGTCGACGACCGTGGTGGCGATGCCGAAGCGGGCGAGATCCTGATGCATCAGGCGCAGCGAGCGGCCATAGAGCTGGTCAGCCCCGATGATGTGGTCCCCTGCCCCCAGAAGCCCCATGATCGCGGCGGTGACGGCGGCCATGCCCGAGCCGGTGATGAGACCGTTCGAGGCGCCTTCGAGCATGTCGATGCGTTGGGCGAGAAGCGTGGCGTTGGGATGACCTTCGCGGGCGTAGGTGTAGCCCTGCGCGCGCCCCTCGTACTGAGCGTGGAGCGTGTCGATCGAGGGGGAGGCATAGACGACCGAGGGCTGGATCGGGGTGACCACCGGCCTGCTGACGCCTTCGCGCAGCGGCAGGCGGCGCACGAGGGTTTGGGGGTGGTCGTTGCGGCGGTCGGTCATGATGGCTCCATCAGGTGTGAGACGGGGCTTCGTACGAAGCCCCGGTCTGGTCGGTGTGGAAAGGGATCGGATCTAGGGGCGGGTCGTCCCCTGCCCGGTCACGAGATATTTGAACGAGGTCAGCTGCTCGGCCCCGACGGGACCGCGCGCGTGCATCTTGCCGGTCGCGATGCCGATCTCGGCCCCCATGCCGAATTCGCCGCCATCGGCGAATTGGGTCGAGGCGTTGCGCATCAGAATCGCGCTGTCGAGCCGCTGGAAGAAACGCTGCGCGGCTGCGTCATCCTCGGTCAGGATGCTTTCGGTATGGCTGGAGCCGTAGCGGCGGATATGGGCAATGGCGGCGTCGATGTCGTCGACCACACGGGCAGCGATGATCATGTCGAGGAATTCGCGGCCCCAATCGTCGTCTTGTGCGGGGATAACGCCGGGGATGGCCTGAAGCGTGGCATCGCCGCGCACCTCGACGCCCGCATCGAGAAGCGCGCGGATCACGCCCTGCCCGATCGTGTCCAGCACGTCACGGTGGATCAGAAGGCCTTCGGCGGATCCACAGATCCCCGTGCGCCGCGTCTTGGCGTTGAGCGTGACCTTGAGCGCGGTTTCGGGATCGGCGGCGCGGTCGATGTAGACATGGCAGATACCCTCGAGATGGGCGAAGACAGGCACCCGTGCCTCGGCCTGCACGAGGCCGACCAGCCCCTTGCCGCCGCGGGGCACGATGACATCGACGTAATCGGTCATGGTCAGAAGCTGGCGCACCGCCGCACGGTCACGGGTCGGCACGAGTTGGATCGCATCCTCGGGCAGGTCGGCCGCGCGCAGGCCCGCGCGCAGGCATTCGACGAGAAGGCCGGAGGAATGGAAACTTTCCGAGCCGCCGCGCAAGATCACGGCATTGCCGGATTTGAGGCAGAGCGCGCCCGCATCCGCCGTCACGTTGGGGCGGCTTTCGTAGATCACGCCCACGACACCGAGGGGCGTGCGGACGCGCTGGATATGGAGGCCGTTGGGGCGGTCCCATTCGGCGATAACAGCGCCCACGGGATCATCCTGTGCAGCCACCGCGCGGAGCCCCGCGACGATCGCGGCAATGCGGTCTTCGGTCAGTTCGAGCCGGTCGAGCATGGCGGGCGACAGGCCCTTGTCGTGGCCGAAATCCATGTCGCGCGCATTGGCGGCGAGGATATCGGGAAGGCGCGCGGTCACGGTGTCGGCCGCGACCTCGAGCGCCCGTTTCTTGGCCTCCGGCGACGCGAAGGCGAGATCGGCCGCCGCCGCGCGGGCGCGCTGTCCCATCGCCTGCATCAGGGCGGGGATGTCGGTGGCGCTGTCGGGGGTCTGGTCGTTCATGTCTGGCCTTTGGGCGCGAATGGAGGGGGCAGGATAGCCGTATTTTCGGGAAGATGAAGGGGTCAGGGCTGTGGCGCCTCTGCCCTGTCGGTCAGGGTGTAATCGCGCAGGATGCGGAAGATGCGGGTTTCCCCTGCCCCGCTGGCGACGGCGGCGGCAGTCGCGGCACTGCCAAGGGTTTCGTGGCTGGCGAGCGTGACGAAGCGGCCGGGATGATTGACGCTTTCATGGCTGCGCGCGCCCTCGAGGTTGGCGGGCGCAGTGCCATAGGCGGCAAGAAGAAAGCGGCCCGTCTCGTCGCTGGCGGGATCTTGGGAGACTTCGACGCCCACGCGGATGCGGTAGGTTTCGAAATGCACCTTGCGGCCTGCCGATTGGCTGGCGCGGTGGGTGCTGTCGGCGCGCCATGCGGCAATCGCCGCCTCATCGGCCCAGAGCTGGTGCGAGAGGATCGCGTCGGGCGCATCGAGCGGGCGGTAGCGGTCGAGAAACACCAGCCCCTGATGTTGTTCCAGCACGGGTTTGAGCCGCGCCACATGGTCGAAGTAATGCACCATGTGGCCGGGTTTGGGCAGGACGTCGAAGAAGAGGCAATGCATCAGAAGGCCATGTCGTCGCGGTGCACGAGGGCCGCGCGTCCCGGATAGCCGAGGATCGCGGCAATCTCGTCGGAGCGATGGCCCGCGATGGCGCGCGCCTCGTCCGCCGTGTAGCGCGAGAGGCCGAGGCCGAGGCGCGCGCCATCGGGGCCTTCGAGGGTGATGGGATCGCCGCGCTGGAAATCGCCGATGACGGTGGCGACACCGGCGGGCAGGAGCGACCTGCCCTGCCCCAACGCCTCGACCGCGCCCGCGTCGAGGCGCAGCGCGCCGCGCGGCTTCATCGCGGAAATCCAGCGTTTGCGCGCGGTCTGGGGATCGAGGGTCGCGGTGAACCATGTGGCGCGCGCGCCCTGTTCGAGCGCGGTCAGGGGGCGGAGCGTCGAGCCTTCGGTGATCGCCATGGCGCAGCCTGCGGCGGTGGCGGTGCGCGCGGCCATGACCTTGGTCTTCATGCCGCCCTTGCTGAGACCCGTGCCAGCGTCGCCTGCCATCGCCTCGATTTCGGGGGTGATACGGTCGACCACGGGCAGGTGGCGCGCGGTCGCATCCTCGCGCGGGTTGGCGGTGTAGAGGCCGTCGACATCGGAGAGCAGGATACAACCCTCGGCCCCGGCCATGACGGCGACATTGGCGGCGAGCCGGTCGTTGTCGCCATAGCGGATCTCGTCGGTGGCGATGGTGTCGTTCTCGTTCACGATGGGCACGACGCCCTTGCCCAACAGGGCCGCGAAGGTCGCGCGCGTGTTGAGATAGCGCCGCCTGTCCTCGCTGTCGTCGAGGGTGAGCAGGATTTGCGCCGTCACGATGCCATGGGGCGCGAGCGCCTCTTCCCAAGCGCGGGCAAGGCGGATCTGGCCCACGGCGGCGGCGGCCTGCGCCTCATCAAGGGACAGGACACCACGGCCGAGGCCGAGCACGCCACGCCCCAGCGCGATGGAGCCCGAGGAGACGAGGATCACATCGAGCCCACGCGCCTTGAGCATGGCCACATCCTCGGCCATGGCGCGCAGCCAATCTGCCCGAAGCGCGCCGGTCGTGCCATCGACCAGAAGGGCCGAGCCGATCTTGACCACCAGCCGCCTTATGTCGGCCAGCCGGGGCACGGACGTTGCGGTCAGGGTTGCCACGGTTGCGGCTCCTCGCGGCCCTCGCGCATCCTGAGCCGGTCCTTGTCGATATGTGAGCGAAGGGCGCGCAGCACCTCGATCAGGCCGGTGCGGGCGACGCCCGACATGATCATCACAGAGCCGCCCGAGGCCTGTTCCAGCGCGGCGCGTTTTTCCGCGATCTCGTCATCGGTCAGCGCGTCGATCTTGTTCAGCACGGTCAGGCGCGGCTTGTCGACCAGTTCGCCGCCATAGGCCTCGAGCTCGCCGATGATCGTGTCGTAATCGGCCACCACGTCCTCGGCGGTGCCGTCGATCAGGTGCAAAAGGACTGCGCAGCGCTCGACATGGCCGAGGAACAGGTCGCCAAGCCCCCTGCCCTCATGCGCGCCTTCGATCAGGCCGGGGATATCGGCCACGACAAACTCGGCATTGTCCACGCCCACCACGCCCAGATTGGGGTGGAGCGTGGTGAAGGGATAATCCGCGATCTTGGGACGCGCGTTCGAGGTTGCGGCCAGAAAGGTCGATTTGCCCGCGTTGGGCAGGCCCAAAAGGCCCACATCGGCAATGAGTTTGAGCCGGAGCCAGAGCGTGCGTTCCACGCCCTCCTGCCCGGAATTGGCGCGGCGGGGGGCCTGGTTCGTGGCGGTTTTGAAATGCAGGTTGCCCCAGCCGCCATTGCCGCCCTTGGCCAGAAGCACGCGCTGGCCCACCTCGGTCAGGTCGGCCACGACGGTGTCTTGATCCTCCTCGAGGATCTCGGTGCCTGCGGGCACGCGCAGGATGATATCGTCGCCATCCTTGCCGGTGCGCTGGCGGCCCATGCCGGGCTGGCCGTTCTTGGCGAAGAAATGCTGCTGGTAGCGGAAATCGATGAGCGTGTTCAGCCCGTCCACGGCCTCGGCCCAGACATCGCCGCCACGCCCGCCGTCGCCGCCATCGGGGCCGCCGAATTCCACGAATTTCTCGCGCCGGAAGGACACGCAGCCACCGCCGCCGCCGCCGGATCGGATGTAGACCTTGGCGAGGTCCAGGAATTTCATCGCATCACCGACCGCGCCGGTTGCCCGGTCCGCGCCTTCTCTGTTTCACAAATATCCTGCGGGGGTCCGGGGGTGCAAAACCCCCGGGGCGCGCATCGCTTGACCCGTCCTTACGCCCTTATGCGAGACGTTTCAAATAGGTCCAGGTCGCGACCTTGGCATTGCGCGCGACCGAGAAGGTTTCGGCATCGCCAAGGTAGTCGAACCCGGCATTGGTCAGCACCCGCGCCGAGCCCGGATTGTCCTGAAAGACGCTGGCAAAGATCGTCTGATTGCCCAAGGGATTGGCCGACACCAGCGCGCGCACCGCCTCGGAGGCGAAGCCCGTGTTCCACATGGCGGGCGCGACCCAGTAGCCGATTTCGGACTGGCCGCGATCCATCTTCTTGAGGCCGATCACCCCCATCAGTTCCGCCCCGCCCATGTCGGTGGCGTCGAGCGCCCAGACAACCTCTGTGGTGGTGGGGCCGGTCACGCGGCCGATATAGGCTTCGGCCGCACCGGGCGGATAGGGATGGGGGATCGTCGAGGTCATTTCAGCCACGCGGCGGTCGCCCGCATACATGGCCAGAAGGCCAGCGTCGGAGGCGCGCAACGGGCGCAAGAGCATCCGGGGCGCTTCGATGACGGCCTGGGCCGCGATGGTTTCCTGCTTCATGGGTTCGGCCCTCCTCAAGACCGGACGCGCGGCATCTTCCCCTGCCCTTACACGTGGGCGTGCCCGCCCCGTGCCACAAGAAGATGACGAAAAAGAGAAAGGGCCGGCTTTTTCGCCGGCCCCTTGGAAACTTGATGATCCTGTCGGGATGCGGCGTTACTCGGCGGCCTCGGCCTGCGGGAGCACGGAGACGAAGGTACGACCCTTCAGCCCCTTGGCAAAGGTCACGCGGCCTTCGACGACGGCGAAGATCGTGTGATCCTTGCCCATGCCGACGCCCGCGCCGGGGTGCCATGCGGTGCCGCGCTGACGCACGATGATGTTGCCGGGGATCACTTCCTGACCGCCGAACTTCTTGATGCCGAGGCGACGGCCAGCCGAGTCGCGACCGTTGCGGGAGCTACCACCTGCTTTTTTATGTGCCATCTATTCTCTCCTCAGCCCTGAGCCAGCGTCTTGGCCTGTTCGACCCAGCCTTCGCGCTCGATCCGGCCCTTGAAGTTCAGTTTCTCGTCGAAGGCGGCGATATCGTCGGCGCCCCAAGCGGCGATCTGTGCGAAGGACGTCACGCCGTTCTCGATCAGTTTCTTTTCCAGCGCCGGGCCGACGCCCGAGAGCTTCTTGAGGTCATCTGCGCCAGCGGCGGCAGCGGGAGCCTCGGCCTTGGCGGCTTTCGCCTTGGCGGGCTTGGCGGCGGGGGCGGCAGCGGCTTCGGCGGGGGCCGAACCTGCGCCGATCGCGGCTTTCACGCCCGACTTGTCCGCGCCCGAGGCGAGGATGTCGGTGATGCGCACCAGCGTCAGCTTCTGGCGGTGACCCTTCTTGCGCTGCGACGAATGCTTGCGGCGGCGCTTGACGTAGTGGATCAGCTTTTCGCCCTTGATCTGGTCGATCACGGTGGCCTGAACGGCCGCGCCCGTGATCATCGGGCTGCCGATGGTCGGCGTGTCGCCGCCGAGCATCAGGATCTCGTTGAATTGGACGGTATCACCCGCCGCTGCAGCAAGTTTTTCCACGCGCAGGACATCGCCAGCCTGAACGCGGTACTGTTTGCCGCCGGTCTTGAGGACTGCGAACATCGCAATCTGTTCCTTCTTGTTTCCGCGCCCTGTGGCCCCTGCGGTGCAGGTGTTGTCGGGGTCTGTCCCCGCCTCGGGCTGCGCGCCCCCGGATCGGGGCGGTTGGTCAACATGCCCCGCAACGCCATAGCAGCGCCACGAGGAAGCCGCCCAATGCCTCAACCACGCTGTGCTGTCAAGGCGGATCGGCGGTTATCGCTCAGGTTTCCTCGCCGGAAATGAAGTGGGCGGCGGCCACGCCGAGGTCGTAGCTGATGCTGTCGAAAAGAGCCGCGAACCCGGCGAAGAGCGCCGCGTTCAGCGCCTGCCCCGCCTCGGTCGCGGTCAGGTCGATGTATGTGCGCAACTCGGCATCCTCGAGATCGTCATAGGCAAGCGTCTGGTAGGCATAAAGCCATTCCGTCAGATCGGTGCGGATCTCGCCCTCCTGCCCCCACACCTCGGTCAGCATCAGGTTTTCGGGCATGGGCTGGGCAAAGGCGCCGCCGTCGGACAGTCCGCGGTAGAAGGCGAAATTGGAATTCAGCGCGCCCGAGACATTGAGTTCCACCAGATCGTTGACGGCGATGAACTCTGTCAGGAGGGCGATGCGTGGATGATCCTCGGCGGCACGGCTGGCGGCAAGTTCGCCCGCCGTCTCCTCGACTCCCGGTTCGAGAAAGGATTGCCGGGCCGCCAGTTCGCCCGCCGCGACGCGCGCGCCGATGTCGGTGGCGTAAAAGGCGCGGAGCGTGGCGACATGATCCTCGCTCAGGCGGTCGAGCGGCAAAGCCGCCTCGAAATCGCGCGCCATGCGGTCGGCGGAATAGATCCCGGCGACCACTGCCGCCCAAGCCGCCCCGCCGCGGCCGGGGAACATGTTGGCCTCCATCTCGGGACCGCCCGCAATGCCTTCGGCAGCCATCACCTCGAGGATGTCGTAAAGACCCATCTCGGTCAGGAGGGTGCGGAGTTCGGGCGCCGTTTCGGCCAGTCCGCCCGAGGGCGGCACCTGTGCCGGCAATGCGCCCTGTGCCGGCACAGGTGCCTGCGCGGCGGCGGGAAGGGCAAGGAACGGCAGCGCGAGGGCCAGCGCGACGGGACGGAGGAAGGATCGAGTACGGGACATGATCGCGGGTCTCTTCTGTTTGGCCTGCTCACTTCAAGATGGCGTTGCGGATCGCGGATTTCCACCATGCCGCCCGTCCCTGTCGCAATCGTGAGCGAAGCCTTGCCTGCCGCAATCGCCGATGCCCCCTTGCGCCGGTCGTTCATGGCCGCTAAATCCGCGCCACTGACCCTGACCCAAAGCGCGGAGAGGTGCCGGAGCGGTCGAACGGGGCGGTCTCGAAAACCGTTGTGGGTGCAAGCCCACCCAGGGTTCGAATCCCTGTCTCTCCGCCACTTTTCCCAGTTGAAGCAAGACGGACCGAAGCGCAAAGCCGAGCGGCTTTTTGCAACATCTTGCCTTATGCCCCCTGCCCCGCCCCGCGCGGACGGATCAGCGGGACGCGAAGGTCCGGGAAAGATGGCATTCCACGAAATCGGCGGTCCTGTCGAAGTGAAGGCCGCATTGGCTGCCGATGGAGCGGACCCGGGCGGCAATGGCGACGCGGCCTTGGGCGGCGCGGAAGTCGGGCAACATGCGCGCAAGGATGGATGCAAGATAGGCGTCGTCCATCCCCAGAAGGCCCATGGCGATCAGATCGGATTCGGGCAGGCGGCGGACATGGATCGTGTCGATCCCCTGCATCAGCGGCAGGAGGCCGGGATCGACACCCATGGTGTCGAGATAGGCCAAAGCCTCCGCCTCGAAACGGGCCATGGCGGCGCGTTCCGTGTCGGGATCGACGGGCGGCGCGGCACCGGGGTCAAGGCCGGCCTCGGCGCGGATGATCTGGGCGCGGTGGATGCCGATGGAAAAGGCGGGGGCATGGCGAAGAACGCCCGAGGCCAGAATGAAGAGGCAGGCACTGTCGCACCGGCTGGTCACGAAGACATGGGCCTCGAGCTGCCGCAAGATCGTGCCGATCTGCATGGCCGCATGGGCGTCCCCCCCGACCGATCCAAGAAGGACGATCACGATCCGCCCCTCTGGCGCCGCGGCGATCCGGTCGGCTGCGGCCGCCGTGTCGCGCGCCATGGCCTGTGAGATCGGTCCGTCGAGCCGCAGAACCCAAGCGCCTTGGGCGCTGTCATCGAACCCCACACCCGATGCGGTGCGGTCCATTCCGGGTGTCTGTGCCAGCGCCGCACCACAGGACAGGGCCACCACAAACGCCGTCAGGGCGTGGCGCAGATGGCTACGCGGGACCCGTGATAGCGCAAGAGGCGTGGCCGCTGTTGCCATGGCCCTAGCGTTCGCCAAGGCCTTCCCTGAAGGCCACCACCATGGGCCGCATCAGGTATTGGAGCACGGTCTGGTTATCGAGCACGATATCGGCCTGAACCGTCATGCCGGGCTGGATAAGCCTGCTTGGGTCGGAGGGCATCCGATCCGTCTCGATCGACACGATGACGCGGAAAAAGGTCAGGCCCTGTTCGTCCACCGAACTGGACGGAGACACCAGCGCCACGGTGCCCGGAACCGTTCCATAGCGCATGAAGTCGTAGGTGCCGACCTTGACGTTGACGGGCTGGCCGGTGCGGACAAAGCCGATATCGGTCGGAGAGACCCGCAATTCGGCCTCGAGCCGGTCGTCGACGGGCACGATGTTCATCAAGGTCTCGCCCGGCGGCACGACACCGCCGATGGTGCGGAACTGCAATTCCTGGATGATGCCATCGACCGGCGAGACCAGAACCGTCCGGTTCAGCCTGTCCGCGACATCGGCAAGCTGTTCGGCGGTTTCGGACAATTCCGCCGAGGCCTCGTTGAGTTCATCGAGGGTCCGGCGGGTGAAGTTCAGCAATTCCAGCTGTGCATCGCCAAGGGCGCGTTCCGCATCGAGAACCTGCACGCGTGGAACCAGTTGATCCCCGACCAGATCCGTCTGGATGGCATAGATGCCGCTGAGCGTTTCGATCTGTTGGCTGAATTCGACGAATTGTTCGCGGGCGACGCCAAGAAGCAGCATCTCCTCGGCGATCAGATCCTCGTATCCGGGCGGCACGGAACTGAAATCGGGCTCTCGGTTGAAGGCAAGGGCGCGCAAGCGTTCGGTCCGGATGAAGAGCGCCCAGTATCGGGCCTGAAACGCCTGATATTCGGAGAGGACGCGGACATTGTTGAATTCGACCAGCGGCTGCCCCTCGGCCACGAGATCGCCATCGGAAACATGGATGGCGGAAAGCCGCCCGCCGTCGATATGTTGCACCACCTGAACCGACCCGGCGGGAAGGATTTCACCCGCCGAGACCGCGACCACCTCGAGCCGGGTGATGTAGGCCCAGCCGAAGAAGGCAAGGACGGCCAGCAGACCGAGCCACAAGACACCGCGGGAAAAGGCCGAACCGGTCCCCTCCTCCAGCTCGATCGCCTTGGAGATATGCGTCGAGATCTTGCGCGTGAAGGTCGGGTTGAGCGTTCTGCGCTGCATCTCAGGCACCATCGTTTATCTTGAGGGGTGGGGGCTCCTTGAAGAGTTCGCCGGGTGGCGCGAAGGCCCGCACGTAACCCTTGTCGAGCAAGAGCACCTTGTCGGCGCGCCGCAATTCGCTGACGCGGTGGGAGCTGAAGATGATGGTCTTCTTGCCCCGCATCGCATCCAGCACCTCGCGGAACCGTTCCTCGAATTCCTGCGGCAGCCCGCGCGTGGGTTCATCGAGAAGCAACAGGGGGCCGTCGGTCAGATAGGCCCGCGCGAGCGCGATCTGGGCGATGAGGCTTGAGGGCAGTTCGTTCTTGCCGTCGCCGAGCCGGTGATCGAGCCCTTGCGAGAGCGCGCGCACCCCGTCTGCGGCCCCCGACATTTCCAGCGCGCTCCAGATCTGGTCGAGGGAGGCATCGGGACGCGAGAACATCACGTTTTGAAGGATCGTCGCGCGGAACATCTGCGGCGTGGAGGGCGCATATCCGACCGAACGGCGGATCTTGAACGGGTCGATCTGCCGGCTGTCCATACCATCGAGCAGGATCGAGCCCGCCTGCGGCCGATACATGGCGAGTGTCAGCACCATGAGCGTCGTCTTGCCCGCGCCGTTGGCCCCGGCGATCGCCATGACTTCGCCCGGCTCGAGCTTGAAATCGACACCGAGCAGCGACGGGTCGGCCTGCGGGGAATAGCGAAAGGAGACCTTGGAGAATTCGATGCCGCCACGCAGATCGCGGACGCTGGAATAGTTGGATGCAACGGGACGCTCTGCACGGACCTGCATCAGGGCGTTGATCTGGCGTTTGGACGCATTGAGGCTTTCAACCCTCGTCAGGTTGGAAAAGACCATCTGGGCGGGATTGAGGACGCGCCACATCAAGGTCATCGACACGATGAGGATCACCGAGGAGGCAGCGCCCTCCCAGACCACGGGAATGCTGATCGCCACGATGGCAAGACCTGCCGTCGCCATGATCATGTGGCCGATGGAATAATTCAGCGCGGCAAGGCTGGCGGCCCGCGAGGAGGCATCGACCGCGAAGGCCGAAATGCTGCGCATGCGTTCCAGCCAGATGTCTTCGCCGCTGATCTCGCGGATCGAGCGCAGCTTGAAGATGGTTTCGATCAGGAATTCGTTGCGCGCCGCCGAGGCGCTGGCGGCCACGCTGACGGCTTCGGTGACCTTGCTGAACAGGAATTTGTAGGTCGCGAAATACAACACGACCGCGACGGCGAAGACGAGCGCCGCGAGCGGGTTGATCACGAAGAGCGCGCCCGCCACGACCAGCGTTGCGGGCAGATCCACGAAGAGCGAGCCGACGGGGCTGTGGAACACGTCGCGCAACCCCTCGAAGCCACGCAGGCGGGCATATTGCGACCCGATGGAGGCACGTTCGGTATAGGCGGAAGGCATCGCCAGCACCCGGTTCAGGATCGACGTGCTCATCAGGTAATCGACGCGACCCGAGATGAAGGACAGGATCGAGGCCTTGTGCCGGAGCGCCAGCAGGCCGAGCAAGATGGTGATGACGACGCCGATGTACAATTCGCCCAAAAAGACGAGCGAGCCGGACGGAATGACGGTGCTGTAGACGAGGATCAGGAAGAGCGGACTTGCAAGCGTCAGCGCCGCATGAAGAGTGCCGATGAAAAAGAGGCTGGGCGTGACGCCCGAGAAGCGGCGGAAGATCGAAAGAACCCAATCCTGCGGCTCGGCCTCGGCACCCGATTTGGGATGATAGCGGTAGATCGTCCCCGTCCGCTCGGCATCGGGCAAGTCGGTGACAGGAACTTGCGAGGTTCCGTCACCGGCAAGGATGGTTCCGTCCCGGTTCTGGATCACAAGGGCCGGGCGATCATCGGGCACGAAGAGACAGGGCAAAAGGCGCGGGTCGAGCCGGTCGATCCGCGCGCGGCGTTCCTCGACCTTGTAGCCCAGCCTCGCCATGGTGTTGTTGAGATCGTCGATCGACAGCTCGGTCTCGAAATAGGGCAAGGCTTCGAAGACATCGCGCGCGGAGCCCTGGAAATCGACGGCCACCAGCAAGTTCGGGATGCAGGCGGTCAGGCGGTTCTGGACCCGGAAAGCGCGCTGCAGGACGTTGGGCAGGTGGCGCAGCACCGCCTCGGGACCGATCACGGGCGCGACAAATTTCGGCCCGGGAACAAGAACCCCCTCGCGGCGGCGGGGTTCGATGCGGCTGATCGCGGCATCGACGCTGGAAAAGCGGTCGATGCGACGGATCTTGCCCTCGTGGACGATGCACAGGCGGTCTGCGAGGTCGGTGTAATCCGACTTGTCCGAGACAAGGACGATCGTGACCTTTCCCTTCATCTCTGCGAGAAAGTTCTTGAATTTCTTTTCCTGCCCGACGTCGAAATCGACGGTCGCATTGTCGATCAGGACGATATCGAGACCGCTTGCAAAGGCGCGGACGGCCAAGATCTGCTTGGACCAGCCGGCCGGGAAAATCTCGACCACCTTGTCGCCCACGGCGGTGTTGAGACCGAAGGGAAGCCGAGAGATGACTTCGTCCGCGCCCAGTTTTGCGGAGAGGTCACGGACCTTTGCCTTGTCGGCACTTTCGAAGATCGACACGTTGTCCAGCAAGGTTCCGTCGAAGAATTCGCTGGATGCCGAGAGATAACCGATACGCGGCGTGCGGCGCGGTGCATCCTCCCCCTCCCCCCTCGGATATTCGAACCGCACCTCGCCGGAGGACGGTTCGATGAAGCCCGCGATCAGTTCCAGGATGGTCGATCGTCCCGATCCGCTTGGTCCGGACAGCAGGACGAATTCACCGGGATTGACGGTGAAATCGCACTGCGACAGCACCTCGCGGTCGGTCGATTTGAACTGGGCGGAAACCCCGCTCAGGACGATCAAGGGCGGAGTCGTGGGGGCGCTTGCGTCGAAGGGTTCGGCTTCGGGCCCAAGTTCGGACAGCGTGACGCGCGCCGCCTGACGCTCGGAGAGATCCTGCACGAGATTGTCGCTGAGGGCGCTGTCCTGCATCTGCCGCGCGAAAAGCCCGCCGAAACGCTGCACCGGTGAGGTCGCGCGCAGGGTGAGCAAGATGATGGCCGCCAGTTCGCCGTTGGTGATCTGCCCCCCGATCGCAAGGAAAGCGCCAAGGGTGATGGCGGTCGCGGACAGGAGGGCGGAGAAGGTCGAGCCGATGATCGACGTACCTTCGATCAGGCTGGTGATGCGGGCATGGTATTCGGCCGAGGACCGCGCGAGGCGGTCGTAGCGCCGCATCACCGTGGCCTCCATCGCGAGCGACTTGAGCGTGTGGGCGTTTTTGAAGATCTCGGTCAGGAAATTCGTCCTCCGCGCCTCGAGTTCCTGGTAATCGGCCGACATCTTGGGGAAGGAGCGGAGGAAAACGAAAGACGCTATGAAGAAGCAGACATAGCCCAAGATGAGCGTTGCCCCGATCAGCGGGCTGATCAGGGCCGCGACCGCGATGTAGATCAGCACGAAGGGCAGATCGAGAACCTGCTGGAAATTTTGGCCCGCGTAGTAGGATTTCAGGTTCGAGATGGACCGAAAGCTTTCCATCAGACGGCCCGGGCCGGTGAACTCCACCTCGTTGAGCGGCCGCGCGAGGGTCTGGCCCAAAAGCTGTAGGGTCGCGCCATGTTCGAATTTCGCGGCGAGCTGGTTCGAAATTTCGGAGCGGCAGTAGCGAAGGTAGGCCTCGAACACGATCGCTATGAACACGCCCAGCACCATGACGAACAGCGTGTCGCCCGATCGGAACGGCAAGATCCGGTCGTAGACCTGGAGCATGAAGAGAGGAAAGGCGAGACCGAGGATGTTGATCACCAACGATCCAGCGATAACGGCAGCGCGCCCGCGGATCCGCGTTCCCGACAGCCCTGCGGTTCCGCTGATTTGCGGGAACAATCTGAAAGAACTGTAACGCTTTGCCATTTTTAAGCTTTAATGCACCGCGCCCTCGGCGCCGGAATTCGTTTCCTGAACACATTCGCCCGAGGAAACGCCACCAAATCCCCCACCAAGCGCCTTAACGAGATCCACCGTGGCCTGAAGTTGTCCAAGCCTCGCGACGATTTCCCGATCCTGAGTCTGAAGTGCTGTTCTTTGTGTATCGAGAAGTTGAAGATAATCCAATCCACCTCTTTCGACCGACGAAACACTCAAATCGAGCATTTGCTGCGCGAGATCGCTTGCTTCGCGCAAGGCAAGGTATTGACGAGTCGTCAATTCCACCCCCGAAAGCGCATCCTCGACCTCGCGCAGGGCCGTGACCACGGTATTGGCATAATCGGCCAACAATTCGCGATTACGTTGCGTCGCCTGATCGAATTCTCCCCGCCGACGCCCGCCGTCGAAGACATTCTGGATCAAAGACCCGGTCGAATTCAGAAAAATGCTTTGCGGAGACAGGAGATCGGCCAATTCGAAACTGCCAAGGCCAGCCGAGGCCGTCAAAGAAATCGACGGGAAAAGATTTGCCCGTGCTGCCTGAAGATCGAGCTCGGCGCTGACCAAGTTGGCTTCGGCGCGGCGGATGTCGGGGCGGCGGCACAAAAGATCGGAAGGGAGGCCCGGATCCACCGAGGGCATCGCGATCGTCGCGAGCGATGCCGTGTGGATGTTCACGGCCGAGGGGGGACGACCGAGCAGCGTCGCCAGGCGGTTCTCGACCTGTTCGCGCTGCAAGATCAGGGCGTTGACCTCGGCACTGGTGTTGTTTTGCAAGATGCGCTGCTGGAGCACGTCGACAAGGGTCGCATCACCCCGGTCAAGCCGCGCCTGCACCCCCTGCGTGATGGCGGTGATGGCGGCAAGGTTGCGTTCGGCAACCTCGACGCGTTCATTCATCGCAACGACTTCGAAATAGGTCCGCGCAACCTCGCTTATCAGGCTGACGACAAGCGCCTCTCGGGCAAATTCACTGGCCAACGCGCGGTTGAAGGCGGCGCGCGTGGCGAAGCGTTCGCGCCCCATAAGGTTGAGTTCGTAATTGACGGTCATACCCGCCTGCCACAGTTGCCGCGCGCTCTGCGAGCCACCGTTGATCGCGGTGCCGATCCCACCTTCGGGCAGATCGATGCCGAGGCTGGGTGATACATCGACGCTTGGCGAGCGCTGCGCATTGTCGATGAGCACCTGCGTCCTTGCCTGCTCCAGTCGAGCAAGCGCGCTTTGCAGATCGTAATTCCCGTCCAGCGCGTTCAGAACGACGCCGTTAAGCTCCCCGCTGGAAAAGGAACTCCACCAAAGCGCGCCGGGATCCTGCTCGGCCCTGCTTGCGGCGGCCGAAAAGCGCGCTGGAAACCATGCCGCAATTTCAGTGCGACCGTCGTCGATATCCGGAAGATCGGGCACAGGCGCGCATGCCGCCAAAACGGCGGCGAGCGGCAAGCCCCGACGGAATAAATCCACTAACCTCATACCACGTCTTTTTATAAACGGTCCCGGACACGATACACATCGCCAACAAATACAGTTACAAACTCAAATTTCGATCACATGAACTCTTATAAAGTTGGCTATGCTTATCTTTCGTTGATATCCGGTCCTTGGTTTCTTGTTTTCTGCTCGACCAGTAGAACCTTAGGCGGCGTATTTCCCTAGAGAATGGCGTCTTTACAAGCTGTTCACTCGAACACACGGTTCTGACGTTAGCATAGTTGCAGGCTTTTGGTAATTTTTGTCGGCCTGCTGTTTCGGGTCGTATCAATTTTGACACGATAGGCAAACTGTCTCCGAAAGACGGATATCCAGCGCCGATGCCGCAAAGCCAATTTTCACAGGCCTGAGCGTCGAAATCCGCCTGTATTTGCGCAATTCCGCCGCAAACGGCAGGGAGTGTCCCAAGCACAAAGTCGGGCGCGCCCCCTGCCCCGCTGCGCCGCACGGACCCGGGACGCGCATGTCGATCCTGATGCCCTTGTTATCGGCCGGACACCCCTCAGGGCGTCCAGCTGATCTCGTCTGCATTCTCGACGTCGTGGGTGACGCCGTTTTGCGAAACCTGGACATGGACATCGGAGACGCGCTCGCCCTGACCATCCTTGAACACGAGGTTGCCGGTCACCGGATCGGGCTCGTAGGTGAGGTTCGGACGGCTGTCGACGATCTGGAACGTCCAGGCATTATCGGAGGTGCCGTTGAGTTCGCCGTTGATCGAGATGATGTCCGTCCAATCCGACTGGCTGGCCGACGCGCCAAGCAGGGTTTCGATGTCGAGCGTGTTGTGGACCGAAACGCCATTCTCGTCCGTCGTGTCGTTCAGGTTCCGGATCATCATGTCGTAATCGACATTGCCCGCCGTGATCGTCAGTTGGGATTGCGACAACGCGCCCTCGGCATCGCCGCCGATCACGATCTTGTTGGTGATGGAGTCGATCTGCCCAAGGATGCTGTCCAGATCGAGCCGGTCCCCGTCGATGCTGTTGAAGTCGGAAATCGTCTTGTCGACGCCCGGCGTTTCCGCGACCAGGTCCGACAGCGCATTGAACAAGAAGACATCGGCACCGTCGCCACCGCTGATGACGTCGCCAGCCGCACCCGCATAGATCAGATCGTCCCCGTCGCCCCCTTGGGTCAGCATATCGGAGGGCAAGAGGTTGTCGAACGAGACCGAGAAATCGGTGGAGATCGCATCCTGGTCCCCGTCCTTCACCGTGGCCGACAGGTTCAGCTGATGCGGGGTCGGGTTGAAGACATAGGCAATCTCATTGGGAATGATCCGGAAATTCGTGTCATCCGCGGCCAGCAGGTCCACCCTGTCGAACCCACCGGCATATTGAATGAGGAGCAATTGATCCGACCCGCTGTTGGATCCGTTTCCAGCACCCGGGAACTGACCTTCGGCCACCTTCACGCCATCGGAATAGGCCACCCACAACAGTTGCTCGTCGGAGAAGAGGTGATCGATCATGATGCCGATCGCGCCGATATTCATCGGGCCATCGTCGTTTTCAAACTCAAGCACCAGCTTCTCGCCGACTTTGTCCTTGCCGCCCTTTTTGTTCGTCACGAACTGGCTGTCGACACCGATACCCTGCTGGGAAATGTTCGCATCCGTCTGTTCCCAGCCGGAAGTGGAGTCGATGGTTCTTGCTCCGTCGTTTTCAAAGGCGGTGATGACCAGTCTCGTTCCGTCGTTGTTTTCCACGACAACGATGTCTTCCCTGCCCGACTTGATCTCTCTCGCGGTGGAAAGATCGAAGCCGAGGCTGGTGGCCGGATCGATGACGCCCATCACCTCGACCCCGTAGGAAACGACCCCATCAGACCCGATCGTGGGCGTGACCGTGAAGATGGTCTCTTCCGAATTCGAGCCTTGGTTGATGACTGCGCGCAGACCGCCGTTGCCGTCGCTGACATAGACCATCGCTTGACCGGCCGAGGTCAGGACCTGCCCATCGGCATTGGTGACGGGCGATCCCGCCCCGGCGATCACGACGCTTGCCCCGTCGAGGTCAGCGCCGACCTTGACGCCCATGTTGGCGGAAATCACCTGCCCCTGCGTGCTGCCGGACATCACGAGGTTCTGCGTGAGGGTTGCGACCGGCGCATCGTCGAGGACACGCACCGTCAGCGTGGCATTGGCGTGGTCGCCATCCTGATCCGAGAGCGTGACCGCGAAAGTTTCGGTCAAGGTGTCCAGCAGGCTCTGGCCGGCGAGATGGTTCTCGGCATCCAGCAGCGTGTAGGAATAGCTGACCTGTCCCGTTTCGGCCGAGTACGCCGTGATCGACAGGGTATTGCCGAGGCCGGTGGTGATCTCGGTGGGGGTGAAGGCCCCGTTGGAGATGACCGTGACGCCGTTGATGGTGAGGTTTCCGACGCCATCCTCGGCGGTGATGGTAAAGCTTCCCTCCTGGGTCAGGGTGTCCTTCACCTCATTGGTGCCGATGGGGAAGTCGCCCTCGTCGAGGATCAGATCCCCGCCGCTCGCTCCAAGACCGGTGATCGTGGCAGGGTGATCGATATCCAGAACACGCAAGGTCCCGGTGTCGCCGATATCCAGCCTCTCGTAGTTTCCGCCCGTCGCCGATTGAATGCTGATCGTCGTCGCAAATTCGACATTGGTCGCGGGTGCGGTCTGGGTGTCCGACGTGGCGCTCGTCTGGCCCGCCGGGATGGTGATCGTCACGCCGTTCGACAGCGTGAGAACGAGGTCCGTCGCGGGGGCATTGTCGACGGAGACGCTGTACTGGAATGTATCGCCTTCGGTGACGACGACATCGTCGAGGAAGACCTTGGTCGTGGTATCTGTATCGCGCACCAGCACATTCACGCTGGCGCCCGAGATGTCCACCGCCTCGAAATTGCCACCCGCGACCCCCGTCACGCTGTAGCTCAGCGTGCCCGTGTCGATGATCGCATCCTCGGTATTGGGATTGGCGAACGTGACCGATCCCCCCGTCGATCCCGCGGCAATGGTCAAGGTTTGACCGTTCGACAGGGTCAGTACGAGGTCGGTCTGGGGCGGTTGCTCAACCCGGGCGAGGATCGTGATCTGCTGGCCTTCCAGCACCGATTGAGCCTCGAGGGTGACGGCGACGCTGTCGATCGTGTCGCTCACCACGACCGTCGCTTGCGTCGCGTCGATCACCAGGTTTTCGAAGGTCTCGCCCGCAACGCTCGCGCCGCTCACCGAGAGCACGACCTCGGAGCCGTCCACATAGACATCAT
>NZ_JASJOF010000005.1 GCF_030163795.1 Roseicyclus marinus | reverse complement strand
TACGGGATGCACAACGAGCCGGGCCTGCCCGTGGGCGAATTCGGTGTGGCGCCGGGGCCGATCATGGCGGCGGCGGATGAATTGCGCGTGGTTGTGCGGGGGCGCGGCGGGCGCGGGCTGTCGGCGCGGGGCGCGTCAGACCGGGGCTTGCGCGCGGGGCGTTCTGCGCGCTCGGGCCGGTCGGGCCGGGGGCCGCGCCGCTGGCTGGCGAAATCGGGGGCCGTGTCGAGCTGGCGGGCGGTCACGTCTTCCTCCAGCACGCCGCCGGCCCCGAGGCTGGCGAGGAAACCGGGCACGGCCGTTTCGGCCAGTTCCACGAGGGTCGTGCTGGCCTGTACCCGGATCTTGCCGATATGGACCTTGTCGAGATTGCCAGCCCGGCAGAGCATCGGCAAAAGCCAGCGCGCCTCGGCCCGTTTGTCATGGCCGGTCGAGAGTTCGAACCAGACCGAGGGGCCGAAGGGCGCGCGCTCGGGGCGGGGGGCGGCGGTGCCGGGGGCGTTGACCTCCTCGGGTGCGGACAGGCCCGCGCGGTAGAGGCGCAGGCAGGCCATGGCGATGGCTTCGGGCGAGCGGTCTGCCATCAGGCGCGCGGCAAAACTCGCCTCGCCTTCGGTCATCGGTGCATCCCAGAGCGGATCGGTCAGAAGGCGCGTTTCATCGAGGGCAAGGATATCCTCGGCGGTGGGGGCAAAGGTCCATTCCGCCTCGATCTTGGCCCATTTGAGCAGGCGCGACGCCTTGTTCGTCGCCTTGTCGGGGACGATCATGGCCGAGATCCCCTTGCGCCCGGCGCGGCCCGTGCGGCCCGAACGGTGCAAGAGTGCCTCGGTATTCGTGGGCATATCGGCGTGGATCACCAGATCGAGCTTGGGCAGGTCGATGCCGCGTGCGGCCACATCGGTCGCCACGCAGACCCGCGCGCGCCCGTCGCGCATGGCTTGCAGCGCATGGCTGCGTTCATCCTGGCTCAGTTCGCCCGAGAGCGTCACCACCGGCAGGCTGCGATTGGCGAGCCGCGCGGCCAACCGAGCGACAGTGGCGCGGGTATTGGCGAAAACGATTGCCGTGGGCGCATCGTGGTAGCGCAGGAGGTTGATGATCGCGTGTTCCACGTCATGGGCTGCGACCTGAACCACCTGATAGGCGATATCGGCATGTTGGCTGCCGCGCACCACGGTCGTCACGCGGACCGCGTCGCGCTGGTATTGCTTGGCCAGTTCCGCGATGGCGGGCGGCACGGTGGCCGAGAACATCAAGGTGCGGCGGGTGGCGGGTGCCTCGCCCAGCATGAATTCGAGGTCTTCGCGGAAGCCGAGATCGAGCATCTCGTCGGCTTCGTCCAGCACGATGGCGCGGATATCGGTCAGGTCGAGGTTGTTGCGCGTGATGTGGTCGCGCAACCGGCCCGGCGTGCCGACGACGATATGCGCGCCGCGGTCGAGCGCGCGGCGTTCCTCGCGCGTGTCCATGCCACCGATGCAGGAGACGACGCGGGCGCCCGCATCTGCGTAAAGCCATGCCAATTCGCGTTGCACCTGAAGCGCCAATTCGCGGGTCGGCGCGATGACGAGGGCAAGGGGCGCTGCGGGAGGGCCGAGCCGTTCGGCATCCCCCAGCAGGGTTTTCGCGATGGCAAGGCCGAAGCCCACGGTCTTGCCCGATCCGGTCTGCGCGGACACCAGCAGATCGGCCTCGGCCAGATCGGGGTTTGTCACGGCCTCCTGCACTTCGGTCAGGGTGTCGTAGCCGCGTTCGGCAAGGGCTTTGGCGAGGGTGGGGATCATGTGCGCGCGTCCGTGGGGTGTCGGCGTCAGTGTGACGCGACAAAGTCTGCGCTGCTAGGGTATCACGTGCCGCATGTCCAGCGCGGGCTTCGGGCCGGGCCTGCCGTGCTATCCTTCGTTGCGGCGGCGATTGGGGTCTGGAACATCCCGTCGATCTCCGGCACAGGGGCCGCATCGGGCCGTTGCCCCATACAGGAATGCCCTCTCATGACCCTTTTCGACGATCCGGCGCTCATCTGGGCGCTTGTCGCCGCGCTCGTTCTGGCGGGTGCTGCCATCGGTTTTCTGGCCGGACTTTTCGGCGTGGGTGGCGGTGCCATCTCGGTGCCCGTGTTCTTCGAGATCTTTCGCGCACTGGAGTATCCGCCCGAGATCGCCATGCCGCTGGCGGTGGGCACGTCGCTGGCCGTGATCATCCCGGTGTCGGTCAATTCCGCGCTGGGCCATCGCAAGCATGGCACGCTCGACATGGAGATGTTGCGCCTGTGGGCGGTGCCGGTGCTGTTGGGTGTGATCCTTGGCGCGGTGATCGCGCGGTTCGCGCCGCCTGCGGTGTTCCAGGCCGTCTTCGTCATGGTCGCGTCGATCAATGCGGCGAAGCTGTTGACCGGCGGGCGGGGTTGGCAATTGGCCGACAGCCTGCCGGGGCGCGCGGCGATGCGGGTCGCGGGCGGGGTGATCGGCTTGGTGTCCGCGATCATGGGGATCGGGGGCGGGGCGGTGTCGAACCTGTTCCTGACGTTGCATAGCGTGCCGATCCACCGGGCGATTTCGACCTCGGCGGGGGTGGGCGTGTTGATCGCCATACCGGGGACCATCGGCTATGTGCTGGCGGGTCTGGGGCAGGAGGGGTTGCCGCCCACATCGCTTGGCTTCGTGTCGGGGGCGGCCTTCGCGCTGACCATGCCGACCTCGATGCTGACGACGCGGTTGGGGGTGGGACTGGCCCACAAGCTCTCGCGGCGGAGCCTTGAGCTGGCGTTTGGCAGTTTCCTTGCGGTCGTGGCCGCGCGCTTCATCTACGCGCTGGTGTTCGGAGACGGTTAAGCCGCTTTCAGCCCAAGGATCGCGCGCGCCTGTTGCCATGTGGCGACGGGGCGTTCGTTTTTCTCGCAGATCTCGACCGCGCGGCGGATGAGGGCGGCGTTGGAGGGGGCAAGGCGGTCGCGGTCGAGCCGCACGTTATCCTCGAGCCCCGTGCGGGCATGGCCGCCCGCTGCGATGGCCCATTCGTTGAGGGTGATCTGGTGCTGGCCGATGCCCGCCGCGCACCAAGGGGCATCCGCGCCAAAGAGGCGATGGACGGTCTTGATGTAGAACTCGAACACCTCCCGGTCCACGGGCATGGCGTTTTTCACGCCCATGACGAATTGGACGTAGGGGGTGCCCGCAAGCTGGCCCTTGTCGGCCATCTCGCGCGCTTTAAGGATATGACTGAGGTCGAAGGCCTCGATCTCGGGCTTCACGCCGTAGGTGAGCATCTCGGAGGCGAGCCAATCCACGAGGTCTGGCGGGTTTTCATAGACGCGGGTGGGGAAGTTGTTGGAGCCGACGGAGAGCGAGGCCATGTCGGGCCGCAGCGGCAGCATCCCGCCCCGCGCCTGACCCGCGCCGGAGCGGCCACCGGTCGAGAACTGGATGATCATGCCGGGGCAGTGTTTCTTGAGCCCCTCCTTCAACCGGGCGAATTTCTCGGGGTCCGAGGAGGGGGTTTCGTCTTCGTTGCGGACATGGGCGTGGACGATGCTCGCGCCCGCCTCAAAGGCCTCGTGGGTCGACTCCACCTGTTCGGAGACCGTGATCGGAACGGCGGGATTGTTGGCTTTGGTCGGCAGGGAGCCGGTGATGGCGACGCAGAGGATGCAGGGATTGGTCATGATCAGATCTCGAAAAAGACGGTTTCGGCGTCGCCCTGGATGCGGATGTCGAAGCGGTAGATGACATGGCCGTCGCGGTCGGCGCGGCGGGCGATGAGGGTGGGACGGCGGCTTGCCCATTCGATCCCGTTCAGGACCGGATCGGCGGCATTGGCGTCGGCTTCATCCTCGAAATAAAGCCGGGTGTGCAGGCCGAGGTTGATGCCGCGCGCCACCAGCCAGAGGCTGATGTGCGGAGCTTGCGTGGTGCCGTTCCGGCCGGGAACCTGCCCCGGTTTCACCGTGTCGAACCCCCATTCGCCGGTGGCGAAATCGGTGATGACCCGGCCCCAGCCGCGAAAGCCGTCCTCGACCGGCCCGCCGCCTTGCGCGTGGGCGTAATGGCCCGCGGCATTGGCCTGCCATGCCTCCAGCATGACGTCCTTGATCGGGCTGCCCGTGCCGTCGATCACCAGCCCCTCGACCCGGATGCGCTGACCCTTTGCATTGGGGCCCGCGATGTCATGGCCCAGTTCGTGGTCGTAGATGTCGAAGCCCGCCGCCCCGGGGGAAAGCCCGATATGGACATAGGGACCGGCGGTCTGGGACGGCGTTTCCTTGAGATAGGGAAGGTCGGTCATCTCAGTTCCCCTCCAAACGGTTTTCGAACAGGGTCGACCGCCGCCCGCGCAGGACGATGTCGAAGCGGTAGGCGATGCTGTCGAGGGGCACGCTGGCGTTCATGTCGAGCCTTGCGATCAGCGCCTCTACCGCCGTCGGGTCGGGGATGGTCTGCACGATGGGGCAGAGCGGGATCAGCGGATCGCCTTCGAAATAGAGTTGGGTGATGAGGCGCTGGGAAAAGGACGCGCCGAAGACCGACACATGGATATGCGCGGGCCGCCAGTTGTTGATCCGGTTGCGCCACGGATAGGCGCCGGGTTTGACCGTGCGGAAGAAATAGTAGCCGTCGCTGTCGGTGAGCGTCCGCCCGCAGCCGCCGAAATTCGGGTCGATGGGCGCAAGGTAGCGGTCGTTCACATGGCGGTAGCGCCCGCCCGCGTTGGCCTGCCAGATTTCCACCAGCGTGTTCGGCACGGGACGCGCGTTTTCATCGAGCACGCGGCCATGGAGGATGATGCGTTCCCCGATGGGATCGCCCGTCTTGGCGTAGTTGCGGATTAGGTCGTGATCGAGCGGGCCGATATCGGAAGGACCGAAGGTGGGGCCGGTGATCTCGCTGATGCTTTGTTCGAGGCTTATGGGGGCAAGGCGCGGGCTGCGCGCGACCGAGGTCTTGTAGCCGGGTGTGAGCGCGGGCGGATGCCGGTCGGGATCGCGCTGGTAGTATTCGGCGGGGGGTTTCATCGCGCCTCCTCCTCCATCTCGGCCAGGGTCTGTTTGGCGAGCTTGATCGCGTGGTTCGCCTTGGGCACGCCCGCGTAGATCGCGACATGCAAGAAGGCCTGCAGGATGTCATCGGCGCTGGCCCCGGTGCGGGCTGTGGCGCGCACATGCATCGGGATTTCGTCGAAACTGCCGGTGGCCGCGAGAATGGCGAGCGTCAGCATGGAGCGTTCGCGACGCGTGATCGTGTCGTCGGCCCAAAGCGTGCCCCATGCGCTTTCGGTGATGAGCGTCTGGAAGGGCGCGTCGAAGGCGGTTTTCGCGGCCTCGGCCCGGTCGACATGGGCATCGCCCAGAACCGCGCGGCGGGTGGTCATGCCGGTCGTGTGGCGGTCGGTCATCGTCTGGTCCTTTCGGGCGCGGTCAATAGGGCAGGCCCACGTAGTTTTCCGCCATCGCCTGTTGGGCGGCGCGGTTGGTGCGCAGGAATTCCAGTTCGGCGATCTGGATGCGCAGGTCGAAATCGGATTGATCGGGGTAGCGGTGCATGAGGCTGGAGAACCACCAGCTGAAGCGTTCCACCTTCCACACGCGGGCGAGCGCCTTGGCGGAATAGGTGTCGATCCCGTCGGTCGATCCGGTTTCGTAGAATTGGCGCAGGCCGGTGAAGAGGTAGTTCACGTCGGAAGCGGCGGTGTTCAGACCCTTGGCCCCCGTGGGCGGCACGATATGGGCGGCATCGCCGCACAGGAACAACCGCCCCCAGCGCATTGGTTCGGTGACGAAGGACCGCAGGGGGGCGATGGATTTCTCGATCGAGGGGCCGGTGACCAGCCGTTCGGCCTGATCGGGGGGGATGCGGCGTTTGAGTTCCTGCCAGAAGGCGGCATCGGTCCAATCCTCGGGTTTGTCCGACAACGAGCATTGGATGTAGTAGCGGCTGAGCGTGTCGCTGCGCATGGAGCAAAGCGCAAAGCCGCGCGGGCTGTTGGCATAGATCAGTTCGGGGTTCACGGGCAGCGTTTCCGACAAGATGCCCAGCCAGCCGAAGGGATAGACCTTTTCGTATTCGCGGCGGATGGTCAGGGGGATCGCCTGTCGGCTGACGCCGTGGAACCCGTCGCAGCCGGCGATGAAATCGCAGTCGATCCGGCGCGCCTCGCCGTCCTTGCGGTAGGTGACATGGGGGCTGTCGGTGTCGGCGTCGTGGATCGTGACATCCTCGACCTCGAATTCTATGGGGCCGCCTGCCGCCTCGCGCGCGGCGTAGAGATCGCGCGTCACTTCGGTCTGGCCGTAGACGATGACGGGGGTGCCGGTCAGGTCGGTGAAATCCACCCGGAACATCGTGTCACCATAGGCGATCAGCGTGCCGTGATGGACATGGCCGATGGACCGGAGCCTGTCGGCGCAGCCGGCCTGCTCCATCAGGCGGACCAGCCCCTGTTCCAAAACGCCCGCGCGGATGCGCGATAGCACGTAATCCTTGGTCTTGCGTTCCAGCACCACGCTGTCGATGCCGTGGCGGTGCAAAAGCTGCGCCAGCAGAAGGCCCGATGGCCCACCCCCGATGATCGCGACCTGCGTGCGCATTCTGTCTCCCTCTCCGGCGGGCATCGTAGGGCGGTCGGGCGGGATGGGGAAGACCGGCTGTGCGCCCCGTGGGGCCACGCACGGCGCGATCACGCGATGTCAAGAAAGCGGGCGTATCCAGAAGGGCACTGGACGGCGGAACGGCGGGCTGTTTTCCATGCAGTCCGGGCGACGGAGGGGCGCGATGGAGAACGGCAAGATCACGGCGATGGATCGCGCGCTGGATGCGATCGGGCGGCAGCTTGCGCGCAAGCTGAACCAACCTGCCTCGGGCTACAAACCTTACACGCCCTCGGACCTGACGACGCTGTGCCGCGTGCTGCGGCCCGGTGATGTGCTGCTGATCGAGGGGCGGGAACGGGTTTCGACGGCGATCAAGTATCTGACCCAATCCACATGGTCCCATGCCGCCATGTTCGTGGGCGATGCCCTGCCCGCGCCGGAGGATGGATCGGAGCGGCCCCGGCTGGTCGAGGTGAACCTTGGGCAGGGTTGCGTCGCCTCGCCCCTGTCGAAATACGTCAGCTACAACACCCGCATCTGCCGCCCCGTCGGTCTGACCGATGCCGAACGCGCCGAGGTTGCGGCCTTCATGGTCGCGCGGATCGGGTTGAAATACGACATGCGCAACATCTTTGACCTCGCGCGCTATTTCCTGCCGACGCCGCCCGTGCCGGTACGTTGGCGGCGGCGGATGATCGCTTTTGGCTCGGGCGATCCGACGCGGGCGATCTGTTCGTCGCTGATCGCGCAGGCCTTTCAATCGGTGCGCTATCCGATCCTGCCCGGCGTGACCGAGGTGAAGACCCGCAACGGCCCGCGCGAGGCGCGCGCCGAAATGCTGCATATCCGGCACCATTCGCTGTTCGCGCCGCGCGATTTCGACCTGTCGCCGTTTTTCGAGATCGTGAAGCCGCGCATCGCGGAGGGTTTCGACCACCGCATGATCACGTGGTCGACGCCGCCCGGGAACGAGGCTGTGGCGGAGGGTGTCGCCCCGGGTCTGCGGCACACTGCGGGGTGATTGCGGACGGTGCGGGGCGCGTCATTCCAGCGTGGCGTCGACCTCGATCACCGTGCGGCCGTCTTGGTCGGTGACACCCGCGACGATCTTGGCGTTGGTGATGCCCGTGCCCGAGAATTCGATCGAGCGGTCCAGCAGGTCATCCGCGCCTTGGTCGATCTGGAAGCCGCCGTCGCGCAACGCGGCCTCCCATTCGGTGAAGAGCGTGTCGACCTCGGCGGAGGTCGAGAAGGAGAAGAGCCGGATCGTCGATCCCACGGCGCGGTCGGTCAGAAGTTCGGCATCCTGCGGCGGGGCAAGAACATCGGGCATCCAATCCTGCGTCCACTCTGCCAGCCCGTCCTGCGCGTGCAGGATCGCGCTGGCGGCCAGCACGATGACGCCCGCCAAGAGCATCTCGCGCAGGCGGGCGGGCGTGAGGCGCGGCGGGCGCGGCATGGACAGGGCAGGTGTGCGGGCGGGAAGGATGTTCGCGTTTGTCATAGTCGTCCACTTAGGCGTTGGGCCGGGGTCTGCAAATCCATGGGCGGAACCCTGCCGAACCGGCAGGGCCGCGCGGCGCGAAACCCGTTCATCGCGTCACGCAAGGCGAATTGGAGCACGTCGCGTTCATTCGCATTCACGCGCCGCGCTCCAACCTTTTGATGTCGCATGTCCGGGGAGCGCAAAACCGGTTCCCACTTTTGCGCGACATGCTTTACCGCATCAGGACGACGGGCACCTTGCAGGATCGCACCATTTCCGTGGTGGTCGAGCCGATCACGAGGCTGCGGATGCGGGAGTGGCCATAGGCCCCCATCACCAGCATGTCGAAGCCTTCGGCCTCGATGAGACGGGCAAGCTCCGTCTCGGGCTGGCCGGGGATGATCCGTGTGTCCACCGACAGTTCCGTCGCCGCGAGCCGTGTCGCGGCCTCCGACAGGGTGGCGCGGTGGTCGGCGCTGTCCGGGCCGACCGTCACGAGGGTGATGGAGAGGCCGCGAAACACCGGGCTTTGCGCGATGTGATCCACGGCCTTGCGGGCCGAGGTGCCGCCGTCATGGGCGACAAGCACGCGCGCGATGGGCCGGAAGGCGCGGGAGGCCACGAAGACCGGGCGATGCGCGCTGCGCACGATGCGTTCGAGGTTGGACCCCAGATGCCCCTTGGCGAAATCCGCCGCCTCGCCGCGTTTGCCGATCACGATGACGCGGGCGTCCTGTTCGGTATCGGCGATGGTTTCGACCACATCGCCATGGCGCAGCCGCGTCGTGATCTCGGCCACGCCGTCGGTTTCGAGGATGGTGCGCGCATCTTCGAGGATGGCGCGGCCCTTTTGCGTGATCAGCTTGGCGCGCTGGGCGTCCAGATCGGCCAGTTCCTTGAGCAGCGTGCTGCGCGCGCCCAGCCGGATCGACCCCGACAGATCGGTGCCCTCGGGCGCTTCGCGGCGGCCCAGAACATGGATCAGTTCGACCGGCGCCTGCGTTCGCCCGGCGATCCATCCCGCGTGGTGGCACACGCTTTCGGAATAGATCGACCCGTCGACCAGCGCGATGATCTTGTCCGTCATGGCGGCCCCTCCCTCAATGATCCAAGAGCGCGTCCATCGCGCCGGGCTTGTCGTGGATGGCCAGCTTGTCGACCAGTGTTTCGGTCGCGGCGTTCATGCCCACCACCTCGACCTCAGCGCCGTCGCGGCGGAATTTCAGGATCGCCATGTCGAGCGCCTGAACCGAGGAAATGTCCCAGATATGGGCGCGGCTGACGTCGATCACGACGCGTTCGGGCGCTTCGCGGAAATCGAAGGCATCCATGAAATCCTCGACCGAGCCGTAAAAGAGCTGCCCTTCGACGTGGTAGGTGCGGACGCGGCCATCGGCGCTGATGTCGCTGCGGACCTTGAAGAGCTGTGCGATCTTGCCCGCAAAGAAGATGCCCGAGAGCAGCACGCCCACCAGCACCCCGATGGCGAGGTTATGGGTCCAGACCACGGTGGCGACGGTGGCCAGCATGACGATGGAGGAGGAGCGGGGATGCACGGCAAGGTTGCGGATCGAGGACCATGAGAAGGTGCCGATGGAGACCATGATCATGATCGCCACCAGCGCGGGCATCGGAATGATGCTGACCAGATCGCCCAGACCCACAACGAGGATCAGGAGGAACACGCCCGCCACGAAACACGACAACCGTCCGCGCCCGCCGGATTTCACGTTGATGATGGATTGCCCGATCATGGCGCAGCCCGCCATGCCCCCGATGAAGCCGGTTGCCGTATTGGCCAGACCTTGGCCGATGCATTCCTGATCGCGGCTCGATTTCGTGTCGGTCAGGTCGTCGACGATGTTCTGGGTCATCAGGCTTTCCAACAGGCCCACCACCGCCACGGCCAGCGCATAGGGAAAGATGATCGCCAGCGTCTCGAAATTGAGCGGCACATCGGGGAGCAGAAAAACGGGCAGCGTGTCGGGCAATTCGCCCATGTCGCCCACCGTCCGCACATCGAGGCCAAGGGTGACCGTCACCACCGTCAGCACGATGATCGTGACCAGCGGCGAGGGGACAGCCTTGGTGATCTTGGGAAAGAGGTAGATGATGGCAAGCCCCGCAGCGACCAGGAGGTAGGTCAGCCCTGTGACGTTGCGCGGATCAAGTTCGGGCAATTGCGCCATGAAGATCAGGATGGCGAGCGCGTTGACGAAGCCCGTCATCACCGATTTCGAGACATAGCGCATGACGAAACCAAGGCGCAAAAGCCCCATGGCGATCTGCAACAGCCCCGCCAGAACAGTCGCGGCAAGCAGGTATTGCAGGCCGTGATCGCGCACCAGCGTCACCATCAGGACGGCGGTGGCGGCGGTGGCGGCCGAGATCATGCCGGGCCGCCCGCCCGCGATGGCGGTGATCACGGCGATCGAGAAACTGGCGTAAAGCCCGATCTTGGGGTCGACGCCCGCGATGATCGAAAAGGCGATCGCCTCGGGGATCAGCGCCAGCGCCACGACGAGGCCCGCCAGCAGATCGGCGCGGATATTGCCGAGCCATTGGGCCCGGTAGGTGTCAAAGGACATCATGTTCAATCTTGTCCGAACCCGACCGCATCTGGGGCGCGCGGCCAGCGTGCAAGGCGCACGGTTGGTGATCGTTGTCCGGCGGATCGGCGGCCGGAAGAGCCACCCGCAAGCCAAGGGCCCCGGGTCCATGTTCGTCGGGGCGGGCATAGGCGCAAAAGCCGCCAAGGGCAACCTTGCTGCCCGCACCTGTCCGCCCAAAGGCTTGCGGGAGGCGCGCGGGACAGGCACAGAAACACGGGACGGAACCATGCGGGAGGGGGAGAAGATGCAGGATTGGACCGGACATTGCGCCATCGTGACCGGCGGGGCCTCGGGGCTGGGGGCGGCGACGGCTGCACGGCTTCAGGCCTCGGGGCTTAGCGTGGCGATCTTCGATCTGGATGCCGCGCGGGGCGAGGCGCAGGCGCAGGCGCTGGGCGGCATGTTCGTGGCGGTCGATGTATCCGATCCGGCCTCGGTCGCGGATGGCATCGCGGCGGTCGAGGCACGGCTGGGCACCCCCCGCGTTCTGGTGAATTGCGCAGGGATCGGCCCCGCGGCCAAGACCGTGTCGCGGGGGGCGGCGCATGATCCCGCCCTTTTCGCCAAGGTGGTCGGGATCAACCTGATCGGCACGTTCAATTGCGCGAGCCAGGTCGCCGCCCGCATGGTCGCGGCCGACCCGGTCGATGCCGATGGCGCGCGCGGCGTGATCGTGAACACCGCCTCTGTCGCGGCCTATGACGGGCAGATCGGGCAGATCGCCTATGCCGCGTCCAAGGGCGGCGTGGTGGGCATGACGCTGCCCATGGCGCGCGATCTGGCGGACAAGGGCATCCGCGTCTGCACCATCGCGCCGGGCCTGTTCCTGACGCCCCTGTTGCAGGGCCTGCCCGAGGAGGTTCAGACATCCTTGGGCGCGCAGGTGCCGTTTCCGTCGCGTCTGGGCAACCCCGACGAATACGCCGCCATGGTCGAGCATATCACCAGCAACCCGATGCTGAACGGCGAGGTGATCCGGCTGGACGGTGCGATCCGGATGGCGCCGCGATGACAGCGCCCGTCCTGATCGCGGGGGGCGGGATCGCGGGTCTGGCGCTGGGGCTGACGCTGCACCAGATCGGCGTGCCCTTTCACCTGTTCGAATCCAGCCGCGAGATGAAGCCCTTGGGCGTGGGCGTGAACCTGCAGCCCCATGGCGTACGCGAATTGCTGGATCTGGGGATCACGGAGGCAGATCTTGATACCGTCGGCCTGCCGGCGCGGGAATGGGCGCTGGTGGGCCTGAACGGGCGCGAGGTCTATGCCGAACCGCGCGGGCGTCTGGCGGGCTATGATTGGCCGCAATATGCCGTCCATCGCGGGCAGTTCCACATGCTGCTCTACCGCAAACTGCTGGAGCGGGCGGGGCCGGATTGCGTGACGCTGGGCGCGCGGGTCACGGGCTACCGGCGCGAGGGTGACGGGGTGGTGGCAGAGGTCGCGATGGCCGATGGCAAGACGCGGCAGGTTCCGGGCCGCCTGCTGATCGGGGCCGATGGCATCCATTCGCGCATCCGCGCCCAGATGCATCCGGGCCAGCCGCCGATCCACTGGGGCGGTGCCGTGATGTGGCGCGGCACGGTGCGGGCGAAACCCTTGCGCGGCGGCTCGTCTTTCGTCGGCCTCGGCACGCACAGGCACCGGATGGTGATCTACCCGATCAGCCATCCGGCGGAGGATGGCACCGCGCTCATCAACTGGATCGCCGAGGTGACGGTGGACGCCTCGGGCGGCTGGCCCGATGACGCCTGGTTCAAACCGGTCGAGGTCGCGGATTTCCTCCATCACTTCGACGCGTTCCGCTACGATTGGCTGGATGTGCCCGCGATGCTGGCCCGGGCCGATTGCGCCTACGAGAACCCGATGATCGACCGCGACCCGGTGCCCACATGGGTGGAGGGCCCTGTCGCGCTGATGGGCGATGCGGCCCATGCGATGTATCCCACCGGGTCCAATGGCGCGAGCCAGGCCATCGTGGATGCCCGCGTGATCGGGGCCAAGATGCTGGAACATGGCGTCACACCCAAGGCGCTGGCGGCCTATGATGCACAGCTGTGCGGCCCGGTGTCGGAGCTGGTTCTGCGCAATCGCGGCATGGGACCCTTCGGGCTTTTGAGCCTGCTCGATGACCGCTGCGGCGGCGTTTTCGACGATATCGACGACGTGATCCCCGAGGCGGAGCGTCGGGCCTTCATGGCCGGGTACAAGGCCGCCGCGGGCTTTGCCATCGAGACGCTGAACGCCGCCCCACCCACCATTCCGCCCGGCGCGCGCATCGTCTGACCGGGCGCCGCAGGTTTCGCATCACGGCTGTTGACTTGTGAATTGGATCGTTCCAAAAAGCTGAGAACAGGATGCAGCACACCCGACTCGGGGTCTGCGCGCGAATTCAAAGGGAGGGCCACGGATGCGGTGGGGATTGATCGGCGCGAGCAATATCGCGGCGGGCCACATGATCGGGGCCATTCGCGGGGCGGGTGGCGATATCCGCTCGGTCCTCAGTTCGGACGCGGACCGCGCCAAGGCCTATGCCGCCGAGCATGGGATCGCGCATGGCTATGCCGATCTGGACGCGATGCTGGCCGCCGACGATCTGGACGCGGTCTATATCTCCACCACGAACGAAAAGCATTTTCCGCAGGCCATGGCGGCGATTGCGGCGGGCAAGCATGTGCTGTGCGAAAAGCCCTTGGCCATGGATGTCGCCGATGCCGTGACCATGGTCCGCGCGGCCGAGGATGCGGGGTTGGTGTTCGGCACCAACCATCATCTGCGCAACGCGGGCACCCATCTGGCGATCCGCGAGGCGGTGCAGGCGGGGCGCATCGGCGAGGTGTTGAGCGTACGGGTCTTTCACGCCGTTTACCTGCCGCAGGTCCTGCAGGGCTGGCGGCTCGACAACCCGGCGGCGGGCGGTGGCGTGATCCCCGATATCGTGGTGCATGACGCCGATACCGTGCGTTTCCATCTGGGCGAGGATCCGGTGGACGTGGTCGCCATCGACGCGGAATCCGGCCTTGGCAAAGGGGTCGAGGACAGTTGCATGTCGGTCTGGACCATGCCGTCGGGGGCCATGGTCATGACGCATGAAAGCTTTACCCATGCCCATGCGCGGACGGGGCTGGAGATTTACGGCACCAAGGGCGCGATCGTCGCGCGCAACGTGATGACGCAGGCCCCGGTGGGCGAGATCCTGCTGCGCACCGATGCGGGCGAAGAGGCGCTGCCCTATTCGGATCACAACCTCTACCTGCGCGCGCTCAACCTGTTTCACGCGGCCATTCAGGGACAGGGGCGGCCTGCCGCCGACGGGATCGACGGGATCAAATCGCTGGCCGTCGCCGCCGCCGTGGCGCAGGCGGCCAAGACGGGTCGGCGCACCACGGTCGATTACGGCGGGGTCTGAACCATGGGCAAGCTTGTCACCGCGGCCGAGGCGGTCGCGCGCATTCCCGATGATGCGGTTGTCACCGTCTCCTCCTCCTCGGCCTTGGGGTGCCCCGATGCGGTCCTCAAGGCGCTGGGCGAAAGGTTCCGGGCCGAGGGGCATCCGAGGCGCCTGACCACGCTGCACCCGATCGCGGCTGGCGACATGTACGGGGTCAAGGGGATCGACCATATCGCGCAGGACGGGCTTTTGGCCCGCGTGATCGCAGGCAGCTATCCCTCTGGCCCCTCGAACCTGCCGATGCCCGAGATCTGGAAGATGGTCGTGGAGGATCGGATCGCGGCCTATAACGTCCCCTCGGGTATCTTGTTCGACATGCACCGCGACGTGGCAGCCCGCCGCCCGGGTGTGATGACCAAGGTGGGTCTCGACACATTTGTCGATCCGATCCGCGAGGGCTGCGCGATGAACGCGCGGGGGGCGGCATCGCCCATCGTGCATCGGGCGGAATTCGGCGGCGAGACATGGCTGCATTTCCCCAACATCGTGCCCAATGTCGCCATCATCCGTGCCACCACGGCCGATGAACGCGGCAACCTGACATATGAGCACGAGGGGGCGTATCTGGGCGGGCTGGATCAGGCGATCGCCACCCGCAACCATGGGGGCTTGGTCATCGCACAGGTCAAGCGGATGACCGCGGCAGGCAGCCTGCGGCCCCATGACGTGCATGTGCCGGGCCATCTGGTCGATCTGATCGTTCTGGCCCCCGACCAGAAGCAGACCACCGAAACCCAATACGATCCCGCCATCTCGGGCGAAATCATGCGCCCTTGGGACAGTTTCAGCCTTGCCGAACATGGCGTGGAAAAGGTCATCGCGCGCCGCGCCGCGATGGAGCTGAAGCGCGGGCAGACCGCAAACCTCGGCTTCGGCATTTCCGCGATGGTGCCGCGCGTTTTGCTGGAAGAAGGGCATGCGCAGGCCGTGACATGGGCCATCGAACAGGGCGCCGTCGGGGGGATGCCGCTGACCGGTTTCGCCTTTGGTTGCGCGTCCAATGCCGATGCTTTCGTCCCCAGCCCGAACCAGTTCAGCTATTTTCAAGGCGGCGGGTTCGATCAGACCTTCCTGTCGTTTCTGGAGGTCGATGTTCAGGGCAACGTCAATGTCTCGAAACTGGGCAAGAAACCCTATCTGACGGCGGGCTGCGGCGGGTTCGTCGACATCACGGCCCATGCGAAAAAGATCGTCTTTTCCGGGTTTTTCGAGGCCGGTGCCGAGCTGTCGCTGACCGACACGGGCCTGTCCGTCGTCAAGCCCGGCAAATTCGCCAAGATGGTGGATGCGGTCGAACACGTCACCTTCTCGGGCCGCCGGGCGGTGGCGCAGGGGCAGGACGTGATCTACGTGACCGAGCGGTGCGTGATCCGCCTGACCGCGCAGGGATTGCAAGCGGTCGAGATCATGCCGGGGATCGACCCGGCGCGCGATATCGTGGCGGCCAGCGGCGGGCGCGTGCAGCTGGCCGACAACGCCAAGACGATGCCTGTGGCGCTGTTGCGCGATCAGCCGATGGGCTGGGCACCATGAGCGCGATTCATCTGCAGATCGTGGATGCGGTGGCGCATGTCGTTCTCGACAATCCCGCCAAGCTCAACGCCTTCACGCCGGAAATGTTGGCGGAGTTGGAGGCGCATTGCGCAACGTTGGAGCGTAACCCGGAGATCCGCGCCGTCATCCTGCGGTCCGAGGGAGACCGCGCCTTTTGCGCCGGGGCCGATATCAAGGCTTGGGCGGGCCTGTCGCCCTTCGATTTCGCGCGGGCTTGGGTGCGCGAGGGGCATCGCATTTTCGATCGCTTGGCGCGGCTGTCGAAACCCACCATCGCGGTGATCCATGCCCCGGCCTTTGGCGGCGGGCTGGAACTGGCCGCGTGCTGCGACATCCGCGTGATGGCGCCCACCGCCACGCTGGCGCTGCCCGAGGCGCAGGTGGGCATCGTGCCGGGATGGTCGGGGACACAGCGGTTGGCCCGCCTGATCCCTGAGCCGGTGCTAAAGGAAATGGCGCTTTTCGGTCGCCGTCTCGATGCCGCGCGCGCGCAGGGATTGGGTTTCGTGGCGGAGGTGTCCGACGATCCGCTGGCCGCCGCCCAAAGCATCGCCGCCAGCCTTGCCACTTCGTCGCCCCGCGCGGTCGAAGTGGCGAAATACCAGATCCACGCCGCCGTGGGCGAAGATAGCGCCGCCATGATCGAAGCCTTGGGCGGCGGCATGATCGCCGCAAGCGCCGACAAGGCCGAGGGCGTCGCGGCCTTTGCCGCCAAACGCAAACCCGAATTTCCCGGAACCTGACCGATGCTTGACCTGACGATCATTCCCGCCACCAACGCCGCCGCCCTGCCCGATGCGCCCATGGGGCTGCGCCATTGGATCGGCGGCGCATGGGTCGACAGCGCCGATGGCGCGACCAGCGAACGCCGGTCGCCCGCCCATGGCGTGCCGGTGTCCGTCGCGGCCAAAGGTGGGCGGGCCGAGGCCGAAGCCGCCGTTGCGGCGGCGCGAAAGGCTTTTGATACGGGGGCTTGGCCCAGATCCTCGGGCAAGGATCGCGCCACGCTGCTTTTGAAGGTCGCCGATCTGATCGACCGCGACCGGGCCGCCATCGCCCAGCAGGAGGTGCTGGAATCCGGCAAGCCGATCAGCCAAGCCATGGCCGAGATCGAAGGCGCAGCCGACCTTTGGCGCTATGCGGCGGCGCTGGCGCGCACCCAAGCCGGCGACAGCCACAACAGCCTTGGCCCCGACATGCTGGGACTGGTGCTGAAGGAGCCGATCGGGGTCGTGTCGCTGATCACGCCGTGGAATTTCCCGTTTCTCATCATCTCGCAAAAGCTGCCCTTTGCGCTCGCGGCGGGGTGTGTGGCGGTGGTCAAACCCTCGGAACTGACGCCGGGAACGACCGTGATGCTGGGTGAAATTCTACAAGAAGCGGGCCTGCCCGAGGGTGTCTGTAACATCGTTTTGGGATATGGCGATCCGGTGGGCGAGGTGCTGACCACCGATGCGCGCGTCGACATGGTGTCCTTCACCGGATCGACCGGGGTTGGCAAACGGATCACAGCCGCAGCCTCCGCAACGCTCAAGAAAGTGTCACTGGAACTGGGCGGCAAGAACCCGCAGGTCATCTTTGCCGATGCCGATCTGGATCAGGCCGCCGATGCCATCGCCTTTGGCATCTATTTCAACGCGGGCGAATGTTGCAATTCGGGCAGCCGGATCATCGCGCATGAGGATGTCGCCGCTGCGCTGGTCGAGAAGATCGTGGCGCTCAGCCGCAAGGTGCCTTTTGGCGATCCGCTGGATCCGCGCACGCAGGTCGGCGCGATCATCTCGCCCGAACATTTGGCCAAGATCGACGGTTACGTCCGGGGCGCCGTGGCCGCCGGGGCGCATGTCGCGCTGGGTGGTGGGGCGCTCGAGGTCGGCGGTTTGGGCGCGCAATTCTACCAGCCCACCATCGTCACCGATGTCCGCCCGGAGATGGCCATCGCCCGCGAAGAGGTCTTCGGCCCGGTGCTGTCGGTCCTGACCTTCCGCACCGCGGACGAGGCCATCGCGCTTGCCAATGATGCCGCCTATGGACTGTCGGCGGGCGTGTGGAGCCGCGATATCTCCACCTGTCTCGATTTCGTGCGGCGCGTGCGGGCCGGAACGATCTGGACCAACACCTGGATGGACGGCTTTTCCGAACTGCCCTTTGGCGGGTTCAAGGAAAGCGGGCAGGGGCGGGAACTGGGCCGCTACGGTCTGGAGGAATTTCTCGAGGTCAAGACCGTGCAGATGCGCATCGGCCAGACGCGCGGGGCCTGGGTCGAATGAGCCTAGCGCGGCGGATCGGGCTGGAACAGCCGGTTGAGCCGCTCGGGCGGTTCGCCCGCCATGCGGCGGAGCAGCATTTCCGCCATGGCGCGGCCCGTGGCACGCAGATCCTCGAACACGGTGCCGATGCGGGGGCGAATGTTGTCGAAGATCGGCGAGGCGCGCTTGGCCACGATATCGGCATCGACACCATGCACCGCCCCGGTATCGGCAAGCGCCGCAAGGGCGACCAGCGCCGTCACTTCGCCGACGCAGACATAGCCATCGGGTGGGTTGGGGCCGCGCCGCGCCTCGGCCAAGGCTGCGGCAATCGCGGCGGTCGGGCTGTCGAGGGTGACGCCCGGCACGATGTCATGGGCGATGCCCGCCTCCCGCGCGGCGGAAACGAAGCCGTAGCGCAGATGCTGGGTAAAGGTGAACTGGTCGCCCGGCAGTACCATGCAGATGCGCGAGCGTCCCTTGGCCACCAGATACGCCACGGCCTGCCTCGCAAAGGTTTCGTTGTCGTAATCGACCCAAGGATGCGGGGCGGTGAATTCGGTGCGCCCGTGGCTGACAAAGGGGAAATCCGCCTCCATCAGCAGCCGCACACGGGGGTCGAAGGCCTCGGTCCGGGTGAACAGGAGCCCATCGGCGAGGTTGTTGCGCAGGATCGTACGCACCGGCCCGATGCGATCCTCGCCCGGGCTGTCGGGCACGACCGTGACGGAATAGCCGGTGCCCGCGAGCGTTTCGGTGATGCCGGTCAGGAATTCATGGGTGAAGCCGAGGAATTCATGCTCGGTGTTCAGCAGCAGGCTGATGACCTGGGTGCGGCCCGTGCGCAGGCGGCGCGCGGCCCGGTCGGGGATATAGCCCAACCGCTTGGCCATCTCGGCCACGGTGGCCCGCGTCTTGGCGGCGATTCGCGGATCATTGGCCAAGGCCCTCGACACCGTCGCGACCGAAAAGCCGGTGGCCTGCGCCAAGGTGCGCAGCGTGGGCTTTTCGCCATGGCCGTGAAGGGCGGAAAGGGTGCTGTCGTCGGTCATGGGGCGGTGTCGGGCCTGCGGTTGGGTCGCTGTCATATTGACAGGCATTTCAAACGTTTCAACATGAAATCTCTTGCACCTGAAAACGCTGCATCGCAGAAAATTGCTGCATATGCAGGGGGATCGGCGGGCTTTTCTGTGAACACCCCGCAAAATTTTCAGTTGACGGATAGAGGAATTATAACGTTTTAATTCGGACAAGCCCGCAAGGGCGTGGTCAATAAGGGAGGAACCGAAACATGACCATGATGAAGAAACTGCACATGAGCGCCGCCGTTCTGGCGCTGTCGACCACTGCGGTCGCGGCGCAAGAGGTCGAGGTGCTGCACTGGTGGACCTCGGGCGGTGAAGCTGCCGCCGTGGGCACGCTGCGCGACACGCTGGCCGCCGGTGGCGTTGGCTGGCTCGACATGCCCGTCGCGGGTGGCGGCGGCTCTGACGCCATGACCGTCCTGCGCGCCCGCGTCAGCGCCGGCGATGCGCCGACCGCCGTTCAGATGCTGGGCTTCTCGATCCAGGATTGGGCCGCCGAAGGCGCGCTGGCAAACCTTGATGCGCTGGCGGCCGAGCAGGGCTGGGCCGATGTGGTTCCCGCAGCGCTTCAGCGTTTCTCGACCTACGAGGGCAGCTGGGTTGCCGCGCCCGTGAACGTCCATTCCACCAACTGGGTCTGGGCGAACAGCGCGCTGATGGCGGAACTGGGCATCGAACAGCCGACCAGCTGGGAAGAATTCGTCGCCGCGATGGAAGCCGCCGAAGCCGCCGGTTACACCGCGCTGGCCCATGGTGGTCAGGCGTGGCAGGACGCGACCATCTTCGATTCCATGGTGATGGGCGTCGGCGGTCCCGAATTCTATCAGGCCTCGATGGTCGATCTGGACCCCGATGCACTTGGGTCGGACACGATGGTCGAGGCGTTCCAGCGCATGGAAACGCTGCGCGGCTTCGTCGATGACAACTTCTCGGGTCGCGACTGGAACCTTGCCACCGCGATGGTCATCAACGGCGAAGCGCTGTTCCAGATCATGGGCGACTGGGCCAAGGGCGAATTCGTCAATGCGGGCCTGACCGCCGGCAACGAATTCCAGTGCTTCCGCGTCCCCGGCACCGAAGGCACCGTGACCTTCAACTCCGACCAGTTCGCGATGTTCAACGTGACCGACCCGGTCGCACAGGAAGCCCAGGCCGCCATGGCATCCGCCGTGATGAGCCCGGAATTCCAGGTCGCCTTCAACCTGGTCAAGGGCTCGGTGCCCGCGCGCACCGATATCCCCAGCGACCAGTTCGACGCCTGTGGCCAGATGGGCATGGCGCAACTGGCCGAAGCGGCAGCAAGCGGCGGCCTGTTTGGGTCGATGGCCCATGGCCATGCCAACCCGCCCGCCGTGCAGAACGCGATGTATGACGTCATCACCGCGCATTTCAACGGCGAGTACGACGCCGCAACCGCCGCCGCCGAACTGGTGACGGCCGTGGAAATCGCCCAGTAATCACGGGCGACTTCAGGACCGGTCCCCGCGCGGGGCCGGTCCGACCCACCGGGCCGAAGGGGTCCGTATCGCATTCGCCGCAAGGGGGAGAGGGGCCGATGGCCACAACGACCGACACGGGCGCGGATTTTCGCACGCGTTTGCAAGAATGGCTGCCCAAGCTGGTGCTGTCCCCGTCGCTGGCGATCATGCTGGTCTTCGTCTACGGCTTCATCGCCTTCACGATCTACCTGAGCTTTACCGACAGCCGGATGCTGCCGTCCTTCGGGTGGGTCGGCTGGGACAATTACGACCGCCTTTTCCGGGTGCGCGAATGGAATGTCGCGCTGACCAACCTCGCCATCTTCGCCTCGCTCTACATCGTGATCTGCACGCTGATCGGCCTGACCCTGGCCATCCTGCTCGACCAGAAGATCCGGGGCGAGGGCGTGTTGCGCCCCATCTTTCTCTATCCCATGGCGCTCAGCTTCATCGTGACGGGGACGGCGTGGAAATGGTTTCTTGACCCCGCCATCGGGCTGGAAAACACCATGCACCTTTGGGGATGGGAAAGCTTTACCTTCAACTGGATCAAGGATCGCGAGATGGCGATCTATACGATCGTCATCGCCGCCGTCTGGCAATCCTCGGGGTTCGTGATGGCGATGTTCCTTGCCGGCCTGCGCGGGATCGACAACGAGATCCTGAAGGCCGCGCAGATGGATGGCGCCTCGAATTTCCAGCTCTATCGCCGGATCATCCTGCCGCAGCTGCGCCCCGCGTTCCTGTCGGCCTTCGTCATCCTGAGCCATCTGGCGATCAAGTCCTATGACCTTGTCATCGCGCTGACGGGGGGCGGACCCGGCAATGCCACGGCCCTGCCCGCGACCTTCATGTATTCCTACACCTTCACGCGCAACCAGATGGGGATCGGCGCGGCCTCGGCAGTCATCATGCTGATGACCATCGCCGCGATCATGGTGCCCTATCTCTATGCCGAACTGCGGGAGAAGAAGTGATGGCCGCCGCATCCACCGAAACCGCGATCCGGTCCTCGAACGTCACGCGGGTGTTCATCTACCTCGTGCTGCTCCTGTTCGCGCTGTTCTACCTTCTGCCCTTCGGCATCATGCTGGTGAACTCGCTCAAGCCTTTGTCCGAGATCACGGGGGGCAACATGATCGCCCTGCCGCGTGACTGGACGATCGCGCCCTGGCTTTCGGCATGGTCCACGGCCCAGATCGGGGTCGAGCCGACCGGCCTGCGCCCCTATTTCATCAATTCGATCGTAATGGCCGTACCCGCCGTGGTCCTGTCGACCGTGGTGGGGGCGCTGAACGGGTACGTCCTGACCAAGTGGCATTTCCGGGGGGCCACGATCATCTTCGGGCTTTTGCTGTTCTCGTGCTTCATCCCGTTCCAGATCGTGCTGATCCCGATGGCGCGCATTCTGGGGCTGCTGGATATCGCGGGCACGACCACGGGCCTGATCCTCGTCCATTTCGTCTACGGGATCGGGTTCACCACGCTCTATTTCCGCAATTACTACGCCGCTTTCCCGACGGAACTGGTGCGTGCGGCGCAGATCGACGGGGCCGGGTTCTTCCAGATCTTCTGGCGGATCATGCTGCCAAGCTCGGGGCCGATCATCGCGGTCAGCTTCATCTGGCAATTCACCAACATCTGGAACGACTTCCTCTTTGGGGCCTCGTTTGCCTCGGGCGGCGGTGCGCCGATGACTGTGGCGCTGAACAATCTCGTCAACTCCTCCACGGGGGTGCGCGAATACAACGTGCATTTCGCAGGTGCCATCATGGCCGCCGCCCCTACGCTTCTCGTCTATATCGTCGCCGGCCGCTATTTCGTGCGCGGTCTGATGGCGGGCTCGGTTAAAGGATAAAACCCATGGGCTTCCTCGACATCGATAACGTGACCAAGTCCTATGGCGCGGTCGAAGTGCTGCACAAGGTCGACATCGACGTTCAGGAAGGCGAATTTCTCGTCCTCGTCGGCCCCTCGGGCTGTGGCAAGTCCACGCTTCTGAACATGATCGCGGGGCTTGAGGGGATCACCTCGGGCGAGATCCGGATCAAGGACCGCGTGATGAACGGGGTGCACCCGTCGCGGCGCAACATCGCCATGGTGTTCCAGTCCTACGCGCTCTACCCCAACATGACGGTGGGCAAGAACATCACCTTCGGCCTCGAGATGCATGGCACGCCCAAGCCCGAGCGGGAAAAGGCGATGAAGGATGTCGCCCAGTTGTTGCAGATCGAGCATCTGCTCGACCGCAAGCCGGGGCAATTGTCCGGCGGCCAGCGGCAGCGGGTGGCGATGGGCCGCGCGCTGGTGCGCAACCCCGATGTGTTCCTGTTCGACGAACCGCTGTCGAACCTCGATGCGAAATTGCGTGTCGACATGCGGACCGAGATCAAGAAGCTGCACCACCGGCTGGGCACAACGATCGTTTACGTCACCCATGACCAGATCGAGGCGATGACGCTCTCGACCCGGATCGCGGTGATGTTCAACGGCTATGTCCAGCAGCTTGGCACGCCCAAGGAGATCTACGACACGCCCGCGAACCTGTTCGTGGCGACCTTCATGGGCAGCCCCGCGATGAATGTCCTCAAGGTCAAGCTGGAGGAGCGCAACGGCGTCCCCCATGCCGTGATGGCCGGGGCCGACGGCGCGGAACGCGCGCTGGCCATGCCGAATGCGCCCGCCGCGGCCAAGGCCTATCTGGGGCGCGAAGTGATGCTGGGCATCCGCCCCGAGGCGATCACCGATCCCGAGGGCGCGGACCGCAACGCCCGCAACATCCAGCCGCTTGCCAACACGGTCGGCGTCACGGAACCTGCGGGAGCCGACACCTTCGTCACCATGACGCTGGCGGGCAAGGATTGCGTCGCGCGGATGCGCGCCGACGCCGATGTGCGGCCCGGCCAACCCTTTGATTTCGCGGTCAACATGGACAAGGCCGTTCTCTTCGACATCGAGACCGAGACCCGCATCGCCTGATCGCGCGCCCGCAGGTCGACACGGCCTGCGGGCGTATTTTTTCACTGGAATTGGAACGATCCAATAGCTAAGATCAAGGGCAGGGAGGATCAGGTGAGCGACGCCGATCTCATCATCATCGGCTCCGGAATGGGGGGCGCGACGCTGGCCGCGGGGCTGGCGCCGACGGGCCTGCGCATCCTGATCCTGGAACGCGGCGAACGGATTGCCGATAGTGCCGAGGCGCGCGATCCGGTGGCGATCTTCGGGCGCGGGCATTTCCGCCCGGCCGAGACATGGCTCACCCCGGATGGCACGCCTTTCAACCCCGGAAATTATGCCTGCGTGGGCGGCAATTCCAAATTCTACGGCGCGGTGTTGATCCGCTACCGCGAGGCGGATTTCGCCCCGATCCGGCACATCGACGGCACCACCCCGGGCTGGCCCTTTCCCTATGGCACGCTCGCGCCGTGGTATGATCGGGCCGAGGCGCTTTATCAGGTCCGCGGGAAGGGCGGCATCGACCCGACCGATCCGCCCCGCGCGGTCGGTTACCCCTATCCCCCGGTCCCCCATGAACCGACCATCGCCGATCTGGAACGGCGGTTGCGGGCCGTGGGGCTTCACCCCGCCCCCCTGCCGTTGGCCGTCGATCTGCCCCGTTGGTTGGCGCGCGCGACGACGCCGTGGGATGCCTTCCCAGATACCACCGGCGGCAAGCTCGACGCCGAAACCGCCGCCCTTGCCCATGCGCTGAGCTTTCCCAATGTTCGACTTCAAGCCGGCGTCACCGTCCACCGGATCGAGGCCGAGGGGGACCGCATCACCGGCCTTTTGACCAGTGCCGGCCGCCTGAGCGCGCCGCGCATCGTGTTGGCGGCGGGGGCGGTGATGACCGCCACGCTTCTCCTCCGTTCCGCTAGTGCAGATCATCCCGCGGGCCTTGCCAACCGCTCGGATCAGGTCGGGCGCAATTTCATGAACCACAATGCCTCGGCGCTCTTGGCGCTGTCGCCACGCAAGAACCGGTCGATCTACCAAAAGACGCTGATGCTGAACGACTGGTATCTGACCGGCGGGCCGAAGGGCGAACCGCTGGGCAATATCCAGCTTCTGGGCCGGGTATCGGCCCCGATCCTTGCGGCGCAAACCGGTCTGCCGCGCGCCTTGGCCAAGCTGATCGCGGACCGCGCCATCGACTTCTACGTCATGTCCGAGGATCTGCCCGACCCCGACAGCCGCGTCACGATCAAGGACAATGACATCGTGCTGGATTGGCGGCGGTCCAACTGGGCAGCGCATGAGGCGCTGGTTGCGTGCCTCAAATCCGCGCTGCGCAAGGCGGGGTTCCCCGTGCTTCTGTCCAAGGCCTTCGACCGCCGCACGCCGTCGCATCAATGTGGCACGGCGCGGTTGGGGGCCGATCCCGCCGCCAGCGTGGCGGACCCTTATGGTCGCTGCCACGATCACCCCAATCTGTGGATCTGCGACGCCTCGCTGTTGCCGACCTCGGCGGCGGTGAACCCGTCGCTGACCATCGCGGCGCTGGCGCTTCGTCAGGCCGACCGCATCGCACAGGAGATCGCGGCATGATACGCGCATTGATCACCGGCGGCCAGCAGGGCATCGGGCTGGGCATCGCAACGGCGCTTCGGGCCGCGGGTTGGGAGGTGGCGATTGCCGCCGAGCTTCCGCCGGGGGCGGATGCGGTGCAATCCGCGCTCGCGGCGCTGCCGGGAGCCACCTACCACCAGCACGACCTGCGCGACCTTGCGGCCATCGCCACGCTGCTCGATGCCGTCGGGCCGGTGACGACGCTGATCTCCAACGCGGGCGTTCCGGCCATGGTCAGGGGCGACCTGCTCGACATGCGGCCGGACAGTTTCGACCGCTGCATCGACGTGAACCTGCGCGGCACCTTCTTTCTTGCACAAGAATGTGCGCGGCGGATGCTGCACCTGCCCGCCGATCCCTACCGGTCGATCTGCTTCATCACCTCGGTCTCTGCCACGATGGTGTCACCAGACCGGGCGGAATACTGCATGTCCAAGGCCGGGGCGGCCATGATGGCGCAAGCCTTCGCCGCGCGCCTTGCCCCCGAGAACATCGGCGTCTTCGACATCCGCCCCGGCATCATCGAAACGCCGATGACCGCGCCCGTGCGCAACCGCTACGACGACCGCATCGCTGGTGGCCTTGTCCCCGCGCGCCGCTGGGGCAATCCCGCCGATATCGCGCAGACCATCTTGCCGCTCGTGCGCGGCGATTTCGCCTTTGCCACGGGGGCAATCATTCCCGTCGATGGCGGGCTGTCCATTCACCGGCTCTGAGGGATGACCATGGCCCAAGGGTATGACTACATCATCATCGGCGGCGGTAGTGCGGGCTGTGTTCTGGCCGCCCGCTTGTCCGAGGATCCGACGGCCCGGGTGCTGCTGCTGGAAGCGGGCGGGCGCGACCGAAACCCGCTGTACCATCTGCCGGCGGGCTTTGCGAAAATGACCAAGGGGCTTGGATCGTGGGGCTGGGAAACCGTGCCGCAGCGCCACATGAAGGGCCGCGTCTTCAACTATACCCAAGGCAAGGTCATCGGCGGCGGCTCCAGCCTCAATGCCCAGATCTACACGCGAGGCAATGCGCAGGATTACGACGAATGGCGGCAGATGGGCTGCGAGGGCTGGGGCTATGAGGATGTGCTGCCCTGGTTCCGCAAGGCCGAGGACAACGACACCTACGACAACCGCTACCACGGCAAGGGCGGCCCCTTGGGCGTGTCCCAACCCATCGCCCCCCTGCCGATCTGCGAGGCGTATTTCGAGGCGGCGTCAAGCCTCGGCATTCCGCGCAACATGGACATCAATGGCGAAGCACAGGATGGCGTCTGCTACTACCAACTGACCCAACGCAACGCCCGCCGATCTTCTGCCGCGATGGCCTATGTCGCGCCGAACGAGGGGCGGGCGAACCTGACCGTGCGGACCGGCGCGCAGGTGCGCAAGATCACGACCAACGCGGGGCGCGCCACCGGGGTCGAACTGATGGACGGCACACAGATCACCGCCACGGCTGAGGTTATCCTGTCATCCGGCGCCATCGGTTCCCCGCGTCTGCTGATGCTGTCGGGCATCGGCCCCGCGGATCATCTGCAAGATCTCGGGATCGACGTGGTGCTCGACCAGCCGCAGGTGGGCGAGAACCTGCAAGATCACCTCGACCTTTACTGCATCGTCGAATTGAGTGGCCCCTACAGCTACGACCGCTATGCCAAACCGCACATGGCGGCGCTGGCGGGCCTGCAATACTTGCTGACGCGCAAGGGGCCGGTCGCCTCTTCGCTCTTTGAAACCGGCGGGTTCTGGTATGCCGATCCCGACGCGCGGTCCCCCGATATCCAGTTCCACCTCGGCCTTGGCACCGGCATCGAAAAGGGTGTCGCTATCATGCCGCAGGGCGGCGTGACGCTCAATTCCTGCCACCTCCGCCCCCGCTCGCGCGGCAGCGTGCGGCTTGCCTCCGGCGATCCGGCCAAGGCGCCGCTGATCGATCCGAACTACCTGCAAGATCCCCATGACCGCGCGATGTCGATCCGGGGCCTGAAGCTGACGCAAGAGATCATGGCCCAAGCCCCGCTTGCCAAATACGTTCTGGCCGAGCGCCTGCCGGGGCCGGATGTGCGGACGGAGCAGGAGTATTTCGACTTCATCTGCGAGCATTCCAAGACCTCGCACCATTGCGCGGGCACCTGCCGCATGGGCGTGGACCCCGGCGCGGTGGTTGATCCGCGTCTGCGGCTGAACGGCATCGCCGGGCTGCGGGTCGTGGACAATTCCATCATGCCGACCGTGATTTCATCGAACACCAATGCCGCGGCCATCATGATCGGCGAGAAAGCCGCCGACATGATCCGCCAAGACGCGAGGGCCTGAGATGCTGCTGCCGACCTATGCCGGAACGCTGGAGGATTACCGCCTGTCGGGCGACCCGCTGATCCCGCGCGCCCCCCGTGTGACCCTCACCCGCACCGCCTTTGCCGCGGCCCATGTCATCAGCGACCCCTTGGCCGAACGCAGCCCTTGGGAGGGCCGCCCTGCCGTCGATTGGGAGGCGACACTGGGCTTTCGCCACCGGCTCTGGGATCAGGGGCTTGGGCTGGCCGAGGCGATGGATACCGCGCAGCGCGGCATGGGCGTCGATTGGCCCACTGCGCTGGAGCTGATCCAGCGCACCATGGCCGATGCGCGCGCCCATCCGATGTGCCCGCGGGTCGCCTGCGGCGCGGGGACCGATCACCTCGACCTATCCGGCCTTGCGACGCTTGACGCGATCCGCGCCGCCTATCGCACCCAGATGGAGGCGATCGAGGCCGCAGGAGGGCAGATCATCCTGATGGCGACCCGCGCGCTGCCCGCCATCAAGGCGGGGCCCGAGGATTACGCCGCACTCTACGGTAAACTTATAGAAGAATCTGCGGGCCCCGTTATCCTGCACTGGCTGGGCGACATGTTCGACCCCGCCCTGACCGGCTATTGGGGCGCGCAGGATATCGAGACCGCCAATGCCGTTGTCCTCGACATCATCACGCGTCACGCGGCCAAGATCGACGGGATCAAGATCAGCCTTCTGGATCAGGCGCACGAAGAAGCGTTTCGCGCCAAGCTGCCGCCCGGTGTCCGCCTCTATACCGGCGACGATTTCAACTATGCTCCCCTGATCGAAGGCGACGGGACCCATCATTCCCACGCGCTTCTGGGCATCTTCGCCGCCATCGCGCCCGCCGCCTCGCAGGCGCTCGAGGCGCTGGCGATGGGCGACAGCGCCACCTATCACGCGCTTTTCGCGCCCACCGTGCCGCTCAGCCGCGAGATTTTCAAAGCGCCGACCCGGTTCTACAAGGCGGGCATCGCCTTTCTGAGCTGGCTCAACGGCACGCAAACCCATTTCATCATGCCCGGCGGCTTCCAATCTTCGCGCGAGATCGCGCATTACGCGCAGGTCTACCGCCTTGCCGATCAGGCGCGGCTCTTGGTCGATCCCGATCTTGCGCAATCCCGGATGCGATCGCTCTTGGCCTTGCACGGGATCAGTGGCTAACCTGCCGGGATGATCCGCCGCCCCACCATCCTCGATGTCGCCGCCCGCGCGGGTGTGTCGAAATCCACCGTCTCGCTGGTCCTGCAAGGGTCCAAACAGGTGCGCCCCGAAACCCGCGCCGCCGTCGAACAGGCCATGGCCGAGATCGGCTATGTCTACAACCGCGCGGCGGCCAACCTGCGCTCGGCCTCCGTGGGGCTGGTCGGCCTTGTCATCAACGACCTGCGCAACCCGTTTTTCACCGAATTCGCCACCAGCCTGCAGATGGCGCTTGCCGCCGAAGGTTACGCCACCGTCATCGCCAATTCCGACGAGGATGCGGAATTACAGGCGAAGCTGGTCGGCTCCATGATCGAACACGGCGTGTCCGCACTGGTCATCTCGCCCGCTTATGGGGGGCCGGGCGAAACCTTCGACCAGTTGGCGCGGACCGGCCTGCCGGTGATGCAGGTTCTGCGCAAAATGGACGAACGCACCGATCTCTTTCCCTTCGCCAGTTTCGACTATGCCAGCGGCAGCACCATGGCCGCCCGCCACCTGATGGAGCAGGGCGCGCGCAACATCGCCTTTGTCGGCGGCTTGCCGGGCCGCGCCATCACGCGGGAACGCAAATCCGGCTGGCGCGACACACTCAAGGCCGAGGGTCTGGCCGAGGTCGCGATCCACGGCAAATCCAGCCGCGCCTTCGGGATGCAGGCGGCGGGCGAATTGCTGTCCGACCACCCCGAGGTCGATGCCGCCATCTGTTTCAACGACCTCGTGGCGCTGGGCCTGATGGCGGGCTTCGCCCGTGCCGGTCGCCCCATCGGCGCCGAATTCCGCGTCGTCGGTTTCGACGATATCGAGGAGGCGCAACAGGCTTGGCCGCCGCTCTCTTCGGTCGCCTGCGATATCGCCGGGTTCGCCCGCGACACGGCCGCCCGCCTGCTCGCCTGGATGGTGGAGGGGCAACGCCCCGCCCCCGAATTGCGCAGCCCGGTCCAGCTTGTCCCCCGCATGTCCAGCACGGGAATCCCGGAATGACGCCCCCCGATCTGCTCCGCGCGCTGTTCGACCGCGCCGTCGCCGTGGCCGACCCGATGCAAAGCCTTGGCCAGAGCCTGCCGCCCAAGCCACCGGGCCGCGTCATTGTCATCGGCGCGGGCAAGGCCAGCGCACGCATGGCCGAAGCGGTCGAAGCCGCATGGGGCCCCTGCGAGGGGCTGGTGATCACCCGCTACGGCTATGCCCGCCCCTGCAAGGGCATCGAGATCGTGGAGGCCGCCCACCCCGTCCCCGATGCCGCAGGCGTCGCCGCCACCCGCCGTATGCTCGACCTGTTGTCAGGTCTGGGGGAGGGGGATTTCGTCCTCGCCCTTATCTCGGGCGGCGGCTCCGCCCTGCTCTGTGCGCCCGCGCCGGGCATCACGCTGGAGGAGAAACAGGCGCTGACCCAAGCCTTGCTGGCCTCCGGCGCGCCCATCGGCGACATCAACGGCATCCGCAAGGAGATATCGGCGGTCAAGGGCGGCAGGCTTGCCGCCGCAGCCTATCCCGCGCGGATGCTTGCGCTGATGATCTCGGACGTGCCGGGCGATGATCCGGGCGATATCGCCTCCGGCCCCACGGTCGGGCATCGCGGCGATGCGGCCAGCGCGCTGGCCACGCTCGCCCGTTGGGGCGTCACGCCGCCCCCCTCCATCGACGGCTTCCTGCGCGCGGGCGGCGACCCTGTCCTGCCCGATGATCCGCGTCTGTCGCGGGTGGAAAACGTGATCTACGCCGCCCCCGCCCAATCGCTGGCCGCCGCCGCCGATCTGGCCCGCGCGGCGGGCTATGCCATCGACATCCTCGGCGACGCGATCGAAGGGGAGGCGCGCGAGGTTGCAGCTGCCCATGCCGCCTTGGCCCGCGCCGCCAAGGGTCCGCGCCTGATCCTGTCAGGCGGTGAGTTGACCGTGACCCGCCGCGGCGACGGGGTAGGGGGGCCCAATGCCGAATACGCGCTGGCGCTGGCCCTGGCCCTCGATGGCGCGGCGGGCATCCATGCCATCGCCTGCGACACCGATGGCGTCGATGGCGCGGCCGAGGTCGCGGGCGCGGTGATCGGCCCCGACACGCTTGGCCGTGCGCGCGCCGCAGGGATCGACGCGGCCGGGGCGCTGGCCCAGAACGACGCTCACAATTTCTTCTACAAGATAGGCGGCCAGATCGTCACCGGCCCCACGCTCACCAATGTGAACGATTTCCGCGCCATCCTGATCGAAGGGTAGACCATGCTGCACCACATCGTCCTGATGGAGCCTGACAGCCCCGAAGCCCTTGCCACGATCAAGGCGGCCATGCCGATCCTTGCCGCCGTCTGTGACGCTTTGCCGGGTGCCTCCGGCTTCACCCACGGCCCCAACCGCGATTTCGAGGGAAAATCGGAGCGCTATACCTACGGTTTCTCGGTCCATTTCAGCGACCGCGCCGCCCATCTGGCTTATGAACAGCACCCCGAACACATCCGCGCAGGCGGCATGCTGGTCGCCGCCTGCCGGGGCGGTCACGCAGGAATATTCGTCGCCGATCTCGAGGTCTGAACTGGCCAAACCTTCGTGCAGCGGGCATCTTCCGACAAACCCGGGCAGGACGCGGCGCAGGCATGACCGATACCCATATCTTTTTCGTGGCCGATGGCGCACGCCTCGAATGGCAAAGCTGGCTTCTGGCGGCAAGCCTTGCCCATGCCCATCAGGGGCAGGCGGGCACCCATCTCTATGCCTATGCCAGCCCCGATTGGCTGCCGCAAATCGGCCCCGTCACCCGCGCCATTTATGCGGAAACCGGCGTCGACCTGCGTGCCTTGCCGGAACCGCCCGACTGGGCCAAACCCTATCCGCATGGAAACAAGATCGTGGCCGCGACCGACCATCGCGGCCCGGGGCGCGGCATCTTTCTCGACACCGACATGATCTGCCTCAAACCCCTGACGGAATTGGCCGATCTGCCCGCCACCCATGTCGCCGCCGCGCCCGAGGGGCGGCCGACTTGGGGCCCCGATGATCGCTGGCAGCGCGCCTATGACCATTTCGGCCTGCCGCTACCCACCGACCGCGTGCGCCTGTTGCGCGGCGACCGGCCCGAACACCTGCCCTATTTCAACGCGGGCCTCGTGGCCATGCCCGAGGATGCGCAGCCCGACGGCAAACGCTTTGCCGATCACTGGCTCGAAACCGCGCTCGATTTCGACCACAAGTGCAAGATCGCCAACAAGCGTCCGTGGCTCGATCAGATCACGCTTCCGCTGGCCATCGCGCGCTTCGGCTATACGGCCCATGTCCTCGATGAAAGCTGGAACCACGCGCTCTCCCATCGCGGCTCGGCCATCGACCGGACGCCCGACGCCCACATCCTGCACTATCACCGCTTCATGTTCCTGCGGGCCGCGCCGCAATGGCCGGGTATCTTGCAACGCTTCCTCGACCTTGTGCCAAAGGCGCACCACCCCGCCGCGACCGACCAATTGCGCGAGATGAACCTGCTGCCCTAACCTGCCAGCAAGGCCTCGACCTCTGCACGGGTGGGCATCGCCGCCGCCGCCCCCGCCCGCGTCACCGAGATCGCGGCAACCGCCGTGGCAAAGCGCAGCGCCGCGTCAAGCGTCTGGCCCTCGGCCAGCGCCGTGGCGAACCCGCCGTTGAACGCATCGCCCGCGCCGGTCGTGTCCACCGCCGGGCCTGCCGACATCGGCGGCACATGCCGCGCGCCGTCCGCATCGCGCACCAGCGCGCCATCGCCGCCCAGCGTCACGATCACCGCCTTGCCCACGCCCTGTTCCAGCAATGCGCCCGCCGCCCGTGCCGCGCTGTCGCGGTCGGTCACGGCAAGGCCGGTCAGCCCCTCGGCCTCGGCCTCGTTCGGGGTCAGGTAATCGCACAGCGCCAACATACCTTGGGGCAGGGCTGCGGCAGGCGCGGGGTTCAGGATCGTGATCGCCCCGCCCTCGCGGGCCATGCGCAAAAACGCCTCCGCCGCCGCCATCGGTTGTTCCAGCTGCGTCAGCGCCACCCGCGCCCTGCGGATCGCCTCCGCCTGCGCCTCCACATCCGCGGCGCCGATCGCCCCCGCAGCTCCCGGGCTGACCACGATGGCATTCTTGGCCGTGCCGGTTTCCACGAAGATCCCTGCAGCGCCCGTGGGCAGGCTGTCATCGATCACGGCCAGCGGATGCACACCGGCCCCTGCCCACGTCTCCCGCCCCATGGCGCCGAACGTGTCATCCCCGATCCGGGTCAGGAACCCCACGTCGCCCCCCGCCATCGCCGCCGCGACAGCCTGGTTCGACCCTTTCCCGCCGGGGCCCAGCGTAAAGCCGGTCCCAAGCAGCGTCTCACCCAGTCGGGGCAGCTGGTCGCAGCGAAATGCCGCATCGGCCACGAAAATGCCGAGGATCACGATGTCATGGGGCATGGGCTGGCCTGTCTGTTGCTGTCGCCGAAACCCTAACCGCCCCGCGCGCGCGCTTCCAGCACCCCCTTGCAGATGCGCCCTGCGCGCGAAACACTCAGCCGCGACAAGAAGGGGAGGGGGCAGATGAACATCGCCCATTGGCTGGAACGCAGCGCGCTGGTTTCCGGCAGCAACCCGGCCCTGATGCTGGGCGAAAGGCTCGTGGCCGACTACGCCACCTTTCACGCCCGTGCCGCCGCCTTGGCGCAGGCCCTGACGGCCATGAACATCGCGCCGGGCGATCGCGTCGCGATCTATTCCGGCAATGCCCCCGATTACCTTGTCGCCCTCTACGGCATCTGGATCGCCGGGGCGGCCGCCGTGCCGATCAACGCCAAGCTCCATCCGCGCGAGGCCGAATTCATCCTCGCCGACAGCGGCGCGCGTCACCTCTTCGCCGCGCCGGGGATGGCGGAGGGGCTGAACTGCCCCGCCACCACGCTCGACAGCCCCGCCTTCACGGCGATGACGACGGGCGCGCCCGCCCCGATCACCGAGCGTAGCCCAAACGATCTGGCATGGCTCTTCTACACCTCCGGCACGACCGGGCGGCCCAAGGGGGTGCGGATCACCCACGCGATGCTCGCCGCCACCTCGCTCTGCTATCCCGTCGATGTCGACCCGGTCAGCCCGGCCGACGCGGCACTATACGCCGCGCCCATGAGCCATGGCGCAGGCATCTACGCCCCGATCCATGTCCGCATGGGCGCGCGCCACATCGTGCCCCCCTCGGGCGGCTTCGATGCGGCCGAGGTTCTGGCGCTCTCCGCTGCTCTCGGCCCCACGTCTATGTTCATGGCCCCCACCATGGTCCGCCGCCTGACCGATGCGGCACAGACCACGGGCAGCCGGGGCGACGGCATCCGCACCATCGTCTACGGCGGCGGCCCGATGTACCGCGCCGATATCGAAGAGGCGGTCGCGGTCTTCGGCCCCAAATTCGTCCAGATCTACGGGCAGGGCGAATGCCCTATGGCGATCACCGCGCTCTCCCGCGCCGATGTCGCGGATCGCACCCATCCCCGCTGGCAGGCGCGTCTGGCCTCCGTCGGCCGCGCGCAAAGCATGGTCGAGGTCGCCATCGGCGACGCCACCGGCGCCCCCCTGCCCACAGGCGAGATCGGGGAGATCATGGTGCGCGGCGCCCCGGTCATGCCCGGCTATTGGCAGAACCCCGATGCCACGGCCAAGACGCTGGTAAACGGCTGGCTCATGACGGGCGACATGGGCAGCCTCGATGCCGACGGCTACCTGACACTGGCCGACCGCTCCAAGGATGTGATCATCTCGGGCGGCAGCAACATCTACCCCCGTGAGGTGGAGGAGGTGCTGCTCACCCACCCCACCGTCCACGAGGTCTCCGTCGTCGGCCGGCCTTCCGCCGAATGGGGCGAGGAGGTCGTGGCCTTCATCGTGCCCACCCCCGGCACCACGCCCGATCCGGCGGCGCTCGACGCCCATTGCCTGACCCAGATCGCGCGCTTCAAACGGCCCAAGGTCTATGTCACCCTGCAAGAGCTGCCCAAGAACAATTACGGCAAGGTCCTGAAAACCGACCTCCGCCGCCGCTTGGCCGAGGAAAGCTGACCACCCCGTCTTTGCTTTCCGAAATACTCCGGGGGGAGGGGCCAAGAGGCCCCCGGGGGCAGAGCCCCCGAAACTCATGCCAATGGGGCAGAGCCCCCTAAACCAAGGCCCACGGGGCAGAGCCCCAGGCAAGACCTGCGGGACACAGCGCCCGCGAAACGCGGGCCGCGCCTTGTTCGCTCCCGCGCCACGGCCTACATCGCGTCATATGAAACGTTTCATTCCCTTCATAGCCAAGGACCCCGTGGTCTCCGTCATCACCCTCTCGGGGGTGATCGCCGCGTCCAACCGGGGTGGCACGCTCAGCGACGCGGCCCTCGCCCCCGCCATCGAACGCGCCTTCGCCAAGGGAAAACCCAGCGCCGTCGCGCTGATCCTGAATTCGCCGGGCGGCAGCCCCGCCCAATCCTCGCTCATCGCAGCCCGCATCCGGCGGCTGGCCGAGGAAAAACAGATCCCCGTCCATGCCTTCGTCGAGGATGTGGCGGCCTCGGGCGGCTATTGGCTGGCCTGCGCCGCCGATGACATCTGGATCGACGCCAGCTCCGTCGTGGGATCCATCGGCGTCATCTCGGCGGGCTTCGGCCTGCACGAGGCGATCGCGCGGATCGGGGTCGAACGCCGCGTGCATACCTCGGGCAAGGACAAATCCATGCTCGACCCGTTCCGCCCCGAACGGCCCGAGGATGTGGAACGCCTCAAATCCATCCAATCCCAGATCCACGACAGCTTCATCGCCCATGTGAAGGCGCGGCGCGGCGACCGGCTGGCAGAGGATGCCGATCTCTTCACCGGTGAATTCTGGGTCGGGCAACGCGCCGTCGATCTGGGGCTTGCCGATGGCATCGGCCACATCGTCCCGGTCCTGAAAGACCGCTACGGCAAGAAGACCCGCTTCCAGCGCTTCGGCCCCCGCCGCGGCCTGTTCCAGATCTTCGGGGCACGCCTCACCTCCGAATTGACCGGCAGCCTTGAAGATCGCGCGCTCTGGGCGCGCTATGGCCTCTCATGATGCTCAAGATCGTCAGCCTGTTCCTGATCTTCATGGTGGTTCTCGCCATTTTCGGTCGCCTGCGCCTGCCGGGGTTCGGCGGCAAGGGCGACCGCGCGGGCGGCCTGCCCAAACCCAAACTCTGCCCCGATTGTGGGCGCTACAACCTGCGCGGCGGCCCCTGCCGCCATTGCCGCAACGAACAGGGCTGACATCTTGATCACGGAATTCGCGTTTGCCGGCCTTGGGCTGATCATCCTCCTTCTGGCTGGCGACCTCTTGGTGAAGGGCGCGGTGAACCTGAGCCTCCGGCTGGGCATTCCCGCGCTGATCGTCAGCCTGACGGTCGTGGCCTTCGGCACCTCCGCTCCCGAACTTCTCATCTCGATCAAGGCTGTTCTCGACGGCGTGCCGGGTCTCGCGCTCGGCAATGTCATCGGATCGAACACGGCCAATGTGCTCCTGATCCTCGGCATCCCCGCGATGATCTTCGGTCTGTCCGCAGGCAGCGACACGCGCCGCAGTTTCATCTTCATGATGCTGGGCAGCGCGCTGTTCGTCGGCCTCGGCTTTCTCGGCCCCTACCGCTGGTGGGGCGGCCTGATCCTTCTGGGCGCGCTGGCGCTGATCCTCTTCGATTCCGCCCGCGCCGTGATGGCCCACCGCGCCGCCGCCGATGCCGCCGCCGGTCAGGATGACGACCTCCCCGACGAAGCCGATCCCGACATGCCATGGTGGAAGATCATCGGCTTTCTCGCGCTGGGTCTGATCGGCCTGCCGGTCGGGGCCGATCTTCTGGTCGACAGCTCCGTCACCATCGCGCAGGCCTTCGGCGTCAGCGACACGGTGATCGGCCTGACGCTGGTGGCGGTCGGCACCTCGCTGCCGGAACTTGCCACCACCGTCATGGCCGCGCTGCGCCGCCATGCCGATGTGGCGCTCGGCAACGTGATCGGCTCGAACATGTTCAACCTTCTGGGCATCATCGGCGTCGCCTCCCTTGTCGGGCAGATCCCGGTCGATCCCGCGCTCCTGCGTTTCGATGTCTGGGTGATGCTGGCGGCCTCTGCGGTGCTTGCGCCCTTCGTCTTCCTGCGCTGGGGCATGGGGCGTGTGGTTGGCGTGATCTTCACCGCGCTCTATGTCGCCTACATTCTGATGGTTCTGGCATAGGAAGACGGCGATGACGGCATTGGTAACGGGGGCGGCGCGGCGGTTGGGCCGCGCCATGGCGCTGGCGCTTGCCGAGGCGGGCCATGACGTGGCCATCCATTATTCCGGCAGCGCCACAGAGGCAGAAGAGGTCGCGCAGGCGATCCGCGCCATGGGCCGTCGGTCCGCGACGCTTCAGGCCGATCTGACAGTCGAGGCCGAGATGCAGACGCTGCTGCCCCGCGCCGCCGACGCGTTGTGCGCGCCGATCACCGTGCTGATCAACAACGCCTCCATCTTCGAATACGACAACATCACCACCGCCTCCCGCGACAGTTGGGACCGGCACCTCGAATCCAATCTGCGCGCGCCCTTCGTCCTGACGCAGGCCATGGCCGCACAGGTGCCCGCTCCCCTGAAAGATGAAAACGGCGAGCCGCAGGCGCAGGGCCTGATCGTCAACATGATCGACCAGCGCGTCCTGAAACTCACCCCCGAATTCACGACCTACACCATCGCCAAGATGGGCCTCTGGGCGCTCACCCGCACCTCGGCGCAGGCGCTGGCCCCCCGTGTGCGCGTCAATGCCATCGGCCCCGGCCCCACGATGCAGGGCGCGCGCCAATCGGCCGAGCATTTCGCGGGCCAGCGTGCCGCCACCATCCTGAACCGGGGCGCGGACCCGGCAGGCATCTGCGACGCGCTGCGCTATTTCCTGACCGCCCGCGCCGTCACCGGGCAATTGATCTGCGTCGACGGTGGCCAGCACCTCGCCTGGCAAACGCCAGACGTCCTTGGGGTTGAGTGACCGGGCACCGGGGCGGGCGATATGGACTTCTCCACCGGGTCCGGAATTATGAAAAACCTGCGAAATTCAAGTAACAAGCCGATGACACCGTGAAGACCGCAAAAATAAAGTAAATTAAATCAGAGTGTTAAAAGATTGCCCAAAAATGGGGCAAATCCCAGAACCGACCTCGCAACAACGAAAATTTCCCCTCGCCCAAGATTTTTCCTCAAGCTTATCCACAGGATTGGTGGAGTCTTCCTGTCTTGATCGCGCCGACGATCCGTTGCAGCCCAGAGGGGAATCGCGAAAGCGTCCGACACCATGACCGAAACTGCCCCCAAAGCCCCCGAAACCGGGCACGAGATCATCCACGCCTATCTCAAGACGCTCGACAATTCGCCGGGCGTCTACCGGATGCTCGATGCCCAATCGCGGGTGCTTTACGTGGGCAAGGCCCGCGCGCTGAAACGGCGTGTGTCGAATTACGCCAAGCCCTCGGGCCACAGCCCCCGCATCGCGCGGATGATCCGCGAAACCGCCTCGATGATGTTCCTGACCACGCGCACCGAAACCGAGGCGCTGCTTTTGGAACAGAACCTCATCAAGCAGCTCAAACCGCGCTACAACGTGCTCCTGCGCGACGACAAATCCTTTCCCAACATCCTCGTCAGCCGCAGCCACGCCTTTCCCCAGATCAAGAAACATCGCGGCGCGAAATCGGAAAAGGGCGAGTATTTCGGGCCCTTCGCCAGCGCGGGGGCCGTGAACCGCACGCTGAACCAACTGCAAAAGGTGTTCTTGCTGCGCAATTGCACCGATGCGACCTTTGAATCCCGCACGCGCCCCTGCTTGCTCTACCAGATCAAGCGCTGCTCGGCGCCTTGCACCGGCTACATCAGCGCGGCCGATTATGCCGCCTCCGTGGCCGATGCCGTCCGCTTTCTGAAAGGCGACTCGACCGAGCTTCAGGCCCAGCTCGCCACCCAGATGGCCGAGGCGTCGGAGGCGATGGAATTCGAACGCGCTGCCGCCCTGCGCGACCGGATCCGCGCGCTGACCAACGTGCAATCCGCCCAAGGCATCAACCCCCGCGGCGTGCGCGAAGCCGATGTCATCGCGCTCCACATGGAAGGCGGGCAAGCCTGCGTTCAGGTCTTTTTCATCCGCGCCAACCAGAACTGGGGCAACCGCGACTTCTACCCCCGCATCGGCGCCGACATCGACGCGCCCGAGGTGCTCGAGGCCTTCCTTGGCCAATTCTACGACCAAAAGGACCCGCCCCCCCAGCTGATCCTGTCGCATCAGATCGAGAATGCCGACCTGATGGCCGATGCGCTCTCCCAGAAACTGGGGCGCAAGGTGGAATTGCTCGTCCCCCAGCGCGGCGAAAAGGCTGAATTGATCGACAGCGCGATGCGCAACGCCCGCGAAAGCCTCGCCCGCCGCATGGCCGAGGGGCAGGCCCAGACCAAGCTGCTGGACGGTCTGGCCGATGCCTTCGACCTCGACACGCCGCCCAAGCGGATCGAGGTCTACGACAACTCCCACATCCAGGGCGCCCATGCCGTCGGCGCGATGATCGTCGCGGGCCCCGACGGCTTCCTCAAATCGCAATACCGCAAGTTCAACATCCGCGGCGACGACCTGACCCCCGGGGACGATTTCGGCATGATGAAAGAGGTGCTGACCCGTCGCTTCCAGCGCCTCCTCAAGGAAGACCCCGATCGGGAGTCCGAGGCGTGGCCCGATCTGCTCCTGATCGACGGCGGCGCGGGGCAAATCTCCGCCGTGCAACAGATCATGGACGATCTGGGCCTCGACGACCTGCCCTTCATCGGGGTGGCCAAAGGCATCGACCGCGACCACGGCAAGGAAGAATTCCACCGCCCCGGTCAGCCGGTCATGGCGCTCCAGCGCAACGATCCCGTCCTCTATTTCATCCAGCGCCTGCGGGACGAGGCGCACCGCTTCGCCATCGGCGCCCACCGCGCCAAACGCGCCAAGGCGGTCTCGGCCACGCCGCTCGACGATATCCCCGGCGTCGGCGCAACCCGCAAACGCGCCCTCCTCGCGCATTTCGGCTCGGCCAAGGCGGTCTCCCGCGCCAACCTCTCCGACCTCACGGCGGTCGAGGGCATCAACGACGCGCTCGCCCAAAAGATCTACGATTACTTCCAGGAGCGGGGGTAGGGCGACGGCCAGCCGCTATATGTTTTCGGGAAAGCTGTCAGAAGGCTTCTGTAAATCCAAAAGAGCCTGGTTTCTTCGTGACATTGTCTCATGCCATTCTTGTGCTTCGCGATCACGAAAGAACGTGGCATTTGGGGATAGCTTCCGAACAGCTTCTTCTACGTCATTCAGACTAACCCGAAAGAATTCTTTTCTCATGTTCGAGGCGTTTACGCGTTTATCCGAAAACTCTCTGTGCAATGCGGCTTCCAGCGCAGGGGCTTCATCAGAATAAATCATGGCGTGGGTGTCAAAACTGAACGGAACGCTGGCATCACCAAGCTCCCTGACACGATCATCTGGGTCCAGCCGCCTCGTAAGCCCGATTTTCACAACGTCCTCACCAAAAGATCCGATATTCGAAATAATGTAGACATATCCAGATTTTGTCATCTCCGCCATTGCCCGCGCTCTTTCGCTTCTGGCATGTGCTTCTGCCAATGCTGCTTCAAGATCAGAAATCCGCTTCTCATCCACACCAGCTTCCGCTTTTGCCTTGTCCAGCATCTGCTGAAATTTCCGTTCCTCCTTCTCGGCTTCTTCGGCTTCCGCGAGTAATTTCTTTTCTTCCCGCTCGGCTCTGGCCAGTTCGGCGCGCTCGTCTTTCTCAAGTTTCAGGCGCTCGCGATACTCGTGTGTCAAATGCAGCTCCTTGAGTTTAAGGGCTACATATTGATCGCTAATGACCAGCTGCATCGACTCATTGGCCTTGTTGATCTGATTTGCCGCATTAACGATCCGCTTTTCCATGGCGTTGACGTTGTTCCATCGCGCATTCGCGATTGCAGCTTCACATTCATTATTGAATGCTCGCATCGTCAAACGGGTTTGACGGTTTATCATGGTTTCACCCTTCGACCTGCTTCCGTCAACGGTCCAGTTCGTCGGGCAACGCGTCGCCGTCTTCAGCGAGACCATATCCTTCTGTTGCTGCCGCACCGCTTCAATTGTCGTCTTGTATGCTTGGCTGTCAGTGAAGTCGAAATGCGGTTCATATACGCCCAGCTCTGCAAAGGATAACCGCTCATCATACACGGCCAACTGCCCCTCAAGTTTGATCAGTAGTTCGCGTTTTTGGGAATATTCCATGCGAAGTACTTCCATTTTTTTGCTGGAATCCTCAATGCTTGAGCGTAATTTCCCCGCCTCTTCTTCAAGGGAAATAATCGCAGAATAGCGATCTCTAGTGGCTGTCAGATCCCTCTCAATTTCGTCCGCGCGGGTTATTTGTTTCTTTATGACGCTTCGCGACCTGAGCCACAGAAAAATCAATGGAAAAGGGAGGAGTATCCATACAAGTAAGGTAATCGTTAACGGGTCCATGGGCTTTCTCGCAAAAGGTCAATGTTCAAGACGGTGCGAAAGGCTCGCACGCGTCGGGGTTTGCATCAAGACGGCCACCGCGCCCGCTTCCCTCTCCCCCACGCTCGCGCTACACCTGCCCCATGCGCTGGACCCTGCCCAATATCCTGACGGTCGCCCGGATGATCGCGGCCCCCCTCGTGGGGCTCGTGTTCCTCATTCTGCCGCGGCCCTACGCGGATTGGGTGGCGATGGTCCTGTTCCTCTCCGCCTCGCTCACCGATTACGTCGACGGCTATCTGGCGCGTGCGTGGAACCAGATCAGCCGCTTCGGCGCGATGCTTGATCCGATCGCGGACAAGGCCGTGGTGGTGATCGCGCTGGCCGTCCTTCTGGGTGTTCACGGCATCACCGCATGGACGCTGATCCCCGTCACCGCCATCCTCTTCCGCGAGGTTTTCGTCTCGGGCCTTCGCGAATACCTCGGCCATTCCGCCGCCACCCTCAAGGTCACGCCGCTGGCCAAGTGGAAGACGATGGTCCAGATGGTCGCCATCACCATGCTGTTTGCCTGGGGCCTCTTCGACCATTACTTCCTGATGCAGACCTTGGGCATGAGCGCCGAGATCGTGACGGGCATCTTGAATGGCGACATTCCCGACGCGGTCGGCCTGAACTGGAAATATCAGGGCCTGATGCTCACCTCCTACGGGGGCCTCGTCCTCTTGTGGCTTGCCGCAGCCCTCACGCTCGCCACCGGTTACGATTACTTCCGCAAGGCGCTGCCCTTCCTGAAGGACACATGATGCAGCTCGACATCCGCTATTTCGCCTGGCTCCGCGAACGCACCGGCACCGCCTCCGAAACCGTCGTGACCGAGGCTGCCACCGTGGCCGATCTCGTCGCCGAACTCTCTCGGCGCGACGAAGGCTATGCGCTGGCCTTTTCCGACATCGCGGGCATCCGCGCCGCCATCGACAAGACCCTGGTCGAGATGGACGCCCCCCTTGCCGGCGCGCGCGAAGTGGCGTTTTTCCCGCCCATGACCGGGGGCTGACCCATGCCCGACCCGATCCGCGTGCAACAAGCCGCCTTCGACATGGGCGCGGAACTCAACGCCTTCGCCGCCAGCGTGCCGGGGGCAGGGGCCGTGGTCAGCTTTTCGGGCATCACCCGCGACCTCGCCACCGGCGATCTTCAGGTGATGGAGATCGAACATTACCCCGGCATGACCGAACAGGCGCTCGCCGATATCCGCGCGCAGGCCATCGCCCGGTTCGCCCTCACCGACGCGATGATCCTGCACCGCTACGGAGCTCTTGCGCCCGCCGAGCCGATCATGATGGTCGCCACCGCCGCCCCCCATCGTGCCGATGCCTTCGCGGGCGCGGAATTCCTGATGGATTACCTCAAATCCCGCGCCCCCTTCTGGAAAAAGGAAGTGACCGCGACGGGGGCGACATGGGTCGAAGCCAAGGACGAGGACGAGGACGCGCTGTCCCGTTGGTCGCGGTAGACCACCAGCCCGCCGAACCGTTCAGGCCGCAAGCCGCATCTGCATCGCCCCGTCCCGCAACAGCCGCGCCTCGTGGCTCTTGAGACACTGTCGCGCGGTCCGGCCATAGGCGGCGGGATTGGACCGCAATTCCGGAAAGATACGGAACATCTCCTCCCGGGATTGATCCGAAATCGCCGAGATCCCGACATCGCCCGCGTGGAAACTCTCCGTCGCCGCGCCATCGGCATAAACGACCTCGTGGCGATCCAGCATCATGTGGATATAGGTCACCTCCGCCTGCGGGGCGATGAACACATCCTGCCCGTCGACCAGATGCTTGGCGGCGATCAGAACCTCGGAGGTGCCGAACAGCAATTCGGCCTTGTAGCCCGTGAACAGGAACCGATGCTGCGGCGACACAAGCAGGCCGCGACTGGCCCCGTCCAGCACATGCGCGGCAACATGGATCGGGGCGAACTGGTCCATGGCCGGGAGGGTCCGGCGTCCGATCCAGCGGATCGGCTGGGGCCCGTTGTCGCGGGTGATCACCATGTCTCCCGCCCGCAGCGTTTCGATGGCCCGCTCGCCGTGGGGGGTCAGCAGCCGCGCGCCGGGGGTGAAGCAGATGATGTTCTCGATCTCCGAGAACGTCACCAGCGTGCCATCGGCCAGCGTGAAGAAACCCGACAAACCGCCGGCCGCGTCATCGGTGTTGGTGTAGACGATGCTCGCCCGATCGACGGTTTCATCCACGAACAGCGTGTCGCCATCCGTTTCGCCGCCCTCGCCGCCGACGATGGTGATGGTGCCCGTGCCAGACTCCGACGGCGTGCCGACGATGAACAGATCGTCCCCGTCACCGCCATAGAGCGTGTCGTTCTCGCCCGCGATCAGCGTGTCGTTGCCGCCCTCGCCATACACGAGATCGGCGCCCGCGCCGCCATCTATGACGTCATTGCCCGCGATGCTGTCCGTGCCCACGATCAACGGGCTGGTGGCAAGATCCTGTGCCGTGCCGCCCGGCGGCGTCACGCGCCCCGACAACACGTTGCCGCCTTGGTTTTCCCAGTAGCGGACCTCGATCGTGTAGCTCTGACCGGCCTCCAGCGTCACCTCGCCCCAACGGGTCGTGGCACCTTGGTGGAAATCGTTGTTGAGAAAGGTTCCCGTCGTCGCATTCTGGTTGGTGAAGGTAAGCGGATTGCCCTGGCTGTCGAAAATCCGGATGGTCGATCCATCGTCCGATGTGGTCTCGAACCGATAGGTCCCGGCCGCGCCTGCGATCAGCGTCGAGGTATAGATGATCCCGTAATCGTTCGGATCACCCTGACCCGTCGCCGATTGACCATGCCCGGTGACGTCGAAACCCGCGGATGTGCCCGTGGCCGCAAGCGTGCCGCTCTCGATGGTAAAGGCCTGCCCGTTGGCCGCGGTGAAATCGCGCGTGAAGACCTGGTAACTCCAGCGTTCCGCCGGCCCGGCATCGCCATAAAGGACATCGTTGCCCGCGCCGCCTTCGAGGCTGTCATCGCCGGTGCCGCCGATCAGCGTATCCGCGCCACCCCCACCCGAGAGCGTGTCGTTCCCGGCCTGACCGCTCAGGGAATCGGCGCCGGTGCCGCCCAGCACGGAATCGTTTCCAAGCCCCGCGAACACGGTGTCATTGCCCGCGCCGGCGTCGATGACATCGTCGTTGAACCCCGCACCGGTCAGCCCGTCGCCATTGTCGACGCGGTCCGACCCGGACGTGATCGGCTCGACATAGCTGCCGTTGATCAGATCGTTGCCGCCGGTGCCGTCCACCACGCCATCGTCCCAGCCCTGAAGCAGACGGTCGGCGCCAAGGTTGGTGTTGGTGCTGGCATTCACGCTGTCCAGCGTGATCGACACGATCGGGCCTGCCTCGAAGGCCGTTACGTCGGGATTGCTGGTGAATTCGGGCGCAAGGAACAATTCGCCCGTGGTCGACTGCGCCAGAACGGCCGTGACCTGCGCCGTCGTGCCGTTGACATATGTGATCGTGGCGTTGAACACGCTCAGCCCGTCAAAGGTGAAGGTCTGTGTGCCGTTGCCGATATCGGTCGTGAACGCGTCATTCGACGCGCTGTTGTTCATGTCGAGCGCGCCGGCGGCGCCGCCATTGTCTATGGTGGTCGCACTGGTGATGCGCTGATAGAGCGGATCACCGGCCGTGCCATAGCTCTGCCCGACGAACAGCCCGGCGTTTTCCGCGTTGCTGTTGCCCTCTGTCGGGTCCAGCACGAGCGGCTCAAGCCCAAGGTATATCCAGTTGAATGTCGTGGGCATCGCGCGCGCATCCTTTCGTTTCCGGATCGGATACAATCCGCTTGCGGCAGCAATGGGCGCGGTTTCAGGCAAAACCAAGACAGACTAAGGCAGGAATAAGGCAGCCGCGGCGGATGGACGTTTCGGCCCGCGCCACTCGCGGCCTCCGGTCTCCGGTCGCGGCCTGATCCGAAAACGTGAACGATGTGTTGCTCGGGCCGCCCATCCGGAATTTCTGCCCGGCGATATCCTCGGGCGTCAGCATGGGTGCCGCGCCATGGTGCAGCTGGCCGCCGCCGAACATGCCGACGGCCGGCATCTCGACCCCGTCAAAGACCGGCAGATCGGCCAGATGCGCCTGATAGGTCCTCCACAGCGCCACGCTTTGCGCCTCGCCCGCCATTGGTGCCCGCATTGGGGAATTCCGCGAACCACAGCGCAACGAAACGCTCGGGCTCATAGGTGAAATTGCCCCAGGTGATGTCGGCCACACCGGTGCGAGCCAGTTCCCAATGCTGCGCCGGGCCGCCCAGCGGCGCGGGCAGGATGGTGACGGTCACGCGACCCTCGGTCACTTCGGCCACCTGTTCGGCGAAGGGCACCAGAACATCGGTGTGCAGGAAATGCGCCGGCGGAACTCAGGACGACATCGTCAGGTTCTCCCTACGAGGGCGAAGAAGACGCAGACCTGATCAACGCGGGCAAACAGACCATCACAGAACTGCCCCACACGGCCTATTTCGACAGCGCGACAAGCTTTGGCATGATCCGGGGCGGCAAGATCGCCATGGCGATCCTGGGCGCGATGGAAGTCAGCGAAAAGGGCGATCTGGCGAACTGGATGATCCCCGGCAAGCTGGTGAAGGGGATGGGCGGCGCTATGGATCTGGTCGCGGGCGTGGGCCGTGTGGTCGTGGTGATGGATCACGCCAACAAGCACGGCGAAAGCAAGGTTTTGAAAAACTGCACCCTGCCGCTGACGGGCACCGGTGTGGTGGATCTGATCATCACGAACATGGGCGTGCCGGAGGTGGTCGAGGGTGGGCTGAAACCCCTCGAACTGGCCGACGGCGTGACCGAAGCCGACCTGCGCGCCGCGACGGAAGCCACGCTTGTCTGTCCTCCGCCCCAAGTCTGCTGCCCCAAGATCCGGTAGCCTGCCCACCTGCTGATGGCCCTTGAAGGCGGCCCGACCCCGCACGAGGAAAGACCCGCTCTACTTTCTCGCGCAGGCCGCTGCCGCCTCTTGGGCCGAAGCCCTGTTCCGCTCTGGTCCACGGCCCACGGGGCAAAGGTAGGCCTGAGACTTCTGCATGGTGCCGAGCCTCGGTGCGCCACTGGTTTCCCGGTCGCCATGAACGCCGAGACTTTTCAAACCCAACACGCGTTCATAATCATGATTCTGTCGGAAGATAGGAAATCAACTTACGATAAATTATTTGGGAAGAATCATGCGACTATCAGCGATCATCTTCGGCGCGTCTGTTCTGGCGTCGAGCCAAGTCATGGCGCAGCAAGTAACCATCCGTGCAGACCATCCCTTTCTGGGCAGCTGGGACTGCGAGGTTCTGGCGTTTACCGTTGAGCCCTCCACGTACCAGCATGGGCAAAGTCCAATGACCTTCATCGAGGTGGACGATCGAACAAACGACTTCCTCGGCATGGTCCTGAACGACGGAACCGTTTTCACGCTGATCGAGGTCGCGGGCCAGTTGAATTGGCATAGTCCCGCTTCGGGCGACACTTTCATCTGCGAGAGGCAGAAGTAGTGCTTCGCCTCATCCTCAAGCGCGCCCCCGAGTGACTATCTCATGAATGGTCTTGAGGTGACCATGGTGGCACCAAAACGCGCTAACGCGCACATCCCGGCCCATCTGGGTTAACGAAATCTTACCTTGGCCGCGCCCGAGCAAGTGTTTGTTCGGACGCGCGCCGCGACGTTAATCTTTTCTTGAGAATTGCCCGAAAATCTTTACCGGCCGTTCACCATGGCCGCGCCGGGTTTACCGGATATCAACCACGATCCGCGCCTCACGGCTCCGCCCGGGACATCCGTTCGATGTAGACGCGCAGCTCTTCCGTCTCGTGCCGCGCCTCGCGCAAGCCGTCCATCGCGGCGCGCAATTCCGCCTCGGTCTGGCTCAGTTGACCGGTCAGTTCCGCCTCGCGATGTTGCAGGTAAGCGATCGCCTGATCCCGTGTCTCCTCGGCGTCATGCAGCGCTTTTGCCAAGGATTCCATCTCGTTGAGGTCCGCGCTCGACACTTGGTTGAACCGCGCGACCAGCCAATGCGCCAGCCATCCCAGCACGAAGGCGACGAACAGGATGATCGCGATCACGACGATGAACTCAATGCGGTTCATGGGTTTTCATCCTCTGCTTCGGCCGCCTCCGAGGCGGCCTCGGTCACGCTTTCGGGCCGGGGCCGGGGCCGCGCGGTCGCCGTCGCCGCGTCATTGATCACCACGTCCCCGCCAGCATTTTCTTCATCAGAAGCAATACCTTCACTGTCGTCTTCGGTCGCGCCGGTCAGCAGCCGGAACTCGATCCGGCGGTTCTGCTCGCGCCCGTCCTCGGTCTCGTTCGAGGCAAGCGGTTGGCTTTCGCCATAGCCTTGCGCGACGAGGTTCGACACCAGAACCTCCCGCGCCAGAAGCCCGTTCAACACCGCATCCGCCCGCGATTGGCTCAGGTTCAGGTTCATTTCCTCGCGGCCCTGACTGTCTGTATGCCCGCTGATTTCCATCCGGACATGCTGGCAATCGGGCAGAACCTCGGCGATCCGGTCCAGAACCTGCCCCGCGCTTTCGTTGATCTCGACCGAGCCGGGGTCAAAGGTGATCTTGCCCTCGGTCTGGATTTCCTGAATCATTTCAACGCATTGTTCGGGCGTCAATTGCGATGCCACCGGGTCGAGCGCCTCGTCGTAGCGCACCGCCACGTCAAAGGCCGCGGCCTGTCCCAGTTCCCCGGCCAAAAACCGCGTGATCTCGGATGCCGCCGCCGCATCGCCGGTCCGCCCGTCCAGCCGCAGCGTTTCGGGCTCCAACGTCATGGTGCCCGCGCTGACCCGCGACAGCGCCTGAAGCCCTGCCATCGCCCGGATCGACCAGCCTTGCGGCAGGTCCGCCACCGTCCGCGTCGCGATATCCGTCCGCGCCGCCCCGAAGAGCGCGCGTGCATAGGCTTCCACCGACCGCCCCACCGGTCCCTCGGGCAGCCGCCCGCGCAGGCGCAAAGTGCCGTCCTCGCTCAGCGTGGCGATCAGCCGGGCGGGACCCGCACTTGCGGATGCGCTCTCCACCTGCGGCGTCGGCAGCACACCGTCGAGCGAGAAGACATCGGGCAGCGCAGCGCTCAACTCACCGATAACACGGTCGAAATCGTCTTGCCCCGTGCCCTCGGCGGCGATCAGCGTCACGTCGGCATCCGAGAAGGCCACTGTGCCCTGACCCAGCTCCGCCAGCGCCTCGATGGCCGTGACGACCGCGTCGCCCCACTGCGGCGACGGCACGCCCAACCCGATTTGACAGGTCAGCACGCCCTGTGCCCCAGCGGCAGCAGCGGCCGCGATGATGCGGTCGCGCGCGGACAGCGTATCGGCGGCGCAAGTCTCGAACTGGGCGCCGCCCGCGTCGATCGTAAAGCGCAGCGTAAAGGGCGTGATCACCGGGCGTGGGGCCGAGATATCGAGGACCACGGTGACCCCTTCGGGCTGGCCCCGTTCCAGCGTCGCAAGGAACCGGGCGCGTTGTTCGACGCTTTCGCTGATCGCCTGAACCTCGACCCGGTCGGCATAGACCGTGACCTTGGACCGCGGCAGTTCGCGCAGCGCCCTGAGCCCGTAGTCGAGCGCCGCCACCCATGTCGGCGGAACCGGAAAATCGGCGGTTTCCACAAGGTTTGCCACCTCGCCCACGTTCGCGATGTTCATGATCGCGTCGTTGATCGGGTCCAGGCCGGTCGCGGCCGGAACCAGCCCGATGACCTGCAACCCGGTGGTCGTGCGCAGCACGTCGACAGAAAAGCGCGGCGGCGCGGTCTCGTCGCGGCGGCGGATCTCGACCCGGTTCACGATGCGGTCCGCGTCGATGATCGCCCCCGCCCGGCTGGCCGCGCGAAAGGCCGCCGCCTCGCTCGGCGCGGTGCCGTCGAGATAGACCTGAAGCCCGTTGGCCGACACTTCGGCCCAGTTCATGCCGCCGGCGTGCAAGGCATTCGTGATCGCCTCGACCGAGCGCCGTTCCATCGCCAGCGCAAGGAATCCTGCGATGAAGATGGCAAGAACAGCCGCAAGCCCGAAGGAACCAGCAGCAATGAGGGTCGGGAGACGGATCATGGGCCGTTTCGTCAGGGGCTGCCCGGCGGGCGTGCGTTGAGCTTGGGGTTACAGGCTTGCGGACCGGGGTTCAATCAGACCAGTGCCGCTGCGGCGAAAAACAGCGCAGGGATCAGGCCCGTATCCCGGTTGGACCGGAACAGCCGCAGGCAGATCGCGGCATCGTCGATATCGAGGCGTTGCAGCTGCCACAGCATATGCCACCCCATGCCCCAGATCCCCGCCAGCGCCAAAACCAGCGCCAGAACCGACGCCTGCCCGAGCGCGATCAGCGCCGCCAGCCCCATCAGCGCCACGGTCGCCACAAGGAATGCCCGCAGCCAGAGATGCGTGTTTTCGGCGAAAAGCCGGGCGGTGGATTTGACCCCGATCAGGGCGTCATCCTCACGGTCTTGATGGGCGTAGATCGTGTCGTAGAACAGCGTCCAGCTGATCCCGGACAAGTAGAGCAGCACGGCAGGCCAACCGAGGCTGCCCGACTGCGCCGTCCACAGCAAAAGCGCCCCCCAGTTGAAGGCAAGGCCAAGAAAAACCTGCGGCCACCATGTGAACCGCTTGGCGAAGGGGTAGACCGCCACGGTGGCCAGCGACGCGATCCCCAAAAGGATGGCAGGCACGTTGAACGTCAAAAGGATGCCAAAGGCCACCAGCGCCTGCGCCACCATCCATGCCAACGCCTGCTTGACGCTGACCTGGCCCGAGGGGATGGGCCGCGACCGGGTGCGTGCCACCGACCCGTCGATGTCGCGGTCGGTGATGTCGTTCCAGGTGCAGCCCGCCCCCCGCATCAGGAAGGCCCCGATGGCCGAGCCCGTGAACAGCCACAGCTCATGCAGCGACAGGCCTGCTCCGCCCGAGGCCGCGGCCAGAAAGATCGCCCACCAGCAGGGCAGGAGCAAAAGCCATGTCCCGATGGGCCGGTCTGCACGGCTTAGCCGCAGATAGGGGCGCGTCGGCGCAGGCGCGAGCCGGTCGACCCAATTGCCCCGGACGGCATCGGCCACCTGACCCTCTGGCGTTTCGCTGGCCTCGCTCATAGTTTGCGCCTCATGTCGGACCGTCCCAAGATACGCCTCTATGTAGACCAGCCCTTGGGGCAGGGGCAAACCGTCGACCTGTCGCGGGAGCAGGCCAATTACCTGTTCAACGTCATGCGGCTGGGGCAGGGCGCCGAAGTGGCGCTGTTCAATGGGCAAGCGGGCGAATGGGCCGCCGTTGTGGTCGAAGCGGGCAAGCGCGGCGGCGTCCTGCGCTGCGACCGGCAAACAGCGCCTTTGTTGTTGCCGCCCGATCTCTGGCTTCTGTTCGCGCCGATCAAGAAGGCGCGCACCGATTTCATCGTGGAAAAGGCGGTCGAGATGGGGGCGGCGCACATCGTCCCGGTTCAGACCGAGTTCACCAATGCCGAGCGGATCCGGCAGGACCGCTTGCAGGCCCATGCGGTGGAAGCCGCCGAGCAATGCGGCGGCACCTTCGTGCCCGAGGTGGCCGATCTGCACCGGCTGGACGTGGTTTTGTCCGATTGGCCTGCCGAGCGGCGGCTGATCTTTGCGGATGAGGGCGCTGTCGGTCAATCCGCGCTCTTGCCCGACAGGGTTGAGGATGTCGGCTCTTGGGCCATCCTGATTGGCCCCGAGGGCGGATTTTCGTCAGCCGAGCGTGTCCGGCTGCACGGTTTGTCCTTCGTTTGTCCCATCTCGCTCGGGCCGCGCATCTTGCGCGCCGATACCGCGGCGGTGGCGGCCTTGACGCTGTTTCAGACCCATCTCGGGGATTGGCGATGAGCGGGTTTCTCCGCCCTGAGGCGGCGGCGGTGCTGCGCCGCTGGTCCGAGGTGATCGCGGCCTGCGGCGTCATCGCCCTTGGCTTGTGGATCGCGGCGCGGCCGGGGTTCATCGTTCAGGGGTTCGGCTATGTTCTGGCCGCGCTGGCCGCCTTGGCGCTGATCCCGGCGGTGCGGCGCGCGCGCTTTGCCACGGAGGGCGAGGGCCCCGGCGTGGTGCAGGTGGTGGAGGGGCGTATCCTTTACATGGGTCCGCAAACTGGCGGTGCGGTCTCTTTGGCCGAGTTGACCAGCCTTGCGATCCGGCGCGACCATGATGGCAGGGCTGCCTGGATTTTGAGCGAGCCGGGGCAGTTTCTGGTGGTGCCTGTCGACGCCGCTGGGGCCGACGCGCTGTTCGATGCCTTTACCACGTTGCCGGGTCTTGGCGGCCAACGCCTGTTGGCCGCTCGGAGGGAAACGCGCATGGGTGAACAGATGCTGTGGCGGCGCGTGATCGCTCCGGCCTTGACAGGATAGAGCCACCGGGCCACCTGTGCCCTCCGAACACAGCCCGAGCGCGAAAGAAGCACCCATGTCCATCCCCCAATCCGGCGGCGGCCCGATCGAACATCACGGGCAGCTGGCCGAATACATCGCCTCGGGGTGCAAGCCCAAATCCGAGTGGCGGATCGGCACCGAGCACGAGAAATTCGGTTATTGCCGCGACACGCTTGCGCCGCTCCCCTACGAGGGCGCCCGCTCGATCAAGGCGGTGCTGGAGGGGTTGCAACAGAAATTCGGCTGGCAGCCCGTTGCCGAGGGCGGCAACATCATCGGTCTGACCAAGGATGGCGCGAATGTCAGTCTTGAGCCCGGTGGACAGCTGGAACTGTCCGGCGCGCCGCTCGAGACGATCCACCAGACCTGCGACGAGGTGAACGAACACCTGCGCGAAGTGCGCGAGGTGGCCGATGCGATCGGGGTGGAATTCATCGGTCTGGGCGCGGCCCCGATCTGGCGGCACGAGGACATGCCGCTGATGCCCAAGGGGCGCTACAAGCTGATGGACGGCTACATGCAGACCGTCGGCACCATGGGAACCACCATGATGCGGCGCACCTGCACGGTGCAGGTGAACCTCGATTTTGCCTCCGAGGCCGACATGGTGCAGAAACTGCGCGTGGCCTTGGCCCTGCAGCCCGTGGCCACCGCGCTTTTCGCCAATTCGCCGTTTCTGGACGGCAAGCCGAACGGTCACAAATCGTGGCGCAGCCGGGTGTGGCGTGATCTTGATTCCGCGCGCACCGGCATGTTGCCCTTCGTCTTCGAAGACGGATTCGGGTTCGAGCGTTGGGTCGAGTACGTGCTCGATGTGCCGATGTATTTCGTTTACCGCGACGGCAGATACATCAACGCGCTGGGCCAGTCGTTCCGTGATTTCCTGAAGGGTGAATTGCCTGCCCTGCCCGGCGAGGTGCCGACGCTGAGCGATTGGGCCGATCACATGACGACCGTGTTCCCCGAGGCGCGCGTCAAGAAATACATCGAGATGCGCGGTGCCGATGGCGGCCCTTGGCGCAGGCTGTGCGCGCTGCCGGCCTTCTGGGTCGGTCTGATGTATGACCAGTCGGCGCTGGATGCCGCATGGGATCTGGTCAAGGATTGGGATGCCGAAACGCGCGACGCGCTGCGCGTGGCAGCCTCGGTCGATGCGTTGCAGGGGCAGGTGGGCGGCATCCGCCTGCACGACATCGCCCGCGAGGCCGTGGCCATCGCCGAAACCGGGCTGAAGGCCCGCGCGCGTTCGGGCGCCGATGGCCTGATCCCGGACGAGACGCATTTCCTGAACGCGTTGAAGGACAGCGTTGAAACGGGGCGCGTGCCGGCGGACGAATTGCTCGAGGAATATCGCGGGGAATGGGCGGGCGACCTGTCGCGCATCTACGCGGCGCACCGGTACTGAGTCAGGCGCGCGTCACGTTCGCCAGCACGTTCTTGCGGTAGTAGTCCTGGATTTCGGCACGTCTCGCCGCCTCGAAGCTTGCGCGTTCCTCGGGCGTGGCGGGCATGGCAAAGGCCGGATGGTCGGGTGCGCGCCGCCTGCGGCCCTTGATCGGATCCGTGCCGAACCGGTTGCTCCCATGTGTGCCCGGCAGGCACAGCACGACAAAGAACCAAAGATAGGCGAGGATCGGCGCTGACAGGATCAGCAAGATCAGCGGCGTTGCCCCCGCGCCGCCGCCCATGGCAATGACGACCGTTGCGATAATGGAGCCAAGTCCGACAAGCGTGGGCATGAAGATGAACCAACCGCTCCGGTTCGTGTCATGGAGGCGGCGGACCGTGACGGACAATTGCGGCAGGCAGAACAGCAGCAGATAGGCGACCAATCCCCCGATCAGCATGAGCCAGAGGTTGTCTTGCCGCTTGGCCCAGATTTCGATCCGTGCTGGATCCTGAAACGCGGCGACCAAGGCCGGGTCGTGCAGCGCCCAAGCGGTCGCCCCAACATGAATGGCCATACCAGCGAGCAGCAAAAAAAGCGCAAACCACCAATACTCCGACCTCCGGGCGCGGCCCGAGAAGGTCAGAGACTTCGCATAACACGTCGCAATAGCTTTGAACGGTCCCATCTCCGACCCTTTTGGCTGTCCGGTTCCGGGCCACAGGGTCGGCGCGCAAGGCGGCAAAATCGGGGCATGCGTGAGGAGTTTCCACGAAAAGCGGCGGGTGCCTCAGTCCTTGGTGGACCTTCCGATCCTAGGCTCCGTTCCCGCGATCAGGCGTGAGATATTGGCCGCGTGCCGCCAAAAGATCAGGCCAGCAAGCAAGACGAGCAAAAGCGCTGCCGTTCCCTGTCCGAGCACGATGGCCCAGACCGGCGACAGCGCCGCCGCCACCAGTGCCGAGAGCGACGAGATCCGCGTGACGGCCGCAACCGCGGCCCAAGTCGCGCAGGCGGCGAGACCGACGGGCCATGCCAGCGCGAGCAGCGTCCCGAGGAAGGTTGCGACCCCCTTGCCGCCCTTGAACCCGATGAAGACGGGGAAACAATGGCCGAGGAAAGCCGCGAACCCCGCGACCTGCGCCGCATCCTCACCCACAAGCGCGCGCGCGACCAGCACCGCGATGCCACCCTTGCCCGCGTCCAGCACTAGCGTCAGGAAAGCCGCCAGCTTGTTGCCGGTGCGCAGCACGTTGGTGGCGCCGATATTGCCAGAGCCGATCTTGCGCAGATCGCCCAGCCCGAAGAGGCGCGCCATGACGATGCCGAAGGGCACGGAGCCCAGCACATAGGCCAACAGGCCCACCACTCCCAGAAACGCGGGGCCCGTCTCGAGGATGGGGATCATGCCGCCTTCTCCTGCGCGCGGTCATAGACCACGGCCCCATCCACCCATGTGCGCAGGACGCGCCCCTGCATCCTTTGCCCATCGAAGGGCGTGTTGCGCGACTTGGAATGCAATGCGTAGCGGTCGAGGATATAGGGAATGTCGGGGTCGAACAGAACCAGATCGGCCGGTGCGCCGGGCGCAAGCCGCCCGCCCTCAAGCCCCAGACGCCGCGCCGGGTTCAGCGACAGCGCCCGGAACAGGTGCGGCAGGTCCAGCGCCTCGGCATGGTAGAGGCGCAGGGCGGCGGGGAGCAGGGTTTCCAGCCCCACCGCGCCCGAGGCCGCGGCCTCGTAGGGCAGGCGTTTGCTTTCCTCGTCCTGCGGGGTGTGCATGGAACAGATCACGTCGATCAGCCCGTCGCGCACCGCCTCGACCATGGCGAGCCTGTCCTCCTCGTCACGGAGCGGTGGCTTGACCTTGAAGAAGGTTCGGTAATCGCCGACGTCGAGCGCATTCAGTGTCAGGTGGTGGATCGACACCCCCGCCGTCACGTCGAGACCCGCGGCCTTGGCGCGGGCCAGTGCGGGCAGGGCGGTGGCGGTCGTGATCTGGTCGGCATGATAGCGCACGCGCGTCATCTCGACCAAGGCGAGATCACGCTCCAGCCCCATCCGCTCGGCCATGGGAGAGACGGCGGGCAGACCGCGCAGCGAGGCGAATTTGCCCGAAGTTACCGCCGCCCCCTCGCTCAGACCCGGTTCCTGCGGGTGGCCCACGATCAGCGCGCCGAGCGAGCGGGCATAGGTCATGCAGCGCGACAGGACCTTGGTATTGGCGGTGACCGCATCGCCATCGGTGAAGGCGACAGCGCCCGCATCCAGCAAAAAGCCGATCTCGGTCATCTCGCGGCCCTCGCGGCCGCGGGTCAGGGCGGCCATGGGCCGAACCTTGACGCTTGCATCCTGCTGCGCGCGGCGGGTGACGAATTCCAGCACCTCGGGTGTGTCGATGGGGGTGGCTGTGTCGGGGCGGGTGACCATGGTGGTGACGCCGCCCGCCGCCGCCGCGCGGCCTGCGGTGCGGAAGCTTTCCTTGTGGCGTTCACCCGGTTCGCCGACCTTGACCCCGATGTCCACGATGCCGGGTGCAAGGCAGGCACCGTGGCAGTCGATCCCGCCTGCGCGCGGACCTTCGCCCGTTTCGGCGATGCGCCCCCCCTCGATCCGGAGCCAGCCCAGCCGCTCGGTCCCCGCCTCGGGGTCGATCAGGCGGGCGTTGCGAAGCAGCGCGTTGGTCATGGCGTCTCGTCCTCCTGAATGTCGCGCGCGGCCGCCGTCATCGCCGCCTGCCGGTCCCGGATCATGCGCCAGACCTTGCGCGCTTCGGCGATGTGGCGAAAGCCCAGCTGGACCCGGGTGCTCGTCGTCATCCGATTGCGCCTGCGGTGCGGTGCCGCCGCGCGGCGCCGAAAGGAATGGGTCACGGTCCCGAAGATCACGTCGCCGGGGACGCCGTCGCGCAGGCTCAACCCGGTCATCTCGTCAATCGGGTAGCTGTCGAGCTTGCGCCGTCCGAATACGTCGGTGGCGATGAAGGCGCGGCGGTCGGTCAGCGTGTACCATGTGCCGCCCCGCACCAGCGCGTCCCAGTAGAGGTGACCGACAAGCATGTAGACCCCGATGCCAAGGAACGGCAAACCGGCCATCGGAAACAACAAACGCAGCAGGATCGGCCCGTCGATGGAGGCGGCCATCCAGATTGTGAGCCCGATCCAGAATGTCGAAAACGCCGTGAAGATGATGCCGATCGGCAGGCGTCCCCCGATCATGTCACGCCAGATGATGCCCGGCAGGGGCTGGCCTTGCCACAGGACCGTTTCGCCCGGTTCCAGAATGTCGTCCCAGCCCGAGCCCTGCGTCATGTCTGCCCTCGTGCGGCGTCGATGCGGGCCTTGGTGGCCTCGGCATCCGCCTGGTATTTCAACAGGTGCTTGTCGCCGGTCACGGTCACGACCTGCACGGCGGAAAAGATCGTGTTGACCTGCGTGATGTTTTCCAGCGCGATGACGCGCGGGCCGGGTCCGAGAAGCCGCCGGTCGGTCAGGTCCCAGCGCATCTTGGTTTCGTCCGAGGACAGGTAAAGCGCGCGCACCGCGATGGCCAAAAGGCCGCCGACAGCACCTGTCCAGACATGTTCATTGCCAAGCGCCCAGAGGATCGCCATGCCCGCCGCCATGGCGATCGCCGCAAGCCACGCGTTTTCCCGCCAATAGGTGGCGCGATCCGCGTGAAACTGCGCGATGACCGCTTCGCCCGGGTCAAGCTGGGTCTCGGGCACAAAAAGGCTGCGGGTGGGCAGATGCGGGTCCATCACAGCACCAAAAGCACAAGAAGGAGCAGCAAGCCGAGCCCGGCGATGGCCCAAAGCGCGCCGGAACCGATCCGTTGCCGCGGCGGTTGGGGGGCAGGCGGGCGGGGCATCGGCGTGACATCGGCCTTTGGCAGGCTGGCCGCGTGATCGGCCCGCGCAAGGGGGAGAGAGGCGACCAGCCGCGCATCGGCCGTTGGCGCAGGTTCCTCCGACAGGGCGCTTTCGGGCACCAGCAGCACATGGCCCTTGATCGCATTGATCCGGCGCAGGCTGTCGGGCGCGATGGGTTCCGGGGCAAAGGCCATGGTGATGTAATCGGACAGGGCCATGTCGCCCAGATCGCGGACGGGGAAAAGCTCGATCTGGTCGGTGTCGACCTCGGCCCCCAGCCAGTCCGTCAGCGGGGGCAGATCGGCGGCCAACCCTTCGGCCCGGGTCAGGTGGGTGTGCCTTAGCCCTTCGGGCGCGGTGATGGCGAAGACGTGCAGGCTGTCCGTCATGCCGCGCCCTTTTCCCGCCGGGCGCGCAGGTTTTCGGCCAAAAGCTCCATCGCGGCCATACGGACGGCCACACCCATTTCCACCTGCTCCTGAATGACCGAGCGGTTGATGTCGTCGGCGATGGTCCCGTCGATTTCGACGCCGCGGTTCATCGGACCCGGATGCATGACGATGGCGTCGGGTTTGGCGTAGGACAGTTTTTCGGCATTCAGGCCGAAACGGTGGAAATATTCGCGTTCGGACGGGATGAAGGCTCCGTCCATCCGTTCTTTCTGAAGGCGCAGCATCATCACCACATCGACGTCGCGCAGCCCCTCGGCCATGTCGTCGTAGACCTCGACCCCCCAATCCGCCGCGCCAGCCGGGATCAGGGTCGGAGGACCGACAAGGCGCACGCGGTTTTCCATCCGACCCAGAAGGAAGATGTTGGACCGCGCCACGCGGCTGTGGGCGATATCGCCGCAAATCGCGATGTTCAGCCTGTGGATGCGGCCCTTGGCGCGTTTGATCGTCAGCGCGTCGAGGAGCGCTTGGGTCGGGTGTTCATGCCGCCCGTCGCCCGCGTTCAGAACCGCGCAATTCACTTTGTCCGCCAAAAGCTTGACCGCGCCCGAATGGGGGTGACGCACGACCAGCAGGTCGGGGTGCATGGCATTCAGTGTCAGTGCCGTGTCGATCAGCGTCTCGCCCTTTTTGAGGGAGCTTGCCGCCATCGCCATGTTCATCACATCCGCGCCCAGCCGTTTGCCCGCGATCTCGAAGCTGGCTTGGGTGCGGGTCGAGGCCTCGAAAAACATGTTGATCTGGGTCAGACCCTTGAGCGGTTCGCCATGCTGGCGGCTGCCGCGCTCGGCCTCGGCATGCACATTGGCCCGGTCGAGCAGCATCGTGATCTCCATCGGGTGGAGGTCTTCGATCCCCAAGAGATGCGTCTGGCTGAATTTCATCGTGCCGCCCTGGTGCCTTGCGCCTGTCTGCGCTTATAGGTGCGGGCGGGGCGGGGCGGCAAGGCGTCAGGCCCCTTGCCCCCTTTTCCTTTGTTGCGGCTGCGCATAGCCTGCGCGTCATGGATGACATGGGGTATCACGAGGCGCTGGCGCTGCTGGATTGGCAGATCGAGCTTGGGGCGGACGAGGCGATCCTCGACGCGCCGGTCGACCGTTTCGCGCTGGAGGAGGCCGCACCGGTCGCATCCGCCCCCCCGCCCGCCGCCCCGGCTGTCCCGCCCGCCGCCTCCCGCCCTGCTCCGCCCCCCGCCCGCGCGGCCGAGGGGGCAGCCAAGGCCAATGCCGTCGACGTCGTTGCCATCGCGCGCGAGGCTGCAGCCGCCGCGCATGACCTGCCCGCGCTCAAGGCGGCGATGGAGGTTTTTCCCCATTGCCCGCTCAGCCAGACGGCGACGCGGTTGGTCTTTGCCGATGGCGATCCTGCCGCGCGCGTCATGATCGTGGGCGATGCGCCGGGCCGCGAAGAGGATCAGCAAGGCAAGCCCTTCGTCGGCAAGGCGGGGCAACTCCTTGACCGGATGCTGGCCGCGATCGGGCTGGACCGCGCCGCCGCAGACCCTGAAAGTTCCGTCTACATCACCAATATGCTGCCGTGGCGCCCGCCGCAAAACCGCGACCCCTCGCCCGAGGAACTGGCGATGCTGGGTCCCTTCGTGCGCCGCCATATCGAATTGGCCGATCCGGATATCCTTGTCCTGATGGGCAATCATGCCTGCCACGGCCTGACCGGCCAGAAGGGCATCACCCGCCTGCGCGGACAATGGACCGAGGTGATGGACCGCCCCGCGATCCCGATGTTCCATCCGGCCTACCTGCTGCGAAAACCCCATGACAAGGCCAAGGCGTGGGAGGATCTCTTGTCCCTGAAGGCCCGGCTGAGAAAGATCTGAGACATGTCGCGCATCGACGAAACCCGCCCCTTCCACCCCGTGCGAATCGCGGTTCTGGCCGTGTCGGACACCCGTGGCCCGTCTGAGGACAAATCGGGCGACCTGCTCGTGCAGCGCCTGACCGATGCGGGCCATGTGCTAGCCGCGCGCCACATCCTGCGCGACGAGCGTGACGCCATCGCGGATCAATTGCGCATCTGGTGCGCCGATCCGGGCATCGACGTGATCCTGACCACGGGCGGTACCGGCCTGACCGGTCGGGACGTCACTATCGAGGCGCATCGCGACGTCTACGAAAAAGAGATCGAGGCCTTTGGCACCGTCTTTACCATCGTCTCGATGGGAAAGATCGGCACCTCGGCGGTACAAAGCCGGGCGACCGGCGGCGTGTCGAATGGCACTTATCTCTTCGCGCTTCCCGGCTCCAGCGGGGCCTGCCGCGATGCCTGGGACGAAATCCTGCGCTTCCAGCTCGACAGTCGGCATCTGCCCTGCAATTTCGTCGAGATCATGCCCCGGCTCGATGAACATCTGCGACGGAAATGACCGCGTGTGGCGTGGAACCCGAGTGATCGGGCCACGCTATCCTGCGCGCACTGGTCACTTGGACCTTGCCGCGCCGCCCTCTACCTCTGGTGCAGGCACCTCTTGAGGCATTGAGCCATGCGATTCCTTCGCCGCGCCCTGACCGGGCTTTTCCTGATGGCGCTGACCGTCGGTCTGTTGGCAATGGCGGGCCAGACGATCCGTGGCGCCCTTGAGGCGCGGTGGGCCGATACCGGCACGCCCCAGCCACAGCGCGAGCGTGTTTTTTCCGCCGAGGTGATGACGGTGACAGTCGGGACGGAAACCCCTGTCCTGACGGCATTCGGTGAAGTGCGGTCGCGCCGGGTTCTGGAACTGCGCGCGCCCGCCGAGGGGAATGTCATCGACCTTGCGCCCGGTTTCGAGGAAGGCGGGTCCGTTTCGGCGGGTCAGGTTCTGCTTCGGATCGATCCGTCGGAGGCGCAATCGGCCCGGGACACGGCCGGGGCCGATTTGCGCGATGCCGAGAACGAATTGACGGAGGCGGTGGCCGCGGTGGCGCTGTCGCGCGACGACCTGGCCGCCGCCGCGACACAGGCCGAGTTGCGCCAGCGCGCATTCGCGCGGCAGGTCGATCTTCTGGATCGCGGTGTGGGCAGTGCCGCCGCCGTTGAAACCGCCGAACTGGCCGCCGCCGCCGCCGGCCAAGCGGTGCTGTCGCGCAGGCAGGCGCTTGCGCAGGCCGAGGCGCGCCTCGCGCAGGCGCGAACTGCGCTGGATCGTCGCCGCATCGCGCTGGAGGAGGCGGAACGGATGCTCGCCCGCACAGTGCTGCGCGCGGAATTCGACGGGATCCTGTCCGAGGTCGACGTGGTCGCCGGACGGCTGGTCAATCGCAATGAAATGATCGCCCGCCTGATCGACCCCGAGGCGCTGGAGGTCGCGTTTCGCATCTCTGCGGCGCAATATGCGCAGCTTCTCGGAGCCGGAGGCGTTCTGTCCGAGGCGCCGGTGCGGGTGGTTCTGGATACCTTCGGCCTCGATCTGAGTGCCGAGGCGGTGCTGACCCGCGAAAGCGGATCGGTCGAGGCCGGGCAATCGGGCCGCCTGCTTTTCGCCCGGATCGATACGGCGCGCGGCCTGCGCGCGGGGGATTTCGTGCGGGTCGAAGTTCAGGAACCGCCTGTGCAAGGCGTGGCGCGCCTGCCCGCCTCGGCGCTGGGCTCGGATGGGCAGGTGCTGGTTCTGGGCGAAGACAACCGGCTGGAGGCCGTGGCGGTCGATCTGGTGCGGCGGCAAGGCGATGCGGTTCTCGTGCGTGCAGCGGATCTTGACGGGCGCGAGGTGGTTTTGGCCCGTACCCCGGTTCTGGGCGCGGGCATCCGGGTCAATCCGGTGCGGCCCGAAGCCGCCGACACCACGTCGGAGCCCGAGACCATCGCGCTCGACCCCGAACGACGCGCCCGGTTGATCGCCTATGTCGAAAGCAATCGCATGATCCCGGCCGAGGCGCGGGCCCGCATGCTGGACCAGTTGCGGCAAGATACGGTGCCCGCGCAGATGGTGGCGCGCCTTGAAAGCCGGATGGGCAGTTGAGGATGCGCCGTCTCCCGCCCCAAGGTGTCGGTATCCTGAGCTACTTCACCCGGCATCGCACGGCGGCCAACCTGCTTTTGATGCTGATGGTGGTCGCGGGTCTTGCCGCGATCCCGCAGATGCGGGCGCAGTTTTTCCCGGATGTGATTTCCGATGACGTGTCCATCGTCGTTGCATGGGACGGCGCCGGGGCCGAGGATGTGGACGAGGCCATTGTCGCGGTGTTGGAACCCGTGCTCTTGGCCGTGCCCGGCGTCGCCGGGTCCGAGGCCACCAGCCGTGAGGGGCGCGCCAGCCTGACGCTGGAATTCGATCCCGGCTGGGACATGGCGCGCGCCGCCGACGAGGTGCAGGCGGCCCTCGATGCCGTCACGGATCTGCCCGAAGATGCCGAGGATCCCGAGATCCGCCGCGGCACATGGTCGGACCGCGTGACCGACGTGGTGATCACAGGCCCCGTGCCGCCTGCGCAATTGGGCCGGTTCGCCGATGAATTCGTCGCGCGCCTGTTCGAGGTCGGCGTCACGCGGACCACGATTCGCGGCGTCGCCGCCCCGCAAACGATCGTGGAGGTGCCGCAGGTCTCGCTTGTGCGCCACGACGTCACGATGGCCGAGATCGCCGAGGTGATCGCGGCGGCCGCCTCGACCGCACCGGCCGGCGATGTCGACGGCGCCAATGCCCGCATCCGGACCGGGTCCGCACAGCGAAGCGCGGCCGAGATCGCGGCCCTGACGCTGCGCACCCATGACGATGGATCCGCCCTGACCATCGGCGACGTGGCCCTTGTGCGGGTCGAAGGCGTGGACCGGGAGCGCGCCTATTTCGTGGACGAAAACCCGGCCATCTCGATCCGCATCGACAGGTCCGAGGATGGCGACGCCATCGCGATACAGGCGCAGGTCGAAGCGGTCGCGGCGCAGATGCAGGCGACCTTGCCGCAGGGCGCGACGATCGATCTGATCCGCACGCAGGCCGAGGCGATTTCCGGCCGGCTCGACATCCTGATCGACAATGCACTGATGGGCCTGTTGCTGGTCGTGGGGTTGTTGTTCCTGTTTCTCAATGCGCGCACGGCTCTTTGGGTCGCGGCGGGCATCCCGGTGGCGCTTCTGGCCGCCATCGCGCTGATGTGGGCGGCCGGGCTGACGATCAACATGATCTCGCTCTTCGCACTGATCATCACGCTGGGCATCGTGGTGGATGATGCCATTGTCGTGGGCGAACATGCCGATTACCGCGCACGCCATCTGGGAGAGAGCCCTGTGGTCGCCGCCGAGACGGCCGCGCGGCGCATGGCGGCACCGGTGTTTTCGGCCACGATCACCACGGTTCTGGCCTTTGCTGCCCTGATCGTGATCGGGGGGCGCTTCGGCAGCCTGATCGCCGATATCCCCTTCACCGTCATCGCGGTGCTTCTGGCGAGCCTTGTGGAATGCTTTCTCGTCTTGCCCAACCATATGGCCCATGCGCTGGCCCATTCGGCGCGGGAGCATTGGTACGACTGGCCGTCCCGCGTCGTTAACCGGGGTTTCGATTGGGTTAAGGAAACGGCCTTCCGGCCAGCGATGCGGATCGTCGTCGCCGGGCGCTACCCGTTGCTTGCCGGGATGATCCTGATCCTTGCCTCGCAGGTCGCGGGGGTGATCCGGGGCGATGTGACATGGCGGTTCTTCAACGCGCCGGAACTCTCGTCGGGCACCGGCAATTTCGCGATGCTCGATGGTGCGACCCGCGAGGACAGCCTTGCGATGGTGCGCGAGATGCAGCGCGCGACCGAGGCCGTGGCCGCCCGCTACGAGGCTGAGCATGGGGTCAACCCGCTCATCTACGTTCTGGCCGAGGTGGGCGGCACCAGCGGGCCGGGGCTGAGCGGGGTCGAGAACAAGGACGCGGACCTTTTGGGGTCCATTGCCATCGAACTGATCGACGCGGACCTGCGGCCCTATTCGGCCTTTGCCTTCGTCGCCGATCTCCAGGACGAGGTGCGCCAGTTGCCCTTGACCGAGGTCGTCAGCTTCCGGGGCTTTCGCGGCGGGCCGGGCGGCGATGCCATCGACGTGCAGATCACGGGCGCCGAGACCGAGACGCTCAAGGCGGCCGCGATCTGGTTGCAGACGCAGCTTGCCCGCTTTCCCGAGGTTTCGGGATTGCAGGACAGCATGGCCTATGACCGCGAGGAGCTGAGCCTGACCCTGACCCCGCAGGGCGAGGCGCTGGGCTTTGACATCGGCACCTTGGGGCGCGTGTTGCGCCACCGTCTGGCCGGGATCGAGGCCGCGACCTATCCCGACGGGCCACGCACAGCCGCGATCCGGGTGGAATTGCCAGTGGGGGAATTGACCGCCGATTTCCTCGACCGGACGCTGCTGCGCGCCGCAGCGGGCCAATACGTGCCGCTGGCCGATATCGTGACGGTCGAAGCGCGGCAGGGGTTTTCCTTGATCCAGCGCGAGAACGGGCTGCGGCTGATCTCGGTCACGGGCGATCTGTCCGAGGATGATCCCGCGCGCGCCGCCGAGATCATGGCAGAGCTGTCGGAGGTCATCGTCCCGCAACTGGAGGAACGGTTCGGGGTCGCCACCCGGCTGTCGGGACTGGCCGAGCAGGAGCGCGAATTCCTGAGCGATGCGCTTGTCGGTTTCATCCTCTGCCTGATCGGCATCTACCTTGTGCTGGCGTGGATTTTTGCCAGCTGGACGCGGCCGATGGTGGTGATGGCCATCATCCCGTTCGGCCTTGTGGGCGCGATCTACGGACATGTCTTGTGGGATATTCCGCTGTCGATGTTCAGCGTGGTCGGCCTGATCGGCATGACGGGGATCATCATCAACGATTCCATCGTTCTGGTGACCACGATCGACGAATATGCCGAGGAACGCGGCCTGATCCCCGCCATCGTGGATGGCGTCTGCGACCGGTTGCGGCCGGTTCTGTTGACCACGCTGACCACGGTGCTGGGGCTGGCCCCGCTGCTTTACGAACGCTCGCAGGATGCGCAATTCCTGCGGCCAACGGTGGTGACGCTGGTCTATGGGCTGGGCTTTGGGATGGTGATCGTGCTGCTGGTCGTGCCTGCCATCATGGCGATGCAGCGCGATGCGGCGGCCCAGATGCGCGCGTTGCGGCGTGCCTTGGGGGCGATGGGGCGCAATCCCGGCCTTGCGCGGGGGATGCTGGCGCTGCTCGGTGCGGTGACCCTGCTCTTTGCGGCGACGCTGGGCAGCGTGATCGTGACCGGGTCGATGGCAGGTCCATTGGCGGCATTGGGTGCTGGCCTGCTACCCGCCTTTGCGTTGTTCGTCGCGGGCACGGCCATCCTTTGCCTGATCGGCTGGTCGGTCGCCTTGGCGCGGGGGCTGCGGCGCGGCTGAGGCCGCTTCAGCCGATGCAGCCGTCCAGTTCGACTGCCATCCGGCTGCCGATCACGGTGATGCGCAGGTCCGACCGGCTCAACGGAAAGGGGCCGGGACGCCCGGGCGGGATCACGTCGGCCACCGCACGAACCGTTGCACCCTCGCGCCGCGTGGTCGATTCGGAGACCCAGATGCCCGGGTTGCGATGTTCCAGAACCAGCGTTTCGTCATTGCCAGTGGTGGGCAGGTCGACCGAGACGGTGACCCGCAAACCATCGGCGATGGGTTGCACCGCGCAGGTGGCGCGCCCCGCCCCGGCTTCGGTCGCGGTCAGAGGGCGGTCGGCCAGCGCAAGACCGATCTCGTGCACCCGGTCGGTCACGGGAGGCAGAAGCCCCGCCAGATCCAGCGTTACCGGCATGCAGACATCGAGGCAGACGCCCAGATCGATCTCGCCCGCGATGGCGATCTCGCCCTGGCGCGTCAGCGAAAATTCGACGGGCAAGATCACCTCGTCGCGGTAGCCGATGGACCGCATCCCGTTGGCATAGAAGACCTGGGGGCTGGGCCAATGGATGGCCATACCGTCGATCCCTGTCGCCTCGGTCAGGGTGATGATCGTGGGTACGCCACCTTCGCCCGGCGCGCGCCAGTAGGTTTTCCATCCCGGCGCAAGCGCGATGCGGACACCGGCCATGTGATTGCCGTTGGGCAGCCGCCATCCCGGCAGGAAGCTGACCTCCACCACATCGGCGGCGGAACGGCCCTCGAACTGGGCCATGGCGGGCGCGGCCGCGAAGGTCGCGGCGCAGGCGGCAAGGGCGGACAGAAGGGTGCGGAGTGTGTGCTTCATGCGCTTCAGCTAGGCGCAGGTCGCCGTTTTGGGAAGTCACGAATTGGCGACGCTCCCGTGACCGTGTCGCGGGTGTCGCGCTTGAATGCGCCGGGTCGAACCCCCATGCTCCATCCATGACCCCGAACCTTGCCTTTGCGGACCTGACCGGAAAACTGCTGATCGCGATGCCTGACATGGGCGACCCGCGGTTTCACGGCAGCGTGGTGTTTCTGTGCGCCCATTCCCCGGATGGGTCGATGGGCCTGATCGTGAACAAGCCGATGCCCGATGTCCGGTTTTCCGAGATGTTGGAACAACTGGATATTCCGCGCGGCGCGGGCATGCCTGACCTGCCGGTCTGCTATGGGGGGCCGGTCGAGGTGCGCCGCGGCTTCGTGTTGCACAACTCAGGCTATCGAGGCCGACAGGACGACCAGCTTCGCATCGGTGACAGTTTCGCCATGACGGCCACCATCGACGTGCTGGAGGATCTAGCGCGGGGGGGCGGGCCGGAGCGGGCGCTGATGGCGCTGGGCTATGCGGGCTGGGGTCCGGGCCAACTGGAAGACGAGATCGCGCAAAACGGCTGGCTGACGGCGGATGCGACGCCCGAGATCGTCTTTGCAGAGCGCATGGAAGGCAAATGGTCGGCGGCGCTGGCCACGCTGGGGGTGTCGCCCCTGACCTTGTCGTCCGAGGCCGGGCGCGCCTGAGGGTCGTCCGAGGCCGGGCGCGCCTGAGGGCCTTACCCCTCCGTGTCTTGGGCGTGACACGATCGCGCTCTATCTCACTTAGAAAGGAGATTACGCCATGCAGATCACCGTCATCGGCGCAAGTCGCGGCATTGGCCGAAAGGTCGTGGAGTATGCCCTGTCGCGCGGCCATGTCGTGCGGGCCCTTGCGCGCAGTGCGGACCGGATGGGGATCGAGGCCCCCGGTTTCGAACCCGTCACCGGCGATGCGACGGATCCCGTCGTCCTCGCGCAGGCGGTCGCGGGCTCGGATGCGGTGATCCTGACGCTCGGCGTTCCGCGCGATCTTCGCGCGCTCAAGCGCACGACGCTGTTCTCGGATGCAGCCGCGGCGCTGATCCCCGTGATGGAGGTGGCTGGCGTCCGGCGCTTGCTGGCGGTCACAGGCTTTGGCGCGGGCGACAGCGAAGCCAAGCTTTCGAGCGTCGAACGCATCCCCTTCAAGCTGTTTCTGGGTCGGGCTTATGCCGACAAATCCATACAGGAAGAGATGATCCGCGCCTCGGGTCTGGATTGGACCATCGCGCGGCCCGGCATCCTCAACGACAACGCGATGAGCGGGAAATACAAGGTGCTGGTCGAGCCCGAGACATGGCGGCAAGGCATCATCAGCCGGGCGGACGTGGCGCATTTCCTTGTCCATGCCGCCGAGGACGGCAGCCATATCGGCAAGACGCCTGCGATCCAGCGCTGATTTTTTTCGCGCTCCTGTCGAAATCGACGGGACCCGAGGCTCATGGGTGTGACGGCGCTGTGCCGTCGCGCAAACCCAAGGAGCCTGACCCATGATCCGAACCACCTTGTTGGCCTCCGCCCTGACCGCCCTGTCGGTCCCGGCTTTCGCCGATCCTTTCACCCTGTTCATCCATGAAACCCCCGCCGATGTCGCCCTGAGGTCCGACACGACCGGGGCTGGGGCGGCCTATTGGGCGCTCTGGGCGGAGTATGCCGCGATGATCGGGCAGACGGGCATGGTGCGCGGTGGCGCGCCTCTCGTCGTTTCCGAGGGCGACGGAAACCGCGTTTCGGGGTATTTCATCCTCGAGGCGCCGAGTCTCGAAGAGGCCGAGGCGCTGGCCGCCCTTGCCCCTGCCGCCACCCGGGGCGGACGGGTGATCGTCGCCCCGCATTACCCGATGCCCGAGATGTCGAACTGAAACCCCGTGGAAGAAGGAGAAGCCGAAATGCAGTACATGATCATCTTCCGCGAACCACTGGCGGAATTCGACAAACGCCAGGATCCCGATCAGCAGGGCGCATATTGGGGTGCTTGGGGCGCCTATATCGGGGCGATGCGCGCCGCCGGCGTCATCGTCAAGGGGGACGGCCTCTTGCCGCCCTCGACAGCCACCATCGTGCGCCAACGCGACGGCGCACGCCTGATCGAGGATGGGCCCTTTCCAGACGTCAAGGAACAGCTTGGCGGCTATTTCGTGATCGAGGTGCCCGATCTGGATGCGGCCATCGATTGGGCCGGGCGGTCGCCCGCGGCGCTTGCCGGTTCGGTCGAGGTGAGGCCGGTGATGCCGGCCGACATGCTGCTGTGACCAGCACCGGTGCGCGCGACACCGCGGCCCGCGCTGTGGTCGCGCGCACCGCGCAAGACAGTTACGGGCGGCTCCTGGCCTATGTGGCCGCCCGGACCCGCGACATTGCCTCGGCCGAGGATGCGCTGGCCGAGGCCTTTGCCACGGCGCTGCGCCGCTGGCCGGAGACCGGCATTCCGGACAGCCCCGAAGCCTGGCTTTTGACCGTGGCGCGACGGGCTGCGGGCAAGGGCGCGCGTGCGGCCAATCATGCCGCAGCCGCCATGCCCCTGCTCGACCTGATGATGGAGGAAGCGATGGACCGGGCCGCGCATGATTTTCCGGACGAGAGGCTGAAACTGATGTTCGCCTGTGCGCATCCCGCCATCGACCGGTCCGTGCGCAGCGCCCTGATCTTGCAAAGCGTGATCGGGCTGGATGCCGCGCGCATCGCCCGCGCCTTTGTCGTGCAACCCGCCGCCATGGGCCAGCGGCTCACGCGCGCCAAGGCCAAGATCCGGGCCGCGGGCATCCCCTTTCGCGTGCCCGAAGGCGCGGAGCTGGAGGGGCGGCTCGACGATGTGCTGATGGCCGTCTACGCCGCCTACGGACTGGGCTGGGAGGTTCCGGGCGGCCTGCCCGCCGGTCGCGCGGGCGAGGATCTGGCGGGCGAGGCGCTTTATCTCGCGCGGGTGATCGTGGGGTTGATGCCGGACCAGCCCGAACCGCTTGGGCTGTTGGCCCTGATCCTGTATTGCGAGGCGCGCAGGGCCACCCGGCGTGCCGCCGATGGCGCCTATGTGCCGCTTGACCAACAGGACCGCGCGCGCTGGGATGGCGCGATGGTGGCCGAGGCGGAGCGCGCCCTGACAGCCGCCGCAGCCCTCGGCCGTCCGGGGCGATTCCAGACCGAGGCCGCGATCCAGTCGGTGCAGGTGCAGGCCCCCCGGGAGCAGGCGGGCGATCCGCAGGTTCTGGCTGCCTTTTACGATTTCCTTGTGACGCGCTGGCCAAGTCTCGGGGCGGAGGTCTCGCGCGCCGTGGTGCATGGCGCGGCCCATGGGCCTGAGCGGGGATTGCAGATCCTCGACGCGATGCCGCCCGACCGGGTGGCGGGATATCAGCCGTGGTGGGCGGCCCGGCTTGACCTGTGCCTCCGGGCAGGCGACGGGGCCGGGGCGCAGGCCGCAAGGGCACGGGCCATCGCGCTGACAGACGATCCCGCAGTTCGGGTCTGGCTGGCTGAACGCGTCTGATGGCCCCCTTGGTGCGGTCAGACCGGTTCGGGTGTGCGCGCGGCAGATCCGGCCGACTCGAGGTCGAGCCAAAGCTTGCCGCCCCGATAGCCGCCCCGGATCAGGAAACCGGGGCGGGCGATCTCGGGGTAGTCGTCGGCCCAGTCGCGGTAGCGGTCATTGGTCACGACCCGCGCCCCAAGATCGCGGGCCGAGGTCAGGATCACTGGATCGGCGGGCGTTCCCTTGGGTACGACCATGATGCGATCATCGGGAAGGCCCAGCAGGCGGCCAAAGGCCTCGTCATGCTGGTATTTGCCCGCCAGCAGATAGCCGGCATTCGCATCGAAGACGACGCCCGCCGTAAACCCGAGCCGGTCGAGGTGGCCGAGAACATCGCGCAGCGGCTCGATCCGCGGCGTTTCATCCTGCCAATGCATCACGTTCGACCCATCGACGACGATCCATGACGGTCGGGCGATGGTGTGCCAGCGACGTCGGGTCGTGGACCCCGACTGCGCCGGTTTGCCTGCAAATGCCGCGCGCGCCAGAAGCCACAGACTGGCCAGCGCCGCGGGCCCCGCAAGCAGGATCAGATCGGACCAGCCGGGAAGAAGGAAAGCGGCCAGAACACCGCCGAGCGATACGAGAAACAAGAGGAACGGCACCAACATGCGCCCAGCCTAGGACCGGCAAAGCGCCGAAACCAGTCCCCTTAACGCGGCAACGGGTTCAGCCCCTTGTTATAGGGATGCCAATCCGTGATCTCGGGATAGTAGCGTTTCCGCCATGCCTTGACGCGAGGGTTCATCACGCGACGCCAAAGCGGCGGTATCATCGCGGCAATGGTCATCACCGGGTAGCCGAAGGGCAATTGCGGGGCGTCATCTTCTGTGTAGTTCTGCAACAGCGGAAAGCGGCGGTCGGGCTTGTAGTGATGGTCCGAATGGCGTTGCAGGTTGATCAAAAGCCAGTTCGAGGCTTTGTGCGCCGCGTTCCACGAATGACGCGGCAGGACATGCTCGTATTTTCCGTCGCCCAGATGCTTTCGCGTGAGCCCGTAATGTTCGACGTAATTGGTCAGCTCCAGCTGCCAGATGGCGACGGCGGCCTGAAAGACGAACAGCCCAACCCCGATCCAACCGCCCAGCGCAAACGCCAGCAGGAGACAGCCGCCCTGCAACGCCCAATAGCGCCAGAACGGGTTCGACCGGTCGGTCCAAGGCTTTCCCTTGCGCGCCAGCATCGCCTTTTCGGCCTGAAAGGCGCTGATCAGGCTTTCGCGCAGGACGCGCGGGAAAAAGCGGTGGAACCCCTCGTTGTATCGCGCCGTCACCGGGTCGCGCGCGGTGCCGACATGGCGATGGTGGACCAGAAGGTGCTCGGACCGGAAATGGGAATAGAGAACGGTTGCCAGCAGCAGATCGGCCAACCCGCGTTCCAGCCGGTTTCTCTGGTGCATCAGTTCATGGGAATAGTTGATCCCGATCGTGCCCGACATCACCCCCACGCCGAAGAACAGGCCAAATTGTTCGAGCGTCGACAGATGGTCAGCCCGCGTCGCGTACCAGATCAGGGCAAAGATCGTGACGAATTGCAGCGGAAACCAGATCAGCGTGACCAGCCGATACCAACGCAAGTGATCGTCGGGCGTGGCGGGGTCGGCATTCTCGGTATTCAGGCCCAGAACCGCGTCGAGGCCTGTGAACAGCCACCATGTCGAAAGCGGCATCAAGAGCACCCACCAGCCCCCCTGCCAAGCGACAAGAGCCAAGAGCGGAAAAAGGCCCAGCGACATCCAGAATGGAGCCGCGCGGCTGATGCGGGCGACCTGTGGGGCGGGGATCATCGGGGCCTCGTGTCTTTGCACAGACAAGGATGGGGTGCGGCCCGCGATCCGTCAATCCTCGGGCCACGCCCCTGCCGCGACGTCCCATGCCTTGCGCATGACCGTGGGCAGACTGGCGGGGTGAAAGGTGGCGCGGGGGTGAAAACTGCCCCTGTCTGGCTGCGCGTCTTGTGCGACACGGCCAAGACATACGCGCAGGCGCAGGTGGAAATGGGTGAAGGTGTGGCGCACCTCCAGCCCGGGATCATGCCAATCGGCGGCGACGGGGGGTGCATCTTGCGGCGGCATGTCCGTCCAGTCGGTGCCGGGCCAGCCCAGCATCCCGCCCAGCAGGCCCTTGTCAGGTCGTGTTTCCAGCAAGACCGCCCCGTCGGCGCGCTCTACCAGATAGACGATGCCCTGCCGGGAGGGCTTGGCCTGTTTGGGGCTCTTGCGCGGCAGATCGGCCGCGATGCCCTGCGCGCGGGCCGTGCACATCGTGACCAGCGGGCAGATGCCACACGCGGGCGACCGGGGGGTGCAGACCGTCGCGCCAAGATCCATCACCGCCTGCGCGTAGCAGCCGGGCCGTGTGTCGGGCGTCAACCGCTCGGTCAAGAGGCGCAGGGCGGGTTTCGCCGCGGGCAGCGGGGTTTCCACGGCGAACAGTCGCGCCAGCACACGCTCGACGTTGCCATCCATCACCGCGGCGGGCCGGTCGAAGGCGATGGCCGCGATGGCTGCCGCCGTATAGGGCCCGATGCCGGGCAGGCTGCGTAAACCGTCCTCGGTATCGGGAAAGACTCCGCCGTGATCTGTGGCGATCACGCGGGCGCATTTCAGAAGGTTGCGGGCGCGGGCGTAATATCCAAGCCCCGCCCATTCCGCCATGACGGCGGCATCCTCGGCCCCGGCCAATGCGGTGACGGTCGGCCAGCGCGTGGTGAAGCGGTGGAAATAGTCTTTGACCGCTGCAACGGTGGTTTGTTGCAGCATGATCTCGGACAGCCAGACGCGGTAGGGATCGGGGCGCTCGCCCGCCGCCAGCGCCTCGGGCCCGACGCGCCAAGGCAGGGCGCGGGCATGGCGATCGTACCATGGCAAGAGCGCGGCAGCGACCGCCGCATCCGAGAACCCGTCACGCAAGGTTTATCAGCTCCCCAGCCGGCTGTTATTGGTTATCACCGCGTAACCGCATAGATTGCCCTCAAGATCACGAAGGCAACCCATGACGCGCAAACCCGCCCCTTCCGCATCAGAGCCGCCGCGCCGCCGCAAGCGCGGGTTCGAAACCGCGGGCGCATTGCTGGCCGGAGCGTTGAAGGCCCCCGCCGAAAAGCGCGGTTTTGGCGAGGCGAAACTGCTGACCCATTGGCCTGAAATCGTGGGCGAGGACATCGCCGCCATCGCGCGGCCGGTCAAGATCACCTGGGGCCGGGGCTTTGGCGGGACCCTTGTTTTGCTGACCACCGGGTCCAACGCCCCCGTGCTCGAGATGCAGAAGGACCGGATCGCCGAGCGTGTGAATGCAAGCTACGGCTACCGCGCCATCGCCCATGTCCATATCACCCAGACAGCCCCAACCGGTTTTGCCGAGGGGCAGGTGGCCTTTCGCGCGGCGGCCTCCAAAGCCCCGCCACCGCCCGACCCGGCCCGCCTTGCGCGCGCGATGGAAGGGGTGGACGGTATCGAGGACACGCGCTTGAAAGAGGCCCTCGCGCGTCTGGCCCGCAACGTGCTAACCCCCCGACAGACCTAAGGAGAGACAAGACTTATGGATCGCAGGACCCTGATGATGGGCGCCGGTGCCGGCGTCATGGCCGCCGGAACCTATGCGCTGCTGCGCCCGGCCGGTGCGCCTGAACTGCCGCTCTTGCCGCAGGCCGCCCATGCGCAGGAGGCCGCGGCCTCGACCGATCTGCCGGAAGTGGTGGAAATGGTGCTGGGCGACCCCGATGCGCCGGTCGAGGTGATCGAATACGCCTCCTTCACCTGCCCGCATTGCGCAAGCTTCCACCGCAACACGATGCCGCGGCTAAAGGAAAACTACATCGACAGCGGACAGGTGCGCTTCGTCTACCGCGAGGTCTATTTCGACCGTTTCGGACTTTGGGCCGGGATGGTCGCGCGCTGCGCCGGGCCGGATCGCTATTTCGGCATCGTCGACTTGATCTACCAGCGGCAGGCCGAATGGACCCAAGGCGCCCCCGGCGCCGTGGCCGAGAACCTGCGCCAGATCGGGCGCGTGGCCGGCCTCTCCAACGAACAGCTGGACGCCTGCCTGACCGATGCAGCCATGGCCCAAGCGATGATCGCCACCTACGAGGCGAACATGGAAGTGCACGACATCCCCGGCACGCCCCATTTCGTCATCGATGGCGAGATGCATTCGAACATGAGCTACGAGGATTTCGCCACGATCCTCGACGCGCGCATCGCCGCGGCGCAATGACGGCACCCCTCGCCGGTGTCCGCGTGCTGGAACTGGCACGCATCCTGGCCGGCCCTTGGGCCGGTCAGACGCTGTCTGACCTTGGCGCCGAGGTGATCAAGGTCGAAGCGCCCGAGGGCGACGATACCCGCCGTTGGGGGCCGCCCTTCATCGAGCGGGAGGGCGACCGGACGGCGGCTTATTTTCATGCCTGCAACCGGGGCAAGCGGTCGGTCACCGCCGATTTCCGCACCGAGGACGGTCGCGCGCGCGTCCTTGAACTGGCGCGTGGGGCAGATGTGCTGATCGAGAATTTCAAGCTCGGCGGCCTTGCGAAATACGGCCTCGATTACGCCAGCCTCAGCGCGATCAATCCCGGTCTCATCTATTGCTCGATCACCGGCTTCGGTCAGACCGGGCCTTACGCGCATCGCGCGGGTTATGATTACATCATCCAAGGCATGTCGGGCCTGATGTCGGTCACGGGGGAACCGGGTGGCCAGCCGCAAAAGGTGGGCGTGGCTGTCACCGACATCTTCACCGGGCTTTACGCCTCGAACGCGATCCTTGCCGCGCTGCATCTGCGCCAGACCACGGGCCGTGGGCAGCATATCGACCTCAGCCTGATGGATACGGCGGTGACCGTGATGGCCAACCAGGCGATGAATTACCTTGCCACGAACGTCGCGCCGCAGCGCCTCGGCAATGCCCATCCGAACCTCGTGCCTTATCAGGTCTTTGACTGCGCCGATGGCTGGATCATCATCGCGACCGGCAATGACGGGCAGTACCGGCGGCTTTGCGCCGTGTTGGGGGTGCCGGAATTGGCGGAGCACCCCGATTACCTGACCAATGCCGACCGGATCGCGAACCGCACGGCGCTGACCGACATTCTGGGCGCGGCGACCCGGCGCATGGGCAAGGCAGAATTGCTGGCGGCCTGCGAGGCGCAGGGCGTGCCGGCCGGGCCGATCAACGATCTGGCCGAGGTCTTCGCCGATCCGCAGGTGGTGGCACGGGGTGCCCAAATCGCGCCGGGTGGCGTGCCGGGCGTGCGGCCACCCTTCCGCTTTTCCGATGCGGAGCTGGCCTTGGACCGTCCCGCGCCGGTGTTGGGTCAGGATGACGAGGCGGATTGGTCGGAGCGCTGACCACAGGTCGCGTGACGCAGATCTTCAACCGGTCACGTGGCCGTACCCAAGGCCCGGTCCAATGCCGCAGCCAGGGCCGTCCAATCCTCGATCCGCAACCTCACCGGCACCGTCATCACCTGCGCGCGCAGGTTGGGGGGCAGGCGCACCGCGTCCTTTTCTGTCGTCACCACCTGCGCGCCGATGGCCCGCGCCTCGCGCAGCATCCGGGTCATCAGCGCATCACTGAGCGGCTGGTGGTCGCTCAACGCATGGGTGGCGCGGATATCGGCCCCCATCGCCTTCAGCGTCTGAAAGAATTTCTCGGGCCGCCCGATGCCCGCGAAGGCCAGCACCGGCAGGCCGTTCATCGATAAGCCCATCGGCAGGGGGTCGAGCCGCCCAGTGACATGGGGCAGGGACAGGCCCCCACCCCAACGCCCGGCAAAGCGCGCCTGCGCCGCCTCGTCCCCGATCGACAGAAGCAGATCGGCCCGCGCCAGACCCGTGGCGACGGGTTCGCGCAAGGGGCCCGCCGGGATCACCCGTCCATTGCCGAAGCCGATATGGGCATCGACCACGACGATCGACAGATCATGAGCAAGGGCCGGGTTCTGGAACCCGTCATCCAGAACGATGACCTGCGCCCCGGCTGCCACCGCCGCCTGCGCGCCCGCAGCCCGATCCTTGGCGACCCATGTGGGCAGGAAGGCCGCGAGGAGCAGGGGCTCATCCCCGGTCTCGGCCGCACCATGGCGGCGTTCGTCGACCCGGACCGGCCCCGCAAGGGTGCCACCATGGCCACGGCTGACGGCATGGGCCGCGATACCCCTGTCCCGCAGTCGTTCGGCAAGGGCGATCACGACGGGCGTCTTGCCGGTGCCGCCCGCATTCAGGTTGCCGACACAGATGACCGGCACACCGACGCGCAGGCGGGCGCCCTGCGCCAGACGCCGCCGCGTCGCCCCGGCATAGACCAGCCCCAGCGGTGACAGGATCGCGGACAAGAGGCCCGGGTCGCCGTGCCAGAAACCCGGCGCGCGCATCAGCCCCGCGCCCCTCTACCGGCTTCGGCCGCGTCCAGCATGTCGAGGAGGACGGTTTTCGCCCGTTCCGTCACATCCGCCCCGGCCGAGACAACTTCCCATGCCGCATGGGCCATGGCGGCGGCGCGGTCGGGCGACAGGAGATCATCGACCGCCGTCGCAAGCGCCTGCGGGGCCGACACCAGCCGGGCTGCCCGCGCTTCGGTCAGGCGCTGGTAGATATCGACGAAATTCGTGACATAGGGACCGTGCAGGATGGCCGACCCCAGCGCCGCGGGCTCGAACGGATTGTGGCCGCCGATGGGTTCCCAAGAGCCGCCGACGAAGCTGACAGTGGCCAGCCGGTACCACAGCCCCAACTCGCCCATCGTGTCGGCCAGATAGACGGGTGCCTCGGCCTCGGGCCCCTCGCCGAGGCTGCGCCGCGTGAAGGCCCAATCGCCCGCCGTCAGGAGGCCTGCCACCTCGTCCCCGCGTGCGGGGTGACGCGGCACAAGGATCAGCAGGAGCCGCGGGTTCGTCCGCATCGCCAGCCGGTGCGCCTCCAGCACCTTTTCCTCTTCGCCGGGATGGGTGGAGGCTGCTACCCAGATAGGTCGCCCCCCGATCTCGGCGCGCATGGTCTCCAGCTCCGACGCCTTCACCGGCAGGGCGGCCGCGCCTTCCTTGAGGGTGCCCGTGACCTCCATCCGGTCGACGGGCAACCCAAGGCGGCGCAGGTAGATCTCGGTCAGGCTGTCTTGCACCAGCGCGCGGTCGAAGCGGGACAAGAGGCTCCGGGCCATGCCGCGCAGGAAACGCCAGCGGTCATGGCTCGCCTTGGACATGCGCGCGTTCAAAAGCACCATCGGAATGCCGCGTGCCTTGGTTTCGCAGATCAGGGCGGGCCAAAGCTCGCTTTCCGTCCAGACCGCCACATCGGGCCGCCAATGGTCGAGAAAGCGGCGCACGAAGGGCCGGGCATCCAGCGGCAGGAATTGGTGCAACGCGCCATCGGGCAGCCGGTCGGTCATGACAGAGGCCGAGGTGACCGTTCCCGTGGTGACGAGGACGGAGAGAGTCTCGTGTTCGTCGAGCAATTGCCGGACCAGTTCCAAAAGGGCCACCGACTCGCCCACGCTGGCGGCATGGAACCAGATCAGCGGGCCATCGGGGCGGGGGCGGCCCGCGATGCCGCGCCGTTCGTCGATGCGGGCGGGGTCTTCCTTTCCCTCGGCCAGACGTTCGCGCAGCTTGCGTTCGGCAAAGCGCGGCCCGTTCAGGCTGGACCACAGCAGGTAGAGCGACAGGGCAAGGGATTGCGTCATCGCGGGCGGACCTCAGCCTTCTATCATGGCGCGCGGGGCGGCTCTGCGGATCACGCCGGGAGCAAGGGATGGGCGGTTGGGCATGGTCTGGGTCCTTGGCCGGGGAGGGTGGCGCGCGCACCCTAGGCATTGCGGGTTCGGGGTCAAGCGCCGCCCGGGCGCAGCGCACTCTGTCTCCGTATCACGACCGCGCAGCCAGTAGCGCGCCGTGAATGCCCGCCGATCCGGCCATCACGCCGCGCACCTGCGGCACCGCGCTGTTGAAGCGGAGCACCGCACCGGTCGCATCCGTTGCCCGCCCCCCTGCCTCCGCGATGATGAGCGCCCCCGCCGCGATGTCCCATTCCCATGTCGGGCGAAAGGTCACCATGCCGTCGAACCGGCCTTCGCCCACGAGCGCCATCCGGTAGGCCAGCGAGGGGCGATAGGCCCGGATCACGGGCGGCACGCCGCGCGGCCAATGGTCAGGTCCCAGCGTATGCTTGGTCGCCAGAACCTCGGCCTCGTGCAGGGCGCATTCCCCCGCCGCGCGGATGGCCATATCGTTCAGCGTCGCACCATGCCCGCGCGCGGCGGCATAAAGCTTTCCCCGGATCGGCAGGTAGACGACCGCGGCCACCACCACACCACCTTCGACCACGGCCAGCGAATGGGAAAAGGCGGAGCTGCCCTCGATGAACGCCTGCGTTCCGTCGATCGGATCCACGATGAACACACGCTCGGCCTGCAGGCGTTCGGGATTGTCGGGCGTCTCTTCGGACAGCCAGCCATAATCGGGGCGCGCCGCGCACAACCGGTCGCGCAGCATCTCGTCGACGGCGATATCGGCTTCGGTCACGGGGCCGGCACCGTCGGGCTTGTCCCATGTCTCGGGGTCGTCGCGGAAATAGCGCGCGGCGATCCGGCCCGCGCCGCGCGCCGCCTCCACCAGCAGCGCCAGATCCTCCAGCGGATCAGGCACCGGCAAGGGTCAGCCCCTCGACCAGAAGCGATGGAACCACGCGGCTCAGATGGGTGCGCGCGTCATTCGCGGGGCGCAGGCTGCGCAGCATGTCGCGCAGGTTGCCCGCCACGGTACATTCGTTGACCGGATAGGCGATCTGCCCCTTTTCCACCCAGAACCCCGAAGCCCCGCGCGAATAATCGCCCGTGGTGGGGTTGATCGAAGAGCCGATCATCGAGGTGATCAAAAGGCCCGTGCCCATCTCGGCCATCAGCCCGGCAAGGTCGATGTCCCCTTGCGTCAGCGCCACGTTGCCATTGCTGGGCGAGGGGGGCGCGGATGTGCCTCGGCTGGCGTTGGCGGTCGACGGCAGCCCAAGCTTCCGCCCGGTGGCAAGGTCAAGGGTCCAGCCGGTCAGCACCCCATCCTCGACGATGACGCGGCGCGCGGTCGGCAGCCCCTCTGCGTCGAAGGGTTTGGAGGCCGAGGCGCGGGGCCGGTGCGGATCCTCGATCAGCGACAGGCCCTTGGGCAGCACCTGTTCGCCCAGAAGCGCACGCGCCCAGCTTGCGCCGCGCACGATGGCGCTGCCGTTGGTCGCGGCCAGCAGGTGCCCGATCAGACCCGAGGAGATACGTTCGTCGTAGATGACCGGATAGGCCCCGGTGGGCGGCTTGCGGGCACCGGCCCGCGCGATGGTCCGTTCGGCGGAGATCCGCCCGATGTCTTCGGGGCTCATCAGGTCGGCGGCATGGTTGCGCCCATCGCCGCAGTAATCACGCTCCATCCCCAGACCTTCGCCGGTGATGGCGACGCAGCCAAGCCCGTGGTCGGACCGCTCATAGCCGCCCGCAAAGCCGTTGGTCGCCGCCAGATGCACCCGGCGGCGGGAAAAGCCCGCGCTTGCGGACTGGACTTGGCTGATGCCCTTGACCGCCAGCGCTGCGGCCTCGGCGCGGCGGGCGGCTTCCTCCAGCGCGGCGGGGTCGGGATCGGGCGACGGGTCGGACATGTCGAGATGGCGCGCATCGCGCTCAGCGGCCAGTTCCGCCGGATCTGCAAGGCCCACCGTCGGATCCTCGGGCGCAAGGCGGGCCATGGTCACGGCGCGTTCGGCCATTTCGCGCAGGGTTTCGGGCCGCGTGTCCGACGCCGACACGCAGGCCTGCCGCCGCCCGATCAGCACGCGCAGGCCGATATCCACCCCTTCGGAGCGTTCGGCCTGCTCCAGCGTGCCGCCGCGCACCGCGATCTCCAGCGAGGTGCCGTCGATGGCGATGGCATCGGCGGCCTCGGCCCCGGCGCGCTTCGCGGCGTCGAGCAGGGCTTCGGTCAGGGGGGCGAGTGTGTCGGACATGCGAGGTCTTCCTGCTTTGCGGGCCAGCATCGGAGGTAGTGCCAGTGCCCAAGCGCTGCAAGGCAAAGAAATCCCGCCCGTGCGCTGGCGCGGGCGGGCGGATCGCGGAGCGCGCGGTTACTGGAGCGGCACGCCATTGGCGGAAATGCCGCCACCCTCGGTGAACTGGATCGTGGTTTCCAGCGTGTCGGGCGTGGCTCCGGGCCGGGCAAAGGCCCCCAGCAGACCGCGCGCCATGGCGATCTGTTCGATCGGAACAAGGCCCGAAGCCTGCAACCGGTCCATCAGCGCGTTGCCGCCCGCCAGTTGCAGGTTCACCGTGCCGACCGGCATCGGGATCGGGCCGGGCGCGAAGGTGGCCGATCCCGTCCCGGTCAGGCTGGCCCCGCCCACCGACAGCTGCAACTCGTTCAGTGTCAGGGCGCGCAATTCCGCGGGCGGTGCCCCCATCGCCATCGGGTCCACGGCCATCAGGTCGGTCAGGATCTGAAGGCTGCCGGTCAGGTCGGCGATGACCGTGATCGGGTCGCGGGGGAAACTGCCGGAGGGGTCGGCCATCGCCCAGACCTGCGGCCCCACGGTCACATCGCGATAGGCCAGCCGCGCGGACATCGGCTGCGGCTCTGCGGCGGCGGCCAGCGGCAGGCTGAAGGCGATCTCGGCGCTGCCGACGGCAAAGCTGACGGGCGCGGGCAGATCGGGTGCCGCCACATGGGTCGTGCTGCCCATCGCCGTGATCCGATAATCGACAACGCTGTCCGATATGGTCGCGGCGATGGTACCGCCCGCGTTCGACGCGAACAGGTTGAAGGCATCTCGCGGGTGCTCGAAGGTCACGTCGATGCTGGCATCGGCATAGGTGAAATCGCCCGTCAGGGCGAAATCGGCAGGGATCGTGTTGGGCGCGGCGGCAAGCGCGGCAAGGTTGCCCAGCTGTCCGGATCCCGTCGCCGTCGTGGCCCCGACGGAAAAGACCAGTTTCAGGCGCCCCTGCTCTCCGGGCGGGGGCAGGACGTCGACGGCCCCGGCGATACCGCCGATCTCCGTCGCGGTGACATAGGAGATGTTCTCGGGGTTGCTGCCGTCGATTTCATAAGTCGCGCTCATGTCGTCGATGCCGATCATCATGTCGATCGTCGGCGGCGCCCCGTTGCCCCCCGTGATCGGCCCCTCCTCGATGGTGATGCGGGAGGCGGAATAGTCGTAAAGACGCGCGCCAGCCTCGCCGCTGGCGGTCATGGCCAGATCGGGCATGATCACGTTGACGCCCAGATTGACCGGCGGCGCGCCGGGAAGATCCTCGAAGATGATGGTGATCTGGTAGACATCCGACAGGTCGATCGACACGGCTCCATCGCCGGTCTCGGTCATGACGATCTCGTCGAGGCGGCCGACGGTCGTCACGTTCTGATCGGCAAAGGATGTGCTGAACCCGCGCAGCGTGAGGGTGCCGTTGCCGGGCACGACCTCCGTCGCGGTCATGGTCTGGCCAAGGGCGGACGCTTGCGATTGCCATTCGGCCCAAAGCTCTTCGGCGGTGACGGCCAGCGCGGGCGTGGCAAGGGGCAGGGCGAGGGCGGAAAGCATAAGGGAAAACACGGTGACTCTGGGCATTGGGTCCATCCGGGGCTGAGGGCGCAGGTGACCCTATGATGTTCGCGGTCAGACCCGCATGGGTCAAGTGCGGATACCCTGATCCTGCGGCGTGACCGGCATCCGGGGGCTGGCCCAGACCGGCGCGGAGCGTTAGCACTTGGGAAACAGGGTATGGACAAGAGGTGGCGGTGATGACCAGTGCGGTGGCGGACAAGACGGTGGCGATCACCGGGGCAAGCCGGGGAATCGGTGCGGCGACGGCGCGTGCCTTTGCGGCGGCCGGGGCGAATGTCGTCCTGATCGCCCGCGACCGCGAGGCCATCGCGGGCCTTGCGGGCGAGATTGGCGCGAAAGCGCTGGCCGTGCCTTGCGACGTGACCCGCTACTGGGAGGTCGAGACGGCGCTGAATGCCGCTGTCACGACCTTTGGCGGGCTCGACGTGCTGGTGAATAACGCGGGCGTTATCGACCCGATCTCCGGGATCGCCACGGCGGACCCCGACATCTGGGGGCAGGCGATCGACATCAACCTCAAGGGTGTCTTCCACGGGGCGCGGGCCGCAGTGCCGCTGATGCTGGCGCAGGGTGGCGGCACGATCATCACGGTCAGTTCCGGCGCGGCCGTCAACGCGCTGGAAGGCTGGAGTGCCTATTGCTCCTCAAAGGCGGGGGCCAAGATGTTCACCGCCTGCCTGCACACCGAACTGGGCGGGCAGGGCATCCGGGCGCTGGGCCTGTCGCCGGGCACGGTGGCCACCGACATGCAGCAGGCGATCCGCGAAAGCGGCGTGAACCGCGTCAGCCAACTGGACTGGTCCGAACATATCCCCCCCGAATGGGCCGCCAAGGCGCTGGTCTGGATGTGCGGGCCCGAGGCCGACCGCTGGCTCGGCGATGACATTTCGCTGCGCGAACCGGGCGTCCGCGCTGCGGTGGGGGTCGGCCAATGATCGACTGCCGGAACGAGGACGGGCTTTGGACCGTCACGCTGAACCGTCCGGACAAGGCAAACTCGCTGACCGCCGCGATGCTGTCGCAACTGGCCGATATCGTGATGGAGGCCACCGTCGACCCGCATATCAAGGCGCTGATCCTGACGGGGGCCGGCGACAAGGTGTTTTCCGCCGGTGCCGATCTGGACGAGGCGCGGGCGGGTCTGGCGACCTCGCCCCTGTGGGAACAGGTATCGAGTGCGATCGCGGCCCTGCCCTGCCTGACCATCGCGGCCTTGAACGGGACCTTGGCGGGCGGCGCTTTCGGGATGGCGCTGGCCTGCGATCTTCGCCTTGCGGTGCCCAATGCGCGGTTCTTCTACCCGGTGGCCAAGCTTGGGTTCCTGCCACAACCCTCGGATCCCGGGCGGCTGGTGGCGCTGATGGGCCCCGCGCGGGCCAAGCTCCTGTTAATGGGCGGGCAGAAATTCACGGCGGACGAAGCCTATGCCTTTGGCCTGATCGACCGGATCACCTTGCCCGAGCATATGATCGAACAGGCGCGCGACATCGCCACAGACGCGATGGCGGGCAATCCGGACGTGCTGCGGCGGATCAAGGCGATGTGCGACGGGCGCTAGAGCATGTTGCGCAACAGCGTCAGCCGATCTTGCGCTACTCGAACATGCGAAACCAACACGTTAGCGCCGTTTCCAGCCGCGCCGCGCCCCGGGGGTTTTCGAATGGAAATCGGGCGGACGTTTCGCGACCCAATCGAAGAACGTGGCAAGGCGGGGATGGCCGCGCAACGCCTCGGGCGTGTTGTAGCTGCGGGCCAGTTCGGCCTCGGAAAGGGTGGCGTGGATCTCGTTGTGACAGATCTGGTGGACAAGGATCGTCGGGCCACCCTTGCCCCCGCGCAGCTTCGGGATCAGGTGGTGCAGGCTTTGCTTGGCGCCGGGCGGGATTGGGCGCAGACACAGCGGGCAGATGGGCAGGTCGGGCATGACGGGTGAAGCTGGCGCGCCGGACCCCCTCGACAAGGGCGCGGAACGGATCGACGCCCTGGTGATCGGCGCGGGGCCAGCCGGGCTGATGGCGGCCGAGGTTATGGGCCGGTCCGGGCGGTCGGTGGTCGTGGTCGAGGGCAAACCTTCGGTCGGGCGCAAGTTCCTGATGGCGGGCAAATCCGGGCTGAACCTGACCAAGGACGAAGCTTCGGAGCGCTTCCTGTCGGGCTATGGCGATGCCGCAGAGTGGCTGGCGCCCATGCTGGCCGACATCGGGCCAGAGACGGTGAAGCGTTGGGCCGAAGACCTGGGACAACCGGTGTTCACCGGCTCATCTGGTCGGGTTTTTCCCGTGACGATGAAGGCCAGTCCGCTCCTGCGCGCCTGGCTGGGACGGATCGGTGCGGAGGTTCGGACCCACTGGCGCTGGGTCGGCTGGGACGGCCAGCATTGGCTTTTCGACACGCGAGAGGGGCAGCGCCGTATTGCACCGCGCGTCGTCCTTCTGGCGTTGGGCGGGGCGAGCTGGGCGCGACTGGGGTCGGACGGGGTATGGGCCGGGCTGCTGTCGGCAAGGGGCGTGGCGCTTGCCCCGTTCCGCCCGGCGAACATGGGGTTCGTCGTCGATTGGTCGGCGCATATGGAACCGTTGCTGGGCCTGCCGGTCAAAGGGGTGGCCCTGCGGGATGCGGCGGGGCGCTGGCACCGGGGGGAATTCGTCGTCTCCGCCCGCGGGGTGGAAGGCGGCGGGATCTACGCAGTCTCAGCCGACCTGCGCGACGGCGCGCCCCTGATCGTGGACCTGTTGCCCGATCTGTCGATGGACGAAGTGGCCCGGCGACTGGCGGCGCGGCCAGCCAAGCGGACCCTGACGCAGCATATGGCCAAGGCCTTGCGCCTTGATCCGGTCAAACGCGCCCTTGTGCAGGAATTTGGGCGGCCCTTGCCCGAGGGCGAGGATCTGGCGCGGCTTCTCAAGGGTCTGGAGATCCGGCATGCCGGACCGCGTCCGATGGACGAGGCGATTTCCACGTCTGGCGGCGTGAGGCGACAGGCCGTCGATGACGGGCTGATGCTCCGCGATCTGCCCGGCGTCTTCGTCGCGGGCGAGATGCTGGATTGGGAGGCGCCGACAGGCGGCTACCTGATCACGGGCTGTCTGGCCACCGGGGCCTGGGCTGGGCGGCACGCGGCGAAATGGGAGAGCTAGGAGGGGGCTCTGCCCCCGTCCTTCGGACTCCCCCGGAGTTTTTCGACCAAGATGAAGGGTATGGGTGCCGCATGCTGGTTGCGCAAGGGCGGGAACCGATTCTGCCCATGTCCAGACTGTGACGCCAAAGGATCGGAGCGGTGCGCGTGACCGCGGGGGGCGGCGAAACGCTCCGGATCCTCAGCCCCCGAGCGCGCGATGGAACGCGGGGCGGTCGCGCATCATGGCGATATGATCGCGCAGCCGTGGTTCGGTGATCGGGAATTTCGCGTTGATCGCCCAGCCGCCGCAATGGGCCAGAAGGATGTCGGCGATGGTCATCGTCTCGCCCATAAGAAACGGGCCATCCTCGGCCATACGGGCGACAAGGCTGGTTTGGGCGCGGGCGAATTCCCACTGAAGGCTATCCTTGATCGCGGGAACGCGCTTGTCCTCGGGCAGGACGAAGCTGTGCTTCGCGGCCATCCAGAGCGTCGCGTCGAATTCGTCGAGGATCATGTTCGTCAGGCTGTCCTGCCGCGCCCGGTCAAGCGTCCCGGCGGGGAAGGTCAACGCGCCATGGTGGTCGGCCAGATAGGTCATGATCGCCACCGAATCGGTGATTGGCACGCCATCGGCGACAAGGACGGGAACCTTGCCCGCCGGGCTGATGCGGGTAACCGCCTCGGACCTCGGGGCGGCGTCGATGTGGTCGTAGTCGAGACCTAGTTCCTCGAGTGTCCAGAGCACGCGGAAGGCACGGCTCTTGACCGCGCCGATAAGGGTGTAGCCCATGGTCATCGTCTCCCCCTTGCCGGCATCATGGCGAGCCGGATCATTGTGCGTTCCATCAGCGCCATCTGCGGCGCGGCCTGCGCCGAACGCAAGGTCAGATCGGTTTCGACCAGCAGGCTGATCGCGGTCTCCAGCCGGTCGCGGCCCCAGGCTTGCGCTTGTTTCAGCATCCGGTCGCGGCGCGGGCCGAAGACAGGTGGGCGCTGCGCCTGAAGCCCGGCGGCGGGTCCACCCGGATGGCAGGTGGCGGCATGAAGCGCCCGGAAATGGCGCAAGGCCCCGATGCAAAGCGTGACGGGGGCCACGCCCTGCCCCGACAGTCGGGCAAGGATCGGGCCGATCTGGCCCTGCGCCGCCTCGGCCGTGGCGTTGATCGCGTCATCGAGGGCCGCCTCGATCGTCAGGGGCGCCACGGCGGCGATATCGGCGGCGGAAACGGGGCTGGGGTCGCCGCGTTTGTAGAGGCCGAGTTTCTCAACCGTCTGGCGGAAATCACCCGGCGGCAGGGCGCGGGCCAGCGCCTCCAGATCGCCCATGGGGTCGCGGGGGATGTCGCGCAGACCGGCCTCGGCCAGCAGCCCCTCGATCTCGGCGCGGCCGGGTGGTTCGTCGTAGATCGCGGCGGCGCGCGCGGTCTTGTGCCCTTCGAACAATTTGCGCAGGGCGGAGGCGGCGGTCAGCCGTCCGGCTGTCACCACGATCTGCGCGTCACCCGGCTGCCAATCGGCAAGGGCCGCGGCGATGACGGGGGCAAGCCCCTCGGTCGCGGCTTCGACATGGACGGCGCGGGGGCCGGGGAAAAAGCCCACGGCCTTGACCGCATCCAGAAGGGCTGCCGGGTCGCTGCGCAGATCGGCGGCATCGAGCCGCGTCAGGCGCATGTCCTGTTCTGCGTTTTCGCCCAGAAGGTTCTTGAGCAATTCCTGTCGGCGCAGCGCCACGCGCATCGCGTCATCGCCGAAGATCAGGCAACCGGCGGCCTTCGGATCGGGAGACCGCGCATAGGCGGTGACATCGCGGGGCTGAAGTTTCATGTGAAGGTCACGGCCCCGGCGGGGGCCGTGTCATGATCGAGGTTTTGGTGGTCAGACGACGACATTCACGATCCGGCCCGGCACGACGATGAGCTTTTTCGGCGCGCCACCGGCCAGCGCCTTTTGCACAGACTCGTCGGCCAGCGCGATCTTTTCAACCTCTTCCTTGGGCAGGTCGCGGGCCACGGTGATCTCGGATTTCCGCTTGCCGTTGATCTGGATCGGCAGGGTCACGGTGTCGGAGACCAGCATCGCCTCGTCCGCCTTGGGCCAGGGGGCGTTGGCGATCAGGCCCGCACCACCCAGCATGGACCAGATTTCTTCGGCCAGATGCGGGGTCATGGGCGACATCAGTTGCGCCAGCGTCAGCGCCGCCTGCCGTTTCGCCGCTGCACCCGCCTGCGATTTCTGAAGCGCGTTGGTGAAGGCGTAGAGCTTGGCGATGGCCGCGTTGAAGCCGAAGCTGTCGATGCCGTTCGTGACATCGAAGATCGCCTTGTGCATCTCGCGCAGGAGCGCTTCGTCGGCCTCGGGCGTGCCCGTTTCATTCGAGGCGGCGATTTCTGCAGCGATGCGGTGGACGCGCGACAGATGTTTCGCCGTGGCTTCCGCCCCTGCGGCAGTCCATTCCACGTCACGCTCGGGCGGGCTGTCGGACAGGACGAACCAGCGCGCGGTATCGGCGCCGTATTGGGCGATGATGGCGACGGGATCGACCACGTTGTTCTTGGATTTCGACATCTTGGAGGAGGGGATGATTTCGACCTCGCGGCCATCTGTCAGGAAACCCTTGCCATCGCGCAGATCCACTTCCTCGGGGTAGTGATAGACGGGGCGGCCATTGGCGTCGGTCGTCTTGTAGATCGCGTGCGTCACCATCCCTTGCGTGAACAGCGCGTCGAAGGGTTCGATCGCCGTTTCGGGCAGGTGGCCGCAGATCGCCATCGCGCGGGCGAAGAAGCGGGAGTAGAGCAGGTGCAAGATCGCATGCTCGATGCCGCCGATATACTGGTCGACATTCATCCAGTAGGCGGCGTCATCCATGTCGGTCGGTGTCTTGGCGTGCGGCGCGGTGAAGCGCGCGAAATACCACGACGAATCGACGAAGGTATCCATCGTGTCCGTTTCACGCTTTGCCGGTGCGCCACAGCGGGGGCAGGCGCAATCGCGCCATGTCGGGTGCCGGTCCAGCGGGTTGCCCGGAATGTCGAAGCTGACATCGCGCGGCAATTCGATGGGCAGGTTCTCTTTCTTCTCCGGCACCACGCCGCAGGCGTCGCAATGGACGACCGGAATCGGGCAACCCCAGTAGCGTTGCCGCGACAGGCCCCAGTCCCGCAGGCGGTATTTCGTAACGCCCTGACCGACGCCCTTGCCCTCGCAGAAGGTTATGGCGGCCTCGACGGCCTCCGCGCCGGTCGTTTCCTCGGACCAGTTGAAGGGTAGGGTCCAGCGCACCTTGTCCGACTTGGGCGGAACGAAGGCCGCGCCGCCGTCTTCGGGTTTCACGTGATCGCCCGCGACCGGCACGAAGGTCGAGGTCACCAGTAGCCCGTATTTCCGCGCGAAATCGAGGTCGCGCTGGTCATGCGCCGGGCAGCCGAAAATCGCGCCCGTGCCGTAATCCATCAAGATGAAATTGGCGATCCAGACCGGCAATTCCCACGACGTGTCAAAGGGATGGCGCACGCGCAGGCCGGTATCGTAGCCCAGTTTCTCGGCCTTCTCGATGGCTTCTTCCGTGGTGCCGCCCTTGCGCGCCTCGGCGCAAAAGGCCGCGACCGCGGGATCCTGCGCCTCCAGCTCTTTGGCGATGGGATGGTCGGGCGAGATGCCGACGAAGCTTGCCCCCAGTAGCGTGTCGGGACGGGTCGTGTAGACCTCGACCCGGTCATGCACCTTGGTGGGCTCCACCAGCCCGAAAGCGAATTGCAACCCCCGCGACCGGCCGATCCAGTTGGCCTGCATCAGTTTGACCTTGGCCGGCCAATCGTCGAGCCCCTCCAGCGCATCCAGCAATTCGCCCGAGAAATCGCTGATCTTGAAGAACCATTGCGTCAGCTCGCGGCGCTCCACCTCCGCGCCCGACCGCCAGCCTTTGCCGTCGATCACCTGTTCGTTGGCCAGAACGGTCATGTCGACCGGGTCCCAGTTCACCACCGCGTTCTTGCGGTAGACGAGGCCCTTCTCGAGGAAATCGAGGAACAGCGCCTGCTGCTGGCCGTAGTACTCAACGTCGCACGTGGCGAACATGCGCGACCAGTCCAATCCGAAGCCCAGCGGCTTCATCTGCGCCACCATCGTCTCGATGTTCTGGTACGTCCAGTCGGCGGGGTGGCCGCCGCTTGCCATCGCGGCATTTTCGGCAGGCATGCCGAAGGCGTCGAACCCCATCGGATGCAGCACGTTGAACCCGTTGGCCAGCTTGTAGCGCGCGATCACGTCACCCATCGTGTAGTTGCGCACATGACCGATATGGATGCGCCCCGACGGATAGGGGAACATCTCCAGCACGTAATACTTGGGCTTGTCGGCGGACCGGCGCGCGACAAAGGTTCCGGCCTCGTCCCAGGCCTGTTGCCATTTCGGTTCCAGCGTCGCGGGGTCGTAGCGGGACATGGGGCGGGTCCTTGGTCTGAAGTCTGGCGGGAGAAAACGAAAACGCCGGGCGCATGCGGCCCGGCGTGGTGTTAGTGCGGTCGCGCGCGGGCGTAAAGCCGCGTCAGAGGTTGCTGTCGCGAATCCGGATCTGGCGCGCGCGGGTCAGGATCGCATCCTCGATCTGGCGCGCGACATCGCGGCTGACCGCGCCACCCCGCGACTGCACCGCCACGCGCAGGCTGCGCGCCTCCAGCGCCGGATCCTGCACGTAGACCGTCGCGCGATAGGCCTGCCGCCCGCCGGGCGGGGTGCCGTAGCCGAACTGGATCACGCCCGAGAACGGATCGGCCGCTTCGACCGGCATGAAATTCAGAACCTCGAGCGAGGCATTCCAAAGGTAGCGGTTCACCTCGACAGTCACGTTGGGGTCATCCGCGCCCGAGAAGAGGTCGAAAATGGTTTCGCGGCCCGGGTCGGGAATCAGTCCCTCCTCGATCAGCGCCTGTTCGCGCGCGGCGCGCTGCTCGGCCCGCAACTCCTGCCCGCGTTCACCGGAAAACAGGCCGCCGCCCCCGAACATGCCGTTGCCGCCGCACCCGGCCACAAGCACCGTCGCAACGCCAAGCGCCGTCAGTTTCGCCAGCTTCCCAACCATGCGCCGGTCCCCGTGTCGTCGAAAAATCCTTTGCGATTGGTATAGGACACCCCCGCAGGCGGCAAGGCCCTTTGCCCGCTGACGGGGCCCGGGGGTGACTGTGGCAAGTCTGCACCATGGCGCGGCCAAGCGACCGAGGGGCCGTCCGGCTTGCTTGCAATCATGGGGCTGAAGGAGGACAGAAGGGCATACTCAATTCGGATCCCCCGTCTTGAGGTGCACCTTGACTATGAAACACGAGGGAAAAACCATGAAAAAGGTTCTCTTCGCTACGACTGCCCTGGTGGCATTCGCCGGCGCCGCAGCCGCAGACGTGACGCTCTCCGGCTCGGCCGAGATGGGTATCGCAGGTTCCAACAGCGGCAACACCGCGTTCTACCAGTCGGTTGACGTCCGCTTCTCCCTGTCGGGCACCACCGACAACGGTCTGTCCTTCGGCGCAGTCATCGACCTGGAAGACGCTGTCGACCAGGCAGACATCACCGACATCAACGGCGCATTCGCTGACTTCACCGTGTTCGTTTCGGGTGACTTTGGCCGCCTGACCATGGGTGACACCGACGGCGCTCTCGATTGGGCAAACGACGAAGTCAACACCGCGCGCAACGCTGGCTCGATCAACGACGCAGAAACCGGCCACCTCGGCTACTTCAGCGGCGCGACCTTCGATAACGTCTACGGCGGCCAGATCCTGCGCTACGACTACTCCGTCGCTGGCTTCGGCATCGCAGTGTCGGCTGAAGTCGACGGCAGCAACCCCCGCAGCGGCGACGCGTCCCTGCAGTTGGGTCTGACCTACGACCTCGACATCGCTGGTGGCGCTCTCCAGTTCGGCCTCGGCTTCGCAAACGTCGACGATGCAAACCGCACCTCGACCAACACGAACACCGCAGGTGCGAACCTTGCCGGCACCCCGGGCTTCAGCGCTGTGAGCTTCTCGGCTCTTGCGGCTCTGGACATGGGCTTCTCGGCAGCTGTCAACTACCTCGACATCAACGATGACGGCTACTTCGGTGGCGACGGCGAATTCATCGGCGTCGGCGTCGGCTACAACTTCGACGCCATCACCGTTTCGGCCAACTGGGGTGAGTACGACTGGGCGGCGACCGCCAACCAGCGTGACCGCGAAGGCTACGGCATCGCAGCCTCCTACAACCTCGGCGGCGGTCTGTCGGCACACGCAGGCTACGGCGTTGGCAAGAACACCAACAACAACGCCCTTGCTGGTGCTCTTAACGTCGACATCTCGACCTTCTCGCTGGGTCTGGCAATGTCCTTCTGATCCACCCGGATCATTCGGAATGGAAAGAGCGGGCCTTGTGCCCGCTCTTTTCTTTTGGCCTAAGATGTCGCCATGGGATTGTCTGACATCATCGCCCGCATCGATGCGGCCACAGCCAGGGCCGGGCGCGCGCCCGGGTCGGTGGCGTTGGTCGCCGTGTCCAAGGTTCAACCGCCCGAACGGGTCGAGGCTGTGCTCGAAGCCGGTCATCGCCTTTTCGGCGAAAACCGTGTGCAGGAGGCCGCCGGGCGCTGGCCGCCGTTCCAGACCCGGTTCCCCGGCATCGGTCTGCACCTGATCGGCCCCCTGCAGACCAACAAGGCGCGGCAGGCGGTCGAAATGTTCGACGTGATCGAAACGCTGGACAGGCCCAAGCTGGCCACCACCCTTGCGCGGCTCGCCGATGAACGGGGGCGCTCGCCCGAGGTGTTCATCCAGGTCAACACCGGGGCCGAGCCGCAGAAGGCGGGCATCTTGCCCCAGGACACCGATGCCTTCGTCGCCGAAGTGCGCAGGCTCGGCCTGCCGCTTGTCGGCCTGATGTGCATTCCCCCCGTCGACGAAGACCCTGCGTCCCATTTCGCGATGCTGGCCGACATGGCTGCACGCAACGGCCTCACCGGCCTGTCCATGGGCATGTCCTCGGATTTCGAGATCGCGATCGCCCATGGCGCGACCCATGTCCGGGTCGGCTCGGCGCTGTTCGGAGAACGTGCTTACGAAGTGGTTTAGGCCGGGGATGGCCGTTAAGGCCCCCTCAACACTTGCCTCCGAATCTTCACGATCCGGAAAGGGTCTCGGGGATCACCAGCCTCGTTTGGTAACCAATCTTCCGCACGATCCAGCGCAGGTCCGGCGGTGACAGCGCCACGCAACCGGCCGTGGGAAATCCGGGCCGCCGCCACGCATGGACGAAGATCCCTGACCCGCGCCCGCGCTCGGCCTGCGGCCAGTTCCAGTCGGTGATCAGCACGATGTCGTAAAGCGGATCGGCGCGGCGCAGCGTTTCGTGGTTCGCGGCCAGCGGCGCGCGAACCATCAGGTTGTAATCCTCGTGCCCCGGATCGTCGCACCACAGATCACCGGGCCGGATCGGCACCGCCCAATCGCAGGGCCGCGCCAACCTGTCGGGACGATAGAGACAACCGACGATGCGATGCACGCCCGCGGGTGTGCCGCCGTCGCCTTCGCGTTTGGCTCGGGCCGATACGACACCGCCCCGCCCAAGCGTGCAGGGGAATAGCCGCCCGCGAAACCGAACGCCCATGGGCGTCACGACCATATCGGTGGATTTCACAGCATATGCCCCGACTTGTCGCGCTTGACCGACAGGTAATGCGCATTGTGGCGGTTGGTGCCGGTGATCAGCGGCACGCGCTCGGTGACGGCGATGCCCTCGGCCTCCATCATGGCGGTCTTGCGGGGGTTGTTGGTCATCAACCGCACGGCGCCAAAGCCCATCTTGCGCAACAGGTCCGCGCCGATGCGGAAATCCCGCTCGTCATCCTCGAACCCAAGCCGGTGATTGGCCTCGACCGTGTCGAAACCCTGATCCTGAAGGGAATAGGCGCGCATCTTGTTGGCAAGCCCGATGCCGCGCCCCTCCTGGTTCAGGTAGAGCAGCACGCCCGCACCGGCGCGCCCCATCTCGGCAAGCGCTGCGTGCAGTTGCGGGCCGCAGTCGCATTTCAGGCTGACCAGAACATCGCCCGTGAAACAGGCGGAATGGAGCCGGGCGAGGACCGGCTTATCCCGATCCGGGCGGCCGATCTCGATCGCGTAATGCTCGATCCCGCCGTTGTCGGGCCGGAAGATGTGCAGCCGCCCCTGTTCTGCGGCCTCCATCGGCAGGCGCGCTTGGGCGACCGGCGACAGCGGGTGATGCAAGGCAAGATCGGCAGCGGCGGCTTCGGGCGCCAAGAGTGTCGCCATCAACTCGGCCGCCATCGCCTCGGGGCGGTCGGTGTCCAACGTGACCATCGCGGGCAGAAGCTGTGCCGATTTCGCCAGCAGAAGGGCCAGCCGGTGCAGGCCGACCGCGCCCTCGCGCATCGTGGCCAGCGGCCCTTTCATGGGCGCGTCCAGATCCAACGCCGGATCTGCAAGCGCGCGCACCCATCTGGCATCGACATCGGGCGGCAAGATCACGCGCGCCAGATCGCCATCATAGGCCCTTGCCCTGAGCGTGTCGGCCCGCCGCGCGGTCAGGGCCACATGCGGTCGACCGGGCAGGCTGCGCAGTCCGGCAAGCCGGTCTTCGGTCAGCGTTTCCGCTGCCAGCACGATCAGACCCTGCGCACCGCCGCCGATCACGACAGGCAGGCCGACGCGCAGGTCGGCGCGGGCACGGGCCACAAGTTCGGTCGGGGTGGGCAAAAGAGTCATGCCTGTTCTGTAGCTCTCGGCGCTGGGATTTGAAACATTCCCTGACGTTTCGACACGACGCCGTGAGAAAGTCTTTCACGATGTTGTCAAATGCGGCTGCGACCGCAATCTGCCCTTCAGACACGAAGGGAGCCGCGATCATGGCCACATTGAAGAAGATCTTGCTTGTCGATGATGACGACGATCTGCGCGAGGCGCTGAGTGAGCAGCTTGTGATGACCGAGGATTTCGACGTCTTCGAAGCCGGCACCGGCGCGCAGGGTATGGAGCGGGTCAAGGAAGCGATCTACGACCTCGTGATTCTCGACGTGGGGCTGCCCGATACGGACGGCCGCGAATTGTGCCGCCGGATGCGCAAGCAAGGCGTGAAATGCCCCATCGTGATGCTGACCGGCCATGACAGCGACGCCGATACGATCCTCGGCCTCGATGCGGGCGCCAATGATTACGTGACCAAGCCTTTCCGCTTTCCGGTCCTTCTGGCCCGTGTGCGTGCCCAGTTGCGTCAGCATGAACAAAGCGAGGATGCGGTGTTCCAGTTGGGGCCCTACACGTTCAAGCCCGCGATGAAGATGCTCTTGACCGAAGACGAGAAGAAAATCCGTCTGACGGAAAAGGAAACCAACATCCTCAAGTTCCTGTACCGCGCACAGGATGGTGTCGTGGCCCGCGACGTGTTGTTGCACGAGGTCTGGGGCTACAATGCGGGCGTCACAACGCACACGCTGGAAACCCACATCTACCGGCTGCGCCAGAAGATCGAGCCCGACCCGTCGAACGCGCGCCTCTTGGTCACCGAGAGCGGGGGTTACCGTCTGGTGGCGTGATTGTTCACCTCTAGGGTATTGACGTAGATCAAAGTGCAACCTTTGGTTGTCTTGTAGATCGGCTTCATTACCTCCCTGTTGGACTGGCCCGGACCCTCGTGTCCGGGCCTTCTTTTTGCCGGGTGGCCCGGGCACCGTTGTCGCATCCAAGGACGCGTGATAGCCAGCGGCGGGGCGTTCAGACCGGCCGGGACCGCCCCGGGGACCGGGCATGGCCCGGACCTGTTCATGGCCGCGGAGTATTGAAGAATGACGTCCCGTTTTGCTGCCCTTGCAGCGAGTATCCTGTCCCTCACAGCGGCGTCCGGCGCTTTTGCGCAAGATGTCGAATATGCGCTCTTGAACTCCTCCTCTCTCGCCCTGACGGAATTCTACACATCCTCGACCGATGACGAGGAATGGGGGGAAGATCTGCTTGCCGCGACCGATCTTTTGCCCGGCGAAGCCGGAAGCGTCGTGATCGCGGATGGCGGCGAAAGCTGCGAATACGACATGCTCTTCATCTTCGAAGATGGCACCGAACTGACCGACACCGTCGATATCTGCCAGATAGCAAGCTACGAACTCTTCGACTGATCAAACCCAACCAGCGATGCGGCTGCCGACCGGCGGCCGCATCGCCCCTGACAAGGCCTGATCTGATGCCCTTCACCCTCGCCACATGGAACATCAACTCGGTCCGGTTGCGCGCCGATCTGGTGCTGAAACTGCTGGCAGAGGAAGCGCCCGATGTCCTGTGCCTGCAGGAATGCAAGTCGCCGGTCGACAAGATGCCGCTCGAGGCCTTCGCCGCCGCGGGCTACGGCCATGCCGTGGCGCGCGGGCAAAAGGGCTATAACGGTGTCGCCATCCTGTCGCGCCTGCCGCTGGAGGATGTGGGCCACCGCGACATGTGCGCCAAGGGCGACGCGCGCCACGTCGCGGCCCGGCTGGAAAACGGCGTGACGATCCACAATTTCTATGTTCCCGCGGGCGGCGACGAACCGGACCGGAATGTGAACGAGAAATTCGGCCACAAGCTCGATTTCCTGACCGAGATGCGCGATTGGTTCGGCACCGACCGGCCCGAAAAATCCATCCTCGTCGGCGATCTGAACATCGCCCCGCGCGAGGATGACGTGTGGTCGCACAAGGCGCTTTTGAAGGTCGTGAGCCACACGCCGATCGAGGTCGAGCATATGGCGCAAGTGCAGGACGCGGGCGGTTGGGTCGACATCACCCGGCAGGATATCCCCGAAGGACTGCTCTACAGCTGGTGGTCTTATCGCAGCCCGGACTGGGATGCCGCCGACAAGGGCCGCAGGCTCGATCATGTCTGGGCCACCTCCGACATTTCCAACGCGGGGCATTCCAGCCGCGTGTTGCGTGACGCCCGTGGCTGGACCCAGCCCAGCGACCATGCCCCGGTTTTCGCGACATTCGACCTTTGAACCCTTGGCGCGCCGGGGCGGGACGCGCATATAAGGCCCGAACGCGCATGCAATTGACGGAGACGACCGATGCTTGAGCTCGGACAGGGGCAGGCCAAGAGCGCGCCCGCCGGAGACCTGATCAAGGACGGGACCGAGGCGACCTTCATGGCCGACGTGATCGAGGCCAGCCGCGAGGTTCCCGTGATCGTCGATTTCTGGGCCACCTGGTGCGGCCCGTGCAAAACCTTGGGCCCGATGCTGGAGGCGGCGGTGACCGCGGCCAAGGGCAAGGTCAGGATGGTCAAGATTGACGTCGACCGCGAACAGCGGCTGGCGGGGGCCTTGGCGCAGCAGGGCTTGCCGCTGCAGTCCATCCCGACCGTCGTGGCCTTTGTCGGTGGGCGCCCCGTCGACATGTTCCAAGGTGCAATCCCGCAAGGGCAGATCAAGGAATTCATCGACCGGCTCGTTGCGATGGGTGGTGACGATGGCGGCCTTGCCGAGGCGCTGGAGGCGGCCGAGGCGATGCTGGCCGAAGGCGCCGCGGTCGATGCCGCGCAGACCTTTGCCGCGATCCTCGAGGAAGAACCCGAGAATGCCGCCGCAATGGGAGGTCTGGCCCGCGCGCATCTGGCCATGGGCGATATCGACAAGGCAGAGGGCATCTTGAACACCGCGCCGCAGGCGATCGTCACCGCCCCCGAGCTGGAGGCCGTGCGCGCCCAGATCGCTCTGGCCCGCCAAGCGGCGAATGCCGGTCCCCTTGCCGATCTTCAGGCCGCGGTCGAGGCGAACCCCGCCGATCATCAGGCGCGGTTCGATTATGCGCAGGCGCTTCACGCGGCGGGCAAGGTTCAGGAAGCGGTCGATGAATTGCTTGAACTCTTCCGCCGCGATCGCGAATGGAACGACGGCGCGGCAAAGGCGCAACTCTTCACCATTTTCGACGCGCTCAAGCCGCAGGATCCCATCGTCTTGACCGGTCGGCGCAGGCTCAGCTCGATGATCTTTGCCTGATGGCGATGGGGGGCTAGGTCCATGCCCATGATGTCATCCGCCGACTTACCCGCAACGATCTCCATTTTCCCGCTTCCCGGGGCGCTTTTGCTGCCTCGGGCGCGGCTTCCGCTGCATATCTTCGAGCCGCGCTATCTGGCGATGCTGGACGATGCGCTGAAAACGCCCCACCGCCTGATCGGCATGGTGCAATCGCGCGAGGTGCCGGGATCGAACGAACGTCGCCTGCATGCCATCGGCTGCGCGGGCCGTGTCACCCAATTCTCGGAGACCGAGGATGGGCGCTACATGATCACGCTGTCGGGCATGTCCCGGTTTCGGATCAAGCAGGAGGTGTCGGGCTTTACCCCCTATCGCCGCTGCGATGTGTCGTGGGACGGGTTCGGGGCCGATCTCGGCCCGACCGAGGTGGACCCCGGTTTTGACCGTCCCCGGTTTCTGGACCTTCTGGGGCGCTATTTCGACGCCATGTCCCTTTCGACCGACTGGGACAGCATGAAGGAGGCCGAGGACGAATTGCTGATCAATTCGCTGTCGATGCTCTGCCCCTTCCCGCCCGAGGAAAAGCAGGCCCTGCTCGAGGCGCCGTCGCTGTCGACCCGGCGCGAGACGCTGGTGACGCTGATCGAATTCGCGCTGCGTGGCGGCGGGCCCGAGGAACAGATGCAATGAGCGACGGTGCGGTGCCCATCGACCGCCGTATGCTGGAGGCGCTGGTCTGCCCGCTGACCCATGCGCCCCTGAGCTACGACGCCGACCGGCAGGAACTGGTGTCCAAGGCCGCGCATCTGGCCTATCCGATCCGCGGCGGCATCCCGATCATGCTGGAAAGCGAGGCGCGAGCGTTGGAGTGAGGCGCATCGTTGGTGCGCCTGTCACGGCACATCATTCGATCCTTACAACGCCCGCCCTTGCAACAGGCGCGGCACATCCCCAGTCAGCCCCGCCGCTTCGCGCATGAAAGCCCGTCGTAGGGCGGGCACCGCACTCACCGCGCCCATGCCGATGTCGCGGATCAGGCGAAGCGCCGGGTTGTCGTTGGAAAACAGGCGGTTGACCCCATCTGTCGCCAGCGCCAGCGCCGCCGTGTCGAACCGCCGCCAAGATTGGTAGCGGGCCAGCACGTCCGGGGCCGCGATATCTTCGCCCCGGCGGGTCGCGTCGGCAAGGACCTCGGCCAGAGCCCCCACATCGCGCAGCCCAAGGTTCAGACCTTGCCCCGCGATCGGATGAACCCCGTGCGCCGCATCCCCCACCAGCGCCAGACGGTCAGCGATGAAGGCATTGGCGATGGTCAGGTTCAGGGGATAGCTGTAGCGCCGCCCGGCCAGTGAAATCTCGCCCAGAAAATCGCCGAAACGGGGCCGCAGGTGGTCGAGGAATTCGGCATCGCTGCCCGCCATCAACCGGCGCGCATCGGCATGCGTCTCGGACCAGACAATCGAGGATCGGTTGCCGGGCAGGGGCAGGATCGCCAAAGGTCCGGGCGGCATGAAGAATTGATGCGCGATGCCCTCATGCGGCTTCTCATGCGCGATAGCGCAGACAAGCGCGGTCTGCCCATAATCCCATCCAGTGCGCTTGATCCCCGCCCGCGCCGCTGTGCCCGATTTGCGGCCATCGGCCCCGATCAGGATGGCCCCGGTCACGATCTCGCCTGTGTCCAGAGTGACGCGCGCGGCACCCTCGCTGGATTGCGCCACCACGGTTGCCCCGGGACGATGGGTGATCAGCGGGTTTTGCGCCATCGCCTCCTGCACGGCACGGCGCAGGTGGCGATCCTCCATCATGTGGCCCATCGGGCCTTCTTCCAACTCGGCGCTGTCGAAATGGAGGAAGAAGGGGGCCGCCCCTTCGCCTGCGCGCCCATCGCTGGCCTTGATCTGGTGGATGGGTTGGGCGTGATCGCGCAACCCTTCCCAAAGCCCCAGCGCGCCCAGCATCCGGACCGAGGCCAGCGCCAGCGCATAGGACCGCCCGTCGAAGTCCGCGCCCATCTGCGCTTGGGCCGGCAGCGCGTCGATCACGATGGACGACAGGCCCGCCTGAGCGCAGGCCAGCGCAAGGCAGGGGCCGTTCAACCCGCCGCCGACGATCAGGATATCCGCGTCATGTCTCATGTCCCCGACTATGGCCCGACAGGCGGGATTGTCCATGGCGCGGGCCGGTTGTAGCGTCGCTTGCGACATCATGGGCAGGGGGCGGGTATGAGCGATTGGCTGTGGCAAAGCGCCAGCGATCTGGGGCGTGCGATCGGGGCGGGGCGGATCGACCCCGTGGATCTGGCCGAAACTTATCTGGAGGCGGCGCGGGGCCATGAACACGGCCCCCGCATCTACGCCCGCCTGACGCCTGACCGCGCCCGCGCGGAGGCGATGGCGGCCCGCGACCGGGCCAAGAACGGCGTACGGCGCGGATTGCTCGACGGTGTGCCGATCAGCTGGAAGGACCTGTTCGACACGGCGGGCGTGGTGACCGAAGCGGGATCCATGCTGCTGGAGGGTCGTGTACCTGACACCGATGCCGAAGTGTTGCAGCGCGCCACGCGCGCGGGCCTCACGTGTCTGGGCAAGACGCATATGTCCGAACTGGCCTTTGCCGGTCTTGGCATGAACCCGGCCTATGGCGGCAACACCGACCCCAAACCCGGCACCCCGCCCAATGTGAACGATCCGGCCCTAGCGCCGGGCGGCTCTTCCTCGGGGGCGGCGGCCTCCGTGGCCTTCGGGCTCGCGCCTGCGGGCATCGGGTCGGACACGGGTGGATCGGTACGGGTGCCTGCCGCTTGGAACGATCTTGTGGGCCTCAAGACGACGCATGGTCGGTTGAGCTTGCAAGGCGTTGTGCCGCTGGCCGAAAGTTTCGATACGGTCGGTCCGCTCTGCCGCACGGTTGAGGATTGCGCCGAATTGCTGGCGGTGATGGAGGGCGGCAAACCCGCCGACCTGCGCGGCGCGAGTTTGCAGGGCGTCCGGTTCCTGATCCTCGACCCCTATGCTAGCGATGTGCGCGAGACGCCGGGCAAAGGGTTTTCCGATGCGGTCGGGCGGCTGTCGCGCGCTGGCGCAGAGATCACGACCGGCACGGTCAGCGGCATCGCCGAGGCGATGGACCTGTCCCCCGTCCTTTTTGCGACCGAGGGCTACGGCACATGGCGCGACGTGATCGAGGCGGCGCCGGACAAGATGTATGTCCGCATCCTTGATCGGTTCCGGGGCGGCGCGGCCTTCAGCGCGCCCGATTATGTCGCGGCATGGCGGCGTTTGAGGGTGCTGAGGCAGGTCTGGGCGGCGGAAACGGCGCAATATGATGCCGTGCTGCTGCCCACCGTGCCGAACCTGCCGCCACCCATCGACCGATTGATGGCGGATGCCGATTTCTACGTCGCGGAAAACCTCATGACGCTGCGCAACACGCGGGTGGGCAACCTGATGGGGCTCTGCGGTCTGACGCTGCCCACGGGTGTGCGGTCCTGCGGTCTGATGATGCTGGCCGCCCCCGGCGCGGACGAACGCCTGTTGCGTCTGGGCGCGGCGGCAGAGGCGGCATTGGCCTGATGGCCACAGCCGCCTGAAACCTCGCGGCTTTTTCTGGACCGATGCACGGCAAGCCTGTAGGTTCATCGCGAACGGGGCGGTAATGACCCCGGCGACGAGGCGGTTTCATGATGTTTCCCGAGCGGTTTTCGAACCTGCCCGATTACGCGTTTCCGCGTCTGCGGAAATTGCTCGACGCCTATCCGGCGGGCGGGTCCGTGATCCATATGTCCATCGGCGAGCCGCGCCATGCCTTTCCGGCTTGGGTCGGGGATGAAATCGCGGGGGCGCTGGACGGGTTCGGGCGCTATCCGCCCAATGACGGCACACCCGAATTACAGACCGCCATCGCCCGCTGGATCGCGCGGCGCTACGATGTGACGGTCTCGGCCGAACGGCAGGTTCTGCCGCTGAACGGGACGCGCGAGGGATTGTTCAACGCCTGCCTTGCGCTCTGCCCCGAGACCAAGGGCGGCAAGAAGCCTGTCGTGCTGATGCCCAACCCGTTCTACCAGGTCTATGCCGTGGCAGCGCTCGCCGTGGGGGCCGAGCCGGTCTATGTCGCCGCGACCGAGGCGACGGGCGATCTGCCTGACTACACCAGCCTGCCCGCCGAGGTTTTGGACCGAACCGCCATCGCCTATGTCTGTTCGCCCGCGAACCCGCAGGGTGCGGTGGCTGACGCGGCGTGGTGGGATGCGCTTCTGGCCCTGGCCGAACGCCATGATTTCCGCATTCTCGCCGATGAATGCTATTCGGAACTGTACCGCGACACGCCGCCCCCCGGCGCGCTCGAAGCCGTGGCGCGCGGGGGCATCGACCCTGAACGCGTGGTGGTGTTCCATTCCCTTTCCAAGCGCTCGAACCTGCCTGGGCTTCGTGCAGGCTTTGCCGCGGGCGGGCCGGACAGCATCGCGGCGATGAAACAGCTGCGCAATTACGCGGGCGCGCCCCTTCCCCTTCCGTTACAAGCGGTGGCCACGCGCGCCTGGAGTGATGAAACCCATGTCGAGGAAAACCGCGCGCTTTACCGCGCGAAATACGACATGGCCGACGAGATCTTGGGCGATGTACCCGGCTACAGGGCGCCGCAGGCGGGGTTCTTTCTCTGGTTGCCGGTCGCAGATGGCGAGGCGGCGGCGCTGAAGCTCTGGCGCGAGACCGGGGTGCGTGTGCTGCCCGGTGCCTATCTGGCCCGCGAGGTGGATGGCGTGACGCCCGGTGCCGACAGGCTTCGCGTGGCGATGGTGGCGGAACAACAAGAAATGCGCGACGGGCTTTTGCGGCTCAGATCGTGTCTTTACGGATGAGGGTGTAGAGCCGATGGCCTATCAGACCAGACAGCGGGATCCGCTTCTCGACGATCAGACGCATGCCGCGCTGATGCGGCTGGCCCAGCAGGGTATCGGCTTTGCCCTGCTCGGTGCCGCCGCCGCTCTTGTCGCGCTTTTGGTGTCCTATGCGCCGGAAGATCCGAATTTCATGGCCGCGACCGATGCCATGCCGCAGAACTGGTTGGGTCGGTTCGGCGCGTCCGTGGCCGCGATCTTGATGATGATCGTGGGCTATGGCGCGATCCTCTTGCCGCTTATTGCGGGGGTTTGGGGCGTCCGCTTCCTGTCGCAGACCGGGCAGGACAGGGTGATCGGCCGCGCGATCTTCGTGCCGATCGCCGTGGCGCTGGCGTCGATCCATGCCGCCAGTTTCGCGCCCGGTGCGGATTGGATCCACAGTTTCGGTCTGGGTGGCTTGTTCGGCGATACGATCCTCGGCGCGGTTCTGAATGCACTGCCCTTCGCGCCCGAGGCGGGGCTGCGCCTTTTGTCCGCGTTCGCGTTTCTCGGGGGTGTCGGGCTGACGCTCTATGTTCTGGGTGTGAACCGGGCCGAGTTCCGCGTTGGTCTGCGGTTCCTTGTGCTTGGTACGCTGTCCCTGATCGGGATGGTGTCGGGTGGCCTGCGCACGGCGGGGCAGGGGGCGGGCATGGCGGCAAGCCACCTCGCGGCCCGCCGCTCCGCCTATCGGGAAACCACGGGCGAGGCCCATGTTCCGACCCGCATGGCGCAGGATCCGGCCCTGCGTCGCGTCCCCATCGTGCATGACGAGGACGAGGATGAAATCCGGGTCGAACAGGCCGCACCGCCGCGCCGCGTGACGGGCATTCTTGGCCGGATGCCGATGTTGCGCCCGCGAGAGAGCGAGGCACAGCCCGATCCCGCGCCCCAGCTTGCGCCGAAGGGTGCCGCCAAGGCCACAACCCTCGATCCGCTCGCCGGGATCGCCCCGCCCGACGAAGACCAGATCCGCGCGCGCATCACCGATGTGATCAAGTCGCGTGTGCGTCGCCCGAATGCCGTGGCCGAGGCTGCGGCGCGTCGTCGGGGTGTACTGCCCAGCAGCGCACCCTTGCGGCCTGCGGCCCCGCCGGTCGCAACCGCCAATCCGGCGCAGCGCGTCGAGCCACCGCTGACCGCCGCGCATCGCAACCTAAGCCCGGCCGTTGCACCTGCCCTGGTCGAGATGCCCGTTCCCGACGAATTCGAGGACGACATCTCCGACAACATGTTCCTAGACGATCACGTCGTCGAGCATGATCTGCCCGTCCAGCGTGCAGCCCCCTACAGCCTGCCGCAGACCGAATTGCAGCGCCGCGTCATGACCCGTGCAGCGACCCGGCCCGCGGCACCCTCGAAACAGGCACAGGCCGATGCGCAGCCCTCCTTGCCGTTGCAGGCCAAGCCCGAGGAAGCGGTTTACGAACCGCCCTCCCTGTCGTTGCTGGCCCCGGCCGACCTCATCGAACGTCACCACCTGAGCGACGAGGCGCTGGAAGAGAATGCGCGGATGCTCGAATCCGTCCTCGACGATTACGGCGTCAAGGGCGAGATCGTCAGCGTGCGCCCCGGCCCCGTGGTCACGATGTACGAGCTTGAACCCGCGCCGGGTCTGAAGGCCAGCCGCGTGATCGGCCTGTCGGACGATATCGCGCGGTCGATGTCGGCGCTGTCGGCGCGCGTGTCGACCGTTCCGGGCCGCTCCGTCATCGGGATCGAACTGCCCAACCACCACCGCGAAAAGGTGTTGCTGCGCGAACTGCTCAGCCACCGCAGTTTCGGCGACGGCAACCACCGGCTGCCTCTGGCACTGGGCAAGGATATCGGCGGCGACCCGATCATCGCAAACCTCGCCAAGATGCCCCACCTCTTGATCGCGGGCACCACCGGTTCGGGGAAATCGGTCGCGATCAACACCATGATCCTGAGCTTGCTTTACAAGCTGTCGCCCGAAGAATGCCGGATGATCATGATCGACCCCAAGATGCTGGAACTGTCCGTTTATGACGGCATCCCGCACCTGCTCTCGCCCGTCGTGACCGACCCGAAAAAGGCGGTCGTGGCCCTCAAATGGGTCGTGGGCGAGATGGAGGAACGCTACCGCAAGATGTCCAAGATGGGTGTGCGCAACATCGAGGGCTACAACGGCCGCGTTCGCGAGGCGTTGGCCAAGGGCGAGATGTTCAAGCGCACCTACCAGACGGGGTTCGACGACGAAACCGGCGATCCGGTGTTCGAGACCGAGGAATTCAAGCCCGAAGCGATGCCTTTCATCGTCGTCATCGTCGACGAGATGGCCGATCTGATGATGGTCGCAGGCAAGGAGATCGAGGCCTGTATCCAGCGTCTGGCGCAGATGGCGCGCGCGAGCGGTATCCACCTGATCATGGCGACGCAGCGCCCGTCGGTCGACGTGATCACCGGCACGATCAAGGCGAACTTCCCGACGCGCATTTCCTTCCACGTCACGTCGAAGATCGACAGCCGCACGATCCTCGGCGAACAGGGGGCCGAGCAGCTTCTGGGGATGGGTGACATGCTCTACATGGCGGGCGGTGCCAAGATCACCCGCGTCCACGGCCCCTTCGTCAGCGACGAAGAGGTTGAGGAAATCGTGCGTCACCTGAAATCCTTCGGGCCGCCGGAATACGCCTCCAGCGTTCTGGACGGGCCGGACGAGGACCGCGAAAGCGACATCGACGCGGTTTTGGGCCTGAACACCGGCGGCAACACCGAGGGCGACGACGCGCTCTACGATCAGGCGGTCGCGATCGTGATCAAGGATCGCAAGTGTTCCACCTCCTACATCCAGCGCAAGCTTGGCATCGGCTACAACAAGGCCGCGCGGCTCGTCGAACAGATGGAAGAGGCGGGGCTGGTCAGCGGCGCCAACCACGTCGGCAAGCGCGAGATTCTTGTGCCGGAACAGGATTGAGCGCGTCGGCGGCGCCCCGCCGGTCGCGGTGACGGTTGCGTGAAGCGGATTTCAGCCCCTTCAATCGCCGCGCCGATGGGATATCTTGGGGCTATGAAACGGTTCATCATTGCCCTTGTTCTCGGCCTTGCGGCGGCTCCGCCCGCCTTGGCCGATATTGTGCCCCTCTCTGCCCTGTCGCGCTATCTCAACGAGATCCGCACCGCCGAGGGCAGTTTTACCCAGATCAACGCCGATGGATCGGTGTCGACCGGGCGGATCCTGATGCATCGCCCGGGCCGCATGCGTTTTGAATACCAGGGCGATGATCTGCTGGTCATCGCCGGGGGTCAGCAGGTCGCCATCTTCGACGGGCGGTCGAACACGCGGCCCGAACAATATCCGCTGTCCGAGACGCCGCTGAACATGATCCTGGCCCGCAATGTCGATCTGGCCGCGTCGGGCCGGGTGATCGGCCATAGCTTCGACGGGACGGCTACCCGCGTTCTGGCGCAAGACCCCGACCGCCCCGAGATCGGCACGATCGAACTGGTCTTTACCGATGATCCGGTAGAATTGCGGCAATGGGTGATCACCGACGGCAGCGGCGCGCAGACCACCGTCGTGCTGGGCAACATGGAGGAAGGCGGTCGGATCCCCGGGGGCCTGTTCAACATCACCCTCGAGATCCAGTCGCGCGAACGCTGATCCTCAGCGGCAGGACAGAAGCTGCAACCGGTAGGTTTCGGCCCGCGTTGCGACCCGGTCGGCCACTGCCAAGAGCCACGGCTTGGCATTGTAGCTTGCGCGGGCGAAGCCTGCGTGACCCTCGTGATAGGCGAGATACTGGTTGCGCGTATCGGTCAGCTCCACGCCGTTCCGCTCCCGCGTGCGGTTCATGTACCAGCCCATGAAATCGGCGGCGTCGTTGATGTTGGTGCGTTGTGCGCGCCGATTTCCCGTGTCCGCCTTGTATTCGTCCCAAGTGCCATCGAGCGCCTGACTGTAGCCGAAAGCCGAACTCATCCGCCCCATGGGGATCACGTCCAGCGCATAGCGGAAAGGCGGGCGCGCATCGCCCACCAATCGGCTTTCCTGATGGAACGTGGCCATTTGCACATGGACCGGCACGCCCCAGCGCCGTTCGGTCCGTTGCATCGCGCGCAGGTATTGCGGCCGTTCCCGCCCGAGCGCGCAGGCGTCGTCGAGGCTGCGGGGCGCCGAGAACTGCCTCGGGCCGCATCCGGCCGCAAGGGTGCAGAGCGCGCCCAGCACAAGAGTTCTGCGTTCCATGGTTCTGCTCGTGCCCGAATTGTCCGGTTCTGATTGCCGGGGAGCATACGCGGAAACGGCTTGCGATGGAATGCGCGTTTTCCCGCAACTACAGCAGGAACGACAATGTGATCGGCATGGCGGCGACCGACATCAGCGTCGAGACGACGACAAGGCCCGCGACGGCATCGGGGTCGGCGTCATACCGTTCCGCCAGCAGGTAGGAGGTGACGGCGACCGGCGTCGCCATCTGCAGGACCAAGACGCCGAACGCCACCGGATCGAGGCCAAAGGCGCGACCGGCGATCACGCCCGCCACCAGTCCCAACGCCAGTTTCGCCCCCGACAACCAGATCGCGCGACCGATCCGCCCCGGTTTCAGGCGCGCCACTGCGACGCCGAGCGTGATCAGCAACAAGGGGATCGCCATCTGCCCGACCAGCGACAGCGATCGTGTCACCCATTCGGGCGTTTGCCAGCCCATGACGAGAAATACCCCACCCAGGATCGTGGCCCAAAGCATCGGTTCACGCAGCACCCGCCCCGGCGAGGCGCCCCCCGCCACCAGCCAAAGGCCGATGGTGAAGGTCAGGATCGCCATGACCGCGAAGACCACGACGGCCAGCCCGAGCCCGGTATCCCCGAAGGCGAACAGCGCCAACGGCAGGCCAAGGTTGCCGGTATTCCCGAAAGCCAGCGGCGCGACATAGGCCGCGCGGTCCAGCCGCAGCGCCGCCACCAGCCCCCAGGACAGGGCAAGGACGACCGCATAGGCGGCAAGTGCGGCAAGGCTGAGCGCGGTCAGCGCCGCGGGTGTGATCTCTGTCCGCATCAGCGCGGTGAAGATCAGACAGGGCACCGCCAATGTCATGGCCAGCCGGGTGACGAACTCGGTCGGGTAATCGTATCCGGCCCGCGCCCAAGTGAAACCGGCGCTGGCCAGCAGGAAAACCGGGGCGACGATGCCCAGAACCGTGATGACGATATCCAACAGATTGTTTCTCCGGAGCCGGGGGCCGAGCCATGGACATCTGCCCAATGAAGGCGTTAAGTAAAGCCGTCTAGGGGGAATTCCGTCATGCTGAAAAGCACGGCAAAATTTGGACTGGGACAGGTCGTCCGACACCGCAAACACCCGTTTCGCGGCGTGGTCTTCGATATCGACCCCGAGTTCGCGAATACCGAGGATTGGTACGAGGCCATCCCCGAAGAGGCGCGACCGATCAAGGAACAGCCGTTCTACCACCTTCTGGCCGAGAACGATCAGACCTATTACGTCGCCTATGTCTCGGAACAGAACCTTGTGCCCGACGACAGCGGCGAACCGGTGGATCATCCCGACCTGCCCGACCTGTTCGGGGAATTCAGCGACGGGCGCTATCCGCTGGAATATCAGCTGAACTGAGCCCTGCTTGAGGGCAGGGGCCGATGGCCCCTGCCCCCTGCCCCCGTGGCCGTCAATACCCCAACGCGATGCCGTCCTTGCGCGGGTCAGATCCGCCCTCCAGAACGCCAAGCTCGTGATCGATACGGATCGCCTGTGCGCCGCCGATGCCCACGGGCGGGACCGAGACCTTGTGGCCAAGATCAGCGAGACCTTGGTGCACGTGGGCGCCATAGCCCTTTTCGACCTTCATCTCGCCGTATTCGCTGAAGCAGCGGGGGGCGTCGATCATCTCCTGTGGGCCAAGGCCGTAGTCGACCATGTTGGTCAGCATCCGGGCATGGCCCGTGGATTGATACTGCCCACCCATGACGCCGAAGGGCATGATCACGCGACCATCCTTTTTAAGCATCGCGGGAATGATCGTGTGCATCGGGCGCTTGCCGCCATTCGCCTCGTTCGGGTGTCCTGCCTCCAGCGTGAAGCCCGCGCCGCGGTTCTGGAACAGGATGCCGAACTTGTCCGACGCGATGCCCGATCCGAAATCCTTGAATACCGAATAGATCAGTGACACCGCCATACGGTCCTTGTCGACGACGGTGAGGTAGATGGTTTCCTTGTGCATCTCCTCGGTCAGGGCGCGGGCCGAGGGCATGGCGCGCGTCGGGTCGATCAGGGCGGCCAGTTTCCGTGCCGTGGCGGGGTCGAGCATATAGGCCAGCCGCGTCATGTGATCGGCATCCGAGAGGAACCGGTCGCGGGCGTCATAGGCCAGCTTGGTGGCCTCGGCCTCGATATGGGCGCGTTCCACGCCCCAGGGATCCATCGACGGCAGGTCGAATTCGGCAAGGATATTGGCCAGCAGGATCGCGGTCGCGCCCTGGCCGTTTGGCGGATGCTCCACCAGGTCGATGCCCTTGTAGCTGCCGTTGATCGGGGCGGTGTAATCACAGGCGGTGTTGGCGAAATCCTCCAGCGTGTGAACACCGCCAAGCGCGCGCAGGCTGGCGACCATGTCTTCGGCCACTTCGCCCTCGTAAAATCCCTTGCGGCCCTCGCGGGCGACGCGGCGCAGCACCTCGGCCTGGCCGGGGTGGCGGAACCTTTCGCCCAGACGCGGGGGGCGGCCGTCGATCAGGTAATGACGGCGTGCCGTTTCCGTCATGTTGTCGTGGTGATGGGTCCAGTCGAATTGCGCGCGGGGCGCCGCCGGCACGCCCGCCTCCGCATACTTGATCGTCGGGGCCAGAACGGCATCGAGGCCCAGCTTGCCGTGATCGGCCGACAGACGGCAGAACGCGTCGATGGCACCGGGGATGGTGACGGCGGCGGGATGGCCGAAAACGGGCATCTTTTCTTGGCCCTGTGCGCGCAGATCGGCGCCGGACAAGGCGGCGGGCGCACGTCCCGAGCCGTTCAGGGCGATGATGTCTTCCGACCCGGCGTGCTTGAGCAGCACGAAGCAGTCACCACCGATGCCGGTCATCGCCGGTTCGCACAGGCCAAGCAGCACGGCGCCCGCGATGGCCGCGTCGACCGCGTTGCCGCCCGCCTGAAGGGTCGCGATGGCTGTCTGGGCCGCCAAAGGGTGCGACGTGGCGCACATGCCGTTTTCGGCAAAAGCCGCCGACCGGCCCGGGTGATGAAAGTCGCGCATGTTGTCCCTCCCTCGCGAACGGATGTCGCGCGCACCCTACTTCCGCGCGCGGCCAGCGCAAGTGTGACACGCGAAAGAGGGGGGGGGAGGGGGTAGCCCAGAGACCTCGACGCCGCGCACTGGGTGGGGGCTTTGATACGCGACGCCGAGGGAAGCCTCTGCAGCTACGAGATCTTTTTGCCGGTGCAACGGGGCGGCAATGCGGGGGAAATCTGGCAAAGCCGTGACATTTCAGACGGCATTTTCATCGACTGGGTTGGTTCTGTCAGCCAGCAGTAACCGGAACCGCAGGATGTTCTGGCCATTTTGCCGCGAGATGCTGAGCGCGCGGGTCATGGTCCTGAGAAGCGGCCAGCCAAACCCGCCTTCGGGCAGGGTATCGGGGTTTTCGGGGTCGACACACGGGAAGGTCCTGCCGGGCAGTGGTCCCTCGGGCATCGAGCGGCCCCTGTCCCGCAAGGTGATTTGCAAACCGCCCGCATCGCCGGAGATATCCAGCCGGATCTGCGCGTCGGGATCCGGCGCCAGGGGATAGGCATGTTCGACGATGTTGTTGCAGGCCTCGGCCAGCGCGATCTGGGCGCGCATCCGCAGGTCTTCGACGGCGCCGGCTGCGGCAAGTGTCGCATCGACCGTCATCAGCGCCTCGCGCACGGCCGCGCCGCTGGCGGCGAAGCGCAGGTTGACCAGACGCCGGCGCAAGCCTTGCGTATCCTGTATGCTCATCGCGCGTCAGTGCGGGCTGCGCGTGCCGCGTCCAGATCGGCATGGATCGGAAAGACGGTGTGCATCTGCGTCAGGGTCATCACCTTGGCGACCGGAAGGGTCAGCCCCGCCAGTTCCAGACGCCGCCCCGCGCCCAGAATCTTGCGGGCGGCTACGACCGCGCCAAGGCCGCTCGAATCGAGGAAGTCGACGCGGCTGAGATCGAGGATCACGTCGCCGGAGGCATCTTGGGTCAGGTCGCGGAAGCGATCCTTGAACTGGATCGCGACACTGGCGTCGAGGCGCGATTCATCGACGGACAGGAAGCCGAAGGACCCGCAGGCCTCGAAACGCATTTTCATGGCAAGCTCTCCTCGTTAGGATTTGGTTACGGATAGGGACAAAATCTTACCAAGTGGTGAGCGGGATCTTACCGCATGGTTACCAAAGGCAGGGGGAGAGGCGCATGGACGAGGTCGTGATCGCGGGGGCCGCGCGGACGCCGATGGGTGGGTTCCAAGGCGCGCTTGCGGGGGTCGGCGCTTCCGATCTCGGCGGTGCCGCCATCGCCGCCGCGCTCGCCGATGCGGGCGTTGCCCCGGATGCGGTGGACGAGTTGTTGATGGGCTGCGTCCTGCCGGCCGGTCAAGGTCAGGCGCCCGCGCGGCAGGCGGGGTTCAAGGCCGGTCTGCCCAAGGATGTTCCGGCGACGACGCTCAACAAGATGTGCGGCTCGGGGATGAAGGCCGCGATGTTCGGCTGGGATGCGCTGGCGCTGGGGCGGTCGGACGTGATCGTCGCGGGCGGCATGGAATCGATGTCGAATGCCCCCTACCTGTTGCCCGCCATGCGCGGGGGCGCGCGGATGGGACATGCGGCGGCGCAGGATCACATGTTCCTCGACGGGCTGGAGGATGCCTATGACAAAGGCCGCCTGATGGGCACCTTTGCCGAAGATTGTGCGGAGGCGTTCCAGTTCACGCGCGCGGCGCAGGACGAGTACGCGCTGGGATCGCTCGACAATGCGCTGAAGGCCATTGAAAGCGGGGCCTTTGACGCGGAGGTGACGCCCGTGACGGTGACCACGCGCAAGGGCGAGACGGTGGTCGCGGTCGATGAGCAGCCCGGAAGCGCACGGCCCGAGAAAATCCCAACGCTGAAGCCCGCCTTTCGCAAGGACGGGACGGTGACGGCGGCCAATTCCTCCTCCATCTCGGATGGGGCGGCGGCGCTGGTCATGGCGCGCAGGGCGGTGGCCGAAGCGCGAGGGCTCAAGGTGCGGGCGCGGGTTCTGGGCCATGCCAGCCATGCGCAGGAGCCGAACCTGTTTCCGACAGCGCCCGTTCCCGCCGCGCGGAAATTGCTGGACCGGCTGGGATGGTCGGTCTCGGATGTCGACCTGTGGGAGGTGAACGAGGCCTTTGCGGTCGTGCCGATGGCCTTCATGCGCGAGATGGGCGTGGATCGCGCGCGGATGAACGTGCATGGCGGGGCCTGTGCGCTGGGTCATCCCATCGGGGCATCGGGTGCGCGGATCATGGTGACGCTTTTGAACGCGCTGGAGCGGCACGGGTTGAAGCGCGGGGTGGCCGCGATCTGCATTGGTGGCGGTGAGGGGACGGCGATCGCGATCGAGAGGATCTGAGGCCGGTTTTGTGGTGAAAAATGGCGGCCGAAGCCGCAGATTTCCCGCCTTGGAAAGCGCAGGTTCGCCGGTCTATTCGTCGTCGTCGAAGGTGAGCAATTCCGCCGCGGTCAGGCGGCGCGGCACGGCTTCGACGCGGGGCGCGTCCTGCAGATCGGGCGAGGGGGTCTGGACCACCTGCAGCGCCTCGAGCTTGCGGGCGGAGGGCAGCACCCGGGCCTCGAGCGAGCCCATCGCCTTGTTGTAGCTTTCCACCGAGCGGTTGAGCGCGACGCCCACCTTTTGCAGGTTCGAGGCGAAAATCGCGAGGCGGTTGTAGAGTTCGCGCGCCTCGCGGTGGATGGTCACGGCGTTTTCGGCGATCTTTTCCTGCTGCCAGCCGAAGGCGATGGTGCGCAGGAGCGCGATCAGCGTCGAGGGCGTGGCGATCACCACACGCGCGCCCATGGCGCGTTCCAGAAGCCCGGGGTCGATTTCGACCGCCGCCGACAGGAACACGTCGCCGGGAATGAACATCACCACGAAATCGGGCGTATCGGCCAGAAGGTCGTGGTAGCGCTTGGAGGACAGAAGCCGGACATGTTCGGCCACCTGTCGCGCGTGGCGGGCGATGGCGGCATCCCGCGCCTCGGGCGTTTCGGCCTCAACCGCGTCGAGATAGCCGTCGAGGGAGGTCTTGGCGTCGATCACGAGCGACCGGCCCCCCGGCATCCGCACGATGGCATCGGGCCGCTGCAAGCCTTCCTCGGTCCGCATCGTCGCCTCGGTCTCGAAATCGACATGCTCGGACATGCCGCTGAGTTCGAAGACCTGTCGGAGCTGCATTTCGCCCCAGCGTCCGCGCGTCTTGGGTGCGCGCAGCGCCTGCACCAGCTTGCGGGTTTCGCCAGAAAGCTGGGACTGGCCCAGTTTCAGCTGTTCGACCTGTTCGCGGATCGCGCCATAGGCATCGGTGCGGTGTTTTTCCATCTCGCGCAGGATCGTGTCGAAGGCGCCCAGCCGCTCGCTGAGCGGTTTGACCATGCCGTCGATGGCTTTCTGCCGCGCATCCAGTTCGGCCTTGGCCGTTTCCGAATGGGTGGCGAAACGTTCGGTCACGCGGTCGAGGAAGGCCTTGGAATTGCCCTCCAGAACCTCGTTGGCCAATGTCTTGAACTGGCCCTGCAAGGCCTCGTTCAGGCCGCGCAATTCCTCGAGCCGGGCGGCGTGGGTGCGTTCCGTGGTTTCCAGCCGCGCCTCGGCCTGATTGAGCGCGCCCATAAGCCGGTCGCGTTCGTCGCGCACATCGGAAAAGGATTTCTCGACCTCGGACAGGCGTTCTGTGCGAACTTCCTGCACGGCGACCTGCCGCCGCAGGCTTTCGATCTCGGCCTGGCTGGCCCCGGCGCGCTTGAGCGCCTGACCACGGCGGATCAGCGCGATGACCAGCACCACGATGACGAGCAGCGCCAGAACCAGATAGGCGGGCAGGGGATCGATGCCCGGCCCAAAGGGGGAGGCCGCCCTGAGGTCGGCACCCAGCCTGTCAAGGAAGGCGAAGAGGGGTATGTTTTCCATCCGTCAGCTCCGCCCGAACAGGCGCTCGATATCCGCGAGGGCCAAGGTCACGAAAGTGGGTCGTCCGTGGTTGCATTGGCCCGATTTGGGCGTCGATTCCATTTCACGCAGAAGCGCGTTCATCTCGTCGGCGGTCATCCGGCGGCCGGTGCGGACCGATCCATGGCAGGCCACCCGCGACAGCACCGCGTCCAGGCGCGCCCGCAGTGTACCGGATTGGCCGAGATCGTCGATTTCGTCAAGGATATCGCGCAGAAGGGGTTCGACTGCAACCGCGCCCAGCAAAGCCGGAGTTTCGCGCACGGCGATGGTGCCGGGGCCGAAGGGTTCGATGACGAGGCCGAGCGCGGCCAGATCCCCGGCATGGGCGAGAAGGCGGTCGGCGGCGTCGCCCAGCGTCACGATTTCGGGGATCAGCAGCGCCTGCCGCGCGACCCCGGTTTCGTCCATCTGGCGTTTGAGGCGTTCGTAGACCAGCCGTTCATGGGCGGCATGGGCATCGACGATAACCATGCCGGTGTCGGTCTGGGCGAGGATGTAGTTTTCGTGGATCTGCGCGCGCGCGGCGCCCAGCGGCCGGCTGGTGGCCTCGGGCGGGGGCGTCGTCATGTCCTCGATCCGGGCCGAAGGTGTCCACGGAAGACTTTCCTCGGCGAACTGCTGGACCTGCCAGTCGCGGGCGCGTGACAGCGCCGCCGTGGAGGGCCTGTCCATCTGGTAGACATACGGCGGCGTGGTTGGTTCGGGCCGGAAGGCACCCAGAACGTCATCGCCCACGGTCGAAGAGGCGCGGTGGCCGTCCTGGGCCAGCCCTTGCCGCAGGGCCGAGACGATCAGCCCGCGCACCGTGTCGGGATCGCGGAACCGGACCTCGGCCTTGGCGGGATGGACGTTGACGTCGACGCGTTCCGGCGGGCAGTCGATGAAAAGTGCCGCTGCCGGATGGCGGTCGCGCGCGAGCACGTCCATGTAGCCGGCCCTCAGCGCCCCGATCAGTTGCTTGTCGCGCACGGGGCGGCCGTTGACGAACAGGTATTGCGCCACGGCGGCGCCCCGCGAATAGGTCGGCAGCGCGGCAAGACCGGTCAGGCGGACCCCGTCGCGTTCGGCGTCGATCCGCATCGCGTTGTCGGTGAACTCGGGCCCGATCAGCGCGCGCAGGCGGGCGGTCAAGGCCCGCCAGATGTCGCCGGTTTCGGGATCGGCGCGCAGGACCACGCGCTCGCCGTCGGTCATGTCCTTGAGGGTGATGCCCACGGCGGGTTCCGCCATGGCGAGGCGGCGGACCACATCGGTGATCGCCTGCATCTCGGCGCGGTCGCCCCGCAGGAATTTCAGCCGGGCGGGCGTGGCGAAGAACAGGTCGCGCAATTCCACGACCGTGCCGCGCGACAGGGCAGCGGGGCGGACAGACGACATCTCTCCGCCGATCACGCGGATCTCGTGCGCAGGGTCGTTGCCCGCGCGGCTGGTGATCTTGAGGCGTCCCACGGCCCCGAGCGAGGGCAGCGCCTCGCCGCGGAAGCCGAAGCTGCGGATGTTCAGGAGGTCGCTGCCGTCGATCTTGGAGGTGGCGTGACGCGACAGCGCCAGCGGTAGATCCGCAGGCGTCATGCCGCAGCCGTCATCGGTGATCCGGATCAGGGATTTGCCGCCATGCGCGACCTCGACCAAAACACGGGTGGCGCCTGCGTCGATGGCGTTTTCCACGAGTTCCTTGACCGCCGAGGCGGGGCGTTCCACGACCTCTCCCGCCGCGATCCGGTTGATCGCTGTTTCATCCAGCTGGCGGATGAGAGGGCGGCCTATATTGGGGTCATCAAGGGACATGGCCCCAAACCTAGCATGGACCCCGGGGGCGATCAAAGACTGTCTCGTCAATTGCCGGGCGATACGTTTTGCGGCTGTCCGACCACGACGAAATGCAGCGCCTCGGGATCGAGGAGGCGGGCCGCGACGCGGCGCACATCCTCGAGGGTCACCGCTTCGATATAGCTGTTGCGGTTGGTGATGTAATCGACCGGCATGTCGTCGGATTGCATCGAGGCAAGGATGCCCGCGATGGTTCCGTTGCCATCGAACCGCAGCGGATATTCGCCGGTCATGTAGCGTTTGGCGGCCTCCAGCTCTTCCTCGGTGATGCCGTTCTGGGCGAGGTCGGACCATTCGGCGCGGACCACCTCGATCGCCTCGGCCACCAATTCGTTCGAGGAGGAGAATTGCCCGAGGATCGCGGGCGAAAGGTCGGCCAGCGACAGGAAGCTGCCGATGCCATAGGTCAGGCCGCGGGCGACGCGCACCTCTTCCATCAGGCGGGAGCGGAAACCGCCGCCGCCCAAGACCTGGTTCAGCACGAAGGCGGCGAAGAAATCGGGGTCGTCGCGGTCGATGCCGGCATGGCCGAAAAACGCGACCGATTGCGGGCTGGGGAAATCCACCACCGTGATGCCGCCGGGCAGGTCGAGCGTGACCGGATCGGGGCGGGGCGGGGCCTCGGCGGGCAGATCGCCAAGGATGCGGTCGATGAGCGCGCCCAGTTCCTCGGCGGTGATGTCGCCCGCCGCCCCCACGACGACGCGGTCGCGGGTCAGGGCGGCGCGATGGGCGGCGAGGATATCGTCGCGGGTGAGCGCGGTGACGCTGTCCACGCTGCCTTCTTGCGGGGTGCCGTAGGGATGGTCGCCATAGGCCATGGCGTTGAAGGTCGTGCGCGCGATGTCCGACGGATTGCGGGCATTGCCTTCGATGATCGACAGGACCTGCCCGCGGACGCGTTCGATGGCGTCTTCGTCGAAGCGGGGTTCGACAAGGGCCGCGCGCAGCAGATCGGCGGCCTCGGTCCGGTTCTGGGTCAGCATGCGGGCGCTGACGGTCACGGCATCGCCGGCGGCGTCGAAGCTGAAGGCGGTGGCGAGCCCCTCGACCTCGGCGGCGAAGGCTTGCGCGTCCATGTCAGCCGCGCCTTCCTCGAGCAGGCCCATCATCAGGTAGGTCGCGCCGCGCGCCTCGGGCGCATCCAGCGCCGAACCGCCGACGAACCAGAATTCGAGCGCGACGAAGGGGATCGAATGATCCTCGACCAGCCAAGCCTCGATCCCGCCGGGAGAGGTGACTTCCTCGATGTCGATGGTGGCAAGCGCGGGTAGGGCGAACCAGATCGCGCAGAGCGCGGCGGCGAGACGGGGGATCATTGGCCAACCTCCGCGGAATCGGCTTGGGCATTGTCCTGTGGCCGGACAAGGTAGCCCGTGACAGTCGAGGGGTCGCTGAAGAGCCGCCGGGCCGCCTCCATCACGTCCTCGGGGGTGACGGCGGCAAGGGTGTCGGTCCAACCCTCGATATCGGCGATGCCGAGCCCGGTGGAGAGGTCCACGCCATAGCTGCGCGCAAGCCCCGCGGTGTCATCCTCTTCGTAGATCTCGCCCGCCTCGATGCGGAAGCGGATCCGTTCGAATTGTTCGGGGTCGATGCCATCGGCGAGAAAGCCCTCGACAATGCGCCAAAGATCGGCCTCGGCCTCTTCGAGCGATACGCCGGGAACGGGGATGTTCACGAGGGTGAAGCCGGAGGGATCGACGCTGGTGGAATCGTAGAAGGCGGCGGCGTAGAGCGAGCGCTGTTCCTCGTTTTGCAGCCGCCGCGACAGGAGGGAGGTTTGACCGCCGCCGAGGATCTCGGCCAGGTAGACCAATGCCGCCGCCTCGGCCTGATCGCCGGGTTCACGCACCGGCGCGAGCATCTGGATCGAGACATAGGGATTGGCCACGCGGGCATCCTCGTAGACCAGCCGCCGATCCGCGATATGGGGCGGCTCCAGCGGGCGCAGGCGCGGCGGCAGGGCATCCGAGGCCGGGATCGGGCCGTAATGTTCCTCGGCCAGTGCGCGCACTTCGTCGGGCGTGACATCGCCCGCGACGATCAGGATCGCGTTGTTGGGGTGATACCAGCTGTCGTAGAAGGCTTGCAGGTGATCGACGTCGAGCGTCTCCATCTCGTGGCGCCAGCCGATGATGGGAATGCCGTAGGGGTGGTTGAGAAAGAGTGCGGCGCGCGCCTGTTCGTTGAAGAGCGCGCCGGCCGAACTGTCCACGCGCTGCGCCCGTTCTTCGAGAATGACGGAGCGTTCGGTCGCGACCTCGGCCGGGTCGAAGCGCAGGTTGCGCATCCGGTCGGCCTCCATCTGCATCATCAGGCCCAGACGGTCGGTGGCGACGCGCTGGAAATAGGCGGTGTAATCCCATGATGTGAAGGCGTTGTCCGACCCGCCATTCGCCTCGACCACGGCGCTGAACTCGCCCGAGGCCATGGTATCGGTCGCCTTGAACATCAGGTGTTCGAGGAAATGCGCGATGCCGGATTGGCCGGGGGGTTCATCGGCGGCACCGACGCGGTACCAAACCATGTGGGTGACCGCCGGGGCGCGGTGATCCTCGATCACGACGACCTGCATCCCGTTTTCGAGCGTGAAATCGGCGATGTCGCCCGCCGCATGGACGGCCAAGGGGGTGAGGATCAGCCCGAGGGCCAGCGCAAGGCGGTGCAGCATCGGCACTCTCCGGTTCAGCCAGTATCGAGATAGAGATAAGCAGCCGGAGCGTGGCATCAACGGGCCATGACGGTCCCGTGATCCGCATCAATCCAGCTCGATGCCCTCGGGCGGGGCAGCGGGGGTCCGCACGCCGGCGCGGCGCAGGCGCTCAAGCTCCGCGTAGCGGTCCAGCGCCATGGGGCGGTAGGCATCGAAATAGACGTTCAGGTTGAACAGCCGCTCCACCGGACGCCCCCGGTTTTCAGAACGATAGGCCAGATCTTCGGCCGCGAGCGTGCCCCGGATATCCGGGGTCACGCCGAAGCGTGCGGCATAGGTGACGATATCGCCCGCCGCCCGGTTGGCGCGGGCCACATCGCCACCGAGCGCGCGGATCGCATCCGCCTCGGGGTCGGGATCGACGCGGTTCATGCCGCCCGGTGTCGGTTGCGGCAGGGACGCCAGATCGGTCGGAATCTCGATCGGATTGGTGGGCAGGATCGCGAATTCGTCGGGACCGGATTCGGTGTTGCGCAGGTTCATCAGCTGCGGATCACCCCGCCCGCAAGCCGCCAGCGCGACCAGCGCGGCACCAAGCGTCAGCGTTGTCATCAGGCGCGGCATCGCGTCATCCTTCGTCGGTCACGGGGGCGGGTCTAACGCAAATCTCACGCCCCGTCACGGCCCATCTTGCTGTCATTGGCGAAGATCAGCAAGCCCAAGGCACCTGCAAAGATGCCGATATCGGCCACGTTGAAGGCGAAGGGATTGACGATGCCGCAGCACGACATGTTCAGGAAATCGGCCACCGCGCCATAGACCAGCCGGTCGAGCGTGTTGCCGAGCGCCCCGCCCACCACGGCGCCCGCCGAAATCAGCGCGATGGGCCGCGTCAGGCCGTTTCTTGCCCACCATGTGAGCCAGGAGGTGATGGCGATGGCGATGGCGATCAGGATCCAGCGCGTCACCTCGGGGCCACCGGAGAAAAGGCCGAAGTTGATGCCGGTATTCCAGCCCATCTTGAAGGTCAGGAAGGGCGGCGCGACCTCGATCACCCCGCGCGAGATCAGGTCCATGGCGTGGACCACAGCGTATTTCGACCCTTGGTCGAGCGCGAACCAGATCGCGGCGGATATCAGCAGCAGTTTCATCAAGCCTCGTGTCCTTGGTGTCGCGTGGTGGCGTCGGGCAAATGATCGGAGGTGCGCCTGAAGGCGCACCCTACCGAACGTCAATGCCGGAAATGGCGCATCCCGGTAAAGACCATGGCGAGGTCTGCCGCATCGGCTGCCGCGATCACCTCGTCATCGCGCATCGACCCGCCGGGCTGGATGATGGCGGTCGCCCCCGCCTCGGCGGCGGCCATCAGGCCATCGGCGAAGGGGAAGAAGGCGTCGGAGGCGACGACCGACCCTTTGGCGGGCGTATCAGACAGGCCGAGGTCGGCCCCCATCCGGCCCGCCTTGAGCGCGGCGATGGTGGAGCTGTCGACCCGGCTCATCTGGCCCGCGCCGACACCCACGGTCGCGCCGTCGCGGACATAGACGATGGCATTGGATTTCACATGCTTGGCGACGGTCCAGGCAAAGCGCAAATCGGCCAATTCGGCGTCGCTGGGCGCGCGTTTGGTGACGACGCGCAGGTCTGTTTCGGGGACGAAGCCCGTATCCTTGTCCTGCACCAGAAGCCCGCCTGCGACCTGTTTGTAGGCGAGAACCGGCTGGCGCGGGTCGGGCAGCGCGCCCGTGGTCAGAAGGCGGAGGTTCTTTTTCGCGGCAAAGATCGCGATGGCGTCGTCATCGGCTTCGGGGGCGATCACGACCTCGGTGAAGATCTTGACGATCTCCTCGGCGGTGGCGGCGTCAAGCCGCTGGTTCAGGGCGACGATGCCACCAAAGGCGCTGGTGCGGTCGCAATCGAACGCCTTGCGATAGGCGTCGAGGAGCGTCGTGCCGCGCGCCACGCCGCAGGGGTTGGCATGTTTGATGATGGCGCAGGCCGGGCCCTGATCGGGGGCGAATTCGGCCACCAGTTCGAAGGCCGCGTCGGTGTCGTTGATGTTGTTGTAGCTCAGCTCCTTGCCCTGATGCTGGCGGGCGGTGGCGACGCCGGGGCGGCCCGAGCCGTCGGTGTAGAAGGCGGCCTGCTGGTGCGGGTTCTCGCCGTAGCGCATGGTCTGCCTGAGCACGCCCGCAAAGGCGCGGCGGCGGGGCGTGGTGTCGCCGTGCGCCGCGGCCATCCAGGTCGAGACGGCGGCGTCATAGGCGGCGGTGCGGGCGTAGGCGGTGCGCGCCAGACGCTGGCGGAAGGCAAGCGTGGTGCCGCCATGTTCCGCGAGTTGGGCCAGCACGTCGGCGTAATCTTCGGTATCGACGACGACACCGACGAAGGCGTGGTTCTTGGCCGCGGCGCGGATCATCGCGGGGCCGCCGATATCGATGTTCTCGATGCAATCGTCATAGGCTGCACCGGAGGCGACGGTGGCCTCGAACGGGTAGAGATTGACCACCAGAAGGTCGATCGCGCCGATCCCATGGGTTTCCATGGCGGCAAGGTGGTCGGCATTGTCGCGCAGCGCCAGCAGCCCGCCATGAACCATGGGGTGCAGCGTCTTGACGCGGCCATCCATCATCTCGGGGAACCCCGTCACCTCGGCCACGTCGCGGACGGGCAGGCCCGCGTCGCGCAGCGCCTTGGCGGTGCCGCCGGTCGACAGAAGCTCGACCCCATGTCCCGCCAGCGCGGTGGCAAACTCGATCAGTCCGGTCTTGTCGGACACGGAAATCAGCGCGCGGCGCGGCGGCACGGTATCGGTCATGATGGGGATTGTCCTCTCAGTCCTCTGTCTCGTCTCCGCCGGGCGCGGGCAACAGGCCAACGGGGCGGGCGAGTGTCCAGCTCACCGCGCTGCCATAGCCGGTCAGCGCGCCGGTGAGAACGATCTGTTTTGTCGCGCGCGGTTTGACCCGCGATCCGTCGAGATAGATCGACGGCTCCAGCGTCAGTTTGGCCTCGCCGCCGTAGCGGAACACCCATGTTTCCCGGCCCGGCAATTGGATGGAAACGGCGGTGCCGCCCATGTCGATCTCGGCGGTGGCGTCGGGGTGCAGGTGGAAGCGGACGGCGTAGCGCAGGCCGAGGTCGCGGGGCAGGCGCGACAGGACGCGGTCAAGCGTCGCGCGGTCGCGTTCGGTCATGGCGGCCAGACCATCCTCGCCGCGCAGAAGGCTGCCGTCGCGGTCAAGCTGGAGGGAACGCAGGTGCACAAGCCCGTGGGTCTGTCGCCATCCGTCATGCGAGAGCGCGATGCCATCGGCGGTCTTCATCTCGGCTTCCTGCACCTCGACCTTGGTGGGGCCGCTGATGAAATCCTGCCGTTCTGGGTCCTGGCGTTCGCCGCCGCGGGCCAGGCGCGCGCTGGCATAGCCCAGAAGCGACAGGGTGGAATGGCTGGCCGTGGCGCGCCCTGCCCTGCGCCATGCGGTGCCGAAGCGTTTGCCTGAGCCTGCCGAGACGATGACGGGCTGGCGGCCCGACACCAGCTCGAAGCCGAGGGTGGAGGCATGGGCGTCGAAGCTGCCCGGACCCAGCAGGGGCGGTGCGGCATCGACGATCAGCGACACGCGCCGCCCGCCCAGCCGCGCATAGCCCATGGCCAGCCCCTTGACCCGCGAGGGCCGGACATTGGACCGGGCCAGCGCCGCATCCAGCCGTCCCGGTGCGCCGCGCCCGCCGCCTTGCATCCGCGCCAGCGTGCCATCGGCGTGGCGCAGGCTGCGCAGCGTGGGCGCGATGCGCCCGATGGCGGTGTTGATCGCCGGGTCGGGCGCCTTGCCGATATCCTTGAGGATCGCGGCCACCCAAGTCAGCAGGTGGAACACTTCGAGCAATTCCTCGGGGTTGCGGGAGGCGATGCCGCCGGTCCCGTCGATCCGGGTCGCGCATTCCTGCGCCAGACCGCGGAGCGCGGGTTGAAGCGCCGTTTCCATGCCCGTCAGCGCACAGGCGGAATAGATCAGGCCCGACAGCGCGCGGAACCGCGAAAGGCCCGGAGGCGTCTGCCGCCAGCGCGACTGGAGAAACCCGGCCTGTCGGCCAAGTAGGGCGAAGGTACGTTTGCGATCCTCGGGCGTTTGTCCGTTCATCACGAAGAGTGCGTGGGTGACGAGCCGCATCTGGCGTCGCCCGGTCAGGTCCGGTGTCCAGCCGGGGCCGCCGCCACGCCCGAAGCGCTGCATCCAGCCCGACAGCCAATCCTGCGCCTGCTTGCGGCCCGCGCCCGCCGGAATGGTGGCGAGATCGTCGAGCCAGTCGAACCCGTGCAGCGCCTCGAGAAAGGCCTCGGAGGGTGGGGCGATGTCCCAAGGCAGGCGGCCCGCCGTTTCGACGAGATGCCCGGCGAAGACGAGATTGCCCGCCATCAGCTGCCGCCCGCGCGCCTCGGACCCCGAGAAACTGGGTTCAGGTTGCCACAGGAAGCCGCGGATCGTCGGCCCGGTCAGCCCCGCGCGCCGCGCCGCCCAGCGGTCGGCGGCGCGCACCCTGCCCCCCGGGGGCGGTGCGGCGATGGCGCTGTCGGGGTGGTCGGTCATCGGGTCAAGCTGCTCGGGCCATGATTTTTGCAGGCAGGATACGCGGCGGTCGGGCCAGAGTCACGGGCGGGTAAGGCAAGCCATGTAGAAGCCGTCGATGCCGCCCAGATCGGGCCAGAAATCGGGGCGAAGGCGCAATCCGCCCTCGGGGCTTTGCCATGCAATATCTCCGCCCAAAGCGGGGGCATCGGCAGGGATCACACGCAGCCCCTCGTGCCGTTTGAGCGCGGCGGTGATCTGGAATTCGCCTTCGACCGGCAAAAGGGAACAGGTGCAGAAGACCAGCCTGCCGCCGGGTTTCAGGAGGCGCAGCGCATGGTCGATCAGGCGCATCTGGAGGCGGGTCAGTGGTTCCACCTCGGTCCAGGGTTTGACATGGGGCAGGTCGGGATGGCGGCGGATCGTGCCGGTGGCGGTGCAGGGCGCATCGAGCAAGATCGCGTCATAAGCGGGCGCGTCATGGTCGAGCGCGTCGACCACGGCCAAGGCGGCCGACAGGCCGGTGCGGGCAAGGTTTTGTTCCACCCGCGCCATGCGGGCCTGCGACATGTCGAGCGCGGTGACCGCGGCCCCCATCGCCGCGAGTTGCAGCGTCTTGCCGCCCGGAGCCGCGCAGAGGTCGAGCACGCGCAGGCCTGCCACATCGCCCAGAAGGCGCACGGGCAGGGCGGCGGCGGCATCCTGCACCCAGAAATCGCCGCTGTCGTAGCCGGGAAGCGCCGTGATTTGTGTTCCGGCGGGAACGCGCAGGCTGCCCGTGGGCAGACGGATCGCGCCGGGAAGGTCGGGGGCGGCACCCGGCTTGACGGTCAGGTCGATTGGGGGGAGCGGCAGGTGCGCCGCCTCGATCGCGCGAAGCGTTTCAGCGCCCCAGCGTTTCTTGACCGGCCCCGCGATCCAGCCCGGCAGGCGCTGCGGCGGTTCCAGCGCCAACCGTTCGGGCCCTTCGACGGCCAGTTTGCGCAAGACGGCATTGACCATGCCCGCCATCCGGGCCGTGCCTTTGCCGCGCTTGGCCAGCGTGACGGCGCTGTCGACCACGCCATGCGCATCCTCGCCCGCGATCAGAAGCTCGGCTGCGGCGAGGCGCAGGATCATCAGCGCGGGAAGCGGCGGCTTGCGGTCGAGATAGGGGGCGATGCAGGCGTCGAGCGGGCCGAGGTGGCGCAGGACGAGCGAGGCAAGCCGTGCCGCGCGGGCCTGATCGGCGGGGGCAAGGCGCGTTTCAGACGGCAGATGGGCCAGCATCCGTTTGTCCCGCAGAACGCCGTCGAGCGTGCGCAGTGCCGCCTGTCGTGCTTCGAGCCCCATGCAACCCGCCCTTGTTCCAGAAGGTTTGCGGGGTATATCAGGCAGGCGTCAACGACAAGGATTTCCGCCATGTCCGATGAGACCGAGAGCCGCGACCTGTCGCACCTGCCCCCCGCCGCGCAACGTGCGTTGGCCGAGGCCGAGGCACGGCGCAAGGCCGCCAAGGACCTCGACCTGCCGGTGGAGTTGGGCGGACGGGACGGGCCCGAGCCGGTGCGCTACGGCGATTGGGAAAAGAAGGGCATCGCGATCGATTTCTGAGCGGTGGCGAGATGTTGTGAGGGTGCAGGGTCCGTGTGCCGGACGTCGCGTCCTGCCTAGCCCCCCAAGACGGCATCACCGAAGGTTCAGGTCCGCCGACATCCCTGACCCTTGGTCGGAGGTGAAGCGCAGGGTGTCGCCACTTTCCTCCACCAATTGGCAATTGTAGCCGAGGTCATCGCCGTTCCAGAACAGGTCACGGCAGAAATAGCCGCCCTGCCATGTCCATGCACCCGTGACCGGCGCACCGAAGGCGCGGCCCACGATTTCGCCTTCGGGCGTGACGTTCAGCCTTATGCCGAAGCGTCGCAATTCGCGGCCGCTGACCAGCGACACGAAACGGTCGGCGCTGTTGACGACGCTGAAGTCTTCGGCGGCGACGGGTTCAGCCACGAAAAGGCACAGGATGGCACCTGCCATTGCACCGGGCAGGGCAGGGATGGAACGGGTCATTGCGGACACTCTCCAGCTACTGATGACGCTGTAGCGAGATAGCCAGAGAGGCTTGAAAATCAAGCGATCGGCGGATTCATGCCAAGCCCAGAACACTCATCATCGAGTAGTGGCCGGGCGCCTTGCCCTGACCCCAGAGCGCGGCCTTGAGCGCGCCGCGCGCGAAGATGCCGCGATCGGTCGCGACATGGCGCAAGATGATGCGTTCGCCGGCCCCTGCAAAGATCACGTCATGTTCGCCGACGATGTCGCCGCCCCGGATCGCGGCAAAGCCGATGTCGCCCCGGCGGCGTTCCCCGGTCATGCCGTCGCGGCCCCGGTCGGAGACATCCGCGAGATCGACGCCACGCCCGCGCGCCACCGCCTCGCCCAGCATGAGCGCGGTGCCGGAGGGGGCATCGACCTTGTGCTTGTGGTGGGCCTCGACGATTTCAACGTCGAAATCGGCGTCGAGGGCATGGGCAACTTCTTGCGCCAGACGGGTCAGGAGGTTGACCCCGAGGCTCATGTTGCCCGCGCGCACGATCACGGCATGGCGCGCGGCGGCATCGAGCGCCGCGATATCGCTGTCGCTGAGGCCGGTGGTGCCGATGACATGGACGCAGCGCGCCTGCGCGGTCAGCTGGGCATGGGCGAGGGTGGCCGTGGGCGTCGTGAAATCGATCACCGCCTGCGCCTTGACGATCACCTCGAGCGGGTCGTCATGGACGGCAACGCCATTGGCCGCACCACCCAGCGCCTCGCCCAGATCGTGGCCGACCCAAGGATGGCCGGGGCGTTCGGTCACGCCCACCAGATGCGCCTTGTCCGAGGCGGTGATGGTGTCGATCAGCATCCGACCCATCCGCCCCGAGGCACCCATCACCGCGATTCCGACGCTGTCGCCCATGTCTTCACCCTTCGTCATTCCGGCCCCGCTGATAGCGGAACGACGCCCGCGCGGGAAGGCGTCGCTTGCGGGGGGGCGGCGCATCTCCTAAGTGCGGGGGAGGGAACAGACAGGCGAGCCATGGCAAAGAACCGGCATTCCGAGGGCGCGGGCCCGTCGCAGCGACAGCTTCGCGTGGGCGAATTGATCCGGCGTGTCCTGAGCCAGGTGCTGGCGCGGGGCGAGGTGCATGACCCGGAATTGAACGCCATGTCGATCACGGTGGGCGAAGTGCGGACCTCGCCCGACCTGAAGATCGCGACGGTTTATGTGATGCCGCTGGGTGGCGGGCGGCGCGAGGATGCGATCACCGCGCTCAAGCGCAACCGGGGTGAATTGCGCCGCGCCATCATGCGCGACATGTCGTTGAAATACGCGCCCGACCTGCGGTTCTTGATCGACGAGACCTTTGACCGGATGGACGAGACGCGCGCGCTGTTCGACCGCGACGAGGTGCGCCGCGACCTTGGGGGGGATGAGGCGGAGGAGGAGGCGTGATGCCCCGCCGCCTGATCCTCGGGGTTGTGTTGGCGGGCTTTTGGTCCGTGCCGGCGTTGGGCTGCGAAACCGTGGAGTTCGGTGGCGCGCCGTTCACGACCTGCCGGGTGGATCTGGCACAAGACGATCTGCGCCTCTTTCTGCGCGACGGGGATGGTGCCGTCTATGGCAGCTTTACCCGCGTCGAGACGGATTTGGCCCCGGACAAGAAACTGGGCGTCGCGATGAACGCGGGCATGTTCCACGAGGATCGCGCGCCCGTGGGCCTCTATATCGAGGATGGTGTTGAGGAGATGCGCGTCATCACCTCGGCCGGGCCGGGGAATTTCGGGCTTTTGCCAAATGGCGTGTTGTGTCTGCAGGGTGGATCGGCGGCGATCGTCGAAAGCCGGGCCTATGCCGACAATCCGCCCGAGTGCCGGGATGCCACCCAGTCGGGGCCGATGCTGGTGATCGACGGCGCGCTGCACCCGCGCTTCATCGCCGATGGCAGCAGCCGCAACATCCGCAACGGCGTGGGCGTCGAGGATGATGGGCGGGTGCTGCATCTGGTGATTTCGGATGCGCCGGTGAATTTCCACCATTTTGCCCGGTTCTTCCGGGATTATCTGGGCGTGCCGCAGGCGCTGTATTTCGATGGGCGGGTGTCGCGGCTCTATGCGCCGGGGATCGGGCGGGCCGATATCGGTCTGCCGATCGGGCCGATCATCGGCACGGTGGTTGACGCGGCCCCGTCAGGCGGGTAGCCCGCCGATCTTTCCACGGAGGGAGGTCTGAGCATGGGTCGCAGTCGCAAGGGGCGGGACGTTTCGGGCTGGCTTCTGGTCGACAAGCCTGCGGGGCTGACCTCGACCGCCGTGGTCAACAAGCTGCGCTGGGCCTTCGAGGCCAAAAAGGCGGGCCATGCGGGCACGCTGGACCCCGATGCGACCGGGATGTTGCCCGTGGCCTTGGGCGAGGCGACCAAGACGATTCCCTATCTGGGCGAGGCGTTGAAAGGCTACGACTTCACCGTGCGTTGGGGGGCTGCCACCACGACGGACGATGCCGAGGGCGCGATCATCGCCACCTCTCAGGCGCGACCGAGCGCGGAAGAGATCCGCGCAGCCCTGCCCCGGTTCGTGGGTGATATCCAGCAGGTTCCGCCCCAGTTTTCCGCCGTGAAGGTGGATGGCGAGCGCGCCTATGACATCGCGCGGGGGGGCGAGACGATGGAGCTTGCCGCACGACCGCTTTATGTCGATGCGCTGGAGCTTACGGCCATGCCCGATGCGGATCATGCCGAGTTGCAGTTCGTCTGCGGTTCGGGCGGTTATGTCCGGTCGATCGCGCGCGACCTTGGGCAGGTTCTGTCCTGTCTGGGCCATGTCCTGCGGTTGCGGCGGACATGGGTTGGCCCCTTCGATATCGAGGATGCGGTGACGATGGACCGGATCGAAGCGCTGGCCCGCACGCCCGAGATCGACGCGCTGCTGCATCCCGTGTCCATGGCCTTGGCCGATCTGCCCGAGTTGAAGGCGACGGAAGCGGGGGCGGCGCGGCTCAGGAACGGGAACCCCGGTCAGGTTCTGCCGGGGGCGGCGGAATATGGTGATCTGGCTTGGGCGTCGTTTCAGGGGCAGCCGGTGGCGGTGGGGCGTCTGAAGGGCGCGGAGTTGCATCCCGAGCGGGTGTTCAACCTGTGACAGGCTTGCCTGCGCCGGGCGCGCGGGGCATCACCGGGGCATGATCACGCGCCACCACCTCAAGGGCGATGCCGCCTCTGTCGCGGAATATTCCGAGTGCGAGGTCTATCGCTACACGCTGACGCGGGTCTGGGACGGGGGCGGGCCGCGGGCGGCCTTTGTCATGCTCAACCCCTCGACCGCGACCGAGGTGCAGAATGATCCCACGGTCGAACGCTGCGAGAGGCGGGCGCGGGCCTTGGGGTTCGGCGCGTTCCGGGTGCTCAACATCTTTGCCTATCGGGCGACCGATCCGCGGGTGATGCGGGCCGCCGCCGATCCGGTCGGGCCGGGGAATGATGCCGCGATCCTTGCCGCGCTGCCCTGGGCGGACCGGGTGATCTGCGCCTGGGGCACGCATGGCGCGCATCTGGACCGGGGGCCGCAGGTGGAATCCTTGCTTCGGGGGGCGGGTTCGTCCCTTTGGCATCTGGGCCTGAGCAAGGCGGGGCATCCCAAGCATCCGCTTTACATCGGCTACGAGGTGCAGCCGCAGCTTTGGGAGGGTTCGGATCATGGCCATTGAGGGGTTCAGCCAGTCGCGGATTTCCGTGGGTGACGTGACGCTGTCGGTGCATCGCGGCGGGTCGGGGCCTGCAATGATCCTGCTGCACGGCTATCCGCAGACGCATATGGCGTGGCACCGGGTGGCCCCGGTTCTGGCGCGGGAGTTCGACGTCATCATCCCCGACCTGCGCGGCTATGGCGAGAGTGACGCGCCGCACGATGATGCGGAGCATGGCGTCTACGCCAAGCGGCGCATGGCGCAGGATGTCGTCGGTCTGATGGAGGCGCTGGGCCTCGGGCGGGCGCATGTCATCGGGCATGACCGAGGCGCGCGGGTGGCATACCGGATGGCGCTGGATCATCCGGGGCGGGTGGACCGGCTGGGGATCGTGGAGATCGTGCCGACCGCCGATTTTTGGGCGGCATGGTCGGCGGAGCTTGCGCTCAAGGCCTATCACTGGACGTTTTTGGCGCAGCCTGCGCCCCTGCCCGAAAACCTGATCGGGGCGGATGGGGCGGGCTATGTGGCGCGGACGCTGGCAAGCTGGACGTTGGCGAGCGATTTGTCGCCGTTTTCGCCCGAGGCGCTCGACAGCTACCTGCGGCAGGCGGGCGATCCGGCGCGGGTCGCGGCGATGTGTGCCGATTACCGGGCGGGCGCCACGATCGACCGGGCGCTGGACGAGGCGGATCGCGCGGCGGGGCGCAAGATTGCGGCCCCCGTGCGCTTTGTCTGGGGGCGGCACGGGTTTCCGGCGCGCACGGGCGATCCGTTGGGCATCTGGCGGCACTGGGCCGAGGATGTCACCGGGGCCGAGATCGACGGCTGCGGCCATTTCGCCATGGAGGAAGCGCCGGACGCCTTCCTTGCGGCGATGCTGCCGCATTTCCGGGGCTAGGGCGCGGTCGGGTCAGGCGGTTTCGGCCACGGCGTCGAGGGTGACGCTGCGCAACTGGATCAGGGCGGGGTCGAGACCCTGTGCGCCGCTGACGCTGAGGATGATGTCGCCGTTGAACAGGATATGCGCCCCGCTGCCATCAGGGAAATCCTGCACCGTGATGACGGGATCGGGCGTCAAGGCGGGGTCGAACATGACCTCGATCACGTCCTGAGCGGCGTCGAAATCCGTCACCGTACCGGCCAGTTCGGCGGCTTGGATGAAGCTGCCGGTTGCAAAGAGGTCGGCCCCCGCTCCGCCGGTCGCCAGATCGCCCGCGCCGACGACGATCGTGTCGTCGCCATCGCCACCGTCAAGGATGTCGCCCTGATCCTCGTCGACGGGACCAAAGAGGGAATCGCCCGCGGCGAAGGTGCCGTCGAGCCGGTCGTTGCCCGCCCCGCCCGACAGAGTATCCGCCCCGAAACCGCCCTGAAGGTAATCGTCGCCATCTTCGCCGGACAGGCTGTCGTCGCCGTCATTGCCGAAGAGCAGGTCGTCGTCGGTGCCGCCCGTGATCGTGTCGTGCCCGTCGCCTCCCACGAGGAAATCGGTGCCGGTGCCGCCGTCGATCAGGTCGTCTCCGTCTTCGCCATAGGCCTCGTCGGCGCCGGCACCGCCGAGGATCGTGTCATTGCCTTCGTTGCCGACAAGCATGTCGGTGTCGGTCCCGCCTTCGATCCGGTCATCGCCGGGGCCGCCGGTGATCGCATCATTGCCGCCGCCGCCCAAAAGGCTGTCCATCCCCTCGCGTCCGCGCAAGAGATCGTCGCCTGTACCGCCGTCGAGGAGGTCGTCGCCCGCGTAGCCGTCGAGCGTGTCGTCGCCATCGGTTCCGGTCAGGGTGTCGTTCCCCTCCGTCCCCTCGATCAGCAGGCCGCCGCCGTTTGAGGCGGCATCGTCGCCCATGGTTGCGGGGGGCGAGGTTTCGCCGCTGTCGACATCGACCTGCTGCGGGGTGAGGTCGCCCCCGTCCTCTTGAGGAGTGTCAGCGGGTGTGTCGTCCTCGTCTTCGAACAGCAGGGTGAGAAGATCGGAATTGCCGGTGATCGCCGTACCGTCGGAGAGTTCGGGGGCATCCGGATCGGCGGCACCCGCCGTATCCTGCGCCGCGGCCCCATCGTCGCCATCCGCGACCATGCCGCTTACGGCGTATCCCATCGCCATCAGTATCAGAAGCCCGCCAGCCGCCAACATCGCGCGTCCTCACTCGTACAGGGTCGTCGTGGAAATCCCGCGCTTCTGCGCCGCAGGGGTCGCCTTCTGACGAACCGGACCCGCCCGGCAACATCGGACAGGAGAGGCGCGGCCAGCCGATTCGGGTGCCGAGCCGCGCGAAATGTGCCTTTGCCATGCCACAAAATGCGGCCCGATGTGTTAACGGGACTGAAATTTCCGCGATCCGGGCGGGAAAGTCACGTCGAAGGGCAGGGCCGTGGCGCGAAAGCGGCCGGTTTTCGCGTCTTGGCCGCCAACCCCCTTTCCAAGGGGCCACATGCAGCCTATACGCCCGCATCCGCGCCATGATGGTGCGCGATACCTCCATGGGCCCTGCTGGACGACATCCCGGCTTGTGCCATCACCCTTTTGAAAGGAGACCCCGATGTCGATTACGCCCGAAGAAAAGCAGCGTCTGATGACCGAATTCGCGACCAAGCCCGGCGACACCGGTTCGCCCGAGGTTCAGGTTGCGATCCTGACCAGCCGCATTTCCACGCTGACCGAGCACTTCAAGAGCCACAAGAAGGACAACCACTCGCGTCGTGGCCTTCTGATGATGGTGGCCCAGCGCCGCAAGCTTCTGGATTACCTCAAGGCCAAGGATGAAGGCCGTTACACCGACCTGATCGGCCGCCTCGGCATCCGCCGCTGAGGCAAAGCCCCCGTGGCACAAGATCGCGCCCCGCCCTGGCGGGGCGTTTTCATGTCTGCCCTATAGACAGGCCAGCCCCCGCTGCAGCGCGCCCTGCGGGAGGATGCCCCTTTCTTTGTGGGCGAAACTGGGCTATGGCGCGCCCATCTGAGACGTGACGCTCCGACCCCGGCGTTGTGCGAAGGACAGGGGTCGGCGGCAATGGGGCCGCCATAGACATGGGAGACCCGGGCAAGGGGCCTGGGAGTGCTCCCCGATAGGAAACGATAGATGTTCAATATCACCAAGAAGTCGATGCAGTGGGGCGAAGAGACGCTCACGCTGGAAACGGGGCGTGTCGCCCGCCAGGCCGATGGCACCGTCATCGCCACGCTGGGCGAAACCAGCGTCATGGCGAACGTGACCTTCGCCAAGGAAGCGAAGCCGGGGCAGGATTTCTTTCCGCTCACGGTTCACTACCAGGAAAAATACTATGCCGCAGGCAAGGTGCCCGGCGGCTTCTTCAAGCGCGAGGCGCGTCCGACCGAAAAGGAAACGCTGACCGCGCGCCTGATCGACCGTCCGATCCGTCCGCTGTTTGTGCCGGGCTTCAAGAACGAAGTGCTGGTGATGTGCACCGTGCTGTCGCACGATCTGGTCAATGATCCCGATATCGTTGCGATGATCGCGGCCTCGGCCGCGCTGACGCTGTCGGGCGCACCCTTCATGGGGCCGATCGCGGGCTGCCGCGTGGGCTTCGAGGATGGCGAATACATCCTGAACCCGACCGTCGACGACATGCAGGACCTGCGCAATAACCCCGATCAGCGTCTGGACCTTGTGGTCGCAGGCACCAAGTCGGCGGTGATGATGGTCGAGTCCGAGGCCTACGAGCTGACCGAGGAAGAGATGCTGGGCGCCGTGACCTTCGCACATGAGCAGATCCAGCCGGTCATCGACCTGATCATCGATCTGGCAGAAGACGCCGCCAAGGAACCCTTCGACTTCACGCCCCCGGATTACTCGGCGCTCTATGAAGTGGTGAAGGCGGCAGGCGAGGCGCAGATGCGCGCGGCCTATGCCATCACCGACAAGCAGGAACGCGTTGCCGCCGTCGCCGCCGCAAAGGATGCGATCAAGGCCACGCTGACCGAAGAGCAGCTGGAAGACGGGAACCTCGGCTCCGCGCTGAAGAAGCTGGAATCGATGGTTCTGCGCTCGGACGTGGTCAAGAACGGCCGCCGGATCGATGGCCGCGCGCTGGATGCGGTCCGCGCAATCGACTGCCAGACCTCCGTTCTGCCCCGCACCCATGGTTCCGCGCTGTTCACGCGCGGCGAGACGCAGGCGCTGGTCGTGACCACGCTCGGCACCGGCGATGACGAGCAGTTCATCGACGCGCTGCATGGCACGTTCAAGCAGAACTTCATGCTGCACTACAACTTCCCCCCCTATTCGGTGGGCGAGGTGGGCCGCGTGGGTTCGCCGGGCCGCCGCGAGATCGGTCACGGGAAACTGGCATGGCGCGCGCTGCAGGCCGTTCTGCCCGCCCCGACCGATTTCCCCTACACGATCCGGCTTGTGTCCGAGATCACGGAATCGAACGGCTCCTCCTCCATGGCATCCGTCTGCGGCGGGTCGCTGTCGATGATGGATGCGGGCGTTCCGCTCAAGGCACCGGTCGCAGGCGTAGCCATGGGCCTCGTGCTGGAAGATGACGGGTCCTACGGCATCCTGACCGACATCCTGGGCGACGAGGATCACCTCGGCGACATGGATTTCAAGGTCGCGGGCACCGAGAAGGGCATCACGTCGCTGCAGATGGACATCAAGGTCGCGGGCATCACGTCCGAGATCATGAAGACCGCGCTGGCACAGGCCAAGGCGGGCCGGATGCACATCCTGGGCGAGATGGCCAAGGCGATGACGGCACCGGGCGAGTTTTCGATCCACGCCCCGCGCATCGAGACGATGCAGATCCCGACCGACAAGATCCGTGAAGTGATCGGCTCGGGCGGCAAGGTGATCCGCGAGATCGTCGAACTGTCGGGTGCCAAGGTCGACATCAACGACGATGGCGTTATCAAGATCGCGAGCCCCAATGCGGACTCGATCCAGAAGGCGTACGACATGATCTATTCGATCGTGGCCGAGCCCGAGGTTGGCGGCGTCTACAAGGGCAAGGTCGTGAAGATCGTCGATTTCGGCGCCTTCGTGAACTTCTTCGGCAAGCGTGATGGTCTGGTCCACGTGTCCCAGATCGAGAACCGCCGCCTGAACCATCCTTCGGACGTGCTGAAGGAAGGTCAGGAAGTCTGGGTCAAGCTTCTGGGCTTCGACGACCGCGGCAAGGTGCGCCTTGCGATGAAGATGGTCGATCAGGAAACCGGCAAGGAGCTGGAAAAGCAGCCCGAGGAAGCAACGGAGTAATCCGCCACCTTTGACTTGCCAGATGACAGGCGGGCGCGTTCGGAAACGGACGCGCCCGTTTTCGTTGGGGGGTGGGTGACGGTTGCGGGGGCTGGCGAGTGGTTCAGGTGCGGGCGGGGGCGTGGGGTGTTTGGCTTGGAGATGACCGCCGTGTCATGATCGGCAGCAAAGGATACAGGCCTGTCGCGCGGGGTGGCTGTTAGGCGGGACGAAGCGGGCTTTCGCTGCGTGAACGCCAATGTCAGGTTTCATCACGCGAGGTCTTTTGGAAACATCCTATGAAAGGCTTTGGCCCCAGTATGCGAGAACGATACGACACGGGTTTTCTGATCCCGCTTTGCCCAAGCCAGCTCTTCGAAGCGGGTGAGCAACGCCCTCCCAAGGCTTCCTGCAAGGTGCGATCTGCGCTCGCTCCAGTCTAGACATTCGCGGCAAAGGGGCGCGCGCGCCTTTTGCAAAGCGCCAAGGTCGATCTCGAAATCTGCCGCGAACGCTACGCCCGAGGCGGTCAGTTTCAGGTCTTCGTCCTCAAGGACGATATGCCCCTGTGCCATCAGGCTGTCGAACATCTGAGTGCCCATGTCCCCTGCCAAATGGTTGTAGCAGACCCTCGCCTCGCGCAGTTCGGCGTCTTTTGGACCAGTGCGTTTTCGCAAATGTCCGGCTCCGGCCGCGAGACCCATAAGTCCTTCGAGAACGTGCGCAACGTCATCATTGGCGAGGGAGAAATACTTGTGCCGACCCTGCTTACGGGGGCGTAACAGCCCGCCTGCTTCAAGCTTCGACAGGTGCGAACTGGCCGTCTGGATCGTGACGCCGGCCTCTTCCGCCAACTCGCTCACGGTCAAGGCCTTACCACTCATCAGTGCGGTCAGCATGTTGGCGCGAGCCGGGTCACCGATCAAGGCGGCGGTATGAGCAATATCTGGACCCTCTTTCATACTTCGACCCTAGTCGAAGCATTTGCTCCATGCAATCGTTTAGCTTGGCGGAAAGACGATCTTGAAGGAGGCGACAATGCTAACCTGTATCATCCGCTACCACATCGACCCCACCAAAAGAGCCCAGTTTGAGGAGTATTCCCGCAACTGGGGACAGGCGATCCCGCGCTGCGGGGCTGATCTGATCGGCTATTTTGCCCCGCACGAAGGCTCATCGACCTTGGCCTATGGCATCTACAATGTCGCGAGCTTGGCCGAATATGAAACGTATCGCTTGCGATTGGCGGCGGACCCGCTGGGGCGCGAAAACTATGAGTTTGCCCAAAAAGAGAAGTTCCTGCTCCGCGAAGACAGGACATTCCTGAAGCTCGCATCCGCGCCCCGCGACCCCGGAACCACAACATGATTGCGGTTATCTTCGAGGTCGAACCGGCAGATGGGCGCAAGGACGAATACCTTGATATCGCCGCTGAAATGCGTCCGATCCTGGACAGGATGGAGGGCTTTATCTCGGTTGAACGGTTCCAGAGCCTGACCGACCCTCGTAAAATACTGTCCCTATCATTCTTCGAAGATGAAGCAGCCATCGCACGTTGGCGCAACCTAAGCGCCCACCGGGGGGCACAGGCGAAGGGGCGCAGAGGCGTGTTTGATAACTACCGTCTTCGCATCGCCAGCGTCATTCGGGACTACGGCATGTTCGACCGTGCGCAGGCCCCATCCGATAGCCGCAAAGCGCACACGGAATGACCGCTGGAGAGCTTTGGACACCGATCCGTTAGCTGACATTCATGCAGCCAGCAGCATCGGTGGAAATGGACTCGAAGCAGCCATCCCCCGCCTTGTTTTCACCGACCAAACACAACCGCCCCCGGATCGCTCCGGGGGCGGTCTGACTTGCAGGAGTGGTTGGTCTTAGCCGACCAGCCCGCCATCCGTGCGCTTGACCGCGATCACCGCCGAGCGTGCAAGGCTGTCGCCGAAATCGGGCCAGTTGCCGCCGTTGTCGCCGGGGTGCTGGATGCCCACGAACATGGTGCGGCGGTCGGACGACCAGCACAGGCCGGTCACTTCGCAGCCGTTCGGGCCGGTCAGGAAGCGCTCGATGCGTCCCGTCACCGGGTCGCCCGCCAGCATCTGGTTGTTGCCCATGCCGGCGAATTCGCCCTCGTTGCTGTCATCGCCGTCGGTCTGGATCCAGATCAGGCCGGTGCTGTCGATCACCATCCCGTCGGGCGAGTTGAACAGGTTGCCCGCGTTGATGTTGGCCGTGCCGGCATTCGGGCCTTCGGCCACGGTCGGGTTGCCCGCCATGACGTAGAGATCCCAGGTGAAGCCCTCGGCGGCGTGATCCCCGCCCATGGGCCGCCAGCGCACGATCTGGCCGTAGTTGTTCGTCTCGCGCGGGTTGACCGCGTTGACCGTCATCGGGTCGCCGCCCGCATTGGTGCGCACGGTGCCCGCATCGGTCAGCGCGCCGCGCCGCGAGTTGTTGGTGAGGCAGCAATAGGCCTCGGCGGCATTGGGATGCACCGCGATCCATTCGGGGCGGTCCATCGTCGTCGCCCCCACGCGGCTTGCCGCCATGCGGGTGAAGACGGCGATATGGGCCGCATCCATGCCGGTGGTGGCGGGGGTCAGCGGAACCCAGCGGCCGGTCATGTCATCCTCGAACACGGCGACGGACAATTCGCCTTCGACCAGCAGGGTCGAGGTGTCTTCGCCCGGCACGTAGACGTCACGGCTGAGCCAGCGGTACATGAACTCGCCCCGCTCGTCGTCGCCCATGTAGACCGCGACGCGGCCATCGGCGGCGATGCCATAGGCGGCGTTCTCATGCTTCAAGCGGCCGAGTGCGGTGTGCTTGACCGGCGTGCTGTCGGGGTTCGCGGGGTCGATTTCCACGATATAGCCCGCGCGGTGCGGCTCGTTGGGGTTGGCCGTCACGTCGAAACGGGCGTCCCACTTGTGGTAATCGTAGCCCCAGCCATCGGCCCCGATGCCGTAGCGGCGGAAGCCGTCGCCGGTCATGCCGCCGGGCAGATCGCCGTTGGCGCCGAAGTAGCCGTTGAAGTTTTCCTCGCAGGTCAGGTAGGTGCCCCAAGGCGTCCGGCCCGAGCCGCAGTTGTTGAACGTGCCGAGCGAGGCCATGCCGGTCGGATCGGCCTCGGTCTTGAGCAGGCCGTGACCGGCGGCGGGACCCGAGAAGGTCATCGGCGTATTGTGGTGGATGCGGCGGTTGTAGGGGCTGTCTACGACGACGGCCCAGCCATCCGGCCCTTCGGCGATCTCCATGACGCTGACGCCCTGGAAGTTCTGGAGGATGCGCACGTCATCGAGACCCGTCGGCACGCCATCGGTGGCATGGGGCAGGTTGACCTCGCGGTTGGTGTATTCGCTGTTGATCACGATGATCTCGCGGCCATCGATGTTGAACAGCTCCATCCCGTCGGTGTTTTCCCCAAAGACCCGATCGGACATCTCGACCGAAACGCCGGTCTGCGGGTTCCACGCATCCGCGGCATCCGGGAACAGCGGATCGCCCCAGCGCACGAGGATGTCCCAGCTGTAGCCTTCGGGGACGTGGATGGTGTTGTCGGTCTGCGCCGCGATCGGCATGAAGGGGAACCGCGAGGCGGGCTGCGCCATCGCGGTGGTGCCTTTCAACAGGCCGGTGCCCATGACGGCGGCACCCGAACCAAAGGCGAGAACGCCACCGAGGAACCCGCGGCGCGAAATCGCGCGCTCGACCACGCGGTCGAAATCCTGAACCTCGGGACGGGGAAAATTCAGCTCGTCCCACTCGTCGGCGGACAGGTGCTTGGTATCGATATCTTTCATGTGGTGCATTCCCTGGCTTGGACTGGCAAGTCGTTGCTTGCGCGCCGGGGTTAGGCGGAACGCGTAACGGTTTTGTGGCAACGGGCGGCTTGTCCACAGGGATTGTGAAAACCTATCGGCGGAAGGGGTAAAACCCGCCGAAAACCGCAATGACCTATTCGTGACAGGCTTGCCACTTGTCCACAGGGCCGGAAGCGGACACAAATATCCTGAGTTTTCATGACGATTCTCGGGTCTTTATCAAGGAGGTGAGGCGATGCTCACGCGCCGGCATTTCATCATCACCAGCAGCGCGCTGTTTTCCGGCGCCATCGCGGGCCCTGCGCTTGCGCAGGATGCGGTCGGTTTCGACGCGACGGTCACGCGGCCCGACCCTGATCCGAACGCGAATAACCCGTGGGGTCTGCATCCGCGGTTCATGCCGACGCGTGTGCAGCACCGCGCGGGCCTGCGGGCGGGCGATATCCATGTCGATGCCGTGGCGCGCTACCTGTATCACATCGGCACCGACGGCACGGCCATGCGCTATGGCGTGGCCATCGGGCGGGCCGGGCTTTACCAGCCGGGGACGTTCCGCATCGGCCGCAAGCAGGAATGGCCGTCGTGGACGCCCACGGCCAACATGATCGCACGCGAGCCCGAGGTGTATGGCCAGTTCGCCGGCGGCGTCCCGGGCGGGCCGGAGAACCCGTTGGGCGCGCGCGCCTTCTATCTCTACGAGGGCAACCGCGACACCTATCTGCGGATCCACGGTACGCCGCAGCCCTGGTCGATCGGCACCTCGGCCTCGTCGGGTTGCGTGCGGATGGTCAACGCGCATGTGATCGAGCTGTATGAGAACGTCGAGGTCGGTTCGACCGCGTTCCTCTATCCGGCTGCGTGATGGTATAACCCGGCGATGAAAAAGGCCCCCGGTGATCGTGGGCCTTTTCGTTTGGGAGGGGCCCGATCAGGCCGGCATTTTCACCGTGCGCAGGTAGGGCAGCTTTACGTCGACCTCGCCGAATTTCGCGCGCGCGGCTTCGGTGTCGAGCGACAGGGCGACGATCACATCCTGCCCGTGGACCCAATTGGCCGGTGTCGCGATGGGCTGGCCCCAGGTCGCCTGCAGCGCGTCGAGGGCCCGCAGAACCTCGGCGAAGTTGCGGCCGACAGACATCGGGTAGGTCATCATCAGCTGCACCTTGTGATCGGGCGACACGATATAGACCACGCGCACTGAGGCGCTGTGGGCGGCGGTGCGGCCGTCCGGCAGGTAGGCATCGGCGGGCAGCATGTCGAGCGCCTTGGAGGCGGCGAGGCCGTCATCGGCGATGATCGGGAAACCGGCCTTGGCCCCCGAGGTCGCCTCGATATCCGCCTTCCATTTCACATGCTCTTCGGCCTTGTCGACGGACAGGCCGATGACCTTGGTGTTGCGCTTGGCCCATTCGTCGGCCAGTTGCGCGACCGCGCCGAATTCCGTGGTGCAGACCGGCGTGAAATCCTTGGGATGCGAGAACAGGATCAGCCAGTTGTCGCCTTGGTAGTCATGCAGGGAAAACCTGCCTTGGTCGGTGTCGACCGTCAGGTCGGGAAAGGTGTCGTTGATGCGCAGGCCCATGTCGGTCGCCTCCTGATTTGGTTTGCGTTGTCAACATATATAGGTATCCAAGAGGCAAATTTCACGGTGGGTCCGGCCGCGGAGGCGAAAGAAGGACGGGCATTTTCCCGCATCGCGGCGCGGCTGCCATGTGTTCGGTCATGGCCCGTCGGATGGGATGGTCGTTTGCATTCGCCGCGCTGTCGCGGACCCGCCTTGAAGCCCGGCGCAGGGAATGACACGCTGCGCCCGAACATGGGAGACGATCATGCAACACAGCCGCCAATTCTACATCAACGGTCGCTGGGTAAACCCCGCCACGCCGCGCGATCTTCCGGTCATCGACCCCTCGACCGAGGAAGTTTGCGCCACGATCTCGCTCGGTGATCAGGCCGATACTGATGCCGCCGTCGGTGCCGCGCGCGCGGCTTTCGATGCTTGGGCGGCCACGCCCATCCCCGAAAGGATCGCCGCGTTGGAGCGTCTCTTGGCCGCCTATACCGCGCGGGCCGAGGATATGGCGCAGGCGATCAGCGCCGAGATGGGGGCCCCCATCGACTGGTCGCGCCAGCAACAGGTGACATCGGGCGACTGGCATTTCGAAGGTTTCATCGCCGCCGCCAAGGAGATGGCGTGGGACCGCCCATTGGGCCCGCAAGCTCCGGGCGAACGGATCTTCCATGAACCCATCGGGGTCGTGGCGCTGATCACGCCGTGGAACTGGCCGATGAACCAGATCGCGCTCAAGGTCGCGCCGGCGCTTCTGGCGGGCTGCACGATGGTTCTGAAACCGTCCGAGGTCGCGCCGCTGTCGGGTCTCGTCTTTGCCGAGATCGTGGATGCAGCGGGCCTGCCGCCGGGTGTGTTCAACATGGTCAATGGTGACGGGCCGGGCGTGGGCAGCCAGCTGTCCGCGCATCCTGATGTCGACATGGTGAGCTTCACCGGGTCGACGCGGGCGGGGCGGCTGATTTCCATTGCCGCCGCCGACACGATCAAGCGCGTCAGCCTGGAACTGGGCGGCAAGGGGGCGAACATCATCTTTGCCGATGCCGATGAAAAGGCGGTCAAGCGCGGCGCGATGCGCTGTTTCAACAATTCGGGCCAATCGTGCAACGCGCCGACCCGGATGCTGGTGCAGCGCGCGCGCTATGACGAGGCGGTCGAGATCGCGGCCAGGGTGGCCGAGGAAACACCCGTCATCCCCGCGGCCCAAGAAGGGCGTGGGATCGGGCCGGTCGTCAGCGAGGTGCAATTCGAAAAGATCCAAGGTCTGATCCAGACCGGCATCGACGAAGGCGCGCGGCTGGTCGCAGGCGGCACCGGGCGGCCCGGGCATTTGAACCGGGGCTTTTTCGTTCGGCCGACGGTCTTTGCCGACGTGACACCCGAGATGACGATCTACCGCGAAGAGATCTTTGGCCCCGTGCTGTCGATCATCCCCTTCGACACCGAGGAGGATGCGGTGCGCATCGCCAATGACACGGTCTATGGCCTGACCAACTACATCCAGACGACCGACAAGGATCGGTTGCGCCGCGTCGCGCGGCAGCTGCGGTCGGGGATGGTGGAATGCAACGGCAAAGGCTTCGGCAAGGGGTCGCCCTTTGGCGGGTTCAAGCAATCGGGCAACGGCCGCGAAGGCGGGGTCTGGGGCATCCACGAATTCCTCGAGGTCAAGGCCGTCAGCGACTGGGAATGATCCCGCCCGCACCGTGGTTTTGCCGCGGTGCGGAAACTTGTCGTGGTCCTGTCGCGCAAACCACCTATCTCCGCCGAAGACGGCAGAAGGAAGCGCGGCATGGGCCCGATTGTGTTGATCCTTGGCAGTGGACCGGCTGCCGTGGCGGCAAAGAGTTGGGACCGTTCCGGTTTCGACCACGTCGTGGCTATAAACAACGCTTGGCGGCTGCGGCCTGACTGGGATGTGTCGATCCATCCCGAGGATTTTCCCGTCGAACACCGGCCCCCCGGGCTCTTGCCGGGCCAGCGCCGGATCGAGGCGCGCGATTACGTTCCGGTGCAAAACGCCTATGGCGGCTTTGTCTATGCGGGTGGCACCATGGCCTTTACCGCCGGCTACTGGGCCTTGGGCGCGCTGCGCCCGCGGGTGATGGCATTTTTCGGCTGCGACATGGTCTATGCCGCGACGGGGCGCACGCATTTCTATGGGACGGGCACCGCAGATCCGCTGCGCGCGGACATCACGCTCCAAAGCCTCGAAGCCAAGGCTGCGCGGCTGCAACTTCTGGCCGCCGAACAGGGCTGCGCTTGTGTGAACTTGTCTTGGCAGGACAGCCGGTTGGTTTTTCCGCGGGCAACGCTCGATGATCTGGCCGAGGCGCTGCCAGTGGATATCGAGGTGGGCAGCATCGCCTTGGCCAAGGCGCGTGAAGCCGAATTGGGCTACATGGTGCCGTCGGGCCGCTATTGGACAGAGGCAGACAGGTTCGACCCACAGGCTCTGGCCTGTCTGGATGCCCTGTGGCTTGGGGCGCAGCGGGCCTCGGTCAGAACGGAACGGCCGCGCGAAACAGCATCCCTTGCCCTCCGTCCGGGTGCCGCAGTTTCAGGCTTTCGGCGTGGAGCATAAGGCGCGGGTAGTCGCGCGCCGCACCCGTCGCATAAAACGGGTCGCCGAGGATCGGGTGACCCAGTTCCAGCATGTGAACCCGCAACTGATGTGAGCGCCCCGTCTTGGGGTAAAGCCGCATCCGCGTGGTGCCGTCCTCGATACGGATGCGGCGCCAGTCGGTGACGGCGGGGCGGCCGTTTTCATGGTCGACATGCTGGCGCGGGCGGTTCGGCCAGTCGACGCAGAGCGGCAGGTCGATGGTCCCCTCGGCCTCGGCCACCTCGCCCCAGACCCGCGCGGCATAGACCTTTTTCGTCTGCCGGGTCTCGAATTGCTGGCCAAGGTGGCGCTGTGCATGGGGCGTCAGGGCAAAGACCATGATGCCCGATGTGTCCATGTCCAGACGATGCACCAGAAGCGCCGTGGGAAAGGCGCCCTGAACCCGCGCCAGCAGGCAATCGGACAAGTGCTCGCCCCGACCCGGCACCGACAACAGGCCCGCGGGCTTGTTGACGATGACGATCTGGTCATCGGCATGAACGATATCCAGCGACGCGTCGGGCGGCCGGTAATCGAAGGCCGGATTGGGCGCGGCCTCGGTCAATGGCCGGGGTTCGACTTGGCGAAGGCGTCCTTTTGCGCCTCGGTCGCCTCGGACTGGTGCTTCGCCTTCCAGTCGTCATAGGGCATGCCGTAGACGATGGTGCGCGCCGTTTCCTTGTCCATCGCCAGCCCGCGTTCGGTCGCGGCCTCCTGATACCAGCGCGAGAGGCAGTTCCGGCAGAACCCGGCCATGTTCATCAGGTCGATGTTCTGCACATCCGTGCGCTCGTTCAGGTGCTGCAAGAGGCGGCGAAAGGCTGCGGCCTCGAGCTCGGTGCGGGTCGGGTCGTCCATGGCAAATCCTCCGGCGGTTTTCTCAGACCTCGGCATTCTTCAGCGCCGCGTCAAGCAGGGGCGCAAGCCTTTCGCCCCAAGCCGCCTGTTGCGCGGGCGTTGCGATCAGGTCGTTGCGGATTTCGACCAGCACATGCAGCCGCCCCGGCTGAACCGCGTGACGATCCAGCGCATCGCCCGGCAAATGGCCGGAATAGGGTTCGTTGTCGCCCACGCAAAGATCGGGTTCATCCCTTAGCCGCGCGATCAGCGGATAGGCCAGCCGGGTGTCGCCCGCATAAAGAACGCCGACATGCCAAGGCCGGGGCGGGCGGCCCACGAATTGCGGCGTGAAGGAATGGATGGAGACGATCACCGGATCCGCGCGGCGCGCGATCAGGTCGGACAGCGCGCGGTGATAGGGGCGGTGGAACAACGCCAGACGCCGTTCGATCTCGGCCGCATCGGCATGGCGGTTCGCGGGGATGATGGAACCGTCATAAATCTTCATGCATAGCGTCGGATCATCCTCGCCCCTGTTGGGGTCGATCACGAGTCGCGAGAAGTTCGACAAGATCACCGGCGCATCCAGCACTTCGGCCAGCCGCCGCGACACGCCGGCCGCGCCCACGTCATAGGCGATGTGGCGGTTCATGTCCTCGGGCGGCAATCCAAGGTCGCCGCCCGCGACCTCGGGCGGGACGCGGTTGGACGCATGATCGCAGGTCACAACCCAGCGCCCGCGACGCTCTGTGCCTTCCACGCTGAAAGCCTGTGTCATCTGGTCGTTACCTCTCCGGAGTGCAACGATGGCGGGCATAGGTGGTTTGCCCCGACGATGCCAGAGGCAGGGCGGGGTCAAGCCGGTTGTCCGGCGCGGTGAATTGCGCCATAGAGCATAAAGAACAGGGCTGTTTGCGCTAACATGGCGTGCTCGGCCAGCCGGCCCGGGACGGATCCGGGCAGAGGGAATGAGGGAACACGCAATGAAACGCGACCGCAACGTCAAGATCGTGGCCACGCTGGGCCCCGCCTCGGACGGCGAGCACATGATCCGCAAGCTCTACGAGGCCGGCGCCGATGTGTTCCGTCTGAACATGTCGCATGGCGGCCATGACGAGATCCGCGCCCGCCACGCCGCCATCCGCAAGGTCGAGCGCGAGATGGGGCGCCCGATCGCCATCCTTGCCGATCTTCAGGGCCCGAAACTGCGTTGCGGTGTCTTCGCCGAGGACGAGGGGCATGTGCTGCGCAACGGGGCGTCCTTTCGCTTCGACCTCGATCCGACGCCGGGCACGGACAAGCGGGTGAACCTGCCCCATCCCGAGATTTTCGCGGCCCTCGAACCGGGGTCTCGCCTTTTGGTCAATGACGGCAAGGTGCGGCTGCGCGTCGATGATTGCGGCCCCGATTTCGCCGATTGCACGGTGATCGCTGGGGGACCGGTATCCAACCGCAAGGGTGTGAACGTGCCCGATGTGGTCTTGCCGCTGGCGGCGCTCTCCGAAAAGGACCGCGCCGATCTGGAGTTCGTCTGCCAGCTGGGCGTGGACTGGCTGGCGCTGTCCTTCGTGCAGCGCGCCGCCGACGTGCACGAGGCGCGGCAACTGGCCAAGGGGCGCGCCGCGATCCTGTCCAAGATCGAGAAACCGGCCGCCGTCACGGCCTTCGAGGAAATCCTTGCTGCCTCCGACGGGATCATGGTGGCGCGTGGCGATCTGGGCGTCGAATTGCCGGTCCATGCCGTACCCCCGATCCAAAAGCGTCTGGTGCGCAAATGTCGGTCGGCGGCCAAGCCCGTGATCGTGGCGACGCAGATGCTGGAGTCGATGATCGAAAGCCCGATGCCGACCCGTGCCGAAGTGTCGGACGTGGCCACCGCCCTTTACGAAGGCGCGGATGCCGTGATGCTGTCGGCGGAATCGGCGGCGGGCAGCTACCCCATCGAGGCGGTGCAGACCATGCACAATGTCGCGTTGGAGGTCGAAGGCGACCCGAATTTCCACACGATCATGGCGGCCTCGCGGCAGGTGACGCGGTCCTCGACGGCGGATGCCATCGTCGCAGCCGCGCGCGAGATTGCCGAAACCGTGGATATCAAGGCGATCTGCTGTTTCACCCAATCGGGCGGCACGGCCTCGCTGGTGGCGCGCGAACGGCCGCGGGTGCCGATCCTCGCCTTGACGCCGGTGATCGCAGTGGCTCGGCGGATGTGTCTGACATGGGGATGCCAGTGCTACATCACGGGCGAGCTGACCCGGTTCAAGGGCGCTGTGGTGTCGGCGGCGCGGACGGCGCGCGACGGCGGTTACGCGACCGAAGAGGATCAGATCATCGTGACGGCAGGCGTGCCCTTCAACGTGCAGGGATCGACCAACATCTTGCGCGTGGCACCCTGTGCGGAACGTCTGATCTACGCCACCGACCCGGAATGATCCGCGCGCTGGCGCTGGCCTTGCTGGGTGCGGGCCCGGCGCCGGCCCACGTTCTGGACGGGCAGATCACCGCGCAGGATGGCGCCGGGCGGTTCGTCTTGCTGGACGAGCCACCGCTGGCCGTGGGGCAGGATATTTTCGACAGCCCGGATCTCATCGCCTTTGACGAGGCGCAGGGCGTGGCCCTGTCCGATCCGTTGCGGTTGGACCTTGGCGGCCCGATCCCGGCGGGTGCGATCGTGTCGCTGCATTCACTTGTCTTTGACGGAACGGGTGGGCGCCAGCGTGGTTGGGTTCTGTTCGATGCGCCCATCCTTGGGGTGGCGACCACGCCTGACAGCCTTGCCGCAACCGATGGCTTGGCCGGTGTGGCGACGCTGTTCCTTGGGCACGAGTTGCGCGGGCTGGAACAGGGCGACAGCGCGTGGATCGACGCGGCCGATCCCCGGCGGCTCTGGGTGGATTGGGCGGGATCCTCGCCGGGCGATCACCTGCGGGTTCTGACCGGGGCGCCGCCGCTGATGTAGGCTGGTGCAGGACAGGGGCTTGGTGCATGTTTCATCCATGCAGATAGACCCCGATATCCTGATCGTCATTGCAACCCTCGTCGGGATCCTGTCCCTGTCTTCGTTGGTGGCGGGCTGGGTCGAAGGCCGGCTGTCGCGGCGGGCGGTCCTGTCGATGGTCATCGCCTTGGGCCTTCTGGCGTGGGTCCATCTGGCCCTGCGTGAGGGTGGGCTGAGCTTTCGGGCGATCCCCGATGCCTTCATCCATGTCGCGGCGATGGTTCTGGGGTAGCGGGACCTCTGGACAGGCGGGTGCAATGGCTGTAAGCGACGCGCTCCAACGGTGCGGCCGGCCAACAACGGCATGCCGAGTCGCGCCCGAACGCTCTCTAGAAGACAGGAGACGAAAATGCCGAAGATGAAGACGAAATCGAGCGCCAAGAAGCGCTTCAAGGTGACCGGCACCGGCAAGGTGGTGGCGGGCCAGGCCGGCAAGCGGCACGGGATGATCAAGCGGACGACCAAGTTCATTCGCTCGGCACGGGGGACGACGACGCTGTCCGCACCCGACGCCAAGATCGTCAAGACCTACATGCCCTACGACCGCTGAGGAGGCCGCACAATGTCCCGCACCAAAGGTGGAACCGTCACCCATCGTCGCCACAAGAAAGTTCTTGACGCGGCAAAGGGTTACTATGGCGCGCGCTCGCGCAGCTTCAAGACCGCGACCCAGGCTGTCGACAAGGCCAACCAGTACGCGACCCGCGACCGGAAAGTCCGCAAGCGGCAGTTCCGCGCGCTGTGGATCCAGCGGATCAACGCTGCTGTCCGCGCGTTCGACGCCGACATGACCTATTCGCGTTTCATCAACGGCCTGGCGCTTGCCGGGATCGAGGTGGACCGCAAGGTTCTGGCCGATCTGGCCGTGCACGAGCCCGAGGCCTTCGGCGCCATCGTCGCACAGGCGCGCGCTGCTCTCTGAGCCGCTGCCACCGATCTTGGGAATGGGCTGCCTTTTGGCAGCCCATTTTCGTTTCGGCATGGGGCATGGGGGCGGGACCCCATGCGCCGGGGATCAGCGGTTGACCGTGACCGTATAGTTGTTTCCCGTGAAAGTGTTCTGGAATATCAACTGGTTCTGGCTTGCCGTGACGGTCCCGCGCGAGCCTGCCGTGTTGGTGTAACGCAAGCCGCCGCCGCTGCGCGACAAGCGCCCGTCCGTTATGGTCTCGCCATTGCTGACCCATGTATAGCTGCCGTCGGCCGCGACGGTGATGCGCATCGGCCGGGACGAGCCGTCGCCGCGGACCTGTGTGCCGCTGTAGACGCCGGCAAGATCGGCAAAGGCCGGCTCGCTGGCCCCGCCCTGCGTCGTCTGGCACCCGGCGGCGAGAAGCGGCAGGGCGATGAAACCGCTCACGATGAATGCACGTCTGTTCATATGCTTGTCTCCTAAACTTGTTAATCGAACCGTCAGGCTAACCAGGAAGGATGCTTTAGGGCAAGTCCGGCGGACCTTGGGCCGCTATGCCGGGTGGTGGGCGCGGTGCGGATGGCTGCTGCCTGTGATTGATTTCAAACTCCCGCCGGGCGATGGTCCGTCGGGAGTTTTCGTTTCCGAAGGGTAAAGATTTGGGCAATTTCTTTAACGAGTACTTAAAGACGACCGACGAACGTCTGCTGTCGAAATGGACGCAGTATTTCGACATCTATACCCGCGAATTGACGCGGTTCCGGGCGCGGCCGATCTCGTTTCTCGAGATCGGGGTGTTCAAGGGCGGGTCCATCCCGATGTGGAAGGCGTTTTTTGCCGAAGATGCGCGGCTGTGTTTCGTCGACATCGATCCGGACTGCGCGGCGCTGGCCGTTCCAGGCACCAAGGTCGAGATCGGGAACCAGGCCGATCCGGCATTTCTGGCGGATCTGGCGGCGCAGCATGGTCCCTTTGACGTGATCCTCGATGACGGCAGCCATGTCTGCGCGCATCAGGTGGCAAGTTTCGAGAACCTTTGGCCGCATCTGGCCGACGGGGGGCTCTACATGGTCGAGGATTGCCATACCTCCTATTGGCCGGGCTTTGGCGGTGGCTACCGCAACGAGGCGAGCTGGATCGAATATGCCAAGCGCCTGACCGACCGGATGCACAGTTGGTACACCGATCAGGACACGCTGTTCCCTTTCGATCCGATCGCGAAGGAACTGCATTCGGTGCGGTTCTACGACTCGATCACCGTTCTGGAGAAGCGGGTGAAGGCCGAGCCGCCCGCGACCGTTTACGCGCAGAACGGCAAGGTCACGCTGTCGCGCCGCGCGTTGGAGATCCGGGGCCGCAAATCGGCCTTTGCGGGCAAGGACGGCACCTGAGCGAGCCGCCTTGCAATCGTGGGGTTTGGTGATAGGTCAGGGCGCGGATTTGACGGGCAAGGGGCGCGCAACATGAACCTCGATCAGCTGAAATCGGATTGGCTGGGGCGCATCGCCGCCGCAGCGGACGAGGCCGCGCTGGAGGAATTGCGCGTCGCGGCGCTGGGCAAGAAGGGCGAGATCAGCCTGAAGATGCGCGATCTGGGCGGCATGTCGCCCGAGGAGCGGCAGGTGGCCGGCCCCGCGCTGAACGCGCTGAAGGACGAGGTGACGACCGCCATCGCCGCGAAGAAGGCGGCGTTGGGCGACGCGGCGCTGGACGAACGGCTGAAAGCGGAATGGCTGGACGTGACGCTGCCCGCGCGGCACCGCCGGGTCGGCACGATCCATCCGGTATCCCAGGTGACGGAAGAAGTGACCGCGATCTTTGCCGACATGGGTTTCGCGGTGGCCGAAGGGCCGCAGATCGAGACCGACTGGTATAATTTCGACGCGCTGAACATCCCCGGCCACCACCCCGCCCGGGCCGAGATGGATACGTTCTACACCCATCGCGCGCCGGGGGACGACCGCCCGCCGCATGTGCTGCGCACGCACACCAGCCCCGTGCAGATCCGGCATATGGAGGCGCATGGCGCCCCCGTCCGCGTGATCGCGCCGGGCCGGGTTTATCGCGCGGATTACGACCAGACGCATACGCCGATGTTCCACCAGGTGGAGGGGTTGGCGATCGACCGCGATATCTCCATGGCGAATCTGAAATGGGTACTGGAGGAGTTTTTCAGCGCCTATTTCGGCACGAAGGTCCGCACGCGGTTCCGTGCGTCGCATTTTCCGTTCACCGAACCCTCGGCCGAGGTCGATATCCAGTGTTCGTGGGAAGGCGGCACGGTCAAGGTTGGCGAAGGGTCCGATTGGCTGGAGGTTCTGGGATCGGGGATGGTGCATCCCAAGGTCTTGCAGGCGGCGAATGTGGACCCGGCGGAATGGCAGGGCTTTGCCTTCGGCATGGGGATCGACCGGATCGCGATGCTGAAATACGGGATTCCGGATCTGCGGGCGTTCTTTGATTCAGACCTGCGGTGGCTGAGGCATTACGGGTTTGCCGCGTTGCAGGTGCCGGCGGTGCATAGCGGGGTGTGAGGGGATGTGGTGGGCACAACCTCTCGCCACAGTGGTGTCGGCCATATTGGTGTTGTTCGGTGGGGCTAAGCTCTACAAAAGACAGAAGCAAGTGGATCGTAGCGAAGCCTTATTTGCGAAACGCCGAGAAGTATACGCTGCCTATCTACTGGCGCTCCATGGGTTCGTGACTCGCAGAGACCAAGTAAGTCGTGACCGTCTGGACCTCGCGAACATCGAAGCGGTGATTTTCGCCTCAGACGGCATCTTGCAAAGGCTTTTCTCTATTCAAGAGGGGCTGATGATGGGCAGTGACTTTGCTTACAGTTCGCGAAGCGAGCTGGTCAGCTTAGTTGCTGAAATGCGCCGTGAATGTTTCGAAGCAACCGAGTTTGATGAGCAGAAATTATTGTATCTGCTTGCTATTGGTCGCGACACCCCGCTTGAGGGAACCCCCGAAGCACATTTTGAGCCCGAATAGCGCCGTAGGCGCCGGGCGAGCGCCTGCCCGCCCCCCGGGCTGGCGCTTTGGTGACGTAAGCGCGGCGATCCGGGGTCTTTCGGATTTGGCGGCATAAAGCGCGGACCACATTCGGTGCAGCGCCATCCCGCGGGCAGGCGCTCGCCCGGGGTGCGGCGCATCCCCGCTGGCGGGATTGTGCGGAATTCGATTAACCTCGCCAAGGATACCAACCCGGACGACAGGAGCCGCCGCATGACCGCCGCTATCGAGGGCTACCTGTTCTACGAGATTGCAGCCCTGCTGGTGCTGGCGGCCGGGGCGGGCTTTGTCGGGCTGATGCTGCGTCAGCCGCTCATCGTGAGCTTCATCGCGGTCGGCATCCTCGCGGGGCCATCGGTGTTGGATATCGCGCAATCGGATGCGCAGATCGACCTGCTGGCCGAGCTGGGCATCGCGCTGTTGCTGTTCCTCGTCGGGCTGAAGCTCGATTTCAACCTTGTGCGCACGCTGGGGCCGGTGGCCCTGATCGCGGGCACGGCGCAGGTGCTGTTGACCGGGGCGATCGGTTACGGTCTGGCGCTGGCCTTGGGCGTCGATGCGGGGACGGCGATTTATGTGGCGGTCGCGCTGACGTTTTCGTCGACCATCATCATCGTCAAGCTCTTGTCGGACAAGCGCGAGATCGACGCGCTGCACGGGCGGATGGCGCTGGGCATCTTGATCGTGCAGGACGTGGTGGTGGTGATCGCCATGATCGTCCTGTCGGCCATTGCGGTGGGTGGTGCTGCGGCCGAGGGCGGCGGTGCCTTGGGCGAGGTGCTGAAGGTGCTGGGCTATGGCGCGGCGATGCTGGCCTTTGTCGTCCTCTTCATCCGCTATGTCGCCGATCCGCTGGTCGAGCGGTTGTCCGAGGCGCCGGAATTGCTGGTGTCCTTTGCCATCGGTTGGGCCGCGCTGTTGGCCGCCGTTGGCCATTACCTTGGGTTGGGCAAGGAATTGGGCGGGTTGCTGGCGGGCGTCTCGCTGGCCTCCACCGCTTACCGCGAGGCGATTTCGGGGCGGTTGGCGAGCCTGCGGGATTTCCTGTTGCTGTTCTTCTTCATCGCGCTGGGCGTGTCGCTGGACCTGTCGGTTCTGGGGGCGAGCATCGGGGCGGCGTTGGTCCTGTCGGTCTTCGTGCTGGTGGGAAAGCCGCTGATCGTGATGGGGGTGTTGCGGGTGCTGGGCTATCGCAAGCGGACCGGGTTTCTGGCCGGGGTGACGCTGGCGCAGATTTCCGAGTTTTCGCTGATCTTCATGGCGATGGGGGTGGGCATCGGGCATCTGGACGAGGAGGCGTTGGGGCTGGTGACGCTTGTCGGGCTCATCACCATCGCGGTCTCGACCTACATGATCACCTTTTCCAACAAGCTTTACGGGATCTGCGAGCCGGTTCTGCGGGTGTTCGACCGCAAAGGGGGCGATGTGGAGGAGGCGGACGCGGCGGCCGGGAAACGGCCGCATGATGTCGTGCTGTTCGGGTTGGGGCGCTATGGTCTGGGCATCGCGCTGGCGCTGAGGGACAGCGGCAAGCGGGTGCTGGGGGTGGATTTCAGCCCCGAGGCTGTCAGGGGCGCGCGGGCGCGGGGGTTCGATGCCATTTTCGGGGATGCGACCGATCCGGAGTTTCTTGCCCATCTGCCCTTGCAGGGTGCCGAATGGCTGGTGATGGCGGTGCCCGAGCATGACATCGGGTTGACGCATGAGGATCCGCGGCTGGCGCTGTTGGGTGCGGCGCGGGATCTGGGGTTCCGGGGCAAGGTGGCGGTGGCCGCGCAACGGGAACAGACGGCGGCGCGGCTGGCGGAGGCGCGGGCCGACCTGGTGTTGATGCCCTATCGCGACGCGGCCTTTGCGGCGGCGGGGATGATCACGGGCCGGACGAAGACGCCCGTGGCGGTTGCCGCCGACCCGGAGGGGCAGAAGGATCTACCGGTCTAACCGTTTGAGTGCGCCTGTGCGAGCGGCGCAAAACCGGTGAGAAGTTTGCGCAACATGCTTAGGCTTGGGTCGCTGCGCGGGGCTGCGTGTCGTGCAGGCGACGGCGCAGGCTGTCGATCGCGGCCTGCGTGCCGTCGATGACCGGCACCGGGCAATGGGGGGCGATGCGGGCGGAGAGCCCGGCCAAGGGCCCGCCGCCAAGGATGATGCTGTGGGCCCCCCCGGCTGCGGCGTCGATGCAGAGTTGGCGCAGGTCGGGCAAGAGCGCCTCGGCTACCTCGGCGGGGTCATGGCAGAGCGGGGCAGGCGGATGGGCGATGCCAAGGAGCCTGTCGCCATGGCCGAGCGCCAGCGCCTTGTCACCCAAGGGGCCCGCGACCTCGGGGGCGAAGGTGACGATGGCGAAGGGGCCGCCGATGTCGGCGGTGCGGGCAAAGGCGGCCTCGGCGATGCCGATGACGGCCAGGTCGGGGCGGGCGGCGCGCAATTCCTCGGCCCCGGTATCCCCGAAGGAGGCGAGGATCACGCCCTCGACCGGCCCGGGGTGGCGGGCGACGGCGGCCAGAACGCCTTGGGTCGCGGCGCGGCCATCGTCCTCGGTGACGATCAGGGAGGGGCCGAAGGCCGCCGAGATCGTGGTGAAGCGGTCGCCCGGACGCGCCACGGCCTGTGCCGCGCGGTCGATGCGGGCCGTCACCCCGGTCGAGGTGTTGGGATTGACGATCAGAAGCCGCATCAGAGGATCACGGAGGGCAGCCAGAGCACGATGGCCGGGAAGACGTTGACGAGGATGAGCGCCACCAGCATCGCGGCGATGAAGGCCATCATCGGCGGGATGATCTTGGCGATCGAGATCTTGGCGATGGCGCAGGTGATCAGCACGACCGAGGCGACGGGCGGCGTCTGCTGACCGATCCCGAGGTTGATGGTCAGGATCAGGCCGAAATGCACCCGGTCGATGCCCAGTTGATCGGCAAGCGGCAGGAAGATCGGCACCAGCATCAAGATCGCGGGTGTGCCGTGGATGATGGTTCCTGCCAGAAGGAAGAAGACGTTGATCGCCAGAAGCACGACCCAGTAATTGTCCGACAGGCCAAGGATGCCCTGCGCGATGGTCTGGGGGATCTGCTGGTTGGTCAGGTACCAGCCCAGAAGCGTCGAGGTGGCGACGATGAACATGAGCATCGCGCTGCGCTTGCCCGCGATGCGAAACGTGTCGATCAGGTTGCCGAGCCGGATGGTGCGGTAGAGGAAGGCGGCCAGCACGATGGACCAGAAGGCGGCGATGGCGCCTGCCTCGGTCGCGGTGAAGATGCCGCCGAGGATGCCGACGAGGATCAGCACTGGAAGGGTCAGGGGAATGGCCGCATCCTTGCCGGTTTCGATCACGCGGCGGAACTGGAACGCGCCTTCGGTCGGATAGCCTTTGCGGACGGAGATGATGTAGGCCGTGATCATCAGGAGCGCGCAGACCATGACCCCCGGCACGATGCCCGCCGCGAACAGCTCGGCGATCGAGGCGTTGGCGACATAGGCGTAGAGGATCAGGTTGAGGGACGGCGGCACGATGATCGCCATGGTCGCGGAGGTCGAGGTGACGGCGGCGGCGAAGGCCACCGGGTAGCCGCGTTTCTTCATCTGCGGGATCATCACCGAGCCGATGGCCGCGGCATCCGAGGTGGCGGTGCCCGAAATCTCGGAAAAGAACAGCGATGTGAGGATGTTGACGTGCGCCAAGCCGCCGCGGATATGGCCCACGAGGCTGGAGGCGAAGGCGATCAGTTTCTCGGCGATGCGGCCCTGGTTCATCACCTCGCCCGCGATCATGAACAACAGGGCCGCGACGAGCAGGTAATTGTTCGCGCCGCCAAACGGGATCAGCCCGATGATCTGGGGCACGACAGCGGGGTCGAGCAGGATCATCGTAGCCGCCGTCACGCCCAGCACGAAGGCAATGGGCAGGCCCGCGATCAGAAGGGTGACGAGAAGGATCAGGATGATCCAGCCGGGATCGAGAAACATCACGCGTCGCTTTCGGGCAGGAGGTCATCGGGGACGACTTGCCCGGTCAAGAGACCGACAAGCCGCGTGAAACTGATGAGCGCGATCAGCGCGCCGCCCACGGGCATGGCGTAGCGGAAGAGCGCCATCGGAAGGTCGACGGAAATCAGCATCCGGCTGCCGAAGCTGGCGGCGGCGATGCCGCCATACCAAGCCAGAAGCGCGCCGAAGAAGGCCATGAGGATCAGGTTTCCGGCCATCACGATCCGTTTCACGGTTTCGGGAAAGAGCCGGATCACCGCGTCGAAGCCGAGATGTTCCGAGGTGCGCGTCAGGTAGGCCGCGCCGATGAAGGTGAGGGCGGCCAGCACATGGGCCGGCAATTCCTCGGACCAGGAAACGGAATTGTTGAACAGGAAGCGGGTGACGACCGCGATGTTGAGAAGGACGAAGAGCAGCCCGGCCAGCCCGATCACCGCCGCATCGAGCGCGCGCGTGAGCCAAAGGTCGAGGCGGGCGATGAGCGAGGTGAGGGTGGACATGGCGGGCTGCTCCTGTCGGGTGGGCTTACTGGAGGCCCAGTGCTTCGCGGGTGGCCGCGATCATGTCGGCACCGATCACGTCCACGAAGGTCGGGCTGTCGTAGAGGGGTGCTGCGGCGGCCTGAAAGGCGGCGAAGTCGATCTCGTTGATCGCGATGCGGTCAGCGAGGGATGCCACGACCTCGGCATCGGTGGTGTCGCCCCATTCGAAGGTCCAAGCGGCGGTTTCGGCGGCGACGGTGACCATCGCCTCGGCCAGCGCCGGGTCGACGCCTGCGAGGTAGGGTTCGCCGAAGACGAGGAAGGTGGGCAGGTAGACATGGTTCGAGAGCGACATGTATTCCTGCACCTCGTAGAGGCGCGCGCTTTCGACGATCTGGGCCGGGTTTTCCTGTCCGTCGATCACGCCCTGATCGAGCGCGGAATAGACCTCGCCGAAGCTCAGCGGCGTGGCATTGGCGCCGAGCGTGTTGAACATCTCGACCCGCTGGCGGCTGGTGGGGGTGCGGATCTTGAGACCTTCGAGATCGGCGGGCACGACGATGGGCCGCACGCTGTTGGTGATCTGCCGGAAGCCGTTGTCCCACATGGCGGCAAGCACCATGCCGGTACCTTCGAAGCCTGCGGCCATCATCTCGCCTGCGGGGCTGGCGGCGAAGGTCTGCACGGCGGCGCGGTCTTCGAACAGGTAGGGCAGATCGAAGATCGCGGTGCGCGGATTGATCTGGGCAATAGCTGAGGCCGAGAGCGAGGCATGGTGCGTGCCGAGCGCGAGGCCCTGAAGCACGTCTTCCTCGGAGCCGAGCGTGTTCGACATGAAGATCTGCACGTCGACGCCGCCGTCGGTCGCAGCCTCGAGCCGGGTTTCGTATTCCTGCAAGAAGACATGGGCAAAGGAGCCTTCGGGCAGGGAGGAGTTGATCTGGAGCACGGTCTGCGCGGTGGCGAGGCCAGGCAGGGCAAGGCCCGTGGCGGCCGCGAGCAGGAGGGGTTTCAGCTGGGTCATCGCATGGTCCTTTTCGAATCGAGGCTGGGTATCGATGCCATCTGGGAAACCACTTTTTCACAAATCCAGTAGTATGAAAAATTAATTTCACACTCAAAAATGCGGCTTCAGACCGGATGCGCCCAAGAAACGGGCAGGATTGAGGGGGGACTGTGCAGGGAAGATGCAGGTTCTGCCGGGCGCGGCACGCTCAGATCTCGTCAAGCGCGTCGTGGATTTTCTCGATCGCGCTGAGCCGGGTGCGGCCCTCGGGCCCGCTTTCCTCGATCAGGGCGGAGGCCAGAAGCCCGCAGAGCGCCATCACGCCCACATGGTCAAACAAGGCCCCCGCACCCGGTGTGGCGCAGGGCAGGTGCCAGCGCGCGGGCAGCGCGGGCAGGCCCGGCAGATCGCCGATCAGCGCCAGCGCCGCGCCGCTGTCGGCGATTTCGCGGATCAGGGCGGTGATCTGCCTATGCGGGCGGCGCAGGGCAAAGACGAGGACGCAATCGCCCGGACCGAGGTCTGCCAGGCTTTCGGCCAGCGTTTCGCCGTCGCGGGGCAGGGCCGCGACATCGGCATGGACCTGAATGGTCTGCCACGCGAGGTAGCGGGCAAAGGGTTGGCCCGCGCGAAAGCCGATCATGCGCAGGCGGCGCGCAGTGGCCATGGTGGCGACAAGTTCGGCGATCTCGGCCTCGTTCAGATGGGCGAGGCTGTCGGCGAGATTGCGGTGTCCCTGTTCGAGGTGGCGGGCGATCCGGCCTTCGGGCGGGGCGGTGGTGCGGTTCACACGGAACAGCGCCGTACCGGCCGATTGTTCCGCGCGCACGGCCTGCCGCGCCTCTTCGAAGGAGGCGTAGCCGATGCGGCGGACAAAGCGCGTGACGGTGGCATTCGACACGCCCGCCATCTGCGCGAGTTCGGTGGCCGTGTAGCTGGCGAGTTGGCCGGGAAAGTTCAGGATCGCCTCGGCCAGTTGGCGCTCACTGGGGTGCAGGCCGGGCAGGGCCGCCCGAATCCGTGTGAGGAAGGATGTTTTTTCAGCGGCGGCCATGGCTTGAAAATAGGCTTTCACGGCGCAAGCGCACAAGACGGGAATCCATGACCCTGTCGGGGGTGATTGGCCCGTGAGCCTGCCGCATAATGCGTCAGATCCTGCGCGCAAGCGCCGCTTTTTCGGGCAGATGCTGCGATCTGGGGGATTCCGCGCTGCGGCTTTTGACAGATGCGCGGGCCGCGCCCGAGGCTGGTGGGGCAGGGCATTTAGGGTTCCGCCGCAAAACTGCGGGTCAGGTCCGAGAAATGCCGCCGCGCGGGCCAAATCCCGTGCGGTACACGGCGGGACAAAATCCCGGGAGAGCACTGCGCCAAGATCAGGTTCGGCCGCTCCCTGAACATATTTCCCGGTCGGACATTTGGACATTCGCATCCGATCGGAGGAACCGACGATGACCAGACTTGCCCTAGCCACCACAACCGCGCTGTCGCTGGCGCTGTCTCCCGGGTTCGCCACGGCGCAGGAGCGGACGGAATTCCGCGTCGCGTGGTCGATCTACGTGGGCTGGATGCCCTGGGGCTATCTGGAGGAAAGCGGCATCATGGATGCCTGGGCCGAGCGCTACGGCATCGATGTCGAGATCGTGCAGATCAACGATTACGTGGAATCGATCAACCTTTACACGGCCGGCGAATTCGACGGGGTTTCGGTCACCAACATGGACACGCTATCGATCCCGTCGGGGTCGGGGGTGGATACGACCGCGTTGATCGTGGGCGATTTCTCCAATGGGAATGACGCCGTGATCCTGAAGGGGGAGGGCGGATTGGCCGATCTGGCCGGGATGCCCGTGAACCTCGTGGAATTGTCGGTGTCCCATTACCTGCTGGCGCGCGCGCTGGAGAGCGTGGGGCTGGAGGAGCGCGATCTGGCGGGGGTCATCAACACGTCCGACGCGGACATGATCGCGGCCTTCCAGACCGATGACGTGCAGGCAGTGGTGACGTGGAACCCGCTGGTGTCGACCATCGCGGAAGACCCGGCGGCCAATATCCTGTTCACCTCGGCCGATATCCCGGGCGAGATCATCGACATGATGGTGGTCAACACCGAGGTGCTGGAGGCGAACCCCGATTTCGGCCGCGCGCTGGTGGGGGCATGGTACGAATTGATGGCGATCATGTCGTCCGACACGCCCGAGGGCGTCGCAGCCCGCACCGCGATGGCGGAGGCCTCGGGGACGGATCTGGCGGGCTATGATGCGCAGCTGGCCTCGACCCAGATGTTTTGGGATGCGGCGGATGCGGTCGCCTTTGTCGAAAGCGCGGAATTGCCCGAGACGATGGTGAGCGTGGCCGAATTCCTCTTCGAGCGCGGCATTCTGGGCGAGGGCGCGCCGAGCGCGGATTTCGTCGGCATCGAATATCCGGGCGGGGTGGTGACGGGCGATCCTGCGAATATCCAGCTGCGGTTCGATCCGACCTACATGCAGATGGCCGCCGACGGGGCGCTGTAACGGGGCGCGCGCGGGGGCAGCGGGTCATGCGCCTGATCAACCGGCATCCGGGGCCCGCGGGGCGGGCGGCGCTGGTGGCGCTGCCCTTTGTCCTTGTGGGGCTGGCCTATGCCGCGGCATCGGCGGCGCGGTTGGCGGAAAACCCGCAAGACCGCATCCTGCCGTCCTTTGCCACTTTGGGGTCCACGGCGTGGCGGCTGTTGACCGAGGAGGACCGGCGGTCGGGCGAGATCCTGTTCTGGGGTGATACGGTGTCGAGCCTGTCGCTGTTGGGGGCGGGTGTCGGTATCGCGGCACTGATCGGTCTGTGCCTTGGGTTGGCCATCGGCTTGGTGCCGGTGGTGCGGACAGGCTTGCAGGGGTTTGTCGCCGTCTTGTCGATGATCCCGCCCTTGGCGATGTTGCCGATCCTGTTCATCACGCTGGGGGTGGGGGATACGGCCAAGATCGCGCTCATTGCCATCGGCATCACGCCTTTCCTGATCCGCGACCTGAGCGCGCGCACGCTGGAATTGCCGCAAGAGCAATTGGTGAAGGCGCAGACGCTGGGGGCCAGCACGCTTGCCATCGCGGTGTCCGTCGCGCTGCCGCAGATCATGCCGCGGTTGATTTCGGCGGTGAGGCTGTCGTTGGGGCCTGCGTGGCTGTTCCTGATCGCGGCGGAGGCGGTCGCGTCGGAAGCGGGGCTGGGCTACCGGATCTTTCTGGTGCGGCGGTTCCTCGCGATGGATGTGATCCTGACCTATGTGGCGTGGATCACGGTTTTGGCCTTCCTGATCGACTGGGGCCTCGCGCGGCTGTCGCGGTGGGCCTACCCTTGGGCGGAGGCGCGGGGATGAGCCTGGTCGAGGTCACGGACATCTTCCAGAGCTACGGGGCGCGGTCGATCCTGGAGCGGGTGAACCTGAGCGTGGGCGAGGGGGAATTCGTGTCCATTGTGGGCGCATCGGGGTGCGGGAAATCCACCTTCCTGCGGCTGCTGCTGGATCAGGAGCGGCCGACGCGCGGGCAGATCACCGTAGATGGTGCGCCCCTGAAGGGAGAGCCGGACCGGACGCGCGGCATCGTGTTCCAGCGCTATTCGGTTTTTCCGCACCTGACCGTGCAGGACAATATCGTGGCGGCGGAAGGCCTGTCGCAGCCTTTGGGTGGCCTGTTCGGCAGTGTGAAGCGCGCGGCGCGGGCGCGGGCCGATGCCGTGCTGGAGCGGATCGGGTTGGCGCATGTGGCGGGGCAATACCCGGCGGCGCTGTCGGGGGGGATGCAGCAGCGGCTGGCCATCGCGCAGGCGCTGGCCGCGAAGCCGCGTATCCTCCTGCTCGACGAACCCTTCGGCGCGCTCGACCCCGGGACGCGGGAGCAGATGCACCGCTTCCTTCAGGATTTGCGGGGCGAGACAAAGATGACCGTCTTCATGGTCACCCACGACCTGCCCGAGGCGTTCAAGCTGGGCGACCGCGTCATCGTCTTCGACAAGACCCGCTGGGACCCGCATGACCCCGCCGCCTTCGGCGCGACGATCACCTATGATTTTGACGCCCGGAACGGCGGCATCCCCTATCAACTGAAAGAGGACCAAGATGGATTTCCTGACCCCGCGCCGCAGTCGGTCGCATAATCCGGGCGACCGGCCCGACCGTGACCGCCGCGCCCATCACCCCGACCTGACCAAGCTTCTGGGGTGGAAGGCGATGCGCGCCGAGGCCGATATTCCCGGCACCCGCTGGGACGAGGAACGCCGCTGGGCGCTGAGGATGGGGCTGACCGGGGCCGAAAGCATCGACGACAAGTCGATCCCGACCTTCGCGCGCGGGGAACTGCCGCATTACGCGGGCATCAACACGTTTTTGAAAGCGCCCTATGCCGAGGATGTGCTGGAGGTGCAGCATTACGATGCCACGGTCCTTGGCATCCCCTTCGACGGCGGCACGACCTATCGCCCCGGCACGCGGTTCGGGCCGCAGGGCGTGCGCAAGATCAGCGCGCTTTACACCCCCTACAATTACGAGATGGGCGTGGATCTGCGCGAGCAGATGACGCTGTGTGATGCGGGGGATGTGTTCACGATCCCCGCGAACCTCGAGAAATCCTTCGACCAGATCAGCCGGGCGGTGTCCCATGTGTTCAGTTCCGGCAGCTTCCCGGTGATGATCGGGGGGGATCATTCCATCGGCTTTCCCTGCGTGCGGGGCATCGCGGAATGCACGTCGAAAAAGATCGGGATCGTGCATTTCGACCGTCACGCCGACATCCAGGAGAAAGACCTCGATGAACGGATGCACACGACGCCGTGGTTCCATTCGACGCTTCTGCCCAATGTGCCGGCCAAGAACCTTGTGCAGATCGGGATCGGCGGTTGGCAGGTCCCGCGCGAGGCGGTGAAGGTCGCCCGCGAGCGCGAGACCAATATCATCACCATGTCCGACATGGAGAAGATGGGCGTGGACAAGACCGCCGAGATGGCGCTAGAGATGGCATGGGACGGGGTGGACATGGTTTACATGTCCTTTGACATCGACAGCATCGATTGCGGCTTCGTGCCCGGCACGGGCTGGCCGGAACCCGGCGGTTTCCTGCCGCGCGAGGCGCTGGCGCTGGCGTCGAAGGTCGCGGCGGAGGGTCTGTGCGGGATGGAGCTGGTCGAGGTCAGCCCGCCCTATGACACCAGCGACATCACCGCGCTGATGGGAACGCGGGTGATCGTGGACGTGCTGGGCAGCATGGTGGCCCATGGCAAGATGGGCGCGCACAAGCGGCATATCGACAAGCCCGTCAGCATTCCGCATGGCGAATTCGAAGGGCGGAGGTGGTCCAATGCCCCATGATCATCATCACCATCACGACCATGGGCACCACCATGCCCATGATCATGCCCACGGGCATGGGCACAACCACGCCCATGCCGATCACCTGCATTCGCATCTGACGCCCGAGGACGAGGCGGCTGATCTTCAGGTGCTGACCGCGCAGTTCATCGACGGGTTCGTCAATGCCCGCGACAAGGCCGCCTATCTGCGGCTGGCGGGTGTGCCGCTGGAACGGCCCGGCAAGGCGGGGCGGGGCGCGTTGAAGCTGGTGGATGTGGAACTCAAGACCGAATGGCAGGTCGGTACGGCCTCGCCCTCCTTCGGGTCGCGCGAGTTGAGCTATCTGCCCTTTCCCGGCGAGATGATCCGCGAACGGACGAACATGGCATTGGTCTATGTCTCGGTGGAGGAAAAGGATCTGCTCGATATCCGCGATTTCCTGTCGTCACGGATGGCGGGGGCCTAGGGTCCGCAAAACGGGGCGACAGGGCGCGGGCGCGCGCGCAGGGCGGGAGATCGGCCCCTTTCAGAACGGAAAAGTGGCAAGGTCTTCTTCCTCCGCGATCTCGGGCGGGAGAGTGGCGGGGTCGATGGCCAGAAGAGCCAGGATATCGTCGAAGACGCTGGAGGTGGTCTGGGGCGCGGGCGGCGCCTCCACCTGTTGGGGGAAACTGGCGTTCAGATCCTCGAGCGTCGGTCGCACGATGCCGTTCAGGACGATACCGCCCAGCGACCGGTCGATGGCGCCGTCCGCGCCGACGAACCGGATGAGGGTCGAGGGCGTGTCGTTGTAGTCGTAGGCGATCATCCGGATCGTCTCCGGCCCGGTGAAGGCGGGGGCGTCGAACACGAGGCTGTCGAGGCCGATCTGGAAATCGAGGATCACGTCGAAGCCGCGATCCGCGTCGGCATGGACGAAGGTATCCTCATCAGACCCCCCCACCAGCGTGTCCTTGCCGGTCCCGCCGTCGAGCGTGTCGCGGCCATAGCCGCCGTCAAGCCGGTCGGCGCCCGCGTTCCCGTCGAGCCTGTCGCGCCCGAGATCGCCAAAGAGCGTGTCGGCCCCCTTTCCGCCCAGCAGGGTGTCGTTCCCGTTTCCGCCCCGGAGCAGATCGGCCCCCGCCTTGCCGGCCATCTGGTCGTCGCCGTCGCGCGCGAAGATCGCATCGTCACCGGCTGATCCGACGAGCGTGTCATTCTCTGCGCCGCCCCAGATCCGTGCCAGATCAGCGGTTCCGGGTTCGGGTGGCGGCAGGTCGTCGATGACGGGGTCCAGGGCCGGATCTGCGGGCTCTTCCGGAGGAAAGCGGTCGAAGACGAATTGCACGACCTCGTAAGGCTGCAGGTCAAGCTCGAAGACCGCGCCATCCCCGATCCGGGTCGGCACAAGCTCGGTCACCACGGCGTCGCGCAGGTTGCCGCCGGTTTCGGCATAGCGGATCGAAATCGCGCGCAGCGTGTCGAAGCCGGTGACGAAGGCGGACAGGTCGGCCTGCACCGTCATCGGCTGGTCCGAACGGGATGACAGGAACACGACCTGCTCGCCGCGACCATCCCCGATCACGCCATCGGATTCTTCGAACAGGGTGACTTCGACATCGTTGTTCGCGCCGCCCGGTGTCGGGGACAGCGTCCAGCGACCCGTGACAAGCTGGTGATCGGTGAGCGTCTGGCGCAGCAGGTCGAGCATCGCGGCGCGGGTGGTGTTGGTCGCGATCTCGAGGTCATGCACGCGGGTGGCGGCGATGTCCTCGTCGCGGAACAGGTAGGCATTCTGGGTGTTGTGCGACAGGGGCCATGCGAAGGCCTCGTCGATGCCGGCGTCGATCAGGTTCTCGACATGCTCGAGCAGGTAGGAGGCGCCGTGGATGCCGATGTCGATGCGGTCTTCGCCAAGGGCGATGTTGCGGTTGATGTTGTATTCGCCAACCCGTTCGATCAGGTCGCGCCCGGCCCAAGCCTCCCAGGCGTGGGTCGTGCCCTGCACGGTCTGTTGCAGGCCGCGATCCTCGAGAAAGAGGCCGCTGTCGTTTTCGAAGCCGTCGGTTTCGGGATCGCGCCAGTAGCTGTTGCGGATGATCCCGTCGAGGGCCTCCAGCGCGCCTTCGGTCTGTTCGAAGCCACGCTGGATCTGGGCATTGGCCAGATCCGGGTTGTTGCCAAAGGCACCGCGCAGGTTGCCGGAAGCCTGCAGGAAGATGTCGGCATCATAGCCTGCACCCTGCATGGCCTGCGACAGCGCGGCGGCGACCTGTCCGGCCTTGAGGCCGTAGTCGAATTCGAGGCTTGCATCGTTCGCGAGGCGCCCGCCCCAGTATTCGTTGCCGAGCTCATAGCCGCCGACGGTGCCGGGAAACCTGTGTTCCACGGCTATGGCGAAATCGCGCACCTGCGACAGGAATTCGGCACGGGTGAACCCTTCGGGCGCGTCTACCGGCACGACCATGTCGACCGAAATGCCGTTCTCGGCGGCGAAACTCAGGATGTTGACGATATTGGGCGACAGATCGCCGTTTTGCAGCAGGCCGCCGGAAAACACGAGGTCGGTTTCGCCGCCCGGAAAGCGGATCGTGGCGATGTCGAAATGGTCGAGCGCTGCTTGCACGGCCTGCGTCGGAGTTCCGAGCGCGGTATCGACGCTGTCCGAGTACCAAGGTTTGCCGGTGTTGGCCGATTGGACCACATTGGTCTGGAACAGCGCGGGAGACACGGCATCGCCGCTGGCGATCCAGTTGGTGAGGTCGAGAAATCGGAGCATTTCACCCATGGCATTACCCTTCTGGCAACGGACAGCAGCGGGCGGTTTCCGGGGCGGAACCGATCGCATCGGGTGAATTGCAAGGGGTATGCCAAGGGTTCGGGACGGGCTGGTCTATTCAAGCCTGTCCCGAGACCTGCTAGGCTTTGGTCTGTCTCGGCGGAAAGGAACGGCGATGAAGGTCAATGGCATCCCCTACCGGTCGATCTGGCTGGACCCCGATGGGCGAACGGTCAGGATCATCGACCAGACGCGTTTGCCGCATGACTTTCCGGTCGTCGGTCTGACCACGATGCAGGAGGCCGCGACCGCGATCCGCGACATGTGGGTGCGGGGCGCGCCGTTGATCGGGGCGACGGCTGCTTATGGTGTCGCGCTCCAGATGGCCGAGGACCCGTCTGATGGTGCGCTGGCGCGGGCCTGTGACGTGCTGCATGCGACGCGGCCGACCGCGATCAACCTGCGCTGGGCGTTGGATGCGATGCGCGCGACGCTGGCCCCCTTGCCGCCCGGGGAACGCCGGGCGGCCGCCTATGCACGGGCGGCGGACATCTGCGACGAGGATGTGGAGATCAACCGCCGGATCGGCGAACATGGCGTGGCCTTGATCGAGGCGATCGCGGCGCGGAAATCGGGACCGGTCAACATCTTGACCCATTGCAATGCGGGCTGGCTTGCGACGGTCGACTGGGGCACCGCGACCTCGCCCATCTATCAGGCGGTCGAACGGGGGATCGAGGTGCATGTCTGGGTGGATGAAACCCGCCCCCGCAACCAAGGCGCGCATCTGACATCTTGGGAAATGGCGAGCCACGGCATTCCCCATCATCTGATCGTGGACAATGCTGGCGGGCATCTGATGCAGCATGGTCAGGTCGATCTGTGCATCGTGGGCACGGACCGGACCACGGCGCGGGGCGATGTGTGCAACAAGATCGGCACCTATCTGAAGGCGCTGGCGGCCCATGACAATGGCGTGCCCTTTTACGTCGCGCTGCCCTCGCCCACGATCGACTGGCGGGTGCAGGACGGGGTCGCCGAAATCCCCATCGAGGAACGCAGCGCGGAGGAGGTGACGCAGGTCTGGGGCCGGGATGCGGAAGGGCAGGTGCGGCAGGTGCGGATCGCGCCCGAGGCGACGCCGGGGGCGAACCCGGCCTTTGACGTGACGCCCGCGCGGCTGGTCACGGGTTTGATCACGGAACGGGGCATCGCGCCCGCCAGCGCCGAGGGGCTGGCCGCGATGTTCCCCGAACATGTCGCGCGGGCTGCGGAATGACGGAAGACCGGCTCCGCGCCGAGATCGTCGCCCGCTGCCGCGAGCTGGATGCGCGGGGGTTGAACCGGGGCGCGTCGGGCAACCTGTCGGCGCGATGGGGCGAGGTCATGCTGATCACGCCATCGGCGGTGGCCTATGACGATCTGCGCCCCGAGATGATTGCGCGGATGCCCTTGGGCGACGAGACCGGCGCGTGGGAGGGGCCGCTGAAACCCTCGTCCGAATGGCGGTTTCACCGTGACATCCTGCGCGCCCGTCCCGATGTGGGGGCTGTGGTGCATACCCATGCCGCCTATTCCACGATCCTTGCCATCGCGCGCCGCCCGATCCCGGCGATCCATTACATGATCGCGGCTTTCGGTGGTCCGGTGATCCCCTGCTGCGATTATGCGCGCTACGGCACGGCGGAGTTGAGCGCCGCGATCTTGCGGGCGCTCGGGGCGATGAACGGCTGCCTGATGGCCAATCACGGGATGCTGACGGTGGGGCCGGATCTGACGCGGGCGACATGGCTTGCCTTTGAGCTCGAAGCCTTGGCGCACCAGTATTGGCATGTGTTGCAAATCGGCGGTGGCCATGTGCTGCCCGATGCGGAAATCGCCGAGGTCGGGCGCGATTTCGCGGGTTACGGCGTACAGGCGCGCAAGGCCGATTAGTTCACGGCAGTTCCGAAAACAGGGCCTGTGCGCCGCCGCACGGGACCGGGGGCGATTTTTGACCTATGTTCGGGGCTGCAAATGTTGAGAGGAGGCGGCCCGATGTCCGATACGGAATTTCGCAAGATACAGACCCAAGGCGTTCACCATATCACGCTGAATGGGGCCGACCGGCAAACCTCCATCGATTTCTGGGAGGGCGTGCTGGGGATGCCCTTTGTCTTCGACCAGCCGAACCTCGACAATCCGGGCGAGGGGCATCTTTACTTCGATCCGGGCGACGGGCGGCTGATCACGATCTTCACCAACGAGGCGCGCAAGCCGACCGGCAAGCCCGTGCCCGAGGCGGTGGGGTCGCTGCATCATCTGGCGCTCAACGTCAGCCAGGCGACATTCTGGCAAGTGGCGGCGCGGCTGGATGCGCGGGGCGTCAAACATTCGGGGCCGGTGGACCGGGGCTTCATGGATTCGATCTATTTCCGTGACCCGCTGGGGCTGCGGATCGAATTGGCGAGCTACCGGTTCGAGCCGCCAGAGGGCTGCCGCCATGCCGATGTGATGCTGGAGGCGCACAAGATCCGGGTGGCGCGCGGCGATCACCATATCGACAAGGTGCATCTGGCCGATGCGATCGAGGCATTGGTGGAACGCGGGCAAAGGTCGCTGTCGCAGGATCGGGGTGCGCGCAAGGGCTGGTGATACCGGGACGTTTATTTCATCTCGACAAAACCGGAAAATTGGTTATGTTTGTGACATGACCGAGATGATCCATCACACCCGTGCGCTTACCGCCCTTGGACACGAGGCGCGTCTGGCGATCTTTCGCCTTCTGGTGAAGGCGGGGGAGGAGGGTTTGCGCGTCGGCGACATCGCGGATCATCTGGGCCTTGCGGCATCGACGCTGGCCCATCACCTGTCGACCTTGGTCGATGCCGGGCTTGTCGTTCAGGAGAGGCAAGGGCGCGAGGTGTTCAACCGCGTCGATTACGCGGCGATGCGCCGGGTCGTGTCTTTCCTGACCTCGGAATGCTGTGTCGGCGTCAGCCTGAGCCGTGCGGAGGATGCGGCATGACCGCTGTCCGCGTCTTTTTTCGCCCCAAAACAACCATGAAACCGGAGCTTTCGAAATGACGGATGCCAGCCTTCCCCGCGCGCGGTTCAGAACCGGTCTTGCGCATCTGTGGCGTGACCAGCGCGTGTGGATGGTGTCGGGGCTGATCTTGCTGGTCTTGTCGGTGATCGACCCGGCGCAGGCGCGCGGCAGCGCGATCTTTGCCGCGGAGGCGCTTTTGAGGACCGCGCCCTATCTTGTCCTGTCGATCGGCATCGCCGCATGGGCGGGGGCGACGGGGGCGGACAACCTGATCGCGCGCGCCTTTACGGGCGCCCCGCTTTTGATGATCGGACTGGCGGCGCTGGCGGGCGGGATTTCGCCCTTTTGCTCCTGCGGGGTGATTCCCCTGATCGCGGCGTTGCTGTCGATGGGCGTGCCCCTGTCGGCGGTCATGGCCTTTTGGTTGGCTTCACCCATCATGGATCCGTCGATGTTCGTTCTGACGGCGGGCGTGCTGGATCTGGAATTCGCGGTGGCCAAGACCGTCACGGCCATTGGCCTTGGCGTATTTGGCGGCCTCGTCGTGCATCTGCTGTCGCGGGGCGGCGCGCTGTCGGACCCGCTGCGGGATGGGGTGGGCAATGGCGGCTGCGGCGGGGCCCGGGTGCGCGCGCCCAAGCCCGTGGTCTGGCGGTTCTGGACCGATGCCGAGCGTCGGATGAAATTCGGCAAGACCGCGTGGAGCACGACCATTTTTCTGGCCAAGTGGCTGACGCTGGCCTTCTTGCTCGAGAGCCTGATGCTGGCATGGGTGCCTGCCGAAACCGTCACGGCCGTGCTGGGCGGTACGGGCCTGATGCCGATCCTGACGGCGACGCTGGTCGGGGTGCCCGCCTATCTCAACGGCTACGCGGCCTTGCCACTGGTGAGCGGGCTGATCGACCAAGGCATGGCACCGGGGGCCGGCATGGCCTTTCTGGTGGCAGGTGGCGTCACGTCGATTCCCGCGGCCATGGCGGTCTGGGCGCTGGCGCGGCCGCAGGTCTTTGCGCTTTACATCCTTTTGTCGCTGACCGGGGCCTTTGCGGCGGGCCTTTTGTTCCAGATCTGGGTTTCGATCTAGATCGAGGTCGTGCCGAAAATCATAAAATAACACATGTAAACAATACATTGGGCAGCCCTTTCGGGGGCTGCTCCCTTGTGCCGCGCATTGTCACAAACCTGTTACAAAACTGTTGAATAAGCGTCACCGAACGCGACTAGGCAGCGGTCAAGGACGGTCGCCGTCCGGAACAGATATCAGGAGAAGACATGTCTCACCTCAAGCTTTCCACGGCTGCCATCGCGGTTCTCGCGGTTTCCGCTGTTGCCGCTTCGGCCCAGATGCGCACCAACGTTCAGGTCGCCGGTTCCTCGACCGTGCTGCCCTACGCCAACATCGTCGCTGAAGCCTTCGGCGCGGAAACCGATTTCGCCACGCCCGTCGTCGAAGGCGGCGGGTCGTCGACCGGCCGTCGCATGCTTTGCGAAGGCGTGGGCGAAGGCACCATCGACATCGCCAATTCCTCGTCGCTGATGAGCGCGACCGAGCGCGAAAGCTGCATGGCCGCCGGCGTCACGCCGATCGAAGTGCGCTTTGGCTATGACGGCATCGTCTTCGCCTCGGACATCAACGGCCCCTCCTTCGCGTTCGAGCCGATCCACTGGCACATCGCGCTGGCCGCCGAGCATTTCATCGATGGCGCGCTGGTTCCCAACACGCTGACCAGCTGGGCCGAAGTGGCCGAAGTCGCGCAGGCGATGGGTGTTGCGGGCGACCTGCCCGATCAGGAAATCAACGCCTTCATCCCCGGCACCAACCACGGCACCCGCGAAGTGTTCGACGAGCGCGTTTTGCTGGACGGCTGCGAGCAGGGCGGTTTCTTTGACGCGATGATCGCGGCCGGTGTCGACGAAGACACCGCCGAGGAAGCCTGCATGGCCGTCCGCACCGATGGCCGTTCGGTCGACATCGAAGGCGATTACACCCAGACGCTGGCCAACCTCGACTCGACCCCCACGGGTGTCGGCGTCTTCGGCCTGTCCTTCTACGAAAACAACACCGACCGTCTGCAGGTTGCGACCATGTCCGGTGTGACCCCCTCGACCGAGACCATCTCGGTGGGTGAATACCCGGTGTCCCGTCCGCTCCAGTTCTACGTCAAGCAGGAGCATATCGGCGTGATCCCCGGCCTGTTGGAATTCGTCGAATTCTTCATCTCGGACGAGATCGCAGGCCCCGGCGGCCCGCTGTCCGAATACGGCCTGGTGCCCGATCCGGCGCTGGCGGAAACGCAGGCGATGGTTGCGGCGCTCCGCTGAACCGAGCCTGACCTAGACGACCGGGCGGCCCCTGACAGCGGGGGCCGCCCATCCCACCTCCGGGCGGAAGCTCTGCCCGATACGAGATTGAAAGTGTTCCGATGGGCGCTGTGCTGACCTTTCCCCTGGTTCTGCTGATCGTGACGGCGCTGGCCGTTGCGGGCTACATCCTCGGACGCGGACGGGCCGCGCGGATCGCCGCCGCCGCCCCGCGTACGCTGCATTCGCGACCGAACCAGCACGGATGGCACGTCGTCTTTGCCACGGCGATCCCGGCGCTGATTTTCATGATGGTCTGGGCCTTCGGGTCGGGTGTGGTATCCAACATCTACGTCGGCAGCGCCATTCCCGAAGATCTCGTGGATGTGCAGGTGCCCTTTCAACAGCGCGAGGGTCTGACCGAGCGCGAGATCGAGATCCGCGAAGAAGTGCTGCGCACCCAGTTCGTCGCCTCGGTCAAGGGTCTGGCGGTCGCCATCGACGGGTACATTGCCAACGGTAACGCGACCGAGGCGGATATCGAGCGCTGGCGCGCCGATCTTGCGCCCCTTCAGGACCGGCTGCGCGCAGACGGGCAGGTCGTGGGCGCAAGCATCACGCAAGGCATGTTGACCGTGGCGCAGGACCTGCGCGCCTTCAACCGGGCGATCGCCACGATCGGGCCGCTGGCCGCGCTGGCGCTGGCGCTGATCGGCTTTGGCCTGTCGCTGCGCGCCATTTCGGCCGAGTTCCGCGCCCGGATAGCGGTGGAGCGCTGGGTGCTGGGCTTTCTGGTCTTCGCCTCGACCATGGCGATCCTGACCACCATCGCTATCCTGTCCGCGATCACCGTCCCGTCGATCACTTTTTTCCGGGAATACGGGCTGTTCAATTTCCTGTTCGGCATGGCGTGGGCACCTGCGGGCGACGTGGTCGGCATTCCGGAAGGCCGCGACGGCGCTTACGAGTCCGTCCTCGGTTTCCTGCCGCTGATCTGGGGCACGCTCTATATCTCGCTGGTTGCCCTTCTGGTGGCGGTGCCGCTGGGGCTCTTGGCTGCGGTCTACCTGTCGGAATTCGCGTCCAAATGGGTCCGCGCCTGGGTCAAGCCGGCGCTCGAGATCCTCGCGGGCGTTCCGACCATCGTTTACGGTATCTTCGCCCTCATCACGATCGGCCCCTTCCTGCAGGCGGTCGTGGGCGCGACGGTGATGCCCAATACCGTGTCGGTCATGACCGCAGGCGTCGTCATGGGCATGATGCTGGTGCCCTTCGTCTCGTCCTTGTCCGACGACGTGATCAACGCCGTGCCGCAGGCGATGCGCGATGGCTCTCTGGGTCTGGGCGCGACGCAGGCCGAAACGGTGACCAAGGTGATCTTGCCCGCCGCCCTGCCCGGCATCGTCGGCGCGGTGGTTCTGGCCGCGTCCCGCGCCATTGGCGAGACGATGATCGTGGTTCTGGCCGCCGGTGCGCTGTCGAACGTGCAGGGGCTGGAGCCCAACCCCTTCGGCGCGGTCGTCACCGTCACGACGCGGATCGTGGCGGTTCTGACCGGCGAAGGGTCGGGCTTTGACTCCATCGACGTGCTGGCGGTCTTCGCGCTCGCCTTTACCCTGTTCTTCATCACGCTGGGCCTGAACCTTGTCGCCCAGCGCATGGTCGCCAAATACCGGGAGCAGTACGACTGATGTCCGACGCCAGCCTGTCCGGGGCCAAGCCTGCGCCCAAATCCTCGCTGCTGACGCAATCGGCGCTGGTGCGCAAACGCCACCGCACCGGCGCGACCCTGCGCTGGCTGGGTCTGGGTGCCATTTCGGTGGTCCTGTTCTTCCTTGCGGTTTTGTTGTGGTCCATCGTGTCGCGCGGTGTGCCGGCGCTGTTCCAGTATCAGGCGCAGATCGAGCTGTATTATGACCCCGCGATCCTGAACCCCGATGGCGGGCCGGTCGACCCCGAGGAAATCGGGGGCATCAACCTGCGCACCGGGTTCGAGCGCGGGATTTTCACCAATTCGCTGCGGATGACGCTGGAAAACGCGGGCATCGACATCGAGGGCACGGTGGAACGCCGCTGGGTGGTCGAGGCGCTGAATGCGCTGGATGCCGTGGGTCTGACCGGCGGGGCCGAGGTGATCGCGGATGCCGGTGCGCCGGGTGACGCGGCGCGTGTTCTGGGGCAGGCGGGCAGTGCCCTGCGGGCTGCGGCCAGCGCCTTGGGTGGAGATGACGTGGCAGCGGCAGAGGCCGCGCGCGATGCCGCCGCCGAGGCGCTTGGCACTGCCGGGTTCGCGCAGGCGGCCGAGGTCGTTGCCGCCATCGACGCGGCAGGCGGGCCCGATGCGGTCGCGGCGCTGAACGCGACGGGGTACCAGCAGGCGCTGCTGGATGCGGCGGGCGCCCTGCGCCAGCCGGCAGACTTTGACGATGCCGCGTTGTCGGCGCTGATCTATGCGACCAACCGCCGGGATGTGCGCGACCGTCTGGTCGAAAACCCCGATCTGGTCGGAACGACGGAATCCGTGGGCGTGCCCATCGACATCGCCGTCACCCGCTACCTGTCGGGCGAATTGACCGGGATCGGCACGGCGCAGATGCCGCCCGGTTTCGACATCGGGCAATTGGCGCTGGTCGACGCGATGGAAGATGCGGGCCTGATCGACAATGCCTTTCGCTGGCATTTCTTCACCAATCCCTATTCGCAAAGCGGCGAGATCGCGGGGATCGGTCCGGCGCTGATGGGATCGGCCTACATGATGCTGGTGGTTCTGGTCTTCTCGCTGATCTTCGGTGTCGCGGCCTCGATCTACCTCGAGGAATTCGCGCCCAAGAACAAATTCACCGATTTCATCGAGATCAATATCGCGAACCTGGCCGCCGTCCCGTCCATCGTTTTCGGTATCCTTGGCGCGGCGATCCTGTTCACGCTGATGGATCTGGGTTTTGGCAATTCGATCAGGGGCACGGCGTTGTTGGGCGGGATCGTGTTGTCGCTGATGACGCTGCCGACGATCGTCATCGCCACGCGCGCGGCGCTGAAAGCCGTGCCGCCCTCGATCCGGGATGCGGCCTTGGGTGTGGGCGCCTCCAAGGTGCAGATGGTGTTCCACCACAAGCTGCCCTTGGCCGCCCCCGGCATCCTGACCGGCACGATCATCGGCATCGCGCAGGCTTTGGGTGAAACCGCGCCGCTTCTGCTGATCGGCCTGTCCGTGTCGACGGGTGCGGCGCTGTTGTCCTCACCCTTCTCGGGCGGGTTGCTGGAACAGGCGCAGTCGATGCCGACCGTGGTCTACCTTTTCGCCCAGAACCAGGACGCGCCGGTGCGCGAGGGCCTCGCGCAATCCGCGATCTTGGTGATGTTGCTTTTGCTTTTTGCCCTGAACATCCTTGCGATCCTCCTGCGGCGCAAGTTCGAGCGGAGGTGGTAAACCCGATGGAGGATGCCAACATGAACGACATGCGGATGACGGAGCGCGGCGTGAACACCAAGGACATCAAGATCGAGGCCCGCAAGGTGCAGGTCTTTTACGGCGCCAACCATGCCATCAAGGACGTGGATGTCGATATCGAGGACAAGACCGTCACCGCCTTCATCGGGCCGTCGGGCTGTGGGAAATCCACCTTCCTGCGGTGTCTGAACCGGATGAACGACACCATCGACATCTGCCGGGTCGAGGGGGATATCATCCTCGACGGCGAGGATATCTACGACAAGCGCGTCGATCCCGTGCAGCTGCGCGCCAAGGTCGGCATGGTGTTCCAAAAGCCCAACCCCTTCCCCAAGTCGATCTATGACAATGTCGCCTACGGCCCCAAGATCCACGGCCTGTCGCGCAACAAGGCGGAACTGGACGAGATCGTCGAGAGCTCGCTGCGCCGCGCGGCGCTGTGGAACGAGGTGAAGGATCGTCTGGATGCGCCGGGCACCGGCCTGTCGGGCGGTCAGCAACAACGCCTGTGCATCGCGCGCGCGGTGGCCACCAGCCCCGAAGTGCTGCTGATGGACGAACCCTGTTCGGCGCTTGACCCGATCGCGACGGCGCAGGTCGAGGAGCTTATCGACGAATTGCGGCAAAGCTATTCGGTGGTGATCGTGACCCATTCGATGCAGCAGGCCGCGCGCGTCAGCCAGAAGACCGCCTTCTTCCATCTCGGGAATCTGGTCGAATTCGGCGAAACCTCGAAGATCTTCACCAACCCCGAGGATCCCAGAACCGAAAGCTACATCACCGGCCGGATCGGCTGAGGCATAAGAACAGGGCAGGTATCATGGCGCATTCCGAACATATCGTTTCCGGCTTCGACCGCGATCTGGAAGGGATCCAGGCGCAGATCATGCGCATGGGTGGTCTGGTCGAAGAGGCCATCGCCAAGGCGACCGAGGCGCTGGAAACCCGCGACCTCGAGTTGGCGCGGGCCGTCCGCGCGGGCGACAAGGCCATCGACGCGCTGGACGAAAGCGTCAATGACGAGGCCGCGCGCATCATCGCGCAGCGCCAGCCCATCGCGTCGGACCTGCGCACCGTGCTGACCGTGTTCCGCGTGTCCACGAACCTCGAGCGGATCGGCGATTACGCCAAGAACATCGCCAAGCGCACCGAGACGATCATCGACCAGCCCCCCGTCAACGGCACCGGCGCCTCGTTGCGCCGGATGGCGCGACAGGTGGAATTGATGCTCAAGGATGTGCTGGATGCCTATATCCAGCGCGATGCGGCCTTGGCCGCGGATGTTCGGGCGCGCGACATCGACGTGGACCAGATGTATTCGGCGCTGTTCCGCGAATACCTGACCTTCATGATGGAGGATCCGCGCAACATCACCACCTGCATGCACCTGCATTTCATGGCCAAGAACATCGAGCGCATGGGCGACCACGTGACCTCGATCGCCGAGCAGGTGATCTACCTCGTGACCGGCGACATGCCCGAGGATGACCGGCCCAAGCAGGACCGGACCGCGCATGACGCGGGCAACCTGACATAAGGAGCCGGGACGATGGCTGGTGAACCGCTGGTGCTTGTGGTCGAGGATGAACCGGCGCAGCGCGAGGTTCTGGCCTACAACATCCAGGCCGAAGGGTTTCAGGTGATGACCGCCGAGGCGGGCGACATCGCGCTGGAAATGGTGCGCGAGACGCCGCCCGACGTGATCGTGCTGGACTGGATGTTGCCGCATGTCTCGGGGATCGAGGTGTGCCGACAGCTCAAGATGGGGGCCGATACCGCGCGCATCCCGATCATCATGCTGTCCGCCCGGTCGGAAGAGGTGGACAAGATCCGCGGCCTCGAGACCGGGGCCGACGATTATGTGACCAAGCCCTATTCGGTGGCGGAATTGCTGGCGCGGTTGCGCACGCAATTGCGCCGGGTGCGGCCCGCGACGGTGGGCGAGCGGCTGGAATTCGAGGATATCCTGATCGATCTGGCCGAGCACCGCGTCTATCGCAACAAGGAGCAATTGAGCCTTGGGCCGACCGAATTCCGCCTGCTGACGGCCTTCATGGAACGCCCCGGCCGGGTCTGGAGCCGCGAGCAATTGCTCGACCGCGTCTGGGGTCGTGACATCTATGTCGACAGCCGGACGGTGGATGTGCATGTCGGCCGCCTGCGCAAGGCGCTGAAATCGGGCGATCATGGCGACCCGATCCGCACCGTGCGCGGTGCGGGCTACGCGCTGGGCTGACCGGGGCCGCTGTGCTGCTGGAAACGGGCGATATCCTGCATCTGGCAGAACCGTTGAAAGGCGTCGCGGATGTGGCGGATCCGTCCGTTGCAGCCTTTCTTGCCGGGGTTGGCGATCGCCTGGCGCATCTGGCGCGGTGTGAGGGGCCTGAGGCGCTGGTTTCGGCGGTGGCCGAGACAAGGCCCGATTACGTCCTGATGGGAAGTATCCCCGACCCGGCCCTGTTCGAGCATCTTTGCGCGGCGATGCGCAGCGCGACACTGGGCGTGATCGTGCTGGCGCGGGGCGGCGCAATTCCTGCGGCTCTGCGTGACGCGATCCCCGCCCGGATGGGCGTCGACCCGCTGGATCCTGCGGAGGGGTTGAACGGCTTCACCCTGCACCTGCGGGCGCTGATGCGGCGCTGCCGGCCCGTGGCGCTGACCGGGCGGCAGCGGGTGGGCGGGATGCTTTTGGACGAGGCGGCGCTGACCCTGACGGGCGGTGCCGGACAAGCCAGCCTGTCGCTGGAGGACATGCGGTTGATCGGGCCCATGTTCGACGTGCCGGGCGCGGTCTGGTCGCGCGAGGCGCTGTTGCGGTTGGCCTATGGCGCGCAGACGGAGAACGGGCTGCGGACGGTCGATGTGAAGCTGAACCGGGCACGGCGGCGGTTGCGCGCGGCCTTGGGGCAGGATCCGGTGCGCAGTGTCAGGGGCGCGGGATATGTCTTTGATCCCGGGATCGGTTGACCCGCGCCGCGGGCCGCGTCATCCCTGAGGCTATCGCCGAGGAGGGCAACGATGCAGACCGAGCATTCCACCACCCATGACGCGCTGGAAGACCCGCGCAATGCCGACATCCTGATCTACGTCAACGGCGCGCTGAAGCCGCGGTCCGAGGCGACGGTGTCGGTCTATGACAGCGGGTTCCTTCTGGGTGATGGCATGTGGGAGGGGATGCGCCTTTACGACGGGGTCTGGGCCTTTTTCGAAGAGCACATGGATCGCTTCTTCGACTCGTGCAAGGCGGTCAGTCTGGACGTGGGGATGGATCGTCAGGGCATCTTCGAGGCGCTGGAAAAAACGCGTCTTGCCAATGGGATGGTCACGGATGTGCATTGCCGCCTGATGCTGACGCGGGGGGTGAAGGTGCGTCCCTTCCAGCATCCGTCGCTGTCGCGGTCGGGGCCGACGCTGGTGATCATCATGGAACATTCCAAGCCCGTCGACCGGTTGGCCAGCGCGGGCATCCGGCTGTCCACGGTCCCGCAAGTGCGCGGCCTGCCGATGAGCCAGGATGCGAAATACAACAGCCACTCCAAGCTGAACTGCGTTCTGGCCTGTCTTCAGGCAGAACAGGCGGGCGCGGACGAGGCGCTGATGCTGGACCCGCATGGGTTCGTGAACACGACGAATGCCTGCAATTTCTTCATCGTGCGGCGGGGGGAGGTTTGGACCTCGACGGGCGATTACTGCATGAATGGCGTCACGCGGGCCAAGGTGATCGACCTGTGCCGGGCGGATGGCATCCCGGTCTTCGAGAGGAACTATTCGCTCTTCGAGGTCGCGGGTGCGGAGGAGGCGTTTCTGACCGGAACCTTCGGCGCGCAGACGCCGGTGGCCGCGATCGACGGGAAGCCCGTGGGCGACGGATCGCGGCCGGTGACGGCGCGGATACAGGCGCTCTACAAGCGGGCGGTGGCCGAGTATGTGGCCGCCAAACAGGGTTAACACGCGGTCAGAGGTGTGAAGGCGGGGTTAAGACGACTCGCGCGATCTTGACGGAAGATTAAGCGCCGGTGGATCGGTGCGGATTTTTCGACGGTGATGCCCTGGCGGCACGCCGGGTCGGCGTTTTCCTCGAGGAAAACGGGTGGGAAAACCCGGGTTTTCCCATACGGAAATCTGGAGATTTCCGGGTCGCAAAACTGCAGTTTTGCGGCTGCTAGAGCCGCTTCACCTCGACCAGGGCGGAATGGGCGCTGGTGCCTTGGCCCAGCCGCGAGGTGCCCACGTCGCGGGTCAGCACATTGGGATTGCCGTTGGCGTCCATGTTCTGACCCGGCCCGCCGACCCATGCGCCCGTGGGCAGCGCCACGACACCTTGCACGATGTCAGCCGTCACCCGCGCCCGCGCGCGGACCGCGCCGCGGGTGTTGAAGACGCGCACGAGATCGCCGGTGGTGATGCCGCGCGCGGCGGCGTCTTGTTCATGTATAAGAATGGTCTCGGGACGTGCGCCGTCGACATCGGCCAAGGCCGCTTCGAGCTGGGAATGGAGCTTGTCGCCCGGTTGGGGCGAGACGAGGTGCAGGGGGGCGGCATCGGTCGCAGCGCCCGGCCACTCAGTGGGGGGCAGCCAGACCGGGTGGCCGGGGCAATCGGCATAACCGAAGCTGTCGATCCGGTCGGAGAAAATCTCGATCCGGCCCGATGGCGTCTTGAGCGGTGCGCCGGTCGGATCGGCGCGGAAGCGGCGGAGGATCGGTTTGGGCTGTTCGTCGGCGGCAAGGTCGAGCTTGACCCAGTTTTTCGCGCGAAGTTTATCGAGCGTCGGCACGTCGACGCCGGCGGCGCGGCCCCTTTCCATGAGGCCTGCATAGAGATGGGCGATCCATGCGGCGGGATCGCGGCCTTCGGTGAAGGCCGCGCCGACGCCGAGGCGTTCGGCCAGACCTGCGAAGATCGCGTAATCGTCGCGCGCCTTTCCCACGGGCGGGATCAACTGCGGCATGTGGAAGAGGTAGTCGTCGAGCGGGGAGCGCCCGATATCCTCGCGCTCGTAGGGGGTGGTGGCGGGAAAGACGATATCGGCGCGCTGGGCGGTCGCGGTCCACCACGGCTCATTGACGATGATCGTTTCGGGCCGCGTCCAAGCCTCGTGCAGGCGGTTGAGGTCCTGATGGTGGTGGAAGGGATTGCCGCCCGCCCAATAGACCAGCCGGATATCGGGATAGGTGCGGCGCTCGCCGTTGAAATCGTAAGGCTGGCCGGGATTTAGCAGCATGTCGGCCACGCGGGCGACCGGGATCACGTCGGGCACGTGGTTCGTGCCTTGCGGCAGGGTCATGCCGCCGATGGGTTTGAAATCCTTGCCGATGCCGCCGATGGCCCCGTAGCCATAGCCGACGCCGCCACCCGGCAGACCGATCTGGCCCAGCATCGCCGCCAGAACGGCGGACATCCAATAGGGTTGTTCGCCATGCTCGGCGCGTTGCAGCGACCATGCGACGGTGATGAGGGTGCGGGTCGCGGCCATGCGGCGGGCCAGATCGCGGATCGTAGCGGGTGCTACGCCCGTCAGGCGGGCCGCCCATTCAGGGGATTTGGGAATGCCATCAGTCTCGCCCATCAGGTAGGGACGGAAGCGGTCAAAGCCCGTGGTATAGCGGTCGAGGAAAGCGTGATCGGCCAGCCCTTCGGCCTCCAGCACATGGGCGAGCGCCAGCATCAGCGCGGTGTCCGAGCCCGGGCGGCAGGGGAGCCAGTCGCAGCCATCCGGCGCGTCCGTGCGCTGGGGGCCGATGTTGATGCGCGTCATGCCGTTTTGCGCGAAGCGGTCGAACCAACCTGCGGTCTGGTGTTCGGTGATGCCACCCATCGAGACCATGGAATTCTTGGGGTTGATGCCGCCGAACATGACCAGCGTCTCGGTATGTTGGGCGATGGTGGCGTAGCTGTCCTGCACCTCGTAGGTGAGGGTCAGGAAATTCTCGCCAAAGACATGGGGCATGATGGATTGCGCGCAGCCGGTGGAATAGCTGCCGAAGCTGGCGACATAGCCGCCGATGCAGTTGAGAAAGCGATGCACCTGCCCCTGTGCGTGGTGGAAGCGTCCGGCCGAGGCCCAGCCGTAGGAGCCGCCATAGATGGCGCCGTTTCCATGCGTCTTGCGCACCCGGTCGAGTTCCGTTGCCGCAATGTCGAGCGCCTCGTCCCAAGGTGGCGTGACGTAATCGCCATCGCCCCGGCCCAACCGGTCGCGGCTGGCAAGCCACGCGCGGCGGATGGAGGGGCGGGCGACGCGGGAGGTGTGATGGACGGCGGCGGGCAGGATCGCCGGGATCGCGGGCGGGGCCGGATCGGGGCCGAAGGGCCGGGTTTCGACGATGCGCCCGCCCTCGGTCACGACCTCGAAGGCGCCCCAATGGCTGGAGGTCACGCGGGTTTGGCGGGGAGCGTCGTCCATGATGCGTCTCTCTGCTGTCATCTGCCGCCTCTATAGCCGGGCCGCGCGCGCTGCGGGAGGGGGGCCTTGCGCCGGCCTTGTGGCAGGGGCATCACTTGGGCCTCAACGGGAGACAGGCAATGACCATCAAGGTGGCGATCAACGGGTTCGGGCGCATCGGGCGGTCGGTGCTGCGTGCCTGGCTCAAGGGAGGATGGCCCGAGATCGAGATCGTGGCGTTGAACGATATCGCGCCGCTCGCGACCTGTGCGCATCTGTTCCAGTATGACAGCGTGTTCGGACCCTGGCCCGAAGAGGTGAGCGCGGGCGAGGGTGTCTTGCGTGTGGGGGGGCGGGTGCTGCCCTTCACGCAGGTGCCGGATCTGGCGCTGTTGGACCTGTCGGGCGTGGATGTGGTGATGGAATGCACGGGCCTGGCGCGCACGCGCAGTTTCGCGGAAGCGGGGCTTGATGCGGGGGCGGCGCGGGTGCTGGTTTCTGGCCCGTCGCCCGAGGCGGATGTGACGGTGGTTCTGGGCGCGAATGATGCGGCGCTGCGCCCCGGGCATCGGATCGTGTCGAATGCATCGTGCACCACGAACGCGGTCGCGCCGCTCGCCGCGATGATCGATGCGGAATGGGGGTTGGAGAGCGCGCTGATGACGACGGTGCATTGCTACACCGGCAGCCAGCCGACGGTCGATCAGCCGATGGGCGATGATTTCGCAAGAAGCCGCGCCGCCGCCCTCTCGATGGTACCCACGACGACGAGTGCCGCCGTGCTGGTCGATGCGGTGCTGCCGCATCTGGCGGGGCGGATCACCGGATCGGCGGTGCGGGTGCCAGTGGCCTCGGTGTCTTGTGTGGATCTTGCGGTGATCACGCAGGCGCGGCCACAGGCCGAGGAGGCGGTGGCGTTTTTCCGCGAACGGGCGGGGCGGTTGGTGGGGTTCACCGACAAGGTGCTGGTCTCGACCGACCTGCGGGCGCGGCCCGAGTCGGTGATCGTGCAGGGGCCCGAGATCAAGCGCGCCAAGGGCGGGATGCTGCGCGTCTTTGGCTGGTATGACAATGAATGGGGCTTTTCGTGCAGGATGCTCGATCTGGCCCGCAAGATGGGAGCGATGGGATGAGCGATTGGCAGAGCTGGCAGCGCGAGGCGAATTATGTCGGCGGCGCGTGGATCGGGGCCGACAGCGGCGAGACGATCGACGTGACGAACCCGGCGACGGGTGAGGTGATCGGCACGGTCCCCGCCGCGGGCGCGGCCGAGACGCATCGCGCCATCGACGCGGCGCAGGCGGCCTTTGCCGGGTTCGCGGCGATGGACCTGATGAGCCGTGTGGGGCTTTTGTGGAAGCTGCATGATGCGCTGATGGACAACCAGGCGGCGCTGGCGGAGTTGCTGACGGTCGAGATGGGCAAGCCGCTTGCCGAGGCCAAGGGCGAGATCGCCATCGGGGCGCAATACGTCCGCTGGTATGCGGAGGAAGTGCGCCGCGCCAAGGGCGAGATCGTGCCGGCGGGCGTGAACGGGCGGCGGATCCTTGTGACCAAGCATCCGATCGGTGTGGTGGGGATGATCACGCCGTGGAATTTCCCGTCGTCCATGTTGGCGCGCAAGATCGCGCCGGCGCTGGCGGCGGGCTGTCCCATCGTCGCCAAGCCCGCCACGGCGACGCCCTATAGCGGGCTGGCCTGGGCGGCGCTGGCCGAGGAGGTGGGGTATCCGGCGGGCGTGGTCAACGTGGTGACGGGATCGGCGCGCGCCATCGCGGGCGCGATGATGGAGCGGTTCGAGGTGCGCAAGGTGACCTTCACCGGGTCGACCGAGGTGGGCAAGGAGCTGATCCGGGCCTCGGCCGATACGGTCAAGAAGGTCTCGATGGAGCTGGGGGGCAATGCGCCCTTCATCGTGTTCGACGATGCCGATCTGGATGCAGCGGTCGAGGGGGCCATCATCTCCAAGTATCGCAATTCGGGGCAGACCTGTGTCTGCGCGAACCGGATCTATGTGCAGGCCGGGGTGCATGACGCCTTTGTCGAGAAGCTGGTGGAAAAGACCCGCGCGTTGAAGGTGGGCGATGGGCGCGAGACGGGCGTGGCGCAGGGGCCGCTGATCGATCTGGCGGCCGTGGCCAAGGTCGAGGAATTGCTGGACGACGCAAAGGGCAAGGGCGCGACTGTCGTTCTTGGCGGGTCGCGGCACCAGTTGGGCGGCACGTTCTTTCAGCCGACCGTCTTGACCGGCGCGACAGCCGACATGGCCTTTGCGCGGGAAGAGATCTTTGGCCCGCTCGCCCCGGTGTTCCGGTTCGAGACCGAGGAAGAGGCCGTGGCGATGGCCAATGCCACGGAATTCGGTCTGGCGTCCTATGTCTATACCCGCGATCTGGGCCGGGCATTCCGGATGAACACGGGCCTGCAATACGGGATGATCGGGATCAATTCGGGTCTGATCACCACCGTGGAGGCCCCGTTCGGCGGGGTGAAGGAAAGCGGCATGGGCAAGGAAGGCGGGAGCCAGGGGTTGGAGGATTACCTCGATACGAAATACGTGTGTATCGACGGGATCTGACCCCGGCTCTCGCGCCTTTGGCTGAGTGCGGGAGCCTCCCCTTTCGGCGGCAAAGCCGCCTGTCGGGCAGCGGGCGGGAGTATTTGGGAAGCAAAGATGGCCGGAGGCGCGCGCTAACCTCGATGCGGGGTTAGTGGCCGTAGGTGAGGCCGTCGGCGATGAGGCGCAGCGTCTGGCGGGCGATGGCGCGGCCCTCGGCATCAAGGGCGGTGCGGGTGAGGACCAGAAGCGCCGTGTAGCGATCGCAGGAGAGGGCGACGCTGTCGGACATGGTGGTGAGGGTCGCGGCGAGGCTTTCGGTGATGGCGGCGGGCGCGAGGCCCGCAGCTGTCAGGAGATCGGGAAGGTCGATCGGCGCATCCTCGGGGAGGGCGGGGATCAGCGCCTCGGGGAGGGTGATCTCGTCGAGGGCGGCGCGGTCGCCGTTACGGCGCAGGGTTCTTTCCAGCGTCGAGAGTCGGGCTGCGCCGAAAAGATCGGCCTCCTGGGGCGTGGCGCCGCGGGTGCCGGCGCGGGCGCGGTGCAGGGTGAAGGTCACGGGCTGGCCCGTGGCGTCGAGAAGCCGGGCGGGCGGGGGCGCGGTCGTCTTGGCGCCCTTGCGGGCAGGTTTGGCGACCAGTGTGCCGCGCCCCGGCTTGCGGTCCAAAAGCCCCATGCCTTCGAGCGTGATCAGCGCGCGGCGCATCGTGCCCTGGCTCACGCCGAATTCCTCGGCCAAGCCGAATTCATTGGGCAAGCGCATACCCGTGGGCCAGTCGCCGTCGCGGATGCGGCGGATCATTTCCGTCTCGGCGGTCTTGTAGAGCGGCATACGGGCCATGGCGGTCACTGTCCCCTTGTTTTTCGGGCCCCTTTGCCCTTGGGCATGGCGGAAGCGGGGGCTTGGGTCAATTCAGATGCTCGATCAGGCGGCTGTGTCGGTCGAAGGCGCGGATGAGTGCCCCAAGATTGGGCAGTTCTGCCGCCTCGAGCATCGGGATCATCTTGCGGAAGGCCTCGGCCGTCCCGATTGCGTCGCCGATGGCGGTGTGGCGGTCGGCCTCGGGGATCTGGATGTGCAGCCGGGCGCATAGCGCGTCGAGCGTGTGTTCGGCGGATTGGCCGTAGAGGATCGCGGAACAGAGCACCGTGTCGAGGATCGGCTGGTCGAAGCGCTGGCCGATCTCGGTCTCGCGGCGGCGCAGGAAGCTCATGTCGAAGGGTGCGTTATGGGCGACGAGAACGCTGCCGGCCGCGAAGGTGTGGAAGCGCGTCAGCGCCTCGGCCACGGGGGCGGCGCCTGCGACCATCTCGTTGGTGATGTGATGCACGGCGGTGGAGGCGGCAGGGATGCGGCGGCCGGGGTTCACCAGCATGTCGAAGCGTTCGCCCGGCACGATCTTGCCGTTGACGACGCGCACGGCGGCGATCTGGCAGATCTCGTCGACCTGGGGATTGAGGCCGGTGGTTTCGGTGTCGAAGATCACGAAGCTGAGCGATTTGAGGGCGGCTGCGGCGAGGTCGGCGGGGATGTCGGCGTTCAGAAGGTCGAAGTCGTAGAGGACGCTGCGCGAGGGCCCGGCGGGGCGTGGCGTGGCCAGCGGCAGGGAGAGGCGGAGCGCGTGGCGACCGGGGCCTGCGGGTTCGACGGTGAGGGTGGTGCCGTGGCTGAGAAGCACGTCGGCCCCGGTGAAACCCGCAAGGCCGGGCGAGAGCGGGCGCGTGAGCCAGCTGTCGGGATCGGCCGGTGCGGGGCCTGTCGCCTCGAGGCTGAGGATCGCGGCCTCGGGCGTGATCGCGGCCAGCGTCAGGGCGAGGTCGGTCGCGCCTGCGCGGGTCCAGTCGAGCGCGAGGCGTTCCAGAAGCCGGGTGATCGCGAAGCCGTCGCAGCGCAGTTCGGTGGCGTCGAGATCGGCGGCAAGGGGCGTGTCCTTTCCCCCGAGCCGGACGGCCAGCGCCGCGCCGAGATCGACGACGGCAAGGCGTTCCATCGGCCACCATGACGTGTCGGTGGCGATCTTGCGGGGGGCGATGCGCGCGACAAGGGAGGCGAGGGCGGATTTGCCCGCCCCCTCGGGCAAGTCGGGCAGGGCTTTGGTGACGCCATCGAGCAATTCGGTCAACAGATGCGCGCGTTCGGCCTGAAGCCTGAGGTCGGCGCCGACATCGCGGAGCGTCAGCACATAGCCCGGCCCCTCGGTTTCCTGTCCTTCGAGGCGGAGAAGGCGCAAGCGCGCCTCGAGCAGGCGGGCGTCGGTGCGGGTGGTCACGAGGATGTCGGTGCCGGTCTCGGCACCCTTGGCGCGCAGACGGTCATAGGCTTGGCGGATCGGGCCCATGCGCAGGAGGCCCGCGACCGGGCGGCCCAGACCCAGCGCCTCGGACGTGCCGAGAATGTCGCGGCAATGCCCGTTGTAGAGCGCGATGGTATGGGCGGGCGTGCAGAAGAGGACGCCGTCCGGCACCTCGGCCAGCAGGGTTTCGAGCCGGGTCTTTTCGGTGGTGAGCCGGGCGGTTTCGCGCCCCACGGCCAGCGCCATGGCGTTGCGCGTTTCGGTGAGGTTGGTGGTGACGGCATTGGCGGCGGGGGCCAGATCGCCGAGGTAGCGGCCGATAGCCTGGTCGATGCCCTGGTCGACATCGGCATGGGCGCGGGCGCGCAGATCGGCGGCGAGCCGTTCGACGGGACGGGCCACATGTTCGTCGAAAAGGATCCAGATCCACGTCGTGAGGCCACCGATGGCGAGGATCGCGACCAGCCCCGAGATGATGAAGGCGCTGAGCGCGTGGGCCTCGCCCAAGCGCAGGTAGCCGATGACAAGCCCCGCGACGACAAGGGCGGAGCCGCCAAGCGCGATCAGGGCGAAGAAGAGAAAGACGCGCAGACGCAGGGATAGCCGGGTGAACATGGTCGGGGGCCTCCTCCTTGCCCCGGTGATCGGTTGCCTTGGCCGGGCGGTCCGCGCGACGCCCGGTCCGGCGGGTCTCGGGTTTTAGCCGTTCGCGGCCTCCCGTCCGCAAACGGTGCCGACAACGGGATCGGCGGTGCCGGTTTCGCGCCATGCAAGGTCGATGGGCTGGCCGGTTTCGGTGAATTGGGTGCTGGCGTTCAGATCGGCCCAGCGGGCATTGTCGCAATCGACGAGGACGGGGCGGATCACCTGCGGCTGCCAGCGTTCCTGGATGCGCAGTTGCACCACGCGGATGCCGGAGCCGGGGGCGGTTTCTGCGGTTTCGGAGGGGGCGTAGCCGATGAAGCCGCGCACCCACGGCCGGATCAGCGTCCAGGGCTGGTACCAGGCCTGCTGTTGCCGCGTCGAGATGACCACCAGATCCTCGGGCATGCTGGAGCGGGTGCCGTCCTGCCAGCCGTATTCGAGCGCGACCGTGGAGGCGAGCATGGCCAGACCCGCGCAGATCGGGATGATGCCCTTGGGCAGGCGTTGGCGCGTCAGGGTGCGCAGGATCAGGCCGACCCCGGCTCCGGCGAAGCCGGCGAAGAGGGCGGTGACGAGGGACCAGAACATCGGTTGGGGGTCACTTTCAGTTGAGGTAGCCGCGGCCGGAGCCGGCTGCGTTCTGCATGGTCTTGATCACGACGAAGGCGTCGCGCAGGTGGCTGCGTTCGAAGTCGCTGAGATCGGCGGGGGGCATGAAATTGTCGGGTTTCTCGCCACGCTTGATCTGCGCGGCTTGATGCGCAAGCCGGGTGTCGGCGATCATGTCGTAGGCGTCAAGCAAGTCGCGCCCGCCGGAGGGGGAGACGGTGCGCGCCTCGATGGCGGCGAGGATGCGGGCGCGGGTGTTGGTCTGGGTCAGTTGGCCGGTCAACGCGTAGATCCGGCCCAGGTCGACGACCGGCACGACGCCCGCATGTTTGAGGTCGATGGTGTTCTTGTGTTCGCCCGAGCGTGCGGTGGCAAAGCCGCGAAAGAGGCCGAGCGGCGGTTGATGCTTGAGCGAGTTCGAGACCATGTGGGCGACGAAGATCGAGTTTTTGGCGGCCTGTGCCAGCGTATCGGACTGAAGGTCGGAGAAGAGATCTGTCCGGCCGCCGATGGGGCGCAGGTCGAACATGACCGAGGCCAGCATCTGCGCCTCGGGATTGGGGGTGGTGATCCAGCTGCGGAAATACTGCCGCCAGACGCGGAGCGGTTGGCGCCACTTGATGTTGGTCGCCATCATGTCGCCGGGGCAGTAGAAATAGCCTGCCTCGTTCAGGCCGTCCGAGACGAATTGCGCCAGCGCGGCGAAATAGGCGTCGTCGGGCGGGGTCGCGGCATCGTCGAGGAAGAGGCAATTGTCCTGATCGGACACACCGGTCTGTTCCTGCCGCCCCTGCGATCCGCAGGCGAGCCAGAGATAGGGCACGGGCGGCGGGCCCAGTTTCGCCTCGGCCAAGGCCAGAAGGCGGCGGGTGGTGGCATCGCCGATATCGGTGATCAGGCGGGTGACGGTCTGGTGCGGGTTCTGCGCGCCGACGAGCTGCACCAGCAGTTCGGGGATGCGGGCGACGATCCGGGCCAGCGTGGCGCTGTCGGGGGCGGCGGCGATTTCGCGGATGAGCGCGGCGGAGGAGGTGGCCTGGAACCGGGTCAGGTCGGTCTGGGTCAGGATGCCGACAAGCTTGCCGCCTTCGGTCACGGGCATGTGGGTGATGCCGCGTTCGACCATGACATGGAGCACATCGGCCACCAGCGCGGTTGGCGGCAGGCTGAGGGGGTCGGGGGTCATCACCTGCGATACGGGGGTTTCGGGGGCGCGGCCCTCGGCCACGGCGCGGGCGGTGATGTCGCCGGTGGTCAAGATGCCGCGCGCGGCATCGTCCACGGTCGCGATGATGCAGGACACACCCAGATCGCGCATCTTGCGCGCCGCCTCGATCAGGGGAGTGTCGGGCGTACAGGTCAGCGGATTTTTCGTCATCAGTTCGGACAGGGCCATCGTGGTGATGTCCTGTCTGCGCGCGGCGGTGGGCCGTGTGCGGTCGAAGAAGCGCAGAACGCGGGGATGGGCGGCGACAAGCGCCTTGAACACGGGCGCGGCGATGGTCAGCAGCGTGCTGTCCTCGGTCGCGATGGCGGTGACGGGGGCGATGCCGTCGCGCATCAGGCCACGTTCCCCGAAGGAATTGCGTGGGCCGAGGATGGACAGGAGGTCGCCGCCTTCGTCGGTGATCTCGATCCGGCCGGACAGGATCAGGCACAGATGGGTGACGGGTTGGCCGATGCGGTAGACGGTCTCACCTGCCGCGATCGCCTGCTTGCCGGATTGGGCGGCCAGATCGGCTCGTTCCTCGGGGGTCAGCAGATCATAGGGATGCGTCTGGGCCAGGATGGCGGCGATATCGGTCGTCATGGGCATTGGACGGACCCCTGAAAGGAAACGGCGCACCCCGAAGGGTCGGGATGCGCCGCGGTCTTGGCCAGAGCCCGCGGTGTCGCAGGCTCCGGTTTCGGCTTTCGCCTTACTTGTTGATCGCAGCGCCCGCGCCGCGCGGAATGCGAACGCTTTCCACGAGGTCCTGGATGTGCTGCGGCGGAGCCGCCGTCATGCTGGACACGACATAAGCCACACCGAAGTTGATCAGCGCACCGATCGGCCCGAAGTGGGTCGGCGGGATACCGAACAGGTAGTTGGCTGCGGTGTTTTCCAGCATGTTGGTGCCGGGGATGAAGAACCAGCCGAGGTATGTGAAGAGGTAGAGACAGGTCACGACGAGACCTGCAACCATCCCCCAGGTTGCCCCGGCGGCGTTCATCCGCTTGGAGAAGATGCCCATCATCAGGGTCGGGAACAGCGTCGCCGCGGCAAGACCGAAGGCGAGCGCCACCACCTGCGCGGCGAAGCCGGGCGGGTTGAGACCCAGGTAGGTTGCCAGAACGATCGCGCCCGCCATCGAGACCCGGGCTGCCAAAAGCTCGCCCTTTTCCGAGATGTTGGGGTTGATCACCGACTTGATGAGGTCGTGACTGATGGCCGAGGAGATGGCCAACAGCAGGCCTGCCGCGGTGGAGAGTGCCGCCGCGATGCCGCCTGCGGCGATCAGCGCGATGACCCAGCCCGGCAGGTTGGCGATTTCCGGGTTGGCCAGAACCAGGATGTCCCGGTTGAAGTTGGTCAACTCGTTGCCCGACCAGCCGCGTTCAGCAGCCAGTTCGGCCATGCCTGCGCCGCCTTCGTTGTAGTACTGGATACGGCCGTCGCCGTTCTTGTCTTCCCAGCCCAGAAGGCCGGTGGCCTGCCAGGTGAGCATCCAGTTGTAGGCGGGATCGGTCTGGATCGTTTCGACCGACACGGCCTCGCCTTCAACGCCTTGGGGCCAGAACTGGTTCATGATGTTCAGGCGCGCCATTGCACCCACGGCCGGAGCCGTCAGGTAGAGCAGCGCGATGAAGACCAGTGCCCAGCCAGCGGACCAACGCGCGTCGGCCACCTTGGGAACGGTGAAGAAGCGGATGATGACGTGCGGAAGACCGGCGGTACCGATCATCAGCGAGAGCGTGAAGAGCGCCATCAGCCAAGGCGTGTTGCCCGAGGTGTATTCGGAGAAGCCGAGATCGGTCAGCAGACCGTTCAGCGTCACCAGCAGCGGCTCGCCCGCGCCGGACTGACCTTCGGCCATGTTGCCGAACAGGCCCAGACCCGGGATCGGGTTGCCGGTCAGTTGCAGCGAAATGAAGACCGCCGGAATGGTGTAGGCGATGATCAGAACGATGTACTGTGCCACCTGAGTGTAGGTGATGCCCTTCATCCCGCCGAGAACGGCGTAGACGAAAACCACGGCGGAAGCGGTGATCAGGCCGGTGGTCGAGCTGACCTCGAGGAAGCGCGAGAAGGCCACGCCTGCCCCGGTCATCTGCCCGATCACGTAGGTCACCGAGATCACGATAAGGCAGATCACGGCCACGACGCGCGCGGCGTTGGAGTAATAGCGGTCACCCACGAATTCCGGCACGGTGTATTTGCCGAACTTGCGCAGGTAGGGTGCCAGCAGCATCGCCATCAGCACGTAGCCGCCCGTCCAGCCCATGAGGAAGGTCGAGTTGGAGTAGCCGACGAAGGCGATCAGGCCTGCCATCGAGATGAACGAAGCCGCCGACATCCAGTCTGCTGCGGTCGCCATCCCGTTGACGACGGGGTTCACACCCCGGCCAGCGGCGTAGAATTCCGACGTGGAGCCCGCGCGGGCCCAGATCGCGATCCCGAAGTAGAGCGCAAAGGACGCGCCCACGACGAGGAAATTGAGTGTTGTCTGATCCATGGTCCGGTCCGTCCCTTATTCTTCGTCCACGCCATGTTCCTTGTCGAGCTTGTTCATACGCCATGCGTAGAAGAAGATCAGGACGAGGAAGACGAGGATCGATCCCTGCTGGGCAAACCAGAAGCCCAGGTCCGTGCCGCCTACCGCGATGCCGCTGACCAGCGGACGCAGCAGGATCGCAAGGCCATAAGAACATGCGGCCCAGATCACGAGACAGATCGTGACCAGACGCAGGTTCGCGGCCCAGTATGCGTTGTTATCCGGCTTGTTAGCCATTGCTTACTCCCTTCGAAGGTTCCTGCCGGCCGGCCCCTCCGTGGCCCGGCGGACAATGATCCGCCGGCGAGGGTTTGCCCCGCCGGCGAATTTCGGTCAGACGACCGTGAGTTTCCCCACGATTGCCGTCATGCCGCTGCGCACCGCCTCGATCTCGGCCATGGCGTCGATCTCGGTCAGGGTGCCGCGGGCGGCGTAATAGTCGATGAGCGGCGCGGTGTCGGCGTGGTAGGCGTTCAGCCGGGTCCGCACCGTTTCGGCGTTGTCATCGGGGCGGCGTTTCATCGTCGTGCCGCCGCATTTGTCGCACGTGCCCGCCGTGGCGGGCTGCTTGAACTGGTCGTGATAGCCTTCGCCGCAGCCTGCGCAGGTGTAGCGGCCCGAGACGCGGCCAACCATCGCCTCGTCATCGACAACGAGGCTGATGACGGCGTCGATCTGTTGGCCGCGGGCGGCCATCAGATCGTCGAGCGCCGCAGCCTGACCGGCGGTGCGGGGAAAGCCGTCGAGGATGATCCCTGCCGCGACATCGGGCTGGTCGAGCCGTTCGCGCAGCACGTTCAGCACGATCGCGTCCGAGACCAGTTCGCCGCGTTCCATCACGGCCTTGGCGGCGAGACCCGCCTCGGTTCCCGCGGCCACGGCCCCGCGCAGCAGATCGCCGGTGGACAATTGCACGAGGCCGAAGGCGTCTTGCAGCATTCGGGCCTGCGTGCCCTTGCCCGCGCCGGGAGGCCCGAGCAAGATCAGGTTCACCGGTCGGGTGCGGGTCGTGGCCTCGGTCATCGCGGCGCTCACTGCTTGGACCGGTTGGCGATCAGTTCATCGACCACCGAAGGATCGGCGAGCGTCGAGGTGTCGCCAAGGCTGCCGAAATCATTCTCGGCGATCTTGCGCAGGATGCGGCGCATGATCTTGCCCGAGCGGGTCTTGGGCAGGCCGGGGGCCCACTGGATCACGTCGGGCTTGGCGATCGGGCCGATTTCCTCGCGGACCCAGTCGGACAGCTTTTTCTTGAGCTCGTCGGTGGGCGTCTCGTCTGACATCAGCGTGACGTAGCAATAGATGCCCTGGCCCTTGATCGGGTGCGGGTAGCCGACCACGGCGGCCTCGGACACGGCCTCGTGGGCGACCAGCGCGCTTTCGACTTCGGCGGTGCCCATGCGGTGACCAGAGACGTTGATCACGTCATCGACGCGGCCGGTGATCCAGTAATCGCCATCGACGTCGCGGCGGCAGCCGTCGCCCGAGAAGTAATAGCCTTTGTAGTCGGAGAAGTAGGTTTTGACGAAACGGTCATGGTCGCCCCAGACGGTCCGCATCTGGCCCGGCCAGCTGTCGGCCAGAACCAGAACGCCTTCGACGCCATTGCCTTCGATCACTTCGCCGGTGGTGGGTTCGAGCACCAGCGGCTTGACCCCGAAGAAGGGTTTTTGCGCGGCACCCGGTTTCAGCTCATGCGCGCCGGGGAGCGGCGTCATCATGTGACCGCCGGTTTCGGTCTGCCACCAGGTGTCGACGATGGGGCATTTCCCCTTGCCGACATGGGTGTTGTACCAGTTCCACGCCTCGGGGTTGATGGGTTCGCCGACCGAGCCCAGCAGTTTCAGCGAGGAGAGGTCGTATTTGGTGACGTAGTCCGGCCCCTTGCCCATCAGGGCGCGGATCGCAGTGGGGGCGGTGTAGAACTGGTTCACCTTGTGCTTTTCGCACACGGCCCAGAAACGGCCCGCATCGGGGTAGGTGGGCACGCCTTCGAACATCAGGGTGATCGCGCCGTTCGCAAGCGGGCCGTAGACGATGTAGCTGTGGCCGGTGACCCAACCCACGTCGGCGGTGCACCAGAAGACATCGCCATCCTTGTAGTCGAAGGTGATCTGGTGGGTCAGCGAGGCATAGACGAGGTAGCCGCCGGTGGTGTGCACGACGCCCTTGGGCTGGCCGGTGGACCCGGAGGTGTAGAGGATGAACAGCGGGTCTTCGGCGTTCATCTCTTCGGGCGGGCAATCGGAAGAGACGCGGGCGGCGACATCGTCGTACCACACGTCGCGGTCGGCGACCCAGGCGACCTGCTGGCCGGTGCGCTTGACCACGAGGCACTTGGCGTCGTGGGTGACGTGCAGCATGGCCTTGTTGACGTTGTCCTTGAGCTCGGTCACGCGGCCGCCGCGCGGCGCGCCGTCGGAGGTGATGACGACCTTGGCCTCGCAGCCGTTGACGCGGGCGGACAGCGCATCGGGCGAGAAGCCCGCGAAGACGATGGAATGGACCGCGCCGATCCGCGCGCAGGCGAGCATCGCATAGGCGGCTTCGGGGATCATCGGCAGGTAGATGACGACGCGGTCACCCTTTTGAACGCCCAGTTCCTTGAGGACATTGGCGAAGCGGCCGACATGTTCGGCAAGTTGGTTGTAGGTGATGTGCTGCGCGGGGTCGCCGGGCTCATCGGGTTCGAAGATGATCGCGGTCTGGTCGCCGCGTGTGGCGAGATGGCGGTCGATGCAATTGGCGGCGACGTTCAGGGTACCGTCCTCGTACCACTTGATGTGGACATCACCGGGTCCGAAGGAGGTGTTCTTGACCTTGGTATAGGGTTTGATCCAGTCGATGCGCTTGCCGTGTTCGCCCCAGAACGCGTCTGGATCGGAGATCGACGCGGCATACATCTCTTCGTATCGCGCTGCATCGACATGGGCGTCGGCCAGCAGGGCGGGGCGGTTCTGGGTATCGGTGGTCAAGGTCTCTCTCTCCCTCAAGGTATGCGCCTTGCGGCACAGGTCGAACAGGCGGCGACGACCCTGGCACGGGGCCGATGCGCGGTCTGCCGGATCGATGCTGCCGGATGGGCAGGTTTGATCCCGGTGCCCCGGACGGGGCGATGTTCAGATGGTCAGCCTCCCCAACCCATCGGTCCTTGGGCGGTCATGACGAGGGTCGGTCCTCTTCTTCCTTCCGACCCGCGCACACGGTCCGCACCGACCGCAGCATCCGCGCGATCACGGCTGGCGTGACCTAACGGAATGTGGGCGAAAGATGACAGGTCGGCGGCAATTTCAGAACATCTGACTGAGGGGTATGCATTTTCTTGTAAAATGATTTCTAGACGCAGCGCAGAAATTGTAAATAACTTTGCAAATCACGAAAGTTTTACCTGTTTTCAGCGGCTTGAACGCGCCCCGGCCGAGGTGGTGCGCGGTCAGGCGGAGGGCTGGTCCGGCACCTCGGTCCGCAGGACGCGGAAACTGTCGGCCAGCCACGCCATCCGGTCGCGCGCGGGGACGGCGAAATGATCCTCGATCAGGTCGCGCGCACGGGTGGCGATCTGGGCGGGGATCGGCCCGGTCCAGTCGCCGGTGGCATAAAGCACGATCCGCCGCGACATCGGCTGACCGGGGAGGGGGTGCGCGTCGATCCCGCCCGCGAAACGGCCCGCCCGCAGCAGGCTGAGCGGGGTGGTGATGGTCCAGCCGGTGCCGCCTGCCACAAGCGCGCTGATGGATTGGTTGCTGTCCATCTCGAACCGGTTGGGCAGGCTGAGGCCGGTGCCGGCAAGGTAGCGTTCGATCTGCTGGCCCATCACCTGGTCGGGGTCGCGGCGCAGGAAGGTCAGGGTGCGCAGCGCATCGAGGCCGCCCGACACATCCGTGCCCTTGGGAACGGCGAGAACATAGGGATCGTCGATCAAGGGATGGGTCAGGCTTCCGGCGGGATTGGGGCTGCCCGCGGCGCAGATGGCGATATCGAGTTCGCGCCGCGCAATCTGGGCATGGAGCGCATGGCTGGCCCCGGTCACGAGCCGGAAGGCGCATTGCGTCATCGCCTCGGCCAGTTCGGTGGCAAGCTGGGGCGTCACCTCGTTCTCGAAATCTTCGATCACACCCAGCGACAGCGCCGAAAGATCGGCAAGGTCGAGCATCGCCAGACCGCGCTGCCCGGCGCGCAGGGCCTGCAGGGCGGCTTCGGCCCGTTCGAGGAACAGGCGGCCGGCAGCGGTCAGGACCATGGGTCTGCGGGAATGGTCGATCAGGTCGACGCCGAGCGTCTGGCTGAGGTTGCGCAGTTGTTGCGAGACGGCGGGCGCGCTGAGCCCCAGCCGTTCGGCGGTTTCGGCCACCGAGCCGGTGCGGGCAAGGGTCTCGAACACTTCGAGCCCCCGCAATGTCAGGCCTTTGGGAAGGGTTTCGGGCATGTCAGGCGGTCACGATCCGTTCCAGAAGCTCGGTTGGCAGGGCGATGTTCCCGGCGGGTTCGGGCGCAGCGGTGGCCTGTCTGAGGGCGGTGTCGATCAGGCCGTCGCCTGCGGTCGCCGGGTCGAGCGCCAGAACCCAAGCCTCGTGCGCGACGCGGGCGCCGAGCGGGCTGTCGTCGGCGCCCTCGCAGTCTGTCGTGGGCAGGAACAGCGCCATCATCCCCGGCGAGGCCCGATGCAGGACCATCGGCCGGGCCATGTCGGGATGGGCGATGCGCGCCGCCCCGGTTCCGGATACGGCCAGCGCCGCCAGACCCTGCGCGGCCATCCGTGCGGTGATGCCGATCAGCGCGCCCGGATCGCTGGCCCGGCGCAGCCGCAACAGCGCCAGACCCTGTTGCCGCGCCGTTGCCGCAAGCCCGTCCACGGCCGCCGACAGGGCAGCGGGGGCAAAGCCGTGGCCCGCGTCGCGGTGCAGGAGGCCGGGGCGTGGGTGGCTGTCCTGACAGGCGGCATTGGGGTCGAGACGCCCGTAGCGAATCAGGCGCAGGTCCCGCAGCAGCGCCGCCATGCCGTGGGGCCGTTCACCCGCAGCTTCGGCGGCGGCGATCTCGGCGGCGACGGCATGGGCGACATCGGGCCCTGTCCCTGCGCGGATCAGGCAATCCTGCGCGAGGTCATGCACGTCTGCGAGGCTCAGATGCTCGATCATGGCGGCAGTCTTGCCCCGAGGCGGTGGCCCGTCAATGGCGCAACGTCAGCCTTCGATCACCAGTTGCGGAAAGCGGCGCGCGGTGTCGCGCATCGCGGCGGCCAGCCGTTCATAGGCCGGGCCCGCGCCCGATGCGGAGCGCCAGACAAGCCCCACCGACCGGGCGAAACGCCGACCCCGGAACGGCCTGATCGCGACATCGCGCGCGCGGCCCTCGATCTCGCTTTCGACGTAGAGCGCGGGCAGGAAGGTCAGGCCCATGTTCATCGCCACCATCTGGCGCAGGGCATCAAGCGACGTCCCCTCGTATTCGCGCGACAGATCGGCGCCGGTTTCCGCACAGACCGCCGAGATCAGGTCATAGAGTGCATAGGCGGGCGAGAGGGACAGGATGGTCTGATGGGTCAGATCCTCGTTCGTGAGCATGTCGCGGGCGGCCAGCGGGTGGCCGGTGGGCATGGCGACCGAGAGGGGTTCGCGGAACAGCCGCGCGGTCGAGAGCGTGGCGCCCGAGACCGGCAGTTGCGTCAGGATCAGGTCATGGACCCCGTCGTGCAATTCCCGGAGCAGGTCGCGCGGCGTCGCCTCGCGGATATAGAGGCGCAGGTCGGGGTTCGTCTCGCGCAGGTCGCCCACCACATGGGGCATGAGATAGGGGCCGAGCGTGACCGAGGTGCCGAGCCGGATCGTGCCGCCGAGCCCGGATTTCAGCGTCACCGACAGGTCCAGTATGCCTTGTGTGGCATCGAGGATCTCGCGCGCGCGGCGGGCGACCTCGCGTCCGGCGAGGGTCAGGCGGACGGGACCGCGCGCACGTTCCACCAGCGTCAGGCCCAGCGCATCCTCCAAGGTCTTGATCTGGACCGACAGCGAGGGTTGCGAGATGCCGCAGCTTTCGGCGGCCTCGCGGAAATGCTGCGTTTCCTCGAGCGCGAGGAGGTAGCGCATCTGGCGGAGCGTGATCGGAGGGGCGGAAATCGGCATGACTGGCATGATAGGATTTTCCAATCGCCAATCAATGGTCTTCGGCCTACAAACTATGGCTTTGCCGGTCTATGTCCTGGTCCACCAAGCAATTGGTGTGGTGGAGCGTGGGCACGCACGCGCCACGACAGGAGGTCTTGCTAAGCTGGCGGTTGTCCCTTCCAGCGTTCACGGATGAGGCAAGCCTCCCCTCCGGGTGCATCGCACCGGTCCCTGCCGTCAACCGGCGCGGTGCACCCGGGTCTCTTTTTCCGCAGCTGTCGTATCAGTCGATCACCGTGACCTCGGGCGCCGTCCGGCGCAGGATGCCGCGCAGGATCTGGGCCAGTTCGGCATGTTCCGCCGCCCGCGCCGCCCGCGCCCGCCAGACCATGCCCACGGTGCGGAAGGGCTGCGGCCCGGCGAGCGGGCGGGCGGTCACGAGCCGGTTGGGCTGCACCTCGGACCGGACGTAGAGCGCGGGCAGGAGCGACAGGCCCAGCCCCATCCCCACCATCTGGCGGATCGTGTCGAGCGAGGTCGCCCCGTAATCGAGGCTGATCTGCGCCCCGGTCGCGGCGCAGATCTGGCTGACCTGTTCATGCAGTTTGTGGCCGGGTTCAAGCGACAGGATGGTTTCACCGCGCAGGCGTTCGCGCGGGATCGCTTGCAGTTGGGCCAAGGGGTGATCGTTGGCCGCGACCGCGAGAAGCGGTTCGCGGAAGAGGCGTGCGGTGTCCAGATCGCCGCCGCGCACCGGAAGCGGAATGAACAGGAGGTCGAGTCCGCCCTCGTCCAACCGTGTCATCAGATCGCTGGCGATGCCTTCGCGGACGTAGAGGCGCAGGTCAGGGTGGGCGGCGTGCAGGTCGGGAATGACAAGCGGCAGGAAATAGGAGCCGAGCGAGGCGACGACGCCCACCCGGATCGTGCCGCCCAAAGGCTGGCGGCCGCGACCGGCGAGTTCGGTGATTTCTTCGACCTCGCGCAGGATCCGGCGGGCGCGCGCAGCGATCTCGTGACCCTCGGGCGTCATGACTACCCTCGCGCGGGAGCGTTCGACGAGTTGCAGGCCCAGTTTCGTCTCGAGCGCGGCAAGCTGCGCCGAGAGCGTGGGTTGGGTCACATGCGCCCGATCGGCGGCCCGCCCGAAATGGAGGGTTTCGTCGATCAGCGCGAGGTAGCGGAGTTGCTGAAGCGTTGGCATGGGGCCGTCTTATAGATGATTTCTATGAAAGACCAGTTTCGTTTCGATTGGACCTATAATCCATGTCACCCTAGCTGGTGTCCCGCGAAAGGGGCTTTGGGGCCATGGACAGGTTCGGATCGGTTCTGGCGATACTGGGGGAGGGCGGCGCGGAGAGCGATCTTCACGCTGCGGCCACCGCTATCGCCCGCGTGGATCGGGCGGCGCTGACCTTTGTGGACGTGATCGCGGATGCGCCCATCGCCTTGTCGGATCGCGAGATCGCGGCGCGGCGCGCCGGTCTGGTCGAGGCGGTGGCGCGGGCGGAGTTTGCCGGGATCGCGGCGTCGGAAGCCCTGCTGCATGGCGATCCGGCGGTCGAAGTCATCCGGATGGTCCTGCGCGAAGGGCATGATCTGGTGCTGGTGGGCGAAGGATCGGGGGCAGAGATGGCCGCACGTCTGCTGGCCGATTGCCCGAGCCCGGTCTGGCGGGTCGGATCGCCCAGCCCCGCCGGGGTGGTCGCGGTCATGCCCGATGGTGGTGGGCCGGATGCGGCGCGCGTGGCGGCCATGGCCGAAGCCCTGTCGCGGTCGCTGGGCGGCGTGGTCACGGAAACCGTGGCAGGCGATGCAGCAGATCGCGTGACGGCGCAGCGCGACGGCGCCGTTCTGGTGGTGCTGGCGCGCGATCTGGCGCTGGCCGGAGAGGGATCCGTGCTGGCGATCAAGCCCGAGGGCTTCGTATCGCCGGTCACGCTGGACGCGGCACCGCAGGGCAAGGACGCGCGCAGAGCGAAGCGCGGCGCAGGGAAAGGGTAGGGACAGGTGGCGAAATCAGAAGCAGAGGTGGCGCGCGTCTATGGCGGGCCGGCAGGCTGGATCTCGGTTGCGATCCCGGCGGCGATCTTCGTGTGGATGTTGCAATACATGGGCGCCGTGGCCGCAGGCCAGCCGGTGCTGGTCGGCATCGATTGGGTGCCGTCGATGGACATTCGCCTGTCGGTGTTGATCGACGGATTGAGCCTGACGTTTGCGCTTCTGATCTCGGGGATCGGGACGCTGGTGACGCTTTATTCCACCAAGTATCTGGGCAATCACCCGGAATATCCGCGCTTCGTGCTGTTTTTGATGCTGTTCATGGTGGGCATGCTGGGGTTGGTCCTGTCGGATAACCTGATCGCGCTCTTCGTGTTCTGGGAAATCACCACGATCTCCTCCTACCTGCTGATCGGATTTTCCTCGGACGAGGCGAAATCGCGGCGGTCCGCGCTTCAGGCGCTGCTGGTCACGGGGACGGGCGGGTTGGCGTTTCTGGCCGGCATCATCTTGCTGGGGAATGTCGCGGGGTCGTTCGAACTGTCCGAAGTGCTCGGTCAGGGCGATGTGATCCGGGCGCATCCGCTATATCCTGCGATCCTGATCCTGTTCCTTGCGGGCGCATTCACCAAATCGGCGCAGTTTCCGTTCCATTTCTGGCTGCCCAATGCCATGGCCGCGCCGACGCCCGTGTCGGCCTATCTGCATTCGGCGACCATGGTGAAGGGCGGCGTCTACCTGATGGCGCGGATGAACCCGGCCTTGGGTGGGACCGATGCGTGGTTCTGGGCGCTGGTCATCGCGGGTGGCTTCACCACCGTTTTCGCGAGCGTGCTGGCGATCCGGCAGACCGATATCAAGCAGGTGCTGGCCTATACAACGCTGATGGCGCTGGGCGCGCTGACGTTGTTCATCGGGGCGGGGACGGCGGCGGCGATCACGGGGATGATGGCATTCCTTGTGGTTCATTCGCTCTACAAGGCGGCCTTGTTCCTGATGATCGGGATCGTGGACCACGAGACCGGGACGCGCGACGTGGACACGCTGCGCGGTCTGGGGCGCAAGATGCCGCTGACCTTCCTTGGCGGGGCGATCGCGGCGCTGTCGATGGCGGGTATTCCGCCGCTGGTGGGCTTCATCGGCAAGGAATTTCTCTACAAGGCGGGTCTGGACATGGACCGCGCGACGCTGTGGATCACCGGCACGATCTTTGCCGCCTCTGCGCTGATGTTCGTGGCGGCGGGGATTTCGGTTCTGCGGCCCTTTACCGGCAAGCTGGCGCAGACGCCGCAGACGCCGCACGAAGGGCCATGGGCGATGTGGATCGGGCCGCTTTTGCTGGGCAGCCTGTCCCTTGGGTTCGGGCTGTTCCCCGACACGCTGGAGGCCTGGTTCGTGGCCCCCGGCACATGGGCGGTCTATGGCGATTACGGCTATGCGGTCGACCTCTACCTGTTCCGGGAGGTGAACGCCGCCTTCCTGCTGTCCTTGGCGACATTCGCGACCGGTGCCGTGCTTTACGCGATCCACCGCCCGTTGCGCGGCTGGCTCGGCCGGGTGTTCGAGGCGAACCCGATCAAGTTCGATCCGGGCTGGGACCGGGTGCTGGACGGGCTGAAGGCCTTGGCCGGGTGGCAGACGCGCCTTCTGCAATCGGGCGTGTTGCAGCGCTACATCTTCACCGTCTTCCTGACGCTCGCCGTGGGCATCGGCGCGACGATCTGGGCCAAGGATGCGATGGATTTCCGCATCGATTGGGTGGGGTCTGTCGAAGGCTTGCAGTTCAAGCATTGGGCAGTCGTCGTCTTTGTCACGGCGGGTGCGATCCTGACGGCGATCACCACGAGCCGGATGACCGCCATCGCCGCGCTGGGCGTGGTGGGGATCGGGGTTGCGTTGATCTTCATCATCTTCAGCGCGCCTGATGTCGCGATCACGCAATTGCTGGTCGAGGTGCTGGTCGTCGTGCTGGTCGCTGTCGCCATGCTGAAGCTGCCACAACTGGGGCTGGCGCGGGACCGCAAGCGGCGGCCCGTCCACGCGGCGCTGGCGGGGACCATCGGCGTGCTGGTGACGATGGTGATGATCGGCGTGGTGCAGGGTAATATCGACCGCCGCCTGACCGATTTCTTCGAGGTCGCAAGCTGGCCCGAAGCCTACGGGCGCAACATCGTCAACGTCATCCTCGTCGACTTCCGCGCCATCGACACATTCGGCGAGATCGCCGTGGTCGTGATCGCGGCGCTGGCGGCCTACGCACTGTTGCGCGGCACCCGCTATGACCGAAACGGTGACAAGCCGGAGGACCGGACATGATGAATTCGATCATCCTCAATGCCGCAACGCGGCTGGTCGTGGCGTTGTTGCTGCTCTTTTCGGTCTTCATGCTGCTCAGGGGCCACAACCTGCCGGGTGGCGGGTTCATCGGTGGGCTGATCGGGGCCACGGGGTTCGTGCTGCATTCCATCGCCATGGGCGCGCAGGCGACGCGCGACACGCTGCGCTACGAGCCGCAGAACATCGCCATGATCGGTTTGGGCATCGCCTTGGCCGCAGGCGTTTTCGCGGTGTTTTTCGGCGATGCGTTCTTTACCGGCCAATGGTGGTTTGCAGGTGCCGATCCGGCCGATCCCGATGATAAGGGCATTCCGATCAGTTCGGTCCTTGTCTTCGACATCGGGGTCTACCTCGTGGTGTTCGGGTCGCTTCTGACCCTTGTCCTCGCGCTGGAGGAGGAAGTCTGATGGAATTGCTGATCGCCATCATGGTCGGTGTGCTGGTCGCGGCCTCGGTCTACCTGATGCTGGCGCGCAATGTGCTGCGCTTTTTGTTCGGGCTGATCCTGATCTCGAACGCGGCGAACCTTGTGATCTTCGCCTCGGGGCGGCTGACGCCGCAATCCCCGCCGCTGATCCCGGAAGGCGCGGATGCGCCCGTGGAACTGGTGGCCAATGCGCTGCCGCAGGCGCTGGTGCTGACGGCCATCGTGATCGGGTTTGGCCTGTTCGCCTTTGCGCTGACGCTGGTTTACCGCACCTATCAGAACCTCGGGACGCTGAATTCCGACGAGATGCGGCTGGCCGAACCGGTCGAGGCCAAGGCGGAGGCGCGCAAATGAGCTGGATCCTTGCAAGCCCCATCATCATTCCCTTTGCGACCGCTGTTCTGGCCTTCCTGTTCCGGGCGGGACCGGAGGGGCGCTGGCTGTCGGTGATCGGCTCTGCCGCGTTGTTGATCGCGTCGATCGTGCTGATGGTCGAGGTGCTGGATCAAGGCGTCATCGCCGCGCAGATGGGGGAATGGGCGGCACCCTTTGGCATCACGCTGGTGGCCGACCTGTTGTCGGCGGTGATGGTGGTGATCACGGGCATCACGGGTCTTGCCGTGGCCGTCTATGCGCTGGCCGATATCGACGAGAAGAAGGAGGCGCTGGGGTATCACGCGCTGTTCCAGGTTCTGTTGGCGGGTGTGTGCGGTGCCTTCCTGACCGGGGACATCTTCAACCTCTATGTCTGGTTCGAGGTGATGCTGATCGCGTCCTTCGGGTTGCTGATCCTTGGCGGGACCAAGGTGCAGCTGGATGGCGGGATCAAGTATGTCACGCTCAACCTGATCTCGACGATCCTGTTCCTGTCGGGGGTGGGCCTGCTTTACGGCATGACCGGGACGCTCAACATGGCGGACCTGCATGGTGCGGTGCAGCGGGTGGACAACCCCGGCCTGTTGGTCGTGGTGGCGGTGATGTTCATGATCGCCTTCGGGGTGAAGGCGGCCGTCTTCCCGCTGTTCTTCTGGCTGCCGGCCAGCTACCACACCCCCGCCTTTGCCGTATCGGCGATCTTTGCGGGCCTTTTGACCAAGGTGGGCGTCTATGCCTTGATCCGGACCTTCACGCTGATCTTCACCACCGATGTGCCCTATACCCATACGATCCTGCTATGGGTCGCGGGCTTCACCATGGTGACGGGGGTTCTGGGCGCGGCCGCGATGAACGATTTCCGGCGCATCCTGTCATTCCACATCGTCAGCCAGATCGGCTACATGATCCTGGGTCTGGCGCTTTTCACCCCGCTCGCCATCGTGGGGGCGGTGTTCTACCTCGTCCACCACATCATCGTGAAGGCGAACCTGTTCCTTGTCGCGGGCGTGGCCGAGCGCATCGCGGGGTCGACCGATCTGGACCGGATCGGGGGGCTCTATCGCTACGCGCCCTTCCTTGGGCTGTTGTTCCTGATCCCGGCGTTTTCGCTGGCCGGTTTCCCGCCCTTGTCGGGCTTCTGGGCGAAATACGTGCTGATCAAGGCCTCGCTCGACGCGGAGGGGTATCTGATCGCAGGCGTTGCGCTGGCGGTGGGTCTGCTCACGATCTATTCGATGACGAAAATCTGGGGCAACGCGTTCTGGAAACCGCATCCGGACGGGGTGGAGCCGCGTCTGTCGCGGCTGCCCGGCAAGGATCGCGCGGCCTTCCTGTCGCCCATCGCGGCGCTTGCCATCCTGACCTGCATCATCGGCTTTTTCCCCGAACCCTTCGTGCAATTCGCGGAACGGTCGGCGGCGCAGCTTTTGGACCCGACCGATTACATCACGGCGGTTCTGGGTGAGCCCGTGATCGCGCCCGTCGCGGCAGAGCCTGTCGCGACCCAACCCGTATCGGTGGAATTGACCAGCGGCGAACCCGTCACCCCGACCCGGGAGGTGCAGCAATGATTCCCATTTTCATGCTCAACATCGCCTTGGCGCTGGCTTGGGCCGCGTTGACCGGCAACATCACGCTGGGCGGCCTATCGGTCGGGTTCGTGCTTGGGTCGATGTGCCTTTACGTGACCCGGCCCTTGTATCCCGGATGCGACAGCTATTTCCGGCGCGCGGGCAAATGGGCCAAGCTGATCGTCTTGTTCCTGTATGAACTGGTCGTGTCGTCGATGCAGGTGGTGTGGGATGTGCTGACCCCGGCGCAGAAGTCGCGGCCCGGTATCATCTCGGTTCCGCTCAAAGTCAGGCGCGAACTGGACGTGCTGTTGGTGACGAACCTGATCACGCTGACGCCGGGGACCTTGAGCCTCGATGTGACGGATGATGGCGAAACGCTCTATATCCACGCGATGTTCGCGGATGATCCCGACGAGATCCGTCGCCAGATCACCGAGGGCATGGAGCGTTGGGTGATCGAGGCGACGGAGTGAATACGATGGATATTCTGGCAACCGCAGTCGATCTGAGTTTCATCCTCGTCATGCTGGGGGTCGTGTTCGCCTTTGTCCGGTTGGTCATCGGCCCGACCCTGTCGGACCGGGTCGTGGCGCTGGACATGATGACGGTCCTGTTGGTCAGTTTCTGCGGGCTTTACGCGATCTTGTCCGACGACACGGCCTTTATCGACGTGGCGATCGTGTTGGCGCTGGTGGGGTTTTTGGCCACCGTCGCGCTGGCGCGCTTCGTGGAGCGGCGCAAGGCGCGGGCCGAAGCGCCCGCCAAGGGTGAGGAGCAGGGCAATGATTGAATGGCTGATGGCCGCGTTGGTGGTTCTGGGCGGGTTCTTCTGCTTTGTCGCGGGCTTGGGCATCTTGCGGCTGCCCGATGTGTTGATCCGGATGCATGCCTCGACCAAGGCGGGCACGCTGGGGTCCGGACTGATCCTGGGTGCCGGGGCGATCTATTTCGGGGATGGCGCGACGATCACGCGGGCGCTCGCCGCGATCCTGTTCCTGCTTCTGACCGCGCCGGTGGCCGCCCACATGATCGGGCGTGCGGCGTTCCGCGACGGCGTGCCCTTGTGGAACACGAAGATCGAACCGGGGGCCGAGGAAAACCTGCGGCGCTGAGCCGGGCCGTCAGGTCTGAAGAAAGGCGTGGGTGCCGTCTGGCTTGATCGCAGCGGCGGTCAGACGGCCGGTGGACCATGCGCCGGTGTCGAGCGCGATACGGCCATCCCGGGCCTCGGGCGTGTCGCGGGGGACATGGCCATGGGCGATCCACGCCTCGTCGCCGCGCGGGGCGCTGTCGAATTCGGGATGGCCCCATAGAAGGACGCGCGCGGTCTGGTCGTCCATCGGGCGCGAGGGGTCCGCGCCGGCGTGAACCGCCCAGAGATTGCCCGAGGACCACGAGAGCGGCAGACCCTCGAGCCAATCGCGGGTCTCTTGCGTCAGGGCGGCGGCCAGCCGCGCGGCCGCCTTGTCCCAGGCTTCGGGCGGGGCGTTGGCGGTCAGGTCATCGGCGTCGATACGGTAGCCCGTGAGCGTCTCAGCCCCGCCCGCGCGCAGCCAGCGCGGACCGCGCTGGGCGGGATCGGCGAGGAAATCGAGCAGCATCCGTTCGTGGTCGCCCATCAGGCAGGTCACGTTCTCGGGAAAGTCGCGGGTCAATTCGCGCAGCCGCGTGAGCACGCCCGCACTGTCGGGGCCGTGGTCGATGTAATCGCCGATGAAGACCAGTTGCGGATCGCGGGCACCGCTGCCGCCGATGTGGGCGTCGATCAGTTCGAGGATCAGCTCAAGGAGGTCGGCGCGCCCATGCAGGTCGCCCACGACATAGGTCGTGGTCTCCGGGCGCGGCAGGTCGGGTGCGGCGGCACCTGCGGCGGCGGAGCCGGGCTTGCGCCCGAAAAGCGAGGTGAGGAACCGGAGCATGATCGACTGGTGCGCGCTGGTTGCAGCCATGGCAAGGGGGTCGTACAGGCGGGCGCGCCGTCAGTCGCGTGCGCGCAACACTCGGGCGGGCCGCGTGGCCAGCGGACGCCATGCGAAGGCCAGCCCCGAAAGGAGCGTCGCCAGCGCGCCGCCGAGGATGATGGCGGTGGCCGAGACCGGCTCGAATCGATAGGGGCTTTCCATCACGAAGGTCATGACCGCCCAGCCGCCCAAGGCCCCGGCCAGAATGGCCACGATCCCCGCCGCCGCGCCCAATATCGCGGAGCGGAGCGCGAAACTGGCGAGGATGCCCGCACGGCTGGCGCCGAGCGTCTTCATCACCGCGGCCTCGAAGACGCGGCCGCGTTCGCCCGCTGCCGCAGCCCCGATCAGGACGATGAAACCGGTCAGAAGCGTCGCCGCCGCGCCGTAGGAAGTTGCGGCGGCAAGGCTGCGCAACGCATCCGCCACGCGGTCGAGCGCGTCGCGGACGCGGATCGCGGTGATGTTGGGGGCATCGCCCGCCACGTCGCGCAGGATCGCGGCTTCAGCATCCACATCGGCATAGACGGTGGCGATATGGGTGTGCGGTGCGCCGGCCAACGCATTTTGCGACATGGTCAGGACGAAGCCGATCCCGGCGTTCTCAAAGCTCACCTCGCGGAAGGCGGCGATTTCCGCCTCGATGTCGCGGCCGAGGATGTTGACGGTGAGGGTGTCGCCGATGGCAAGGCCGATCTCGGCCGCTTCCTCGGCGGCGAAGGCCACGAGGGGCGGGCCGGCATAATCGTCGGGCCACCATTGGCCTTGGGTGATTTCCTCGGGCGGGGGGGCGGTGGTGGTGTAGGTCACGCCCCGGTCGCCCCGGATCACCCAGTGATCGCCCGCCACGTCGCGGGCGCGCTCGTCGTTGATACGCGTGATGACACCGCGCAGCATCGGCGCGGTCTCTACCCGGCTGACGGCGGGATCGGTGGTCACGCGGTCGAGGAAGGGCTGCAGCTGGTCGGGCTGGATATCGACGAAGAAATACGAAGGGGCGACGGTCGGCAGGTCGCGCTGGATCGAGGCGCGAAGGTTTGAGTCGATCTGACCCACGGCGGCCAGAACCGCGAGGCCGAGGCCGAGGGAGAGGACGACACTTGTCGCCTCGGACCCCGGTCCGCCGACCGCGCCAAGCGCCGTGCGCAGCGCCGTGCGGCCCCGCAGCGCGCGGGCGCGCGACAGCCGCCGGGACAATGCCCGGATGGCAATGGCCGAAAGCGTCAGGAGGACAAGCGAGCCCAGTATGCCCGCCGCTGTTCCCATGGCGAGCCGGGGGATGCCCGAAAGCCATGTCGCCAGCCCGACAAGCGTTGCGGCAAGGCCGAGGATCGTGGCGGTCCAGATCGGTCTGGGCCAGCCGCGTTGGGGGCCTGACGCATCGCGGAACAGGGCAGCGGCCCGCACCTGTTCGGTGCGGGCGAGCGGCCAGAGGGTAAAGATCAGCGCGGTGAGCGCCCCGTAAAGCGCCGCCTCTGCCAAGGGGGCGGGGTAGATGGCAAAGGCGATGGGCACGGGCAATTGCGCCGCGATGATCGGCGACAGCGCAAGCGGTAACAGCGCGCCCAGCGTCAGGCCAAGCGCAAGGCCCACCAGCGTCAAAAGGCCGATCTGGGCGAAATAGGCGGCAAAGATCGTGCGGCTTTCGGCGCCAAGGGTCTTGAGCGTGGCGATGGTTTCGATCTTGCCGTCCAGATAGGCGCGCACCGCGGACGAGATGCCGACGCCGCCCACGGCCAGCCCCGCCAGTCCGACGAGCACCAGAAAGGCCCCGATCCGGTCGATGAAGTCCTGCACGCCGGGTGCGCCGTTGCGGCTGTCGCGCCAGCGCATTCCGGTATCTTCGAACCGCGCGCGGGCCTCGGTCTCGGCGGTTTGCAGGTCGCTGCCGGGGGGCAGGGCGAGCCGGTACTGGGTTTCATAAAGCGTGCCGGGCGCGAGGAGGTTTGAGCCCGCCAGCCCGTCGAGCGTCACGATGGTGCGCGGTCCGAGGCCGAAGCCACCCGAGGCCCCGTCAGGTTCCGTCAGCATCGCGGCGCGGAGTTCGAAATCCTGTGTTCCGAGGCGGAAGATATCCCCGACCTCAAGCGCCAGACGGTCGATCAGGACCGGATCCATGACCGCGCCGGGGTGGTCGATGGTGGCCAGTGCCTGTTCGAGCGGGATCGGCGGATCGAGGTTTACAGAGCCATAGAGGGGATAGGCGCTGTCGACGCCGCGGACCTGTGTCAGGCCACGTTCAAGCGTGCCGTCGCGGTCGACGACGACCATGGAGCGGAAATCGACGGTTTCGGAGACGCGGCTGGCGATGCCGCCCATGAAGGCGCGTTCGGCCTCATCGGCGAAGCGGTAGGTAAAGGACATCTCGGCATCGCCGCCGAGGATCACCGCGCCCTCGCGGGTCAGACCGGCCTCGATCGCCTCGCGCACCGAACCGACGGCGGCGATGGCCGCGACGCCAAGGGCAAGGCAGGCGAGGAAGATGCGGAACCCCTTGAGCCCGCCGCGGAGTTCACGCCGTGCGATGCGCAGAAACATCGGGGGGGCGACGCTCATTCAGCGGCCTCGCGCAGGGTGTCGGTGTCGAGCCGTCCGTCGCGAAGGCGGATTTCGCGGTCGCAGCGGCGGGCAAGTTCGGGCGCGTGGGTCACGAGGACGAGCGTGGCGCCATGCCGGTCGCGCAGGCCGAAGAGCATGTCCATGATCGCCTGACCATTCGCGCCATCCAGATTGCCGGTGGGCTCATCGGCCAGAAGGATCGCGGGGCGCGGGGCGGCGGCGCGGGCAAGCGCCACGCGCTGCTGTTCGCCACCCGACATCTGGCTGGGATAGTGGTGCGCCCGAGATGCAAGGCCCACGGCGGCCAATTCCGCCTCGGCCCGGTCGAAGGCATCGGCATGGCCCGCCAATTCCAGCGGCGTCGCCACGTTTTCCAGCGCGGTCATGGTCGGGATCAGGTGGAAGGATTGGAAAACCACCCCCATATGGTCCCTGCGGAAGCGGGCGAGTTGATCCTCGGTCATCGCGGTCAGATCGCGGCCGAGCGCGTGGACCTCGCCCCCCGTGGCGCGTTCAAGACCGCCCATGAGCATGAGGAGAGACGATTTGCCCGACCCCGATGGCCCCGTGAGTGCGACGGTTTCCCCCTTGTCCACCTGCATGGTGATGCCATGCAAGATGTCGACGCGGCCGGCGTTGCCGTCGAGCGACAGGCGGGCGTCGGTGAGGGAAAGAACGGGATCGGACATGACTGAACGCCTCGGTTTACTTCTGTGTCAGGCATATGGGGCCTTGGGCAGCATGGGCAAGGCGGCGGTTCTGTCGCTGGCTCTGGTGCTGCCTGCCGCCGCCGAAGAGGTGACGATCGCGGCGCTGGGCGACAGCCTGACGCAAGGCTACGGCTTGATGCAGGAAGAGGGGTTCACCGCGCAGTTGCAGGATTGGCTGATGGCGCGCGGCCATGACGTGGCCATTCTGAACGCGGGCGTTTCGGGGGATACGACGGCAGGCGGATTGGCGCGGGTGGGTTGGACGCTGACGCCCGATGTGGATGCGATGATCGTGGCGCTTGGGGGCAACGACCTGTTGCGGGCCATTCCGCCCGAGGTGAGCCGCGCGAACCTTGAGGGTATCTTGCAGGCGGCACAGACGGCGGGGGTTCCGGTTCTGCTGGTCGGGCTGACCGCGCCGGGCAATTACGGGCCGGAGTATCAGGCGGCTTTCGATGCGATGTATCCGGAATTGGCCGAAGCCTATGGCGCGCTGCATGTGGAGAGCTTTCTGGCCCCCCTGTCCGCAGCGGCGGAGGCGGACCGGCAAGGCGCACTCACGGCCTATATGCAGGCCGATGGGATCCATCCCAATGCGGCGGGCGTTGCCCTGATCGTTGAGGCGCTGGGCCCGGAGGTGGAGCGGCTGATCGCGCGCGTTCCGGACTCGTGAGCGGCGCTTGGCAAGGTGGGGCGGTCTTGGCTAGGCTGGCGCAAGTCCCGGCGGGCGAGGCGATCATGGTGGTATCAGTAGGGCGAGGGACGTGCCGATGAGCGAGCGGGGCAGCCTGCGCGTGGCGCTGGCGCAGATGTGTTCGTCCGATACGCATGAGGCCAATATCGCCACGGTCTCCGATCTGGCCGCCGAGGCGGCGGGCGAGGGGGCCGAGATGTTGGCGCTGCCCGAGGTTGCGGGGCTGATGAACCGCAACCCCGAGACATCGCGGCGACAGGTCGTGGCGGCGGGTGATGATCCCTTCATCGCGGCCTGCTGCGAGATCGCGCCGCGGCATGGGCTTTGGATCCACACCGGGTCCACGCCTGTGCTTGGGCCGGACGGGCGGTTCCTGAACCATTCGACGCTGATCGACGCCTCAGGCGCCATCGTGGCGGAGTACGACAAGATCCACCTGTTCGACGTCGCGTTGGAAGGTCAGGCGCCGATCGGGGAATCCAAGCGGTTCGCACCCGGTGCGCAAGCCGTGATCGCGCAGACGCCATGGGGCCCGATGGGGTTGAGCATCTGCTACGACCTGCGGTTTGCCTATCTCTACCGCGCCTATGCGCAGGCGGGAGCGGTGGTGATGTTCATCCCCTCGGCCTTTACCGTGCCGACCGGACGGGCGCATTGGGAGGTGCTTTTGCGCGCGCGGGCGATCGAGACCGGGGCCTTCGTGCTGGCCGCCGCGCAGGCCGGGCATCACGCGGACGGGCGGCAGACCTATGGCCATGCGCTGGCCGTCGACCCATGGGGCGCGGTGCTGGCCGATCTGGGCGATGCGGCCCCGGCGCTGCGGGTCGTGACGCTCGATCTTGGGGCGGTGGGGCGGGCACGGGCGCAGGTGCCGGCATGGGGCATCGCGCCGCCTGACCGGATCGAGCCCGTGAGCATGGGTTGATCGCGTGGCGGGGTCGTCGGATACCGGGCCTTTGGCTGGTGTCTTGCGCGACCTTGCCGGGCTGTTGGGCGATGTCGACAGGCCGGAGGGCTGGATCGCCGCGCTGCGCTTTGGCGTGGCGGGTGGGCTGGCCGAACTGGGCGAGGGGGCGGCGGCCGCGCCGTTGTTCCGCCAGCTTCTGGCGCAGAACCCGGCACATCCTTGGGCGTGGATCGGCCTGATCGGCATTGCCATGGAGCGGGGCGATGCCGTGGGCGCGCTGGCGCTGGGGCGCGAGGCCTTGGGTTATTTACCGGAGGATCGGTTGCTGCGCCGCAAGGCCGCCGAGGCCGCCGAGGCGGCGGAGGGTCCCGGGGCGGCGCTGGCCATCCTGTGCGATCAGCCTGTCGCGGGGATGGACGAGGCGGATCTGGTCTTTGCCATCGCGCTGCACAGATCGGCGGGCCGCGTGACCGAGGCGGGGGAGTTTTGTGCGCGGCTGATCGCGCGATCCCCCGGCGAGGCCGTCGCGCATCTGGCCCTGATCGAGGGCGCGCTTACGCAAGGCGATGCCGAGGCTGCCCGTGTCGCAGCCGAGGCGGCAGTGGCCCACCACCCTGATCATCCCGAGATCATTCTGCGCGCGGCGCAGGCGTTTCGAATGGCGGGCGATGGCGCGCGGGCCGTGGATTTGTGCCTGAGCGCGCCCGAGGGGTCAGCCTTTGCGTCATGGTTTCTGGCGCTACGGGCCGAGATCGCGGAAGAGCGCGGTGAGGTGGCGGCCGCGCGTGAGTTGTGGTCGGACGCCTTGGCGATAGGTCAGGGCGATGTGTCTTTCGCCGCGCAAGAGGCGCTGTCACGGCTCGATCCGTCACAAGAGGCGGCGGCGGATGCGGTCCTTGAGACGGGCGATGCCTTTGTCGAGCTGGAGGTGGCCCTGGCCACTGGGAAGGGCGCGGTTGAGGTCTGGCTGGCGCAGGTGGAAGGGCACTCGGACCTGCCGTGGTTCGTGGCCGTGCGTCTGTTGGACCGGCTTTGGCAGGCGGGGCGCGGGGTCGAGGCGGAACGGCTGGTGGCGGCCTGTGCCGCGCAGGTCTGGCCCGAGGCGGACCGGTTGGCCTTTGACCTTGAGCGGTTGCTGGTGCTGGACGGAGCTTTCGCCGCGCTCGATCACGCGCGGTCGCGGCGCGTGGTGCGGCGCGATGCGGAGGCATGCGAAAGGCTGGGCCGGGTTTTGTTGGCGGCGGGCAAGGCGCGATTGGCCGCGCGGTATTTGCGCGCTGCGGTGCGCCGTTGGCCTGGCGATGGCGCGATCCTGACCCGGGCGACCGAAGCGATGATTGCCTGCGGATCGGCCGAGCAGGTGGCGGCGCTGCTTGACGGGCCTTGGCGGCAGGCGCCCGAGGCGGCGCGATTGGCCTGCCGCGTTGCCGCCGCGCTGGCCGAGGGCGATCCGGCCGCGGCTGTTGCGGCCTGTGCCGGGCGGCAGGATGCGCCTCCCCCGATGGATCTGATCGAGGCGCAGCTTTTGAGTGGGGATTTGCAGGGGGCGGAGGCGAGTCTCGCCCGTCTGTCGGTCGGGGATGGGCCCGAGGCAGAGGCGTTGATCTGCCGCCCGCGCGCCACGCGGCTGGGGAGCCTGTTGAACGAGGCGCGCGTCCTTGCCGCGGTTGCGGCCGATTGGCCGGAGGGTTCTGGGGGGCTGGAACCGGAGTTCTTTCTGGCGGCGCGCGCGGCGCTGGTCGCAGTTGATCCGATGCAGGACGGGACGCGTCCGCAGGCCGAGGTGCCCGGTGCCCTGCACCTGATCTGGCGCGGGGGCGTTCCGCCGCCGGATGTGGTCGGCCGGATGGCCAATAGTTGGCGGAGCGCGACAAGGCGGGCGGTACGGTTCTGGGAACCTGCTGGTGCGATGGACTGGATCGGGCAGGCCTTGGGCCACGACATCGCCCGCGCCTGTCGTCAGGCGCAGGATGCCGAGCAGCGCGCCGACCTGCTGGCGCTGGCGGTTCTGTTGGTCGAGGGCGGGATGATGTGTGCCGCCGAACAGGTGCCGGGGGGCGGGATCGATGACTTGGCCGACGGGGGCGGCGCGACCCTCTTCCTCGAAGGGACGGGAGGCGTCAGCTTTGATGCGATGATCGCCCCGCCCGGTCACAGCGTGATCACCGCCGCGCTGGAGGCTGCGACGCAGGCCTGCCTGTCGGGAGAGAACGGGCATCGCTGGTTCAAGACCGGGCCTGGCCTGATGACGCGGGTGGTGGCGCGCTCTTTGGCCGATGGCGGTGCGGATCCGTGCCTGTATCCGGCGAGCCGGTTGCGCCAAGTCCTCCATCCGTGCTGGCCTTTGGGCACGAGATCGGGCGGGGTGGATTGACCTTGGCCCGACGCGAGAGGTATCGCGGCTTTACAAGGTCCGGAGCGCCGGGCGATGGTGACGAGATGGCCCCCTGCGGGCCATGAGGCGTGCAGGGGAGAAAGAGAATGGCCGGTAAGGTTGCGATCACGCCGATCTTGCTGTGCGGCGGATCGGGGACCCGGCTTTGGCCCCTGTCGCGGCGCAGTTATCCCAAGCAATTTTCCAAATTGGTCGGGGACGAAAGCCTGTTCCAGGCTTCGGTCCGTCGCGTTTGGGGCAAGGGGTTTGGCCGGCCCGTGGTGGTGACGGGAGCGGAATTCCGTTTCATCGTCACGCAGCAGATGGCCGAAGTGGGGGCCGACCCCGCCGCCGTGATCCTCGAACCCGCGGCGCGCAACACCGCGCCTGCGGTGCTGGCGGCGGTGATGCGGGTGGCGGAGGCCGATCCGCAGGCGCTGGTGCTGATCGCGCCGTCCGATCACGTGGTGCGCGACGTTCCAGCGTTTCACGCCGCGCTGGGCGTAGCGGCGGAGGCTGCGTCGGAGGGGCGCATCGTGACCTTCGGCATCACGCCCGACCGGCCCGAGACCGGCTATGGTTACCTTGAACTGGAGGGCGCGGGGCAGGCGGGGGTGGCTGCGCCGCTGCGCCGGTTCGTGGAGAAACCCGACCGCGACCGGGCGGAGGCGATGCTGGCCGAGGGGCGGTTCCTGTGGAACGCGGGGATTTTCATGGCGCGGGCCGATGTGCTGCTCGCGGCTTTCGACCGGCATGCGCCGGGGCTGGTGGGGCCGGTGCGCGCGGCGCTGGAGGGGGCGCGGCCGGACCTCGGGTTCTTGCGTCTGGCGGCGGAGCCTTGGGAGGAGGCCGAGGAAATATCCATTGATTACGCGGTGATGGAGCGGGCCGAGGGGTTGAGCGTGGTGCCCTTCGACGGCGGCTGGTCGGATCTTGGCGGGTGGGAGACGGTCTGGCGTGAGATGGGGCCGGATGCGCAAGGCGTGGCGACGTCGGGGGCGGTTCATGCCATCGAGTGCCGCGATACGCTGCTCCGGGCCGAGGGCGAGGGGCAGGTGCTGATCGGGCTGGGGCTGGAGAACATGATCGCGGTGGCGATGCCCGATGCGGTGCTGGTCGCGCCGATGGAGCGGGCGCAGGACCTGCGGCTGGCGGTGGTGGCGCTGAAGGCGTCGGGCGCGCGTCAGGCGACGGAATTTCCCAAGGATCACAGACCCTGGGGATGGTTCGAAAGCCTTGTTTTGGCTGACAGATTCCAGGTCAAGCGGATCCACGTGAACCCGGGCGGGAGCCTGAGTTTGCAGAGCCATCACCACCGGGCGGAGCATTGGATCGTGGTGCAGGGCACGGCGCGGGTGACGGTGGACGCCGAGGTGCGGCTGGTGAGCGAAAACCAGTCGGTCTACATCCCGCTGGGGGCCACACACCGGTTGGAAAATCCCGGAAAACTGCCCATGGTGCTGATCGAGGTGCAGACGGGCGGGTACCTGGGTGAGGATGACATCATCCGGTACGAAGATGGGTATGGCAGAGGGTAAAACCGCGTCGTTTTCCTGTAGGGAATGTGTAGTTTATCTGTAGTGTATCCGTCGTGCATTCGTCACACCGCGCCGCGCCCCCAAGGTGCGGGGGCGGGGTGAAGAGGTTGCCACCCTGTGTGGGGTGGGTTTGGTAAGGGGTAAGGGGTGTGAGTGGTATTGAGATGCGCACAAGTGGGGCTTCATTAACAACGCTGGCTAATAGGTTTGGCTCGGACAAAGGTGATTTGATCGGGGCGAAGCATAATTATACGCCGCTTTACGATTTCATATTGCGTCCATTTAAGGATAAAGATGTTCGCTTGCTTGAGATCGGTCTTCTGCGTGGAGGCCCAGAGCTGGGCTTTGACGCCTCGCGCGAAACTACTGCGCCCCCCTCCATACAAATGTGGTTAGATTTTTTGCCAAAGGCAAAAATTGTGGGATTCGATATATCGGATTTTTCGAATTATCAATCTAATAGGTTTTCATTCATACGTGGCGACTCTTCTAATCCGAATGACCTGGAGAATTTGCTGCAAAAGCACGCTCCATTTGACTTTGTAATCGACGACGCGTCACATGCGTCGTATCATCAACTAATGGCTTTTTTAAAAATATTTCCAAGCATGAATAGTGGTGGGGTGTATATAATCGAGGATCTGCATTGGCAGCCTCCTACGATTGAGGATTTATGCCCTAAATGCTCTCAAGCGCGGTTGTTTGTTGAGTGGGCAATGGGATTTATTTCGGATGATATGCTTGTCCTTCCTGACGAGTTGCGGGGGCTTCTTGAGCTTCGGGAGTCAATCTCATTTTGCCACGGTTTCGCTGGGTATAGGACTGGTATGCGCGGCGTAAAAACTGCGATCTTTGTTAAGGCATGAGTATAATGTCTAGAAATTTTAGGTTAGAGTGTGATCGTGTTGGAGACGCTGTATTTTCTGATCAGGTATTCGAATTAAGCAGTAGTAGCTTCGAAAATTACGTTCCCTTAGTGGAATTAGGTCAAAAAATAAAAGCGGGAAATATTGCGGATGTGCGGGAGTCAATTCTTCAAATAGTCTCCCTTCTAAGGGACTCATCTGATAATGATAGTATTTCTTATTTTTCAAGGTCCTTCTTAAAAAGACTTGCCCTTCATCGTGTGCCAAAGCTCGAAAAGGTGGCGCAGGATTCCTTAATATCCATTGCGCATGAATTTCATGCGGAATTGTGCCATCGAGCTTTTCAAGAGTTTCCACCAGAGCCAGTCCCAATTCAGCTTATAGAGCGACTTCAATCAGTTGCCCTTTCTTCGCGGCAGGCTAGCTGTGGGAGAGTTGTGCTACTAATGGTGACGAGAAATTATGTAGACAATCTTAAATTGTGGCTAGATTGCGCGATAAGATCGCAGCAAAGTCTGCCGCAAATTATTATTCTTAACTTGGATGTGCCATCAGCCGAGGTTTCAGAAATTTTTGAGGTGCGCAGGGTCGCTTTTTCGGAAGTTGACTTGAGGCTTAAGCCTTATTCCAAGTCGGGGAATGGCTCATCTCTCTCATTTATTTGGTATATAAAAATATTGGCGGCCTTGATTCTTCTTAAGTCTGACTTGGATGTAATCTATTCTGATTTGGATTCCTTTTGGCTTCGGGATGTGGATGCTTTCGTTAATGGTCTGCCAAGTGATACAAATTTATTTTTCATGACTGCGGACAATATGCCAATGATATCGAGTATTAAGTTTGGTGTCACTTGTGGATGCGGATTCTTTTTTGCCAGATCAGGCGTTGAAAATCACAAATTCTTTGAATGCTGGCTCGATTACGTGGGGGCTATGCTCGATGACCAGATAGGTTTGGCTCAGATGCTGTTGGAAAGTAATGTAGAATTTTCTCTTTCTAGCATGGAGAGTGTTTCTTGGATCGGAAGCGGCACTCATTCCTCTATCCAAAGATATTTTAGGATTGGTGTTCTTTCTAAAGAAATGGTGGTGCGCATAGCGAGTGTGAAGGATATTTCAAGCCTCAAATGCCGACCAGTTGTTGTTCATCCGCGTTGGGTCGCAGAACCTAGCTTGATGCCCTCTGACTACCTCAATCTTTTGTTCAGCTAGTCTTCAGTTATCTAGTATTGAGGTGTGAATATTATTTCATTTGGATTTGATATATTATCAGATATTCTATCGTAGTGCAGAAAAAACTCGTCTCGCAGGGAATTGAAGGAATACATCTTCTTTTTGCCCTGCTCTTGTCCAATTGTTGCTATTCCGTGGTATTGAACATAGTTTGAGTCAGTTTTTGAAAAAATACTATGTGGCCTTATCTTGCCAAGTGGCTCTTCCTTTGGTTGGGTTGACTTGGTTAGCTCTATTCTTTTTTCTGCGAGGACTCTGCGCCCCATGGCTTCTAGAAGCCACTGAGTTGGGTGGTTGAAAGTGAAAAACAAAGCTGCTTTTCTATAGTTTTCAAGGATTAAGTCTGAAATCTTTACGTCGCACATCGCTTCCTTCATCTGCAAGTCTGCAAGGGAGCGTTTGGAAATTTCATCATAATCGAATAAGTTTTGGTCCAAATAAGAGTATGAATTTTGAGATAGCCAATCATTAAGTATTTGCAAGTCATGATAGGCGTCCAATGGCCCAAAGATTCTTCCGTGCTTTATGTGGGTAATATATCTTATTCTTGGCGTTTGCCCTAGAAAAAATATATTTGGCCAAATAGTGGCCCGATCTCCAAATCTTTCTTTAATTTTTATCGACTGGAGGTGTTCGGGCTTGAAGGCGATGGAAGTGGCTTGCGCTATAACCCAATCGGCTTTATTGAAAGTTTCTTCATGATCGGGGCGGTCACTTTCTTTAGCGAGGTGCAGTATTATAGGGGGTAAAACTTCAATATCGGGGACATTTCCGAGAATGCTTGATAATGGCCGGGCTTGGCAATTTCCTATGACGAGAACTTTCATAGCTTTTGCTCAATACTACTTATAATCGCTACGTCCAATTTGTTCATTTCCTGCAGGGTTGTGAGCGTCTTCTCCGTCATCTCCACCTCATCCTTGCCTGCCGATGTATTCGCCTTCACCGCCTGATGGCTGAACCCCGGATAGGCCGCCGCCAACCGCCTCATCGCCACGTCAAACGCCTCCACCCGTCCCACGACGCTCAGCGCCTTGAGTGCCCGTTTCGCGCGGTCGAGTTCCGTGCCCTCGCCCGGCATCAGGCTGGCCAGCCGGTAGGTCTGGAAATTCCGGCATTGGCGGTCGCCGGGGCGGGCGAGGCGGGCACGGACGTAGCCTTCGAAATCATGCTCCTTGGCCAGCCGCGCGCCCCATGTGTCGGCGGTCTGGGTGCGTTCGAAGCGGTAGGCGGATTTGATCCGCTCGATGGGGTCGCGCAGGAGCAGGAAGGAGATCACGCGCACCCCGTCGATCTGCGGGATCGGACCCATCATGGTGTGGGAGGAATAGGCGATGGCCTCGGGCGTTTCGCGTATCCATGCCTCGACCAGCGGCGTGTTGTTGCCGCCCATGGCGGGAAATTCGCGGGTTACCCATTTGCCCGGAAAGTTGCGCTTGAGGATCGCGTCAACGGATGTGCCCGCGTTCTTGAACAGGTGGTAGTGCAGGATGATGGTGCGTTCGGTCATCCCCCCCCTCACCCCGCTCCGAACAGGTCCACCGCCTCGAAGGCGGCCTTCATCGCCGCGCGGCCTTGCGCGAAGGAGAACCGCTCGGCCGCGTAGCTGCGGGCGGCGGTGGAGATGGCGGTCCAGAGCGCGTCATCCTCGGACAGGCGGGCGATGGCTGTGGCCCAATCCTCGGGCGTGGTGGCGATCAGGCAATCGTGGCCGTGGCGCAGGCCGATGCCTTCGGCGGCGACGGGGGTGAGCACGGTGGGGATGCCATGGGCCAGCGCGCTCAGCACCTTGCCCTTGATCCCGGCACCCGACAGGAGGGGGGCCACGAAGATGCGGTGGCGGTCGTAGGCGGTGGCCATATCGGCGACGAAGCCCACGGGGTCGATGGTGTCGGAGGCGAGCGCGCGGATCGTCTCATCCATTCCCGCGCCATAGATCGTCAGATGCGCGCCCGTGCCCTCGAGGAGCGGCAGGACGGAGCGGCAGAACCACGTCACCCCCTCGGCATTGGGGTGGTGTTTGAAGCTGCCGAGGAAGGAGAGACCCTTGCGGCCTTTCAGTGGCGGGATCTCGGGCGGAATGTCGACGACCCACGGGCAGGTCATGACCGGCACCTGACCGTCGGTATGGGAGGCGATGATGGCGTGTTCGACCTCGTTATAGCTGAGGACGAGGTCGGCGGCCTTCATCATCGCAAGCTCTTCGTCGCGGACGCGGCGCATGGCGGCGAGGCGGGAGGGGTCATCCATGCTGAGGGCGGCGCGCAATTCGCGCAGGAAATGCAGATCAGCGTTGTTGAGCAGGATCTTGGCGCGGGGGGCGTGTTTGCGGATGTGGCGGATCGTGTCCTGGGCCACGTAGTAGCGGGTGATGTAGATCGCATCGAATTCGCCGGCGCGCTGTTCGAGGAATTCGGCGAGGGACAGGTAGAAGGGGGCGGTGATGACCTCGACCCCGCTGTTCTGGAGGTCGTCGGTGTAGCTGCCGAAATGGGCGAGGTTCTGGGGCAGGAAGGTGACCTTGTAGCCCAGCGATTTGACCAGCTCGATCTCGCGGCGGGCGGCGTAGGAGCCGGCATCGCGATCCTCGCGCGGGGTGGTGTAGTCGATGAAGAGGACGCGGCCGACGATGCCGCGATCCTTTTCGAGGTCGGGGTTTTGACCTTCCTTGCCGTGGGAGGCATAGGCGCGGGCCCATTGGCGTTTGAATTTCGGGCGGTTCAGTTCCTGGTGTTTCTTGAAGCCTTGGGTGACATCGGTGCCGCTGGTCATGCCTTCGAAATGGTAGACGAGGGAGGCGGGGACGAACCATGTCTTGTAGCCCGCGTCGCGGATCTTGAAGGCGAGGTCGGTGTCCTCGAAATACATCGGTTCGAGGTAGGAGGAGAGGCCGCCGACCTCGTCCCAGATCCGCTTGGTGGTCATCAGCGCCGCGCCGGACAGGTAATCGGCCTGACGTGCGTAGGAAAAGCGCGGCTCCCACGGGCTGGCGCGGTTGCCGTAGTTCCAGGGGTTGCCGCTGCCCCAGACGATGCCGCCCGCATCCTGAAGCTTGCCATCGGGATAGAGCAGCTTGGCGCCCGCAAGCCCCACGTTGTCGAGCCGGTCGAAAGCGTCGAGGAGCGCGTCGAGCCAGCCCACGGTCGGTTCGGTGTCGTTGTTCAGGAGGACGACGTAATCGCCCCGCGCGGCGGCGACGCCCGCGTTGCAGGCGCGGATGAAGCGTTGCGGCTCGGCGTTGCGGATGACGCGGATGCCCGAGACGATGTTCTCGATCTCGGCGGTGGCATCGGTCGAGGCATCGTCGACGAGGATCACCTCGAAACTGGTGCGGTTGTGGGCGACCAACAGGGCGCTGAGGCAGTAATAGGTGACTTCGACCTTGTTGTGGGCGGGGATGATCACGCTGACCTGCGGCTTTTCCACGGTGGGAAAGGCGATCGGGTGCAGCTTGACGGTTTCGAAGGAGCAATCGAGCGTGCGGGCCGCCGTGGCGAGCGAGGCGGCATCCATCCCCGGCACCGGATGGTCGAGATGGGCGCGCAGGCCGCGGTAGCGGTGGTTGGCGCGCACCGTGAGGTCCGTGGGAAAGGGTGCCCGGGTTTCGCGTGCGATGACATCCTGCGGGGTCAGGGCGCGCGGGGCCAGAACCGGCAGGGACAGGAAGATCTGGCTGCCGGACAGATCCCGGATCGACATATCGACGATGTCGCCACGCAGGCACCGCGCGGGCAGGCGAATGGCTGTTTCGGCATCGCGCAGGTGGATGCGGTCGACCGGTTGGCCATCGGCAAAAAGCAGGAAGTCGCAGGGGCGGTCCGCCTTGAGCATCAGCGTGTGGCCGTAATCGTCGATCAGCGTGACGCCGTTTTCCTCGGGCGCGAAGAGGTCGAGTTTCTCCGCGCCGAGGTGGAGTGTGATCGCGGCCTCGTCGGGTCGGCGGAAGGAGGGGACGATGGCCTTGTACCAAACGGGATTTGGCGGTGTGCCGATGGATTTGATCCGGGGTTCCACCAGGGTTTGGCGTGCCTTGGTTCCGGTAAGTTCGGGGTTGGCGATGAAGATGTAGGGGAAATTCTCCTGCCCGTCGTCGCGATAGCCCAGATAGCGAACCAGAAGATGCGCCGTCCTCGCATGATCGGCGGCGGGGCAGGGAATGGTGATCTCCTGATAGCCGTTCTTGCGGCGGCCGCCGGTGAACTTGGGGTCGAGCGGTGCCGCCACTGTTTGCGACATGCCTTGGGGGGCTGGGTCGAAGCGGATGATGAGTTCGGCCTCTGCCCGATGCATGGCCACCAGCGCGCAAAAGACCCGCGCCTCGGTCGAGGGGGGCACCGTGACCGTGGCCCCGGTGTCGATCACGCGGGGTTGTTGGAAATGATCGACCCGCAGTTGCAGGGTCTTTCCGGTCTCGAGCGCCCAATCCGGCAGCTTGTCGATCATGACTTCGGTTGTCGTATCCGCTGCTGTCCCATCAAGCAGCGTTTCGACAAGCGGGCTGCCACTTGGAGGCAGGTCAAAAGGTTTGCGATTGAAAAAGACGCTCAGATCCGCGGGCAATGCCGAAAGGCGCTCGAGCGGCAGATGCTGGCTGCCATGGGTGATCGAAACCCCTGCCTTGACGGCATCGGCATCGAGCAAAAGAAACAGCGCGTCGCGGTGCAGGACGGCGGTTTCGACACGGGTGGCGAGAGACATGGAGGGGTACGTCGCAAACTGGTTACTGGTTCGACGATGGACAGGAGAGACCTTGCGCTGTCAACCCGTTGCGATCACTTGATCACCTGCCTGCGGTCTTTCCGGCGGGCCGGGTGCGGTCAGGCTGTGCCATCATCTGCCTTTGGCCGTGGCGGCACGGTCACAGACCCCTCCATCAACCGGCGCGCGGTGCGAAAGACGGTGGCGTGGGCGACCTGCCATCCATCGCCGGTGTGCCTGACATCGGCCATAGCGGGCATCACGCCCGAGGCATGGCCGAGCCGCAAGATACCGTCTTGGGGCGGGCGGGCCAGTGCAGCGACACAGGAGCCGGTGAGGGACGCCGCAACGGCGGTGCACATGGAACCGGTGAGCGTGACGGCGCGGTGGGCCTGACCCATGGAGATCATGCGGATCGCGAGGTCGAAATCCGTGGCGCGAAGCGTCTCTCCCGCCGTGCTGCGGTAGTCGCGGGGGGCGGCGACCATGCCGATCTTGGGGCTTCCGGCGCGGGCGTGGGCGGCCTCCATCGTGTTGGTCAGGCCCATCGCGATGCTGCCTGCGCAGCGGATCGCCTCCAGCGCCTCCATGATGCCGGACGCCGTCTCGATCTGGTCGGGGGTTTCGTAGCCGGTCAGGCCCAAGGCTTCGGCGCGCAGGAAAACGACAGGGTTCGTCGCGTCGATCAATGACACCTCGACGGGCGCGGGCAGGCCCGGCACATCAAGGCTGTCGGTGGTTTTGCCCGTGGGCAGGAGACGCCCGGTCGCAGCCCCCGCCGGATCGACGAAATCGAGCCGGATCCGCGCGCCGGTGCCCGCGACGCCGGGATTGACGAAATCGCCCGTGACTACGGGCAGGCCACCCCGGACCTCGAACCGGCTTTCGATGATCTTGCCGGTGTTCGTGTTGTGGATGCGGACCACGGCCGCCCCATCGGCGGGGCAGACCAGCCCCTCCTCCACGGCGAAAGGGCCGATGGCCGAGGACATGTTACCGCAATTGGAGCTGTAATCGGGCGGGCCATCCGTCACCGGGATCTGGACGAAGGTGTAATCGACATCGGCATCGGGCCTGCTGGGTGGGTCGATGACGCAGATCTTGGACAGGGACGAGAGGCCGCCGCCCATCCCGTCAAGCTGGCGTTTGCCGGGATCGGGGCTGCCCAAGGCGGACAGGAATATCCGGTGGTGTTCTTCGATGTCGGAGGGCAGATCGCGGCCGTGGAAGATGATCGCCTTGCTGGTGCCGCCGCGCATGAAAACGGCAGGAATACGGATCTGGTTGGTCATGCTGTCCCTGCCTCAAACTGCATAAGTCTTGTCGCGGGCAAGCCAGTCGGCTGTGCCGATGATCGCCTCGCGCTCGGCGAAACTGACCATGCGATCTTGCATCGCGCGGCTGTCGCCGTCGCGGCGGATCGCGTCGAGCGTTTGTTCCATCGCCCAAAGCGCCGCGCGTTGCAGGTCGCTGGGGATGATGACGATGGCATAGCCCAACGCGCCCAGACGGTCAGTGGGGATGAGGGGCGTCTTGCCGCCCGCGAACATGTTGATGAGCTTGGGATAGGGGAGGCGTTCGGCGATCTGTTCGATCTGGTCCACGGTTGTGGGGGCCTCGACGAAGATCACGTCGGCGCCCGCCTCCATATAGGCATGGGCGCGGTCGATCGTGGCCTCGAACCCTTCGACGGCCAGACCGTCGGTGCGGGCGATCACGACGAGATCGGGGTCGGTGGCCGCATCCCTGACCGCGCGGAGTTTCTGCGTCATCTCGCGGATCGGCACGATGGATTTGTCGTCGTAATGGCCGCAGCGTTTCGGAAAGTGCTGATCTTCTATATGAAAGCCTGCGACGCCGGCGCGTTCGAAGGCGCGGACCATGTGCTGGGCGTTCAGTGCATTGCCATAGCCGGTGTCGGCATCTGCGATGACGGGGACGGTGACGGCGTCGACCATGGTGGCAAGCCTGTCGGTGATCTCGGCCATGCTCAGCAGGCCCAGATCGGGCAGGCCGGTTGCGCGCGCCATGGCCCCGCCGCTGGCGTAGACGGCCGCAAAGCCCGAACGTTCGATCATCTTGGCCGAGATGCCGTCATAGCCGCCCGGCGCCACCACCGGCCCGCCGCCCGCCATCAGCTGGCGCAGCCGTGTCGATGCTTTCATCCCGCCATTCTCCCCTTGCAGCGATGGGCGCGACCTTGCCGCCGCGCCCGTCCTGCCGCAAGGGGTCAGGCTTTGCCCCAGCCGCCTGCGGTGGGTGTGATGACGGTGACCGCTTCGCCCGGTTCCAGAACGGTCTGGGCGCAGGCGGCGAGCGTTTCGGTCGTGCCGTCATTGCGCCGGACAAAGGTCTGGCCGAGCTGTCCGTCGCCGCCGCCCGCGATGCCGCGCGGCGGCAGGGAGCGGTGGGAGGACAGGATCGCGCAATCCATCCGTTCCAGAAAGCGGATGCGCCGTTCGGTGCCGTCGCCCGCCGGGCATTGGCCCGCGCCGCCTGATCCGGGACGCAGGGCGAAATGTTCGAGCAGGACGGGAAAGCGCATTTCCAGCACCTCCGGATCGGTCAGGCGCGAATTGGTCATATGCACATGCACGCCCGAGGTGCCGGGAAAGCCGCGACCGGAATTCATCACGCCCGCGGGCGAGCCGGAACAGATCGTCTCGTAATACTGGTGGGTGTCATTGCCGAAGGTCAGGTTGTTCATCGTGCCCTGAGAATTGGCGATGGCCCCGAGCGCGCCGAAGATGGCGCTGGTGACGTGTTGGCTCGTTTCCACGTTGCCCGCAACGACGGCGCGGGGATAGGCGGGTTTCAGCATCGAGCCCTCGGGGATGATGATGCGGATGGGGCGCAGGCAGCCCGCATTCATCGGGATCGGTGCTTCGACCATGACGCGGAAGCAGTAAAGGACGGCGGCGCGCGTCACGGGTTCTGGCGCGTTGAAGTTGTTTTCCATCGCGGGGCTGGTGCCGGTGAAATCGACCGTTGTCTGCCGCGCCTCGCGGTCGACGGTGATCTTGACCCGGATCACCTGACCCGTGTCGGTGGGGTATTCGTAGGAACACTCCTGAAGCCCGCCGATCAGGCGCGCGACCTCCTCCGCCGCGTTGTCCTGCACGTGGCCCATGTAGGCCTGCACGGTGGGCAGGCCGAATTCGGCGACCATGCGGCGAAGTTCGGCGGCCCCCCGTTCATTGGCCGCTATCTGCGCCTTGAGGTCGGCGATGTTCTGGTCGGGATTGCGGGCCGGGTAGGGGTGATCGGTCAGGAGATGGCGCAGGGCGGCTTCGCGGAAGATACCTTCTTCTACAAGGATGAAGTTGTCGAACAGCACGCCTTCCTCGTCCACGGTTTTCGCCAGTGGCGTCATGGAGCCGGGGGCGGTGCCGCCGACATCGGCATGGTGGCCCCGGGAGGCGACCCAGAAGAGGATCGTGTCCCCCGCGTCGTCGAAAACGGGCGAGACCACGGTGATGTCGGGCAGATGGGTGCCGCCGTTGTAGGGGGCGTTGAGGGCAAAGACATCGCCGGGGCGGATGCGGCCCGCATTGAGCCGGATCACGGTTTCGACGCTGCGGTCCATCGAGCCGAGGTGGACGGGCATATGCGGCGCGTTGGCGACAAGCGCGCCGGTGGCGTCGAAGACCGCGCAGGAGAAATCGAGCCGTTCCTTGATGTTCACCGAATGGGCCGTATTCTGAAGCGCCACGCCCATCTGTTCGGCGATATTCATGAAGAGGTTGTTGAACACTTCGAGCAGGATCGGATCGGCCTGTGTGGTGCCTGCGGCCTGTGTGCGGGCCATGCGTTCGTGGCGGCGCATCACGATATCGTCGCGGGCGGTCAGTTCGGCTGTCCAGCCGGGTTCTACGACCACGGTCTGGTTCGGTTCGATGATGAGCGCGGGACCACGAACGCGGTCGCCGGGCGACAGCGCTTCGCGGGGGAACACAATGGCCTCGACCATCTTGCCGCCGCTGAAGATCGGGACACGGTGGTCGCTGGCTGCCTCCCGCGTCGCGGTCGCAGCGGTTGCTTCGCGTGCCTGTTGACCTGCGGCCTCGGTCATTTCGACCTCGACGGCTTCAACGGTCACGGGTTTGTCGGGGCTGACGAAGCCGAATTGCGCCTTGTGGGCCGCTTCGAATTCGGCGCGGGCGGCCTTGGCATCGCCGGTCCAGATGACGGGCAGGGCCGTGTCGGTTCCGGCATAGCGCAAGTGCAGCCGGGTGACGGCGGTGGCGGTACCGGGATCGACGCCCTGTTCGGACAATTCGCCCGAAACGGCAGCCCGAAGATCATGCGCCAGTTTGTCTATGGCGGGCAGGGTTTCGGGGGCGAGTGATTCGACCAAAGCCTGCTGTCGGCTGGCGGACACGGTCGCGCGCCCGATGCCATAGGCCGACAGAAGGCCCGAAAGCGGGTGGATCAGGACCGATTCCATCCCCAGTGCATCGGCGACAAGGCAGGCATGTTGCCCGGCCGCGCCGCCGAAGGCATTGAGCAGGTATTTCGTCACGTCATAGCCGCGCTGGACGCTGATCTTCTTGATGGCATTGGCCATGTTCTCGATCGCGATGGTGAGGAAACCCTCGGCCACCTCCTCCGGGCTTTTGCCCTCGGCTTCCGCGATCTCGGCGAAGCGCGCGCGGACCACGTCGGCGTCGAGGGCGGCATCCTGATCGGGGCCGAAGACGCGGGGAAAGAACTCGGGGCGCAATTTGCCCAGCATCACGTTCGCATCGGTCACGGTCAGGGGACCGCCGCGCCGGTAGCAGGCGGGGCCGGGATTGGCCCCCGCCGAATCGGGCCCGACGCGGAAGCGGCCCGGTTCGGCATGGAGGATCGAGCCGCCGCCCGCCGCGACCGTGTGGATGCGCATCATCGGCGCGCGGATGCGCACGCCCGCCACCTCGGTGTCGAAGGCGCGTTCGTAATCGCCCGCGAAATGCGCCACGTCGGTCGAGGTGCCGCCCATGTCGAAGCCGATCACCCGGTCGAATCCTGCATCGGCCGCCGTCTCCACCATGCCGACGACGCCGCCCGCGGGACCCGAGAGAATCGCATCCTTGCCCTGGAATTTCTCGGCCGCCGTCATGCCGCCCGAGGACATCATGAATTGCAGCGTCGGGCCCGGTTGGCCTGCGGGCGTGGCCCCCAGCGCATCGGCCACGCGGGCGACATAGCGGCGGAGAATCGGGGAGAGATAGGCATCGACCACGGTCGTGTCACCACGGCCCACCAGCTTGACCAGCGGCGAGACCTCGTGGCTGACGGAGACCTGCGCAAAGCCCATGCCGCGCACGAGATCCGCAAGCGCCGCTTCATGTGCGGGGTTTTTCCACGCATGCATCAAGACGATGGCGACCGCGTCGATGCCCTTGGCCTTTGCCTCGGCCAGCGGCGCGTGGAGGGTCGTGGTGTCTAGCGCCAGTTCCACCGACCCATCGGCGCGCAGCCGTTCCTCGACCTCGATCACCTGTTCGTAGAGCTGTTCGGGGAGCAGGATCTCCTTGGCGAAGATGTCGGGCCGGGCCTGGTAGGCGATGCGGAGCGCGTCACGAAATCCTTTGGTAATCAGAAGGATGGTGCGGTCGCCCTTGCGTTCCAGCAGGGCGTTGGTGGCAACCGTCGTGCCCATCTTGACCGTGCCGATGCGCGCAGGCTCGATGGTGCCGCCCAAGAGACGCCGGATGCCTTCGATGGCGGCATCGGCGTAGCTTTCGGGGTTTTCCGAGAGCAGTTTGAGCGGCGTCAGCGTCCCGTCCGGCTTGCGGCCCACCACGTCGGTGAAGGTGCCGCCACGGTCGATCCAGAAATCCCAGGGCTCGGGCGCATGTGCCATCTTCGTCTCTCCGCTGTTCATGTCGCCCGTTTTTCGGGCGATCCCGGTGGGCTGAATTTGGCCCGCCAACATTCCGATGACATTTTGTTGACAAATTGTCGATCAGTGGTCAACCTTCTCCTTACGCAGGGTCACCAATGAACCCTGGACCACAGTTTCCGGCGCTGATCGGCGTCGGACCAACCGACATGGAGATGCCCGATGACCTATTCCTTCCGCACCGTCGCGCTTGCGACCGCGCTGACCGCCCTGACCCTGCCCGCCGCAGCCCAGACCGCTTGGGACATGCCCACGCCCTATGGCGACACGGTGTTCCACACGATGAACATCATGGAATTCGCCGATGACGTGCGCGAGGCGACCGGCGGGCAGCTCGACATCACCGTGCATTCGGCGGGGTCGCTGTTCGGTCATCCCGAGATCAAGGATGCCGTGCGCCGGGGGCTCGCGCCGATCGGGGAGATCCTGTTGTCGCGCCTGGCCAACGAGAACCCGCTGTTCGAGGCGGATTCGATTCCCTTCCTGGCCGACAGCTATGCCGACGCCCGCGCGCTCTGGGCCGCATCGCGCCCGGCGGTCGAGGCGCTGTTGGCCGAGCAGGGTCTGACGCTGCTTTACGCTGTGCCGTGGCCGGGCCAGTCGCTGTACCTGACCGAGGAAGTGACCGATCCCGCGGCGCTTCAGGGCGTGACCTTCCGCGCCTACAACACCGCGACCGAGCAATTGGCCAATATCCTTGGCATGGTGCCGACGCAGGTCGAGGCGGGTGACATCCCGACCGCCTTTGCAACCGGCCGGGTCGCGGCGATGATGACATCGCCCTCCACCGGCGTGTCCTCGCAGGCTTGGGACTACACCAGCGTCTATGTCGACGTGAACGCATGGCTGCCCAAGAACGTGATCTTCGTGAACACGGAGGCGCTGAATGCCCTGCCCGAAGATCAGCGCACGGCACTTCTGGCGGCTGCCGCCGAGGCGGAGACGCGCGGTTGGGCCATGTCGGAGGCAGAGACCGCGACCCAGATCGCCACGCTGGAAAGCAACGGCATGACCGTCGTCCAGCCGTCCGAGGCTCTGTCTGCGGCACTGGCTGCGGCCGGGGCGCAAATGACCGAGGAATGGCTTGCGCGTGCGGGTGACGAGGGCGCGGCCATCGTCGCGGCCTACGAGGCGGCACAATAAACGCCAGACCGGGCCGGGCCGCAGTGCCCGGCCCTTTTTCCAGTCATTTCCGACAGGGAGGCGGCCCATATGCGTCGCATGCTCGACCTCATCTATGCCGGGTCGCTGGTGGCGTCGGCGGTATCGCTGGTGACCATCGCGGTGCTTGTCTTTGCACAGATCAGCGGTCGCATCCTTGACCGCGTGGTGATCGCCACCGGCGGGGAGGCCATCGGTTTCCAAGTGCCGTCGCTGGCCGAGATCGGCGGGTTCCTGTTTGTCGGCGCGGCCTTTCTGGCCTTGCCCGCAACGCTGCGGGCCGCGGGCCATGTGCGCGTGACGATGCTGGCGCAGGCCTTGCCAGAAATGGCGGCGCGGATCGTGACGGTGATCGTTCTGGCGGCGGGTCTTGCCCTTGCCCTGTTCGCGGCCTGGCACAGCGGGGTGCAGACGCAGGACAGCTGGGCGTTCAATTCGGTTTCCTTCGGGATGGTGCGGATACCCTTGTGGATCCCGCAAGGTGTGATGACGCTGGGTCTGGGCCTTTTCGCCCTGGCCTTGGCAGACGAACTGGTCGCGGCGATCCGGACGGGCCAGCCTGCCTTCCGCAAGGCCGAGGCCGCGCGTGGCATCGACGACGGAGGGCATTGAGATGGACCTTTTCACACTGTCCCTGATCCTTGTCGCGGTCCTGTTCGCCTGCTTGGCGCTGGGACTTTGGGTCGGCTTTTCCCTGATCGCGGTCGGTCTTGTCGCGATGACCTTGGCCACGCCCGCGCCGGTCGGGGCCGTTTTCGGGACCAAGGCCTGGGCCGCGCTCAATATCTGGGACCTGACGGCGCTGCCCATGTTCATCTGGATGGGCGAGATCCTGTTCCGGTCACGGCTGTCATCCGATCTGTTCACGGGGCTTGCGCCCTTTACCCGGCGGCTGCCGGGGGGGCTGTTGCATGTCAACATCATGGGCTGCGCGTTGTTCGCCGCCGTGTCGGGGTCGTCGGCGGCGACCACGGCCACGGTGGGCCGGATGTCGCTGCCCGAACTCAAGGCGCGCGGCTACGACGACAAGATGGCCATCGGCACGCTGGCGGGGTCGGGCACCTTCGGCTTTCTGATCCCGCCCTCGATCATCCTGATCGTCTACGGGGCCGCGACCGAGCAATCCATCGCGCGGCTGTTTCTGGCCGGTGTCCTGCCGGGGCTGATGCTGGCCGCGATGTTCGGCGGTTACACGATGTTCTGGGCGTGGCGAAACCGGCACCTGATGCCCCCGCCCGAACCGCCCGCACCCTGGCGGGAAAAGATCCGGGCGGCCGCGCTGTTGTTGCCGACGGTCGGTTTGATCGTGGCCGTGATCGGGTCGATCTACGGCGGTCTTGCCTCCCCGACCGAGGCGGCGGTTGTGGGCGTTGTGGGCGCGCTGGCCATTTCGGGCCTGTCCGGCGGTCTGGACCGGAAGGGCGCGTGGGACAGCCTGCGCGGGGCGTGCATCACCACCTGCATGATCGCCTTCATCCTTGTCGGCGCGGCCTTTCTGACCGGGGCGATGGGCTATACCGGCATCCCCCGCAGCCTTGCCGCGTGGATCGGGGAGCAGGGTTTCTCGCAATATGCGCTGCTTGCCGCCCTTTTGGTGTTCTTCATCGTCTTGGGCTTTTTCCTCGACGGGATTTCCATCGTGGTGCTGACCGTCTCGGTCATTCTGCCGATGGTTCTGGCGGCTGGGATCGACCCGATCTGGTTCGGCGTCTTTCTGGTGCTGGTCGTCGAGATGAGCCAGATCACGCCGCCCGTGGGGTTCAACCTGTTCGTTCTGCAATCCATCACCGGCAAAGGGATCTTTACCATCGCGCGCTACGCCGCGCCCTTCTTCTTCCTGCTTGTTGCGGCTACCGTGATCCTCACGCTGTTTCCCGAGATTGCGCTTTGGCTGCCCTCGACCATGTCCGCACGATGACCGACCGCCGTCCCACCCCGCCCGATATCGGGCCTGTCGTGTCCTCGGCGCATCTGGCCGACAGCGCCCTGCCGCCGCTGTCCGAGGTGGAATTCGCGCTGACGATGGCGAACCATGCCTACCAGCGTTGGATGGTCCGCTGCATGACGGCCGCAGGTGGGCCGACCATGTCCCCGCTCGAGGTCTTGATCCTGCATCTCGTGCATCACCGTGGCCGGCCCAAGACGCTGGCCGAGGTCTGCCTGATCCTCAACATCGAGGATACGCATCTGGCCAATTACGCGATCAAGAAGCTGACGCAGGCGCACCTGCTGAAGGCCGGACGCAAGGGCAAAGAAAAGACCGTCGAGATCACCGAGGCAGGGGCGACGCTATGCGCCCGCTACAAGGAGGTGCGCGAGGCGCTTTTGGTGCGGGCGGCACGGCAGTTGGGCCATGATCCGCAAGACATGAGCCGGGTGGCCTCGTTGCTGCGCGCCTTGTCGGGGACCTATGATCAGGCCGCGCGGGGTGCGGCGGCGCTGTGATCAGCTGGCTCGCGCGGAGCGGGCGCTGGATGCTGCCCGGTGGGTTGGTGATCGGTCTGGTCTCGCCCACGCTGGCCGAGGCGCTGCGCCCGATCATCGGGCCAGTCGTGGTGATCTTGTTGTTTCTTGCCGTGCTGCGGATCGGACCCGAAGGGTTGCGGATCGGTCGCTCGGGGCTGATGCACGCCGGATTGCGCGCGCTGGTCCTGCAATTGGCGCTGCCGCTGGCCGTGGCCCTGCCACTGGCGGCGGCGGGGCTTTTGCAGGGTGGATTCGCGCTGGGGGCTGTCCTGTTTTTGTGCGCCGCGCCACTGACGGGGGCAGCGCATTTCGCGGTAATGGCGGGGGGCGACCCTGCGCCTGCCTTGCGGCAGACGGTGATCGGTACCGCCCTCTTGCCCTTGACGGTGGTCCCGATCTTTGCGGTCGTCCCGGCCTTTGGCGGCGCGTCCGAGGTGATCGGCGCGGTGTTTCGGCTGCTCCTCATCATCGCGCTGGCGGGTGGCGTGGCATTGTGGCTCCGGTCGCGGGGAATGGTGCAGGCGACACCCCGAACCTTTGTCCGGATCGATGCGCTGGCCGCGGTGCTATTGGCCGTCGTGGTCATCGGCATCATGAGCGCGGTGGGCCGAACGCTCCGCGAGGATCCCGAAAGCTTCTGGTTGGCCATGGCGCTGGTCTGCGCCATCGGCTTTGGGCTGCAGGCGCTGGCCGTGCTGGTCCTGCGCGATGGTCCCGACCTGCCCGCGCTTGCGGTGATCGCGGGAAATCGCAATGTCGCGCTCTTCCTTGGCGTTCTGCCTGCGGCGGTGACCGATGATCTGTTGCTGATGATCGGGTGTTTTCAGGTGCCGATGTACCTGACGCCGCTGCTCCTGCCGCGGCTGATCGCGCTCCGCCGACGACGGGCGGGGCCGGGCGCGGGGGCAAATTGACACTGCCCACGGGCCTCGCCATCAAGGTGGCCAAGGCGACTTTCGGGGATGCGGGGATGGACAAGACGGCGCGAGAACCGATTTCGCTGTGGGATGCCACGGCCGAAGAGGCGCGGCCAGATCCGGTGGCTTTGCCCGAAAGAGTCGACCTGGCTATCGTGGGGGGTGGTTACACGGGGCTTTCCACTGCGCTTCATGCTGCGCAGGCGGGATTATCGGCCCATGTGATCGAGGCCCATGAGATCGGGCATGGCGGATCGGGCCGGAACGTCGGGCTGGTCAATGCCGGTGTCTGGATGCCGCCCGCACAGGTGCGCGCGGCCCTTGGCCCGGATTATGGCCCGCGGTTCCTGCGCCGTTTTGCCGATGGGCCGGCGATGGTCTTTGACCTGATCGAGCGGCACCAAATCCGGTGCGAGGCGACGCGGGCGGGCACGATCCATGCCGCCCATGCCGCATCCGGCCTGCGGGATCTGGAAGGGCGTTGGCGCGAATGGACCGCGATGGGCGAGCCGGTCGAGATGCTGGACGCGGCGCAGACGGAAGAGGCTCTGGGGACGGATCGCTACGTCGGCGGACTACTGGACCACCGCGCGGGCACGGTGAACCCGATGGGCTATGCAAGGGGTCTGGCACGTGCGGCGCGGGCGGCGGGCGCGGGCCTATCCACCGGCGTGCGCGTCACCGACCTGCACAAGCACCAAGGCGGCGGCTGGCGGGTCGAGACCGATCATGGGCCGGTCACGGCGCGGGCCGTGGTGCTGGGGACGAATGCCTATACCGATGCGCTTTGGCCGGGGCTGAAATCGACCTTTACCCCGATCCATTATTTCCAGTTCGCCACCGTACCGCTGGGGCCCGAGGCCGAACATATCCTGCCGGGTCGGCAAGGGGTCTGGGACACGGCGCCTGTCATGACCTCGATCCGGCGAGACGCGCGGGGGCGGCTGATCATCGGGTCCATGGGGCGGGTCATCGGCAGCCGCGACGGCGGCTTGTCTCGGCGCTGGGCGGAGCGGACGCTCAAACGGCTTTACCCCGGACTGGGCCGCGTGGAATTCGAGGAGGCGTGGCATGGCCAGATCGCGATGACGCCCGACCACCTGCCGCGCATCCATGTGCTGGACGAGGGGCTTTATACCCCCATCGGCTACAACGGGCGGGGGATCATCACCGGCACGATTTTCGGCCAGGCGATGGCCGATCTGCTGACGGGGACGGATATTGCCGATCTGCCGCTGCCGGTGACGGATCCTGCGGCGGTGCCGACCGCACCGCTGATGCGGCGGGTCTATGACCTGTCCTTTGTCGCCAACCAGTTCCTCAAGGGTTTTTGACATGGCTTTGCCCCCGAACCGGGTCGGCGTCGATATCGGCGGCACCTTTACCGATGTGGCGCTCGATACCGGGCGGGGTCTCGTCACTGGCAAGGTGCTGACCGATTACGCCCAGCCCGAGCGCGCGATCCTGTCCGCGATCCTGTCTGCCACGCGGCAGGCGGGCATCGAGCCCGGCGACATCACGCAGGTGATCCATGGCACCACGCTCGTCACCAATGCACTGATCGAACGGCGCGGGGCGCGCATGGCCTTCATCACGACCGAAGGGTTCCGCGACGTGATCGAGATGCGGTCCGAGAACCGGTTCGAGCAATACGACCTGAACCTGACGCTGCCCCTGCCGCTGGTGCCTCGCAAGGACCGCTTTACCCTGTCCGAGCGTATCGGCCCCAAGGGTGAGGTGCTCTTGGCCCTTGATATGGCAGAGGCGCGCGCGATGGCCGCGAAGATCGCGGCCGAAGGTTACGAGGCGGTCGCCATCGGCCTGCTCCATGCCTATGCCAATGATGCCCATGAACGGATGATGGCCGAGGCGCTGGCCGAGGTCGCGCCGGGGCTTTCGGTGTCGATCTCCTCGGTCATCTCGCCCCAGTTGCGGGAATTGCCGCGCTTCAACACGGTCATCGCCAATGCCTATGTCCAGCCGCAGGTCTCTGCCTATCTGGGGCGGCTGGTCGACAAGCTGCGCGGCGCGGGGATCGGTGCGCCTGTCTTCCTGATGCATTCGGGGGGCGGGTTGATCTCGGTCGAGACGGCTGCCGAACAGCCGGTGCGCCTGCTGGAATCGGGGCCCGCGGGCGGTGCGATCTTTGCGGCGGGCTATGCGCGCGCGCACGGGATCGACCGGGTGCTGAGTTTCGACATGGGCGGCACCACGGCCAAGATCTGCCTTGTGGAACAGGCGACCCCCAAGACGGCGAATTCCTTCGAAATCGCCCGCACCTACCGGTTCAAGAAGGGCTCGGGGATGATCGTTTCCACACCCGTGGTCGAGATGGTCGAGATCGGGGCAGGTGGCGGTTCCATCGCCTCCGTGGATAGGATGGGGCGGATACAGGTCGGCCCGCGCTCGGCCGGGTCCGAACCCGGCCCGGCCTGCTACCAGCGCGGTGGGAGCGAGCCCACGGTGACCGATGCCAACCTGATCCTCGGGCGGCTCGATCCGGAGGCTTTCGCGGGCGGGGCGATCCCGCTGTCGGCGGAACTGGCCGAAGGTGCGATGGCCGGCGTTGCGGGGCAGCAGGGTCTGGACGTTCAAGCCGCAGCCTTCGGCGTGACCGAGATGGTGGACGAGAACATGGCCAATGCGGCCCGTGTCCATGCGGTGGAAAACGGCCGCGATATCGAGGCGTTCACCATGGTTGCCTTCGGCGGCGGCGCGCCGCTGCACGCTTGTCGTTTGTGCGAGAAGCTGGGGCTGAGGGCCCTGTTGATCCCGCCCGGTGCCGGGGTCGGATCGGCCATTGGCTTTCTGCGCGCGCCCGTGAGTTTCGAGGCGACGCGCGGGTTGTTCCAGCCGCTCGACGGGTTCGATGCCGATCTGGTCAACGCGACGCTTGCCGCGATGGAGGCCGAGGCCCGCGCCTTTGTCGAGGTGGGGGCGGCAGGGGCGGAAACCGTGACGCGGCTGACGGCCTTCATGCGCTACCGGGGGCAGGGGTGGGAAATCCCCGTTCCGCTGGCGCAGGACCGGTTTTCCGCCAGCGATGTGCCGGGTCTGATCACCGCGTTCGAGACCGCCTATCGCACCCTCTTTGGCCGGATCATCGAAGGGTTGGTCCCCGAGATCACCAATTGGTCGCTGACCGTGGCCACCCGCGCGCCCGATCCGGCCCCGGTCGAGCGTCGCCTCGGGGGCAGCCCGGCCGCGCGGGGTCGGATCCGCCGGTTTTTCGATGCAGCCCTGCGTCAGGAGGTCGAGGCCGTCGAAATCGCCCGCGCCGACATGATCGCAGGCGCTTGGGTCGATGGCCCCGCGATCATCACCGAGGACGAGACATCGACCATCGTCACCTCGGCTTTCCGCGCCGTCGGGCAGGCGGATGGGTGCCTTTTGCTGATCCGCAAGGAGGATATCGCATGACCCCCGACAGCATTGATTTCCAGATCATGTGGAACCGCCTGATCGCGGTGGTCGAGGAACAGGCGACGACGCTGATCCGCACCGCTTTTTCCACCTCGGTGCGGGAGGCGGGCGATCTGTCGGCGGGATTGTTCGACCGGCAGGGGCGGATGATGGCGCAGGCCGTCACCGGCACGCCGGGCCATGTGAACGCCATGGCCGAAAGCGTCGGCCATTTCATCGCGGGCATCGGGGCGCAGAACATCCATGAAGGCGATGTCTACCTGACGAACGATCCTTGGATGGGAACGGGCCATCTGCATGACATCACGGTCGTGACCCCGGTGTTCCGACGCGGCCTTCTGATCGGTTTCTTCGCCGCCACGGCCCATGTCGTCGACATCGGCGGGCGCGGTTTCGGCCCCGATGGCCGCGAGGTCTACGAGGAGGGATTGCTGATCCCGATCTCGAAATTCGCGGAACGGGGCGTGGTCAACGACATGCTGATCCGCATCGTCCGCGCCAATGTCCGCACACCCGACCAGACGGTCGGCGATCTGTATTCGCTGGCGGCCTGCAATGCGGCGGGGGACCGGCGGTTGCAGGCGATGCTGGATGAGTTCGGGATCGACGATCTGGATGCGCTGTCCGAGTTCATTCTGACCGCAAGCAGGCGGGCGACCGAGGCGGCCATCGCCGCCGTGCCGCCCGGACACTATCGCAACACCATGACCGTCGATGGGTTCGAGGCGCCGGTCGAGATGGTCGTGACCCTGCAGGCCGAAGGATCGCGGATCGTGGCGGATTTCACCGGCACCAGCGGGATGAGCAGTTTTGGCGTGAACGTGCCCGAGGTCTATACCCGCGCCTATGCCTGCTACGCGCTGAAATGCGCCATCGCCCCCGAAGTGCCGAACAACGCGGGAAGCCTTGCGCCCTTTGTCATCTCTGCGCCCGAGGGGTCGATCCTTGCCGCGCGCCGACCCGCGCCGGTGTCGGTGCGCCATGTCCTTGGGCATCTGGTGCCCGATGTGGTGCTTGGCGCGCTGCATCGGTCTATGCCAGGCACCGTTCCTGCCGAAGGTGCTTCGGCGCTGTGGAACATCCAGATCTCGGCGCGCCCCCTTGATCCTCACAGCGGGCTGCCGCCTGCGGAAATCCTGATGTTCAATTCGGGCGGAACGGGTGCGCGGCCTCGGCTTGACGGGCTGTCGGCCACGGCCTTCCCCTCGGGCGTGTCCACGATGAGTGTCGAGGCGACGGAGCATGTCGGCCCTATCATCGTCTGGCGCAAGGATTTGCGCCCCAATTCCGGTGGGGCCGGGACCCTGCGCGGCGGGCTGGGTCAGGTGATCGAGATCGGCGCGCGGGAGGGCTACGCGCTGTGGTTCAACGCCATGTTCGATCGGGTCGACCACCCCGCGCGGGGACGCGAGGGCGGGCAGCCGGGGGCACCGGGCCGCGTCGAATTGGCCGATGGCACGCCGCTTCGGTCCAAGGGGCGACAGGCCATTCCGGCGGGGCAGCGCCTGCGCCTGTCCCTGCCCGGCGGGGGCGGTTACGGCGCTCCATCGGGGCGTGATCCCAAAGCGCTCGCCGCCGATCTGGAGGCGGGCCTGATCGACGCCGTATCCGCCGCGCGTGACTACGGACAGGTCCCGAACAAGGGCTGAGCCTGTCCGCGAATCGCATCTGTTCGGGCTGTGCAGGCGGTGGCGGGGTGGCGTCCCAAGGCCACTCGCGGCCCCGATTTCCGCCCGACACCGGCCATCGGGGCCGTGAAACCGCCCCATTTCCCGTGGCTTGGCTGTATTCATCGAAAAAGAATGCGCCTATAGTGCCCCGAAAGAATACAAGCGCTGTCACTTGGGAGGGACGCCACGATGATACGCTCCGAGCTGATCCAGAAGCTGTCGGACGAGAACCCGCATCTCTACCAACGTGACGTCGAAAGGATCGTGAACGCGATCTTCGAAGAGATCATCGAGGCGATGGCGAGCGGCAACCGGGTCGAATTGCGCGGCTTCGGCGCCTTTTCGGTCAAGCAGCGCGACGCCCGCACCGGCCGCAATCCGCGCACCGGCGAAAGCGTCGCGGTCGAGGAAAAGCACGTCCCTTTCTTCAAGGCGGGCAAACTGCTACGCGATCGGTTGAACGGCGACGCGTGACCGACCCCAAGGACTGCTCGACATGATCATTCTGCGATACCTGAAATACCTCTTCCTCGTCACCGTGGCGCTGGCTCTTGTCCTGATGGCGATGGCCAACCGCGAGACCGTGACGCTGGAGGTGATCCCGCCCGATCTGGCGGGTTGGTTCGGGATCCAGTACGCGATCGAGCTGCCCTTGTTCCTCGTGGTATTGGGGGCCGTGACCATCGGCGTTCTGGTCGGTTTCGTCTGGGAATGGCTGCGCGAACACCGCTACCGGGTCGAAGCCAAGACCCACAAGCAGACCGCCCGCGCGCTCGAGCGTGAGATGACCACGCTCAAGGGTCCGGCGCAGGGCAGCGAGGACGAGATCCTGGCGCTGGTCGATGGCCGTTCGGGTTCGGCCCGCTGATCCGATGCAGACAGCGATCAAGTTCTGCGGCCTGACCCGGCCGCAGGATATCAAGTCTGCAGCCGAGGCCGGGGCGCGCTACGTGGGCTTCGTCTTCTTTCCGAAATCTCCCCGTAATGTCACGATGGATGCCGCGCGCAACCTTGCGCTCGAGGTGCCGACGGGCATCGCCAAGGTAGCCTTGACCGTCGATGCCGATGATGTCGCCCTTGATGCGCTCGTCGCGGCCGTTCCGCTCGACATGCTGCAACTACATGGCCACGAAAGCCCCGAGCGTGTCGCACAGGTGCGCGCCCGTTACGGCCTACCGGTGATGAAGGCGCTGGGGATCGCCACGGCCGAGGATCTGGCCCAGATCGACACCTTTTCCGAGGTGGCCGATCAGCTCCTGATCGATGCGAAGCCGCCCAAGGGCGCGGATCTGCCCGGCGGCAATGGTCTGTCCTTTGACTGGCGGCTTCTGGCAGGCCGGAAATACTGGAAGAAGCCGTGGATGCTGGCAGGGGGGCTTTCGCCCGACAACGTGGCCGAGGCCGTGCGGCTGACAGGCGCGCGTCAAGTCGATGTCTCCTCTGGGGTCGAAAGCGCGCCGGGGATCAAGGATGCAGGCCGGATGATGGATTTCGCCCGGGCGCTCGACACAGGGGCCGCGTGACGCGCCGGCCGGTCTCGGCCCTTGCCCCGACCGGGTCCGCGCGCTACCCCTTCACCCCGAACCAGCAGAGGTCAGGCCCATGCCCGAAGATATCCTGAACAGCTTCATGACCGGTCCGGACGAAAAGGGGCGGTTTGGCGATTTCGGCGGGCGCTTCGTCTCCGAGACCCTGATGCCGCTCATCCTCGAGCTTGAGGCCCAATACGAACATGCCAAGACGGACCAGAGTTTCTGGGACGAGATGGACTATCTCTGGAAGCATTACGTTGGCCGCCCCAGCCCGCTTTATTACGCGGAGCGCCTGACCGAGCGTCTGGGCGGGGCCAAGATCTATTTCAAGCGGGACGAGCTGAACCACACCGGCGCGCACAAGATCAACAACGTGCTGGGCCAGATCATCCTTGCCCGCCGCATGGGCAAGACGCGGATCATCGCGGAAACCGGCGCGGGCCAGCACGGTGTTGCGACCGCCACGGTCTGTGCCAAGTTCGGCTTGAAATGCGTGGTCTACATGGGCGCGCATGACGTGCAGCGACAGGCGCCCAACGTGTTCCGGATGAAGCTTCTGGGGGCCGAGGTGATCCCGGTCACCTCCGGGCGCGGCACGCTGAAGGATGCGATGAATGACGCGCTGCGCGATTGGGTCACCAATGTGCGCGACACCTTTTATTGCATCGGTACGGTTGCAGGTCCGCACCCCTACCCGGCGATGGTCCGCGATTTTCAGTCGATCATCGGCAAGGAAACCCGCGAGCAGATGATGGAAGCCGAGGGGCGGCTGCCCGATACGATCATCGCGGCCATCGGCGGCGGGTCGAATGCGATGGGCCTGTTCTATCCCTTCCTCGACGACAAGGAGGTGGCGATCATAGGCGTCGAGGCGGGCGGCAAGGGCGTCAATGACAAGATGGAGCATTGCGCCAGTCTGACTGGTGGTCGGCCGGGCGTGCTGCATGGCAATCGCACCTACCTGTTGCAGGACGAGGATGGCCAGATTCTCGAAGGGCATTCGATTTCGGCGGGCCTCGACTATCCGGGCATCGGGCCGGAACATGCGTGGCTGCACGATATCGGGCGGGCGCAATATGTCTCGATCACCGATACCGAGGCGCTTGATGCCTTCCAGCTCTCTTGCGAGACCGAAGGCATCATCCCCGCGCTGGAACCCAGCCACGCGCTGGCCCATGTCACAAAGATCGCGCCCGACCTGCCGCGCGACCATATCATCGTGATGAACATGTGCGGCCGGGGCGACAAGGATATCTTTACCGTCGCCCGCGCGCTCGGTTGGGACATGACCGGGGCCTGACCGGGCACCTGATCCTCTATCACTTCGGTTTATGCCGCTTGGCGGTGGGTTTACGCCCCGCCGGATAAACCCGTATGCCATGGCCAACGATGGCCTGACGGCTCCTTTTGCTGAGACGGTCGGCACCCTTTGCCGGCTGCGCAGCATGAAAGGAGATCGAAATGATGAAACGCTTTCTTTTGACCACCAGCGCCGCGGGGCTTGCCCTGACTGGACCCGCCTCGGCGCAGGGCCTTGTCGATATCGACAGGCTCGTCAGCGAATATCAGGCGCGTGGCTATACCTATATCGAGGTGAACCAAGCCCCCACGCAGATCAAGATCGAGGCTACGCTGGGCGACCAGAAGATCGAGGTGATCTACGATGCAGTGTCCGGGGCGATCCTCGACTCGGAAATCGAACTTGCGGATGCCGATGACAGAGGGCGCGTGGGTGTCGAGTTCGATCGCGAGGACAGCGACTTTACCTTGGACGACGATGACGGCGACGATGATTACGACGATGATTACGACGATGATGACGACGACGGCCCCGATGATCACGGTTCCGATGACCGCGACGATGACAACAGTGACGACAGTGATGATGATGGCGACGATGATTGATCGTAGCCCCGCAGTATCTGTGGTTTGATTTCAATACGCCCGTCGGCCTTGGTCGGCGGGCGATACCCATAGGGTGCCCTTTCGCCATGCTGACACGCCGCCGCCTCCTTTTATTCGGTGTCGCCGCATTTGCGGCGGGCCCGGCATGGGCGCAGGGCGACCCGGTCGCCCGCAGCGTCGTGGCGCAACTGGAGCGGCAGGGCTTTACCGTGCTTGAGGTGCGCGAAACCTTGCTTGGTCGGCTCAGGATCGTCGCCCGCCGGTCCGATCTGAGCCGCGAGCTTGTCATTGATCCCAGAAATGGCGCGATCCTGCGTGACTTCGTCGACCGAGACGGCGCGCGCGCGGTGATCCCCGATATCGGCGATTACGAGGACGTGGACGACGACGTGGAAGATGACGACGACGATGATGATGACGACGGTGACGATGACGATGATGGGGACGATGACGGGGATGACGATGATTGACGGGCGGCCTGAACAGGCCGCAGCATGCTGAATCGCGCTGGAATTTTCGCGGCACTTCTGGTGCTTCAGGTCATTTGCGCGGTCTTTTTCGTGTCCGACATCTTCCTTGCCCTGTTGCGTGTTCCGGTTGACCCGGTGCCATGGCGATACCGCGAGTTGATGGAAATTGGCGCAGCGCTGGGGCTCGTTCTCGGGGTTACGCTTGCCGCGCTGATGTTGCGCGCATCATTGCGCCGGACACGCGTGGCGGAGCGCGCCCTAAGGGCCGCCTCGGGCGCTTTCATGGAACTTGTGGAGGAACGCTTCGAGGAATGGGGCCTGACGCCCGCTGAACGCGATGTCGCGCTTTTCGCGCTCAAGGGCTTGTCCATCTCGGAAATCGCGACCCTGCGTCAGACCAGCGAAGGCACGGTCAAGGCGCAAACAAATGCGATCTATCGCAAGGCGGGCGTAAGCGGGCGCCCACAGCTCCTGAGCCTGTTTGTCGAAGACCTTATGGGCGATGCGATGACGCCCACAGCGTGAGCGTTCAGCCCTCAATGTCCAGCGCGTGTTCGCGCAACACGTCCAGGGGCACGATGTCCAGCGCGCGTGCGTGCGTCGCGGCAAGATTGACCCGCGGGGCAGCACCATCCTCATGGGCTTGCAGGAACCGGCCCGCGCAAAGGCACCAGTGATCCCCGGGCTTCAGCCCCGCGAACCCGTATTCCGGCCGCGGCGTCGACAGGTCGTTGCCGAGATATTTCGAAAAGGCCAGGAATTCCGCCGTCATCACGGCGCAGACCGTGTGGCTGCCCCGATCCTCGGCGCAGGTGTCGCAGGCCCCGTTACGAAAGAACCCCGTCATCGGGTCGCGGGAGCAGCTTTGCAAGCTTCCGCCCAGCACGTTGACGGAGGCATCCATCCTGATCGGCATCTGGCGGTCCTTTCCCTGTGTTGGTCCCTCACCGACCAAGCTAACCATTCGTGGCCTTCGGGCAAGGAGCAGGCGGCGGCGGGCTCTAAAGGTTTTCGGCGATCGATCGGAAGATCGCGACATTGGCCTCGTCCACACCCGGTTCGCGAAATCCCCGGTCCGCGCCATTCGTGGCGATCACCACACCGCGCTGCTGGTCGATGTAGAGGTACTGGCCGTAAATGCCCCGCGCCATGAACTGACCCGGCTCCGCGCCCACCGGCACCCACCATTGGTAGCCATAGCCGATGGCCCCCAGCGCGGTCGGGGCCGAAGGCGCGGTCGATTCCGCGACCCACCCTTCGGGAAGGATGCGGTTGCCCTGCCAGACGCCATCTTGCGCGATCATCTGGCCAAAGCGGGCGTAGTCGCGCGTGGTCAGGTTCAGCCCGCCCAGAACGAAGGCCACGCCTTGGCCATCGGTCAGGTAATAGGGCTCGGCCTCCAGCCCGAGGGGTGCGATGATGCGCTCGGACAGAAGCGTGGGGATGTCTTGCCCGGTGGCGCCCCGGATCACCATGCCGATCACATGCGTGTCCATCGAGACATATTGCCAGCCGCTGCCCGGGCCGCGTGCGCGTGCCGTGATCCCGGCGGTGAAACCGTCAAGCGTGCCACCCAGCGCGATCTCGCGGCCCATGCGGTTGATGTCGGAATCGTAGTCCAGGTAATCCTCGTCGAAGTCGACGCCCGACGCCATCTGCAGCACGTTGCGGATGGTCGCACCGTCATAGGCCGACCCGACCAGCGTCGGGGCATAGCGCGTCACGGGTGCATCGAGATCGGGGATGGTGCCATCGGCCACCAGCGTCCCCAAAAGCGCCGAGAGATAGCTTTTCGCCACCGACCATGAAATCCGCCGGTCCTCGGGCGCAGTGCCGAGGTGGTAGCTTTCATGAACGATTTGCCCATCCTTCAAAACCACCAGCGCCGTCACTGCGCGGCTGACGATCCAATCCTCCACGTCGGGCGGCAGGACGGCCACTTGCCCTTGCGGTAGGGGGCTGACCGGTCCGGTGCCGCGCGGGACCGGCGCGTTCAGAAAGGCGCGGTTCATGTTGCTGAAATTGGCAACGATCCTGTCGGCCTCGAACAAGGTATTCACGGCCATCAGGCGGGCGATTTCCTCGCGTTTCCAGATCCCTGCGGCCAAGGCGAGGACCAGCAGTATGGCAAGGCCCCGGATCCCGACCTTGAGCAAGCGGCGCATTCCATTCCCCTTTTCGGCAAGGAAAGCATGCGGGCCGACACGGTCGCAAGGCGGGGCTGTCGTGACCTAGCGGAACTTGTCCAGCAGCCGCTGCATGGGCGAGCGGGCCTCTGGCGGCTCGTCCGTCTCCGGCGTCCCGATGTCCTTGCCGGGTTTCTCTTGCGGCTCCGCCTTGGTCTTGGCCTGCGTGGTGGACGAACGCGGCGGTGCCGTGCGCAGCGCCACGGCATTCAGGAACCGCGCGCTGTCGCCCCGCGCCAGATCCGCCGCGCCATCCGAGATGCCGCGCAGCAGATCGTCGAGCCAATCCTGCTCTGCCTTGGCGAAATCCGACAGGACATAGGCCGCGACCCGATCCTTGTGGCCCGGGTGCCCGATGCCCAGCCGAACGCGATGATAGGCCTCGCCCACGTGCTGGTGCAGGGACCGCAGGCCGTTGTGGCCTGCATGGCCGCCGCCCGATTTGACGCGCGCCTTGCCCGGCGCAAGGTCCAGTTCGTCATGGAAGACGGTCACATCGCCCGCCGTCAGCTTGTAAAAGCGCAGCGCCTCGCCCACCGATTGGCCGGACAGGTTCATGAAGGTTTCGGGCTTGAGCAGCAGGATTTTTTCGCCGCCCAGCGTACCTTCGGACAGGCTGCCCTGAAACTTGCTGCGCCATGGGCCAAAGCCGTGGTCCGACGCGATACGGTCAAGCGCCATCCAGCCTATGTTGTGCCGGTTGCCCGCGTATTTCGCGCCGGGATTGCCCAATCCGACCCATAGCTGCATCGCGTCCCCCTTGCTGGCCCCGTTCCGGCCGGCGTTCCAGATCCTGACGGGGCGTAGATGCCAGCCGTCCGGCTCTTTGCCAAGCCGCAAGGCCCGGCGGCCCATACACCCCCGCCTTCAAATTGCCATGGTCATGGGCCAGCCAGCGGCCCATGATAGGCCCAGACAACCCGCAGACATGGACACTGCGCCCCGTGCACGAGTTTCACCTGAACGGCATTTCCCTCGGGGTTCCCATGGGTCTTGCCACACCCGAAATCCTCGGCAAGCTCGCCGATGGCACCTATGAGGCCGACGAGGCGCGATCGGCTGACCGTTGTGTCCGGCCGGGATTTCGCGTGCTCGAACTGGGCGCGGGCATCGGCTATGTCACCGCGCTTTGCGCCCGGCAGGCGGGGCCGCAGAACGTGCTGTCAGTCGAAGCGAACCCCGCGCTTTTGCCGGTGATCACGGATAATCTGGATCGCAACGGCCTGTCCGGTGTCACGGTGATCCACGGGGCCGTGACCGGCGCGGTTGCAGAAGGCGCGATGGGCGATTTCGCCATTTCGGCGGGCTACACGGGCTCCAGCCTCGATGGCAAAGGGGAGGCCGTGAAGGTGCCGCTGGTCTCGATCCATGACCTGATCCGGGCCCACAAACCCCATGTCGTCTTGATGGATGTCGAGGGGGCGGAGGCCGAGATGTTCAACCGTCCTTGGAAATGCCCCCTGCGCTATTGCGTCATGGAACTGCACCCCAGGAAATACCACGCCCGCACGATCAAGAAGATCGTGGATTTCATGTCAGCGATGGACCTGACCTATGATCCCGTCACGTCGCGCGGCAAGATCCTCGGGTTCCGCAAGGTCTGGGGCGCGGCCGAAGATCCCGATCCGCTCACCGACGCTGGCACGCCAGCCGTCGAGGATTGAAACGGAAAACGCCGCCCCGGGGGGCGGCGTTCTGTCCTTTTGCCGGAAATCGGCGAGGCGATCACTCCTCGTCGGCTTCTTCCGCTTCGGCGTTGTCGGCACTCACGAGGCCCGAGGGTGCCGAGACGTTGGCGATCACGAAATCGCGGTCGATCGTCGGCTTCACGCCTTCGGGCAGGGCCACGTCCGAGATGTGGATCACGTCGCCGATGGCACGGCCAGCAAGGTCAACGGTGATGTGATCGGGGATATCGCCGGCGGTCACAACCAGTTCGACTTCGGGGCGCACCACGGTGAGAACGCCGCCGCGCTTGAGGCCCGGGGATTGCTCGTGGTTCACGAATTCCACCGGAATGAACAGGGCCACGCGCGAGGTGCGGCGCAGGCGCATCAGGTCGACGTGGGTCGGCATGTCCTTGACCACGTCGCGCTGAACGCCGCGGCAGATCACGCGCACGTCATCCTGGCCTTCGACCTTGAGGTTGAACAGGGTGGACATGAACCGCCCCTGCTTGAGCCGCTTCAACAGAACGTTGAAGGGGATCTGGATCGCCATCGGATCCGCGCCGCCACCATAGACGACCCCGGGCACCTTGCCTTCACGGCGTGCTTGACGGGCGGCCCCCTTGCCTGTCCCCGTCCGTGCCTCGGCGATAAGATCTGGAATCTCACCAGCCATTGCTATTCTCCATATCCGAAGGGGCTGCCTCCAAGGGTGTCGGGCCCCGGTTGAAGGCCGCCGCATAGGGGGGAATCGCCCGTTTGTAAAGGTGCAATCAGGCCACGCGCACAAGGCCGAGGCGCGCCTTGAGTGCGGGCGGCAGGTGGCGTGCGCACAGGATGCGGGGCAGGGGCATCTCGGGGATGGGGCGGTCGTGGCCATGGTGACGGAGATAGGCGTCGTGTCCGTCGAACCTGTCGCGGTCGCCATAGGCGAGAAAGCTTTCGGCCGGGCAGTTCTCGGCCAGAAGCAGGCAATGGGCCGCCACCTCGACGTGCCACAAGCTATAGTGTTCCGGCAGGTCCCGATGCGCAACTTCGTGGATGGTCAGGCCGTTCATCAGAGCCTGTGCCGTGACCAGAAAGCCGCCGATCCCGATGGCGTGATCGGGCGTGACCACAAGATCGCGCGCGGGCGTTCCGGGACCAAGACTGTGGGCACGAAGGCGGATCAGCGGCGGGGTCTGGGGCAGGTTCAGGACCGTTTGGCGCCAGATCCAGATCACCGGGACGGGTGGCCCGGAGGTCTGCTGGACAAGATCGCCGGGCGCGAGCGTCTCGATCCCACGCGGGCCGCCGGGCGTGGCCAGCCGCGTTCCGTCCAGAAAACAATTCGCGGCGCCCGAGAGCGGCATCAGGTATTGCGTGGTCTCGCCCGAGGCGAAGACCGGCGCGCCCCAGATGTCGTGGATGCCCTTGTTGTAGGGCACAGCATATGTATGTCCGCTTCGGAACACACCATAGGCCTTGCCGTCGACCGTGACGTGGAACCCGGTAAAGGATGTGTTGCGGAACATGTCCGAGGCGTTCAACTCGCCCAACGGCGCGGTGTCGGTCACGGTTCCGGTCTGGGATATGTCATGGACTGCGGACCATGTGAGCCGGGTCGTTCCGGTGGCGGTCGCCATGGAGAGATTGACCCAGTGCGTGGCCGAGAAATTCGTCAAATTTGCCTCTCGATCCGCCCGAAGCGGTTACGCGTTGGTTAATTTTTGCAGTCAAACCTTAAGAACAGGTAAATTTTCGGGGCGGTGCGCGCGGGCGGGTCGGTTTGGTCGCAGCCGCACTGCGCGGGGGTGTTTACGCCCCGCGCGCCGAGGGCTATCAGGCGGGGCGCAACGCGAGGAGACGTGCAGCATGTCCGCCCATGGCGACCCCGTTCCGATGACCGCCCGCAAGGGCGCGGCCCTGACCGGCGTGGCCGATGTGCCGGGCGACAAGTCGATCAGCCACCGGTCTCTGATCCTTGGTGCGATGGCGGTGGGCGAGACCGTCATCACCGGTCTGCTGGAAGGGCAGGACGTGCTGGATACCGCCAAGGCGATGCGCGCCTTCGGCGCGGAGGTCAGCCGCGATGCGGAGGGCGTCTGGCATGTGCATGGCGTGGGGGTGGGCGGTTTCGCCGAGCCCGAGGACGTGATCGATTGCGGCAATTCGGGCACCGGCGTGCGCCTGATCATGGGGACGATGGCGACCACGCCGATCAGCGCGACCTTTACCGGCGATGCCTCGCTCCGGTCGCGGCCGATGGCGCGGGTGACGGATCCGCTGGCGCTGTTCGGGGCAAGTGCCGTCGGACGCAGGGGCGGGCGACTGCCGATGACGATCACGGGGGCTGCGGCCCCGCTGCCGGTGCGTTACACCACGCCCGTCCCCTCGGCGCAGGTGAAATCCGCCGTGCTTCTGGCCGGGCTGAACGCGCCCGGGCAGACCGTTGTGATCGAGGCGGAAGCGACGCGCGATCACACCGAGCGGATGCTGGCGGGGTTCGGGGCGGAGATCACGACCGAGATCACGCAAGAGGGCCGGGTCATCACGCTGACCGGCCAGCCGGAGCTGAAGCCCCAGACCATCGTGGTGCCGCGCGATCCAAGCTCGGCGGCCTTTCCGGTCTGTGCGGCGCTGATCGTCGAGGGATCGGACGTGCTGGTCCCCAATATCGGGTTGAACCCGACCCGCGCGGGCCTGTTCGAGACATTGCGCGAGATGGGGGCCGATCTGACCTACGAGAACCTGCGCGAGGAAGGCGGCGAGCCTGTCGCCGATCTGCGGGCGCGGTATTCGCCCGACATGAAAGGCATCGAGGTGCCGCCCGAGCGCGCGGCGAGCATGATCGACGAATACCCGATCCTGTCGGTGGTCGCGGCCAATGCCGAGGGGCCGACGGTGATGCGCGGCGTCAAGGAATTGCGCGTCAAGGAAAGCGACCGGATCGACGCCATGGCCGTGGGTCTGCGCGCGGCGGGGATCGAGGTGGAGGATGGTCCCGATTGGTGGATCGTCCATGGCAAGGGACCCGGTGGGGTCGAGGGGGGTGTGACGGTGGCCACCCATCTCGATCACCGGATCGCCATGTCTTTCCTGTGTGCGGGCTTGGCGTCGCGCCAGCCTGTCACGGTGGATGATGCGGGACCGATTGCGACATCCTTCCCGGTTTTCGAGCCCTTGATGCGGGGCCTTGGGGCGCGGCTCGACCGGGTGAACCAGGCGGGATAGGGTCGGACGCGTGGGGGCTCTGCCCCCGTCCCCTTCAGGGACTCCCCCGGGATATTTGTGAAACAGAGAAGATGACGAGGGTGATCGCGGTGTCGCAGAGCGCGGAAAACAGCTTCACGGTCGCCATCGACGGGCCGGCGGCTGCGGGCAAGGGCACGATCAGCCGGGCGGTGGCGGCGCATTTCGGTTTTGCGCATCTGGATACCGGGCTGCTTTACCGCGCGGTCGGGCGGCGGGTGCTGGCGGGCGAGGATGCGGTGGCGGCGGCGCGCGCGCTGGACCCGTCGGACATGGCCGAGCCCGAGGCGCTGCGCACGGCGGCCATTGCCGGGGCGGCGAGCGAGGTCGCGGTGATCCCCGAGGTGCGCGCGGCCCTTGTCCAGTTCCAGCGCGCTTTCGCGCGGCGGGTGGGGGGCGCGGTGCTGGACGGGCGCGATATCGGGACGGTGATCTGCCCCGAGGCGGAGGTGAAGCTGTTCGTGACGGCAAGCGCGGAGGTGCGCGCGGAAAGACGCTGTCGCGAGTTGCAGGCCGCAGGTCACGCGACCGATCTGGCCACGGTTCTGGAAGAGGTGCGCGCCCGCGATGCGCGCGACGCTGGCCGCAGCGCCGCGCCGATGCGCGCGGCGGAGGATGCGGTATTGCTCGACACGAGCGAGATGAGCGTCGAGGCGGCGGTTGCGGCGGCGATCGTGGCGGTTCAGTCGGTCCGCAACCGGTAGGTGCCCGGCGGCAGGCCGGTCAGGCGCGCCAGCCAGCCGCGCGTGACGAGCCGGCGCAGAGCGCGGTGGAAGGTCGGCTGGGAGATATCGCACAGCATCGGGTGTTGCCGCACGGTTTCGGTGCGGGCCACGATGCCATGGCGCGGATCGGGATGGCCCGCGACGCAGAAGGCTATCAGGATGTCACGATCCTTGCGGTCGAGATCGGCGAGGCCGAGGTCGCGTTCCATGTCATGCGCGACCTGCCGCAGTTTTGCCAATTGAGAGAGACGAGACAGATTTTCCATTTACGCACCTGATCGTTTACACAGTGTCCGGTTCTCAGAATGACAACAGATTAGATTTTGGTGGGCGGGGCGCAAGCTACCGAAAACGGCAGGTCGGGGCGGTCGACGGGAGGGCGGCGGATTGCCGTGTGTGGCCTGTGCTGGTTGGGCAATTGTGACGGGCTCTTGCCTTGAGCGGGGCTTGGGGGTATGAGGCCTGCGTCAACACGGCGGGTCACGTCGGAAGCAGAGAGATCGGGCAGGGTCGGGTTTACCGGCCCTCTTTGTTTTCCGGACCGCCAGACCAACGATCATCCCAAGACCGGCGGAGACAACCGCACGGCCAGCAAAGCACCGAAAAGGAAAACTGAACCGTATGTGCGCTAAAGCAACCATGGAGGAATTCGAAGCCCTCCTGAACGAAAGCTTCGAAATCGACACCCCCGACGAGGGTTCTGTCGTCAAGGGCAAGGTCATCGCCATCGAGGCGGGCCAGGCCATCATCGATGTCGGCTACAAGATGGAAGGCCGGATCGATCTGAAGGAATTCGCAAATCCCGGTGAGGCCCCCGAGATCGCCGTTGGCGACGAGGTCGAGGTCTACCTGCGCAACGTGGAAAACGCCCGTGGCGAGGCTGTGCTCAGCCGCGAGATGGCGCGCCGCGAAGCCGCTTGGGATCGTCTTGAAAAGGCCTATGCCGCCGAAGAGCGCGTCGATGGCGCCATCTTTGGCAGGGTCAAGGGCGGGTTCACCGTCGATCTGGGCGGTGCCGTGGCCTTCCTGCCCGGCTCTCAGGTCGATGTGCGCCCCGTGCGCGATGCCGGCCCGCTGATGGGTCTGAAGCAGCCGTTCCAGATTCTGAAGATGGACCGTCGCCGCGGCAATATCGTCGTGTCGCGCCGCGCGATCCTCGAGGAATCCCGCGCCGAGCAGCGCGCCGAGGTCATCGGCAAGCTGACCGAGGGCGACGTGGTCGACGGCGTGGTCAAGAACATCACCGAATACGGGGCCTTCGTGGACCTGGGCGGTGTGGACGGCCTGCTGCACGTCACCGACATGGCATGGCGCCGTGTGAACGACCCCAAGGAAGTCCTGTCGATCGGCGAAACGATCAAGGTGCAGGTCATCAAGGTCAACAAGGACACCCATCGCATCAGCCTGGGTATGAAGCAGCTGCAGGACGATCCGTGGGATGCCGTGGAAACGCGCTACCCGCTGGAATCGACCCATACCGGCCGCGTCACCAACATCACCGATTACGGCGCCTTTGTGGAGCTGGAGCCGGGGGTTGAGGGTCTCGTGCACGTGTCCGAAATGTCCTGGACCAAGAAGAACGTGCATCCCGGCAAGATCGTGTCCACCTCGCAAGAGGTCGAGGTCATGGTTCTGGAGATCGACACCGCCAAGCGCCGCGTGTCGCTGGGTCTCAAGCAGACCATGCGCAACCCGTGGGAAGTCTTTGAAGAGACCCATCCCGTGGGCACCGTCGTCGAGGGCGAGGTCAAGAACATCACCGAATTCGGTTTGTTCGTGGGTCTCGAGAACGACATCGACGGCATGGTCCACCTGTCCGACCTGACCTGGGAAGGCCGTGGCGAGGATGTGATCGGTGATTACCGCAAGGGCGACATGGTCAAGGCCGTGGTCACCGAGGTCGACACCGAGAAGGAGCGTATCTCGCTCTCGATCAAGGCGGTCGAAGGCGACCCGCTGGCCGAGGTCATCGGCGGCGTGAAGCGCGGTTCCATCATCACGGTTGCGGTCACCGCGATCGAGGATGGCGGGATCGAGGTGGAATACGAAGGCATGAAATCCTTCATCCGCCGTTCCGACCTGTCGCGTGACCGTGCCGAGCAGCGCCCCGAGCGTTTCGGCGTGGGCGACAAGGTCGACGTGCGCGTCACCAACATCGACGCCAAGACTCGCCGCCTGGGCCTGTCGATCAAGGCGCGCGAGATCGCCGAAGAGAAGGAAGCCGTGGAACAGTTCGGGTCGTCCGACTCGGGCGCGTCGCTGGGCGACATTCTGGGCGCAGCGCTCAAGCGCGACGAATGATCCCGCAGGGCCATCGGCCCGATCAAGATGCGAAAGGCCCCGCCAGACCGGCGGGGCCTTTTTCGTTCGGCCCGGCCTGTCCGTGTGGCGGGCCGACATGTCGCACCCCTGCTGCGTTGCCCTGCGGGGATCGGGACTTATTTACATTTCAGAAATTACTGAAATCTCTGCGCGAACAGGATTTTAGGCATGCGCCTGACACCACTCCAGCAGGAATTCGTCCTGCATTTCGGGGAAATGGGCAGCCGGTGGGGCATCAACCGCACCGTGGGGCAGATCTACGCCCTGCTGTTCCTGTCTTCTCAACCGCTGAACGCGGAAACGATCACCGAGGCCCTCGGGATCAGCCGATCGAACACGTCGATGGGCCTGAAGGAATTGCAGAGCTGGAACCTTGTCCGGCTCAAGCATGTTCCGGGCGACCGGCGGGATTACTTCACCACGCCTGACGATCTGTGGGAGATCGTCCGCACGCTGGTGGCCGAGCGCAAGAAGCGCGAGATCGACCCCACGCTGAGCAAGCTGCGCGAGCTGGAGATGCAGGGGCCCGCAGGCGACGATTACGCCGAGGCGCGCATCGCGGAACTGCGCGAGCTGATCGAGATGATGACCGGCTTTTACGCGGAGATGGAGCGGCTCGAGACCGAGCGGCTGGTCAAACTGATGACGCTGGGCTCGCGCATCGCGGGGCTGATCGACAAGACGGGCGGGATGATCCCCGCACTCGTGAAACGCAAGTAGGGAAAGCAGATCATGGAAACGCTCGACACCCTTCTTCTGAGCCGCATTCAATTCGCGGCCAATATTTCGTTCCACATCCTGTTCCCGACGATCACCATCGCGCTGGGCTGGGTCCTGTTCTTTTTCCGTGTGCGTTTCGCGCAGACCGGGGACGAGAAATGGATGGCCTCCTACCGGTTCTGGGTGAAGATCTTTGCCCTGTCCTTTGCCATGGGCGTGGTGTCTGGCATCACCATGTCGTTCCAGTTCGGCACCAACTGGCCGGGCTTCATGGAGACGGTGGGCAATATCGCCGGGCCCCTGTTGGCCTATGAGGTGCTGACGGCCTTCTTCCTCGAGGCGGTGTTCATCGGCATCATGCTGTTCGGCTTTTCCCGCGTGCCGGGCTGGCTGCATATGCTGGCCACGGGGCTTGTCGCCTTCGGGACTACGATGTCGGCCTTCTGGATCATCGTGCTGAATTCGTGGATGCACACGCCGCAGGGCTTCGAGATGATCGACGGTCAGGCCTTTGCCACGGATTGGTGGGCGATCATCTTCAACCCGTCGATGCCCTACCGCTTTGCCCATATGATGCTGGCAAGCTTCCTGACGGTCGGCTTCCTGATCGCGGGGGTTTCGGCCTTTCGCTGGATCCTTGGTGACCGCTCGCGCGAAGTGCGGGCGATGCTGAAAACCGGCGTCGCCATCGGCGCGCTGCTGATCCCGGTGCAGATCTTCATGGGTGACCTGCACGGGCTGAACACCAAGGAATACCAGCCCGCCAAGGTCGCGGCGATGGAAGGCCTGTGGGAAACGCAGAACGGTGCGCCGCTCGTGCTGTTCGGGATCCCGGACGAGGAGGCACGCACCAACCGCATGGCGGTGGAAATCCCCGGTCTTGCCTCGTTCATCCTCACGCATGAGTGGGATGGCGAGTTGAAGGGTCTGAACGAGTTTGTCGCGGAGGACGGAACGCTGCTGCATCCGCCCGTCGCCCCGGTCTTCTGGTCCTTCCGCGTGATGGTGGGAACGGGCATGGCCATGCTGCTCCTGAGTTGGACCGCGGTCTGGTTCATGTGGCGCCGCCGCGCGCTGCACCAGGGGCGCATCGCGGGCCATTGGTTCGCGGTCGAGGGATTGCCCAAGCCGCTGCTCTGGGCGCTGGTGCCGATGGCCTTCTCGGGCTGGGTCGCCACGCTTGCAGGCTGGTACACGACGGAAATCGGCCGCCAGCCCTGGCTCGTGCAGGGTGTGATGACGACCGAGATGGCGGTGGCCGATGTGCCCGCGCCGATGGTGATGGGCACGCTGGTGACCTATCTTGCGATCTATGCCGCGCTTCTGGTCGCCTATATCGGGGTGATCGCCTATCTGGCGCGCAAGGCCGCCAAGGGCGAGGACGGGCGCGCGAATGACATGAACCATTCCGGCAAAGCCGGGGTGATGGCCCTGAACCCGGCGGAGTGAGTGCGATGTTGCCCGATTTCGCGAACCCCGCCGATTGGCTGCCTTGGGCCTTCGCCTCGCTCATGGGGTTGTCGATCCTGATCTATGTCGTGCTCGACGGGTTCGACCTGGGCGTCGGCATCCTGTTTCCGCTGGCCACGCCGGCGGAACAGGACAAGATGATCGGCTCCATCGGCCCGTTCTGGGATGCCAATGAAACATGGCTCGTGCTGGCGGTGGGGCTGCTTCTCGTCGCCTTTCCGGCGGCGCACGGGATGATCCTGACGGCGCTCTACCTGCCGGTTTTCGTGATGCTGGTGGGGTTGATCCTGCGCGGTGTCGCCTTCGAATTCCGGGCCAAGGCGCGGGATCACCACAAGCGCCTGTGGAACCGGCTGTTCTTTGTCGGCTCCCTGATGACCGCCTTGGCCCAAGGGTTCATGCTCGGCCTCTACATCATGGGGCTGGAGCAGACGCTCGCCACCTATGCCTTCGCGACGCTGACGGCGGTGTTTCTGGCCGTGGGCTACAGTTTCATCGGCTCCACATGGCTGATCCACAAGACCGAAGGCGTGTTGCAGGCGAAATCGGTGCGCTGGGGGCGTGAAAGCCTCTGGGGCGTGATCCTTGGTATCGGGGCGGTGTCGCTGGCGACCCCTCTGGTCTCCACCCGGATCTTCGACAAATGGTTGAGCTTTCCCGAAGTGATCTATCTTGCGCCCCTGCCGATCTTGTCGGGCCTGTTGATCTTGTGGCTGTGGCGGATGCTGCGCGCCATGCCCTATGCGGGGGATGCGCGGTCCTGGCTGCCCTTTGCCGTGGCGACGGCGCTTTTCGCCTTGGCCTATGTGGGCATGGCCTACAGTTTCTATCCTTACGTCGTCCCCGACAGGCTGACGATCTACGAGGCGGCCTCTGCCCCCGAAAGCCTGTTCATCATCTTCGTGGGGGCTTGCATCGTGGTGCCGGTGATCGCGGGCTATTCGGTGCTGGCCTATACGATCTTCCGCGGCAAGGCGACGGAACTGCGCTACGATTGAGGGGCCGGTCCTGATCCGCCCCCCTTCATCTTTCCGGAAATACGGCGGGGGTCCGGGGGCAGAGCCCCCGGCGGGTCGACGCGCAAGGCGCGGCGAAACAGGGTCAGAATTCGACGGTCACGCCGGGCAGGTTGAGCGCGCGCATCAGGTCGCGCAATTCCTGTCGTGCGGCAAGGTTCGAGATGTTGAGCCGGTCCACGCCCAACTCGCGCAGGTCCAAGAGCGTCATGCCGCTGGGGAACAGCTCGCGAAAGATGACGCGTTCCGAAAAGCCCGGCGCGATGCGGAAGCCGATGCGGGTCGACAGCGCCTCGAGCGCGCGGCCGACCTTGCGTTTGTTGTGCATCTGTTGGGTCGGCAGGCGGTTGCGGACCGCGATCCAGTCCATTGGTGTCAGGCCCGCGCGGGCGCGCAATTGGCGGGCGTGCCAGACCATCTCGGAATAGACGCTGGGGCCCTTGATCTCGTAGGTTTCGGGGTCGATCCGCGCCAGCAGGTCGAAATCGACGAAACTGTCGTTCATCGGCGTGATCAGCGTGTCGGCGAGGCTGTGGGCGACCTGGCTCAGGCGGGTGTGGCTGCCGGGGCAGTCGATCACGATGAAATCGCAGCGCGTCTCGAGATCGGCGACAGCGGCCGAGAGGCGTTTGTCGAGAATATTCTCGCCCTCGGAGAGGGTGGCGGGGTCGATCTCGGGCAGGTCTTTGAGTTCGGGGGCGGCCAAGTCGAGGCCGCGGGCCGCGATCGTGGCGCGGCGGTTTTCCATGTAGCGCGCGAAACTGCGCTGCCGCAGATCGAGGTCAAGCCCGCCGACCACATGGCCGAGCCGCACAAGCGCGGTTGCGACATGCATGGCGGTCGTGGATTTCCCCGATCCGCCCTTTTCATTGCCCAGAACGATGATATGCGCCACTGCCCGTCCCCCGGTTACGGCCCAAGATATGGACGCCCTCGTTGAGCGGGGCGCGATCTGTTGCGAAATCTACACGGATGCCGCCCGAAGGTTAAGCGCCAATCGCGGGCTGTGACCGCCGCCCTGCCGTGGCTTTCGCGGCACGGCAGCCCGATGTCGGGCCCCCAGACACGAACGCCGCCCGGCTGGGGCGGCGTCGCGGCTGTGACACAGCGGGGCGTCGGCTCAGAAGCCGAGGCCTTCGTATTTCTTCTTGAACTTCGACACGCGGCCGCCGGTGTCCATCAGGCGCTGGCCGCCACCGGTCCAGGCCGGGTGGACCGAGGGGTCGATGTCGAGCGACATGGTATCGCCTTCCTTGCCCCAGGTGGAGCGCATCTGGACGACGTCGCCGTTGGTCATCTTGACGTTGATGACGTGATAGTCGGGGTGGATGTCCTTTTTCATCACGTCGCTCCTTAGGCGTTCGCGCCGGCTTGCGGCTTGTAGGTGGTGTCCTCGGAAATCCGGGCGGACTTGCCGCGGCGGGCGCGCAGGTAATAGAGCTTGGCGCGACGGACCTTGCCGCGGCGGACAACCTCGATCGACTCGATGTTGGTGGAATGCAGCGGGAAAACGCGCTCCACGCCTTCACCGAAGGAAATCTTGCGCACGGTGAACGAACCGGCGATGCCCGAGCCGTTCTTGCGGCTGATGCAGACGCCTTCGTAGTTCTGGACGCGGGTGCGGGTGCCTTCGGTCACCTTGAAGCCGACGCGGATGGTGTCGCCGGCCTTGAAATCGGGAATGGTTTTCCCGAGGGCGGCGATTTGTTCCGCCTCGATCTGTGCGATCAGGTTCATCTGATCCGCTCCTTCATGTCTGCCCACGGTTTTGCCCGCGGAGGTCTGGTGGCCTATCGCCGAGAGCTCTGATCTTCGATCGGGTCCGCCTGTTTCCGCTTTGCGGGGCGCCCGTCAGAGGTCGTCTGGCCGTTGCTTGTCGTCTTGGTCCGTCATGGCTCGCGCGGAAGATCGCGCAAAACGGAAAGCAGCCGGGGGTAAGCCCGGCGTGCCTGCGGCGCGTATAGGCCCGGTTGCGGCCCTGATCAAGCCCAAATGAAGGTCAATCGCCCTTGGCGGCAAGGTGCGCGGCCCAGAGATCGGGGCGGCGTTCGGCGGTCAGGCGCTCGGCCTCGGCGCGGCGCCATTTCGCGATGGCACCGTGATTGCCCGACAGCAGAACCTCGGGGATGTCGCGGCCCTGCCAGCTGCGGGGCTGGGTGTATTGGGCATGTTCCAAAAGCCCGTCGGAAAAGCTTTCTTCCTCGGTCGAGGCGGCATTGCCGAGCACGCCGGGGATCAGGCGGACGGTCGCGTCGATCACGGCCTGTGCCGCGATTTCGCCCCCCGTGAGGACGAAATCGCCAAGGCTGATTTCCTCGAGCGCGAAGGCGTCGATGACGCGCTGATCCACGCCTTCGAAGCGGCCGCACAAGAGCGTCATGCCATCGGCGGCGGCAAAGCGGCGGGCGTCAGCCTGGGTGAAGGGTTTCCCGCGCGGCGAAAGGTAGACGCGGGGCCAGCGGGCGGGATCGTCGGGCGTGCCGTTGCCCGCCATGGACAGCGCGCGCCCCAGCACATCGGGTTTCATCACGAGCCCCGCGCCGCCGCCTGCGGGCGTGTCGTCGACCTGCCGGTGTTTGCCGGTGCCGAAGACGCGCAGGTCGATGGGATCGAGCGCCCAGAGCCCCTGTTGCAGCGCCTTGCCGGTGAGCGAGGCCCCGAGGACGCCGGGGAAAAGCTCGGGGAAGAGGGTCACGACACGGGCGCACCACGCGCCCTTGAGGCGTGGGGTGTCGCTCATCAATTCGCGCGGCTGCGCGTTGGCCGAGATGGCGAGGCGGCCGTGGGATCTGGTGGGCGGTGTGGGCATGGCGTGGCCTTGCTGCCGGGGCGCGCATCGCGCGGAAAGAGGATCAGTCGAAAAGCCCCTCGGGCGGGTCGATGATGACGCGGCGGGAGGCGAGATCGACGGTCGGCACGATGGCGCGGGTGAAGGGCACGAGCGCCGACCCCTTGAGGCCCGGGCCGCGCAATTCCAAGAGATCGCCCGCGCCATGGTTCAGGACGGCGGCGATCTTGCCCAGTTCGGCCCCGCCGGTGTCGAGCGCGGTCAGACCCAGAAGATCGGCGTGGTAGAATTCATCGTCGGGCAGGGCGGGCAGCGCGGTGCGTGGCGCGTAAAGCCTTGTGCCGCGCAAGCCATCGGCCTGTTCCTTGGTGGTCACGCCCGAAAGCCGGGCGGCCAGCCCCTGCGACACAGGGCGGGTCAGCGTCACCTCGAAGGTGCGGCTGCCATCCTCGGTCGAGAGGGGGCCATAGGCGGCGATATCCGCCGCCTCGGCGCAAAAGCTTTTCAGCCGCACCTCGCCACGGACGCCGAAGGCGCCCGCGATGGCCCCGACACAGACCCGGTCGCTCATGACCGGGCCCGCATCGGGAGCATATGTCCAAGGCGCGACATGCGCGGGCCGATTACTCGGTCGCTTCTTCGGCCGGAGCCTCGGCCGGAGCGGCGGCGGCTTCGGCGGCTTTCGCGGCCTTGGCTTCCTTTTCGGCGGCGCGTTCCTTGGCTTTCTTGCCCGGCTCGGCCTTGTTGGGGTTGTTGCGGGTCTTCTTGGTCAGAAGGCCAGCAGCTTCGAGGAAGCGGGCGACGCGATCGGTGGGCTGCGCGCCCTGATCCAGCCAATGCTTCACGCGGTCGAGGTCCATCTTGATGCGGTCCTCGCTGTCCTTGGCGAGCAGCGGGTTGTAGGTGCCCAGCTTCTCAAGGAAGCGGCCGTCGCGGGGCATGCGGCTGTCGGTGGCGACGATGCGGTAGAAGGGGCGCTTTTTCGTGCCGCCGCGGGCCAGTCGGATTTTCATTGCCATTGGTGTAACTCCTTCGATTGGCAGAGGTAAAGGTGGGTAGCACCCACCCTACGATTGGTGTTGTTCGTGGTGACGGATGACTTCGTCGATGACGAAGCGCAGGAACTTCTTGGCGAAGTCGGGGTCGAGGTCGGCCTGGATGGCCAGGTCTTCGAGCCGCGCGATCTGGGCCGCTTCGCGGGCCGGATCGGACGGGGGAAGGTCGTGTTCGGCTTTCAGTTTGCCGACGGCCTGCGTGTGCTTGAAGCGTTCGCCGAGCGTGTAGACGAGGATCGCGTCAAGCCGGTCGATGCTTTCGCGATGCCCCTTGAGCAGGGCAGCGGCGCGGGCGGTGGCGTCGGTCATCTCTTGTGCCTTTTGGGTCGTGTCGGTCATGCGCCCAGCACCTCGGCGGGGGCAGGGTGGCGCCAGACTTCGAGCGGTTCGTCGCGGTTGGGGCGGTCGGCGGCAAGGTCGAGCGTGCATCCCAGCCGCTTGGCCAGCGCGATCGAGCGGGCGTTGCGGGTGTCGATGTAGCTGACGGCCGTGGGCCAGCCGAGATCGGCATAGGCATGGCGGCGGATCGTCAGAAGCGCCTCGTGGGCGTAACCCTTGCCCTCGGCCTCGGGTGTCCAGATCATCCAGCCCAGTTCCGGCTCGGGCCAGTCGCCGGGCATCCACGGCCCGGCACAGCCGATGGGCTGGCCGGTGGCGCGGTCTTCCAGAACGAAGCTGCCCCAGCCGCAGAGATGCCAATGACCGGTGATGATGGCGAGGATGCGCCATGCCTGACCCAAGGTCTTGTCTGCGCCGCCGCCGATGAAGCGGGCGCGGTCGGACATGACGAAGGGGGCGAAGACCTCGAAATCGGAGGCCTTGGGGGCGCGCAGGATCAGGCGCGCGGTTTCCAGAACCGGGGTATCGGTCAGATGGGCGGTCATGCGCGGATATCCCCAGGGATCGCAAAGCGACAAGCCACGCGGGCTTTGCCTGTGGGCAAGCCTGTGGAGCGGTCGCAATTGGGGAAGGGGTGCGGCATCACTTCTTTTTCCCGAAGCCCGACAGTCCCGGCGGCAGCGCACCGCCGCCCATGCCCGGCAGGCCGCCCATGCCCATGCGGCGCGCGGCTTCTTCCATGGCCTTGGGGTCCATGCTGGCGGGGTCCATCCCCTTGAGCGCGTCGGGCGCGCCCTTGCCCATCAGCGCGCCGAGGCCGCCGCGCAGGAGGCCCTTTTTGCCCATCTTGCCGAGCTTCTTCATCGCATCGGCCATCTGGCGGTGCATCTTGAGCAGCTTGTTGAGGTCGGAGACGTCCTGCCCCGCGCCGGCGGCCACGCGTTTCTTGCGGCTGGCCTGCAGGAGATCGGGGTTGGCGCGTTCCTTTTTGGTCATGGAATTGATCAGCGCGATCTGGCGCTTGATCACCATGTCGTCGAAGCCCGCGTCATCCAGCTGCTTTTGCATCTTGGCCATGCCGGGCATCATTCCCATCATGCCCTTCATGCCGCCCATCTTCATCATCTGTTCGAGCTGGCCCTTGAGGTCGTTCATGTTGAACTGACCCTTCTGGAAGCGCTTCATCATCCGCTCGGCCTGTTCGGCCTCGAGCGTTTCTTGTGCGCGTTCCACGAGCGCCACGATGTCGCCCATGCCGAGGATGCGGCCCGCGATGCGCTGCGGCTCGAAGGTTTCGAGGGCGTCCATCTTTTCGCCCAGACCCACGAAGCGGATCGGCTTGCCGGTGACCGCGCGCATGGACAGCGCCGCACCGCCGCGCCCGTCGCCATCCATCCGGGTCAGCACAACGCCGGTGATGCCGATGCGGCTGTCGAAGTTTTCGGCGGTGGTCACGGCGTCCTGACCGGTCAGGCCGTCGACAACGAGCAGCGTTTCGCGGGGGTTGGCCACGTCGCGGACCGCTTCGACCTGCGCCATCAGCTCTTCGTCGATCGACAGGCGACCGGCGGTGTCGAGGAGGTAGACGTCATAGCCGCCAAGCGAGGCTTGCGTTTTCGCGCGCTTGGCGATGGCGACGGGATCCTCGCCCTTGACGATGGGCAGCGTGTCGACGCCGATCTGGAGCCCTAGAATGGCGAGTTGTTCCATGGCCGCGGGGCGGTTCACGTCGAGGGAGGCCATCAGGACCTTTTTGCCCTCGCGCTCTTTCAGGCGCTTGGCGATCTTGGCGGTGGTGGTGGTTTTGCCGCCGCCCTGAAGGCCGACCATCAGGACGGGGGCAGGGGGATTGTCGATCTTGAGGCGGCCCGGTTCCTCGTCGCCGGACAGGACGGCGATCAACTCGTCATGGACGATCTTGATGACCTGCTGGCCGGGGGTGACGGATTTGGTGACGGCGGCGCCGGTCGCCTTTTTCTCGACCGCCTTGATGAAATCGCGCGCGACGGGGAGCGAGACATCGGCCTCGAGCAGGGCCACGCGCACCTCGCGCATGGCGGTGCGCACGTCATCCTCGGACAGCGCGCCCTGCTTGGTGAGGCGGTCGAAGACGCCGGAAAGGCGTTCTGACAGGTTCTCGAACATGGGCCTTGGCCCCTTTCATCAATCTCGGTCTGCCCCTTGAGGTAAGGAGCGGCCGGAGATGCGCCAAGCCCAAACGGCATTTGCCCCCGTGGGCGAAACCTCGCTGACGGGGGGCGATCCCATGATGGAACACGGGACCGGGAAGCTGGCGCTTTCCGGCTATTGGCGGGCGGGATAGGCGGATTCCACCGCGCTGTCAATCGGGACGGGGGTGTCGCAGGCCAGCGTCAGGCTGGCGATATCGCCGCCGAGCCGGTCATAGCCCTGCGCGTGGAGCGCGAAGCTGCGGCGCAGGTCCATCGCGTCCCATGCGGCCTGATCGGTGGGCACAAGCGCCTCGGGCAGGCTGCCGGGGTGGCCATAGAGGCTGATCGTCATCGGGCCGCGATAGGCGATGCCTGCGAAATCCATGCCGGTCACGTTGCGGGCATGGACGGCCAGAAGGTCGGCCACCGGGTTGCCCGAGGTGGTGACGAGCGCCCAGACCTCGCCCCGGATGTCGGGGCCGAGGCGCATCTCGCCTTGGGCGAGGTGGACGGCGGCACCACCCTCGCCGGGGAAGGTGCGGCCGGTGAGGGTGAATTCCGCCTCGCCCGAAAGCGATGTTCCGGGGCGCGTGGTGCCGACGCCCTGGGTCACGGTGATCGTGAAGTCCAGGGTGCATGATTGCGCCTTGGCCGCGCCCGGTAGGCAGAGCGCGACGCTCAGGATCAGGGAGCGGAACATGGAGAGGATGATAACATGCCGCGCCGTTCCGGAAAGGGGGGCTCAGGCCGCAAGGTCGAGCGCGTCGATCTGGGCGGCGGCCGATGCGAGGGAGCCCGTATTGTCGATCATCAGTCGGTCGGCGGTGACGAAGCTGACATCGGTGATGCCGATGAAGCCCAACACATGGCGCAGGTAGCCCGTGGCGAAGTCGATCTCGGACCCGGCCTCGGTCCCGCCGGAGGCGACAGCGACGATGGCGCGTTTGCCGCTGAGAAGGCCGCGCGGACCGGCCTCGCTGTACCGGAAGGTCACGCCCGCACGGGCGACGAGGTCGATCCAGGCCTTGAGGGCGGAGGGGACGCCGAAATTGTAGATCGGCAGGCCGATCACGAGGGTATCGGCGGCCTGAAGCTCGGCGATGAGCCTGTCCGACAGGGCGAGCGCGGCGCGGTCGGTATCGGTGCGGCGGTCGGCGGGGGTCAGGTTGGCGCGGATCCACGCCTCGTCGATGAGCGGCAGGCCGGTGGCCAGATCGCGGGTCGTGACGATGGTGTGGGGGCCGGCCCGGTCGATGATCCGGTCCACGAGGTCGCGCGACACGGAACCGTCGCGGCGGGCGGAGGCGTCGATGCGGAGAATGTGCTGGGGCATGGTAGGGTTTCCTGTGCTTGTCGGAGGTATGCCCGCGAAAGATGTCCCTTGCAGAATGAGACACAATCTGCCCAAGCTGCGGCAGTTATGTGAGAGGGCGCACATAAATGTCCTTTGACCACTGGGACGAAATCCGGACCGCCTACCAGGTTGCGCGGGTCGGCACTGTGTCGGGTGCCGCCGAGGCACTCGGGGTGCATCATGCCACCGTCATCCGCCATATCGACGCGTTGGAAGGACGGCTTGGGGCCAAGCTGTTCCAGCGCCATGCGCGGGGATACACGCCGACGGAAGCAGGGCAGGACCTGCTGAATGTCGCGGCGCAGACCGACGACCAGTTCACGCAGCTTGCGGGCCGCATCAAGGGACGCGGCGACGAGGTGACGGGCGAATTGATTGTGACCTCGCTCGATGCGTTGTCGCCGCTGATCGTGCCCGCGATCGGGGAATTCATGGAGCGGCATCCCGACCTGCGGGTGCGGTTGATGACGGATCACCGGCTGTTCCGGCTGGAATATGGCGAGGCGCATGTCGCGATCCGGGCGGGCGCGCTGCCCGATCAGCCCGACAACGTGGTGCAGCCGTTTTTCACCCAGACGATCCGGTTAATGGCCGCGAAAAGCTATGTCGCCCGGTTCGGGACGCTGGAGCGCGGCAATGTCGAGGATCACCGGTTCATCGGCACGGTCGAGGACACGCCCCGCGCGCCCTATTTCCGGTGGCTGAACGAGCATGTTCCGGCCAGTTCGATCTATTTCCGCGCCACGTCGATGATGGCGGCCAAGGTGGCCGTGACTTCGGGGATGGGCATCGGATTTGTTCCGACATGGGAGACCGAGGGCGCGGATGGTCTGGTGGAGGTTCTGCCATCGCTGGAGGATTGGTCGGCGCGGATCTGGCTTGTCACGCACATGGACCTGCACCGGACAGCCAAGGTGCAGACCTTCGTGCGGTTCCTGAAGGACAAGGTGAAAACCTGGGGCGTCGATACGCCGTGACGCGCGGGGCGCTGCCGTCGGCCGAGGCCCGGCGCGGGCATCTGGCGATGCTGATGTTCTCGGCCCTCGTGGCGGGATCGTTCTCGCTGGGCGGTCAGGTCGCCAACGAGATCGACCCCGCCGCGCTGAATGCCGTGCGTTTCGTCATCGCGGCGACGGTGGTGGGGGTCGTGATCGTGGCGCGCGGGCAGGTGGCGGCGACGCGCGCGGCCTTTGTCGCGCCATGGCGCTACGGCATCCTTGGCGGGTTCTTCGCGCTTTATTTCGTGACGATGTTCGTGGGGCTGAAGACCGCGCCGCCGGTGTCTGCGGCGGCTGTGTTCACGCTGACGCCGGTGATGAGCGGGGTATTCGGCTACATCTTGCTGCGTCAGGTCATGGGCGCGCGCATCCGTCTGGCGCTGATGCTGGGGGCGGTTGGGGCGCTTTGGGTGATCTTTCGCGCCGATCCTGCGGCGCTGATGGCCTTCGAGATCGGGCGGGGCGAGGCGATATTTTTCTGGGGCTGCATGGCGCACGCGGCCTACACGCCCATGGTGCGGGTGCTCAACCGGGGTGAGCCGATCCTGAGCTTCACCTTCTGGACGCTGGCCGCGACGGCCTTGATCATCGGGATCTGGGGTTGGGGCGCGATCGTGGCGACGGATTGGGCGGCGCTGCGGCCGCTGGTCTGGGTGACGCTGGCCTATACGGCGGTCGCGGCCTCGTCGACGACGGTGTTCCTCGTGCAATTCGCATCCATGCGGCTGCCGTCCTCCAAGGTGATGGCCTATACCTATCTCACGCCGAGTTGGGTGTTGATGTGGGAATTGGCGCTGGGCCAGCCGATGCCACCCGTTCTTGTGTTGGGCGGGATCGGCCTGACGGTGATAGCGCTGGGATTGTTGCTGAAGGATTAGAGGGTTATGGCCTTTCGGCAAGGGATGCGATAATCAGACGCCATGAGAAGCATCATTTATCTTGTCGGCCTCGTCGTCATCGTACTGGCCATCCTGCGGTTCGCGGGCATCGCCTGAGGCGGGTCTGAGCGCGAGCGCCCCTGGCTGTGCTGGCGGGCGTTGTGCGGCCTATTCGGATTGGTGCCGGGGATGAGGCATCGCGGTGCGTGACGCGCGTCAGTCTGCATCCCTTTCGGTGCCGAGTTCGCGTTCGAGAAAGGCTTCGAAATCGTCGAGGTTGACCGGCTCGAACTGGCCGAAGGATTGCATCCAGACCGAGGCAGGTTTGAGCGCGTCGGGTTCGAGTTTGCACCATTTCACCCGGCCCCTCTTTTCTTGGGTGATCAAACCCGCGGCGGCGAGGATGGCGAGGTGTTTGGAGATCGCTGCCAACGACATCTGGAAGGGATGGGCGACATCGGTCACGGCCATGTCATCCTCGAGCAACATGCGCAGGATCTCGCGCCGGGTCGGGTCGGCGAGGGCTGCAAAGACGGTGTCGAGCGAGGCGGCCATGCGCGCCAGTAGACCCCGCCCCGCGCAATCGTCAACCGATCGGTTGAATATGCCTGTCGAGGCAAAACGCGCCTGCGCGGCCCCGGCGGACGGGATGACCGATTTGACGCACCCGTTGAAATTATAATTAATTCAATATCTTGGTTGGAAATCTCTGCGCTGCGGCGTGCGTTGACTCTGCGGCGCGCCCGGCATAGCGTCCGCCCGAATTCCCGTGGGGGTTTCAGGTTATGTCCGGGTCAGACGAAGCGGAGCGGTTGAGGGCTCTGGAGGCCCGGATCGCGGCGGCCCGCAAGGCCGAGGCGCCCGAACACCACATGGGGGAGCATTATTCGCAAGCGCATCTGGCGTGGCGGATGGTGATCGAGCTGGTCGCCGGTTTGGGGATCGGGTTCGGGATCGGCTTTGGGTTGGACGTGCTGTTGGGCACCAGACCGTGGCTGATGGTGATTTTCGTGGTCCTTGGCCTGATTGCCGGGATCAAGACGATGATACGCTCGGCCGAAGAGGTCCAGCGCAAGCAGGGTGACGCGGCCGGGACGGCTGCGGCGGAACGGGAAAAGGGGTAGCGACGTGGCAACCGAGAGCACCAACACCTCGGCTTCGGCAGGCGGCAAGGGTCGCATGGTGGCCTATGTCCTGATCGCGGTTGCGGCCGTTCTGTTCGGTCTGGCCTATGCCGACGGCTACGGCAGCCTTGCGATCCACCCGATGGACCAGTTCGAGGTCAAGCCGCTGTTCGGTGACGGCCCGATCCACTGGTACACGCCCACCAATGCGACGCTGTGGATGGGTCTGGCGATCGCTGCCATCGTGGCGCTGATGGTCATGGGCACCAAGGGCCGCGCGGTCATCCCCTCGCGCAGCCAGTCGATGGCGGAATTGGCCTATGGTTTCATCCGCAAGATGGTCGAGGATGTGGCGGGCAAGGACGCGCTGCCGTATTTCCCCTACATCTTCACGGCCTTCCTGTTCATCCTGTTCGCCAACTTCCTTGCGCTGATCCCCACGAGCTTTTCGCCCACCTCGCATATCGCGGTTACGGTGATCTTGGCGCTGACGGTGTTCATCAGCGTGACGGTCATCGGCTTCGTCAAGAATGGCGCGGGTTTCCTGAGCCTGTTCTGGGTCAGCTCGGCGCCGCTGGTGCTGCGCCCGGTTCTGGCGATCATCGAAGTCATCTCGTACTGCGTGCGCCCTGTCAGCCATTCGGTGCGACTGGCGGGCGCGGTCATGGCGGGCCACGCGGTTCTCAAGGTGTTCGCGGGTTTCGCGGGCGCGCTGGGCCTTGCGGGCATCGCGCCGGTCTTTGGCGTGATCGCAATCTACGGCCTCGAGGTGCTGGTCGCCGCGATCCAGGCCTATGTGTTCACCATTCTCACCTGCGTCTACCTCAAGGACGCATTGCACCCGCATCACTGAACGCAGCGGTGGGCAGCATTGCCCACCCTACGGATTTCTCGAACTTCCAACGTAAGGAGATACCATCATGGAAGGCGATATCGCACAACTCGGCCAGTTCGTCGGCGCAGGCATTGCAGGTCTGGGCGCTGGTCTGGCGGCACTGGGTGTCGGCAACGTGGCCGGCAACTTCCTCGCGGGCGCGCTGCGCAATCCGTCGGCTGCGGCCGGTCAGACCGCGACGCTCTTCATCGGCATCGCCTTCGCGGAAGCACTGGGGATCTTCTCGTTCCTCGTCGCGCTTCTGCTGATGTTCGCCGTCTGAGCACCTGACGACCCATCATCCTTACGGCCGGGGCGTTGCCATTTGGTGCGACGCTCCGGTGGGTTTCCGGTTCCAGGAGGAATTTCATGGCCGAGGTCGCCAGCACGGGTGCCGCCGCAGGCGGTGAGGCGGGTATCCCGCAACTCGCATTCGACACGTTCCCCAACCAGATCTTCTGGCTGGTGGTGTCGTTGGTCGCCATCTATTTCATCCTGAGCCGCGTCGCGCTGCCCCGGATCGCTGCGGTTCTGGCCGAGCGGCAGGGCACGCTGACCAATGATCTGGCCGCGGCCGAGGATCTGAAGCGGAAGGCCGTCGAGGCCGAAGCCGCCTACAACAAGGCATTGGCCGATGCGCGCACCGAAGCGCAGAAGATCGCCGAGGAGACCCGCGCGGGCATCCAGGCCGATCTGAACGAGGCCATCGCCAAGGCGGATGCCGAGATTGCCGCCAAGGCCGCCGAGAGCGAAGCGCGCATCGCCGAGATTCAGGCCGGTGCGGTGCAGAGCATCGAGGAGGTCGCCAAGTCGATCGCGGGCGATATCGCCGCAGCGGTCGCGCCGGGCGCCTCGGTCGATGCCGATGCCATCGCCAACGCCGTTTCAGCGCGTGTGAAAGGGTAAGCCATGATGAAGAACCTTCTGGCGGTGAGCCTTTTCCTTGTTCCCGGTGTGGCGCTTGCCGCTGAGGACAAGCCCCACGGGTTGTTCGACCCTTCGCTGGGCAATACCGATTTCGTGGTCCTGATCGGCTTTTTGCTGTTTCTGGCCATCATCTTCTACTTCAACGTGCCCGCGATGCTGGGTGGCATGCTCGACAAGCGGGCCGAAGGCATCAAGGCCGATCTGGACGAGGCGCGCGCGCTGCGTGATGAAGCCCAGAGCCTGCTGGCTTCCTACGAGCGCAAGAGCCGCGAAGTGGCCGACCAAGCCGACCGGATCGTCGCGCAGGCCAAGGCCGATGCGGAGGCCGCTGCGGCACAGGCGCGGGCCGATCTGGAGAAATCCATCGCGCGCCGTTTGGCCGCTGCCGAAGAGCAGATCGCCAGCGCCGAGGACAAGGCCGTGCGTTCGGTTCGCAACCGCGCGGTCGAGGTGGCCATCGCCGCCGCTGCCGAAACGCTGACCAAGAGCCTTGGCGCATCGCAGGCCAACGGGTTCATCGACGATGCCATCGCGCAGGTGGAGAGCCGCCTGCACTGAGCGCCGCGCATCGAGAGACGAGAAAAACCCCGGATCGACGATCCGGGGTTTTTTCGTTCAGCTGAAGCGATCGTGCCATGTCGGCTTGGTGTCGCCCGGCGCGGATGTGGCGGCGTGGATCCCGCGTGCGATGGCGCGGGCCAGGCACAGGGCGGCCAGATGGCCCAGCATGAGTGCGCCGCGCCCCGGATCGGGCAGGGAGCGCGCGCCGGTGGCGGCGGCAAAGACGATATCGCCATCCATCGGTGTGTGGCTGGGCCAGATTGCGCGGGCCATGCCGTCATGGGCGGCGATGGCCATGCGCGTGGCTTGTGCCTGCGTCAGGGCGGCGTCCGTGGCGACGATGGCGATGGTGGTGTTGCGGGTCTCGTGTCCCTTGACCGGGGGAATGGCGTGGGGGTCGAAACCCTGCGCCATGCCAAGCCCACCGAATTCGTCGCCCATCTCGAAGGGGGCGGCCCAGAAGTGGGGCCCATCGCCGACGGTGACGCGACCCAGCGCATTGACGGCGACAAGGGCGCCGACCGTCACCCCCTCCCAAATAGCGGAGGCGGAGCCGAGACCGCCCTTGAGATCGGCGATAAGTGCGCCGGTGCCTGCCCCTTCGGAGCCGAGGGTGAAGGTCTTCGTGGCATTGGCAAGGGCTGCTGCGCCGAGCGGTTTGTAGGGGTTGTCGGTCCACGCCTTCTCGCCGCCGTTCAGGAGGTCGAACAGGATCGCGCCCGGTACGATGGGGACGGTCTGGTCGCCGACGACGAAGCCACGCCCCTGTGCGCGGAGTGCATCGGCCACGCCCGAGGCCGCATCGAGGCCGAAGGCGGACCCACCGGCGAGGACAAGGGCATCGGCCTCCTGCACAAGTTTGTCGGGGGCAAGAAGGTCGGTTTCGCGGGTGCCGGGTGCCCCGCCCATGACATGGACCGCGGCGGTGAAGGGGCGGTCGCCCACCAGAACCGTCGCCCCTGTCTTGATGCGGTCATCCCGCGCATTGCCCACGCGCAGGCCCGCGACATCGGTGATCAGGTTCAGGGGGCCGGGGCGGATCATGGTCCGGGCCGCTCAGTGACCAGATGGGGGATATGGCCGCGCCAGATGCCCAGATGCGGCAGCGCGGGCGTGTCGGGCAGGGGACAGTCGAGGCCGGGATAAGCGGCGGGCAGGATGAGGATGAGCGTGTTCCATGCGCCTCCCGCCGCTGCGATTTCGTCGGCGGTGTCGGGGTCGAAGCGGGCGCGAAGCCGGGTGGCGGGGCGTTCGCGGATCACCTCGACATGCTCCAGCGCCAGATCCGGGCAGGCGGTCAGCAGGTAGGCAAAGGCCTGCGGCTGGCCCGCGAATTGGCCCGCGTGGACCACGATATCGCAGGGCAGATCGTGGCGGGTGTAGCCCGTCATATGCAGCGGCCCCCGTCCACCTCCAAGGCGGCGCCGGTGATCATGGAGGCGGCGTCGGAACACAGGAAGGCCGCCGCTTCGCCCATGTCGTCGGGGGTGGAGAAGCGCCCGAGCGGGATGGTGGAGAGGAATTTCGCCCGCATCTCGGGCGTATCCTCGCCCATGAAGCTGCTGAGAAGGGGCGTTTCACCCGCGACCGGGCAAAGCGCGTTGACGCGCACGCCCGCAGGGGCAAGCTCGACCGCCATGGTCTTGGTCGCGGTGATCATCCAGCCCTTGGAGGCATTGTACCAGTTGAGGCGCGGCCGGGGCGATAGGCCCGCGGTCGAGGCGATGTTGAGGATCGCGCCCGTGCCCGCCGCCTTCATCCCCGGCACGATTTCGCGCGCGGTCAGATAGACGGATTTAGCGTTGACGGCGAGGACGCGGTCGAATTCCTCCTCGGTCACATCCTCCATCGGTTTGGGCAGATGGGTCATGCCTGCGTTGTTCACGAGGATGTCGATTTTGCCCCATGCGTCGCGCGCCGCCTTGGCCATGGCGGCGACGGAGGGGCCGTTCGCCACGTCGACCGTGCAGGCGATGCCGGCGATTTCGCTGGCGATCGCCTCGGCGGCGGCGGTGTTGATGTCGGCGACCATGACGGTCGCGCCTTCGCGGGCGAAGATGCGCGCGATGCCCGCGCCAAAGCCCGAGCCCGCGCCGGTGACGATGGCTGTTTTTCCGATGAGTCTCATGATGCCTCCCTCAAGCGTTCGAGTGCCTGCCGCAGATCGTCGGGGATGGGCAGGGCGCGCCGGTCGGTCAGGTCGAAATGGACCGAGACGTTTTCGGCGGTAAAGACGGTCGCGCCATCCGACAGGCGCTTCATCACATGGGCGAAGCGGGCGGATTTGGTGCCGATGTGCAGGACGCGGCTGTCCATGGTCAGCACGTCGCCCGCCAGCATCTCGGCCCGATAGTCGCATTCGATCCGGGCGGCGACGAAAGAGCGTTGGGTGGCCGCGATGGCGGCACGGTCGAGGCCCGCGAGGCCCTGTATGGTGAACATCGCGTCGGACACGGCATCGACATAGGCCGCCACGTTCATGTGGCCGAGGATGTCGCAATCGCGGGGGGCCACGGGGCGGCGGAGTGTCTGCATCGCGTCAGGCCCGAGCAAGGTCGATGGCGCGGGCGCGCCGCATCGGCCAGAAGGCCAGAAGCGCGCCAAGCCCCCCGGCGACGTAGCTTGCGTCATGCATGAAGCCCGCACGCAGGAAATCGGCGCGGTCGATCCCTTGGGGCAGGGTCAGAACGCCGTCGAGGATGCCTGTGCTCACCGCTGCGATGCCGCCGACAAGCCCCGCAAGGGCTGCGAAGGTGGCGAGGACAAGGACAAGGCCGATGGCCCCGATCCCGGCGGCAAGGTAGCTGCGGGCGTTCGGCACGGTGAAAAGCCCATAGAGAAAGGCGGGCAGGCTGACGAGCGCGCCCATCCACCAACTGGCCAGAACGCCGACCTGCGCCGCGCCGAAGCGCGGGGCGGTGGTATCGGGAATGCCGAACTGCGGGAACTTGATATCGTGGAAATAGGCCGGGCCGACCGAATAGCTGAGCTGGTTGTGGAGCGCACCGAAGATCGCCGCCGAGAGCGCGGCCAGTGCCACGAGCAGGAAGAAGGTCGGGAATTTTCCAAGCGTCATGGCTGTCTCGGGCGTTGTTTTGCCCCCAGCCTAGCGGGGGCTTTCGGGGGCGTCCATGGCTCAGCCATGATGGGCGGCGACTGTCTTGAGGCTGGTCATGGCATAAAGCGCCTCGAAGCCCTTTTCGCGGCCATGGCCCGACAGGCCCGTGCCGCCGAAGGGCAGTTCCACGCCGCCCGCCGCGCCGTAATTGTTGAGAAAGACCTGCCCCGCGCGGAGCCGCTTGGCGAGCCGCATCTGGCGGCCCCCGTCGCGCGACCAGACCGAGGCGACAAGGCCGTAGGCCGTGCCATTGGCGATGCGGATCGCGTCGTCGTCGTCCTCGAAGGGGAGGATGATCTGGACGGGGCCGAAGATTTCCTCCTGCGCCAAGGGGTGATCGGGGCCGGGGCCCGCGATGAGGGTGGGTGCGATGTAATGGCCGCCCGGCGGCAGGTCGGGGGCAAGTTGGCCGCGGGCGAGGATATGGGCGGGGTCCGCCATCGACAGGTAGCGTTCCACGATCCCTTTCTGGCGGGCCGAGATGAGGGGGCCGGTGCGCAGATCGGCGGTGGCGGGGCCGGTCGTCAGGGCGCGATAGGCTTCGGCCATGCGGTCACAAACCTCGGCATAAATGGACCGTTCCACGAGGATGCGGGAGGAGGCGGAACAGGTCTGGCCCGCGTTCTGGATGCCCGCGTTCACCAGATAGGGGAGGGCCGCGTCCAGATCGGCATCGGCAAAGACGAGTTGCGGGGATTTGCCACCCAATTCCAGCGTGACGGGCACCACGTTTTCGGCCGCTGCCGCCTGCACGCGGCGGCCGGTGGCGACCGATCCGGTGAAGGAGATATGGCGGATGCCCGGATGGGCGGTCAGCGCCGCCCCGGCCTCGGCCCCCAGCCCCGGCACCACGTTCAGCGCGCCGGCGGGCAGGCCCGCCTGATGGGCGAGATCGGCGAAGGCGAGCGCTGTCAGACACGCCTCCTCGGCCGGTTTGAGGACGCAGGCGTTGCCAGCGGCAAGGGCTGCGCCGACCGAGCGGCCGATGATCTGCATCGGGTAGTTCCACGGCACGATATGGCCGGTCACTCCATGCGGTTCGCGGAGCGTGTAGACGGTAAAGCCATTCTGGAATGGGATCGTTTCGCCCATCAGCTTGTCGGCGGCACCGGCGTAGAATTCGCAGTAGCGGGCCAGCGCGATCACGTCGTTGCGGGCTTGGGTCAGCGGTTTGCCGACGTCCGTCGCCTCCATCAGCGCCAATTGGTCGATGTGGTCGAGGACGAGTTGGCCGAGACGGGCAAGGATACGGCCGCGTTCAAAGGCGGGGGTCGCGCCCCATGCGCCTTCCAGCGCGGCCTCGGCCGCCGTGACGGCGGCGTCGATATCGGCGGGGCCGCCACGGGCGATGCGCGCGACCTCTGCCCCTGTCGATGGGTCGATGACGGGCAGGGTTTCACCGCTGGCGCAGGGCTGCCATTGGCCGCCGATGAAAACGCGGGAAGGATCGAACCAAGGTGTCATGCAAGACGCTCCGTCATGTCGGGAAGCCGTGGGGCGGCTTTCAGCAGGTGTTGTGTATAGGGATGGCTGGGCCGGTCGAAAACATCGGCCGTGGGCCCCTGTTCCACGATCTCGCCCGCCTGCATCACCAAAACGCGGTCGGTGATGGCGCGCACCACCGTCAGGTCATGCGAGATGAAGAGATAGGACAGGCCGAAGGCGCCCTGAAGCTCGGCCAGCAGGTCCAGGATGCGGGCGCGGACCGACACGTCGAGGGCCGACACGGCTTCGTCCAGTACGAGGATCCGGGGCTGCGTGATCAGCGCGCGGGCGATGGCGATGCGCTGACGCTGGCCACCGGAAAATTCGTGCGGGTACTTGTCCATGTCCTCGGGCGCGAGATGGACGGCGCGGAGCGCCTCGGCCACGCGGGCGCGGCGGTCTGCGCCACGCGGCGCATCGGGCAGGAGATGGAAGGGTTCGGAGATGATCTGGTCGACGCGCCAACGGGGATCGAAGCTGCCGTAAGGGTCTTGGAACACGACCTGAATGCCTGCGCGCGTGCTGTCGGGCATCTTGGGCAGGATCGATCGGCCGAAGATGCGGATATCGCCACCCTGCACCGGGTCGAGGCCCAGAAGCGCGCGGGTGAGCGTGGATTTTCCGCAGCCCGATTCGCCCACCAGCCCGAGGCTTTCGCCGCGATGGAGGGTAAAGCCGACACCCCGGACTGCGGCGACGGGTGGGCCGCGGCGCAGAAGCGTTCGGGCACCGGGATAGATGCGGTGGAGATCTTCGACGACCATCAGCGGTTCGTCTGCGCGGTGCACCCGCCGGGAGGGCGTGTGTGCGGAGGCGGCAAAAAGCGCCGCCGTATAGGGGTGGCGACGCTGTGCGAGAACCTGCGCGGTGGAACCGCTCTCCACGATTGCACCGGTCTGCATCACGGCAATCCGGTCTGCCATGTCGGCCACGACGGCAAGGTCATGGGTGATCAGAAGGAGGGATAGCCCATCCTCGGCCACCAGAGATTTCAGGAGGTCGAGGATCTGCGCCTGTGTCGTCACATCCAGCGCGGTGGTGGGTTCATCCGCGATCAGGAGGCGTGGGTTGAGCGCGATGGCAGCCGCGATGCAGACGCGTTGCCGCTGGCCGCCGGACAGTTCATGCGGATAGCGGTCGAGGGGGATGGCGGAGAGGCCGACGCGGTCGAGCCGGTCGCGCGCGATGCGTTGCGCCTCGGCCCGGGTGGCGCGGCCATGGATCACCAGCGTTTCGGCCACCTGTGCGCCGATGGTCTGCAGCGGGTTGAGCGCGGTCATCGGCTCTTGGAAGATCATGCCGATGTCGTTGCCACGCAGCTTGCACAGCGCGGCTTCGGGCAGGGTCAGGAGATCGGTCTCATCGAGCAGGGCCGTGCCGGTCGTGCGCGCGCCCTGCGGCAGAAGACCCATCAGCGCCAGCGCCGTCATGGATTTGCCCGAGCCACTTTCCCCGACAAGGCCGAGAATTTCGCCCGGCGCGATGTCGAGCGAGACACCCCGCAGGATCGGCGTGCCATGGATAGAGAGCGAGAGGTCGCGGATGGCGATCATGCGCGGCCCCGGCGCAGGCGCGGGTCGAGCGCGTCGCGCAACCCGTCGCCCATCAGGTTCAGGCCCAGGACCGTCATCACGATGGCCAGTCCCGGCAGCACGGCCAGCATCGGATGGGTGTAGATCATCGTCTGCGCTTCCGACAGCATCCGGCCCCAGCTGGGTGTGGGCGGCTGCGCGCCAAGGCCGACGTAGCTGAGCGCTGCCTCGGCGAGGATGCCGAGGGAGAACTGGATCGTGGCCTGAACGATCAGGAGGTTCGCGATATTGGGCAAGACATGTTCGGCGCTGATGCGGATGCGCCCCTTGCCCGCCGTTTGGGCCGCGCGGATGAAATCGCGGGTCCAGATCGGCAGGGCCGCGCCACGCGCGACGCGGGCAAAGACGGGGATGTTGAAGATGCCGATGGCAAGGATCGCGTTGGTGGCAGATGGCCCGTAGCGCGCGGTGATCAGGATGGCGATGACGAGGCTGGGAAAGGCGAAGATCAGGTCATTGCCGCGCATGATGATCTCGTCCAGCCAGCTGCCCCGGTTGGCGGCGGCGGCCAGGCCTAGCGGCACGCCAAGGGCCACGCCGATCCCCACGGCAAGGATCGCAACCGCGATGGAAGTTTGCGCGCCGACCATCAGCATCGACAGGATATCGCGGCCAAGCTGGTCGGTGCCCAACAGGTGCGTGGCCGAGGGCGGTTGCAGCCGGTTGGCGATCGCCACGCCGTCGATGGCATGGGGCACCCAGAGAAGCGAGACGAGCGCCGCCGCGAGGAACAGGCCCGAAAGGGCGGCGCCAAGGATCAGGGCAGGGGGCAGACGGGTCATCCGATCACCCCCGGCGCAGGCGCGGATCGACCAGCGCATAGGCCAGATCGACAAGGAAGGTCACGAGGATCACGGCGAAGACCAGAAGCATCGTGACCGATTCCACCACGATCAGGTCGCGCTGGGTGATGCCCTGAAAGATCAGCCGCCCGAGGCCGGGCAGGAAGAACACGTTCTCGATGATGATGGCGCCGGCGATGAGGAAGGAGAATTGCAGCCCGATGATGGTCAGGACCGGGATCAGCGCGTTGCGCAGAGCATGGCGGCGGATGGCCTGGCCGCGCGTCAGCCCCTTGGCGCGGGCGGTGCGGATGTAATCGTGATCCAGCGTATCGAGGAGCGCGGAGCGCATCACCCGCGCAAGGATCGAAGCCTGCGGCAGCGCGAGCGCGATGGCGGGCAGGGTCAGCGCCTTGATCGCGGCGGTGGGGTCGGACCAGCCGGGAAAGCCACCCGCCGAGAACCAACGCAGCGTGACCGCGAAAAGAAGGACAAGCAGCATGGCGAACCAGAAATTCGGGATGGCTATGCCCAGTTGCGTGGCCCCCATGATCCCGTGATCGGCCCATGTTCCGCGCCGGGAGGCGGCGATGATGCCGACCGGAAAGGCGATAAGCGTGGAGAGCGTCAGCGCGTAGATGGCCAGCGGCAGGGAGACCCCGATCCGGTCCGCCACCAGATCGGCCACCGGCACGCGATAGGTGTAGGAGGTGCCGAAATCCCCCGTCAGCATCCCGCCCACCCAGTCGATGTAGCGGGTGACGGGTGACCCCGTAAGGCCAAGTTCGGCGCGCAGCGCGGCGAGGTTTTCGGGCGTCGCGTTCAGGCCCATCATGTAGGAGGCGGGGTCGCCGGGAATCACCTCGATCAGGGCAAAGATCACCACGCTCGCCACGATCAGGCTGAGCCCGAGGGACAGGGCGCGGGTGAGGAGGTATCGAGCCATGGCGGCACGCTACTGTGCGGCGCGGTCTTGGGCCAGAGGGCAGTTGCGGACTGGTTCTGCCGCAACGCAGCGAATTGACAGGGTCACAATATTCTCAATATACAGCCTGTGACGAAATGTTATTGCCGCATTCTCGATAGGAGCCTGCCCATGACCGCCGCGACGCGCGACAATCCTTGGCTCATCCGTACCTATGCCGGTCATTCGACGGCCAAGGCGTCGAACGCGCTCTATCGGGGGAATCTGGCCAAGGGGCAGACGGGGCTTTCGGTGGCTTTCGATCTGCCGACGCAGACGGGCTATGACAGCGATCATGTTCTGGCGCGGGGCGAGGTCGGCAAGGTGGGCGTGCCGGTTTGCCATCTGGGCGACATGCGGACGCTGTTCGACCAGATCCCGCTGGAGCAGATGAACACGTCGATGACGATCAACGCGACGGCGCCGTGGCTTTTGGCGCTTTATATCGCGGTCGCCGAAGAACAGGGTGCCGATGCACGGCAATTGCAGGGCACGGTCCAAAACGACCTGATCAAGGAATACCTGAGCCGGGGTACCTATATCAGCCCGCCCAAGCCGAGCCTGCGGATGATCGCGGATGTGGCGGAATACTGCTATACCAATGTGCCGAAATGGAACCCGATGAACGTGTGTTCCTATCACCTGCAAGAGGCAGGCGCGACGCCGGAACAGGAACTTGCTTTTGCCTTGGCGACCGCGATCGCGGTTCTGGACGAATTGCGCCCGCGCGTTCCGGCCGAGGATTTCCCGGTTCTGGTCGGGCGCATTTCCTTTTTCGTGAATGCGGGCATCCGTTTCGTTACGGAAATGTGCAAGATGCGCGCGTTCGTCGATCTTTGGGACGAGATCTGCGAGGAACGCTATGGCGTGACCGATGCGAAGTATCGGCGGTTCCGGTATGGCGTGCAGGTCAATTCGCTGGGCCTGACGGAACAGCAGCCGGAAAACAACGTCTACCGCATCCTGATCGAGATGCTGGCCGTGACCCTGTCGAAAAAGGCCCGGGCACGGGCGGTGCAATTGCCCGCGTGGAACGAGGCTTTGGGCCTGCCGCGCCCTTGGGACCAGCAATGGTCGATGCGGATGCAGCAGATCATGGCCTTTGAAACCGATCTGCTGGAATACGACGATCTCTTTGACGGAAACCCGGCGGTGGATGCCAAAGTCGCGGAATTGAAGGCGGGCGCGCGCGCGGAATTGGCCAATCTCGACTCGATGGGCGGGGCGATTGCCGCCATCGATTACATGAAGGCGCGATTGGTCGAGAGCAATGCCGACAGGGTCAACCGGATCGAGCGGGGCGAAACCGTTGTGGTCGGCGTGAACAAGTATACGGCCAGCGAACCTTCGCCCCTGATGGGCCAGGATGGCGGGATCATGGTTGTCGATCCGGCGGTCGAACAGGACCAGATCGCGCGCCTGCAAGCGTGGCGCGAGGAACGGGACGCCGGCGCGGTGCGCGCGGCCTTGGCTGATTTGCGCGCGGCGGCGGAGGCGGGGAAAAACATCATGCCCGCCTCGATCGCAGCGGCAAAGGCGGGCATCACGACCGGTGAATGGGCGGGCGTGATGCGGGCCGTGCACGGCGAATACCGGGGGCCGACGGGCGTGTCGAAATCGGTGTCGAACAAGACCGAGGGACTGGACGATATCCGCGCTGCCGTCGATGCCGTGAGCGACAACCTTGGGCGGCGGCTGAAATTTCTGGTCGGAAAGCCGGGGCTTGATGGCCATTCCAATGGGGCCGAACAGATCGCATTTCGCGCACGCGATTGCGGGATGGACATTTCCTACGAGGGCATTCGCCTGACGCCCGAGGAAATCGTCGCTGCCGCCAAGGCCGAAGAGGCCCATGTCATTGGCCTGTCGATCCTGTCGGGAAGCCATGTGCCCCTGATCGAGGATGTGATGCGCCGCCTGCGCGAGGCGGGAATGGACCACGTCCCGGTGATGGTCGGTGGGATCATTCCCGACGAGGATGCTGTCAAATTGAAATCCTTTGGCGTCGCGCGTGTCTATACGCCCAAGGATTTCGAATTGAACCGGATCATGATGGATATCGTCGCGCTTGCCGATCCCGATGCGATCGCCGCTGAATAGGCCGTGATCGTAATCGCTTTTTGGCGTGTTTGTCGGTCAAGATATAATCTCTTGCCTTTGAAATGGACCTCGTGCATTTCTAGGTGGCATTTTTTGCATTAAAAAGGGACTTGTGTAATGGCTAAAGCCATCGAAAACATGACGCTTGACGAGTTGCAGGTTTATCAAAAAGAAGTGGAAGCCGCGATCAAGGGCTATGAAAAGAAGCGCAAGGCTGATGCTTTGGCGGCTGTCCGTGAAACCGCCCGTGCGCATGGTTTCACGCTCGAAGAGTTGATCGGCGGCAAGGCGACCGGGAAAACCACCGCGAAAGGCGTTGCGAAATATGCCAATCCCGCGGATCCCTCGCAGACATGGACCGGCCGTGGCCGCCAACCTGCATGGGTGAAAGAGGCGCTGGCCGCGGGCAAATCGCTCGATACGATGGCCATCTGACTAAATGACGGTTCACATCGGGGCCGCGCCGGGGGAAATCGCCGAAACGGTCCTGATGCCGGGCGATCCGCTCCGCGCGAAATGGGCGGCCGAGACATTCCTTGAAAACCCCGTTTGCGTGAACGAGGTGCGGGGGATGTTCGGCTTTACCGGGACATGGCGTGGGCATCGTGTGACGATCCACGGCTCGGGCATGGGAATGCCCAGCCTGTCGATCTACGCCAATGAATTGATCCGCGATTATGGGGCCAAGACGTTGATCCGGATCGGATCGGCGGGGGCGATGCAGGCCTCGGTTGCTTTGCGCGACATCGTTCTGGCGATGACGGCCTCGACATTGTCGACCCCGTCGCGGGGAGTATTTCGGGATTTGAATTTTGCGCCTTGCGCCGATTACGGGCTGTTGACGGCGGCCCATGCGGCGGCACAGACCAAGGGTATTCCGACCCATGTGGGCGGCATCTATTCGTCGGACGTGTTTTACGACGAACGCCCTGACCTGAACGAACAGATGACCCGGCACGGGGTTCTGGCGGTCGAGATGGAGGCCGCGGAACTCTATATCCTTGCGGCCCGTTACGGGGTGCGGGCGTTGGCGGTGCTCACGATTTCCGATCACCTGCTGACGCATGAGGCGCTGCCCGCCTCGGACCGGCAATCGAGCTTCCGCGACATGGTCGAGATCGCGCTGGAAGCCGCCTTCGCCTGAAGGCACCGAAAAACTCGAGTTTTTCGGCAGGGAAATCTCGAGATTTCCCATGCGGAAAACTGCAGTTTTCCGCCCTCTCAGCCCCGTAGCATCCGGCGCAGGATGCGTTCGAGCTTGGCCGCGCCCAAGGGTGCCATGGCCTTGGTATGTTCGTGGCTGATCTGCTCGTCCGACAGGCCCGCCGCCTTGTTCGTGATGGTCGAGATCGCGGCCACCCTGAGGCCAAGGAACCGCGCAAGGATCACCTCGGGCACGGTCGACATGCCCACCGCATCCGCGCCCAGCGTGCGGATCGCGCGGATCTCGGCCGGCGTTTCGAAGGACGGCCCGGAATACCACGCGTAGACCCCTTCGATGAGGGGGATGCCCTCGGCCTCTGCCGCGGCCTTGATCGCGGCGCGCAGGGCGGGGTCATGCGCTTCGGTCATGGGAACGAAGCGGGCATCGGTGGCTTCCCCGATCAGCGGGTTCAGCCCGGAGAAATTGATGTGGTCGGACAGAAGCATCAGGTCGCCGGGGTTCAGGTCCGGGTGCATCGATCCGGCGGCATTGGTCAGGATCAGCTGCTCGCCTCCCAGCGCCTTCAGCACCTCGAGCGGCAGGCGCATCGCATCGCCCCGCCCGCTTTCGTAGTAATGCGCGCGGCCCCCGAAGATCGCGACGCGGGTCCCTTCCAGATCGCCGATCACGAGCTTCGGGTTGTGGCCGGACACGCCCGCATGGGGAAATCCCGGCAGGTCGGCATAGTCGATGGCCACGCCATCGACCGTCTCGGCGATATGGCCGAGGCCCGAGCCCAGCACCATGCCATATGCGGGCGGTTCCGCGCCCGCACGCGCGCGGATGAAGGTGGCGAGATCTTCAGCGTTCCTTGACATAGGGCTCCCCCCCCGCGCGCGGCGGGATGGCCTTGCCCACAAGACCCGCCAGTACGATGACGACGAGGATGTAGGGCAGGGCCTGCATGAATTGGACGGGTACGACGAAATCGCCCAGCTGGATGTTTTGATAACGGTTGCCTACCGCATCGAAGAAGCCGAACAGAAGGCAGGCCGACAGCGCGTACCATGGCCGCCACTTGGCAAAGATGAGGGCGGCCAGCGCGATGAACCCGCGGCCGGCGCTCATGTCCTTGACGAAGCCCGCGTTGAGCGCGGTGGCAAGATAGGCCCCCGCCAGACCACACAGGACGCCCGCGATCAGCACGGCGGCAAAGCGCAGCCCGACGACCGACACGCCGGCCGTATCGACGGCGGCGGGGTTCTCGCCCACGGCCCTGAGCCGCAGGCCGAAGCGTGTGCGGTAGAGCACCCACCATGTCAGCGGCACGATCAAAAGCGCCAGATAGACGATGATCGAATGGCCCGAGATCAGCTCGGAATAGATCTGCCCAAGCGGCCCCTGCTGCGCGATGTCGCGGATGCGGCTTTCGGCGCCGGGCAGGACGATGTTGTCGAACCGGGCCGCGCCCGCCAGTTGCGGGGTACGTCCGCCCTGCTGGAACCATGTCTGGGCGATGACCACGGTCAGCCCCGCGGCAAGGAAATTGATCGCCACGCCCGAAATGAGCTGGTTGCCCCGGAAGGTGATCGAGGCCAGCCCATGCAGCCCCGACAGCGCCATCGAGGCGACGATGCCCGCCAGAAGGCCGATCCAGACCGACCCCGAGGTGAAGGCGACGGCGGCCGAGAAGAAGGCAGCGGCGAGGATCTTGCCTTCGAGCCCGATGTCGAAGACGCCCGCGCGCTCGGAATAGAGCCCGGCAAGGCAGGCCAGAAGCAGCGGGGTGGCCAGCCGGAGGCTCGAGTCGAGGATCTGGAGGATGGTCAGGAAATCCATGTCGCTCACTCCGCCGGGCTGTTCTGGGCCTGCGCCTCGCGGCGGCGACGCAGCGACAGGAAAAAGGCCTGCATCGGCATCCGCACCATGTTGTCGAGCGCGCCTGTGAACAGGATCACGAGGGCCTGGATCACCACGACCATCTCGCGGCTGATGGCGGGCATTTCGAACTGCAATTCGGCCCCGCCCTGATAGAGCGCCCCGAAGAGGAGCGCGGCCAGCACGACCCCCACCGGGTGCGACCGGCCCATGAGCGCGACAGCGATGCCGACGAAACCCGCGCCTTCGACGAAATCGAGGACCAGTCGCTCGGCCTCGCCCATCACGACGTTGATGGCCATCATCCCGGCAAGCCCGCCCGAGATGAGCATGGTGATCATGGTGATCTTGACCGGGTTGATCCCGGCATAGACGGCCGCCGTTTCGGAATGGCCGAAGGACCGGATTTCATAGCCCAGCCGCGTGCGCCAGATCAGGAGCCAGACACCCACGCAGGCGAGGAGCGCGATGAAGAAGGTGAAGTTCAGGGGCGCGGAGCCGCCAAAGCCCAGAAAGCCTGCGAAATCGGCAGCGGCGGGCAGATGCACCGCCTCGCTGAACCGGGCGCTTTCAGGGGCCATCGACCCTTCGACGCGCAAGACATTGACCAGCAGGTACACCAGCAGCGCAGAGGCGATGTAATTGAACATGATCGTGGTGATCACGATGTGGCTGCCGCGTTTGGCTTGAAGATAGGCGGGCACCGCCGCCCATGCCGCGCCGAAGGCCGCCGAAAAGACGATTGCCGCCACAAGCGCGACGGTCCAATGCGGCCAAGCCACGTTCAAGAGGATGATGGCGACGCCAAGGCCCCCGATGGCGGCCTGCCCTTCGCCCCCGATGTTGAAAAGGCGCGCGTGAAAGGCCACGGCGACGGCCAGCCCGGTGAAGATGAAATTGGTGGCGTAATAAAGCGTGTAGCCCCAGCCATAGGCGGAGCCGAAGGCGCCGCGCACCATGACCTGCATCGCCTGCCACGGGCTTTCGCCGATGATGGCCACCACAAGCCCCGACACGACCAGCGCCAGAAGAACGCTGATGAGCGGGATCAGGATGACATCGGCCCATTTCGGCATCTTGTCCATCTCAGGCGGCCCCCTCGGTTTCGGTGACGCCGGCCATCATGAGGCCCAGTTCGTTCTGGTCGGTTTGATCGGGCAGGCGTTCGCCCATGATGTGCCCGTCGAACATCACGGCGATCCGGTCCGACAGGCCCATGATCTCGTCCAGTTCCACGGACACGAGCAAGATCGCCTTGCCCTGATCGCGGAGCGCGATGATCTGCTTGTGGATGAATTCTATGGCCCCGATGTCCACGCCCCGCGTGGGCTGGCCGATCAAGAGCAGCTCGGGCGCGCGATCCATCTCGCGCGCGACCACGATCTTTTGCTGGTTGCCGCCCGAGAAATTGCGCGCGGGCAGGCGCGGGTTGGGCGGGCGCACGTCGTAGCGGGCCATCTTGTCCACGCAATCAGCCTTCATCGCGGCATGGTCCATGAGGGGGCCCGAATTGAACCGTGCGTCCTTGTGATAGCCGAAGGCGACGTTTTCCCAAGCCTCGAAGGGCATGATCAGACCTTCGGTCTGCCGATCCTCGGGGACATGGCCGATGCCGCGCGCGCGCCGGGTCTGGCCGTTCGCGTGCTTGCCGGTGATGTCGATGGGATCCCCGAATAGTGTCACCCGCCCGCCGGAGGCTGCGATCATGCCGCCCAGAACCTCCAGCAGCTCGGTCTGCCCGTTGCCCGCAACGCCCGCGATGCCCAGAATCTCGCCCCGCCGGATCTGGAAGGAAATGCCCTTCACCCGTTCCACCCCGCCACGCGAGACGCGCAAATCTTCGACGGACAGGACCACGTCACTCGGCGTCGCGGGCGTTTTGTCGACCTGTAGCAGGACCTTGCGGCCCACCATCATCTCGGCCAGTTCAGGCGGCGAAGTCTCGGCAGTCTTGACCGTATTCGTCATCTCGCCCCGGCGCATCACGCTGACGGTATCGGTGATCTCCATGATCTCGCGCAGCTTGTGGGTGATCAGGATGATCGTCTTCCCCTCGGCCTTGAGCCGTTCGAGGATGCGGAACAATTGATCGGCCTCGGCGGGCGTCAGAACACCGGTCGGTTCGTCGAGGATCAGGATATCGGCGTGGCGGTAAAGCTGCTTGAGGATCTCGACGCGCTGCTGATGGCCGACGGACAGATCCTCGATCACCGCGTCGGGATCGACCTTGAGGCCGTATTCCTCGGATAATTCGGTCAGAAGCTTGCGCGCCTTGGCGATGGAGGGCCGCAGCATCGCCCCGTCCTCGGCCCCGAGGATCACGTTTTCCACCACGGTGAAATTCTCGACCAGCTTGAAATGCTGGTGAACCATCCCGATGCCCGCGCGGATCGCGGACTGGCTGTCGGGGATGGGGGTGAGCTTGCCGTTGATCCAGATCTCGCCCCTGTCGGCTTTGTAGAAGCCGTAAAGGATGGACATCAGCGTGGATTTCCCCGCGCCGTTTTCGCCCACGATGCCGTGGATCGTGCCACGGGCGACGGACATGGAAATGTCCTTGTTGGCCTGAACGGGGCCAAAGGACTTGGAAATGCCTTTGAGCTCGATGGCGGGCGCGGATGTGGTCATGGCAACCTCGGGTCGTCTGGCCGATGCGGAACGGGCCGCGGCGTCTTGCGCACCGCGGCCCGCGCCGGTGTCACGATCTCAAAGGGTCACTGCATCTGCACGGGGCAGCTGCCGTCCTCGGTGAAATTGTGGACCATGATCTCGCCTGCGATAATCTGCGCGCGGGCGGAATCGACGGCGGCCTGCATGTCGGCGCTGATCAGCTCGGCGTTGAATTCGTCGAGCGCGTAGCCCACGCCTTCCTCGGCAAGGCCGAAGACATGGATGCCGGTCTCGACCTCGGGGCCGGTGGTGAAAGCGTCATGCACGGCGACATCGACGCGCTTGAGCATCGAGGTCAGGACCGAGCCGGGGTGCAGGTAGTTCTGGTTGCTGTCCACGCCGATCGAGAAGATGCCCTCGTCCGCCGCGACCTGCAGAACGCCAAGGCCGGTGCCGCCCGCCGCGGCATAGACCACATCGGCACCCTGCGCGATCTGGCCGCGCGTCAGTTCCCCGCCGCGCACCGGGTCGTTCCAGGCCGCAGGCGTGGTGCCCGTCATGTTCGCGATCACGGTCGCATCGGGGTTCACCGCGACGACGCCTTGCGCGTAGCCGCAGGCAAAGCGCGAGATCAGCGGAATGTCCATGCCGCCGACGAAACCGACCGTTCCGGTTTCCGAGGCCATCGCCGCCATCATCCCCACGAGGTAGGACCCCTCATGCTCGGAGAAAATGACCGAGCGGACGTTGGGCGCATCGACCACGCCGTCGATGATCACGAAGGTCGTGTCGGGGTAATCGGGCGCCACGACCGACAGGGCGGTCGCCTGGCTGAAGCCCGCCATGACGATCGGGTTCGCACCCGATTCCGCCAGACGACGCATCGCCTGTTCACGCTGGGCATCGGACTGCAGTTCGATCTCGCGGTAGGTGCCGCCGGTTTCCGACGCCCAAAGCTCCGCCCCGTTGAACGCCGCCTCGTTGAACGAGCGGTCGAACTTGCCGCCGAGGTCGAAAATGATCGCCGGTTCGGCCAGCGCGCCCGTGGCCGTCAAGGCCAGCGTGGCTGCGGCGCCCATCAGCGTCTTCATCATGGTCATGTGCAATTCTCCCGGTTGGATCGGGCCGCGGCGCATTGGGTTGGCTGCGGTCCCGTCTTGGACAAAGATCGGTCAAGATCCTCCGCCCCGATTAAGGGCGAAGCGGGCGGGCAGGGTCAACCGGATTCTGCCGGGTGCGATGGGTGCGACGGGTGCCGCGACGTCAATTTTTGCAGGGTTTGCCGGATTTTTCGGCGCTGAGGGAACAGGTCATCACGATGGCGTCCACGGCTGGTGCGCCGGGGCGGCTGTAATATCCGCGACGCCGCGCGGTTTGCGTGAAACCCGCCCCCGCATAAAGCGCGCGGGCCGCGACATTGTCCTCGGCGACCTCCAGAAACAGGGTCTCGGCCCCGTGCTGTTCGGCCAGCGCCATGGCGGCGCGGAGCAGGCCCTTTCCAAGACCTTTGCCCTGTGCCGTCGGATCCACGGCAATCGTCAGAACTTCGGCCTCGGGTGCAATGACCCGGATCAGGGCAAAGCCCATGTCATCCATCGCCACGGAATGGGTGGTGGGTGCGGCGCAGAGCGCGGCGAGATCGGTCTCGGACCAGATTTGCCCATGGTCGGCAAAGGCCGCAGCATGGACCCTAGCCATCCGCGCGGGTGTCATCGGGGGAGAATCATCGGCCCGCCATCGCGCGCAGGCGCGGCGTCGGCCGCCCGCAGGTAGAGCGGCGCGGGGCGCGGCAGGGCAGGGTCGCGAAAGCGCGCAGCGGCAAGGCGCGCGATGGCGGGGGTGGGGTTGTCAGGGCAGGGCATGGGGGTTGCGCCGAGGACGGCGGCAATCTCTTCGGCCCGGTCGCCGGTCACGCTCAGTCCGGGGCAGGCCCAAGCCGCGACCGCGTTCATAGCGACCAGATCGGGGCCAAGATCCGCGCCCGGTCCGAACCGCTGCAGGTAGAGATGGTCGCGTCGTGCATCCACGGAGACAAGGCTGGGATGGGGTGTATCGAGGGCCCGCGCCTCCAGCATCGAGACACCGACCGCGGGAATGCCCAAGGCGAGGGCCAGACCGCGCGCGGCGGATACGGAAATCCGGATGCCGGTAAAATTGCCAGGCCCGATGCCCACCCCGATGGCATCCAGATCTTCGAGCGTCCTGCCCCCATCGGCGATGACCTCCGCGATGAGCGGCATCAGGCGTTCGGCCTGTCCCTTGCCCATCGGTTCCAGCGCCTCGGCCAGAACCCGGTCACCCGACAGCAAAGCGGCCGCGCAATGCGCGGCCGATGTGTCGAAGGCCAGGATCAGCGGCTCAGACGTTGACAGGACGCACCTCGACCACTTCGGGGATGTAATGGCGCAGCAGGTTCTCGATCCCCATCTTCAGCGTCAGGGTGGAGGAGGGGCAACCCGCGCAGGCACCTTGCATGTGCAGGTAGACCACGCCCCGGTCGAAACCGTGGAAGGTGATGTCGCCGCCGTCCTGCGCCACCGCAGGCCGCACGCGGGTGTCGAGCAGCGTCTTGATCTGGCCCACGATTTCCGCGTCTTCGCCCGAATGCTCGGCATGGCCGCCTGTGCCGCCGCCTTCACCCTCCATCACCGGGGCGCCCGACTGGAAATGCTCCATGATCGCGCCGAGAATGGCGGGCTTCACGTGTTCCCACGCCATCGCCTCCGCCTTGGTGACGGTGACGAAATCGCTGCCGAAGAAAACGCCCGTGACGCCATCGACCGCAAAGATGCGGGCGGCAAGCGGCGATTTCTGCGCTGCCTCCGCGCTGGGGAAATCGGCCGTCCCCATGTCCAGCACGGTCTGGCCGGGCAGGAATTTCAGCGTGGCCGGGTTCGGAGTGGATTCGGTCTGGATGAACATGGGGCGTATTCCTTATCGCTCCGCTCAGATATGCGCATGAGGAGCGGTGGTGTCAAGTTTTGGAATGGTTCTAAACTTGCGCTGTGCCAACAGCGGCATTCAAATCGGCGTGTTCCGCCTCAGGTGATCTGTTCGAGCTGTTCCTTGCTCAGTTCCACCGGCACGATGGTGATGGGGACAGGCAGGCTGCCCGCCTGTTTCACCATTGCCGTCACGAGCGGCCCCGGACCGGATTTGCCCGATCCGGCCCCCAGCACCAGCACCCCGATTTCGGGCGCGTCCCGGATATGGGCGAGGATCTCGGTCACCGGTTCCCCCTCGCGGATCACGAGGGTCGGGTCCACGCCCTGCCGGTCCCGCATCCATTTGGCGAAGACGTTGAAATGCGCTTCGATGCGCTCGCGGGCCTCCGCGCGCATCACCTCGGACACGCCGATCCAGTGGTTGAACTCATCGGGCGGGATGACGGACAGGATCTCGACCCCGCCTTCCGTATGGGCGGCACGCATTGCGGCAAAGCGCATCGCGTTTAGGCATTCGCGGGTGTCGTCAAGCACGACAAGGAATTTGCGCATCTGGTCACCTTCTCCAGATCCGCATCCTGCCCCGCGCGCCCGCGCGTGTCCATGCCTGTCCAAGTTCGGAGGGGGAGGGTCCGGGGCGACACGACGGGGTGCCGCCGCCGGCGGTCAGCTGGACGAGCTTGAGAAAAAGCCCTGTTGGTAGTCCATGGAGATACCGCCCGAAGTCTGGCCCGCTGTCTGGCCTGCACCGCGCCGTGTCGCCGCGTCGCGCGGCGTGCTCCGCCCGTGCTGGGCGGCATGGTCGGGACGGATGCGGCCTTCGGGCCGGGGGGCTTTCGCCGCTGTGGCGCGGTCGTTCGGGCCGATGGCCCGTTCGGTGTGTTTGGTCTTCATGGGACGCTCCTTTGATCCGCGATCTCGGGTCGCGAACCGGACCATAGCCCTATGCGCCATTGCAAGTCAAACGCGATGTTGGCGCTAACTCTGTGCAATTTTGCTAAATGCTATCGGCGAGAGCAAGAAGCGCCCGCAGATCAAGCCTTTCGTTGACCATGCGCAGCGTGCCCTCGGCATCGCGCGGCCATTCGGCCTCGGGTCGATCGACGTAAAGTTCGATTCCGTTTCCGTCCGGATCGCTGAAGTAGACCGCCTCGGACACGCCGTGATCGGCGGCCCCATCCAGTTCCACGCCTGCGTCGAGCACGCGCTTGAGCGCGCGGGCCAAAGCCGGACGGTCGGGATACAGAAAGGCCGTGTGATACAGCCCCACGGCGTGACGCGGCGGGCGCGGGCCGCCAAGGCTTTCCCATGTGTTGAGGCCCAAGTGATGGTGGTAGCCACCCGCCGACAGAAAGGCCGCCTGAGGCCCGTACCGCTGCATCACCTCCAGCCCGATGACATCGCGGTAAAAGGCGATGGATCGTTCCAGGTCGGATACTTTCAGGTGGACATGTCCGATGCGGGTGCCCGCGGGGGCGGTGTAGGTCTGGGTCATCGTAGGTCTCCGTCGTTCCTGCGGGTATCGCAGATCGGGCGGCTTTTGTCCTCTCGCGCCGCCGCACCAAATCTGTGCGCGCATGGCGTGACGCGAGGTCTGCCGCGACAGGCGCGCGGCGGCGCTGCTAGGCTGCAAGCCGAGGCAGAGGGGAGGTCGCGGATGGACCCTGCGGATGTCATCGTCATCGGAAGCGGCCTGTCGGGGCTGGTGGCGGCTTGGCATGCCGCGCAACGCGGGCGGAACGTTGTGTTGATCGACCAAGAGGGGCCGCAATCCATTGGCGGTCAGGCCTGGTGGAGCCTTGGTGGTCTGTTCATGATCGACACGCCCGAACAACGCCGCCTGCGGATCCGTGACAGCCGCGATCTGGCCGGGGCGGATTGGGCGATGTCAGCCGCGTTCGACCGACCCGAGGATGCCAACCCCAAAGCTTGGGCCGAGGCGTATCTCGATTTCGCATCCGGGCCGATGCGCGCCTATCTGCACGGCCTCGGGATGCGTTGGTTCCCGGTCGTCGGCTGGGCCGAACGGCGCTACCGGGCGGGGCAGGGACATGGCAACAGCGTGCCGCGCTTTCACATCACTTGGGGGACCGGCACGGGGGTGGTGAAGCCCTATGCCGCCCGCGTCATCGCGCATCCACGCATCAGGCTGGCCTTCCGCCATCGCGTGACCGACCTGATCGTCGCGGCGGGGCGGGTCACAGGGGTGGCGGGCGATATTCTGGCCGATGATTCCGCCCCGATCGGTGTTCCGACGACCCGCACGATCACCGGCCGGTTCGAGATGCGGGCCGAGGCCGTCATTCTTGCCACCGGCGGGATCGGGGCGAACCATGACCTTGTCCGCGCCGTCTGGCCGGTGGACAGGTTGGGGCCCGCGCCCGCGCGGATGGTGGCGGGCGTACCCGATTACGTCGAAGGCGCGATGCTGGGCGCGGCCGAAGACGCCGGGGCCGCGATCATCAACCGCGACCGCATGTGGCATTATTGCGAAGGGTTGCGGAACTGGGATCCGATCTGGACCAATCACGGCATCCGCATCCTGCCCGGACCATCGTCGATCTGGCTCGACGCGCTGGGCCAGCGAATGGAAGCCCCGTTCTTTCCGGGTTTCGACACGTTGGGCACGCTGAGGCGGATCTTGTCGACCGGGCACAGCCACAGCTGGTTCATCCTGACGCAATCCGTGATCGAAAAGGAATTCGCGCTTTCGGGCAGTGAACAGAACCCCGATCTGACGAACGGTGGCTGGCTTGCCGTTCTGCGTGAGCGGCTGGGCAAGGGGGCGACGCGGGCCGTCGAGGCCTTCAAGGAAAAGGGCGAGGATTTCGTCGTGGCCCCCGATCTCGACATGCTGGTCGCGGGCATGAACCGGATCACGCCGGACGCGCCGCTGGAGGCGACCCGGATCCGCGACCAGATCGCGGCGCGCGATGCAGCGATCGACGGGGGAAGGCCGGATGCGCAGGTCGACGCCATTCTGGCCGCGCGGCACTACCTTGGCGACAGGCTGATCCGCACGGCCAAACCGCACCGGACCCTCGACCCCGCCCACGGGCCGCTGATCGCGGTGCGCCTCAACATCGTGACGCGCAAATCACTGGGCGGGCTGCACACCGACCTTCGCGCGCGGGTGCTCCGGCCCGACGGCTCCACCTTCGACGGGCTGTTTGCCGTGGGCGAGGCGGCAGGTTTCGGCGGCGGTGGCTATCACGGGTACAACGCGCTCGAAGGCACGTTTCTGGGCGGCTGCATCTTCTCCGGAAAGGTGGCGGGCGAGGCTGTTTGATCCCACCCGAACTGCATGGTCCACGGGTGGCAAACTCGTCGTCCCGCCCATGATCGCGATCCTTTGGAGACAGCTTGAGGCCCCAAGGAAAAAATAATCGGTCCGTGCAAAATAATGTCTTGCGCGAATAGGCGAACGGCCTCATATGCCCCCCGCAAGACGCCAACGCACGCGCCTCTGTCACGGGTGGTAATCCGGGTCACCGGCCTAACCATCGCAGTTACGTAGCGACGGTAACGTCTCCCTTGGAATTTCGCGGGGCATTTGCCCCCGGTCTGTCGGAGATGACCATGAACGCTACGATTGCCGATTTCTCGGCCTCCTTTCCCGTTGCCTCGTCCCGCATCGAAGATTTCATCGCGGCGCACACGTTCGATCGTCCGACGCTCGTGCTCGATATCGAGCGCGTCGAGGCGCAGTATCACGCGCTGAACGCGGGCCTTGGCGGCGCGTCGATCCATTACGCCGTCAAGGCGAACCCGGCCGATGCCATCATCGACCGTCTCGTCGATCTGGGCAGCCATTTCGATGCCGCGTCCCGCGGTGAGATCGAGCTGTGCCTGTCGCATGGCGCGCATCCCGAGGCGATTTCCTTCGGCAACACGGTCAAGCGCGCCTCCGACATCGCCTTTGCGCATCGTGCGGGTATCACGCTGTTCGCGGCTGACGCGGCAGAGGAGATCGCCAAGATCGCGGAGCATGCGCCGGGCGCCGAAGTCTACATCCGCCTGCTGGTCGAAGCCTCGGGCGCCGATTGGCCGCTGACCCGCAAGTTCGGGACCACCCGCGACACCGCGCTGACGCTGATGGCGCAGGCGCGTGAGCTTGGTCTGCGTCCTGCCGGCCTCAGCTTCCATGTCGGCAGCCAGACGCGTGATCCGGCGATGTGGGCCGACACGCTCGATCAGGTCGCCGCAGTCTGGAAGGCCGCCACGGATGCGGGCTTTGCCCTCGACCTGCTGAACATCGGTGGCGGCTTCCCGGCCTTCTACGGCGATGCGATCCCGCATCCGACCGTCTATGCCGCCCGCGTGATGGAGCAGGTGACCGCCCGCTTCCCCGCCGGCATCCGCATCATGGCGGAGCCGGGCCGTGGCCTGGTGGCCGAGGCCGGCATGATCGCCGCCGAAGTGCTCTTGGTCGCCAAGAAGTCCGAGGATGACCTGCACCGCTGGGTGTATCTCGACATCGGCAAGTTCTCGGGCTTGGCCGAAACCATCGACGAGGCGATACGCTACCAGTTCGTCACGCCCCATGACGGCGAGGCCACCGCGCCCTGCATCCTGGCAGGCCCGTCTTGCGACAGCGCAGATGTGCTCTACGAAAAGCGCCCGGTGGCGCTGCCCGTGTCGCTGAAATCGGGCGATCGCGTGATGATCCGCAATTGCGGTGCCTATACCTCGTCCTATTCCTCGGTGGGTTTCAACGGCTTCCCCCCGCTGGACGTGGTCGTCATCTGACAGGCCGACAGTCTGACAGCAGCAGGGGCCGGCATCGCCGGCCCCTGTCGCATCTGGCCATGCGGTCTGACGCGCGCTAAGGGTGGGGTGAACCCCTAGGAAGTGGCGCGCAAAAGCCATGCAAATCTACCTGCCCATTGCCGAGGTCAGCGTGAATGCCTTCATGCTGCTCGGGCTTGGCGGGTTGGTGGGTGTGCTGTCGGGCATGTTCGGCGTCGGTGGCGGGTTCCTGATCACGCCGCTCCTGTTCTTCGTCGGCATCCCGCCCGCGGTGGCGGTCGCGACCTCCACGAACCAGATCGTCGCCGCCTCCTTTTCCGCGCTGCTTGCCCATCTCAAGCGCAAGACCGTCGACATCAAGATGGGCGTCGTCTTGCTGGTGGGTGGCCTTATCGGGGCGGCCATCGGCGTGCAGGTCTTTGCCTGGTTGACCCGGATGGGTCAGGTCGATCTGCTGGTTCAGCTGTGCTACGTCGTCTTCCTCGGGACGATCGGCGCGATGATGCTGATCGAAAGCCTGCGCGCGCTCGGTCGGGCGCGCAGGGCCGGGGGCGCGCTGCCGGTCCGCAAGCAACGGACATGGATCCATGCCCTGCCGTTCAAGATGCGGTTCCGGACCTCGGGGCTTTACATCTCGGTCATTCCGCCGGTCTTGGTCGGGCTTTTCGTGGGCCTTTTGGCTGCGATCATGGGGGTTGGCGGCGGGTTTTTCATGGTGCCCGCGATGATCTACCTGCTGGGGATGCCGACCAAGGTGGTGGTGGGGACATCGCTGTTCCAGATCATCTTCGTCACCGGTTTCGCCACACTGCTGCACGCCACGACCAATTACACCGTGGACATGATCCTTGCCGTTCTCCTGATCCTTGGCGGGGTGGTGGGGGCGCAGGTCGGCACCGTGATCGGTGTCCGGATGAAGGCCGAGCAATTGCGTATCCTGTTGGCGCTTCTGGTGCTCTCGGTCTGCGGCAAGCTGGCGCTCGACCTCCTGTTGATGCCGGGGGAGCTGTATTCGCTCGCCGATCGGAGGGGGGGCTGATGGCCATGCGTTTCCTGACGCTTCTGGCTTTGGCGCTGGCCCTGATCGCCGGGCCGCTGCGCGCCGAAACCGTCGTGGCGGGCCTGAGCCAAGAGGCGATTTCCATCACCACGGATTTCGACGGGTCCGAGATTCTGGTCTATGGCGCGGTGCGGCGTGACGCGCCCCCGCCCGGCACGGAACCGATGCAGGTGATCATCACCGTGGAGGGGCCCGACCGATCTGTCACCGTCCGGCGAAAGGATCGCCGCTTCGGGATCTGGATCAATACCGATGCCTCCGAGATCGATGCCGCGCCCACCTTTTACGCCGTCCAAAGTTCGGCTCCGCTGGCCGAAGCGCTCAGCCATACCGAGGATCTGCGCCACAGCATCACGATCCCGATGGCCATCCGGGCGGTCGGCACCGGACGGATTGATCAGGGTCAATTCACAGAGGCCCTGATCCGGTTGAATCTTGAGGATGACGCCTACCAGCTCAACGAGGGTGCGGTGCGGTTCCGGGAAGAGGTGCTGTTCGACACCTCCGTGCGGCTGCCCGCCAACCTGACCGAAGGGGATTACCGGGCGCGTATCTTTCTGACGCGGGCGGGCGAGGTGGTGGATGTCTATGAGCAGATGATTCCCGTGCGCAAAGTCGGACTCGAGCGGCTGATCTACGGGCTCGCCCATGACAGGCCGCTGGTTTACGGGATCCTGTCGCTTCTGATCGCGGTGGGTGCGGGCTGGATGGCCTCTGCAGTCTTCCGCTACATCCGGGGCTGAGAGCAGGCCGGGGGCGGCAGGGGGCTCTGCCCCCCGCGCGCGCTGCGCGCCTCCCCCGGAGTTTTCGGGCCAAGATGAAGGGGGTGATCAGCCGCGCCCGACATAGGGCATCTTGGTCGCCATGATGGTCTGGAACAAGATGTTGGACGTCAGCGGCAGGTCGGCCATGAGGTGAACGGCGCGCGCGACATCGCCAACATCCATCACATGGGGGGGCGGGTCGCCCCGGTCCATCGCTTGCTTCGCCGCATCGCGCAAAAGCTCCGTGTCGGCATTGCCGATGTCGATCTGACTGCCCGCGATATCATAGGGGCGGCCATCCAGCGCGATCTGCTTGGTCAGCCCGGTGATCGCGTGTTTCGTCGCCGTATAAGGTGCGGCGCCCGCGCGGGGCGCATGGGCCGAAACCGAGCCGTTGTTGATGATCCGCCCGCCCTGTGGCGACTGGTGGCGCATCAGGCCGAAGGCTGCGCGCGCGCACAGGAACATGCCCGTCAGGTTCACGTCGACCGCGCGGCGCCAATCCTCCACCGCGATCTCGTCAAGTGGCGCGATGGAGGTGAAAACGCCGGCATTGTTGAACAGAACATCCAGCCTGTCCGTCTGGTCCACGAAGTGCCGGAACCCGGCCTCGACCGCCGCCGCATCGCGCACGTCCAAGGGCAGGGGGACGGCACGCGCACCATGCGCGCGGGCGAGCGCCTCCAGCCTGTCGGCGCGGCGTGCGACAAGGCCGATCGTCCATCCCGCCGCGAGCATGTGTTCGGCCACGGCCAAACCGATGCCGGAACTGGCGCCGGTCACGATCATGGTTTTCGGGGGCATGGTCGTCATGCGCTCTCCTCCGCTTCGAGGGACAGGGGGCTGGCGGGATCGGGCAGGTCGGCGATGCCAAGCGGGCGGCTGGGGCGCGACAGCGCGTAGCGCGTCACCCAGATCAGTTTCTCTTCGGCCCGGGTGATGGCGACATAGGCAAGGCGCTTCCACAGGGCTTGTCCCGCCTCGATACGGCCAGCGCGGGCGGCGGCGTAAAGGTCGGGGGCAAAGACCTGTACGGCGGGCCATTGCGAGCCCTGCGCCTTGTGGATCGTCACCGCCGCGCCATGGAGAAACGCCGCACCCATCCTTGCGGCATAGGGGATGAAGGGTTCTTCCTCGTCCGGTTTCTCGATCTTGACGATGGAAGCGGCGGAGAACCGCGGCGCTTCCGCCCCGATCACATGCAGTCGGGAAAAGCCGGGCTTCGACCCGGAGCCTAGGTAGATGACGGGCGCCCCCTTGATCAGCCCGCGCGCCTCCAGATCGATGCGGCGCTTGCGGTGCTTGAGGGGCAATTCGATGCCGTCGCAGATCAGCGGCTCACCGGGGATCAGTTGATCTTCGGGCGCGCCATGCGCCCCGCGAAAGGCGGTGATCAGCCGGATGCGCGTTGCATTGCGCCAGACCAGCACGGGGGACCGCGCCATCAGGTCGCTGTCGGCGCGAGGCGCGATTTCCACGCGCGGGTCGCGGCGCGCGGCCTCCTCGACCATGCGTTCGAACCGCTCGAAGCTCAGGTCGGGATCGGCCAGCGCATGGGCCAGATCGAGGATCGGGTTGTCGGCATCCTGCCGGTGGATGCGCGCCAGATCGAGCCGGTTTGCGCCCTTGATCTTTTCAAAGACCATTTGGCCCGATTGGTTCACCGGCGCGAGCTGCGCCGGGTCGCCAAAAAGGATCAGGGTGGGAAAGATCTCGGTCAGATCGTCGAATTGGCGGTCGTCGAGCATCGAGCTTTCGTCGATCAGCCCGATGTCGAGCGGATCTTCGCGCCGTTTCCAGCCGGTGATGAAATCCGACCCCCTGAGGCCTGCCGAGGCGAGGGCTGCGGGCACCGATTTCGTCGCCTCGTAGACCTCTCGCGCGCGATCGAGGGCGGCATCGGTCAGCGCCTCGATCACCGGGCGTTCACCCTGCCCGGCGAGCCATTCCGCGACCTTCTCGAATTGCGGGTCGTAGACCGGCGTATAGAGGATGCGGTGGATCGTCGTGGCGGGCACGCCGCGCCCGCGCAAAACGCTTGCGGCCTTGTTCGTCGGGGCCAGAACGGCAGCGGTGCGCCGATCCTTGCGCCGCCGTCCTTCCCAATCGCCCGAGATGATGTCGACGCCCGCCGCCTGCAGCGCGCGCACGATCTGCGCCAGCAGCAGCGTTTTGCCCGATCCGGCCTTGCCCACCACGGCCATCACGCGGCCGCGCCCCTCGGCCATGGGGGTCAGGGTCTCGTTCTCGAGATCCACGCCCATCTCGCGCAGCGCTTCGGCGATGCGGTCATGGGCCTGAGCCTGATCGTCGGAATAGGCGATTACGGGGGTCGTCATGGCGCGGACCCTAGCCCGCGTATGGGAGGAGGGCGAGAGGCAAACCGCGCCGTGCGCCGATGCCTGTGCGCGTCAGCCGCGCCCGATATCCTCAAGAAGCCGCGACAAGCGCACCGGGGCAAGATCGGGGGCTTCTGCCTCCATCCGGTCTGCCCGGCCCGTCAGGGCCAGGGCGGCGGTGCGGGCAAGCTCCCGCGCGCTGTCCGATCCCGAAAAGACCTCTGCAATCGAGGCATCAGCAGCCAGAAGCGCCCTGATCAGGGCCAGCGCTCGCGTGTCACGATCAAGGTCGGACAGGCTGTCGAGAAAGACGATATCATCCCCGTCGGCGCGGGTCAGCGCCCCAAGGATCCGTTCCAGAAGGGCCTCTGTCGTTTCGTCGTAGGTCATGCATGATTCCTGACTGCGAGACCGGGGTTCTTCCCGCGTCGGGCGCTTCGCGCCGTCGGTTTCCATGCAAGACGGAATAGAAAGGCTGCCCCCTGTGCTCAACAGGGGCGGGTGGAAACAATCCTTGCGAAACATAAGGTTAAAATGCTGCGCAAAAATGCCGTTGCTAAACCTCAGCTCCACCGTGTAGCGAAATTCTCGGGCAACAGCACGTTGTGACGGCCAAGGTTCGCCACATCCCGTTCCCCGCAGAGCGCCATGGTCGTGTCCAGTTCCTTGTGGATCACTTGCAGCGCCTTGGTCACGCCCGCCTCGCCCATCGCGCCGAGGCCATAGACGAAGGCGCGGCCGATCATCGTGCCCTTGGCCCCGAGCGCCAGCGCCTTGAGGACGTCCTGACCGGAACGGATGCCGCTGTCGAGATGCACCTCGATCTTGTCGCCCACCGCATCCATGATCTGCGGCAGCATCCGGATGGAGGAGAGTGCGCCGTCAAGTTGCCGCCCGCCATGGTTCGACACGATGATGGCATCCGCCCCCACGTCGAGCGCGCGTTTCGCATCCTCGGGGTCCAGAATGCCCTTGAGGATCACGGGGCCGTCCCACCAGCTGCGGAATTCGCGGATCCGTTCCCAATCGAGCGAGGGGTCGAAGGCCTCGGCGGTCCAGCTTGCCAGCGAGGTGGGGTCGGTCACCCCATTGGCGTGTCCCACGATATTGCCGAAAAACCGCCGCTTGGTCTGCAACATCTCGAGCCCCCATGGAACCTTCGTCGCGAGGTTCAGGATCGAGGATGGCGTCAGTTTCGGCGGGGCGGACAGGCCGTTCTTCAGGTCCTTGTGGCGCTGGCCCAGAATCTGCAGGTCCACGGTGATGACCAGCGCCGAACACTTCGCGTCCTTCGCGCGGGCGAAAAGCCGCTTCATGAAATCGTCGTCCTTCAGCGTGTAGACCTGAAACCAGAACGGTTTGGTCGTGTGGCTGGCCACATCCTCGATGGAACAGATCGACATCGTGGACAGCGTGAAGGGCACACCGAATTTTTCCGCCGCGCGGGCGGCCTTTATCTCGCCATCGGCCGATTGCATCCCGCACAGGCCGACCGGGGCCAGCGCCACCGGCATCGCGTAATCCTGTCCGACCATCTTGGCGGCCGTCGTCCGCCCGGCCATGTCCACCGCGATGCGCTGGCGCAACCGGATCTCGTCGAAGTCCGAGCAATTGTCGCGGAAGGTCTGCTCCGTCCAGCTGCCCGTCTCGGCATAATCGTAGAACATCTTGGGGACGCGACGCTTGTAGATCCGCTTGAGGTCTTCGATCTCGGTGATGACGGGCATGTTCGGTATTCCTCCCCCAAGGCGACCGGAAATTGGTCAAATTTTGATACCAATGCAGGGGGGCATGGTGCAATGCGTCAGTTGCACCCGGCCGCGTGATCTGGGCAGATGACGCGCGAATATGACGCCCGAGGACATCGCCCATGACACAGCCCCGCTATACCGACCTTGTCCGATCCTTGCCCGCGACGGTGCCTTTCGTCGGTCCGGAAGCCCAGGAACGCGCGCGCGGCGCGGGATTTGCCGCGCGGCTCGGCGCAAACGAAAGCGTTTTCGGGCCCAGCCCGCAGGCAGTCGATGCCATCGCCAAGGCCGCCTCCGAGGCGTGGATGTATGGCGATCCCGAGGTGTTCGAGCTGCGTGAAGCGATCGCTACGCATCATGGCGTCACGGCGGCCAATGTCGTGGTGGGCGAAGGGATCGACGGGCTTTTGGGCTATCTGGTCCGGCTCCTGATCGGGCCGGGCGATGCGGTCGTGACCTCCGACGGGGCCTATCCCACCTTCAACTACCATGTCGCGGGCTTTGGCGGCGCACTGCACAAGGTTCCCTATCGCGGTGATCTCGAAGACCCCGAGGCGCTTTTGGCAAAGGCGCGGGAGGTTGACGCAAAACTGATCTATGTCGCCAATCCCGACAATCCGATGGGCAGCTGGCATGACGCCGCCACGATCCAGACGATGATCGACGCCCTGCCTGAGGGCGCGGCTCTGGCGCTGGACGAGGCCTATGCCGATACCGCCCCCGCCGACGCCATCCCCCCGCTCGACATGACCCACCCGCGCGTCATCCGGTTGCGCACCTTTTCCAAGGCCTATGGCCTGGCCGGGTTGCGCGTGGGCTATGCGCTGGCCGAATCCGAATTCATCGCCGCCTTCAACCGCATCCGCAATCACTTCGGTTTGGGCCGGGTGGCACAGGCGGGCGCGCTGGCCGCGCTGGCCGATCAGGATCACCTGCGCGCGACCGTCGCCCGCATTGCCGCCGCCCGGGACGGGATTGCCGCCATCGCCCGCGACAACGGCCTGACGCCGCTACCTTCGGCCACGAATTTCGTCACCGTCGATTGTGGCCGTGACGGGGCCTTTGCCCGTGCCGTTCTGGCGGCGCTGGTCGCGCAGGGCATTTTCGTGCGCATGCCCTTCACCCCGCCGCAGGACCGCTGCATCCGAATTTCCGCCGGAACCCAGGCCGATCTCGCCCTGATTGCCAAGGCTCTGCCCCGTGCATTGGCCGAGGCGCAGGTCACGCTGTCGTGAGTTGCGTTCCGGGAACTGGAAGCCTCGATAGCACAATTGTTGATCAGGAGAGGTTCATCATGACGCAACGCGCCCGCCGTCTTTCTTTTGCAGCCCTTGCCGCAACCCTGCTGGCCATCGGACCAGCAGCGGCGCAGATGTCCCACGGCGGTCACGGGGGCCATGGCGGCCACGGTATGCATGACACCACGGCCTCGACCGGCCCTGCCGAGGATGCATTTCGCGCCGCCAATGACGCGATGCATGGGGATATGAACATCACCTACACGGGCGACGCCGATGCCGATTTCATCCGCGGGATGATCCCTCATCACGAAGGTGCGGTTGCCATGGCACGCATCGTGCTGGAGCATGGCGACGATCCGGAAACCCGCGAATTGGCAGAACAGATCATCGCCGCACAGGAGGCCGAGATCGCGTGGATGCGCGACTGGCTGGCGCGAAACGGATACTGAGCGGCCTTAGCCTGCAACAAATGGCACTATCCGCCCCGGGGATGTGAACCCTCGGGGCTACGCCATGACCGCCTTTCGCCTGCACTAGACCTTGGCGCTGGCCCTGACGGTCTTTGCGCTCTTTGTTCTGGGGGTTCTGACCGGCCCCTTGGGCGTGATCCTCGCCGCCATGCTGACGCGCTCGCTCCTGCGCGTTGCCGAAAGACAGCGCGACGGCCAACTGGCCGCCGTCCGCAAAGCGGCGCGAGACGACAGGCTGCACGCCTTCCGGCGCTAGGGCCTTAGCCCTCGGCGATGACGTTGATCGCGGCTTCCAGCCCCGTGGGCCCATGCGGGATCTGCAACGCGGCCATCCCCGCCTGAAGCCCCGCCAAAAGGCCCAGAACCATATGCGCATTCACATGGCCCATATGCCCGATGCGCAGGAAATCCTCTTTCCGGCCATCGGCACCTTCAACCCCTCCCAGCGGTATGCCCAGCGTGACGCCCGCATTCGCCGTCATCCAGTCGCGCAGGCGCTGGCCGTTGCCCGCGCCAAAATTCACCGTGGTCACGGCATGGCTGCGCTTGGTCTCGGCGGCGATGTTGGGCCGGGCCGGGCCTGCCTGTCCCCAGACCTCGACCGCGGCCCAAACGGCGCGCGCCAGCGTCGCATGCCGGGCCCAGACATTCTCAAGCCCCTCTTCCTTGATCATGTCGAGCGCGGTCCGCAGCCCGTACAGATGATGGGTGGGCGCGGTGCCGTTGAAATACTTGTAGTATTCGTCGGGTTCGACGCGCGGCCGCCAATCCCAATAGGGGGTCACGAGGTTCGCGCGCCCGCGCGCCGCATCCGCCTTGTCGTTGAAAAAGACAAAGGCCATGCCGGGTGGCGTCATCAGGCCCTTCTGACTGCCCGTGACCATCACGTCGACGCCCCAATCGTCCATGTGGAACTCGTCGCAGGCAAGGCAGGCGATATTGTCCGAGAACAAAAGCGCGGGATGCCCCGCCTCGTCCAGCGTGCGGCGCAGCGCGGGAATGTCGTTCCTGACGCTGGTCGAGGTATCGACCTGCACCGCCAGAACCGCCTTGATCCCATGGTTCGTGTCGGCCGCCAGAACCTCGGCCACGCGGGCCATGTCGATGTCGGAGCGTTGGCCGAAATCGATCACCTGCGCGTCGACGCCCATGGCGCTCGCCATTTCGCCCCAACCCAGACAGAACCGCCCGGTGCCAAGGATCAGGATGCGATCGCCCCGCGACAGCGTGTTGACCAGTGCCGCCTCCCACGCCCCGTGACCATTGGCGATATACATCGCGACATGATGCTTGGTGCGTGCCACCGCCCTCAGATCGGGGACAAGGCTATGCGTCAGTTCCACCATCTCGCCGGTGTAGATGTTCGGCGCGGGCCGGTGCATCGCCTGAAGAACCCGGTCGGGCATGACCGAAGGTCCCGGAATCGCTAGGTAATGGCGGCCATTGGCAAGGCTCATGTCGGGGCTCCCTCGGTCACGGACGGATCAGGGGTAATTCGCGGCCGGGTCAGGGTCAATCGGCCCCGGCGGCTTGGCAGGGCCGCGCGCCATGATTAGCTGTGCGATGCGCATTCAACGGAGGTGATGATGCCGGGCGAACAGGCGACGGACCGGATGGTTCTCAGGATCGGCGGCGCGGATCGCGTCAAATTCCTGCATGGTCTCGTAACGCGCGATGTCCCCGCGCCGGGCGCGGGGCTGGCCTATTCCGCGATCCTGACGCCGCAGGGCAAGTATCTGGTCGATTTTTTCTTGCTCGACCGGGGCGATGACATCTTGCTCGACGTCAAGGCCGATTTCGGCCCCAAGCTCGCGCAGCGTCTCGCCATGTATCGCCTGCGCGCCGATGCCACGATCGAGGACAGCGGGCTTTCCGTCGTGCGCGGTCTCGGGAATGCCCCCGATGGCGCCTTTGCCGATCCGCGCGACCCCAGCCTCGGCTGGCGCGGCTACGGGATGGAAGGCGGCGATCCGGCCATCGACTGGGACGCGATCCGCGTCGCCGCCTGCATCCCCGAAACCGGGATCGAGCTGGTCCCCGACGACACCTATATCCTCGAGGCCGGGTTCGACCGGCTGTCGGGCGTCGATCACCGCAAGGGCTGCTATGTCGGCCAAGAGGTGACGGCCCGGATGAAACACAAGACCGAACTGCGCAAAGGTCTGGTGACGGTCGCGGTCACAGGCGCGGCCCCGGTCGGCACGCCCATCATGGCCGGCGACCGTGAGGCGGGCGTCCTCTACACGCAGGCGGGCGGGCAGGGCATCGCCTATCTGCGCTTTGACCGCGCGGGGGAGCCGATGACGGCGGGCGATGCGAAAGTGACATGGAACCCGGCCTGACCCTGTGGGCAAGCCTGTGCAGCGATCCGGTTTCTGAAATCCCTGCGCGTCCCGGTGAAGCGCATTGGAAAACTGCCGTTTTCCCGCACGCATACGTTCAGGTTTTAGCCCTATTCCGCCAGCCGCAGCCGGATCGGCCCCCTTGCGCTGCGCAAATCCACTGACACGCCGCCCTGTGTGGCCACAAGCGGAAGGCCCGCCGCCACGCGCCGCACCTCTGCCATCAGGGGCTGCCAATCGGGCGACAAAAGCCGCGCCGCCTCCGACGGGCAGAAACTGGCGCGCGGCCCCCGCCGATGCGCCAGTTCCATCAGCGCCGCAGCGATTTCCGCGTCCGGGATCACTCCGCCGCCTTCACCTTGTCTTGCGTCTTGGTGTCGAAATCCGACGCGTCGTGGCGTTCCCACAGCTGCGTCTCCGGCGGGCCATAGGTCCGGTTCACCATCCGCCCGCGTTGCACCGCGGGACGGGCAAAGAACCGCTCGGCCCAAGCGATGACGTGGGGATAATCCTGCACTGACAGGAATTCGCCCGCGTCATAGGCCTCGCCCAGCGCCAGCCGCCCGTACCACGGGCAAATAGCGATATCCGCGATCGTGTAGCTGTCGCCCAGCATCCATTCCCGCCCTTCGAGATGCCGGTTCAACACGTCCATCTGGCGCTTGGCCTCCATGGCGAACCGGTTGATCGGATATTCCATCGGATAGGGCGCATAGGCGTAGAAATGGCCGAACCCGCCGCCAAGGTAAGGCGCGCTACCCATCTGCCACATGAGCCACGACAACAGCTCCGGCCGTTCCTCGGGCCGACCCAGGAAATCGCCGAATTTCTCGGCCAGATGCATCAGGATCGCGCCCGACTCGAACACCCGCACCGGCGTCTCGCCACTGCGGTCCATCAGGGCGGGGATCTTGGAATTGGGGTTCACGTCGACAAAGCCGCTCCCGAACTGGTCGCCATCCCCGATCTTGATCAGCCAAGCGTCGTATTCGGCCGCGTGACCTGCGGCCAGCAATTCCTCGAACATCACCGTGACCTTCACGCCATTGGGCGTGGCCAGCGAGTAAAGCTGGAACGGGTGTTTGCCCACCGGCAGGTCCTTGTCATGGGTCGGGCCTGCGATGGGGCGGTTCAGGCCCGCCCATTTGCCGCCGTTTTCCTTGTCCCAGGTCCAGACTTTCGGGGGGGTATAGGTCTCGGTCATCGTGTTGGTCCCTGTCGCTTGAACTGCATGTCGACCCACGACATAGGCGCGCCGGCGCGATTCCCCAACACGCGTACTTGCACAACGTCCCTGCGCAGGTCAGCGTGGCCTGAAACGACGGGGGCCAAGATGCCGGGAACCGACAAGATCATCCTTGCCGCAGAGGCCGAAGGCGCGATCGTCGCCTGCTCGGAAGGGCTTAGTTTCTGGGGCGGTGTCGATCCAGGCACCGGCCGGGTGATCGACGCCCATCACGAAGCCCATCGTCAGGATCTTGCCGGCCGGATCGTCCTGATGCCCACCAGCCGTGGCTCCTGTTCGGGCAGCGGCGTCCTGTTGCAACTGGCACTCTCGGGCCATGCGCCCGCCGCCTTCGTCTTCCGCGAGGCGGAGGAGGTTCTGACGCTCGGCGCGCTCATCGCCGCGCGCATGTTCGACAAGCCCTTGGCCGTCCTGCGCCTGACGCCCAACAGCTACGCCGCCCTTGCCCGCGAACCCCGCGCCACGATCACCGGCAACCGGTTGATCGCGGGGGCGCTCGATCTGCCGCTGTCTCCGGTCACGCCGGACGATCTGGCCCTTGATGCAAACGACCAAGCCCGCCTCTCCGGGGCCTCGGGCCGGGCCGTGCAACTGGCCCAAGAGATCTTGGGCACCATGGCCGCCGCCCAAGGGGCCTCGCGCCTCATCGACGTGACGCGCGGCCATATCGACGGCTGCATCCTCGCCCATGACGCGAACCTGATCTTTGCCGAAGCCATGGCCGACATGGGCGCACAGGTCGCCATCCCCACCACGATCAACGCCATTTCGGTCGACCGGCAGGGCTGGCGCGATCAAGGCGTGCCGCCCGTTTTCGGGTCCAAGGCCAGCCGCTTGGCCGAGGCCTATGTCACCATGGGCGTCGCCCCCACCTTCACCTGCGCCCCCTATCAGGGCGTTTCCGTCCCCGCGAAAGGCGAGGTCATCGGCTGGTCGGAATCCAATGCCGTCATCTACGCCAATTCCGTCCTTGGTGCGCGCACGGCCAAGCATCCCGATTACCTCGACCTGTTCATCGCCATGACGGGCCGCGCGCCGGAAACGGGCGTCTATCTGGATGCCAACCGGGTGGCGGAGGTGGTGATCGACATAGACGCGCCCGCAGGCGCGGATGATGCGCTCTGGCCGCTTCTGGGCTGGCTCGCGGGTCTGCGCGCGCCTGACCGCGTGCCGCTTTTGCGGGGGCTGGATGGGCTTTCCCCTACCCCCGATGATCTGCGCGCGCTCTGCGCGGCCTTCGGCACCACCTCGGCCTCGGCGCTTTTGCATGTCGCGGGCGTGACGCCCGAGGGCGATCTACCACCCCGCCCCGGCGCGCCAATCCTGCGCATCACCAAATCCGACATCGCCGCCGCATGGGCCGAATTCAACCAGGGGCCAGACGCGGTGGAACTCATCGCCATCGGCAGCCCCCATGCCTCGCTTTCCGAGGTCCGCGCCTTCGACGCCGCGCTTGCGGGACGGTCCTGCGCAGAGGGTGTCGCCGCGATCCTGACCGTGGGCCGCGACGTGCTGGAGGCAGCGCGGGCCGGGGGTCTCCTTGAACGGTTGCAGGCCGCAGGCGCGCAAATCATCCCCGACCTCTGCTGGTGTTCGATCACCGAGCCGGTCTTCCCGCCAAGCGCCCGAACGCTTATGACGAATTCCGGCAAATACGCCCATTACGCGCCGGGCCTCAGCGCGCGGGCCGTTCGCTTCGGCAGTATCACGGCCTGTGCCGAGGCGGCGGTGACGGGGCGCGCGGATGCCGCGCCCCCCGTTTGGTTGGGTTAGGCCGTCCCTTTAACCCAGCGCCTCGTCACAGCGTCCACAGACGCCCGCATGCGCATGGCTGCCCACGTCGGGCAGGATCTTCCAGCAGCGCTGGCATTTCTCGCCATCCGCCTTGTGAAAGACCACGCCGATGCCCGGATCGTCGAGCCGGAAGGCGTCGTCTTGCGGCTCGCCCTCCATCACGCTCAGCGCCGATGTGATGCACAGGTCATCCATCCCCACGCCTTTGATGGTCGCGGCCAGCGCCGGATCGGCGATCTGCACCAGCGGCGCCGCTTCCAGCGATGCACCGATCACCTTGTCCCGGCGCTGTACCTCCAGTGCGGCGGTGACGACCCGGCGTACCCGCCGGATATCGGCCCATTTCGCCGCCAGCGCCTCGTCGCGCCAGCTTGCCGGGGTCTCCGGGAAATCCTGCAAATGCACGCTCGACGCATCGCCCGGATGCCGGTCCAGCCAGACCTCTTCCATGGTAAAGACCAGAACCGGGGCCAGCCACGTGGTCAGCCGCTCGAAGAGCATTTCCAGCACCGTCCGCGCAGCCCTGCGGCGCGGCGTATCCCCGTCGCAATAGAGCGCATCCTTGCGGATATCGAAGTAGAAAGCCGACAGATCCGTGGTGGCAAAGTTGAACAGCGCCTGGAACACGCCCTGGAAATCATAGGCGGCATAGCCCTTGCGGACGGTCTCATCCAGTTCCGACAACCGGTGCAGCACCCAGCGCTCCAGTTCCGGCATATCGGCCGGCTCCACCCGATCCGCCGCCGTCACATCGCCCAGCGACCCCAGCAGGAACCGCATCGTGTTGCGCAACCGGCGATAGCTGTCGGCCACGCCTTTCAGGATCTCGGGCCCGATCCGCAGATCGACGGTATAGTCCGACTGCGCCACCCAAAGCCGCAGGATATCGGCGCCGTATTGGTCGATGACCTCTTGCGGGGCGACGGTGTTGCCGATGGACTTGGACATCTTCATGCCCTTCTCGTCCAGCGTGAAACCGTGGGTCAGAACCCCCCGATAGGGCGCGCGCCCGATCGTGCCGCAGGCCTGCAACATCGAGGAATGGAACCACCCCCGGTGCTGGTCGGTGCCCTCCAGATACAGGTCCGCGATCCCGTCCTCGGACCCGTCTTCCCGGTCGCGCAGCACGAAAGCATGGGTGGACCCGGAATCGAACCACACGTCGAGAATGTCGAAGACCTGATCCCATGCCTCGGGGTCGTATTCGTTCCCCAAGAAGCGGGCTTTCGCGCCGGGCTTGTACCAGGCATCCGCGCCCTCGGCCTCGAAAGCCTCGAGGATGCGGGCATTCACGGCCGGGTCGCGCAGCAGGAAATCGGGGTCGGTCGGCTGCGCACCCTTCTTGATGAAACAGGTCAGCGGCACGCCCCAGGCGCGCTGGCGCGACAGAACCCAATCGGGCCGCGCCTCGATCATGGAATAAAGCCGGTTGCGCCCCGTCTTGGGCGTCCATTCCACCAGCTTGTCGATAGAGGTCAGGGCGCGCGTCCGGATCGTCTCGCCGTATTGGTCCATCCCGTCGCCCAGCGGCTTGTCGATGGCGGCAAACCACTGTGGGCGGTTCAGACGGATAACGGGCGCTTTCGACCGCCACGAATGCGCATCGCTGATCGTGATCCGCTTGCGCGCGAGCAGCTTGCCAAGGCTCACCAGCTTGTCGATCACCACCTTGTTGGCATCGCCCGGCTTGCCGTTTGGCTTGATGATCTGCTCGCCCGCAAAGAACGGCAGGTCCGGCCGGAAGGACGAATCGTCGAGGATGTTGTAGGTCATGGCCAAGCCATGCTTGCGCCCGATCTCGAAATCGTCGTCGCCGTGGCTGGGCGCGGTATGCACAAACCCCGTGCCCGCATCGTCGGTCACGTGATCGCCGGGGAAAAGCGGGACATCGTAATCCCATTCGCCGGCCGCACCTTCCGCCCCGCGCAAGGGATGGGCACAGGTCAGCGCGGCCAGTTCCCCGGCCGTCACATCGCGCAGGCGGCGGTGCATCGTGGGCTCCAGCCGCATGGCCGCCAGCGCCTCGGGCGCAAGCTTGTCCGCGATCAGGTAACGGTCGCCGGTCTTGGCCCAGCTTTCCGCAGGCGTGCCGGTGATCTCGTAAAGGCCATATGAGATATCCGGGCCGAAACAGATCGCGCGGTTCTGGGGGAGCGTCCACGGCGTGGTTGTCCAGATGACGACCTTCGATGTCTTCAAGTCCTGATGCCGCAACATATCGGCGTGGGACGCTTCGTTGGTCTCGGCGATCCCGAGGTAGCTGCTGCCTACCACATCAAAAGGCACCCAAACCGCATCCGTCTGGCGGTCGTGGTATTCCACCTCCGCTTCGGCCAGCGCGGTCTTTTCCACGGGCGACCACATCACGGGCTTGGACCCTTGATAGAGCGACCCGTTCATCAGGAATTTCTGGAATTCCTCGGCGATCACGCGCTCGGCGTGGAAATCCATGGTCAGGTAGGGCTTGTCCCATGTCCCGGTCACGCCCAGCCGCTTGAACTCCTCGCGCTGCACGTCGATCCAGCCCTCGGCAAAGCGGCGGCATTCCTGCCGGAAGTCGACGACGTCGATCTTGTCCTTGTCCTGCCCCTTGGCGCGGTAGGCTTCCTCGATCTTCCATTCGATGGGCAGGCCGTGGCAGTCCCAGCCGGGGATGTAGCGGGCATCGCGGCCCATCATCTGCTGGCTTCGCACCACCATGTCCTTCAGGATCTTGTTCAGCGCGTGGCCGATATGCAGGTTCCCGTTGGCGTAGGGAGGGCCGTCATGCAGGGTAAAGGGCTTGCGCGTGCCATCCTTGGCCTTGTCGCGGAGGCGGTCGTAGACGCCGATCTCCTCCCAGCGGGCCAGCCAGCCCGGTTCGCGCTGGGGCAGGCCCGCGCGCATCGGGAACTCGGTCTTGGGCAGGTTCAGCGTGTCCTTGTAGTCGACGTCTGTCGTCGTATCGGCGCACATCGCGGGCGCTCCTCATCTGTCGGATCGGTTCGGGGAATAGAAGGGGCGGTGCGATAGCTCAAGCACCTATGTCCCGGCGGCTCAGGGGGTCAGAGCGCCGGGCGGCTAATTCGAATGATGATGATCGAACGCTGTTCCATGCACGGCAGTATAGGACGCCACCGCACCAAGCTCAATCCGCAAAGACGATCCTGCCCCAAGGGGGTGACCCGCATCACCCGGCGGGGGGTGCGGGCGTCGTGACCCGCGCGGCCCGGCTCAGGTTGCGTTCCCGGAAGACGATATAGAGGCCAGAGGCGATCGTGACCCCGATCCCAGCCAGCGCCAGCCCGTTCGGGAATTCCCCGAAAATCGCCAACCCGACCAGCGCCGCCACCGGGATTTCAAGGTATTGCATCGGCGCAAGCGTCGCCGCCGGCGCAAAGCGGAGCGACCATGTCATCAACAGATGCCCGAAGGTTCCCGTCAGCCCCAAGGCCACCAACAGCCACAACGCCCCCGCATCGGGCGGCGCGACCCACCCGATCAGCGGCGGGGTTCCCCCGAACTCGGGCAGGAACAACAGCGGCAAGAGCAGCGGCAATCCCAAAATCCCGCCCAATCCCTGCAAGGCGATGGGATCGATGTCCTTGGCGATCTGGCGCGTCACCAGCATGAACAGCGCAAAGATCACCGCCACTCCCAGCGGCAACAGCGCGGGCCAGCCCACGGCGGCGAAACTGGGCTGCACCACCATCAGCGTGCCGACAAAGCCCACCGCGCAGGCCGCCATCCGCCGTGGCCCCACCTCTTCCTTCAAGACGTAATGCCCAAGGACCAGCATGATGAAGGGCATCACAAAGGCAATGGCCACCGCATCCGCCAAGGGCAGGAACCGCAGGGCCGAGAACATCATCCCGATCCCCCCGATCTGCAACAGCGCCCGCAAGGCCGCCAGCCGCACCACCCGGACCGAGGGAAAGATCACCGCCCCCCGCGCCAGCGCCACGGGCAGCAGCAATCCCGCCTGCGCCGCGAACCGGATCACGATCAGCTGCACCAGCGGGAATATCCCGCCCAACAGCTTGGCCAAGGCATCCGAAAACGGGATCAGCACGCAAAAGCCCAGCATCAAGACGATGCCCAAAAGCGGTCGGTCGGTCTGGCTCTGGCTCATGCGCCCTTCCTGCCGCGCGCCCGCGCGATTGTCACGCCCCGGCCCGCCCGTCGCGATAGGTCCGCACGTCCTCCAAAAGCGCGCTGGCGTCCTCGTCCTCGATCCCCACTTCGGCCAGATGCGCGACGGTGCTGGCAAGGTAATCGTAACTCGTGCCGAGAAACCCCACCCCCGTCGCGGCGTAACGCACCTGCACCGCCCGCGCGATATCGCCTTCCATGGACGGGTCGTCGTGATCGGCCAGGAAACTCAGCGCGCGCGCCGCCCGCCCCGCGATCTCCACGGGGATGAAGCGCGCGTGATAGCCCGGCCCGATCATCTCGCGCCGGAACAGGATCTCGGTCTCCCGGTCCACCTTGTCGGCTGCGATGCGAAACGCGACCCCCTCGCAGCCCGCCCCGTGGTCCAGCGCCGCCATCAGCCCCGGCGCCTCCGCCGTGCCGCGCCCGCCATGCCGGTCGACCAAGATGAACCGCCGCGCATGTCCCGGCGCATGGGCGCGGCGTACCTCCGCGAAATCCAGCGCCGGGTCCCAGATCAGCGAGCCATAGGCAAAAACCCACAGATCGCCCGCATGGCCGGCCAAGGCCTCCCGCCGCAACCCTTCCCGCACCGCATCGGGGTGAAAGGGAAAACTGTCGGGCAGGCCCCTCTCGGCCAGCGTCGCGCGCACCTGTTCGGTGGTGATGGTCCGGAAATAGGACTCCGCGAAGGGTTTGATCCGCCCCTTCAGCCCCGGATGATGCCGAAACGGATCGCTCATGCCCCTGCCTGCCCGAAAAGCCCGGTCAAAGCCCGCTTGACCAGGGATCCCACGCCCGGCCGCCGCCCCTCGCCAAAGGGCAGCGGGCGGCAGACCTCCATCGCGGCCACACCCACGCGCGCCGTCAGGGCCCCGTTCACCACCCCCTCGCCAAAGCGGCGGCTGACCTTGGACAGGATCGAGCCGCCCGCCACTGACCCGATCAGGTCATCGCCGATCGCGACCGCTCCCGTCGCCACCAGATGCGTCAGGACCGCCCGGAGCAATCGGACCGAGCCCAGCGTCCCGGACCGCCCGCCGTAGATCTCGGCGATGCGCCGGATCATCCGGATATTCGCGGTGAGCGCCGCCACCACATCGGCCAAGGCGATGGGCACCAGCGCCGTCACCGTCGCGACCTGCCGCGCCGCCGCCTCCACCTCGGCCCGCGCCATGGCGTCGAGCGGCGCCAACAAATGCGCCTCGGCCAGCGCGAGCAGCGTCTCCGCCTCGAACACCTCTCCGTCCTGCCGCGCAAGCTCTGCCCGGCCCAGCTCCAGCCGCGCCCGTCCGCGGTAAAGCGCCTCAAGCCGCCCCACCACCCGTCGTGCTGCCGCCAGATCGCCCGAAGACAGCGCCGCCTCCGCCTCCCGCCGCAGCCCGTCGAGCCGCCCGAGCCGGGCAAAGGCCGCGGCCTCTCGCAGCGCGATCCCGAGGAGGCATATCAGGACAAGCCCGACAAGGCCCGCCGCGACCCAGCCCAGCACAGGCCGCGTCGCCAGAAGCCCGGTGACGAAATCCCAAGCCGAGAGCGACAAAACCAGCCCCGCCAGCCCGAGGACCGCACTCCAGAACAGCCGCATCAGCCGGTTCGGCCGCCGCGCGCCCAGCGTCGCGACCATCTGCATCGCCTGTCCCTGCGGCAGCTCTGCCGCGTCGGGCACCGGGGGCGCATCCTGCGGCCCGCCCGCCTGCACCTCCTCCAGTTCGATCAGCACGGGGCCCTTGCGGTCGATCATCCTCTTGCCCTCTTTGCTTCCGAAATACTCCGGGGGGAGGCGCCGCAGGCGCCGGGGGGCAGCGCCCCCCAAGCTTCGCTGTCATAGCATCCGCTCATCCCAGCCGATCCCCCAACAAAAACTGCGCCGCCCGGTCAAGGCGGATATGCGGCGGCCCCTCGCCGGGGCGCAGCGTCAGGGGCGCGGGAGCGAACCGCATCACGCCGTAATCGCCGCCCAGCCACTGGTCCGCACCTTCGCGCGCCGGGTGCAACAGGACGGCGGGATCCTTGGGCAGATCGCCCGGATGAAGCGCCGCCTGCCGTCCGCTGTCCATCAGGATGCCGCGCACAAGGCCCATCTCGGTGCCGTCGATGCTCCGCCGCTCCTCCACGGTGGCACGCAGCGCGGCAATCGCCATGGCCTGCGTCTGGGCGCCCGCGAAATCCGCGCGGCGACGTGCGTCCGCGACCAGCGCGGCCATGATCGCGGCCAACCTGTCGTGCTGTTCGTGATGCAGATGATCGGCCTTGGTCGCGGCGAACAGGATCCGGTCCACCCGCCGCGTCCCCAAAAGTGCCGACAGAAACGCCGACCGTCCCGGCCGAAACGCCCCAAGGATGCCCGCCATCGCCTGCCGCAGATCCTCCAGCGCGGCGGGCCCGGCATGGATCGCGCCCAGCACGTCCACGAGCACCACCTGACGGTCGATCCGGGCGAAATGCGCGCGGAAAAACGGCTTCACGACCTGCGCCTTGTAGGCCTCGAACCGGCGCGCGCATTCCCGCGCCAGTGATCCGCGCGGGGCCCGCGACGGCGGCAGCGGCGCGAAGGTCAAAACGGGCGATCCCTCCAGATCGCCGGGCAACAGGAACCGACCCGGCGTGCAATCGGCATAGCCCGCGTCCCGCGCCGCCAGAAGATAGGCGGTCCAGTCACGCGCCAATGCCGCCGCCGCCGGTTCGGACAGGGGTGCGTCAGGGTCAATGGTCTCCAGCCGCGCGCGAAACGCCTCCGCCTCGGGTCGCTTTTCCGCCCGCGCCAGCGCCTCGGCCGACCAGCCCGAGAAATCCTGTTCCAGAAGCCCGAGGTCCAACAGCCATTCGCCCGGATAATCGACGATATCCAGATGCACGGTCCTCAGGCCCGACAACCCGCCCAGCATCCCCTTGGGCCGCACCTTCAGCGACAGCCGCAATTCCGACACCGACCGTGTGCTGTCGGGCCAATGCGGCGCGGGGCCGGTCAGGGCTGCCAGATGGCTTTCGAAGTCGAACCTCGGCACGGTGTCGTCAGGTTGAGGTTGCAGATAGGCCGCCTCGATCCGTCCCGACCGCGCGGCTTCCAGCCCGGGCATCCGCCCCCGGTCCAACAGGTTGGCCACCAGCGAGGTGATGAAAACCGTCTTGCCGGCCCGGCTCAGGCCGGTGACGCCCAGCCGGATCACCGGCTCGAACAACAGGCCCGACACCCCGCGTGCCGCGCCCTCGATCTGCCGTCCCACGGCGTCGGCGATGGTTCCGATGACCAAGGCTGCGGTCCCTGTCCTGTACTTTTCCTGCACGTGCTCCCTGACAGTAAGCATCGGGGCGGGTCAATGCGAGGGGGCGATTGTCCCTGCGCTTCCCCCTTGGCGCGGAGCGCGCTTTGCGCCTATGTGCCGGCCATGCCCCGCTATGCTCTGAAACTCGAATATGATGGCGCGCCCTTTGCCGGGTGGCAGCGACAGACAGGCCAGCCCAGCGTACAGGGCGCGGTCGAGGCGGCGCTTGCCGCGCTCGAACCGGACGTGCCCTCCATCGCGGCGGCGGGCCGGACCGATGCCGGGGTCCATGCCACGGGGCAGGTGGCGCAATGCGACATGTCCCGCGACTGGGATCCGTTCCGCCTGTCCGAGGCGCTGAACTGGCACCTGAAACCCGCCCCCGTCGCGGTTCTGGCCTGCGCCGCCGTGCCCGGCGACTGGCACGCGCGCTTTTCGGCCATTGAACGGCGCTACACCTATCGCGTGATCTGCCGCCGCGCGCCCTTGGTGCATGACCGGGGGCAGGCGTGGCTGGTCAAGCATCCGCTCGACGTGGCCGCGATGCAGGTGGCGGCCCGCCATCTCGTGGGGCTGCATGATTTCACCACCTTCCGCGCCGTCCAGTGTCAGGCGCAAAGCCCGGTCAAGACGCTGGACGAGGTGACGGTCGAACAGGTCGCCCGCCCCGATGCACAGGAAATCCGCTTCCACCTGCGCGCGCGCTCCTTTCTCCACAACCAGGTCCGCTCCATCGTCGGCACGCTGGAACGGGTCGGTGCGGGATCTTGGACGCCATCGGATGTCGCCACCGCCCTTGCCGCCGCCGACCGCGCGGCTTGCGGCCCCGTCGCCCCGCCCGAGGGGCTCTATCTCACCGGCGTGGGCTATCCGCAGGACGTCTTCGCCTAAGGCGCGCCAAATCCGCCGCGGCGCGCGTTGCCCGGTGGCGCGGCATCTGGTCTCGCCCCCTCGGACCCTGTCCACGCTGGACGCGGCGATTTCGGTGTACTATTGCATACCAAAATTCCTGAGCCTCCCGAGGGACACCCATGACCGACCAGAACACGCCCGACATCATCTACACCAAGGTCGACGAAGCGCCCGAGCTCGCCTCGGCCTCGCTCCTGCCGATCATCCAAAGCTTCGCCTCCGCCGCAGGCGTCAGCGTCGGCACCCGCGACATCTCGCTTGCCGGCCGCATCCTCGCCGCCTTCCCCGAGAACCTGACGCCCGAGCAGCGCATCAGCGACGACCTCGCCATCCTCGGCGATCTGGTCAAGACGCCCGAGGCCAATGTCATCAAGCTGCCCAACATCTCGGCCTCCGTGCCGCAGCTGGTCGCCGCGATCCGCGAATTGCAGGGGCAGGGCTACGCCATCCCCGATTACCCCGAAACCCCCGCGACCGATGCCGAGAAAACCGCCCGCGCCCGCTATGACGCGATCAAGGGTTCGGCCGTGAACCCCGTCCTGCGCGAGGGCAATTCCGACCGCCGCGCCGCAACGGCGGTCAAGAAATACGCACAAGCCAACCCGCACCGCATGGGCGACTGGGCCCGCGACAGCAAGACCCGCGTCGCCTCCATGGCGGGCGGCGATTTCCGCGCCAATGAAACCTCCGCCACGCTCGCCGCCGCCGCCAAGGCGCGGATCGTCCTGACCGCCGCCGACGGCAGCGAACATGTGCTCAAGGACGGCGTCAGCTTTCCGGCAGGCACCGTGGTCGATGCGACCTACATGAGCGCCGCCGCGCTCTCCGACTTCTTCGCGCAGGAAATCGCCCGCACCAAGGCCGAGGGGACGCTGTTCTCCCTGCACCTCAAGGCGACGATGATGAAGGTCTCCGACCCGATCATCTTCGGCCATGCCGTGCGCGTCTTCCTCGCCCCCGTCTTCGACGCGTTCGGCGACCGCATGGCGGCCTTGGGCGTCAACCCGAACTCGGGCCTCGGCGATCTCCTGGACCGCGTGAAGGGCGAGGCCGACATCATGGCCGCGATCGAGGCCTGCATGGCCGACCGCCCGCCGCTCTACATGGTCGACAGCGACCGCGGCATCACCAACCTGCACGTCCCCTCGGACGTGATCGTCGACGCCTCCATGCCCGCGCTGATCCGGGCGGGCGGCAAGGGCTGGGGCCCCGATGGCAAGGAACACGATGCCGTCTGCGTCATCCCCGACACCTGCTATGCGCCGGTCTACGACGAGACGGTCGAATTCTTCAAACAGAACGGCAAGCTGAACCCGGCGACGGCCGGCACGGTCCAGAACCTCGGGCTGATGGCGCAGAAGGCCGAGGAATACGGCTCCCACCCCACCACCTTCGAAATCCCCGCCGACGGCGTGGTCCGCATGGTGCTGGAGGACGGCACGATCCTGCACGAGCACAAGGTGGCCAAGGGCGACATCTGGCGCTCGGCCAGCGCGCGCAAGGCGCCCATCGAGGATTGGGTCAACCTCGCCATCGAACGGCAGGCCCTGACCGGCTATCGCTCGATCTTCTGGCTCGACGAGACCCGCGCCCATGACGCGCAGCTCATCGCCATGGTCAAGCCGATCCTCGAAGCCAAGGGCGTCGCCGACCGGTTCGAGATCATGGCGCCGCGCGAAGCCACCCGCGCCAGCCTCGAAACCATCACCAAGGGCGAGAATTGCATCGCCATCACCGGCAACGTGCTGCGCGACTACCTGACCGACCTCTTCCCGATCCTCGAGCTTGCGACCTCGGCCAAGATGCTCTCGATCGTCAAGCTGATGCAGGGCGGTGGCCTGTTCGAAACCGGCGCGGGCGGCTCGGCCCCCAAGCACGTCCAGCAACTGCAGGGCGAAAACCACCTGCGGTGGGACAGCTTGGGCGAATTCTGCGCGCTGGGCGAAAGCTTCCGTTTTCTCGCGCAGACCAAGGGCAACGCCAAGGCCAAGGTGCTGGGTGACGCGGTCGATGCCGCCACGCAAGGCATCCTCGACCATGACCGCAGCCCGGGCCGCAAGGCGGGCGAACCCGACAACCGCGACAGCCACTACTGGTTCGCCCGCTACTGGGCCGAGGCGCTGGCCACCCAGACCGAGGATGCGGACCTCGCCGCCCATTTCGCCCCGGTGGCCAAGGCCTTGGCCGATGGCGAGGCGGCGATCCTCGCCGAACTGCACGCCGCGCGCGGCAAAGCTGTGGATCAGGGCGGCTATTACCACCCCGATCCGGTCAAGACCGCGGCGATCATGCGCCCCTCGGCCACGCTGAACGCGATCATCGGCTGACACTTCGCCCGAGACCCGAACCACAGAAAGCCCCGGCCCACGCCGGGGCTTTCGCCATTCTCCGCCTTGCACGGCGCGGCGCGCCGCGTCACGCTGGCCCGATCCCGCGTCCGGACCCACGACATGCCCCATGGCGGACCGGGACAGTGACGGGATCGGACCAGGGGCAGGGGGCCTTGGGACAGGACATGCAGACCGCCATCGCCTTCGTCATCGCCGCCCTTGCCGAGATCGCAGGCTGTTTCGCGTTCTGGGCGTGGCTCCGGCTTGGATATTCGGCTTGGTGGCTCGTGCCGGGCCTCGCCGCGCTGATCGCCTTCGCGGTGGCGCTGACCTTCGCGCAGAGCGAGGCGGCGGGCCGCGCCTTTGCCGCATATGGCGGCGTCTATATCCTTGCCGCTTTGGGCTGGCTCTGGCTGGTCGAAGGGCTGCGCCCCGACCGCTGGGACGCGCTGGGCGGCGCGCTGTGCCTTGCGGGCTGCCTCGTCATCCTGCTCGGTCCCCGCGCAGCCTGACGGCGCAGATGCCAGCCCCAAGAGCAGCTCACGCCACTTAGATTTTACAGGGGGATTTGGTGGAGCCTAGGGGGATCGAACCCCTGACCTCTTGCATGCCATGCAAGCGCTCTCCCAGCTGAGCTAAGGCCCCGTTCTTGGGTCGAGGGGGCGCGGACGCCCCGTCGAGTGGTCGGCGGTTTAAGCGAGGGCGGGGGGGCGTGCAAGCGGAAAACGCATGGTTTCCCTCCCCCGTAACCCGGCTTTGCCGCGGTCAGTCGTCGTCGTTTCCGGGCACGTCGGCCAGGTCGTCCAACGCGACGGTATCGCCGTCATCGTCATCGTCCAGAACGTCATCATCGTCGATGTCGACATCTGCATCGTCGTCATCGATTTCGATGTCGTCGTCGAGAACCAGATCCTCGTCATCCGTGACGAGATCCTTGGCGACCTTCTTTTCGGCCTTGTCGGCCACGAGGCTGCGCCCACCCTTGCCGGTGTCGAGCGTCACGACCTCCCCGGTGTAGGGGCTGATGATCGGCGTGCGGCCAAGGTCATAGAACCGCTTGCCGGTGGTGGGACAGACGCGCTTGACGCCCCATTCCTCTTTGGGCATTGCATCCCCTCAAAATAACTCTGCGGTATCGCTGGATGCGGTCGTCTGCCATAGTGCAGGGATGGTGTCAAACCCCGTCCGCGCGGGCCATGTCGCGGGACGAACATGACGGGCGATCCGGTGTCGAAATCACGCAGTCTCACCCATGTCCTTCCCGGCGATCCGCCGGTCGAGGTGGCGCTGCGCCGCTCGGCCCGGGCGACGCGCTACAGCCTGCGCGTGTCGCGTGCCGATGGCCGGGTCAGCCTGTCCCTGCCGCTCTGGGCATCCGAGGCGGAAGCGCTGCAATTCTTGCGTGCGCGCGAGGATTGGGTGCGCCACCACCTCGCCACGGCTCCCGTGCCGGCGCAGGTCCGCATCGGGGCCGAGGTGCCCGTCTGCGGTGTGCCGCGCCCTGTCGTGGCTGGCGCAGGCCGCGCCGCGCGCTTTGCCGACGGGGTCATATCCGTACCGCCGGGGCCGCGCGAAGGGCCGCGGATCAAGGCGCTTTTGACCGCGCTTGCGCGCGAACGCCTGACGCGGTCGGTGGCCGCCCATGCCGCAGCCCTTGGCCGCGGCCATGGCCAGATCACCCTCCGCGATCCCAAAAGCCGCTGGGGCAGCTGTTCCTCTAGGGGCGATCTGATGTTCTCGTGGCGGCTGATCATGGCCCCGCCCGCCGTCCTCGATTACGTCGCCGCCCACGAGGTCGCGCATCTGGTCGAGATGAACCATTCCGACGCCTTCTGGCGGGTCTGCGCGCGCCTGCGTCCCGATTTCCGCGAACATCGTGACTGGCTGCGCCGCCACGGCGCAGAGTTGCAGGCGCTCCGATTCGATCTGGCGGAGGCCGATCCATGCTGATGAACCCGCGCCCGACCGAGACCGGAGCCGCCGTCGCGCATGACCGCGTCTATCGCGCGCTCCGGACCCGGATCATGCATGGCGAAGTCGGACCGGGCGAGGCGATGACATTGCGCGGCTTGGGCGCTGAATTCGGGGTCTCGATGACACCCGCGCGCGAAGCCGTGCGGCGGCTGGTGAGCGAGGGCGCGCTGTTCCTGTCCGCTTCGGGCCGCGCCTCGACCCCGGAACTTTCCAATGAACGGATCGAGGAACTGGCCGCCATCCGCGCACTTCTTGAGCCTGAACTGGCGGCCCGGGCGTTGCCCCGTGCCCATCCCGCGCTGATCGAACGTATGGAGGCGATCAACGCCACCATCGGACAGGCGATCGCGCGGCGCGACGCCGTGGCCTATATCAAGCGTAACCTTGAATTTCACCGCACCCTCTACCTGCGTGCACAGGCCCCCGCGATGCTGGCGCTGACCGAAACGGTCTGGCTGCAACTTGGGCCCACCATGCGGGCGCTTTACGGGCGACTGAACCGGACGGAACTGCCGCAGCATCACCGGTTGATCGTGGCAGCACTTAAGGCGGGGGACGAGCCGGGGCTGCGGCTGGCCGTGCGGGCCGATGTGACGCAAGGGTTGCGGCTTTTGGCAGGGTAGGACCGGGGGTCGTTCATTGTGGGCTATTGGTTCGAGAACAATGGACGACGCCCCCGGACCCCCGGGATATTTTTGAAACAGAGACGGGGGTTAGCCCCGTTCAAGAATGGATCGGCCCATCGCCGCAGGCCAGTGCCGCCTCGCGCACCGCTTCGGAATAGGTGGGATGCGCGTGGCAGGTCATGGCGAGATCCTGCGCGCTTGCGCCGAACTCCATCGCCACGCAGATCTCGTGGATCAGATCGCCTGCCATCGGCCCGATGATATGCGCACCGAGGATGCGGTCGGTGTCCTTGTCGGCGAGGATCTTGACGAAGCCGTCGCCCGCGAAATTGGCCTTGGCCCGACCGTTGCCCATGAAGGAAAATTTACCGACCTTAAAGGAACGGCCCGATTTCTTAAGGCTTTCTTCAGTTTCTCCGACGCTGGCGACCTCGGGGTGGGTGTAGATCACGCCGGGGATCACGCCGTAGTTCACATGGCCATGCTTGCCTGCGACGACTTCGGCGGCGGCCATGCCCTCATCCTCGGCCTTGTGGGCGAGCATCGGGCCGGTGATGGCGTCGCCGATGGCGTAGATGCCCTTGATATTGGTGGCATAATGGCCGTCCGTGGCGATCTGGCCGCGGTCGGTCATCTTGACGCCAAGCGCCTCGAGCCCCAGCCCGTCGACGTAGGGTTTGCGGCCGGTGGCGACCAGCACGGTGTCGGCCTCGACCGTATGGGTGCTGTCGTCCTTGCGCAGTTTGTAGGTGACTTTCGCCTTGCCTTTGGCGGTTTCCACCGTCTGGACGGCGGCGCCGAGGGTAAAGCCAAGCCCTTGTTTTGCAAGCAATCTCTGGAAGGTTTTGGACACTTCGGCATCCATGCCGGGGGTGATGTGGTCGAGGAATTCGATCACCTGAACCTCGGTGCCGAGGCGGGCATAGACGGAGCCGAGCTCCAGCCCGATGACGCCCGCGCCGATCACCACCATGGTCTTGGGGATCTTGGGCAGGGAGAGTGCGCCTTCGGAGGTGACGACGATTTTCTCGTCCACCTCGATGCCCGGAAGGGTCGAGGGCGTGGAACCCGTTGCGATGATTATGTTTTTCGCCTCATGGACATCATCACCCACCTTGACTTTGCCCGGTTCGGGGATGGAGCCCCAGCCCTTGAGCCAGTCTATCTTGTTCTTCTTGAACAGGAATTCGATGCCCTTGGTGTTCTGACCGATCACGTCGTCCTTGTAGGCGAGCATCTGTTTCCAGTCGACCGTGGGCGCCTTGCCCTTGAGCCCCATTTTCGCGAAATTGTGTTCCGCTTCATGGAGTTGGTGGGAGGCATGCAGAAGCGCCTTGGAGGGGATGCAGCCGATGTTGAGGCAGGTGCCGCCGAGCGTCTCGCGGCCTTCGACGACGGCGGTTTTCAGGCCGAGTTGCGCGCAGCGGATGGCGCAGACGTAGCCGCCGGGGCCGGAGCCGATGATGATGACGTCATAGCTGGACATGGGGTCCTCCTGTCGGGAAACGGCTGTCGTGATCCTGTCGTGATCCTGTCGTGAAGCCGTAGTGTATCTGTAGTGCGTCCGTAGTTACACCGGACACCGGGAAAAAGGCGTCATCCAGCCGCCCCGAAGAGGGCTGCGAGCAGCATGACGAGGGTGGCGATCCAGCCCACGGCCCAGATCAGGCTGCGCCACGGGACTAGGCCCTGCGCATAGGCGGGAATGTAGAGGATGCGCGCGACGAGATAGGCGTGGGCGCAGATTTCGGTGAGCGGCGAGGAGCGGCCCGAAAGCGTGACGACCACGACCGCGATACCAAACAGGATCAGCCCCTCGAAGTGGTTGTTCATCGCGCGCTGGAGGCGGCCGGCTGTGCCGGTGAGTTCCTTCTTCTCGTCACGCGGACCCATCGCGGCCTTGGAGCCGAGTTGCAGGTTACCCGCGATGGCATAGAGGACGATCTGCACCATCTGCAGGAGCGCGGCGAGCGTCAGGACGTAGAGTTCGGTGGTCATGGTGTGCCTCCGGGTGGGGGGTGGCGGGCTTGAGCCCGCCACGCCACGATCACAGATCCATCAAGAGCCGCCGCGGATCTTCCAGCGCTTCCTTGACGCGGACGAGGAAGGTCACCGCGCCCTTGCCGTCGACGATGCGGTGATCGTAGCTGAGCGCCAGATACATCATCGGGCGGATCACGATCTGGCCGCCGACGACCATGGGCCGGTCCTGGATCTTGTGCATGCCGAGGATACCCGATTGCGGCGGGTTCAGGATGGGGGAGGACATGAGCGAGCCGTAGACCCCGCCATTGGAGATCGTGAAAGTACCGCCCTGCATCTCGGCCATCGAGAGCTTGCCGTCCCGCGCGCGGCGGCCTTTCTCGGCGATTTCCTTTTCCAGTTCGGCAAAGCTTTTCTGGTCGGCATCGCGGATCACGGGCACGACGAGGCCCTGCGGCGTGCCCGCCGCGATCCCCATGTGGACGAAGTTCTTGTAGACGATGTCGGTGCCGTCAATCTCGGCATTCACCTCGGGCACTTCGCGCAGCGCGTGGCAGCAGGCCTTGGTGAAGAAAGACATGAAGCCCAAGCGCACACCGTGCTTCTTCTCGAAAAGGTCCTTGTATTCGTTGCGCAGCTCGCTGACGCCGGTCATGTCCACCTCGTTGTAGGTGGTGAGCATCGCCGCCGTATTCTGCGCGTCCTTGAGGCGCTTGGCGATGGTCTGGCGCAGGCGGGTCATCTTGACCCGTTCCTCGCGCGCGGCATCCTCGGCCGGGCTGGGCGCGCGGGGGGCGGCGGCTGCGGGGGC